>NZ_FMYL01000002.1 GCF_900096955.1 Acinetobacter boissieri | reverse complement strand
TCACGAGTTAAAGCGATTCGTAATAATTTTAGAGTGCTAGACACACATGATTTATTTAAAATCTACTGTAATGATTGCTTTCATATTTAGCTATATTAACTCATTGGCCGAAACTTTTAATGCCTATAGAATATTTTATCATCAAGATTCTAATATCTCTTTAGCTCGTCAATTTATACAAGATAGAATTAGCTTAAAAGATTCAAAAATCTTTATTGTAAAAAACCAAGAAAACTGTGTCGTTGGCTTTATTCAGCTTTATTCAGCTTTATCCAACATTTTCATCTGTATCTATCAGTAAAGCTTGGATTTTAAATGACTTATATGTAGATAAAGATCACCGTAGACAAGGTATTGCTGAACATCTCATGACAAAAGCCATTGAATGGGGCCAAATAACCCAAGCTAAATATTTAGCACTAGAAACTGGCTTAGACAACCTAGCAGCCCAAACACTGTATAAACGTATGGGTTTCATTGAACAAAACCAGACTATGTTCTTTGAATTTCCTTATTAAAAAACTTGAATCACCTCATATTTAAATATGGGGTGAAAAACGACATTATTATGTAAATCATATTAGGAGTAATAGGTTAGTTAAATTTTGCAATTCAAAGAATTATTTATAATCATACTTACGTGTTAAATAATCTGAAATAAATGTAAATGTTAAGCATAACGCAATTAAAACGATAGACAACATACCCACCACCGGAAAGTCCGTGCCACCATCTGAAATTTTACTATACAGTACTAAAGGTAAAATATTCAGTTGGGTCCCTGACAGTGCTAAAGCTGTGCCATACGCCCCTAGAGCCACAGAACACATCACACATAAAGAGGTAATCATTGCAGGTAATACTTGAGGAAACAAAATAAAACGATAACTTTGTAATGTCGTTGCACCAAAGCTTTTAGATACATCAATCTGACGCCAGTCAAAGCTTTGAAATACAGGCAATAAAATAAATACTGCTCTTGGAATCAGGTAATAACAATACGCCATGCCCAAACCGATTGGGGTAAAAATAATATTACCAATATACTGATCTGAAAAACCCACTTGGCCTAGTAACTGCGTAACAAAACCTGCACGACCAAAGACCAATATAAAGCCATAAGCCACAATTAATCCACTAAAGACCAATGGTAAAGAAATCAGTATGCTAAAAAACTGTCTCGTAGTATCAGAACAACGGCTTAAATGAAATGAAATAAACAAAGCAACTACAAGCGATGCAAAAGAAGCCATCACTGAGAGCACAATACTGCCCGTAATACTACTTAATAAATAGCTGTCTGATAACATTCGGTTAAACGTTGCAACAGGTGCTTGCAACGGTTCATAAAAAACAAAGACCACTGGAGCAATGAAAAAAAACAAATAACACACCAGTACAGGCACAATTGCCAACCAACCATTAAATATTTTTTTAAAACTCACAATGGTCTCCTTAAATTTATTGTGAAAGGACTGCAGAAGCCCAACGCTTATCTAACTCAGGTTTAATCTCTGCCGCTGCATTTAAATCGAGTGGTTTAATTTGAGAAGCTGGTTTAAGCTTATCTTTCACACTCTCAGGTAATGGCGTACTTGTAACCACAGGACGAACAAAACCTTCAGCAAATAACGCTTGCCCTTTTGATGACATTACGTAGTTGGCCCATAGTTTTGCCGCCTCAGGGTTCGGGGCATTTTTAACTAAAGACATCGCATAAGGTGCGGCCAAAGATACTTCTTTTGGAATCACAACAGCCACGTGATCACCCATACCATCTTTATTCATGGCTTTTAGACCGTCATTTTCATAACCAATCCAAATTGGAATCTCGCCCTTTAAAAACTGTGCATATGGCGTTGTACCTACAACACGTAAAATATTGCCCGATTTTTGCAATTTACCAAAATACTCAACGCCTGGGTTAATATTTTTCATTGTACCGCCCTGACTCAAGTTGGCAGTCAGCACGACCACTTGACCTTGGCCTGTCGTACGAGGGTCTTGATACACAATACTATTTTTATATTCAGGTTTTTGTAAATCGGCCCATGACTCAGGTACATTTTTAACGAGTTTTTTGTTGACTAAAATTGCAACCGTTAGCGAATGAACAGTAAACCATTGGCCATTGCCCTCTTTAAATACTTGCGGAACTTTATCAAAATTTACAGGTTTATAAGAGGCCACTAAATTTTTCTTAGCTGCATCAATTGCAGATGCACCAAAATAATATGCTGTATCTGCCTGCGGGCGATGCTTTGATTTTTCCAAAGCCACGACAGTTGCAGCTGAGCCTAAGTCATTATAAACAATTTCAACGCCAGGATAGCGCTTTTTGAAATCAGTAAATAAACTACTCCAATTTGCCCAAGTTGGCCCAGTATCAAAAGACACCACCATGCCTTCTTTTTTGGCTTTCTCATACTGTTGCTGTTCGTTTGGGTATAACTCTCCCCCTTCCAAAGGATTTGCAAAAGTAGATGCTGCTGACATAAACAGTACAGCACCAAGCATTGTATTTAACAGTGTTGATTTCATAATGAATTTTCCATAATAAGATGTATTGCATATGCAGGGATTGAAATACGCTGTAATTGATCACAAGGAAAAGCCGTATGTACTTTGACTACTTCACCTTGACTTTCAACGACATACTCATTAAAACCACCTAAAAATTGAGAACTGACCACTTTATTTATATCAATCACATTTACTTCACTGACAGATGGATTAATAATAATTTTTTCAGGTCTAACCATCACATTGACTTTTGAGCCCACTGCCAAAGATGTTGCTGTAATGCTTAAAACTCCTAACGCAGTTTTCACAGTGTCTTGCGTAAGTACCGTACCAATCCATACATTTGCTTTACCCACAAACTGAGCAACTGCTAACGAGTTTGGTCGATGATAAATATCTTGCGGTGATGCAGACTGTTGAATTTTCCCTTTACCCATGACAGCAACTTGATCGGCCATAGTCATGGCTTCTTCTTGATCATGTGTAATTAAAAATGTCGTAATATTAAGTGCTTTTTGAATACGTTTAATCTCTGTTCGCATCTCTTCTCTAAGTGATGCATCTAAAGCAGATAAAGGCTCATCAAGTAACAAAGCTTGTGGTTCAAAAATTAAAGCCCGTGCCAATGCAACACGTTGTTTTTGACCACCCGACAACTGACTTGGATACTTCTCTTCCATACCCGCCAAGCCAACCAAATCAATCATGTCTTGAACTTTGGTTTGAATGTCTTTTATACGATTAATTTTTAAAGGGTAGGCAATGTTTTGTGCCACGGTATAATGTGGAAATAATGCATAATCTTGAAAAACAATGCCCAATTTACGCTCAGCACATGAAAGATGATGCTGATTCTTATGGTTAATCCAAATTTCACCGGTATTAGGCTGCTCAAAACCCGCTAATAATTTAAGTAAAGTCGTTTTACCACAACCACTTTGCCCCAATACCGCAACAATTTCGCCTGTTGCAACCGATAAAGAAATATTATCAACACCAGCGCCACTGTTCGGATAAGTAAAAGATACTGAACGAAACTCTATCATGAGATTAAAAACCCTTTCTTTTAGTCCAAGGCTGCCAACTTGACAATAACGACATACTGGTCGCCATACACAGTAAAATGACTGTTGCCGCACAGGCCAAACCTGTTGCACCATAAAATGCTTGTAGCAATAAAGTTGGATACGTTCGGTTCATAAAGCCTGCAATAAAGTTGCTGAGTTGGAACTCACCCAATGAAATTGCAGCAACTGTCACTAAACCTGAAAAAATTGACTTTGATGCCAACGGTAGGAATATTGTTCTGAACCGTGTTAATCCATTTGCACCAAATGACTGCGCAACCTGATCTAAAGACACCAAAGGTGAACGAGAAATTTCAGCAGTCACAGTAAAATAAAAATATGGAAATGTAATCGCCCAGTGCCCAAGTATAAGTAACCACGTTGTACCTAACCAAGGCGTTACTTCTTGACTAAAAACTAAAATAAATCCAAAAGCTAAAATCAATTCAGGTACAGCAATTGGCAATAAAGCTAAAGTACGTGTAATACGCTGTATTCGCTTATTTTCACTCATGTGTAGCTGATAAACCAACGGTGTAATCATGATAAAGTTGAGTAAACATACACAGATACAGACAATTAAACTGGTGATTAGCGCACGTTTATAGGATGTAGATTCCCAAATTTCGAGATACCACTGCGTAGTAAAACCTGTTGGGAGTAAGCTATTTGTCCAACCTTGCCCAAAAGAGCCAACTATTAATAAAATAATTGGCAATAACAAATAGATTAAATACAAATAGGTGACTTTTTTCATGATCACAAAGATTTAAAATGATTGTTTATGATCATATTTTTAAAACATGACAAAACAATGAAATATATTATTGGTCATAAAAATTTAATAATACTGCAACTACTGCCGACAAAATCTCATCAATCTTATCACTCACCACCACACCTTGAACAACAGGTGCAGTCGATGTTGCAAACACAGGCTTACCGTAATGTAGGCCATAAGCTATTTCACTTAATGTGCCCATACCACCACCAACAGCAATTAAACTAAAAGCAGACAATGCGATCAAAGAGTTTCTTGTTGGCCCCATATTTGTAGTAACAATTTGTTTTACATACTTATTTGCATCAAAAATATGGTCTGTTGGAATTAAACCAATACTTGTACCCCCCTTTTGATATACTCCTTTACATACGGCTTCCATCACGCCATTACGGCCACCACAAATCACGGGCAAACCAATATCAGCCAAACACTCACCTAGTTTTTCAGCAAAAATATACTCTTGCTCAGACGCCTCTTTAGGACCAATCACCCCAACAGGTGCAATCTGTAAGTATTGCGCATATTGTTTTAATAAAATCAGACACTGTTTTGTATCATGGCATTGTGTTAAAGCATCTATTAAATGATTGTGTAATGAAATGAGTCTAATCTGTGTAGAACGTTGATTACAGTACAAGATATGGCTATCTGTACATACTGTAAATTTTAAATTTGAGATTATTTTATGCATAAGATCATATATAATTCATAAAGTATGATTAAATTTGATCATAAAAGATCATTATGACATTTTAAGGAAAACTATGTCTAAAATTAGACAACACCAACTACTCGAAATTGTTAAAAAAAATGGCTATACCTCTATTGAGCAATTAGCAGTACAGTTGGAATGCTCACAACCCACCATTCGTAGAGATATTACAAAACTATGCAATGACAACCTACTACAACGTTTTCATGGTGGTGTGAGTCTGATTCATAGCAATGATGTACGCTTAGGGCATACCTTCAAATCATCTTATATGGTGAAAGAAAAAAGCCAAATTGCTCAATATTTACTAGAAAAAATAAAATCAATAGAAAGTGTTTTTTTAGATACAGGCACAACCTGTGACCAAGTTGCTTATGAAATGAATAAGCTCAGCAACAAACAAGTCATTACCCACAATTTATCAGCTGCACTTATTTTAGCAAAACAAGATAAACACACAGTAATTGTTTTGGGAGGCATTATTCGTGGTAGTGATGGTGCTGTAACAGGAGATGAAACTTACCGTCAAATTAAAACTTACATCGCAGATATGAGTATTGTATCTGCATCGGGTTTAGATCTTACTGGCAACGTACTCGATTTTGATTTAGAAAAAGTAGAAGTAAAAAAATCAATGATGCGGGCATCAACCACGCGAATTTTACTTTTAAGTTCTGATAAATTTAGAAAAACAGGCGTAAAAATTGTTGCATCTATTACAGACTTCGACTATTTGATTACAGACCAACAACCCGAACCGGCATACACACAAATGCTTAAGGCAAATCGAGTTAAGCTCATTGTGGCATAAAAAAATACCCTAGCATTCTAAAACACTAGGGTTTTCAGATTATAAAATAATCCTACACAAGAACGATTAACGGTTGTTTTTATCTTCGTCTTGATTATCTTCAAATTTTTGCTCAGCTTCAAAGTTATTGCTTTGAGGTGCTGCGCTGAAGTTGCCTTGGTTAAAACCACCACCGAAGCCACCTTGGTTACCACCACCGAAGCCACCTTGGTTACCGCCACCGAAGCCACCTTGGTTACCGCCACCGAAGCCACCTTGGTGCCCACCACCAAAACCGCCTTGATGTCCACCACCGAAGCCACCTTGGTTACCGCCAGCGAAACCACCTTGGTTACTACCACCACCAAAACTGCTTTGGCTGTTCGGATTAAAGTTTGCACCTTGCGTTGTACCAGTTGCAGGAGCACCTGCTGGACGAGGGTTTCTTGCTGGTACAACTGTAGAAATCGCGTGTTTATAAACCATTTGGCTGACAGTATTCTTTAAAAGTACAACGTATTGGTCAAATGACTCAATGTGGCCTTGTAGCTTGATGCCATTTACCAAGAAAATAGATACTGGAATACGCTCTTTGCGCAAAGAGTTTAAGAAAGGATCTTGTAAGGTCTGGCCTTTAGACATGTTATTTACTCCAAAAAAATAAAAATGAAACTAGCGCAAAACTGGCTTTAGTTTTTTAAAAATTTATAAAAAAGACAGTTTGCAGATTTTGCGTTATCTGTAACAGTTTCGCAAGTGTTCTTGTGCTTGTTTTATAGATAAAAACGTTACAATTCGATGTTTTTCACCTAAAGAACGTAACCAAGTGAATTGTCTTTTCGCAAGTTGTCTGGTTGCAAAGAGTGCTTTGTCCTCCATATTTTTAGTATTTGCATCTTTTTGTTCTTCATTGAGTAAGAACTCAAGTGCTTGGCGATAACCCACTGCCCGCATGGAGGGTGTTTCGGCTGTAAGATCATATTTACTTGTTAAATATTTTACTTCACTTAAAAAACCGATATCCCACATTTTATTGAGTCTTTGCTCAATTGACTGATGTAATTTTAGCCGATCTGGGACTAAAGCATAATTATGAAAATTGTAATGATATGGTAGTGATTTAGGTTGTTCTCTTTGTATTTGTGTAATTGAACGCCCTGTTAAACGATACACCTCTAATGCACGAATCATTCTTTGCTTATCTGAAACAGAAAACTTTTCAGCTGCATCAATATCAACCCGTTGCAACTCTTCATGTACAGATTGCCAGCCATGCAGCTCTGCCTGCTTTAATATTTCATCACGTACACTCTGATCTGCACTCGGTAAATGGTCAGATAAGCCCTCAAGCAATGCCTTAAAATACAGCATTGTACCGCCCACTAAAATAGGTACTTTACCCTGTGCGTGCGTTTGATCTATAACACGTTTTGCATCTATAACAAACTCAGCCGCAGAATAGACTTCTAACGGCGTAATTAAATCAATTAAGTGATGTGGATACTGCTGTTGCTCTTCTACAGATGGTTTTGCTGTTCCAATATTCATATCTTTATATACTAAAGCTGAGTCTACTGAAATCAACTCAAAGCCACCTTGTTCATATAGCTCACAAGCCAGTGCAGTTTTACCACTAGCAGTTGGTCCCATTAAATTAATGACAGGTAAGGTATTGCTCATGAATCACTACTCTCCTCGAGCAAATAATTTATCTAACTGTGATAGTGGAAAAGCACGCCATGTTGGTCTGCCATGATTACACTGGCTTGCAAATGCCGTCTGTTCCATTTGACGTAATAACGCATTCATTTCGGGTAAACTCAATTGCCGATGCGCACGCACCGCACCATGACACGCCATGCCTGCTAAAATTTGATCTCGTTTTTGCAGCAAGCCTAAAGCTTGGTCATTTGGGTCTAAGTCATTGAGTAATTCAGATACCAAATGCGTTAAATCTGCTTGATGTAAAATTGCAGGTACACCACGTACAATCAGTTCATGTTGACCATATAAATCAAGCTCTAAACCGAATTTTTCAAATTGTGCTTTACGTTGTTCAAATTTTTCAATTTGAGATACGCTTAGGCTAATTATTTTAGGAATTAACAGCTGCTGCGATGCCCAAAACTCGGTATTGTCCCAGCTCGCTTTCATTTGTTCAAAAACAATTCGCTCATGTGCAGCATGCATATCTACAATAATTAAGCCTTCGGTATTTTGTGCCAAAATATAAATACCATGTAACTGAGCAATTGCGATACCTAAAGGGTGTTCATCTTTAGTTTGCGCTGTTTCAATCTGTTCAGCGTCACGTAATGGCGCCAAATATGACTGCAAAGCATTTTGAAAATGTGGCCCAGAAGGTACACTTGTCGGCCGACCATAGTTTACCGAAGACTTAACTTGCGCTTGATTGAATGTTGTTGTTAATCCATCATTACTTTCATGCGATATTGAGCCTTGTAGAGGTGTTTGTTTAACTGGCTGTTGATGTAAACCAAGCGTCTCTTGTAGTCTAGGCTGGGGCATCATTGTTTGATGCACGATAGGTGCTTTAACAGCTTGGCTTAAATCAGCAATCGCGGTTTGAAATTGTGCCAAAACCTCTTTTGCAGTATGACGTACAAACTCATGCACACTTCTTTGATTTAAAAAGCGCACTTCGTGCTTTGTCGGGTGAACATTAACATCTACAGTGTCTGGCTCAACTTCTAAAAACAACAAATACCCTGCATACTGATGTCCATGCAAAATACCGTCATACGCCATACGTAGTGCATGAGAAATGGTTTTATCTTTCACAATACGACCGTTCACATATACATATTGTAAATCGGCTTGAGGGCGTGCATCTGAGGGGTGACCTAACCAACCACTCAAACGTATTCCTGTCATTTCTGCATCAACCCAATATGCGTTGTCTGCAAAAGCCTTCCCTAAAAGTTTCTGTACACGCTGTAATCGCAATGCGCCACTGGTTGCTTTGGGTAAATTAAGCTTAATTTGATCATTATGCTCAAGCATAAAACGCACATCAAAATACGTCAGGGCTAAACGGCGTACTACCTCTTCTATATGTATAAACTCAGTGGATGGTTTTTTTAAAAATTTACGCCGTGCAGGGACATTAAAAAATAAATCTTGTACACGAATATGTGTACCACGATCACACGCACAGGCTCTCACCTGTTGGTGATTAAATGCAGTACCATTAATTTCAAGCTGATAGCCCACACCTGAGTCATCTTGGCTACTTGTAAGGCTTAAACGAGAAACTGCAGCGATAGACGCTAAAGCTTCCCCACGAAAACCTAAACTGGCAATCGCATGCAAATCATCAGGCGTTTTTATTTTACTTGTAGCATGACGCATCACAGCAAGTGCTAGATCATCGGCATGAATACCAACACCGTTATCTATAATCTCAATGAGTGTGCTACCACCTTGTGCCACTCGAATAATGAGCGAGTTTGCCCCTGCATCAATCGCATTTTCGAGTAACTCTTTCACCACAGATGAGGGGCGTTCAATGACCTCACCTGCAGCAATTTGATTGGCTAAGGCCGCATCTAACGTTTCAATTCGCTGTAGATTAGCGTTTTGCATTCAGATGTTCCTGTATTAACTCAATTAATCGTTTAGAATCACTTTCAAAGGTAAATTTACGGGCCTGCTCGTCTTCTGTTTTTTCAATGCGTAAAGTAATGTCCGCCATTGGAATTTCACCATCACCTTTCGATGGCCACTCAAATAAAAATAAAGCATGATCTTCTTCTAAATAATCACGAATACCCATGAGTTCAAGCTCATACGGATCATCTAAACGATATAAGTCGAAATGGAAGATATTACGACCATCAATATGATATGGTTCAACAATGGTATATGTCGGGCTTTTCACCGCCCCTTCATGCCCAAAAGACTCTAAAAAGTAACGTGTAAAGGTGGTTTTACCCGCCCCTAAATCACCAATTAAATACACGACCCCTTCAGTAAAACAACTGGCTAACGTATCTGCATAACGCTGAGTGTCTTGTATAGATAAAACATCTAAAGTGAGGCTGTGTAACATAGTCTTAAATCATAGAAAAAAATACCTTAGCATGATAACATTGCAACACTTGAAAACCTACTATTCACCGTTTATTTGCCTACACTATAGCACCTCATTTATGTCAGCTCACGACCTTAAACCACCCATGATACACGGCGTCAGTGCCAGTTGTGTTGTACTGCCATCACATACCAACTATAAGACCATTTTTGAGTTTTTATGTGCACATTTTCAACATATTCACGCAAGTGAATGGCAAAAACGCTGTGATGATGGCTTGGTCTTTGATCAATATTTAATGCCTATAAATACATTCACGCCATATCAAGCTCAGCAACATATTTTTTATTATCGTTTTTTAGCGCATGAAGTAAACGTACCGTTTCCACACCACATTATTTTTGAAAATAACGATATTCTTGTAGTCGACAAACCGCACTTTTTAACAGTCAGCCCTACAGGGCGTTATGTACAACAAACACTTTTAGTTCGTTTAAAACAACAGACTGGTATTGAAGATTTAAGCCCCATTCATCGCCTAGATCGTGAAACAGCCGGTTTAATCATGTTTTCTAAAAAGCCAACAAACCGTGCTGCATACCAACAACTATTTGCAGATCGTAAAGTTACCAAGCATTACCATGCGATTGCACAATATACATCAAGATTATCTTTTCCATATCAATTTCAGTGCCATATGAAAAAGGGAGAACCCTTTTATACCATGTGTATTGACCCACACTTACCCGTAAATAGTGAAACAATGATTGAGTGCCTCATGCATAACCAAAACTATGCAAAATACCTACTCAAACCCAGTTCAGGTAAACAGCATCAACTGCGTGTACATTTGAATGCTTTAGATATTCCAATTCTGTATGACCCGTTTTATCCTCTCGTCACGCACAAGGAAGAACACGACTTTCGCCAGCCTTTGCAATTGCTTGCATACATGTTGGCCTTTACAGATCCAATCACAAAACAAAATATGCAGTTTTTTTCTCGCCAAAGCCTGACATTGCCATAACAATGTAATGACAAAATAGTGCGTATAGATATTGTAATTGCTTAAATTTTAGCTAAAATAAATGCATATTAATTTACAATGAATTGGCTTAGCGTCATGAGAAAAACTGAAGTCTATCAAGTGCGTTTAGACTCACAAGAAAAAAAGCAAGCATTTGCCGTATTCAAACAATTGGGGATTACGCCTGCGCAAGCCGTGCGTCTTTTTTTTAAGCAAGTCGTTATTACTAAATCGATTCCATTTTCTATTGAAAATCAGAATATCAACCTAGACTCACTCAAAAATAAAAAGACCAACACTGCTTACGAACAACACAACATGAATGATGATGAGTTTTTACAAACGCTCCAAGCACTACTCAACAACAAAGATAATCCGTAAATATTTATTGATGCTGTAGTTTTAATAAGTCAGAGGCCTCTAAATACTGCCACTCGCCTTCTGCCAAAGTTTCAGGCAAAACCCACTCCCCGATTTGACTTCGATGCAACGTATCTACTGCATTCCCTGTTGCTGCAATCATACGCTTTACCTGATGATAAATACCCTGATGAATCGTGAGCTGTAAAGTGTACTCATCAACCTGTACTAGATCTGTGGCTTTATATAGACCAATTTCATTACGCAGTGCAACGCCTTCTGCTAACTGTTCAATCTGTGTGGCATCTATTGGGTCTTTTGTTGTCACTAAATATCTTTTTGCAATATGTTTTTTCGGATGAGTTAATCCATGCAACCACTTGCCATCATCTGTAAATAAAATAAGTCCTGTTGTATCTTGATCTAAGCGTCCAACTGCTTGTAAGCCACGGTTAATAAGTAACTCAGGCACTAAATCAAATACACTTAAATGATAGTCTGGTCGGTGTGAACACTCATAGCCTTGTGGTTTATTGAGTGCCAAGTACACATTTTCACGGTACTGGTACACCGTATCATTCACCGAATATTCAAGTCCTTTAGGATCTACATGCTGTTTAATACTTTTACAGACTTCACCATGCACAGAAACAGCACCAAGCTCAATTAAAAATTGGCATTCTTTTCTTGGGCCAAAACCTTGGGAAATTAACAATTTATCTAAACGCATTTGACTAACCTAAACCATGTATAAACTACAGTTTACTAAAAGGTTGTGATTTTATGAACTTTTTATGACTTATATATCAGCAATACAGATAAAACAGGCTACAATGTCGTAAAACAACGACTTAATTTCGCATATGGCTTCTATTGATATCAATCTCACCGCACTTTTTATTCTCTTGGCCTGTGGTGTGATGAGCCAAAATTCGTCGGTCACCATTGCAAGTGTCATCTTAATTATTGTGCGTATTACACCGCTGTCTCAATATTTTCCATTCATTCAAAACCATGCTTTAAGTTTAGGTGTCACCATACTTACCATAGGTGTTTTAGCCCCAATTGCAAGCGGTACCATTGCAGGAGAAACGCTTCTTAAATCTTTTGCCAGCTATAAATCAATTTTAGCCATTGTGATTGGTTTAATCGTTGCTTGGCTTGGAGCACGCGGTGTTCGCCTCATGAGTGCACAACCAGATGTTGTTGCAGGGCTATTGATTGGTACCATTGCAGGTGTAGCACTTTTAAAAGGCGTACCTGTTGGTCCACTCATCGCAGCAGGCATTTTATCTTTGTTTATATATCAGTCTTAGCGCATCTACAATAAGGTGTATACCGCTTATCATTTTAAACAACGCTTCACCTAAGATGGGTAAAACTCCTTATACTTTCTGTATAACATTAAAGATTAATCATATGAAAATTGCTGTCATTACCCCATATTTTAGCGAAAGTATCGAGATGATTAAACGCTGTCATAACAGCGTATTAAAACAGCAAGATAATATCGTACACTTTCTTATTGCAGATGGCTTCCCACACCAAGAAATTAATACGTGGGAGTGCCAACATATGACTATACCAAATACTGCAGATTATGGTGATACTCCAAGGGGAGTTGGTGCTGCAATTGCCTCTGCTTTAGATTTTGATGCAATTTGCTTTTTAGATGCAGACAACTGGTACGATGATGAACATATCAGTAATATTGTTTGGACCTATGAAAACTACGGTAATTCACCTGTTATTACAGTGGCTAGAACATTATATATTGCACCACAACAACGCTTAGGTACATGCACACACTCTAATGGTAAAGATTTTGTTGATACGAACTGCTATTTTTTTAGAAAGGAAGTATTTTCTTTACTACGTTTATGGCTTTTTAAACCCAAGGCACAATCACTCTATGGTGACCGCATTCTTTGGGATATGTTAGTCAAAACAGATATTATGAGAACCCATATTACTACACCAAGCGTTAACTATACAACTGACTATGCGGCGCATTATGCACAATTTGACAAACCCACTCCACCTCACGCACGTGTATATTGCACTGAAAAGAAACACTTCATTCGCTTTGACGAATATTTAAAGCAAGTTGAAGTAAAAAAAATACAATAGCGCCAATGTGGCTTTAGAATATAAAAAAATATGGCATGTGTTAAGTGCTATTCTTGCTATTAAATGCTTAATAATATTGCACACGCTTTTTTGAAAACTTTTCTAGTTGTTTTAAAAAGCCTTCAAAGTAACTTTTGTCTTTACCTTCTGTACGATAACCTGCATATAAAGTACGGCGTAATCCTTGCGGTGAAACACACGTTAAACGTCGACTAGTGACCCAACCCTTTTGCTCGTACTCATTAACTACCCAATCAGGTAATGCGGCTATACCACGCCCACTTGCAACCAATTGAATTAACATTTGCGTCAAATCTGTCGTACGCACACTTTTCGGCTGTATTTTTGCAGGGATAAATAAATGTGACATAATATCTAAACGGTGTTTATCTACAGGATAGGTGACTAATGTTTCATTGGCCAAGTCTTGTACAGCAATCTGTTGAGCACGAACCAAAGCATGTGTATTTGAAAGTACTAAACGAGACTCGTACTCAAATATTGCAAAATATTCAATGCCTTTAAGCTCTATAGGATCTGCTGTAATCAGTACATCAAACTCACCATTTTGTAATAATTCATGTGGATTAGACTCAAATGCTGGTGCAAAATCTAGATCTACATCTGGATACTGGTGCCGATATTGATTCAATAAGGGCATTAACCAATCAAAACAGCTATGACACTCAGAGGCAAAAATAATACGCCCAGTTTGGCCATGTATAATTCGTGTTATATCACTGTGTGTGAGATGAATTTGCGGTAAAATGTCATCAGCCAATTTAAGCAAACGCTGTCCAACACTAGAAAATTGTACCGGCCGACTACGGCGATTCACCACTTCAACACCATACCAATGGTCTAACTCTTTCAATTGGTGTGAGATCGCAGATGGGGTTAAACATAAATCACCAGCAGCAGCAACGAGTGACCCATGCTCTCTTAAAGCCAATAATGTTTTTAGATGACGAATTTCTAACATAGTCACTATATTTCACTTAATAAAATTCACTATATCATAAATATAATGAATTTTAATCACCTTGTACATATTTCATAATGATATGCCTATTGTCGCATATAACTTTCGCCATATCGGAGCAGTAAACTTCATAGATTTATTTAACCATATACACTATAAAAAATAGCCATATGTAAAAATGAGTGTAAAGCTTATAAAACCAATAAACACTAGACCAAATCGGATACAGTCCATGTTTTATTTTATCTTTATGTGAATAACAGCACACTAGAGTTCAAAGCAGGTTATTTTTTCTTGTAGAATGGAAATAACTATTTTTTTAAAATAATCATATGAATACACAAAATCAGTCCAATCACTCTTTATTTTTTGCTTTACTTTCACTCGCTATTGGTGGCTTTTGCATTGGTACCACTGAATTTGCAGCAATGGGATTACTTCAAGAGATTGCAAGCAACCTCAATATTTCTATACCCAGCGCAGGCCATTTAATTAGTGCCTATGCATTAGGTGTACTTGTTGGAGCACCTGTTTTTGCTATATTGGGTGCAAGAATTCCAAAAAAGAAATTCCTTATTGCACTAATGTTATTTTATGGCCTTGCTAACATTACTACAGCATTTGTACACAGTTACGATATTATTTTGCTCTCTCGTTTTGTTGCAGGCTTACCTCATGGTGCCTACTTTGGCATAGCTGCCTTAGTGGCGGCAGAACTGGCTGGGCCAAAACGTCGTGCTACAGCTGTAGCACGAATGATGCTGGGTTTAACTGTTGCCAACGTGATTGGTGTGCCTTTAGCCACTTGGATTGGTCAAAACTTCGGTTGGCAAGCAGGCTTTGGTTTTTCTGGTACTGTAGCGTTCATCACGATTGCTGCTATTTTATTTTTCGTACCTAATATTGCGATTAAAGACAATGAAAGCATTTTAGAAGAACTACGTGGTCTCAAAAATATAAACATGTGGCTTACGCTTGCTGTAGGTGCAATTGGTTTTGGTGGCATATTTGCGGTTTATAGCTATATTTCACCCATTTTACTCAATTATACCCACCTGAGAAATGACCTTATTCCTGTGGTATTGGCCATTTGGGGCATCGGTATGGTTTGCAGTAACTTTGTTAGCGGATATTTTGCAGACAAGAATCTGACCAAAACAACCATAGGTATTTTAATTTGTTCTACTTTATCATTTTGTATTGCATTAATGATGATGGGCAACATATATACCGCTGTATTGGCACTATTTTTAATTGGTATTAGTGTGATGGGCCTTGCGACTACACTCCAAACACGTTTAATGGATGTGGCCGGAAATGCTCAATCTTTAGCAGCAACACTCAACCATTCAGCACTTAACTTTGCAAACGCACTTGGAGCATTTTTAGGTGGTTGGGCCCTGAACAAAAACTTAGGTTGGCTATCGCCCATTTGGATTGCGATTGTCTTAACTTTAGGTGGATTAATTATTTTTTTAATTGCGCTAAAAGTAGAAAAACGCACCCGTATTCATTAAAAAGCTAATCATCCGCTGTGGGTTTCTGTGTACGATATAACCCACAGTTTCCTGAAAATAAATATGCAAGTAAACAAATGATCGTTGCATAAACAATACTTGATGTACCAAATAATTCTACGGCCAAAATTAAAGAGGTGATTGGGGCTTTACTTGCACCTGAAAATATACCAACCAAACCCATCGCCGCCAATAATGACAATGGCAAAGGTAAGAAGCCACCGAGTGCATTACCAAGTGTTGCACCAACAAAAAATAATGGTGTAATTTCTCCACCTTTAAAGCCAGACCCCAATGTTAATGCAGTAAATAAGGTTTTATTCAAGAAATCTGTTACAGGTAAAGGTACATAAAAAGCTGCAATCACTTTATTTACACCCAAACCATTAAACTCTTGTGAACCCACCCAGAGAGTAAGTAACATTAAAACAATACCACCAACCATTGCTCTAAATGGCATAAATGGAATCACTTTTTTGAAGCCTACACTTGCATAATGAATTGACGCAATAAATAACCGTGCAGCGACTCCAAAAATCAAGCCTGCAACAATTAAACTTAAAAGTATTTTTAAATTAATGTCAGGATAGCTACTGACCACATAAAATACGTGGGGGTGTACAATATCAAAAGCCTCTGGAATTTTTGCTGCAATTAAAGAGGAAATAAAACAAGGAAAAACGGCAGAGTAACGCAAATTACCCAATGCTGTAATTTCTAGTCCATACATAGCTCCTGCTAGAGGCAAGCCAAAAATACCTGCAAAACCAGAGCCAATACTTGCCATAAGAAAAATCTTACGATGATCTCTTGATACTCGTAATACTTGTGCAATATGGTCTGTAAGTGCTCCTGACAGTTGTACAGCAGGCGCTTCTCTACCTGCAGACCCACCAAACAACTGCGTCAAAATCGCACTAAAGAAAATAAGTGGGCTCATTCGTTTTGGAATAAATGATTTAGGCTCGTGAATTTCGTCAATCAACAAATGGGTGCCTTTTTCAATAGGCGTACCAAAGCGATAAAACAGATAACCAATAAATAGTCCAACGAAAGGCAAAAAATAAATTAAAGCTGGATACAGAGCACGGACTTTATTGGCAATATCAAAACAACTAAAAATAAGTGTTGAAGCTAAGCCAGAAATTAGTCCGATTGCAATAGATGCACACAACCAATACCCAGTATATTTTATAATTTGATGATATTCAGAAGATGGAAAGATTTTCATGGCTATGATTACTGGCACATGATAACCATGTGACCAATCTTTATTAATATTACATTTTATTATACACACATTGAACGATGACCTATACGTTATCTAAACGTAATTTTCACCAGATTTGATGATTGTAGCACTACCTATTTCAAAATGAGACATCGTAAATGATGTCTCATTTTGAGAAAATACTACATATAAAATTTTTATGATTTCTTTGCTTTTGAAAACTCTGTTTCCATGCTTTGAGCACGATCAATCGCGGCTTGCATGGCTTCATCTACAGTTGCTTTTAAACCATTTTTATCAAAAACGTTCAGCGCTTCAAAAGTTGTACCTCCTTTTGAGGTTACATTCGCTCTTAGCTGATTAAAGCCTAAATCTTGCTCGTGTTGTGCTAAAGCAACAACACCTTTCGCTGTTTGTAAAATCAGCTCACGGGCTTGAGCTGAATCAAAACCCAAAGCCATTGCTTTATCTTGCATAGCCTCTAAAAATAAAAATAGGTATCCGGGCGCACTCCCTGCAATGGCAATTACATGGTTAATTTCACTTTCCTTATCAACCCAAACCACTTTCCCAACAGCAGACATTAAATCTGTTGTAAATGATTTATCTTGTACAGTGATTGCATCATCTGCAAATAAACCACTGACACCCTCACCCACGAGTGACGGTGTATTAGGCATAATACGAATAATTTTTAAATTTGGACTTAAAATATCTCGGTACAGTTGTACAGCTGTTCCAGCTGCAATCGTTAAAAATAGCTTTTGATCTATATTTGAAATACCTTTTAAACCTTCACAGACTTCTCTCATTAGCTGCGGTTTTACCGCAAGTACCACAACATCTGCTTTAGACGCGGCATCTACATTATCTGCCGTTGCTAAGACACCAATTTGATCGCTAAAGCGTGTGCGTGTTGCTTCACTCGGTGCAGATACTGTAATTAAACTTTTTTCATAGCCTGATGCAATCAGCCCAGAAATAATCGCAGCGGCCATATTTCCACCACCAATAAAAGCAATCTTACGTTGCATCATCATCCCACTCCCAAATATTTAGTATGCTTTAATCTTACATAAAAAGATGAATAAATAAATCAACAGATTACATTTCTTTAAATAGCCTGTGACCCAAATAGGCTACCTCCATGCATTATTACTGTCCATATGATCTATTTCATTCGCAATAATTATGCAACATTACATTTTTAATATGACTTAAAGAGGTTTGTATCTTTAAATACGCAATCAAATGTAAATAACATCCATTGATTTACTGTATGTTATTTTTTAGATACTTTTGCAATCTAACCATCAGACTGTTTTTCTTTTAAATAAATATAATCATAAACTCATAGATCTTCACTTGTAGCACTCGAATATGATCACATCCCTCTCACTTCAAGGTAAAATAAATCAGAAATTAGCTAAGATTGCTTTAAATCTAAATACAAAGTTTCTTTAATTTCTTCCATGACAATATAACTATGTGATGACGCCGATGCGGGCAATTTTTTTAAAATATCTGCTAAAAGTCTACGGTAAACACCCATTTCCTTTAGTCGAGCTTTGACCAAATAATCAAATTCCCCTGAAATTAAATGACACTCTAGCACTTCTGGAATATCAGATAAGTTTCTAGCCACATGATCAAACACATCCCCAGATTTAGCAGAAAGTTTTATTTCCAAAAAAACCAATAGATTACGATCTACATAAGCAGGATTAAGCCGAGCATGATAACCTGTAATCACACCTTCTCGCTCTAACCGTTTCACACGTTCAGAACAAGGTGTCGTAGATAAATTAACTTGTAATGCCAACTCACTAATCGCAATACGACCTTGTTTTTGCAGTATATCTAAAATTTGATAATCAATTCGATCTAACTTACGCATTTTTACTCATTTTACCTAGTTTGACGTGAAAATATATTGAATATTGACTATTAAAGCATTAAAAATAGCAAAATTCACTCTTAAAATAGCAATATACTAGGTAAATTCACTTATAAATTTTGCAGGAAATCCTCATGCACGTGATTGTTCTTGGTAGCGGTGTAATTGGTACAACCAGTGCTTACTATTTATCAAAAAGTGGTGCACAAGTGACGGTCTTTGATAGACAACCCAATCCTGCAAAAGAAACCAGTTTTGCCAATGCAGGCCAAATTTCTCCGGGATATTCAACTCCGTGGGCTGCGCCCGGTATTCCAATCAAAGCGATGAAGTGGATGTTTCAACAACATGCACCACTTGCAATCAGCCTCGATGGTAGTGCATGGCAATTGCAGTGGATGGCACAAATGCTCAAAAATTGTAACCCTAAAAGCTATGCAATTAATAAAGAGCGTATGACTCGTGTGGCTGAATATAGCCGTGATTGCTTACGTGAATTACGCAGTGATACAAATATTGCCTATGAACACCGCTCAAAAGGGACACTACAAGTCTTTCGTAAAGAATCTCAACTTGAAGCCGTGCAACGTGATATTGCTGTACTCAAACAATGTGGTGTGCCCCATCAACTCCTTTACAGCAATGATTTAGAACATGTAGAACCCGCTTTAAGCTTTGCAAAAGATAAATTGGTGGGTGGGTTACACTTACCCAATGATGAAACCGGCGATTGCCATATGTTTACCAATGCTTTAGCCAAACTTGCCGAGCAACAAGGTGTTGAGTTCAAATTTAATCAAAATGTACAACAGTTGGTTATTGAAGGTAATGAAATTAAAGGTGTTCTAGTCGATGGTGTTGTACACACTGCCGACCGCTATGTATTAGCTTTTGGTAGCTATAGCCGTGACTTTTTAAAACCATTAAATCTAGATATTCCTGTTTATCCTGTTAAAGGCTATTCACTAACCGTTCCAATTACAAATGCAACACGAGCACCAGAATCAACAGTACTTGATGAAAGTTATAAAATTGCCATCACACGTTTTGATGATCGTATTCGTGTTGGCGGTATGGCAGAGCTGAGTGGTTTTGATTTAAGCCTCAAACAAAAACGCCGAGCTACTTTAGAAATGGTTACCAATGATTTATTTCCGGGTGGCAACACCACTGAAGCTACTTTTTGGACAGGTCTACGCCCAATGACGCCTGACAGTACGCCAATTATTGGTGCAACACGGTACAATAACTTGTTTTTAAATACAGGGCACGGCACACTCGGTTGGACCATGGCTTGTGGCTCAGGAAAACTCATCAGTGATTTGGTGCTCAATCAAACGCCAGACATTAGCACTGATGGCTTATCTTTACAGCGTTACATGTAAGCTCGTACTTATTATACAGGAAGTTGAAAATGCCACGCCCTATTCAGGCCATTATTCATAAAAGTGCATTGAAAAATAATCTTGCTATTGCACGAAAACATACAGGCAATACACAAAGATTACTCACAGTTGTCAAAGCCAATGCCTATGGTCATGATATTGACAATGTATATGATTGCTTTAAAGATGCAGATGGTTTTGCCTTACTCGATTTAAACGAAGCTGTACGCTTAAGAACATTAGGGCACCAAGGTCAAATTTTATTGCTAGAGGGTCTATTCCAAGAGGCAGATTTAAACATATGCGTACAATATCATTTGAGCTTTGCAATCCATGGCTTTCATCAAATTGAATGGTTAAAATCTTATCAAGGTGAAGCAAAATTTGAAGTATTTCTAAAAATGAACAGCGGTATGAATCGCTTAGGTTTTAAACCTACAGCTTACTCGTCCGCTTGGCACACGTTAAAACAACTCAATTGTGTAGAAAAACTGCATCACATGATGCACTTTTCAGATGCAGATGGTGACCGTTTTGGAAAAAATGGCACTGACGAGCAATATCAAAACTTTCAACGTACAATCAGTGATTTGCCAGGAAAACAATCCGTCAGCAATAGTGCAGCCATGTTACGCCACCACAATATCCCTTCAGATTTTGTACGAGCAGGTATTGCACTCTATGGCAGCTCACCCGACTACCCTACCCATACTGCCACAGATTGGGGGCTAGAACCAACAATGAGTTTACGTAGTGAAATTATTGCCGTACAACACATTGATACAAATGAAAGTGTTGGTTATGGATCGAAATTTATTGCCAAGCAACCTATGAAAATCGGTATTGTTGCTTGTGGTTATGCAGATGGTTATCAACGTATTTCACCAACGGGTACGCCTATCTTAGTCAATGGCGAACGCACAGTGCTCATTGGCCGAGTAAGCATGGACATGTTAGCGGTTGATTTAACACAAACCAATGCGGAAATTGGCGCTGAAGTAGTACTTTGGGGGAAATCTCAATATGGCACAATACTGCCCATCGATGAAGTAGCAGCGGCTTCAGGCACTTTAGGCTATGAGCTGATGTGTGCAGTAACTACACGTGTACAACTTAAGCTCGCCGATTAAACCCCAAAAACAAAAAATAGGGCTAAATCAGCCCTATTTCTATTTTTCAATAAAAAACCACGTTCGTATAAACGACGCATGGCAGTCCAAATTTGGACAAAACTGTGATAAAGCGTTTTTACTTCGCTTTATATATGTATATAGCCATCATCCCATAAAAACATATAAATGCCTAGCACTTATATGTTACTAATCGTAGCTAAATTTTTATTCAATCAACTAAGAGCTCAAAAGCTCAATATTTGTTTTACATACGGTCAAAGATATACTATTTTGCTACCAATCTATTTGTTTCAATACATATTGTGCATATTAGGCACTGTTTTTGTATGCCTGTTACATACAACATAGCATTCAAACTACCCATTTATATACTAAAATTAGGCGATTAAGTATGAATAGAGCATTAGTTTTGTTTTCTGGAGGGCAAGATTCAACCACATGTTTAATGTGGGCACTTGAGAATTTTGATGAAGTGTATACGGTGGGTTTTGAGTATGGACAAAAACACCATGTTGAA
This sequence comes from Acinetobacter boissieri, assembly GCF_900096955.1. Lineage (GTDB taxonomy): Bacteria > Pseudomonadota > Gammaproteobacteria > Pseudomonadales > Moraxellaceae > Acinetobacter > Acinetobacter boissieri. Next base: position 269,343 of record NZ_FMYL01000002.1, on the reverse strand, counting down.
ATGCAATGCCGTAGCCAAATTTTACAATCTATAGAATCTCTAAAACCAACATGGAAAAACAAATTAAAATTAGATCATATTTTTAATTTAGATTTCTTATCGCAAGTTAATACAACGTCTCTTACTCACGAAGTCAATATTGAACAAACTGAAAAGTACCCAAATACATTTGTACCTGGTCGTAACTTAATTTTCTTAAATGTTGCAAGTACTGTGGCTTATAAGCATGACATTGAACATATTGTCACAGGCGTATGTGAAACAGACTTTTCTGGTTATCCAGACTGCAGAGACAATACGATGAAAGCACTTCAAGTTGCTCTCAGTCTAGGACTAGATAAAAAGTTAGTAATTCACACACCACTCATGTGGATTGATAAATGTGAAACTTGGGCTATGACCCAGTCTCTAGGCAGTCAAAGTGCTGTAGATTACGTAATTACAGAAACACATACTTGCTACAATGGTGACCGCACACATTTATACCCATGGGGATACGGTTGTAATGCTTGCCCAGCATGTGAGCTCAGAAAAAATGGATTTGACGCGTTTATAGCAAATAAGACGACCTAGTATTCATTGAGTTTATATTTTAATCTTTACTCAGACAAAAAACCGTATAACACTTTTGGCCTACTGCCATTTTGCTATACGGTTTATACTATAAAACTATATGCACCTACTTAAAATAATAAAGTACACACCATTTTTTGAGTTTCATTATCTATTTCTATAGGCAAATCCTCTGTTTCAGTCATCAGAATAAAGCCATGTCTCAAGTAAAACTGTTTTGCAATCATATTACTTTTAGAAACGTTTAATACCGCCTGATGATACCCATTATATTTCGCCAATTTTTTCATAAATACCATAAGCTGGTCGGCAACCCCTTTTCCGCGAAACATTGGATCAACCCACATTGCGATAATCTCAAACTCAAGTAGCGTATTTTTAGTCCATCCAATCATACCTATCGGTACTTTGTCATACATTGCTAAAGCATATTGATGTTGGTTTTTAGATGATGCTCGATTACACCACTCTAACTTAGTATATTGTTGAGCAGTTGTATACGTTGTTGCAAAAGCACTTGGACTATCTAACAAAGATCGTAGACGAATATTTTTCAAAATCATCCAATCTTCTACTACGGTTAAACGAACCAAAATTGTATGATGAGCATCTGATGTCATAACACCCAACCTATTCAACGCTACCAATTCAAATGAGTAAAAATTTAATCACATTTTTATTTATAATGAATATTACTGTGGCCCTAACAGGCGGTTCAAAATTCACATTCATAATGGTTAAAATTAGATTTTTAATAACCATATCATTAACTGATAAACAAGATATAGCTAATTCTTTCAACTCAATGAAAATATACTCTAGTGCTTCAAGGTTATTTTTATGAATTATAACAAATACATGGCAGATAATTAAGATTCAATCACTCAAAAGATTCTTGTTATCGAGCCATGTGTGTTTCACACTATACCATTATTAGTACTGTACCAATGGCACAAGCTTACCTAAAAGCTCTATTAGGCTTGGTGTATCAGTCACACCAAAATACTCTACACTGTCTGTATATAAAGCAAAAATTACAATATATTGATATAAATCAGTTCTTACATCTTTTGCAATCAATACAGTAATATATTTAGGTGAGTTTTCAGGATTAAAAAACAAACTTTGATCACAAATATAACCTAACTGTTCAATTGCTTGCTCTTGAGTCGTCGGCTCGCCCAAAGCTTCGACTTCTTTATTTAACTCTGTACTAAAGTCATATTTAGCTTCACCCCAGCCTGTTCTATAGTTATATTCATACATAATAAAATTTACTCGACACCATGAAAACAGCTTTCACCATATCATGAAGCTGTATTTATCCCTAATCGATTTCATCCAAAGTAAAATATTCAGTGTACTCATTTAAATTTTAACAGGAAAAATATGCAGAATATTGAAACGCATCCTCTAGAGCCATTTCTACCGGCTGGTACGAAAATACTAATGCTAGGTAGTTTTCCACCGCCTCAAAACAAATGGAAAATGAATTTTTATTATCCAAATTATCAAAATGATATGTGGCGAATTATGGGGGTTATTTTTTTTAAAGATAAAGATTATTTTTTAGATCTACAGCATAAACAATTTAATTTAGACCGTATCACACGCTTTTTAGAAAAAAATTATATTGGTATTTTTGATACAGCATACAAAGTCATTCGCACCAAACAAAATGCATCAGACTTACATTTAAATATTGTAGAACCAACCAATCTCTTAAAATTACTCAAAAAAATCCCCAATTGCCATACAATCATGACAACTGGGGAGAAAGCAACACAGGCGATGATGTTGCATTTCCCCGATACAGCCATACCTAAAATTGGTCAATCAAGCCAAGTTACTATTCAAGATAGATCATTTGGCTTATATCGTTTACCCTCTAGTTCTAGAGCATATCCTTTAGCTTTAGAAAAAAAGGTGGAGGCATATCGGCATTTTTTTCAAGAGGTTCAAGCTCGTTAAGAACTTAATGTACCGCTTGAATTTTATCCAAGAAAATACGAGCACGTTCATGACGTTCGTCAATATTTTCAAAGAAATCTTTTGTAGAGCAGTCTTCTAAAATCTCACCTGCATCCATAAAAATCAAACGGTTAGATACTTTCTTAGCAAAGCCCATTTCGTGAGTTACACACATCATGGTCATACCTTCATTTGCAAGTTGAACCATAACGTCTAGAACTTCACCAACCATTTCAGGGTCAAGCGCAGATGTTGGCTCATCAAACAACATACAAACTGGGTCCATACATAAACCACGTGCAATCGCAATACGTTGTTGTTGACCACCAGAGAGCTGACCTGGAAATTTATCTTTATGGGTGATCATACCAACACGTTCTAGGTACTGTAGTGCTTTCTTTTGAGAGTCTGCTAAGTTACGGCCCAATACTTTCACTTGAGCAATAGTTAGGTTTTCCATCACAGTCATGTGAGGAAATAGCTCAAAATGTTGAAACACCATACCCACATGTGATCTAAATTGTGCCAAATTGGTTTTAGGATCTTTTAGCGATACACCATTAACAATAATATTGCCTTTTTGAAATGGCTCAAGTGCATTAACAGTTTTAATGAGTGTTGATTTTCCCGATCCCGATGGACCACATACAACAACCACATCACCTTTTTCAATTGAGGTTGAACAATCTGTCAATACTCGGAAGTCACCATACCATTTAGAGATATGTTGGATGTCAATCATTGGCATATTTAATTTCCCTACTAACGTATGATGGCTATTTTTTCTTGTAAACGTTTCACTAAACGAGACAAGAAGAAAGAAATAGCAAAATAAACGATCGCAACTACTGCATAAAATGTTGCTTTAGTTTCTGGGCCATAAGTATTGGCGAGTGTATCGGCATTACCTAAAAAGTCAGGTGCACTAATAACATAGACCAAAGAAACATCTTGAAATAAAATAATAGTTTGTGTGAGTAGCACAGGAAGCATGTTACGAAAAGCCTGTGGTAACACAACGTAGCGCATGGATTGGCTATAGGTAAAACCAATCGCATAGCCTGCTGAAACTTGTCCTTTAGAAATAGATTGTATTCCTGAACGAACAATTTCAGAGAAAAACGCCGCTTCAAAGATTGCAAATGTAACTACACTTGAAAACAGCGGACCATAATAAGTATCTGTTTGGAATTCAAAAACTTTTGGGAGTAAAAAATAAAAAATAAAAATAACTTGAATTAGTGGAATACCACGAAAACAATCTACATACACTTTCGAAAAATTACTAGCAAACTTATTGTTTGATAAACGCATCATTGCGAGTGGGGTACCAATTAAAATACCACCAATCATCGATAAAACTGTGACTGTCAGCGTAAACTGTAAGCCTTTTAAAAGTGCCTGAGATACTTCTGCATGTTGTAGTAAACTAAAATCCATGCTTATTTACCTCCCGAACCTAGACCAGGTACAGCCATTTTTTTCTCAATCCAAACCATTAAATATTTGATTGAATACGTTACAACCAAATAAACAGGTGTAGATAAAATCAAAATAACAATATCTTGAGATGTTTCTTCTCTCATGGTTTTTGTATAAGCAAAAAAGTTCAATACACTTAATGCATATAACACCGCCGAGTTCTTAAACACGTTCATTGCTTCTGATGTTACTGTTGGCCAAACCATGCGGTAGGCAACGGGTAACACTACGTAACGATAACTTTGTGCTGTGGTAAAACCCATTGCGGAAGCTGCAAATTTTTGACCACGAGATACTGTTAAAATACCTGCACGAATATGTTCAGATACACGTGCTGCTGTGTACAGACCTAAAGCAAACACACCTATTGCAGCAGGATGCGTATTCAGTAAACCCTTCCACCAACCACCAGCAACTAATTCACCACTACCACTACTGATACTATGTGGTAAAAATTCTGGGAAAATGAATGCCCAAAAGAACAACTGTACAATTAATGGTACGTTTCGAAATATCTCTACATAGACATTACCCACACCCGCTAACCATTTGTTAGGTAAGGTACGAGAAACGCCAAGTAACGATCCAAGAAAAAAAGCGATTAAAAATGCGCCAAATGCTGTCCACACCATAGTGAACACACCTGAGCCAAGCATTTGTAACCATGTTGGTGCTTCTGCAGCTGCAGAGTAGCTTTGTCCACCAATATGTTGGCATATTGACTCAGCCCACCCAGCCTTATCTACCCCAAATTCATTTGAAGCAGAGCAAAATGCTGTCCAATTTAATGAACCAAATGACATAAATCCCCCTAAAAAAATAGACTGACCACCTTTGGGAAGATGGTCAGTATTTAGCCCGCTGGTATATTAGATACCAACGTCAGTAGGATGTTGTTTCAAACGCTTGAACGATTCACTTTGATGCATGTTCAAGTTTACATTTTTAGGTGGAATTGGTGATTGGAACCATTTTTTGTACAATTGATCCATTTGACCAGACTTCCACATACCTGTAACAACACGATCTGTAACTGCTTTAATTTTTGTATCGCCTTTAGCAATCATAATACCGTAAGGTTCAGATGAAAGCACAGGACCTACAATTGCAAAGTCTTTTGGATTAGATGATTTTGCAATTAAACCTGCAAGGATATTGTCATCCATTACAAATGCTGCTGCACGACCAGATGCAAGCATTGCGAATGAATCTGCATGATCTTTACCGTAAACGTTTTGTACATTTACTTGCTGACCTTTTTCATTCATTTTAATGTATTTGTCTGATGTTGTACCTTGTGTGGTTACAACAGCTTTACCATTTAAATCAGCAATACTTTTAATACCAGAATTTGCCTTAACAGCCATACGAACTTCAGTTGCATAGTAGTTTGTAGAGAAACCTACTTGCTCTTGACGCTGTTTAGAATTTGTAGTTGTACCACATTCCATGTCAATATTGCCTGACAAGAGTTCAGGAATACGAGTAGATGATGTAATTGCCTTATATTCTACTTTCAGGTTTGGCATTTTTAATTCTTTTTTAATTTCATTTGCAACATTGTCACAAATATCAACAGCATAGCCTACAGCTTTGCCGCCAGAAACATATGAAATAGGATCCGATGATTCACGGTGACCAATAATAATTTTGCCACTTGTTTTAATTTTTTCTAATGTATCAGCAGCGTTTGCCGCAGTTACTAGACCGCCAAAGCTAGACACCATTAATGCTGAAACTAGCACAGATTTTGATAAAAATTTCATTCCGTAAACCTCTATGACTTCGCCCTGTTTTAGTTTCTTTTTAAAGATAAAAAAGATTACCAAAACCCTAACTAGATATAAGCAAATACTGTACCAACTTTGAATCAATTATCATATTTGGTTAAAAAGTGTCTATCTGAAATGATTATCATACTGTATTGGTTAAATTAATTGTTTTTGTAAATTAATATTTATTTAATATAAGTTAGGTATGTGTATTTTTTCACACAAAACCCTATCGCACCAAAATTAAGCAAATAACAAAAATAACGCCCAATTAATGGGCGTTAAATCACTTTAAATTACAATGCCTTTTTGTATATATGATAAAGATTGTGCTAGAACATCTTCAGGTGACTGGGTCGCATCTATTCTTTTCACTCTTTGAGGCTGTGTTTGATATAAATATTGGTACCCTGAACGCACTTTATTAAAAAATGAAATTTTTTCTTGCTCAAAACGATCTAATTCACCCCGTGCTTTCGCTCTAGCAATACCCACTTCTACAGGAGCATCAAGCCAAATCGTCAGATCCGGCATACGAGTAATAAATTTTTGGTTAAGTATCTCTAATTTTTCTGATTCAAGTCCACGTCCCATTACTTGATAAGCAAAACTTGCATCAGTAAAACGATCACATAATACAATCTGGTTGGCATTTAATGCAGGTAAAATAACCTGTGTTAAATGTTGGCTCCGGGCAGCATACATCAACAAAAGCTCTGTATCAGAGCACATTTTTTCTTGGTGAACTTCCAACAACAATGCTCGGATACGCTCAGCAATCACTGTACCTCCTGGCTCACGTGTTAGAGTTACCTCCTTATTTTCTTGTAGTAAGGTATTATTAATTCGCTGAATGAGCGTGCTCTTACCGACACCTTCTGTGCCTTCAAAACTAATAAACATTTAAGGTGTTGCTCCATCTTTTTTAGATCTGAGTACCGAAAGGTAGTCTTGCACTGCTTGGTTATGGTCAGTTAAATTTTCACTAAATTTATGACCGCCATTACCTGTTGCCACAAAATAGACATTTTTTGAGTCATCTGGGTGCATCACTGCATTTATAGATTTTGCGTCTGGTAGTGCAATAGGTGTTGGTGGCAGTCCAGCAATCGTATAAGTATTGTACGCTGTTGGTGTACGTAGATCTTGTTTAGTAATTTTACCATTGTAACGCTCTCCCATACCATAAATGACTGTGGGATCTGTTTGCAGACGCATACCTAACTCTAAACGACGGGCAAAAACACCTGATACTTGAGTCAGCTCACGATCAAGACTGGTTTCTCTTTTAACAATTGAAGCCATGATCAGTGCTTCATATTTATTTTTATAAGGTAAACCCTTTGCCCTGTTTTGCCATTCGTGATCTAAAGTATCCATTTGGCGATGATATAGATGTAAGATAATTTTTTTATCTGTTTCACCTTTCATAAAAAAATAGGTATCAGGTGCAAGTAACCCTTCTAAATTTTGATAAGGAATAGCCAAAGCTTTCATCATCTCTGCTTCAGGCAAGTTTACAACTGTTTTTACAACATTTGGGTCTTTTCTCAAACGCTCAATCAGTTGTTTTGATGTTGTTCCATCAATCACCATAATTTTATTCATTTGTGCATTATCTGCATCTGACATCAAGTCAAAAACCTGTTTTACAGTCATTCCTTGATGAATTTCATATACACCCGCTTTTAATTGGCTCTGTATAAATAGTTTACGGTACAATTTCAGCACAAAAGGAAAATTAATTTTGTTTTGTTCAGCTAATTTATCAATTAAACCGCCATAAGTTTCTCCAGTATTGATCGATACAAACTGCTTATTGGCTGTAATTGGGTAAACTCTCCCTAAACTCATTTTATATATGACAGAACTCATCAGTATTGCCACAACAATAAAACATATGAGCCACACTCGTGCTGTCAGTATTTTTTTTACTTTCGTTTTCAATGATTTTGTAACCATTATACTTGTTCCAATACCAGCAGATTAAATAGCGATTTCGTTATAAAAGTGTTCAAATCACGCCCTGAGAGGGTGTGTACTGCCTGCATTGGACAGAGCGCATTACAAAAAAATAAAGCATCGACTTTGTCCAACATATGCTTAAATATATCTGTTTCGTACACAACAATACCTAAATTACGCATTCGAGATAAAATTTCTGTCCGCATCACACCATGTACTCCATTGCCACTTAATTCAGGGGTATGCCATGCACCATTTAGATATAAAAAGCAGTTACTACTCACCCCTTCAACCACCTTGCCTTCATGGTCTAAAACCAATGCTTCGCTCAAGCCTTTACTGTTTAATTCATGCTTTAGCAAAACTTGTTCTAAACGATTTAAAGATTTCACACCAACCAATGCTGGCATCAATTGTGTCGCGATAGGTAATGCTAAGACATCAGCAACAATCTCATTGTAGTTCGGTTTAACCACCTGACTTGCGTAAAATAACACATAAACATCTGCTTTTTGTGAAGCAGAAAATCCATAACCACGTGGGCCTTCTCCACGACTTATAATCACTTTAATCGTACCTGTAAAATACTGAAGTTGACTGGCTTTTTTCATATCTTCAATAAGATATTCTACGTAGTGCCAATCTGGTGTCAGCATGAGCTTTGCACAATCTCGTTTTAGACGTTGTACATGTAAAGGCCAAAGTGATATATGGTTTAGCTGTATTTTTGCCGTTGTAAAACAGCCATCACCATACTGAAAGGCTCGATCTTGAATTGCAACGCAATAGGGTTCGAATAATACCCCATTTTTCAAACACAGCTCCACACCTACCCCTTATACATATACATTGACGCACATAGTTTAGTGGGATTATGCTTTAATTTCTTGCTATTTTATTTAAAAAATCATGTTTTACCGACAATCTTAATACGTTACGCTTTACTGATGAGAAATTTGTGAATATTGTTTAATCAAAACTAAATCTTATAAAATAACAGTGTATCTTGAGACAGTATTTAATATCTTGTAGGAAAAATATCATGCAACCTTTCAAAATACATGTGATCGATGTCGGAAATGATTCACAAAACTATATTTGGCTGATTGAAGAGCAAAAGACTAAAAATACTGTAGTGATTGATCCAACTGAATCTGCGTGTGTGATTGATTACTGCATCAAACATGAACTGAATATGAAGTGTATTTGGCTGACTCATTGGCACAAAGATCATACAGGCGGTGTCTGTGGCTTACTTGAAATGCATCAAGTCCCTGTTTATGGTCCTATGTACGAGCAACAAAAAATCCCAATGATCACGCATGCTTTAACAGATGGTGATTTTTTTGAATTTTCAGACTTGAAAATAGAAGTTATCTATACGCCCGGGCATACACTTGGACACATTTGCTACTACATCCCTGAGATATCCAGTGCTTTTGTTGGTGACACTCTATTTGCATTGGGATGCGGTCGTATTTTTGAAGGAACACACCAACAAATGTTTAACTCATTACAACGTTTGTCAGCATTACCTGTAAATACCCGTATTTACTGTGCTCATGAATATACGCTGTCGAATGCTCAATTTGCACTTACCATAGAGCCACACAATTTATTATTACAAGATCGTGCTAAAAACATAAAAGCCCTGCGGTCACTCAAGAAAATCACGTTACCAACCACTTTATCAATAGAACTAGAAACAAATCCATTTTTACGTGTTGAATCTATAGATGAGTTTAGTCATATTCGAACATTAAAAGATCACTTTTAAAAAAATTGATCTAAATACTTTTAAATACCCTTTACAAAAGTAAAAAAAAATCACAATTATTATATCAATTCACCCTTTAAAATATATGAAATAGCCCTATAAACTATCTTAATGATCAACACTAAGGGGTGTTATTAAAATGAAAAAAGTCGTTAAAGCAAAAAATTTAATTGCGTTTAGAATTTGGCTAGAAAACCTAGGTTATTCAGTGAAAAGTCTTACAGACAATCGAGGCTTTACTTTTAGTTTTAAAAAGGAGTATGGGTTAGTAACCTGTGAACTATCTGGAAATCCGCTTGCAATGCAATTGGGCGAAGAGTTTGAGGATCATTTAAAAGCTTAAAATTATCTATATTTTACCAGTTATTAAATAGATGAATTAATTCACTGCAGTTAATTTAGAACATAACGGCCATAAAATCACAAATAAGACCGTTATTACTCATATAAATTTTAAATGCTTGAGAATATACATACTCCTCAAGCAAAAGCACAACAACGTAAAAATATTCTTAGAATTAAGAAAACTACTTTTATACTGCAAGCATCGTATTAAAAATTAAGACATACCATCTAGTAATGTGACCATAACTTCGCCAGCCCCTTGTCTGATTTGTTTGATTTGTTGATATTCTTTAGAAAAATAACATGCTTTTGCTTGATCTAAAGATTCAAACTTTATCACTACGTGTTGCTGATATGATTGACCTTCTAAATTTTCAGACTGTCCACCACACACAAGTAGCTCTCCATTATATTGATTAATCACACTTGGCGCTTTTTGCATATATTCATTAAATTTTGCTCCATCTGTAATGTTTACGTGTGCAACCCAATATGCGGCCATACTCTTTTCCCTTTAAAATTGAGCTGGAGATTAGCTCTTTATGACTATAAATAAACCTACTTAGACACATGTTTTAATCACTGATGACAACTGGTCTTTACAACATATGGATGAATATAGACATAATAAAATTAGACTCTACCCATCCAACATTGCATTTTTACTAGATTAACCTAAAATAACGGAAACAAAGTTGATTTTAATTACCACCAATGTTTCCAAAAAGGAAAGAATTATTTGTTATGCAAGAGCTAAAAAATTTAGTTGTATTTACAACTGTAACGGAGCTACATAGCTTTTCTAAAGCAGCTGACAAATTGTTTCTTACAAAATCAGCCATTAGCAAAATTATTTTTAAATTAGAACAAGACTTAAAAGTTACTTTATTTCATCGAACAACCAGAGAACTTGCATTAACCAATGAAGGTGCTATTTTTTATGAATACAGCAAAAAAGCAATTAGGGAATTAAATATTGCCAAAGAACTTATTCATAATCATCAACAAAAGATTGTGGGAACGGTCAAAATATCAGTTCCTGTAATTTTAGGAAAAAACTATATCAGTCCACTACTAAGAAACTTATTAAAAGAACAGCCAGAATTAGTTTTATACACATCATTTAATGATAAATTTATTGATTTTAATCAAGAAGATATTGATATTGCTGTCCGTACAGGCCATATACTTCCAAATAGTAATTTATCCTATTGTAAAATAGGCAATCACAAAATGATTGTTTGTGGATCACAAAAATATTTCGAAAATAAAGGCATTCCTATGTCGTTAGATGACTTACAAGACCATGACGCTCTAATTTATGTACGTGACGGATTTATTCATAGTTGGAAGTTTTTAGATGGCCAATCCAACATTATGGAAATACATCCCAAAAGTAGATTTATCACAGATAACAGTGAAGTTATTTTTGAATCCGTATTGGCTGGTGAAGGTTTAGGTTGGTTGCCTTCATGGCTTGCTCAGCCTTATATTGAAAAAGGACTACTCAAAGAGGTTTTACATACTTATCCTAGTTTGAACTTTCCAATCCATATTGTTTGGAAAAAGTCGAATTTTTTACCCTCTCGTATTAGACTCGTTATAGATACCCTTAAATCTGCACATTTTTCTTACTTCAAGTAATGCGTTACATTAAAACCCAAATAGAGTTATATACTCAAATTTCTTTATACTTATTCATTATAGCTATTGTTATGGGTAAATTATTACTTTTCGGAAAACTATGCTCATAATATTCATATAACCATATTATATATATCTGAAATAATTCAAACATTTACTCTAAAATTTCATTAAAAAAACAATGACATTAAAAAATTAATATTTTTTTCAATTTAAAAATGACTAAAAATAGAATAGTAAAAACTTATTATCATGAATATCCAAATAAAGAATTTAAAAATTATATGATGATCTTCAATTTTTTTACTTACAAGAAATGATAGAAAAACACCTAAATACAAAATCAGTAAAATTTTAAAAAAAGATACTAAACTTAGCGTCATATTTATAGTGGATATCGCTGGAATACTAAGAATTGTCGAAAAAAATAGTAAATTCGAAAAAAATGATAAATAGTATATTCTATAATCCAATCCATTTTTTATCAAAAAGCATAGGCTACTTCTATATTTATAATTAAATAGATACCCAATTTTCCCTAAAGATACTGCAATAAAAGAAATAATACTTAGAGAAATTAAATTTATAATTTTAATGTTTTCCCAATAAAAGTAACCCTTTATAAAATAGATAACTAAAGGTAATATTGAGATGATTATTAAAATAATTTTTTGGAAAAAGATCTCTTTTAATAAAATGTACTGCAATATAATTTTATTAAGATTAAAATTCAAACTAGAATTCCTACTTATTTTTATGCAATTAATGTTGTAATATCTTGTATTTGATTTTTCATTTAAAATCTGAATATTATTTGATAATTTATAGAATGAAAAGATTAATAAGATAATATTTATTAAAAGCGATATATATAATTTCCCTAATATTGGAATAAGAAAAATACTTATATATGTAAATAAACATAGAGATAAAAAAATAATCCTATTGGCTGTAACGATCGTTAGCTGAATATTCAATAGAAGTAAAATATAAGACAGTATCGTTAAAAAACTTAAAAAAATATTTAAGTGATTATTGTGATAAAAAATACTAAACAGTGATATTAAAAATGGGATCAATAGCACAGTATTAGATATAAGTATAATAAAAATATTTAAAAAATAGTGACTATATTTTCCTAAATTATTTTTTACTAAAAAATAGTACTCTACTCCACCTAATATAGATTTTTTTTGTGCGAGTACTGATACTAAGTAAATAACTAAAAAACCACTCCAAATTAAAAAACTATCTAATACAGATATAGGATCAATTAACCTCACTACAAATGTAGACAATGAGCTTAGAATGAGAAAAAACATTGGTCCTAAAAGTAATGTTAAAAGTAAAAAAATATTTCTATAGTTTTTTAAAACACTAAAAGTCTGTTTTGAAAAAAATAATATTCTCCAGTAAAAAACTGTATAAAAGGCTTTAAAATTTAAAAACATATAAGACCTAATGAAAGTTATTCAATCGATTAATTTCTATTTTTCTTACAAAGGTATTGTTTAAAATACATTCATCATGACTCGTAATAAATATTATTCGATCTAAACTCATTTTTAGTAAAATATCATTAAATATATCGACTGAATGACAATCAAGACCATTCGTTGGTTCATCCATTACTAATATTTTACAATCTGTCATGAGTGCAGAAATTAACATAAATTTTTTTGCTGTCCCTAGTGACATATTTTCAAACTTTGTATGTTTATGTTTTTCTAAGTTAAACGCATTCATTAAAAAAATACATCTTTCAAATTGAACTTTTCTAATCGTAGATATTAATTCTAAAAATTCAATTCCTGTTATAAATGGATACGCTAATACCTTATCTGGGATATATGCTATCTCAGTATAATTCGTTTTATCGTTACAGATCTGATTATTCATCAAAACATGCCCTAAATCTGGTTTTAAATCGCATGCAATAATTGATAGTAATGTCGATTTACCAGATCCATTTTCTCCCACAAAAGCATATATTCCATATTGATTGAAATCATGGTTAATGGCATTTAAAATTACTTTTTTATCAAATTTTTTTGTAATATTGACCAATTTAAAACTAAAGTCTTCCATACTCCCCCTCTCCCCCTAAATAAAATTTTATAGTGAAACCAGTCAGAAAAATTTAATAAGTAAAAACTACAAAATACTGGCGCAAAAGCTTTTAATATTATTTTCTGTACGCAGAATTCGTAATTCTTACTACAAGAATTATCAATACTTTTTTAATTTATGAAATGATACCCTATCGATGACTGTAACCACACTAACACACCATAGTACTGGCTCATATGTACTTTTTTATTCATAAAGTTATTTTACAAAACATTAAACTAAACTACCTAATAATCACTTATACATTTTAACAAAATCATATTTAAATCAGTATAAAGATGCTTGATTATTCATCCGTGTCAAAACGATAGATTAGATGGCTATAACGATAGTAAAACATAAATGATTCAATGGTAAAATTATTCCTTCCCATTGGTGAATTTAAAAAAATGAAAAAAACGCTTCTATTTGACTTAGATCAAACCCTTCTTAATCGAAATGAATCTTTAATCAAATTTCTTAACTGGCAAGTGAATTTCTTTAAATTAGTTCCACCAAACCTAAAAGCATCTTTCATTCATCGATTTATTGAGCTAGAAAATAATGGAACCGTATGGAAAGATATTGTTTATAATCAGTTAATTAAAGACTTCAACATTAAAAAATATAATCAACAGCAGTTGCTTGAATCATATATTAATGATTTTAATAAGTTTTCTACATCATTTGAATGTGTAGAAGAAACAATTCAATTGCTTCATAAACAAGGGTATCAGATGGGGCTAGTATCCAATGGAAAAACACCTTTTCAAGAGCATAATTTTTATGCTCTTGGGCTATCTGAGTATTTTTCTCTTGTTGTCGTTTCAGAAGCCATTGGTTTAAGAAAGCCTGATCCACAGATTTTTATATATGCCTGTACACAATTCAATTGTATGCCTTTAGATTGTATTTTTATTGGAGATAACCCCAAAGCTGATATTGAAGGTGCAAAAAAAGTAGGTATGCAAACAATTTATTTTCATCCAATACTAAGCCTTGAATCTCCATTTTCTGATGAAAGTATTCATCACTATAACCAGTTAGAAGATGCAATAAAAAGATTGGAAGAAAAAATTATTTTATAAATATTCACATTTAGATTTGACCACTTAACGGTTGGATTAAGTACTTAGAAAGTACGATAGCTAATTTAATAGTTAATAGAATTCGAAGAGGATAAGGAAATAAAGCCTGAAATGCTAAAAAATGAAAATGCTTTAAATAAATATGATATATATTTGAAGGCCTCATCATTCATCTAAACCTTTATATCATATGAAAAATAAAATATAGAATGACATAAACATCATATGGTTTTTCTTATAAAAAAACTAAAAAAGGAGCTTTGATTTGTTTAAAAAAAGACCCTCTCATTCTGCATGGATACTTAACGAGTTTAGAGTCATTTGGTACTCGCAGGCTATTGCAACCATAGGTATAGCAATACACAATATTGCTCTTCCAATCATTGCCATCCATTTTTTACATGCATCTGTAATTGAAATTAGCTTAATATCTACAGCGCGCTATTTACCAAATTTACTATTTAGTATTGGTATCGGGTCTTTTGTTGATCGAGCAGATACAAAGCGAGTTGCAATTTATGCAGAGTTGACTCGGTTTATTCTAGTTTTATCCATACCTGTTTTATACTTTTTTTATACCATTAATATTCAATTCATTATAGCAATTGCGTTTTTAATTGGTATCGCTCGAATATTTTTTGAGCTGTCCATGTCTTCATTATTTCCAATAATCATTCCTTCAGATAAACGCCTTTCTGCAAACTCAAATCTTGAGGTGATTTCATCTGTGGGTGAAATTAGTGGTCCTGGCATAGGCGGATTTATTATAAGTATTATAGGGGCGATATTTTCATTATTAATTAATGCCTTAACATTTTTTATTTCAGCACTATTTATTACTCAGCTTAAAGTACAAGATAAAGATAAAAAAAACCTTACTTCGCTTCCTAAATATTCATTCTTCGATGGATTTCGTGAGCTTGCATCAAGGCCAACACTTATGGGGATTGTACTCGTAAGTGCAATATCAAATTTAGGATTCATGGCTGTCCAATCTGTCTATTTTGTAGTGACTCTAAATTTATTTGGATTTAACACATTAATTGCCTCTACTCTATTAATTTTTAGTGGTATCGGCTCACTTTTAGGAAATTTGTTGGCACGATGGCTCTGCCAATTTTTTAGTGTCAAATTTTTAATGCTGTGCTCAATCACAATCATGGTTATGGGCTCTATCATTATGATACTTGCAACAGGACCTATTTGGATTACTGCTATATTTATTTCACTCGGATACTTTTTGTGGGGACTTTGCCTTGGATTATTTAATATATATTCAACGACTTACCGTCAAAGTGTTGTACCACCAGAAACTATGGGAAAGATTGTAGGTACTGCAAGAACATTAATTTATGGCACAATGCCTTTAGGTGCACTGGCTGGTGGATTCATTGTCGAGTTTTTAGGTTCAAGACAAGTATTTATTTTCAATTGCTTAATTAATTTAATCTCATTGATGATTCTATTTTTCAGTTTACGCAAATCAGAGGACATTATTTTCTGATGGTTAGAATAAATTTGCAAATAACCATTTTGTTCGTATCATATAATGTCTATTAAACACATGTCATGACTTCGTTTAAATTGAATAACTTATAAATGATGTAAATCAGAGAAACTCTTTTCTAAATTTCAGACACAAAAAAAGCAAGACTTTTAATCTTGCTTTTTTAATGGTGGGGATGAAGAGACTCGAACTCTTACACCTTGCGGCGCTGGAACCTAAATCCAGTGCGTCTACCAATTTCGCCACATCCCCAATCATGGCAGAGGATAAAGGATTCGAACCTTTACGAACGGTTTTGGAGACCGTCATGCTACCATTACACCAATCCTCTATAACACACTTTCATGTGTTGGTGGGGGCGAAGAGACTCGAACTCTTACACCTTGCGGCGCTGGAACCTAAATCCAGTGCGTCTACCAATTTCGCCACGCCCCCAATGGCTGTGTATATTATAGATAACCATTATTGCTGACAAGCCTTTTTATTAAAAAAATTACCGCATGTGCAAATATCAATCAAAATTAAGAAAAATACATATAATTTCAAGCAATCTGTTGATTTAATATACTTTTTAACTGCTGTAAGCTCTGTTTTCTTTGTTCTACTCGCTTGCTAAGCATAATATCTAAGATCGGCTGTAACACTTTATATACCTCAGGCAAAGTATAAAACTCACACTGACAATGTAAAACTGCCCAATCATGATAATCTTGAGCAAATAGTTTTTTTTGTGTGAGCCATTCATAAATCACAATACCAAGCGCATAAAAGTCACTTGCTTGCGTTTTTAAAGCACCATGAAACAACTCTGGTGCCATATAACGTGGGGTGGCATGTGTACCTATAATCGCTGTGCTGTAATGAAAGCTATGTTCAAAATCAATTAAATAAAGACCTTGTAAATCTGCTAAAAAGTGATGTTTTTTTATATCGCCATGCACATAACCTAGAGCATGGAATTGAAATAATACCTGACAGACTGCTTTTATTCGTTGCTGTACTTCACAGAAATTTTGAGGAGCTAACGCAAAATGGGGATTTTTATGAGGCAATAGTATTCCCTCTCCCCCCATCTCAATACCATTTATCTGTGTAACATTTACAATTTGATTGGGTAGTACACATCTAACATTTTTATGCATTTGATAAAAAAGGAACTCTCTTTGCCATCCTTCTACATACACCTGACTATATGCTTCAATACTTTGAGTTTGCTGACATTTAAGCCAATATTGTTGTTCATTTTGTATCAGTCGATATAACTTTCGACCATACTTTTCACTGCTTTTACGGTGGCATGCGTGCACGGCATAAGGCTTATTTAAATCAAAACACATTGGACATTAACTCGTATTTTGTTGTTTTTCTAAATCAGCCACAATGTGCTCAATGGTCTTACCTACACGTGCATGCATTTCTATCATAGATAATTTTGGCCATGTGGCACGTTCGCCTTCAAGTTGTAATTTTTTAAAAATTTCAGACGTTGGATTTTGTAATAAATAGGTATAGTGGCGTAAACTATATTGACCAATAATATTAATATCACCATAGTAATGCTGGTCTACAATGCCATAACCATGATCAAGTAGTCGCCTAACTTGTGGCACAGCACCAACACGCTCACGGGTGAAATCCATCACACCTTTCACCAACAATTTTCCTTGCTGGCGTACTATTTTTTCGGGCCAACTCAGTACATCTTGTCTATAGCGTTCTACATCGGTTTGCATAAATGGCACAACATGGGGGTTGGCTTGACTAGCAATACTGTAATTCATGTTATACAAACGAGCCATTTTTTCTTGTGGAAAATCACTGCGCACACTGCCATCAACCCACTGGGTATCCCCTAAAAATGGCACATATTGCCCATCATTACGTTTTGCCAAAAGCTTAATGGGCGAAAATAATATTGGCACAGCACAAGAAGCCAATACCGCACTCCAAATCAAAACATCTGGCGAGGTATACTGATTTAACAACTGGGGCTTTTGTGTTGCATTATACGGCGCAACAGCAATATTTAAATGCAAACCTGACTTTTCATACGCTTCAGCAAAAGTAAGATCACCTAAATGCGCCATTAAGAATTTCTTTAATGCTTCATTACTAGTAAAGCCACTCGGTTCTTTTAATAGCATTTTAAACGATTTAAACTGAAACACATCACTAAATAAATTTTCACTTTGTGTGAGTACATCCAACTTATCTGCATCAATTGTACCTAATAACGCTGCCATGACTGCACCCGCACTGGCTCCAGACAATACATTAGGCAACAAGTCTTGTTCTTTAAGTGCTTTACACACACCACTATGAAATAGCCCAAGTGTTGCCCCACCTGAAAACATTAAAGCAGGCTGGCCATATGCAATTTGGCAATGGTTAAAAAACTTCTGTTTTTGCTCAAGATTCATTTCTGCATTTGGCAACTGGGAGATATCACTCAAACACGTACTCACCTCCGCCACATAATCTTCAATGACTTGTTTTGTACCCAAACGGATGACTGAAAAAAGCATAGGATGACAAATGTTAGCAATATCGTAACTGAGCCCCTCTCTAAGTAAATGAATAACTGCAGGGATATTATGTTGTGCTCTGTATTGTCTTAATGCATTCAGCCGGCTTAAAATCACGTCTGCATCAAAATAAGAAGACTCTAAGTCATGTTTCCATGCCAAAGCATCTGTATATTGGTCTAATTCAAAAGCAATATGTTGCCACTGTTTATAGTTCTCTGCTTTAGCCAGCTGATGTTCTAATTTTTTTATTTTAAACGTCTGTTGAATATTTGACGTATGTTTGGAAATTAAATCAAGCATAACTTACCTCGAACCCATCATCACATGCACTATAATCACAGCAATGTTTTGTTTGTTGTGATTTAAATATAGCATTTATAAAACTGCTTATCGTAAAGAATTTACGACGTTCATCTATACATTATGTAAAAAACACGCCAAGATCATGTGCACATTCGATTTTTTGGCCATAACAATGCAATTACACATTCCAGATGCACTCATAAATACCCTCTCTGATGTACTTAAAAGACTGCAACAAAGCCTGCCCGAATTAAGAAAAGATACCGATTTTTCTGCCCCTGCCTACCATTGGAAAAATAAACAACTTATACCGATTTATAATCCAAAAGCCATTTATTTAGATGATTTAAAAGGGATTGAGCGACAAAAAGAAAAAATCATTCAAAATACCTTACAGTTCCTTCATGGCTTACCTGCAAATGATATTTTACTTACAGGCTCACGTGGTACAGGTAAATCTTCAATTGTAAGATCTTTATTACACTCTTACCAAAGCCAAGGTTTGCGTCTGATTGAAATTGAACGCAATGATTTATGTGATCTACATTTAATTGAGAAGTTATTGGTTGGCCGACCAGAGAAATATATTATTTACTGTGATGATCTTGCATTTAATGCCGAAGATGAAAATTACCGTAGCTTAAAAAGCGCGCTAGATGGCTCACTACAGTCTGGTAATAACCAATTTATTGTTTATGCAACCAGTAACAGACGACATTTACTACCAGAGTTTATGCATGAAAATACACCTGTGACTCGTGTTGATGTCCCTCAATACAACGAGTTGCATCCTCAAGAAGCCATTGAAGAAAAAATTTCCCTTTCTGATCGTTTTGGCTTATGGCTTTCTTTTTATCCCATGGATCAAAATTTGTATTTAGAGATTGTAGAACACTACCTACAAAAATCAGGTCTTGAATATAATGAACATGTGAGAGCTGAAGCATTAAGATGGAGCCAAAGTCGAGGACAACGCTCAGGGCGTGCCGCATATCAATTTTCTAAACATTGGGCCGGTATGCAACAACTTAGCCAACTTTAATTTATGAATGACAATAAAAAAGCCTCCGGCATTGCGGAGGCTTTTTTAGATCACTTTTTAAAATTAAGCAGTCATTGTTTTTACTGAATTTACAATTGCTTCAACAGTAATACCAAAATGCTCAAACAATGCTTTTGCAGGTGCAGACTCGCCATAAGTACTCATACCAATCACTTGACCATCTAAACCAACAAATTTCCACCAGTAATCTACATGTGCAGCTTCTACCGCAACACGTGCACGAATGGCAGCTGGTAATACTGATTCACGGTATGCAGCATCTTGCTTCATGAATTCTTCAGCACATGGCATAGACACAACACGCACACCCTCTAATTGAGCATACGCTTGCATTGCAAGATCAACCTCAGAACCTGTAGCAATAATAATTGCTTGCAACTCACCTTTTTCTTCAGCAAGCACATAACCACCTTTCACAATATTTGCAATTTGTGCATCTGTACGTGTTTGGAAAGCCAAGTTTTGACGAGATAAAATCAATGCAGATGGGCCATCTTTACGTAATAAAGATGATTTCCAAGCCACTGCTGTCTCTACAGTGTCGGCAGGGCGCCATGTATTTAAGTTAGGTGTATTACGTAAAGATGCAATTTGTTCAATCGGTTGGTGCGTTGGACCATCTTCACCCAAACCAATCGAGTCATGCGTATAAACATGAATGACACGTTGTTTCATTAATGCAGACATACGTACTGCATTACGCGCATATTCCATAAACATCAGGAATGTTGCAACATAAGGAACAAAACCGCCATGCAATGCAACACCATTTGCAATCGCTGTCATACCAAACTCACGTACACCGTAATACACGTAGTTACCTGCTGGATTGTTTTGTACGCCTTCACAACCTTTCCATAGTGTTAAATTTGAACCAGCCAAGTCAGCCGAGCCACCTAAAAACTCTGGAAGTAATGGGCCAAATGCTTGTAGCGTATTTTGGCTTGCTTTACGGGTTGCAATAGTTTCTGCTTTTGCTACAGTTTGTGTAATAAACTCATCTGCTTGAGCCACAAAGTTTACAGGTAAGTCACCATGCGTACGGCGTAATAGCTCTGCAGCTTCAGTTGGGTATTGTGACTCATACTTGGCAAACAACGCATTCCATTGTAATTCAGACTGTTGACCTTTTTCTTTAGCATCCCACGCATCATAGATGTCTGCAGGTACTTCAAATGCTGGCGTATCCCAACCAAGCGCTTGGCGTGTTAATGCAATCTCATCTGTACCTAGTGGCGCACCATGGCTTGACTCTTTACCTTGTTTATTTGGTGAACCTAAACCAATCACTGTTTTACATACAATAAGCGTTGGCTTATTCAGCTCTTGTCTTGCCTCAACCGTTGCGTTACGAATCGCATCTTGGTCATGGCCATCTACATGCAATACTTGCCAACCATATGCTTTAAAACGCTGGTCTGTATCATCACTAAACCAACCTTCTACTTCGCCATCAATGGAAATACCATTGTCATCGTAGTAAGCAACGAGTTTACCTAGACCTAAAGTCCCCGCTAAAGAACATGCCTCATGGGAAATACCTTCCATTAAACAACCATCACCTAAAAATACATACGTGAAATGGTTTACGACATCAAAGTTTTCTTTATTAAATTGTGCAGC
Source organism: Acinetobacter boissieri (assembly GCF_900096955.1). Taxonomy (GTDB): domain Bacteria; phylum Pseudomonadota; class Gammaproteobacteria; order Pseudomonadales; family Moraxellaceae; genus Acinetobacter; species Acinetobacter boissieri. The sequence goes on along the minus strand of NZ_FMYL01000002.1, from coordinate 247,593 downwards.
AAGGGTTTTTTCTGCCAAAGCAAAACCAACTGCATTGGCAATACCCTGACCTAGAGGGCCTGTTGTTGTTTCAATACCTGGTGCATAACCCAATTCTGGGTGACCTGGTGTTTTTGAATGAAGTTGTCTAAATTGTTTTAAATCATCTAAAGATAAGTCATAACCTGTTAAATGAAGCAGTGCATATTGCAACATTGATCCATGGCCATTTGAAAGGACAAAACGGTCGCGGTTCAACCATTGTGGATTCGTTGGGTTGTGGCTAAAAAATTCGCGCCATACAACATCAGCAATATCTGCCATCCCCATTGGTGCACCTGGATGCCCTGAGTTCGCTTGTTGAACAGCATCCATCGCTAATACACGAATCGCATTGGCAATGCGACGTTCATTTAAAGGGGTAGTCATAGATCAGATCCAAAAATAAATCAAAAAATGTGAATAGGTATTTGAGCTGTGCGTATTGTCTTAAAAAAAAGCGACGGGGTAAAGACTCTAAGTCATGATTTATGTACTAAAAGGGGTTCTATTACTAGAAAACATTCAATATGTGTATTTTTTAGTGACAATTAAAGACTGTGGCATAAACAAAGTCATATTTTTAAAGATAATCATAAATCGTAAATGACAGCGCTTCTATTACTGGTTTATTTTAAAGGCATGGTTGAACCTCTAGTGAGCGATAGAAAATTAAGAACGATTGATTACGCTAAAAAGTACAAACAGATCTATTTTGAAACCTTTTTAAGTTACAACTTCACAACAAGACTATGTCAGGACTCAACCAATTTATAAACATCTATTAACAGCAAAAAATCTAAATATTGCTAACATTATTATGTGTTTCATATATTTAAGGTATAACAATGAAAGTTAAAAATACAGTTTTAGTCGGTACTCTTTGCTCTATAGCCAGTTTGAGCACATTTACACATGCTGCTGAAACAGCAACCAATAGCAATGGCGTCCTACAAACAATTTCACAGGACTATCAAGACGTTAAAAAATCTGCAACGACACGTGCAGAAGATCTAAAAGGTGATGCTAAACAAGCTTGGCAAAAAGCTGAAGAAAAAACAAATGCAGCAGGTAACAACATTAAAACAGATTCGAGCAAAGCAGACACCACAGTGAAAGATAAGTATACTGAGGCTAAAGATGCAACAAAACATAGCTATGAAAAAAACAAACAATCTGTTGAAAAAACGGCGAATGAAGGAAAAAAGTACACATCAGAAGCATTGAATAAAACCAAAACAGATACAGCAGGCAAATGGGATAAGACAAAGAACTATACTGCAGACAAATGGGACAAAAGCAAAAATTATACTAGTGAAAAATGGGATAAAACCAAAGGCTACAGCAAAGAAAAGACAGCTCAAATGAACCAAAGCTTGAAAAAAGAGACTCAAGCTGTTTCAGAAAAAACTGGAGAAATGAGAAAAGATGCTGGTAATAAAGTAGATAGCTTAAAACAAGCTATTACTAATTAATCGACTCACCCATTTAAAAGCCTGTTTAATCTCAAAACAGGCTTTTTTTTAACAAAAATAATGAATAAAACTAAAAGAATTGTTTCTTTGCAAGAATTTTATTCAATTAATGCAACTGCCTCTAGTGATTCTACCGAACTCAATGTAAAATGCTTGGTCTTTAAAAAATTACTGCTATAGGACTTTCATGCGCGAGTACGCTGTTTTTACTTCGGAATCTGTAAGCGAAGGTCATCCAGATAAAATGGCCGACCAAATTAGTGATGCAATTCTAGATGCTATCTTAAAAGAAGACCCTCATGGTCGGGTTGCCTGTGAAACATTAGTAAAAACAGGGGCTGTTGTACTAGCGGGTGAAGTTACGACTACAGCAAATATAGATATGGAGTCTATCGTTCGCAAAACAGTCAACGACATTGGCTACAACCACTCTGACTTAGGTTTTGATGGTTCAACATGTGCTGTGATTAACATGATTGGTAAACAATCTCCTGAAATTGCGCAAGGAGTTGACCGTCAAAATGCTGAAGATCAAGGTGCAGGTGACCAAGGACTCATGTTTGGCTACGCAAGCCGTGAAACAGATGTACTCATGCCTGCGCCCGTATCTTACGCACATCGTCTAATGGAACAACAAGCAAGACTACGCCGTAATGGCACGTTGGCATGGTTACGCCCAGACGCAAAAAGCCAAGTGACTTTTGCGTATGAAAATGGTCGTCCAGTACGTTTAGATGCCGTTGTACTGTCTACACAGCATGACCCAGACATTTCACAAGAGCAACTCAAAGAAGCTGTTATTGAAGAAATTATCAAACCAATTATTCCTGCCGATATGTTTCATGCTAGTACCAAATTCCATATCAACCCTACAGGAAAATTTGTTATTGGTGGCCCTGTAGGTGACTGTGGTCTAACAGGTCGTAAGATTATTGTTGATACTTATGGTGGTATGGCACGCCATGGTGGTGGTGCTTTTTCTGGAAAAGACCCATCAAAGGTAGACCGTTCAGCAGCTTATGCAGGTCGCTATGTTGCTAAAAATGTTGTTGCTGCTGGCCTTGCCGACAAATGTGAAATTCAAGTCAGTTATGCCATTGGTGTTGCAGAACCAACATCCATTTCAATTAATACATTTGGCACAGCTAAAGTAGATGAATCACTGATTATTGCTTTGATTCGTGAACACTTTGATTTAAGACCATATGGTATTACACGTATGCTTAACTTAATTCAGCCAATGTACCAACAAACAGCGACTTATGGCCACTTCGGCCGTGATGGTTCAGACCATGCATTTACTTGGGAAAAAACCGATAAAATGCAAGCATTACGCGATGCTAGTGGCTTATAATCATATGACATCATAAAAAAAACCCACGTTTATGTGGGTTTTTTTAATTTCAATGGAAAGGATATATTTTTAATGTTAATTAACCAAGGCAAGTTTAGAGAAAGAGCCAACCGTAGCAAAGGCTATAAGGGCTCTGAAAACCATGTCTGTAAGCTAACTAGCCATGGTTATGATAAAACAGAGAAAAAAATGCCTGTAAAAAACGAAAATTTGTTAGAAGTTAAATCTAAAGAAGAAGACTGATTTAGGTACATTCTACTCATCTAAAATAAACTATTTAACGTCTTTCATATTAATCTTTTTAACATCAGGGTTCACTTCTTTCGCTTCCCCATCAATCACTTGAGAACCACTTTTTCCACGTGATGAGTTTTGTTGTCCTTGCATTTGCTTCATAAGGTCTTCAAATGGATTTGCACCGCCTACTCCACCCCCCATCATACCGCCCATCATTTTATCCATCATGGCCTGCTGACGTTTTGCCATCGCACCCATCAGCGCAGAAACTACCATTTTTTGTACAGGCGGTAGTAAAATAAGTAATGCAATTAAATCTGAAATAAGACCAGGTATAATCAATAAAATACCCGCAATTGCCATGGCAACCTTACGTGATACATTGGCATCTAAAGCCATTTGTCCTGACATTTGCATTTGTTGCAACTGTGGCATAATAGTCGCAGTACTCGAACGCAGTAACTTAAAACCAATCAGTGCAGCAAAGATAAACCAAAAAAACACATACCAGCCACTAATAAACTGAGCAACGCCAATCCATACTGCAATTTCTAAAATTGCGCCGATAACAACCATAAAAACAATATTCATGAAATTTTGCTTACCTTTTAACACTCAAATAAAATCAGATAAAGTTGTCGCAAAATGCAACACTACTTTTATATTTCCGTTTATAAGATAAGGCCTTTTTATAAAAATTAAAGTCAATTTAAATATAAATTAAACAAATAACATGCTCTATTGGCATAATCATGCTTAAAACGTTCTATACTGCCCTAAGAAATCTACAAACTGCTTTTTATTATGTCTTTAATTATTGGGATTGATCCGGGTTCTCGCCTCACAGGTTATGGCATTATCGAATGCCAAGGCAGTGAGCTTAGATTTGTTGATGCAGGTACCATTAGAACAGAAACCCAAGAAATACCAGAAAGACTCAAAAGAATCTTTGCCGGTGTAGAACGTATTGTTAAATTCTATGGTCCAACAGAAGCTGCTGTAGAACAAGTATTTATGGCACAAAATCCAGACTCAGCATTAAAACTAGGACAAGCACGTGGAGCTGCAATTGCAGCACTGGTCAATTTAGACTTAAAAGTTGCAGAATATACCGCAAGACAGATCAAACAGTCTGTTGTGGGCTATGGTGCTGCAGATAAAGAACAAGTCCAAATGATGGTTATGCGCATTTTAAAGCTCACCATTAAACCCCAATCCGATGCGGCAGATGCCCTCGCTGCCGCCATTTGCCATGCACATGCTTCTGGTAGTATGAGTAAAATGGCTGTACTTAATGCGCTCGGTGGCATGGCTCGAGGCCGTAGTCGCACTAGCTCTAGGCGCAGATAAATCAAATAATGTCATACGAAAGATTTACAAATCCAAAGAAGTTTGGAGTATTTTGCCTAATCACAACAGATTATTTTCGGTATGATGACACTATAAAATGACACTGCAACTGATGTGGAATACAACATGACTGTAAGAAATGATTGGAGCCGTGAGGAAATCCAGAAACTTTATGATCAACCCTTTTTAGATCTTGTTTTTGATGCCCAGCGTATTCATCGTGAGAATTTTCAAGCAAATAGTATTCAAGTAAGTACTCTCCTCTCTATTAAGACAGGTCGTTGCCCTGAAGATTGTAAATATTGCTCACAGTCATCTCGTTATGACTCTAAATTAGAAGCTGAAAAACGTATTGCCATTGAAAAGGTAATTGTTGAAGCAAAAGCAGCCAAAGAAGCAGGTTCTTCTCGCTTTTGTATGGGAGCCGCTTGGCGTAACCCACATGAACGTGACATGCCATATGTATTGGAAATGGTTCAAGAAGTAAAATCTTTAGGACTAGAAACCTGTATGACATTGGGTATGTTAAATCAATCACAAGCTGAACGCCTAAAAACAGCAGGGTTAGATTATTACAACCATAACTTAGATACCTCTCGTGAGTATTACAGTAATATTATTACAACACGTACTTTTGATGATCGCTTAGACACCCTAGATCATGTACGAAATGTCGGTATGAAAGTATGTAGCGGTGGTATTGTTGGCTTAGGTGAAGGCAAACAAGACCGTATTGGTTTATTACATGAATTGGCAACACTGCCTATTCACCCAGAGTCTGTACCCATTAACATGTTGGTTCCGATTGAAGGTACACCACTTGCAAATGTAGATAAACTCGATACCACAGAATGGATCAAAACCATTGCTGTAGCCCGTATTATTATGCCAAAAAGTTATATACGCCTTTCAGCAGGACGTGAGGCACTCAGCGACTCAGATCAAGCTTTAGCATTTATGGCTGGTGCAAACTCTCTATTCTCTGGTGAAAAGCTACTGACTACGCCAAATGCAGGTGAAGGCAAAGACAAAGTATTATTTGCAAAACTGGGTTTAACCCCTGAAAAACCAAAACCAAGCGTTGCCGAGTTGTCAGTTGATGCAATGGCACTCTCTGCTTAAACAAATCCAATAAAAAAGCCACGTTCAAATGACCGTGGCTTTTTTATTTATTATTTTGTTACCTTTTAATCAAAATTAAATCATTCAAACACTACACTGAAAGTATTCGATAAAAATAGATAGTCATACAGACATGCATTATAAAATTTTAGCTACACTCACAACAGCATTTATGCTCATTGGCACATGTCAAACCCATGCAAATAGCACAGAACAATATCAGTTAGAACAAGTCGTCACTTTAGTCCGTCATGGCATTCGCCCACAAACAAATACTGAAGCACTCAACGAAGCGACAGGGAAAACATGGCCAACATGGTCTGTACCCGATGGCCATCTTACCGCCCGTGGTTATAAAGGTATTGTAAATCAAGCACAGTATCAAATTGACTTGTGGCAACAACAAGGCTTAGCGATCACACCAGCACAGCCGTGTGAAAAACAGCAAAGCCAGATTTTTATTTGGGCTGCACCTGATGAGAGAACACAAAAAACAGCGCAAGCTTTTTCTGAAGGTATTAATCCACAATGTCATTTTAGCGTCAATGTGAGTAAATATGAACAAGACCCGTTATTTGATGCATTAAAAATGGGGAGTGCTGAATCGAATTTTAAGCAAATTAAGCAACAATTCAAACAAAAAATAGTCAGCCAAGAATATGCTCAAGCACGCTACAACAATGCAGGACAAAGCTTAAAAAATGCGGTATGCGCTCCCAACGGTTGCCAATTTTTAAGTGAGCCATGGAAATTAAAACTGAGTCAAAAAGGCCAGCCTAAACTCAGTGGCCCTGCCAATGAAGGAGCAAATATTGGAGAAACCATTCGCCTACAATATAGTGAAAATTTCCCACTTGACCAAGTGGCTTTTGGTCATGTTCACAATGCCGATGATGTCAAAACAATGATGCAATTGCATCAGGCAAAATATATATATCTTAACGACCTTATGCCTTATGCCCAAATGGGCGGGTCTATTTTATATCAACAAATACTCAATGCACTTTCAACGACAGAGACTGCAAGCCCACTACACCGCCCATTGGTTATTTTTGTGGGCCACGATACCAATATTTCTGAAATAAAAACCTTACTCGGTTTTCACTGGCAACTTCCACAATATTTAGCAGATGATATTCCACCGGGAGGTAGTTTAACGTTTAGCAAATATAAAGAAATTAAGACTCAAAAGCAGTTTGTTAAAATAGACTTTAGTGCGAGAACACTCGACCAATGGCGACAACTCACATCACTTTCAAACAAACAGCCTCTACCTCAAGCGACACTACAATATAACTACTGCAAGTCAACGCCTGTAGGTGTACTTTGCCCACTTGATCAATTTTTGAATGATGCACAGAAAAAAATTGTACCAACCACAATAAAACAGCCATTATTTCAATAATCAGTATTCTTCTTCGTCATGAATTGTATACAATTCATGACAGCTTTTCGTTATAAATTGATACGGTAATACAATGCAAAAAACTTGGTCTGACCTTGATCACTACATCGAATCTCACCTTATTCCTCAAGATGTAAGATTACAACAAGCAATAGATAACACAGACCAACACGGTTTATCTAATCACCTTGCAGTTGCCCCAAATCAAGGCATGCTATTACAAATGCTGATACAAATGAATAATGCAAAACGGGTGCTAGAGATTGGAACATTTGCAGCCTACAGCACATTGTGGCTCGCGCGTGCGTTACCTAAAGATGGTTATTTACTTACCATTGAAGGTAGAGATAGCCATGCTGCTGTTGCACAAGAAAACATCAGAAATGCGAAAATGGATGTCAATATTGACTTACACATTGGTATGGCTACAGATGTACTCAATGCACTGCCTCAAAATACACCGCCTTTTGACTTTATTTTTATTGATGCAGACAAAGGGAGCTACCCTACTTACTTAGAACTGGCGCTTCAATTTAGTCACACTGGTAGTATTATTGTATTAGATAATGTAATTCGTGCCGGAGATATTATAGATCCGAGTAATAATAAACCAAGTATTACTGGAATTAGAGAAATGTTTGAAGCATTAAAAGACCATCCGAAACTTCTTTCTTGTACTGCATTACAAACAGTTGGTAGTAAAGGCCATGACGGTTTAGCGATTGCTATTGTCAAGTAAACAAAAAATAGCCAAACAAAATTTTATCTTTATAAACAATTAGATAGTTATAAAGAAATATATTATCCATAAAGTTATCCACAGTTTTTGCGGATAACTTTACGATCACGATTATTTTGCTACAATTAACGGTACAGTAATTTCACGGTACACTTTTGTGGTAATACTACCTAAGAAAAATTGTTGAATGCGACTTTGGCTAAATGCACCTAGAATAACAAATTGAATACCATGCTCGCGTTGATATTCAATAATCCCTTGTGCAACATCACCATGACGATGTTCTACTACAACATCAAAACCATGTTCTTTTAAATAAGCCTGCGGTGTCTCTAATACTTCTGGATAATCACCGACGTATAGTAAATGACATTGTAAATGTTTAAACAAATCACTTTCTACAACACTGTGAAGCATTTTTGTACAGACTTCTGAGTATTCATAAGCAAAAATAAACCGTGTTGGTGGCTTGAAATGTTCACTTACCGTCATAACTGTGCATTTTGCACCACGAATAAAGTTTTCAACATTACCACCGAGGTCTTTATTCTTTTCGACAGAACTATCACCAACTTTACCAATCAGTGCAATATCATCTTCTTGTAAAGCACCTAAGCTTTGTTCTAAAAAGTCACCTTTTTCTTGTACAATAGAAACACTTAAACCATGTTTCTCTTCAATTTGTTGCTTAATGTGTTTAAGTAAATTATTACTATAATCTAACGCAAGACTACTTTGTTTTTGCTCTAATTCAGCGAGCTCTTTCAAAAGCATTGCATTACTTTCAAAACCAATAACACCACTAATTTCGCCTAAATGATAACTAGATGGGTAATAATCTAAAACTTGTAATAACACAAGCTCACGGTGAGTTGTTTTTGCAATCCACGCGGCTGCTTCAGCAATAGCATTAACACATGGAGATGAGTCAATACACGCAATAACACGTTTCATTTTTGCCTCTCTTACGAGTTTGTTTTATACATAATCGTTATTTTTAAACTTAACACAAGTAGATAACCGTGCAACTGTTTTATGTGAATTCAATAGATAAATCCGTTCATTTATGTATCAATCATTACGAAACTTTAGCCATTTGGCAGGATTTCCAGCCACAACTGCATAAGGCTCTACATTTTTCGTCACCATGCTGTTCATACCAACGACTGCATGATCACCAATTTTCACACCATCTCTGATGCCACTATGCGCCCCTAGCCAAACATCTTGGCCTATTTCTATGCCTTTAGATGTGACAGGTTGTTGATAAATCGCAGTATCTTGCGCTGTCCCATGATTAAATGCATACAAATGTGTATAAGCCGCTAACCTTGCTTGGTCATGTAAAATAATACCTGCTCGCCCACCATCTAAAATACAATGGTGATTAATCGCGACCTCTTGACCAATTGTTAACGGACCATGTAATACGCAATCTGCGGCAATAAATGTATTGTCTGCTATGGTTATTTTTCTCCCACGTTCAGCAAAAATATGAGCCAAGGGCGAAATAAATACATTTTTACCAATCTCAATGGTTTCCATATCCATTAAATAGGCTTGGTATTCTTGTTGCCACGCCACAGCCCACTGTTTATGATTATCTTTTAATCGCCAATATAACCATGGCATATAATTTAAACGATGCTTATGCTGTTCTCTATATTTAAGCAGTGGATCAGTCATCATCAAGTCCTTTGAGCCGTTCTCTACCACGGGTTATATCTTGAATTTTTTGTGCAAGTGTATCTTTTTGATGTACTTGTATTTTAGCCACCACACCTACCCCATTGGCATGATATTCTTCAGTAAATATAATATCTTGTTGTAGTAATTCGTACTGTAAAATAGGCCACTCACTAAAATTACACTCAAAACAAACTTCTATTTTTTCTACCAATTCTATTTTTTCTACTAAAAGTAATGCTTTTCCTGCTGTTCCACCATAAGCACGTACTAAGCCACCAGTACCTAATTTTACACCACCATACCAACGATTCACCAATACTAAAATATTGGTCAATTCATTGCCCTCAATGGTTGCTAAAATTGGTCTACCTGCTGTACCTGATGGCTCACCATCATCATTGAACCGTATATTATGGCCAATTTTCCATGCCCAGCATTGATGAGTTGTCGAAGTATCTTTGTAGTCATCTAGAATATTTTTTACGTCTTCTTCGGTTTCAACAGGTATTGCAAATGTTTGAAACCGACTTTTTTTTATGTCCTCTTCATAAGCCACTGTTTCTAAAATCGTAAAAGACATACTCACCCATGATAATATTAAATTTAAATAACCCGAACCCTTAAACATGATTCGAGTTATATAATAGGCGTTTTATATAACCATCATTTAAGTTTCGGGATAAATTATGCACGTACCACACGGTATTTACCAACACTATAAAGGTCAAAAATATCAAGTTATAGGCACTGCCAAACACAGTGAAACACAAGAACAGCTCGTAGTATATCAATGCCTATACGGTGATTTTTCAGTTTGGGTTAGACCTTTAAACATGTTTATAGAACAGGTCACTTTGCCAAGTGGTGAACGTGTGGCTCGTTTTCAATTTATTGAAGTGAATTGCTAGGTTTATTTAAATCCGTCATTGGCCAACGAGGTGTTGTCGTAACCACTAAGCTATCGCATGCACCTTGTTTTAAACGCTGATACCCCGCAAAAGCAATCATTGCACCATTATCTGTACATAAAGCTGGCTCTGCATAAAACACCTCTGCTTTGATTTTAGGCAAAGCCTGCTCTAGCTGTTCACGCAAACGCACGTTTGCACTCACACCACCTGCTATGACTAAACGTTTTAATCCAGTCTGTTTTAAGGCATTCACTGATTTTTTAACTAAAGTATCTACAATCGCTTCTTGAAAAGATGCTGCAATATCTGCATCTCTATTTTCACCATCAAGTTTTTTTAATTGTACTGAAACAGCAGTTTTTAAGCCACTAAATGAAAATACTAAACCTTTATGTAGCATTGGCCGTGGAAAATCAAATGCTTTAGTATTTCCTTGCAAAGCAAGTTTGGCGATATTTGGTCCACCAGGATAAGGTAAATTCATCATTTTAGCGACTTTATCAAAAGCCTCGCCTGCCGCATCATCAATTGATTCGCCTAGCATCTCATACTCACCAATACCATATGCTGCCATGAGTTGAGTATGACCACCTGAAACCAATAGGGCGACAAAAGGAAATGCGGGTGGTTGCTCTGAAAGCAAAGGGGCAAGCATGTGTCCTTCCATATGATGCACACCAATTGCAGGTTTGTTTAAAGCAAAAGCCAAGGTACGGCCAAATAAAGCACCTGTCATCAGCGCACCCATTAATCCAGGGCCTCGTGTATAAGCCACGGCATCAATCTGTTGCTTTTGAATATTTGCTTGACTCAATAAACGATCTAACAATGGCACCATTTTGCGCACATGGTCACGAGAAGCGAGTTCAGGTACTACGCCGCCATACTCCGCATGCAATTGCATTTGTGTATAAAGCACTTGACCAAGTAAGCCTTTTTCACTGTCATACAGTGCAAGTCCAGTTTCATCACAAGATGTTTCCAAGCCTAGAACAATCATTTATACGCCTATTTTTCATATTCAATTCACAGCAAAGCCATTATAGGCTTGTAGTCTGAGATGTAAATGAGTAAAATACTGCACTTCACTTGTTTTCTAGTGCATACCGTACTAGATTTTATCCATAATATTGAGGATTCTTAATGCCACAAGTTAAATTGAAAGAAGGCGAACCAGTAGACGTAGCAATCCGTCGTTTCAAACGTTCTTGCGAAAAAGCGGGTGTTTTAGCAGATGTTCGTAAGCGTGAATTCTATGAGAAACCAACTCAAGAACGTAAGCGTAAAAAAGCTGCTGCTGTTAAGCGCTACCAAAAGAAATTGACTCGCGAATCTGTACGTACTACTCGTCTTTACTAATTAATTTGTGACTCAGGCTGCTTGTATGAATAACTTAAAAAACCAAATTACCGATGCATTAAAAACCGCTATGCGTGCGAAAGAAATGTCAACGTTAACTGTTATTCGTAGCTTACAGGCAGCAATTAAGCAAATTGAAATTGATGAGCGTGTAGACCTTGATGAAAATCGAGTGCTCGCAATTGTCGAAAAGCAAGTTAAACAACGTAAAGAGTCAGTAAAAGCTTTTGCTGCTGCTGGCCGTGACGATTTAGCTAGTAAAGAGCAAGCCGAAATTGAGATTTTATCTCAATTTCTACCAGTTGCTATGACTGAGGAAGAACTTGACTCTATTATTGCACAGATTATTTCTGAGCAAGAAGCTACTAGCATGAAAGATATGGGTAAGGTGATGAATTCTCTACGTCCGATCATAGCCGGACGTGCCGACCCTTCTGTTGCATCTACTAAAATTAAAGCACAGCTCAACAATTAACTAATAATTTGGTGAGTTAATCGCTTTTAGCATTTCCCATAATACTCTCTTTTCTTTAGGATTATTGATCAAATCAGTAATACCTACCGTCTTAATAGCAATATCTAAATCCAATACTTTTGGTAATCCCCCAAGTAAAATAATACGTTGCCCCAATGATGTACTGTCAATAAATCCATTAACGTAACTGTTTACATAATCACTTTGCTGAAAATCAGCCAAGTTGATTGGCCAACGCAGTTCGGTTATTGTTGCGCCCAAAGCAGATCTCAAACTTTCAACAAATATTTTTTCTTGCGCTAAAAGCTCAGTATAATTTAACAAGATACTACATTGATCTATTGTTAATAAAGCCAAGGTAAATGGCAATATTTGTAGTGCAATTTCTGAAGTGACTTCATGCACTGAAGTAACCTCTAGAGACCTAGTTTGATGCTGATCTTTAGTTAAACCAATAATCTCTTCATTTAATATCTGTATGTCATGTTTTGATTGAAGATGTGGCTTTTCCACAACGATATTTTGTAATGTAGGTAATGGCTCTATTACTGGTTCATTCAGATCAAATTTTTCATAGGCCTGATCACGCCAAAATTGTGTTGCCACAAAACTTTTAGGCTGCGTTTCTTTTAAAATCCACACATCAACACCCATACTATTTAATAGGTGTCGCTGTTGCTGTGACATCAGATCATTCATAAACTGTGAAACTTACCTCTTGGGCTTAGTATTTTATCATTTCATCGGTCTAGATAAACTACATTATCATCATATTATTATGATTTAATACTCGATCAACCATCACGCTGCTTTCAAAACCAAAACGCCAGTACAGTAATTTGAGCACATCTAATTCTTCTTGTGTAATTACACGGTCATTCCATAAACACTGTTCAGCAATATATAAAAACTTCAATCGATCTCTAAGCAATAGGCCTGACATGTGATGTAAAATTAAGCCAAGATCTACCTTCGTTTGATCGATAAGTATATCTTCACCAACAAGTTGTAATAAGATTTCTATACGACGTTTTTTTTGACTCTCTTTCCCAAGGTGTTGCACATGTAACAGTGCATCAACCAATACAGTAAGTTCTGTTGAAATACTATCGCTTGATGTTGGCATATGTACAGGCAAAAGGTTTAGTTTAGCCTTTACTTTTTCTAACAATAAAATATCAAGTAGGCCTATATAACCATCACTTTGTGTAATACTTGCTAAACGTGTTAAAAATTTGCGTGCCATACTTAATGGCATTGGCTTGAGTTGTTCACACGCATCTAGAAAAATTTGTATATGTAAACGATGATCTATATTTTCCAATGCTTCAATAATTGCGTGGCTTACAGCAGCTGTTTGTGGAATAAAAGCTTTATATTGTCGAATCATCAAAATAGCCACTAAAACCTCTCTAACTCCTGTCGCTGTTTGTAATGCACGAATTACAACCTGAGGCTTTTCTATGGTTTTTCGTGCAATCGGATTAAGCGCATATACTTGCTCATGTTCAAAATCTAGAGCATGAGCAAATCGAAGAGAAGGTAAAGGTTTAGGTGCAGACCATAAAATGTGTGTTGCCCCAAATTCTTCATATTCAAAGGGTCTAAATAATTTAAAAGATGTTAAATGCGTGAGTTTTTTTAATTTTTCTTGCTGTAATTCTTTAATCAAATGAGGCGATAAGCAATAAATACGACTTTTAATACTAGGATGTGTATTTAACCAACTTTGTGGACTCAGTGAATTTGCAAAACACATATGAGCAATTGATTCTGAATATGAGCTATGTATTTGAGAACCGGCATGATGCACATAAATTCTCAGAAGCGTCTGCAAATTAGTATCACTATGGAGTAATACTTGCGTCTGTAAGTCATTTTTAAATGTTCGACCAGACAATGTAAAATACTTTACCAGTCGAGAGATTAAAAGTCCTAAGCTTCCCATCAACCAAATCATACCGCCAACAGCAATTAATACTGTTTCAAACTTATGACGTTGTTCCTTTTCATCAGAAATATCAGAGCGAAATCCTCGACGTGCAATTTCACTGCCGAGTTGATTGAAAGTAATCAATGCGCTAAATAAGATTTTTAAACGAATATTTTGCTGTGCTTCACCGGTAATGATTTGATTAAATGTATAACTTAACAAGCCATGTAATTCCAACTCATCTAAATTTTGTAATGCGCCCCAAGTTAAAATAATTACTGTATCTGTGTCATCTGCTCCCGCAGTTAATGCATTCACCCCTACTTCATCGGGTAAAATATAAACCGAAGGCACAACAATATTAAACTGTTCAGCAAGTGACTCTGTGATTTGCACTGCAATTAACTCTTCTGGCGTACACTCAGAAATATCCAAATAACGAGCATTCATTTGCCGTGCTAATGAGTGGCCACCTTTTCTAAAAATGTATATTTCATACATTAAAGAAGTGACCATAATTGCCATTACACAAATGAGAAAAGTTTGACTATAGCGGTTCCACCAAATCGACTGTGTTTGGTCTAAGTAATAGACAATAAAACCAAATGAAAAATTCAAAATCGCCAATGTAAGCACAATGGCAAATAAACAAATAACCGTTGCAATAAACAGATTCTTTTTATGCATGGTCGTTGCTCTATGCTGTCTCAATTTCAACCATTCCTAGGTAAGACTATTCCATGTTACATATCTAATATGGTGATGAAAAAGAGAGAATTATTTGACAACAGCTTGCCAAGTTTATATCTCCACTCTCAAAACCAGTTTTTTATTTTTATAAATATGCTTTTTATCTACAATAGCATAAATCAACCATGATTATACTCAAAACACGAGATCGTTCAGCAAATAAAAAGTGGGCTTACACCCACTTCTTAGTTGTTTATTTAGGCTTCTGTGATTCCGGTCAAATCAACAGATGCTGCATCTATATTGACATCAATATAACTGTCTTTTTCCTTCGCTTTGTCTGAACGGCTTTGTTCCAAGTGATTCAGATAAGCTGTATCTATGTCACCTGTCACATATTGGCCATCAAATACAGAACAATCAAAGTCTGTTACTTGTGGGACTTTAGGTATTCTAATCGCATCTTTTAATTCCTCCAAATCTTGGAAAATTAAACGATCTGCACCAATCAATGATCTGATTTCTTCAACACTACGTTCAGATGCAATTAGTTCATTTTTTGCTGGCATATCAATACCATACACGTTTGGATATTTCACCATAGGTGCTGCAGAAGCAAAAAACACTTTTTTAGCACCAGAGTCACGTGCCATTTGAATAATTTCGTTACACGTGGTACCACGTACAATAGAATCATCAACCAATAAAACATTTTTCCCTTTGAACTCAAGTTCAACTGGATTCAGTTTTTGACGTACAGACTTTTCTCTTTGCTGCTGTCCTGGCATAATAAAAGTACGGCCAATGTAACGGTTTTTCATAAAGCCTTCTCGAAACTTTACACCGAGAACATTGGCTAACTCTAAAGCCGAAGTACGACTGGTATCTGGAATTGGAATCACAACATCAATATCGTGAGTTTCACCCCATTCTTTTAAAATGCGGTGAGCCAGTTTTTCACCCATCTTTAAACGTGCTTTGTAAACAGAAATACCATCAATAATGGCATCTGGACGTGCAAAATAAACATATTCAAAAATACATGGGAAGTATTTTGGATTAGTCGCACATTGCTTAGTGAACAGATTACCTGCTTCATCAATATAAATGGCTTCACCTGGTTCGATATCACGCTCGACTTTAAAACCAAGTGCTGTAATTGCAACAGATTCTGATGCAATAATGTATTCTTTTTGACCATTATCGAGTTCGCGTGAACCATAAATGAGCGGTCGAATGCCATTAGGATCACGAAAACCAACCAAACCTTGTCCTGTAATCATGGCTAACACACCATATGCTCCACGACAACGCTGATGCACACGATGTACTGCGTAGAAAATATCTTCTGGTGTTGGACGTAATGTTCTCAGTTTCTGTAACTCATGTGCAAACACATTCAGTAGTACTTCTGAGTCAGAATCAGTATTCATATGACGCAAGTCAGTTTCAAACAGATCTTGTCTGATGTCATCTGCATTGGTCAAATTACCATTATGAGCCAATGTAATGCCATACGGCGAGTTGACATAAAATGGTTGCGCCTCTGCACTGCTTGACGAGCCTGCAGTTGGATAGCGGACATGACCAATGCCGTAATTGCCTTGCAAAGCACGCATATGGCGCGTATGAAACACATCACGCACTAAACCATTGTCTTTTCTCAAAAACAAACGCCCGTCTTTGCACGTGACTATGCCCGCAGCATCTTGGCCACGATGTTGTAACATTGTCAAAGCGTCAAACAATAATTGGTTTACCGGTGATTTTCCAGCGATCCCAACAACTCCACACATAGCAACCTCGCAATCAAGCTTGGATTAATTAAAAGGATTTTCTGTAGCATGTTCAGATGAACTTCTTTTCAATGAAGATTCTGAACTAACAGGTGAGACAGGCTGTGTCTCTGTTTGATGAAAATGTTGTATTGCCTCATGAGCAACATCTTTTGTTACACCTGTAGCAATCGGAGCATATGGCAATAGTGTTTGTACAATACGTGACTGCTGCCAGTTCTGTGTAGTATTGACCCAAGGCTCTATGCCTTGCATGGTAATCAATATAACAAAGACACTTTTAAGCACGCCCAATATACCGCCAGTAAAACGATTGAGTGGGCCCAAATTTAAACTGACAAAGATTTTATTGATAATCGCAGAAACCAACCATGTTAACGCGACAACCATTAAAACTAAAGTCGCAAATGCAACAATTTTTTGCACAACCATGTCATGACTTAAACCGGACATCAGGGGCGCAAGGTCACCTGCATATTTTGCACCAATAAATAGTGCAAAGAACCAGCCTACCAAGTTCGCCAAGGCTTGAATTAGTCCTTGTCGCAAACCACTTACTCCTCCCAACACCACCATCACAACAATAACAATATCTAAGGTATTCACTTATTAAGCCATCGCTTGAATACTATCTTGCACAAGTTTTGGGCCTGTATAAATTAGGCCTGTATAGATTTGTACTAATTGAGCACCTGCATTTTGTTTTGCTAATGCTTGATCACCCGTTAAAATGCCACCAACACCAATAAGCGGTATATCTTGTTTTAAGCGTTCTGCAAACTGCTTCAAACACACTGTACTTTTTTCAAAGACTGGTGCACCAGATAAACCACCTGCTTCATCTGCATGCGCGAGGTTTTCTACACCTTCACGTGATAGTGTCGTATTGGTCACAATTAACCCATCAATATTATATTGAAGTAAAGCGGATGAAATAAAATCAATATCTTCTGTAGTTAAATCTGGAGCAACTTTTAAAACCAGCGGTACGTAATGTTGATACTGTTCTGCAAGCTCAAGTTGGCGCGCTTTCAGTGTAGAAAGTAGGAGTGTTAATGCATCGCCACTTTGCAAACTTCTTAAATTCTTTGTATTAGGTGATGAAATATTTACTGTAACATAAGAGGCATAATGATAAACCTTATCTAGGCAGTATAAGTAATCATCGACTGCATTTTCTACAGGTGTATCTGCATTTTTACCAATATTAATGCCAAGTATGCCCGTATATTTCGCCATTTTCACATTTTCGACCAATTGGTCTACACCATCATTATTAAAACCCATACGGTTTATAATGGCTTGTGCTTGAGGTATTCTAAATAAACGTGGTTTAGGATTTCCACTTTGGGGCCGTGGTGTCACTGTACCTATTTCGATGAAGCCAAAGCCTAAACTAGCAAGTGCATCAATGTGTGCACCATTTTTATCTAATCCAGCCGCTAATCCAACAGGGTTTGGGAATTCAATTCCCATACACGTGACTGGCTTTTGTATCGTTTTCGACTTAAGGAAGCCCAATCGATGTGCTCGATCTAACCAAGATAATGTCAACTCATGTGCACGCTCTGGTGACAAAGAAAATAACAGAGGTCGAGCGAGTGAATACATCATATGCAATCAAGTTTATTTGCTTTAACTTGGCGTATTATAGGGCATTTAACTTTATAAATACTATGCTTTATGAGTTATTATTTTTCATAAAACTGTCACACTGTGTATAAACGACTATTTATTCTTGGGAATAAAAGAATCCGTTAGCTCCGATAAACCTTTAGCAATGACTGCTTGGTTATATACGCGTGATTCAGCCAATGCAAATGGATGAAAATTTTTCGCCAATAGTATTTCTTCAATATGTGCCACTACATTCATATGGCAGACCACAACAATATGTTCAAAATCGATGTAGGATAACCACTCTATAGCAGCTTCAGCATCATCATCAGGTTTAATATAATCACATAGCATCACGGGAATATTCGAATACTGTTGTTGTATATGTTTAAGTGTTTGTTGTGCTCTAAGCAATGGACTTACTATAAATAAATCTGGCTGAATAATGGCATTTTTCAAATACTGTGCAGTCTGTTCAGCTTGATCATGGCCTCTTTGTGTTAATGGCCTAACCATATCATTACCATCGGCTCCAGCTGGATGTGCTTCACCGTGACGAACCAATGTAAGTTGCATTTTCACACTCCAAAATTATTTAGACAATAGATTATGTTGATGTGGCAGAACAAATTCAACATCACTACGATGACCATTTTTCATAAGCGACAATGCCATATTAAGTGCAGGTGCTTGTTCAAAAATAACCTCATATAAAGCATTTGTAATTGGCATATACACATCTAGTTCCAGCGCACGTTTACGTACCTGTATCACCGTATTAATCCCTTCAGCAGTTTGCCCTAATGCTTTAATGGCTTCATCGAGTGATTGCCCTTTTCCAAGTGCAAAACCAATTTGATAATTACGACTTAGTGCACTGTTGCAAGTAGCAAATAAGTCACCAACACCTGAAAGCCCTAAAAATGTGAGCGGATTTGCCCCGAGTTTTACTGCAAAGCGGCTCATTTCTGCTAGAGCACGTGTCAGAATCATACTACGGGTGTTCTCACCAATCTTATATGCAGCAGCCATACCCATGGCAATTGCGTAAATATTTTTGAGTGCACCACCTAGCTCTACACCATAAATATCATCACTAGCAAACACACGAAAGACTGCGCTATGTAATGAAGTCTGTACAGCATGTCGAACAAGGTCTGAATGACTTGCTACTACTGTACCAGTTGGCATACCTGCTACAATTTCTTTCGCTAAATTAGGGCCAGAAACTACACCATAAGGTACTTGCGGTAACTCTTGTTGAATAATTTCACTCATAAAACAAAAGCTATTCGGCTCAATCCCTTTGGTCAAAGAAATCACAGCTTGCGCAGTCATAAATGGTTTAATTTGCTGTAAAATTGCTCGAAAAGAGTGGCTAGGTATAGCAACCAAAATCAAATCACAACCTAAAACAGATTCTTCTAATGAAGCAGATATTTTAAGCGCACTATCTAATTCAAAATCGGGGAGATATTTTTTATTAATACGCGTCTGAGTAATTTCGGTCGCAACATCAGCACTGCGGATCCACAATGTGGTATCACAACCATTTCTCGCCGCCATATTGGCCATCGCTGTTCCAAAACTGCCACCACCCAAAATCGTAATTTTTAGTTGAGCCTGATTACCCTTAGGTTTTGTTACTGCTTCAGAGAATACCTGTTCTATCATTTTCAAATTACTTCGCTACTAAATCCGCATCACTTTGCCATACAGAAATGTGACCATCTAAAGGATGATTTGTACGTTGTTGTAACGCTTTATCCGTTGTTCCAATATAAATGATGCCAGAAATGTAATCGCGCTCTTGTAAGCCAAGTGCTTTTTTTAATGTACTCGATTCAACCACTGCGCCTGTACGCCAAATAGTGGAAAACCCTTGTGATTGCAGTGACAATAAAAAGTTTTGTACTGCTGCACCTGTACTTAAAATTTGTTCATAGTGCGGTACTTTAGGATGATCCGTGAGCGTTGTGAGCGCAAGAACTAACAGTGGCGCTCTGAGCGGATGAGCTCTTACACGCTCTACTTGAGCTGGATCTATACCATCAAAATCTTCCATAGAGTGTGATAGTAAATCACCAAAGGCTTGACGTTTTTCATCATCAACAATGACAAAGCGTGTTGGTTTAAGACGATGGTGATCTGGTGCTGTGAGGGCGGCTTGAAAAGCACGGTCTAGTTGCTGCTTATTTGGTGCAGGTTCAGCTAAAAGCCCAACTGATTGGCGTTGAAGCATATTTTCATGTATTAAATCAACAGATGATAATGTCATAAATCTCTCAATCAGCTTTATTAAATTTTATTTAGGTTAGCACAATCTAAAAAAAGTACGCCAGTATTATTACGTAGACTAAACACAGCGAACATATTATTTTTATTTAATACAATCTAAAAAAAACACAAGCCCATCATATGAACTTGTGTACGTAGAATTAACAGTAGCCGTCTAAACGTGTCAAAGGTAATTTTTGCCCAATCGCTTTTTCTATATCGGGTAAGTAAAAAGCATCATCTTCTGAAAGAAAGCTTATACTTACGCCTTGCGCACCAGCACGACCTGTTCGGCCAATACGATGAACATAATCATCCGACTGCTCTGGTAACGTATAGTTAATCACATGTGAAACACCATCAACATGTATACCGCGCCCAGCAACATCTGTTGCAATCATAATATGATGCTTACCCGACTTAAACTGATCAAGCATTTTCAAACGCTTATCTTGTGAAATCTCACCTGACAACATCACTACAGCATAATTGTCTTTTTTAAGCTGATCATAAATTTTACGTACTTGATCACGCCTATTTGCAAAAATCACTACTTTTTCAATAGGTTCTTTAGACAAGATTTCTTTAAGCAACTTGTATTTATCTTGTTTTGATACCACATAAACACGTTGCTCTACATCTGCATTGGTTTTCTTTTCCGGTTCAATTTCAACAGTTACAGGTTCACATAACCACTGTCTAGCTAAATTGAGCACGTCATAGCTGAACGTTGCAGAAAACATAAGGGTTTGACGTTGTTCTTTACGTGATGCAAAACGAACAATTTTCTTCACGCTAGGAATAAAGCCCATGTCAAGCAAACGGTCTGCTTCATCTATAACTAAGAATTCAATTTGATCAAGCCAAATCTCTTTTTGTTCAGTAAAGTCGATTAAACGGCCGGGGGTTGCCACAATAATATCTATAGCATGTTGATCAAGCTGTTTTTTCTGCTTATCAAAATCTACTCCGCCCACTAAAGTCAAAACATTTAATTCAGTAAATTTAGTCAGCTCTTTGGCATCTTGCTCAATTTGAATCGCTAACTCTCGGGTTGGCGCCAAAATTAAAGCCCGTGGTTCGCCACGGTATCGTTGTTGTTGTATTGGATTGTTCAACAAATCATTAATAATACTAATTAAAAATGCAGCAGTTTTCCCCGTACCTGTTTGTGCACGGCCAATGGCATCATGCCCTGCTAAAGTAAACTGAAGTACGCGTTGTTGTATGGGAGTCATCGATTTAAAACCAAGCGCATCAATCGCTTGTTTTAACTGTGGGTGTAAATTAATGGTTTCAAAACCTGCTGCCATTCTAAATGAATCTCTAACTCGATTTAATGAAAGAGCATTATAAACAAAAACACCCCGAAGTGTTAACTATCGGGGTGTCATATTCAGCAATTTGCCAAATACTTAGTCTAAAGGCTGAACTTCTTCAGCTTGAAAACCTTTTTGACCTTGTACAACAGTGAATTCAACACGTTGACCGTCACGTAGTGAACGGTGGCCATCGCCTTGAATAGCACGGAAGTGAACGAATACATCGTCGCCGCCATTGCGTTGAATAAAGCCAAAGCCTTTAGTATCGTTGAACCATTTAACTACGCCTTGTTCACGTACTGTCATAAGTTAATCCTCAGTGATATTGAAAAGGACCACCCGGTGTTGCAAACAGCAGAGTTAACAAGGGTTAAAAAATTTATTATTTCTAAGCCTGTGATCATTTCTGTAAAACTATCAACAAAATCCGGTTACATCCAAAAAAAATGCACTTAGAGCAAAGCTGTGATATTCAACTTCTCTCTAATTACTATTCGAGAGTAACATGCTTAAGACGTAATTGATACAATATTTTCAACAAATCTTTTATTGTTTTTATGAATTATAGTGTTGGACTAACATTACGTTTTTAATTCTTTAAATATAGCTTTTTAAATCAATATGTTTTTGCTAACATAACCTGAATATTTGAAGTATTTACAGATTTTTATGAACTCACAACACGTACAAAAATTTGTTACTGTTGATGCAAAAAATAAACCTTGCCCTTTGCCACTACTCATGCTCAAACGTGCGCTTAAAGAACACCCTCATCAAGCGTTAAAATTAATCACTTCTGATCCCAATAGTGAATTAGATGTTATACGTTTTTGTCATTTACGCAACATAGAGTGTGATTTGACTCAAATATCAGAAATAGAGTTTCATTTCAACATTCAATGTAACGGCAAAAATACTTAGAAACCAATAATTGATATACTTATTTACATTTATATACGCTTTTCACCTTAATCTATCTTGTAAAGCGAATTATCATAAAACCCACGTGAAAACGTATCCCATTAAGGAGTATCCATGACTGACAGCAGCAGCAATCTACCGATGCCCCTGTCGTTGTCTGCACCAGGTGCAAATCTGGGTGCATATATCAGTAGTGTCAATCAGATTCCCATTTTAACGCCTGAGCAAGAAAAAGAGCTGGCTAATCGTTATTTTTATAACCAAGATTTAGATGCTGCAAAACTACTTGTAATGTCACACCTTCGCTTTGTGATTCATATTGCACGAACTTATGCAGGATATGGCCTACCACAAGGTGACCTCATACAAGAAGGGAACCTTGGCCTCATGAAGGCAGTAAAACGTTTTGACCCAAGTATGGGCGTACGTTTAGTTTCATTTGCAGTGCATTGGATTAAAGCTGAAATTCACGAATATGTGATTAGAAATTGGCGTATTGTTAAAATCGCAACGACTAAAGCACAGCGCAAACTGTTTTTTAATCTTCGAAGCTTAAAAAAATCAAGTAAACGCCTTACACTTAAAGAAGCAGAATCAATTGCAAAAGATTTAAACGTTACACCAGAACAAGTCTTAGAAATGGAAGGGCGTTTAACATCCTATGATGCAGCATTTGAAAGCCAAAATGACGATGATGATGAATCAAGTCACTATGTCGCACCTGCCCTTTACCTTGAAGATAATCGCTACGACCCTGCCCGTCTTGCTGAAGATGAAGACTGGGAGGAACAAAGTAACAATGCGCTTCATGATGCAATGAGTGACTTAGATGACCGTTCAAGAAATATTTTACAACGGCGCTGGCTCGATGATGATAAATCAACATTACATGAGCTCGCATCTGAATATAATGTTTCTGCTGAACGAATTCGCCAGTTAGAAAAAAATGCCATGGAAAAAATTAAAGTAGCGATGTCTTCAAATTAATTCAACTATATTATCTTGATGATCCAATGAACTGGTAGCGATAAACGCTACCCTTTCTTTTTATGCATGCTTATACTTATGTCCACAATCATAGATTAAAGGATAGCAAAAGATGTGGCTTGCGATTTCTGCAATTAATTTAGCAATAGCTGTCATTTTGGGTGCTTTTGGCGCACATGGACTAAAAACACGTGCAAGTGCCGAACAACTTACATGGTGGCATACATCAACAGAATATTTTTTCTATCATGCCATTGGACTCCTTGCACTCGCGATATTAGCTAAAGCTGTCCCTCTATTTCCAATTAAAGCAAGCTTTATACTCATTCAGGTCGGTATTTTATTTTTTTGTGGATCGCTCTACATCATGAGCTTAGGTGCACCACGTATTTTTGGCGCAGTCACCCCTTTTGGGGGCTTACTTATGATTTTAGGTTGGTTAACACTAGCTTACCATGCTGTAAAATTTAAAGCCTAACAATCAAATCAAATATATCGTCACACTATACTTACATCATGGTAGTGTGATTTTTTTACGTCTACGACCAAGCCAAATATGAAACGGAATAAGGCCAATCACTAAAATACCAACCCAAATATGTATGAGCTTAACAACCCCAATCCACCCCTCACCGCTGTAATACAAACCAACACCACTAAAAGCCAATAACAACATAAACACCAGTGTAGGAATACCCGATTTCACATTACGTTTAGTTTCTAATGAACGTTGAATGTGTATTGGAATGAGTGTACCAATTAAAATCAACATCATACTGGCGCACACTCCATGTAATTTTAAACTATAGACTGTCATTTCACTCGGGTCGTATCCTTTCCAATCTTGGCTATACGCAAAATACAAACCAGTCACACTTAAAATAAACCAGATCACATATAGCGTATATTTCTGAATTTTAGGCAATCGAATTGATGTTTTCATCATTCACTCTCAAATTTTTCTGTAATTAACCCTTGTGCCCCAAAACGTTTAAAACATTCATGATGAGTATTTTGGCTGAGTACCAACACTTTTGTTAAAGCATCTGCTAACCATGCCTGTGGTGCGATGACAGTAAAACTTTTTTCAGTAATCATAGACTGTTGTGTCAAAGGATGAATTAAATGTGATACTTGCTGATGATGATGGTTTTTTGTCGCAAAATAACTGCCTGAAGTTGCCATTGCACCCTCAGATAAACGTCCTAAATATTGTACCTGTTGCGGCTGAACAGGGTTACGGATATAAATGGGTTCCTCAATATTTCCCATCACACGTAAATCACCACCTGCATTAATTACAGCATTTGTAATACCCTGTTGTCGTAAACAATGTATCGCAAGATCTACTGCAAAGCCTTTTGCAATACCACCCAAATCTAAACATAAAGGCTGCTTAAACAATATTTTATGATCAGGAAGTAATATCATATCTTGTTGAGAGGCTCTCAGAAAAACTCTATTTTCATGTGCATGATGTGCTGGTAAAAAACCATAGTCGACTAAGATTGGTGCAATACTGCAGTCAAATAAACCATTCGAATAGTCATGTATTTTTTGGGCACGCTGTAATATTGCATACACCCAAGGGTGGGTTTGAACCGCATTTAAATGTGCTGTTGCATTGAGTTGATTAAGAGCACTGCTTTTATCATGAAAGCTCATTAAAAATTGTATTTCTTCAATCACTTGATATGCTTTAGATATAGCAACATGAACCCACTCTATAGCATGTTGCATCTTATTTGGCACATATACATGAATGTCTACAAAGGTACCTAACAACGGACGAGAGCGTGTTATTTTAATGATTTCAGTTCCATTGCATATAAAGCCATTGCACGATGCACACCATCTGTTAAATGTTTAGAAGACAATGTTGCACCACTAATATTTTTAATATCTTTACCTAATGTCAAAGCAGAACTTGCAGTTTTACCCACAAATTGATCACGCCATGATGCATTTCTGACTTGATCACCATATGTTTCTGTATATTGCATGACTTCAATCTGCTTAATACTGCCATTGGCATGAATCCCGACTGCATAAGTAATCATTTCATGCTTACCAATCACCTGATCTATAATCAGCCAATCGCCTTCTTTTGTTTTAAAAATTTGATCTGTTTTAAGTGCTGAATCAATACCTGAAATTTGCTTAAGTTGTTTAATTTGCTCTGGTTTCAATTGAATATTTTCCTTTATCAACATTTGATTTGGAAAAATAACTTGTTTCACTTGTTCAGTGGTGAGATATATTGTTGCGTGGGAAACAATAGGGGTTATAAGTAATGCTGTACCCAAAGAAGTTGTCCATTTCATAACCACTGGCCTTTATGTTTTTATTGGGCTGTATTTTTCATAATCTATCTTAAAGATAAATTAAAAGATTGTACAAAAATTAATAAAAATTTAAGAAAAAATGATAATCATTAACACTCAATAAAAAAGAGTAACCAAAGTGCTACGAATTTCATTACAAAAAACGATCTTATCTTTATGCTTAGCATGCAGTCTGAGCAGTGCTACTCACGCAGGTGAAGGCCTTTTTGGGTTTTTATACACTCTAGATATGCAACCTAAAGGTACATATGAATTTGAGCAACGTGCGGATGTCACACATGGACAACAAACAGGTTCATACAATTTAGGAATGTACCGCACTGCTCTCGAATACGGCTTATCAGATAATCTACAAGTTGCAGGCTATTTAAATGCCTACTCTATTCAAGCCAAGAAAAACTACACTAATCCAGACATGTGTGATGGCGATGCTAATCCGTGTAATGCAGGTTTTGGTGTGCCATCCAGTGCACACGATGCAGATTCATACAGAAAATTCACGGTTGATGGTGGCTCATTAGAGCTCATTTGGCGAGCAATTAATCCTGTAACTTCACCTGTTGGTGTAGGTTTATATGTTGAACCAACGCTTGGCCGACTTGAAGACTCTCTTGAAGTACGACTTTTACTTCAATCAAACTTTCTAGATGACCGCCTTATTGTTGCACTGAACTTATTATACGAACCAGAAAAAGAGAAGTACGATAATGCAGGTACGATTCGTAACTCTATGGGAGATATTTTATACGGTGCAAGCTACCGTTTTGCACCCAATTGGTCTGCAGGGATAGAAGGACGTTTACATACAGACCATGATGGTTATTTCTGGAATGAACATACGCAAACGGCTCACTTTATTGGCCCAACAATCCACTATGCATCACAAAAATGGTGGGCTACTGCAGCATGGCGCTACCAACTTCAAGGTAAGTGCTTTGCAGATGGCACAGCAGACTGTGCAACAGGCTATAACAAAGTTTCAGATAACCACGGGCGCAACCAATTTGTTGTTAAATTTGGCTTACCATTTGGTTAATAATTCAAATAAAACCTCTGAGATTTATTTTTCTCTCAGAGGTTTTCACCATCACAAGACCAAGTGATTACTGTTTTAATTCAACCAACATATACACCCAATCGAGTTCAGGACAGATATAACCTAATTGGGTAAGCGCAGCAGTTATTTGCCCTCTATGATGCGTTGCATGATTAAATACATGTAATAATGTTTGGCCATAGGGTAAACAATACTCAACGCCTGTAGATGACCTATAGCGTAAATCACTCTCTAATATAGATATTGGTATCGTCTCAATAAATGATTGCCACTGTACTGTTTTTTCTTGTAACCCAAGGAGTAGATCCATTTTATTTGGCAAAACCATTTGGTTTAACTGCCATCGAGGTGGTTCTAACTGATTAAATCGAGCAAACCACAATGTTTCACCCACATACATATGATTAAGCGTACCTAAAATACTATTAAAAAATAGACCTCGATCTTGTATAAAGTCTTGTTCAGACACCTGCATGAGCGTTTCATTTAAACGAGCAGTTGCCCAAATATGATAATCAGAAAAATGTTTTAATGTCTCAATGTCCAACCCAACCACCTTTGCTATGATGCAAGATACGAATAGCATACCGTTAGCAGTAAAACAAAAAATAGCCAACCCCAAATATAAACTCAACATGAAAAACCTTTATTTATTATATATTATATAAAAAAATGCACGTGCCTATAGCACGTGCATCCAAGCACTCAATTTATACTGTCACAGGGGTTAAAACTTCACGGCCATCTAAATGAGCCTTAATATTGTCAGAGACTAAATCTGCCATCGCTTGGCGTGTTTCATACGTACCACTAGCATAGTGTGGCGTTAAAACGACATTATCCATGCTCAATAATGGACTATCAACACAAGGTTCCACTTCAAATACATCTAACCCTGCCCCTGCAATTTGGCCTGTTTGTAAACTATGAATTAAAGCATCTTGATCAATCACTGAACCACGCGCAATATTAACTACAAAAGCAGTCTTTTTCATTTTCGACAACACGTCTGCATTTAAAATATGTTGAGTTTGACCTGTACTTGGAAGTGCAAGCACCAGTACATCGGCTTGTTTAGCCAATTCATCTACGCTGTCTACATAACGATATGACACATGTGATTTTTTACTACGGTTATGATAAACAATTTCCATACCTGCCGCTTCAGCACGTTTTGCAATCGCTTCACCAATATTTCCCATACCTAAAATCGCACAAACTTTTCTTGCTGTATTTCGAGTCAGTGGATACTCTGCTTTGGCCCACTGCCCTGTTCTTACAAAACGATCTGCTTGTAAAAGCTGTCTAGACAATGCATATGTCATCATCATGGCTGTATCTGCAACACAGTCATTCAAAACATTTGGGGTGTTCGTTACAACAATATTTTTTTGGTTTGCATATGCCACATCAATGCTGTCAAAGCCCACACCGAAACTGGCAATAATTTTTAATTCAGGCAATTGGTCTATTAACGCTGCTCGAATACCTACATTATTACTCGTAGCCACAATGTTAAAAGTATGACCATGTTGTTTTAAAAAATTACTGGGATCTTTCTCTAGTACAAGCTGATGTACTGTACTAAATGTGGCTTCTAGTGCCTGAATATAAATCTCAGATTGCGTACCAAGGAGTAATATTTTTGTATCTATTTTGCCAGCCATGTTGAGCTCCGTTATATGAGAGGTGAGTTTTATTGCTTTATTTGACTATGCCTTAAAAAGTAAGCAGATGCTACATGTAAACACTAAAAATGATTAAAATAAAATCAAATATAACAATAGACTGGACCATACAAAGTGGTTAAAAAATAATAGATTAAATGCTTTTTATTTACTCAAGATTGGCATGTATCTATACAACCTATTTATTCAACGTTTTTTATAGTAAAGTCACTTCACATTGTTCTAGTTTTTTATTAAATTTAAGGCCTGCTTGTGTCAACACTCAATCAAATTTTTGAAAATATTGCAGCACATACACCCATGATGCAGCAGTATCTAAATGTAAAAATCCAACACCCGCATAGCTTATTATTTTATCGTATGGGTGATTTCTACGAATTATTTTTTGATGATGCAAAAAAAGCTGCCAAACTACTCGGTATTACCCTCACTCATCGAGGAAAAAGTGGTGGTGACCCTATTCCTATGGCTGGCGTACCTCACCATGCAGCAGAAGGTTACTTGGCTAGACTTGTTAAACGTGGTGAAACCGTTGCGATTTGTGAACAAGTCGGCGAAGTCACAGGCAAAGGGCCTGTAGACCGACAAGTTGTACGTATTTTAACCCCAGGTACACTGACTGATGATGCACTGTTAAATAGTACACAAACATCGAACTTAGTTGCGTTAAGTATTAAACAAAATCAAGTGGGTATTGCTTTACTCGATTTAAGCTCTAGCCTTTTTAAAGTACAACACATTGAATTTAAACCTGAATTACTTAGTATTGAACTGTCTCGGCTTATGCCAAGTGAAATTTTGATTGATGAAGATTTAATTGATGAAAACATCATAGATTTAATTAAAAAACAACAAGAATGCCCGATTACAAAACGTCCCAATGTAGACTTTAATGTTAAAAATGCACATAAGACGCTATGTGACCAGCTGAATGTTTCAACACTTGCAGGCTTTGGGATAGATCATTTACCACTCGCTCAAGCGGCAGCGGCAGCGCTCATTCACTACGCCAAAGAAACCCAAAAAACGGCGTTACCACATATTCAAGCCATACAGGTTGAACAAAGCCAAGACTTTATTGCTCTAGATCCTGTTACACGGCGTAATCTCGAAATTGTTGAACCGCTATTTGAACACGGTACATCTTTATTTGACTTGGTGAATGACTGTCAAACAGCAATGGGGGCTCGCTTATTACGCCGCACACTCATGCAACCGCTCAGAGACAGCGCAATACTCGAACAACGGCTCGATGCCATTCGCCATATGCTTGAGTATGACCATGAAAATAATATTAGAGCTCCACTGAAACACATTGGTGACATTGAACGTGTTTTAAGCCGAGTGGCTTTAGGGACAGCTCGTCCTCGTGATTTGGTTTTAATTAGACAAGCATGTGCTCAACTTCCCGAACTCAAACATACCTTAGAACCTTTACTCAGGTTAACGCCATCAACCAAGCTACTTCACTATTTAGCCCAAGAAATTGGTGATTTTGAATCACTGCACCACTATTTATTGGCTGCAATTGTAGAAACACCACCGGTGTTACTACGTGATGGACAAGTGATTGCAGAGGGTTTTGACCCAGAGCTTGATGAGCTCAGAAAAATACGTGACCATGCAGGACAATTTTTAATTGATCTTGAAGTCAAAGAAAAACAAGCGACAGGTATTAACACTTTAAAAATTAGCTACAACCGTGTCAGTGGCTATTACATCGAACTTTCAAGAGCGCAAGCTGAGCAAGCGCCCACACACTATATTCGCAGACAAACGCTTAAAAATGTTGAGCGTTATATTACACCTGAATTAAAGGCCTTTGAAGATAAAGTGCTCTCTAGCGAATCACGTGCTTTAGCCCGTGAAAAAATGCTGTTTGAACAGATTCTTGAACAACTGCGTAGTCATTTAGGTCAACTTCAGTGTATGAGTAGTGCCATTGCACAGCTTGATGTACTCAGTAATTTTGCTCATCAGGCAAGACTTAACCATTGGACACAACCTGACTTTACTGTAGAAACAGGCATACACATTACTGCAGGTCGTCACCCTGTGGTCGAATCACTCAATAAAAGTCCGTTTACACCCAATAATACCCATTTAGACCATCAACATCGTTTGGCTATTATTACAGGGCCGAATATGGGCGGTAAATCTACATTTATGCGCCAAACAGCACTGATTACCTTATTGGCACATTGTGGTAGTTTCGTGCCTGCTGAACAGGTTTTACTTGGCCCAATAGACCGTATTTTCACACGTATTGGTTCAGCAGATGACTTGTCTACAGGCAAATCTACATTTATGGTAGAAATGACAGAAACATCTCAAATTTTACACCATGCAACACCGCAGTCTTTAGTACTGATGGATGAAGTTGGGCGTGGTACAAGTACCTATGATGGCTTATCTTTAGCATGGGCATGTGTACTCGACTTATCGAAGCGTATTAAATGTTTATGCTTATTTGCGACCCATTATTTTGAACTGACCGAACTCGGTTCAGACCCCAATATAGATAATTATCATGTGACTGCCAAAGAAATAAATGGCAACCTCATTTTACTACACAAAGTACAAACAGGCCCTGCCAGTCAAAGTCATGGTTTGCAAGTAGCAAAATTGGCAGGTATTCCAAACAATGTCATCAAAGAGGCTCAAAAAAAGCTCAAGCTGTTAGAGAAACAACAGCTCTCTATGCCAAATACAGCACAACAAAGTGACCTATTTAGCCAAATTGAACCTGAAGTGCTTGAAAAAGTCATTCACATTGAAACACCCTCACGCATCGATCAAATGGTTCGTGAGCTAGATCTCGATGACATGACTCCCAAACAAGCACTAGAAAGACTTTATGACTTGAAATCTAAGCTTTAATCAGACAAAAATCTCGTACTTACACCATCATAAGTACGAGATTCAATATATTATTTAATGCTTAGAATATCGGTTAATCGACTTTGCACATGGTGCAAGGCATGCGCATAACCTTGTTCATAAACCTGTGCCTGATGTGTGGCTTCGTGCCAGTGTTGGGCATACTCTTGTTCTAACTCCTTCATGAAACGTTGTAACTTTTGTATTTTATGTTTGTTTATATCTTTAGCAATACTGGGTTTATGTCCACCACGCTTTGCGTTTTTAATTTGTTTTTGTTGATTTAATTCTGTTTTACTATTCATTCGACCATCCATATAAGCCATCTAAAGAACATCTCAAACAACCACACTATGAGCATGCAAAAATTTGTTTAAAAAAATATGACAATAACTTTTTTTTCACAATTTGAAACACACATTAGATGATATTAATTATCATTAATCAGAAAAATTCATATGCAAGTGCCTTATTCATAGATTTTAATAATTAATATCAATAAAAGGAATTGTTAGTTACCCCATTTTTTGCCTACAATATGAGAATCAAAAATCAACACCAAATTTTTTAGGTAGCTGTCGCTATGACCTTTGTTGTCACTGAAAACTGTATTAAATGTAAATATCAAGACTGTGTTGAAGTATGTCCTGTAGATTGCTTCTATGAAGGACCAAACTTTCTTGTTATTCACCCTGACGAATGTATTGACTGTGCATTATGCGAACCTGAATGCCCAGCCAATGCAATTTTTTCTGAAGATGAATTACCTGAAGGCCAAGAGGTATTTATTGCAATAAATGCAGAATTAGCAGAAGCCGAAAACTGGACTAACATTACCGAAATTGGTGAACAACCTGAAGACCGTGACGAATGGAATGGTAAAGCTGACAAATTACAATATTTAGAAAGATAAATTGAAAGACCAGTACTTACTGGTCTTTTTTTATTTATACACAAATTAATTATTTTTCTATTTAAAATATCACGTAAAATACGCTCAAGTCGTCTTCTCTCAACTTGATCTCTTCATATGACTGCACTACCACGTAAAAAGTCTTTTTTGTGTTTTACACTGTCATTTCTGTTGATGTCATGTCAATCAGTACAAGATCCTATTGTTGTTACACCTAAAAATATACCCTCTAAACAACTTATCATTGATACCAATACACCTGTTCGTGTAGAAAACACGACTTTAGCTCAGGCTAAACCCATACCGACAAGCTACACACAATGGTTAAGTCAAAAGAACCATGCTCAACAAGCCAAGGCTTATGAATCTTTTTTAGAAAAACACCATTTGGCCAATCTAATACCCTCATTCGAATTACTACGCACAGCAAGAGATTGGCAAAAATGCTTTGGACAAGAATATGCTGTACCTAGCCAAGAGCTTTGGCAAAATCAGATCGCTACACTCAATGTATTCAAACAGCTGATAGAACAGCATGTACTTAGTGATTTTGAGGTGACATCTGTCTACAGAGATTTGCCAACCAACCAATGTGTCGGTGGTGCAAGCGAATCACGCCATTTATATAACTCAGCAATAGACTTTAGAATTGGACCTTCAAACCCACAAGCCGCTGACCTAGAGCGTATTGCATTGGCTAAAGCTCAATTATGTAAATTTTGGCAACAATATGGTGCTGGCCTCAATATGGGTTTAGGCGTGTATGCCTCTGGGCAAATTCATATAGATACCCAAGGCTATCGAACATGGGGTGCAAATTTAAACCGTAATACATCTGCATGTACGTTTTAAGGCAAAAGGGAATTTTATGAGCAACCGTCTGAGTCATTTTTTACTGAGCCCAGAATTACTACCTTTTCATTTATGTGTGGTTGGCTTAATCACTATGAGCGCAATAGAAACCATTGGTTTTTATTTTGGGAAACATCCATTTTACTTTTTAAAATCAATCACTCCAACGCCTTTATGGCAAAGCTTTTCATCAGTGAAGTTCTCTAAACTCCTTATTTTACTTTTCTTTTTACTTAACTTTAGTTTTGCAGGCTACTTTGTCCAATTTGCTTATTTTTCCTACCAGAAAAGTTTTAGCACCATGCTATATGTCTTACCATTGACTACGATTATTGCAACTTTTTTTACCATATTTATGGTGCATTGCTTAAATCAAGTCATCACACCACGTTATCGCTATAAAGCGCCGAATTTAGTGGGTCGACTGGCAACCATTTCGAATGGTCAAGCTTCAAGTACTCGTCATGCCGAAGCAAGAGTACGAGATGAATATGGAAAATTACACTATATTCAGGTCTTTGCCGACTTTGGTACAATACCTATACGTAGCCAAATTATTATTGTGAAAGCATCTCGTCAATTTTATATTGCAAAAAAGATCAGTGATTCGCACCACTTATTTGATACCCAACATATCACACAGTAGCAGTGAGGTTTCCCACTGCTCCTTCTACACTCATTCTAATGTGATGATGTTATGTCGTCTGTGGTTTTTTTGACAGCAGTAGCTTTACGTTCAACAGCAAAATGATTAAAGAAAATATTTAAAAATACCGCAACAATACAAGTTGTGCTAATCCCCGAATGAAATAATGTTTGTACCCATTTTGGGAAGTGCATAAAAAAGTCAGCACTAATAATGGGGATCATTCCTGCTGAAATGGCAACAGCAACAATAATAAGGTTTTTTTGCTCACGAAAATCAACTTGTGCCAAGGTACGAATACCGCTAGCTGCCACTGTACCAAATAATACGAGCCCAGCACCGCCAAGTACAGGCGTTGGAATTGCAGCAACAAAACGACCCATAATAGGTAATAAACCCAGTAATACTAAAATTGCACCACCTGCTGCAACAACAAAACGGCTTTTAATGCCCGTAATTGCAACCAAGCCCACATTCTGTGCAAAAGCACTTTGCATAAATGTACCAAAAAATGGCGCAACTGCCGATGACAGCATATCTGCACGTAAACCATTAGCAATACGTTTTTGGTCTGCCTCTGTACCTACAATTTCACTCACTGCTAAAATGTCTGCTGTCGTTTCAGTCAATGTCACAATCATCACAATACACATGGCAATGATTGCAGGCAGTTCAAACGTTGGCATACCAAACTCTAAAACACTAGGGAACGCCATCCAACTTCCTGTTGTCACTTTTGAAAAGTCACAGAATCCAAGTAAATAGGCGAAAAGTGTTCCAAGTACAATCGAAGATAAAACGGCTAAACGGCGTATTGCAACTGAACCGAACTTACTTAAAAGCAATAAGATCAATAGAGTCATGGCAGCCAAACCCAAATTTTCTAGCGAGCCCCAATTTGGTGCTTTATTATTTCCACCCATGACCCATCTCAAGGCAACAGGCAGTAATGACAAACCAATAATCGTAATCACACACCCCGTCACCACTGGTGGGAAAAATCTGACAATACGTGCAAAAAATGGCGCAATAATTAAACCAACAATTGCGCTGGCAAATACAGCCCCTAAAATGGCCTGAAACCCACCGCTAGATGTACCAATCGCAATCATGGTTGCCACACCCGCAAAAGATACCCCTTGTACCAAAGGCAATTTTACACCAAACCATTTCACACCAATCGTTTGCAGCAATGTTGCTAAACCGCCTACAAATAAAGAGGCTGTAATTAGCATACCAATTTGACTGGCATTCAAACCAACCGCTGTACCCACAATGAGTGGTGGCGCAACAATACCACCATACATCGTTAATACGTGTTGTAAGCCATAAGCAAAACTCTTCCCAAGTCCTAAATATTCATCTTCTGGTGAAGAAAACCCTTTTACTTTGCTCATGGAAAACCCTATTTATTGTTTATTTCATGTAACACCTGAAGCAATAGCTGTGCCAAAGCCTCTAAAAAAGCACTATAGACAATGGTCTAATCTTATAATTCACCATTACAAGCCATCATTTTTTTTAAATACAGTTCATAATTTTGTTATAATAAAGTGACTTTGATTACATTGTTTTCTTGTGAAAAAACAGCATCAACGCCCACATATTCCCATTGGCTCACACTTAATTGTGAAGCACTTAGGCTACAGTCACCACGGCATATATGCTGGTCGGGGGCGTGTTATACATTATTCAGGTTTTGCACATCTTTTTAAAAAACACCCTATCGAACTTACTCAATTTAAAAAATTTTCACACGGTAAACAGGTTTATATTCGTACTTATCAATACCCAAAATTTTCAGGCAAAGCCATTGTACGGCGTATGCGTTCACGTATGCATGAAAATCAGTACCATCTCATTATTAATAATTGTGAGCATTTATGTAGCTGGGCCATTACAGGTGTAGAAAGTAGCCCTCAAGTGGTTAAAATGATGAATCGACTCACCACCATTGGCTATGTCAGCTCACTCATGAGTTATATGAATGGTCTGTTTATTACCATTGCAACAGCATGTTTTGCACTCGTACTTTATATCAAGAAAAAATTACGCGATAAAACTAAGCACAATTTTATAAAAAGGAACAATAAAAAATAAAGGCTTTTGATATATATCAAAAGCCTTTAGGTGTAGAGAAATAATGACTTATTTAACGTCAGGTTTAAAACTATCTTTTAAATCTAATATACGATTAAACACTAATTTATCCACACTATGATCATAGCGATCTGCAACAAAGTAACCTTCTCGCTCAAACTGAAAGCGATCTTCTGCAACTGATTGAGCAAGTGCAGGTTCAACCACTGCTTGTACCACATTCAATGAGTCTTGATTTAAATGCACCAAAAAGTCATCACCTGCATCTGGATTCGCTTCGTTAAACAAGCGATCATAAATACGAACTTCGGCAGGTATACCATGTGTCGCTGATACCCAGTGAATCACACCTTTTACCTTACGACCCTCTGGTTTTTTACCCAGTGTATCTGCATCGATTGAACATTTAAGTTCAATCACATCACCTTGCTCATTTTTAATGACTTCATCACAGCGTACAACATAAGCATGGCGTAAACGAACTTCACCGCCCACAGTCAAACGTTTAAAACCTTTCGGTGGTACTTCTTCAAAGTCTTTACGATCAATGTAAATATCTTGCGTTAACGGAATGACTCGTTCGCCTAAATCTACATTTGGGTGGCGTGCATGTACCAAATCCATCGCTTCAGGTAAATTGGTCAGGGTCACTTTTAAAGGCTCTAGCACCGCCATACCACGTGCTGCGGTATGTTCTAATGACTGACGAATACAGAATTCGAGCATTGCTACATCTACAATACCATCCGTTTTAGATACACCTACGCGCTTACAAAAATCGCGTAAACCTTCGGGTGTAAACCCACGGCGACGCATACCGACCACTGTTGGCATACGTGGGTCGTCCCATCCATTCACGTAACCACCTTCAACCAAACGGCGCAGCTTACGTTTTGAAGTAATCGTGTAGTCAATATTTAAACGAGAGGACTCATACTGACGTGGTACATCTTTTGAATGCACCTTAGCAATCACCCAATCATAAAACGGACGGTGGTCTTGGAACTCTAGCGTACATAAAGAATGTGTTACCCCTTCAATCGCATCAGACAGTGGGTGTGCATAGTCATACATTGGATAAATTTTCCATGTATTGCCTGTTTGATGATGTGAGGTATGTAAAATACGGTACAAAATCGGATCACGCATATGTACATTCGGGCTAGCCATATCTATTTTAGCACGCAGTACAGCCTGCCCTTCGCTATACTCCCCCGAACGCATTTTTTCAAACTGCTGTAAATTGTCTTCTACACTCACATCACGGTAAGGTGAATTTTTACCCGCTTCAACAAAGTTACCTCGGTTGAGTTTAATTTGTTCAGGTGTCTGTAAATCGACATACGCATCGCCTTGTTTAATCAGCACAACTGCCCACGCATAAAGTTGCTCAAAATAACTTGATGCATAACGAGCTTCACCGCTCCACTCAAAGCCGAGCCATTGAATATCATTGGCAATACCAGTGACGTATTCTTGTTCTTCTGCATCTGGGTTTGTATCATCAAAACGTAAATTACACTGACCATTAAACTCGTTTGCCACCCCAAAGTTTAAACAGATCGCTTTTACGTGACCAATATGTAAATAACCATTTGGCTCTGGTGGAAAACGTGTTACCACTGTTTGAGTACGCCCCTCGGCCAAGTCGTCAGTAATAATTTGACGTACAAAGTCTAAGCCGGCCTGTTGTTCTTGCTGCACAGACTCAGTAGAGGCTAGACGGTCTGTCGTCGGGTGATTAGGCAGATTTGAAACAACATCGTTTGGCTTCATAATAGATTATTCACTTCTATAAAGTTAAATTTTGACTAAATGGAACATCATCTTGGCTTTTTTCAAAGATAATTGATGTTTATACTTGCTATCTAGTTTACAGTTTGCTTATGCTTCTCTCAACCAAAAACCCATGGCGAATGTGCCCATGATTAGGAGATTATGAAATGAGTTTTCCTCTTGTCGAGTTAAACACCAATAAAGGACGCATTGTTCTTGAACTGAACAGTGATAAAGCACCAAAAACTGTGGCTAACTTCTTAGAATATGTTCGTGAAGGTTTTTATAACGGTGTAATTTTTCACCGTGTGATTGAAAACTTTATGGTTCAAGGCGGTGGCTTTGACGAAAACTTTAAAGAAAAGTCAACACGTGATTCAATTGAAAATGAAGCAGATAACGGCCTAAGTAATGATGTAGGTACTGTTGCTATGGCACGTACCCAAGCACCTCACTCTGCATCTGCACAGTTTTTTATTAATGTAAAAAACAACAGCTTCTTAAACCATTCAGGTAAAACCACACAAGGTTGGGGTTATGCTGTTTTTGGTAAAGTAACTGAAGGCTTAGACATCGTTGACAGCATTAAAGCAGTTCGTACAGGTAACCGTGGTTACCATGC
Organism: Acinetobacter boissieri; assembly: GCF_900096955.1. Classification (GTDB taxonomy): domain Bacteria; phylum Pseudomonadota; class Gammaproteobacteria; order Pseudomonadales; family Moraxellaceae; genus Acinetobacter; species Acinetobacter boissieri. The sequence goes on along the minus strand of NZ_FMYL01000002.1, from coordinate 209,037 downwards.
TGATGTTCCTCTAGAAAATATTGTGATTGAATCTGCTAAAATTATTTCTGAATAATTACAGCACATCATCATAGTGACAACCTACCTATTTATTTCAGACTTACATTTGTCTGAACAGCACCCTCGACTGGTTCGGGGGTTCTTCAATTTACTTGAACACTATAAAGATAAACACACACAGCTATATATTTTAGGTGATTGGTTTAATGCTTGGATTGGTGATGACCAGCAAAGCCCTTGGTTAGATGAAATAATTGATCAATTACAACGCTTCCAACAGGCAGGCAATTGCATTTATTTTCAAGCAGGCAACCGTGATTTTGCACTGGGTCCAAAGTTTTTAAATCATTTTGCAGGGATACATCTACCCGAAACCTATACTGTACAGATTGCAACAGAAACCTACCGTTTAGAACACGGTGATGCGCTGTGTACAGATGATATTTCATATCAACGCTTTAAAAAAATCATTCGCCACCCTCTAATACTTTCAAGTTTAAAAAAAACACCACTCGCTTTTAGAAAAAAACTCGCCAATGGCTTTAGAAAAAGAAGTTCTCAAGCGCACCAGCATAAAAAACCAACAATTATGGATGTCAACTCAGATGCGGTACACCATGCCATCGCTCCTGTCAATTTTCTTATCCATGGACATACTCACCGCCCACAAATACACACTGTAGCGCAAAAAAATCGTATTGTATTAGGTGATTGGCGTGAAGATATTGGTGAAGCCTGTGTTTTAGAAGTATCTGAAAAAGGACTACAGCACTACTTCAAATGGCAATTTTAATTATATTTAAAGGCCTATAGTCATCGTACTGAACACTTTATATCTAATTCATTGATTAACTTATCTAGCTATTGCTTAATTTTTAAAAGCAGTTGGATATATATCTTTATATATTTCCACAATATTTTCTGGAGGTTGCCCTAGTAAATATTGTGCAGTTTTATTATAAAATAAAAATATAGATGAGCTTAAAATTAAGACTCCTGTTATAAATATACTCGTTTGGACATTAAAATTAACAGTAACCCAGCCCATAAATTGAATAGAGAACGGATTTAAAAAAGATGATAGAAAAGCAACCCCAGCGATCATTCTTGACAAATAATTTTTAGGTGTAGCTAGAGACCTTAAAACGCATATATTAATGTTAAAAATAATAAATCCAAAACCACCCATCACAAAATATAAAATATTTAAATAAATATTATTTGAGAGAGAGCTAAAAATAAAGCATCCGCCTAATAAGATTACGCCAATAATGATCGTATTAAACTTTCCAAAGGTATTTATCATTATCTTATTTAGAAATAAACTTCCCATAAGTATTCCAAAACAAAAAGCTGACTCTATATAAGAAATAAATAGTGGATTGGCATTAAAATTTGTATTAACCCATATTACAAGAGTAGCAGTGAAAAATGGAAATAACCCAGCATTCAATAACACACATGTTAATGCCATATCTCTTTCAGATTTTGTTAAAAACACACAAGCAATGCCATTAGATATATCTGTAAACCAGTTTTTTATATATTTATTAAAATTCCCTTTGATTTGATTGGTATCATCTAATTGTATTCTCAAAAATTTAAAAGATAGAATCAATGAAATTAAAACTAAAACAAACGAAATAATAAATACTAATGAGGTTCCACTTGTTGCTAATAAATAAGCTCCAAAAACTGGTGCAACCATGCTTAGGGTAGATTTAAGTGATGATCTAATAGAATATGCATCTGTAATTTCCTCAGGATTCGACAATATTCTAATCAAACTTGATCCTGTCGTATCCCGTAAACTAGATACTAAACTCATACTTATTAAAATGATTGAAAAAATATAAATGTGGAAATTCGAATGATAAGATAATACAGTTAATGCAAAAATGAAGATTAAATTTAAAAAGACACAGAACCTGTAAATTAATATTTTATCAAAATAATCAGCTATTGGTGATAATATTGGAGTGGAATATATTTCAACAAATGTTGATAAGGTAAATAATAAAGAAAAAATCATTATAGAATTAGTTTCTTTTAACGCATACCAAGAAATACTAATGCGAACACAGTTGCTGGCTAAACTGACCAGAACCTCACAAGCAAGAAAAATATATAAATTTATACTCAATCTCATTTTTAATGAATATCTCAAAATAAAAAATGATGGATTTTATGCCATCATTTTTTGGTGTATCAAAAGTATGCTGAATAAAAGACGGGTAAAACTTTAATAAAATAGAGAAATACAAATCACTCTACATATCAAATGCCCTACCTGCCTGAGTAATAATATAAAGAAAAATGTCAAAAATATGTTTTTTGCTCACTCTTTGTCTTACTCAATATTTTTTCTTCGTTTAGAAACAATGACACCTGAAATAATGACTAAGATCGCTAAAATACCAGTAGATGTAATTTCATGTGTATGTTTCGGATCAAAAAACATCACCGTCAATGCTACTGCAATAAATACGATCACCGCCCATGTAAGATATGGATACAACCACATTTGCATACGTATAGCTGTACCACTTTGAATTAACTGCTTACGCATTCTTAATTGAGAGACAGCAATGACCAAATACACCAACAAGGCTATTGCACCCGAGCTATCTAACAAAAAGTTAAATACTGCTGCAGGAGCTGCATAGTTTGCAAAAGTACATAAAAATGCGACTGCTGTTGACAGTAATACTGCATAAGCTGGCGTTCTTGATTTATTCAGTGTTTGTAAAATTTGTGGTGCATCACCACGTTTTGACAATGAAAACACCATACGTGATGCAGTATAAAGTGCTGAGTTTAAACAACTTGTCACTGCAGTAAGTACAATAATATCAACAATTAATTTGGCATAAGGGATATTCAGTAGTTGTAATACCGCTTGATACGAGCCCATTTTTGCAAGCATTGGGTCATTCCAAGGCACTAAGCTCACTACAATAAAAATTGACAACAAGTAAAATAATGCAATTCGCCAAATCACTGAATTTGTTGCTTTAGTAATTTGTTTTTCAGGATCTTTTGATTCTGTGGCTGCAATTGTTACAATCTCAGAACCCATAAATGAGAACATTGTTGCAAGCAAAGCACCGAGCACAGCTCCCCAACCATTAGGTAAGAAACCACCATGTGCATATAAATTACTCACACCACTTACGTGAGGATTGGACGAAAAACCAAAAATTGCAGCGAGTCCAATAAAAATAAACGCAATAATAGATACGACTTTAATGGTTGAAAACCAAAACTCAAATTCACCATAATTTTTAACGCTAAATAAGTTGGTGATCGTCAGCACCGCTGTTACGACAAAAGCAAACACCCAAATAGGAACGTCAGGAACCCAAGAGTTCATTATCGCAGCTGCCGCATTGGCTTCAAAAGGAATCACTAAGACCCAAAACCACCAATACATCCAACCAATCGTAAAACCTGCCCACTTGCCAATTGAACGATCTGCATATGTTGAAAATGAACCACTGTCTGGTTGAGCAACTGCCATTTCAGATAACATTCGCATCACCAGTACAACCAACGTACCTGCAGCCAAATAAGATAAAAGTACAGCAGGACCTGCTGACGCAATTGCATGGCCTGAACCCACAAACAATCCTGCACCAATTACCCCTGCAATAGACAGCATGGTTACATGCCTATTTTTTAGCCCCTGAGAGAGGTCTTGTGAAGTTTCTTTTGTCATAAGATCACCAAATCCATTGTAAATATTTTTATTACATTCTTACACTAAGAAAGCACATATAATGCCAATCCAAGAAGACTAGCTATATTTTTAACTATAAAAAATAAAAACAACCAACTATTGTTTTTTATTTAATCAAATAAACCTTACTTTAACCTAAAAATAGAAGTTTAAACCAAATTAACTTCAGCATTCACTTTCAAAAAACATAAACTAAGACCCAGATTTACAAACGATATAGTCCTAAAAGCACCAAATAAGTGCACACTAATACGCTTGATCAAATAGCAATGGAACTTTAGCGGCTGTTGCAATACGGTTCATATAACGTAGTGTTTGCGGTGCAAACTGTATACACGCAACAATACTCAAGCTACGTAACCATGGAAATATAATAAAATCTGTTAAATTAATATGCTCGTGTTTAGAAATTAATTGATCTAAAGCAGCCAATTGTTTATTCATCATTGGAATATAAATATCACTTTGCTCAAGCAATGCATCTAATGCGCCAAATACCTCTGTTTCTCGTTCAATAAAAGCTTGTCGTGATATAGGTGTTGAAATTTCTGTAAAATCTGCACGGACAAAACGAGGCACAATTAATTTTGTAATGAGCTTTAAATTACTATCGACCCATGCTTTTAATTCACTATTAACAGGATCTTGTGCGTAACGAGGTTCGTTCAATGTATCTAGATAATGTACAATATCTAGACTTTCTGTCATATATTGACCATCTGGACGTTGCAATATGGGCACCACTTTTTTTCCCACCAAATGCATCGGAGTTTCAGCGTCCCCCTCCATAATGACAGCATATTGCATGGGTAAGTTTTTAAAACCCGCAATCATTCGTACTCTCAAGCAAAATGGGCAGTGCTCATAAATATATGCTTTCATTACGATGAACTCTTTTAGATGAATATTTTTATCTTACGCAATGCCCGTAACTCTGCAATACTTATCTGCAATTATTCAATAAATAATAATGCTAAACGCACTTGATCATATCCCATACGAGGCTGGGTGAGCTCTACAATTGGGCGTAGTTTAATCGAACCGCTCTCGGAAAAATGGTCTGAATCTTTAGATTTTTGCAGTTTTTTATAAATTTTTCTCACTTGTTCAACGACATCTCCACCAGGGCTTGCTGTACTAATATCAAGACCATGCTCTTTTTGAAGCTTTTCTAAATGCTTAATAATGGTCGATGGTGCTAAACCACGCTCTTGAGCAATATCTTGAATATCGTAACCATTTTCAAATAAATCTCGAGTCGCCTCTAAAGTATTTAAGTTGAGGGTACTTTGGGCATGCTGCGTAATTTTGTTTTTATTCTTCTTAATTTCAACCTCATTAAGCGTACCACCACAATGCCTTATAAACGCTTTATGTTGTTGCTCTAGATCAGTATTTTCAAAATGTTGCTGCGCTTCTTCAGATAACTCTTGAAATCTTCGATCTGCTTTCATAGCAAGTGGATCTAGTGCCAATGCTTTTGCATCAAAACCAAGCAACCTTAAACCATGAATTGACTTCAGACGTGACAATGCAACATAGCCTTGCCCATTTTCAAAGGTATTAGAAAGGTTAATTTCTGCAGCATCTAATGTCATTCCTTGGCTTTTATGAATCGTAATTGCCCAAGCCAATCGCAATGGAATTTGTTGAAAGCTCGAAATAACTTTACCTTCTTCATTTTCAACAGACCATGTTTCTGGTGCGACCAATAAAGTTGTACCATCTGTAAGCTGTACTTCTGGTAATAAACCAAACTCATCGTCATCTTCAAAACCAATTACCTCACCCAAACTGCCATTGATATATCCCATATCAAAGTTATTTTTAACGAACATGACTTTAGCATGTTTTTTTAATACTAGCGTTTCGGGTGCCCTCACAGATGATTTTAACGTTTCTAAGAGCTTAGCATTACCTTCTAATGTCGCTGGAAAAGTATGTGATTCTTGGCTTAATTGCTGTAAATGTTGTTCATTTAAGCTGTCTACATCCATATTATGGGTATACAGACGAGTATATGTTTCACCAATTTTTTGCTGCTTTGTTTCTTTCAATGCCAACTCATGCGTTGTCGTAATTGAGGCTGAACGAATGGCATTTAAAATTTGGTTGAGTGTTTCATCTTCTTGACGATGTTGCTCTGTGAGATAGCAAATTCTAAATTTGGCTTCAACCCATGCTTCAGACATAAAACAAAATTTGTCTCTATTACGTTCACCTTGGCGACCTACAGGAGGTAACTGAAAGAAGTCACCCGCTAAAATTACTTGTATACCACCAAACGGTTCATCACTTTCTTTAAAATACTTTAATACCTGATTGACTAAATTGAGCTGTTTGGCATGCAGCATAGAAATTTCATCAATCACTAAAACTTGTGCACTTTCTAAGTGTTCTTTTAAATATTTACGCTCTTTCATACGCTTAAGATCATCTTGTGTTAGATAATCTTTAATACCTATACCACTCCATGTGTGAATCGTCATACCATTCATATGCGTGGCTGCAATACCTGTAGACGCTGTAATCGCCACAGTCACTCTGCGCTCTTTTAGGTATTGTATATATTGATTCAGTGTGTATGTTTTACCTGCCCCTGCCGACCCTGTCAAAAATACATTTTCACCTGCTTTTAATAGTTTCAACGCAGTTTCTTGTTTCATACGGCCACTTCAAAAAAATAATTTAGATAGCCTACCTACTTTTCTAGCGAATGTTAAGCTTTTAGCCACTAAAAGCTGTGCTAATATACTTTATCGCTTACGCCATCTCACACGAATAAAGGTATTGCTTATGCATCACTCGCATCAAATAATTTATGCCATAAAACATGTTGCTTTTGAGGACTTAGGCTCACTTGAAGATATTTTTTATGCGCATGGCTATCGTGTACGTTATTTCGATGCAGGCGTTGACTCACTCGAAACTGCCCTAAACTATGAAGGCTTAACTGTTATTTTAGGCGGTCCAATTGGTGTCAATGACAGTGCAAGTTACCCTTTTTTAAAGCACGAATTAGCCTTACTTAAATTACGTCTGATACATAATAAACCGACTTTGGGCATTTGTTTAGGTGCTCAGCTCATGGCAAAAGCTTTAGGTGCTGACGTATATGCAGGTCAACATAAAGAAATTGGCTGGGGTCCATTAGAAGTTATAGGCCATAACAACATTTTATCGCCTTTGGCAGATATTCCCGTATTACACTGGCACGGCGATACCTTTGACCTACCTACTAGAGCCAAATTACTGGCGAGTTCTAAATACTACCCGCATCAAGCGTTTCAAATTGGTCAAAGTCTAGCATTACAATTTCATTTAGAAATAGATACGTATTATATTGAACAATGGCTCATTGGGCATCACCATGAACTTTTTCACCATAAAATAAATATTGATCAAGTCAGAGAAGAGAGTGAAAAATATGGTGACCTATTAAAAGCAGCAGCAAAACAAGTCATTACGCAATATTTACAGCAAATTCACTATCAGAGTTTATAAATATGTTGTAAGACATATCTCATTCAAATCATGATTGACTGATCGTACACTCAATAAATCTAAATAAATGGGTCACCTAGGTATCCCTAATATATAAAAGATACAGCCCATGAAATATTATTTATGTACGATCCACGCTATTTTTATAAGTACATACCTTTATTTTTCATGGCACCAACCTTTCGTAAAAGTTAAATAGCATTTGACTTCATCATGGCAGTACTTAAAATAGCGTCTTAACAATGTGATGTGATGTGATGTTTAAAATGACGAGTAACAATCCAATTGACCCTCAAATTGTCGAACTTGATGATTTGCACGAGCATCGTGAAATTGTGACATTTATGCGCCGTTCTTCACCATTGAACACCTCACAGCGTACTGCACTTGAACAACACCAAAACTTTATTTTATCTTACCCTGTCGGTGATTTACGCCAATACTTTGAGAAGCCAGAGCAGCCTCTGACTGTAGAAATTGGCTTTGGTATGGGAAGATCTCTCGTACAAATGGCATCTGCCAACCCTGAGCGTAACTTTGTAGGTATAGAAGTCCATGTACCGGGTATTGCACAGTGCGTATATGAAGCAGGTATTGCAAATCTCAACAACTTAAAAGTACTCGATGCAGATGCGATTCATGTACTGAAAGCCATGCCAGACCACAGTATTAACTGCATACAGCTTTATTTCCCAGACCCTTGGCAGAAAAAGCGACATTTTAAACGCCGTTTTGTTGCACATGAACGTATGGCATTGGTTGAAGAAAAACTGGAAATGGGTGGTACATTCCATTCAGCAACAGATTGGGAACCTTATGCAGAATGGATGTTAGATGTGCTCGATAACCGTCCAAACCTAGAAAACCTTGCAGGGCGTGGCAACAGCTACCCTCGCCCAGATTGGCGACCACTCACTAAGTTTGAACGTCGTGGTATTGAAGCAGGCCACGTGATTAATGACTTTATTTTTAAAAAAATAAATTAAAGTCATACTCTTTTATTTTTTATCAGATGGAATTTTTACATGTCGATGCTGAATTTGCTCACTCAATAATTGGTACGTAGTAGCATAGCTTGGCATGTATTGCTGCAAAAACTCTAGATGTTGCTGTAAAATCCCTTCATCATGTCGCATCGCTGGCCCTGTTTGAGCAGTTACGGGGTCAATTTGCGTCGCTTTTTGTGCAGTTGCCAAAATGAGTGGGGCAAGAAGTTTAAAATCAACGCCCTGTGCTTGTACAATCTGCTGTGCAATATCATAACAATAATTAGAAAAGTTACAGGCAAAAACCGCAGCTAAATGTAAACTTAAACGCTGTGCTGAACTATATTCATACACTTTTTTTGATAACTGCTCGCCTAGCTCGTACAAAATATCAATATTTTCGACAGCATTCGCTTCAATAAAAATAGGAACATTTGACCAATCTATCTGAGATCCCATACTGAAGGTTTGCAGTGGATATAAAACACCAGCATTTTTTATGTGATCAGAAATCACTTTTACATCTGTGCTACCAGACGTATGTACCACTAAAAAACCTGATGATTTATCTAACTTAGAAACAACGTCTTTAATGGCTTGATCTGCAACAGCAATAATTAAAAGGTCTATATTTGTATTTATATCACTGATATCAGTTAATGCACGTGCACCTAATGTGTGTGCAAGTTGCTCGACATGGGACTGCTTCCGACCACATACATCAACCCATATATGACCATAAGCTTTTAAAGCACTGGCCAAATGCGTTGCGACTCGACCCGAGCCTATGATACTTATACGCATTTTTCACTCCCTATACCCAAATAAATAAAGCGCCCAAAGGCGCTTTATTTGCAAGTCATTACCCATTTATGCTTCTGGGCTGCTTTCTTCAATTAATGGCTTTAATTCGCCATTTTGGAACATTTCAAGAATAATATCACTACCACCAATCAATTCGCTTTTCACCCATAGCTGAGGGAATGTTGGCCAGTTCGCAATTTTAGGCAATGTTGCACGAATATCTGGATTATCTAAAATATTCACATAAGCAAACGGACGACCAATTTGACTGAGTGCCTCTACCGCACGTGCAGAGAAGCCACACTGTGGAAATTGTGGTGTACCTTTCATGTACAATAACACTGCATGTTTCGCGATTTGTTCGTGAATCAATGCTTCTGTGTCGCGTGCTTGTTCAGTCATTTTTGTTCCTTAGTTCATTTACACTTCATTGACTATGATAACGCATAGATGTTGTCTTGTGTACAGCTTTTCAGCAAAGACATGATGCAGCATTAACGATATGCTACAAAGTGTACGGCGCCAAAAATAGCATGAGATTAATTCACAGGAACAACCAGTGTCGGATCAATTGCTTTACCATCCGATCTTACTTGGAACTCAAGCATGACACGATTGGTACCAGACGACCCCATTTGAGCAATTTTCTGTCCTGCTTTTACTCTTGCACCACTTTGTACAAGCATCATACTGTTGTGTGCATACGCACTAATGTAACCATTACTGTGTTTAATTAAAATGAGATTACCAAACTCTTTTAAACCATCATCTGCGTAGACCACTTGACCATCTGCAGCAGCAAATACTGGATCTCCTACCTGACCTGCATAGCGAGTACCTTTAATGTTTTTGCTTAAGTCATATCGTGCAATGACTTGACCATTTGAGGGTTTGACCCAGTGTAATGCATTACTCGCCACAGGTGTCGCAACCGATGGGACTGTTTTAACTACAGGAGGTGGGGTAACTTTTACAATGTCTGCAGGTGGTAGCGGAATACTTTGCGTTTGAATCGGTGGAATACTTTGTGTACGTACTGGTGGTGTCGCTTGTTGTGCGTTGTACCCAACACTAGATGGCTCTGCAGAACCTTTGAGCTTTAAATTTTGGTGAACGTAAATGGTATATGGTGCAGGAATACCATTCATTTGAGCAACAGTAATATAATTCAGCCCATATCGAGTTGCTATGCCACTTAAAGTATCGCCAGGTTTTACAACATAAGCTGCAGGCGCAACCTGAGTCATTCTCGTTGGTGAACTAATTTCAGGTTTAGATGCACACCCCACCAATAAAACACTCATTAAAGGCAACCCAAGCAACACAGTACGAGAGAATTGCCATACACTTTGGTTGGTCTGTTTTTTTATTAAAATTGACATTACTATTCCTTATTCTTCAAACGATTGGTTTGATGAGTCTAAGACTAACAAAAAAGCTATCACAGGTTGTGAAATAAATACCTATTTTCACAAAGCAATAACATCAATACATTGAACCATCTAAACCATAGGTTCAATAGCTTGTTTTAATTGCTCCAAAATCGCATAATTTGTTGCATCCATTTGTATAGGTGTCACACTAATATAACCGTGATTAATCGCATAAAAATCAGAAACCTGACCCGTACCTTCATCTAACGTTTCAACAATTGCTTCACCTGCAAGCCCAATCCAATAAACATGATGTCCTCTTGGGTCTACATGACTGGTAATTGGTTTAGCTTGTTTACGTTGACCTTGATACGTCACTCGTGTGCCTCGAATTTGCTCGGCAGGTAAAGAAGGAATATTTACATTTAAAATATGACGTTCAGGTAGCTGTGGCAATCCTTTCAAAACAAAGTTATGGACCCATTGGGCCGCATATTCAAATGCATTGGGTTCCTGGTAATCATTACGTTGTTGACCCACCAAAGAAACAGCAATTGCAGGTTGTTTCATTAAACGCCCTTCAAATGCTGCACCAACTGTACCCGAGTACAACACATCATCACCCAAATTAGAGCCACTATTAATACCGCTGACCACTAAATCAAACTCAAAATCGAACAGACCATTCATAGATAAATACACACAGTCTGCCGGTGTACCATTCACAGCCCACACATCTGGCATAATTTCTACAGGACGCAAAGGTCGATCTAAACTCAGCGCACTTGAAAATCCACTTTTTTCAGACTCTGGCGCAACAACAATCACTCGGCCTAATGGTTTTAGCGCTTTGGCTAAAGCTTGAATGCCCGGAGCAAACACACCATCATCATTTGAAACTAAAATATTCACAATTCACCACCAAAATTAAAAATAAATAAAAACAATATCTTATAAAATCAGAATATCACTATGTTTTATTTTTACACATAAAAATGCCGACTATAAAAATTTAAACAACACTTTATACAGCTTTTATACAGTTTATTGCTTTCATTCTAAAGAAAGTTGTTTAAGATCATAAATATCTTTTAAAAATATGATGTATTGAAAGTACGACTTATGATGAAAAAACCATGTATCCGCACATTCACTGCCTACCTCATGAGCAGTATTTTATTTGTTTTGCCTGTGAGTCAATTACAAGCCAAAACAACAGAGAGCGATGACAAAAATATCGATGTAACCCCACAACAAGGAGGTATTACTGACGAAGAACTCGCAGCTATTTATGTACTTTCTGAACTATGTACAGACTACGGATTCAAAAAAGATCCAGACTATCGCAGTGGCTATGCCGAGCTGGTTAAAGAAAATATGTCTGGAATACAAAATCCTATTAATGCCTTACAACTGCGTGCAAAACAAAAAGATTTTAAACCCTTTTTAGAGCAAGCTAGACAAGATGCAAACAAAGCTGGTGAGGCTGAAAACAAAGAAATTTGTAAAGAAATCTCTTCTTTAGCAAAAAGCCCTTAAATTCTGCTAAAGACAGGGCAAATAAGCACATAACACATATAGAAGTTAGCCAAAATTTGCCCTACAATGCCCACCTTAATTACACGACTCTAACCATTGGAATGATCCTCAATGAGCAGAACAAGCACCCTTGCTGCGCTCCTACTTTTACCATCACTGTCGTATGCAGCAACTGTACTCTCTTCACCACCTGAATTAGATAACAAATCATATGTCCTGATGGATTATCAGACAGGACAAATTCTTGCAGCCAAAAATGAGAATGAAAAGCTCGCTCCTGCATCAATGACTAAAATGATGACCAGTTACATCGTTGAACAAAAACTTCTCAAAGGACAACTCACAGAAAATGAAAATGTGAGAGTAAACGAAGATGCTTGGTGTCGTGGCAATCGCTCAGAATCATGTATGTTTGTCCCTTTAAATGGTACAGCTAGTGTCATGCAAATGTTACGCGGTATTATTGTCCAATCAGGTAATGACTCTGCTAAAGCCATGGCTGAGCACATTGCAGGAAATGAAGGTACATTTGCCCACATGATGAACCAAGAGGCAAAACGAATTGGGATGCAAAACACCAATTTTATGAACTCAACAGGTTTACCTTCTGAGGGACACTACTCCACAGCCAAAGATATGGCTGTTTTGGCACAACATATTATTCATGACAGTGCAAAGTACTACCCAATTTACTCAGAAAAAGAGTTTACCTTTAATAATATCAAACAAGGTAACCGTAACCCATTACTCTACACAGACCCTACTGTAGATGGCTTAAAAACAGGTCACACTAACGAAGCAGGCTACTGCCTCACAACATCAAGTAAACGTGGACCAATGCGTTTAATTACGGTTGTTTTTGGTGCACCGAGTGTGAACGCACGTGCAATACAAACACGTGAGCTATTGGCTTGGGGATATGCAAACTATGAAACAGTTCGTGTAAAACCTGCAGGCCAAACCCTTAAAAGCGTAAAAGTATGGTTTGGTACAGACAATGAAGTGCCTGTAGGCTTAGCAGATGATTTCAGTGTTACTATGCCAAAAGGTCAAGCTGGCGACATTAAAACAGACTTACAGATTTCAACTGCTTTAAATGCCCCCCTGCAAAGTGGGCAAGTGATTGGGAAATTGGTTGCGTCTCTTAATGGTAAAGTCATTTCAGAAAAACCTGTCGTTGCTTTAAAAGCAGTCGAAGAAGCAGGTTTCTTCTCTAGAATGGTTGACCATATCAAACAATTCTTCAGTAATTTATTCTAATTTACGAGCAGGCATAGCATCATGTACTTAAATTGCGTAAAATACGCTTTTTTAGCGCATGGTGCATCTAAGCATGGCAAATGATTGGTCTACACATGTGACGGTTGCCACTGTCATTGAAAAAAATGGGCAATACCTGTTTGTTGAAGAACATAGCGAAGGTATTGTACATACTGTGTATAACCAACCTGCTGGTCATGTAGAGTACAATGAAACGCTCATTGCTGCTGCGAAAAGAGAAACTCTAGAAGAAACAGGCTATTGTGTTGAAATTGACCACCTCGTTGGCATTTACAGCTATACCCCACCGATGGCCCCAGATCGCACATACTTTAGATTTTTTTTTGCTGCACACATAGTTAATGATGTCGCAAATACAACTCTTGACCCAGATATTATTCGCACTGTTTGGCTAAGTAAAAAAGAATTAGAAAATACAGCTCAAGCACGTAGCCCTTTAGTACTTAAATCCATTCAAGATTATGAAAAAGGTCAAAAATATCCTTTATCAATCATCTATGAACACCCGTTTTCTTCTCAACCTACTTTAAATTTGGATACATAGTCCTATGCAACAACGTGTCATCGTCGGTATGTCTGGTGGTGTAGATTCTTCTGTTTCTGCGGCTTTATTACTTCAACAAGGCTATCATGTTGAAGGTTTATTTATGAAAAACTGGGAAGAAGATGATGGCACCGAATACTGTACGGCACTAGAAGACCTCGCCGATGCACAAGCTGTCGCAGACAAACTTGGCATTACTTTACATACAGCTAATTTTGCCATGGAATACTGGGACCGAGTGTTCGAACATTTTCTTGCAGAATATGCAGCAGGTCGTACGCCCAACCCAGATATTTTATGCAATAAAGAAATTAAATTTAAAGCATTTTTAGACCACGCCATGACTTTAGGTGCAGACTTTATTGCCACTGGCCATTACACACGGCGTGGTGAAACACAAACTAATGCTCAAGGTCAAAATTATGCCCCTTTACTGCGTGGTATAGATCAAAATAAAGACCAAAGTTATTTCCTACATGCAGTTAATGGTCAAGAAATTAACAAAACGCTTTTTCCTGTGGGTCATATTGAAAAACCTGAAGTTCGCCGTATTGCTGAAGAACTTGGCCTTGCAACTGCCAAGAAAAAAGACTCTACAGGCATTTGCTTTATTGGAGAAAGACGTTTTAACGACTTCTTAAAACAATACTTACCTGCACAACAAGGGAAAATTGTACTCGAAGATGGACAAGAAGTTGGTGATCATCATGGCCTCATGTATTACACCCTCGGACAACGTGGTGGTATTGGCTTAGGTGGCATTAAAGACAGTCAAGAAGGCGCTTGGTTTGTACTTTACAAAGATTTAGAAAATAATCGCTTAGTTGTTGGTCAAGGCCATGAAAATCCACTCATGCAAAGTACAATACTTTGGACCACTGCTATAGATTGGGTTGCAGGCGAGCAAAGCATTCCCAATACAGGTTTTCGTTGCACAGCAAAAACTCGTTACCGCCAACCCGACCAAGCATGTACGTTATTTATAGATGAACAATACGGTGTTCGCGTAGAGTTTGATGACCCACAACGTGCAGTTACACCAGGTCAAAGCGTGGTGTTCTACACAGATGACGTGTGTTTAGGCGGTGGTGTTATTCACCATAGCAATGCACCAACCCCGGACTTTATTCACTCATAAGAGGATAGACAGGCATGGTTGATCAACCATTTCAACAGCCTAGCATACTCACCGATGCTCAAAGCAGAACCCTTGCGCTTGCAGGGGTATTTCAAGCGGCTCAACTCACGCATTTGACTGCGCTTGCAGGTACGCAACGTAGTAGCGATAGTTGTGCTTTTTATTTTGAGCAACTCATTAAAGCCAGTCTAAACATACGCCCAAGCTCAAACCAACCATCAAAACTAAATCCACTTGATTTATTTGGACATTTCAACTCACTTACCCTTGGGCTACAAAATTTAGAAGACAGCGTGAATCAACCATTTTCACCACACCATAAAGCAAAAACACCCAAATTACCCCAAGCAAAACTTGCGACTACGTATGCCATTTCACTCCTGCAATTAGAAAAAAAAATCTACAGTAACCCTATCTTTGTAGAGAAAATCACTCAAACACAGCAAAAGATACTCAAACAACTGTCTTTTTTTGATCAAAACTATTTACATCCCAGCATTATTGCTAACCTCGCACAAACCTACCTAGATACAGCAGCACAAATAGAACCTCGTATTTTGGTCAGAGGTAGCCCAGAAGCTTTTAAAGATACACAACATACCAACCGTATACGTGCCATCCTATTTACAGGTCTGCAATTGGCTCATCTTTGGCGGCAAATGGGTGGACGGTCTAGACACTTAATTTTCAGTAAACGTAAAATCAAACAAAATATTCATGCCATTGCTCGTATGCAATTTCAACTTGCAGACAAGTAACAATTTTAGGTGTTATCACACACTATATTTAAAGGAAAATGTATGAACGCTTTAACAGCACTTTCACCACTAGATGGTCGCTATGCGAACAAATGCGATGCGTTGCGCCCTTTCTTATCAGAATACGGCTTAATTCATGCCCGCGTTACTGTGGAAATTCGTTGGTTACAATCTTTAGCAAAACATGCTCAAATTCAAGAAGTACAGCCATTTAGCGAAGCAACAAATCAAGCACTAGATGAAATTGTAAGCCAATTCAGTGAAGCTGACGCACTGCGTATTAAAGATATTGAACGTACGACAAACCACGATGTTAAAGCAGTTGAATACTTCCTTAAAGAAAAAATTGCACACCTAGACGAATTAAAAGATGCTGGCGAATTCATTCATTTCGCATGTACATCTGAAGACATTAATAACCTATCCCACGCGCTCATGCTTAAATCAGGCCGTGAAGTACTATTAGAATCAATGAATCAGATTACAACTGCTGTAGCAACACTTGCAAAAACACATGCAGCACAGCCAATGCTTTCTCGTACTCACGGACAAACAGCGAGCCCAACAACACTAGGCAAAGAAATGGCCAATGTTGCATATCGCCTTGCTCGCCAAATCAAACAATTTGAACATGTTGAATTATTAGGTAAAATAAATGGTGCTGTAGGTAACTATAACGCACACTTGTCAGCCTACCCAGAAATTGACTGGGCCGCTCATGCCCAAAACTTTGTTGAGTCTCTTGGATTAAACTTTAATCCATATACCACTCAAATTGAACCACATGACTATATGGCTGAGCTTTTTGATGCTTTACGCCGCTTTAATACCATTTTAATTGACTTCAACCGTGATGTATGGGGTTACATTTCTTTAGGTTACTTCAAACAAAAGCTAAAAGATGGTGAAGTTGGTTCTTCAACCATGCCACATAAAGTCAATCCGATTGACTTTGAAAACTCAGAAGGTAACCTAGGTATTGCCAATGCAATTCTCGCTCACCTTGGTGAAAAACTACCAATTTCTCGTTGGCAGCGTGACTTAACAGACTCTACAGTACTGCGTAACATGGGTGTTGGTTTTGCACAAAGTCTAATCGCATTTGAAGCTTGCTTAAAAGGTGTGGGCAAACTTGAGCTTAACGCACAACGCTTACTTACTGATTTAGACCAATCACAAGAAGTATTGGCAGAGCCAATTCAAACCGTTATGCGTCGTTATAACATTGAAAAACCTTATGAAAAACTCAAAGCACTTACACGTGGCCAAGCCATGACACGTGAAATGATGGTCAACTTTGTCAATAGCGATGAACTCGCCCACGTTCCTGAATCTGAACGTGCTCGTCTTGTAGAGCTTACACCTGCAACTTATGTAGGCAATGCAACAGCGCAAGCCAATGCAATTGACAGTCACATTAAAGCACTATAATTAAAAATAAGGGGGTAAGTTATTGTTAACTTGCTCCCTTATTTACAAGACTTCTGTACAAAAACCTCTACATTAAACATATTTCAAAAGCTGGGTCAAAATTAGACACTTTTGTGTATACATCAGCAATAAATTATAAAGTTTTACTTTCATTCATATACGTTAAATACAAGTTCCAACATATTTGGTAATTTAAATACATCCTGTTTAAGTGATCTTAACATTTACTCTATACATATTTTATATACACATATTAAAATAAATAATCATTTACTTTAGCAACTTATTTAAAAAATCAACGGGTTGACACCACAAATACCACAATTCTCCATTGTCTGACATAAAAATACGATATTGCTGACACTAGTTCAGCATCAGTGACTACAACATACAGTTAAATATCATCGCTATAATGATTAAATCAAATATAAATATTTGCAACACAAATAAAATAGACAACGGAATCAAAGGACGATTCAATGAAAGGCAGACATCAACTATATATAGGTATTATCGCAATGGCACTTGGAACTCTGAGTCATGCAGCAACTCTCACCAGTCAGCCTTACGGAACAACAAAAAATGGACAGCAAGTGACTCGTTACACCATGACGAACAATCAAGGGGTTTCGGTATCATTTATTAATTTTGGTGCAGTCGTTACACAAATTATCACACCAGATGCAAAAGGTGATAAAGAAAACATTGTACTTGGTTTTGACAATTTACATGGCTATGAAGTCACAGATACGCAAGAAGGGATTCACTTCGGCTCAATGATTGGGCGCTATGCCAATCGTATTGGCCAAGGAAAGTTTAGCTTAGATGGTAAAACATATACGCTTGAAAAAAATAATGGCCAAAATACCTTGCATGGTGGCTCATTGGGCTATGACAAGCGTTTATGGAATGTAAAACCATTAGTCACTCAAGGTGATACCGTAAAAGCGGCTCTCACCTTAACTAGCCCGAACGGTGACCAAGGTTTTCCTGGCAAACTTGATGTTGAAGTGATTTACAGCTTATCAGACCAAAATGAATTTAAAATTGAGTATAAAGCTAAAACAGATCAACCTACTGTTATTAACTTAACAAACCACAGCTACTTTAATTTGGCTGGGGTAAAACATAGCCCTTATGGCATTTTAGACCATGTCGTTCAAATACATGCAGATCGTGTTTTAGAAACAGATCAAAACTCATTACCTACAGGTCAAATGATCGCAGTGAAAGGTACGCCTTTTGACTTCACAACAGCAAAAACTGTTTCAAAAGATATTCGCCAAAATAACCAGCAACTGGCATATGGTTATGGGTATGATCAAACATGGGTACTGAACAAAAATAGTGCGAGCGCGCCACAATCTGCAGCTAAAGTTATAGACCCAAAATCAAAACGTACTTTAGAAGTACTTACAACTGAACCAAGTATACAACTGTACACAGCAAACCACTTACATGGTAATGTCATGGGTAGAGACGGCGTATTGTATCGCCAATCTGATGCATTGGCTCTAGAAACACAACACTTTCCAGACAGCCCAAACAAACCGAACTTCCCATCTACTCGCTTGAATCCAGATCAAACGTACCACAGTGTAACTATTTATAAATTTGGTGTTGAAAAATAATGCATCTTAACTAATTAGAGCTTCATTCAAAGCCTTTGCAAAAAAAAATGTAAAGGCTTTTTTAATGATTAAGCGTTTTAATTTTAGGACATTACATTCTAGATTAGATATTTAAATATAAATTCAACACAATAGAATAATAAGCATATCTTAAATAAAAAGGTGCAATCATGAACACTTACTTACATCATCATCAAAACCGTGGCCACGTACAAATAGATTGGCTAAATACCTATCACAGCTTTTCATTTGGTCAATGGTATGACAGACGTTTTATGGGTATTGGTGCTTTACGTGTGATTAATGATGACACCATAGCAGCACATCGTGGCTTTGGTACTCACCCCCATGACAATATGGAAATATTAACCTATGTCGTTTCTGGTACGATCACCCATAAAGATAGTATGGGTAATCATGGCCAAATACATGCGGGTGAATGGCAGTTAATGAGTGCAGGAACAGGCGTTGAACACAGCGAAGTCAACGAACATGATACTCCTGTACACTTATTTCAAATCTGGATTCATCCAAATGTCAAAAATGCTGAACCAAACTACCAGCAAGTCGCACTCGACCCTAAAAAACACCCAAATGAATGGCACACTATTGCTGGACCTACCGATCATGCTTTAATGCATATTCGTCAGTCTGCTGAAGTTAAAACAGCTTTTTTTGACTTAGATCAACAGCTACCAATTACACGACAGCACGATATCAACTATATTCACGTTATCTCAGGACAGGTTAAGATTGGCCAACATATACTCAATCCTGGTGATGCTTTGGCTTTTACCGAGGAAGACCACATCACGGCACTTTCCAAAGATACTCATGTGATTTGGTTTGATTTACCAAAATAAATTAAAAAAGCCACCCTTAACTAGGGTGGCTTTTTTGTCACTGTACAACCAGTATAATTTGGCGGAAGCGGTGAGATTCGAACTCACGGAGGGGGTAAACCCTCGTCGGTTTTCAAGACCGGTGCATTAAACCGCTCTGCCACGCTTCCAATGTGCGCAATGATATAAATAAAATGGCTGTATTGCAAATGATTTATATCATAAAGCAAATTAAAAGCACAAAAAAACAGCAATCACTTTATTTATACCTACTCCTTCATACGTATATATACTCATTTTAATAAAGCAATTAGGCATATAGAAGTTTGTTTTTTAAACAGGTCAATATAAAATTTTGAAGGTATTTTTAAAAAAATGAGATTGTTTTTTTAATAGAAAAATCAAATTAAATGCTTGAGTTTAATCATAAAAATTTGTAACAATTTAAAACCAAAAAATTTAAAATTTATTTTCAAGAAAAAGTCAAGTTTGACTTTTGATATTCATCACATTATTATGCACTCAATCTCACAACATGGCTATTTTTCCACCTATATTGCAATAAAGATCATTTAACGACTTCAATGCAATATAAACTCAACTTTAATTCTTGCTATACATATAGCAAACATGACTGCCCCCTCAACACTTTAGCAACTTACGCAAGCATTAGACGGATGTCTTTTTTAGCTTCATTGGGTGGTTATTCTCTGTCGTGGAGTCACTATGCAAAACAAACTATCGGGTGTAGCGAGGCGTTTGCGCCTTACATGTCAAACAAACAAACTGCCCGTTCGCTTATCCATTATCACAGCACTGGCGATGCTACCACTATTGCAACTACATGCGATCAGTTCTAAAAAAGAAACGAACGAATATGTAGATGTCATGAATAACAATCGACTCACTGTCGTATCTGTTAAAAGTCCAAACACCGTATTTAATAACGGTCAAAGTCTACATGGTTTTGGTTACGATCTGATGCGTAACTATGCAAAAAGCTTAAATGTACAACTTGACTTTAAAATTGTTGCAGATGAAACAACAGCGCTCCAACTTGTTGCAGATGGCAAAGCCAATATGGCACTCACCAATGCTTCTATGCAGACCATTGAAAATAAGAAATTAAACTTCTTTTCCGCCACATGTGGTAACTTAAACTCACTTGAGAAACATGGTCTTTCAAGCAATATCAGTTTGGTTGTAAGCAATGCAACAGATCCACTGGCACAAACAGCCACGGGTTTCACGTGTAAAGCCAACGACAATGGATACATTGATCAATTAGCTTCATTTTACAACCACAATACAGTAGATGAAAACTCATGGGAAACCATTGAGCAAGATCTCAAAAAGCGTATGCCTATTTACAAGGCAAGTTTTAAGCGAGAAGCACAGAAATATAACTTTGACTGGCAATTTCTAGCAGCAATGGGCTATCAAGAGTCATACCTTAAACCAAACTCAGTTTCTCCCACTGGCGTTCGAGGTTTAATGATGCTCACCAACAACACTGCCAAGGCTATGGGCGTTACAGATAGAAATAACCCACAGCAAAGCATACAAGGCGGTGCTAAATACTTAGATCAACTTTTAGAGCAGTATGAAGATATCGCCTATCCAGACCGTGCTTGGTATGCTTTGGTTGCATACAATATGGGACCTGGTGCTTTATCAACAATACAATCTAAAGTGTCCAAACAAGGTAAAAATCCAAACGAGTGGATTAACATTTATACCTACCTTAAAACACATCAGGTGTCAAATGGTAAATATAAACAAGCTGTACAGTACGTTACTCGAATACGTGCGTATATCGAACATATTCAAAGCAATGAGGCTGGCACGCTTGATGTATAAATGACAGATATAAAAAAAATGAGCGTAAAGCTCATTTTTTTTATATCTTAAAACCACATCACTATACAGTCTTGGACATTTTCACTTTCTGAAAAGATCAACAGCGAAGCAGTTTCACTTATTGAGTTAACTCAACTTATACCACTTGGGTATGTTCCAAAATATGATGAAAAAGTTCCTTTTGAGCAGGGCTAGGCTTAGCTGTTTGTAATGCCATCAGCTGAGACATATCCCCTTGAACTTTAATTTTACCCGTCATAAATGCTTGCATTGCAGCAGTCATATCAAATTCTAAAAATACCTTTCTCAACGTTTGAGCATTCATCGTTAATGTTGTTCTCGCTTGCTCAGAAAGTCCCTTATGCAACTTCCCTGCAGCTAAAGAAAGCTCTTTCACGCCTGTTTCTGAGTCAGAGACTATCAAATTAATGACTAAGCTTTGCAATGCAGGTGACAAGTTTAAATCACCTGCTTGAGCTGCTAGCGTTTCAACTTGAGCGAACCACTCTTCTGTTAAAAATACAGGCATGTTATTTCCTTTCATTTATTGAAGTTTTAAACGATCAATGTCGTCAAAATAATATATTTAAATTCACATTGAGATACTTAACAATGCAGCGAAATATATCATTAAAAATGGTACAACAAATCAAAGGGCGAGATATACCACCCTTCACTTAAATTATGCCATATAGCCTAGATTAACAACATCTAGCTTATTTTTATCTGTATCAACACTCTTTAGATCGAATTCTCGTTGCTGATCCAACTTTTCAAAGTCAAATAACTCACGATCAGCCAGCTGTGATGGTGCTACATTTTGCAATGCACCAAAAATACTATGTAAACGCTTAGGATGTGCCTTATCCCACTCACGAAGCATATCATTGAGCATTGCACGCTGTAGGTTCTCTTGAGAGCCACATAAGTTACATGGAATAATCGGAAACTTACGCATCTGTGCATACTTAATAATGTCTTTTTCTTCCACATATGCAAGTGGACGAATCAAGATATTTTTTTTATCTGAAGATAAAAGCTTAGGTGGCATTGCCTTTAAACTACCACCATGAAATAGATTCAAAAAGAAAGTTGCAAGAATATCATCACGATGATGCCCTAAAGCAACCTTCGTTGCCCCAATTTCTTGTGCAAAACCATACAATGAGCCACGGCGTAAACGTGAGCACACCGCACAATACGTTTTGCCTTCTGGCGTCAGTTTCTTAGTAATACTATAAGTGTCTTTTTCTAAAATATAGTATGGAATATTATTTTCTTCCAAATACTTTGGTAAAACATCTTCTGGGAAACCAGGTTGCTTTTGATCTAAATTAACAGCAATAACGTCAAAATTAATCGGTGCGATACGTTTGAACTGTAACAAAATATCTAGCAACGTATAGCTATCTTTCCCACCAGAAACACACACCATTACTTTATCGCCGTCTTCGATCATTTTAAAATCACGGATGGCATGACCTACTTGCCTACGTAGCTTTTTTAGTAACCGATAATACGATGAACTCGTTGGTAGCTCAGGCTTAAAATTAAATCCTTGCTCGGACTCAATTGGAGAGTACATAGACGACACAAACCATTTGAAAAAAATAGGTAATAATTTTATATGATTCTTTAGCTATTCGCATCTATCTTATCGATGAATTACATAAGATATTTCAATTTATGCGCCGTAGAAATTTACTTTATGATGTCGTATTTTTCCATATAAAGTGATTTTTTAAGACAAGAAATAAATTAAAACGTAAAAAAGTGTCAATTATTAAGCACTTTCAACTAAAATTTAAATAAATAGTTTTAGTAAACTCAGTTGTCCACAAATACTGTGGATAAACCTGTGGATTGTCACCATCTTGACAAAACTAAGCATAGGTAACATAAGGCTTTCCATTGGTTTGGTTATTTTTTAACCTATAACTAAAATACATTAAAATCAACAACTTAATTAAGTCAATATAAAAAATTTAAAAATATTTTTTATTTTTTATCAAAAAAATAAAATGCTGAAAAGATCAACTATTTACAATATGTAACAACTTACACCGTGCAAAAATATGAAAAATAAATATGTCTAAATTGTTACAAAATCTAATAGATTAGATTTACAACCATCAAAATAAAAAATTATTTTTAATTTCAAATAAAAAACAATGAATTACCACAAAAAAAACACTTTAAATAAATCTGCTCAAATCTAATCAACATATGTCAAAAATGATTTAATTCTTAGCTTAAACAACATAAATCAACCGTAGTTTTTTTTATTTTTCCGCAGTTAGTGCTAAGCTAAAAATATGATCAAAAAAACCTCTACAGAGGAAGGAGTCAATTTGAGTAGGCAGAGTACCAACCCGATCTCTGAAAATATTTGGCTACATCTAGGCGCAAGCGCTTTTTTCAGAGCACACCAAGCATATTATTTAAATCAACTAAAGCAAAAAGGAAATGACAACTGGCATGTGAGCCTAGCAAACATTCGCAATAGCTCATCACAAGAAACACTAAAAAAACTGCAACAACAAAATGGCGCTTACACGCTCGAGATCATTTCTCCTTCCGGAGATTTTAATTACCAAACAATTGAGTGTCTTGACCAAATTTTATTATGGGATCACAAACTCCAATCGACCGTCGACGTTGGTGCCAATCCAAACACAAAAATTATTTCTTTTACTGTGACAGAGGGCGGTTACTTCCTCAAAGAAGATAACCACCTTGACCTAGAACACCCAGCCATTCAAAACGATCTTTTGGCCAATGGTGAAATACAAACATTATATGGCGTGCTCTACGACATACTAGACTTACGCATGAAACAACAAAGTCCACCTGTGACCTTATTATGCTGTGATAACTTACGTAGCAACGGCGATAGCTTTGCTAAAGGACTCCATGATTTTGTAGAGGCCAAAGGGAATACAGCGCTATTGACTTGGATTGAGCAATTCACTTCTAGCCCAAACAGTATGGTCGACCGCATTACACCCAAAGTGAATGAGAAAAGCATTGCTCGAGTTCAAGCTCAGCAACATATCTCAGATGCTGTACCTATCAGCTGTGAGCACTACACTCGATGGGTATTAGAAAAAGATTTTGTAAGTGATCGTCCAGATTTAGCTAAAGTAGGCGTTGAATTTGTGGATGATGTTGTCCCTTACGAAGAAGCAAAAATTAGACTGCTCAACGCAAGTCATAGTGGTTTGGCTTGGTTTGGTGCACTGCATGAACACATATTTATTCACGAAACCTTGGCACACTCCATTTGTAATACGCTGACTCATTATGCTAAATATGATGTTAAAACTGCGTTAGAGAGCCATAAAATTTACATCAACACCGATGTTGAATGTAAAACTATTCTAGACCGCTTCAGTAGTCCGTACGTTAAAGATACCGTTGCAAGAGTTGCCTCTGACAGTATTTCTAAATTACGTGGTTTCATTCTACCGACCATTAAAGATTGTCTAGCACAAAATAAAATACCAGAGCATGCCTTGAAACTGGTTGCTTCGTATTTTTACTTTTTAAAACGTTACCACCAAGATCAATTGCCATTTGAGTATCTAGATAGTGCATTAAATGACATACCAATCACTCAAGTTTTCCAAGATTCTGACCCTGTGTTTGCATTTGCAACACATATCGGACTATTTGGCTCACTTGCTGAAGATAAAACTTTCTATACCACGCTCATCGAAACAATTCACTCATTTGATCTCGTTGAATAACGATAAAAGAGAATAAGGAAAAGAAGATGAAACAGTATAGAAAGAGTATTTACATCGTAATAGCAACTATAGTTGCTGTGTTCGTCTCTGTTGCTTTACTTTACCGTTGGCCCGTTGCCCTAGGTACACTAGCTGCATGGGTCACTACAGGTTCATTTTCACTGCAAGTAATTCATATGATTCGCCAAAAAGACACCAAAGGCGTTTCTTTAGGCATGTATACTGCACTATTTTTTGGTGTTACAAGTTGGACATTTTACGGCTATAAAATGAATGATGTTCCAGTAATGACTGCAAATGGACTAACAGCTTTACTTGCAATTACTGTCATTGTACTCAAGCTATATAATGAAAGACCCTCGGTAAAAAAGCCAAAACCTCAAGCAAAAGTTAAAGCAAAGACAACAACAGCTATTCGCCAACAACAAATCGGCTAGCCAAATCGAATCTTTTGCTGACTTTAGCGTGTTGATGATGAGTAAGATCTCAACTTAGATTATAGGTCTTACTCATCATCAAAATTTGGCTTTACGACATTTTAGCTTGCTTTTAGTTTTACAAATTGATAAAAGCATTAATCAATAGATTCAGCGAATATTTCCCATATTGAAAAAACATCACGTGACCATGCTTGGGGTTATGGCATATGGCATTTATATATCCTCTATAGTGCATGCAGGTAATATTTACAGCTACCAAGATGCCAATGGTGAAATGCTCTTTACCAACCAAGTACAGACCAATACATTATTGAAAAAAGTGACGGTCACGTATTACCCAGACAGCAACATCCACAGTTACAAAAACTGGGGGAAAAGTGAAGCTTCTGTGTTACCTAGTTTTAGTAAAAATAAAAATACCTTCGATCAAATTATCAGTAGTGCTGCACAAAAACATGGGGTTCCTGAAGGGCTCATTAAAGCCATTATGCACACAGAATCTAGTTTTAATGTTCATGCACAATCACCTGTTGGTGCACAAGGCCTAATGCAGCTCATGCCTGCTACAGCAAAACACTTAAATGTATCAGATAGCTTTAACCCACAAGAAAACATTCATGGTGGAGCTAAGTATATTGCTTCATTGCTCAAGCAATTTAATGGTAATACACGCCTAGCTCTTGCCGCATATAATGCTGGCGCAGGTAATGTGAGCAAATATGGTGGCATTCCCCCATTTAAAGAGACTCAAAATTATGTCGAGCGCGTACTCAGCCGATACCATAATCTTTATCAGAACCAATTAAACTTAGTGGCTAGTGAATCTACAATTCAGGCGAATAAGACAAGCCAACATATTGCTCACAACACACAGCACTATAATAAGAAAATTATTCAAACAGCAGATGGCACATTCACTGAAGTACTCGTACAGCAATAGTTTAAAGCCATATTATGGTAAAATATTCAAAAATCTAACAAATAGCGCTTGAAATTTAAAAAATCAAGCCACATAGTAAATGCTAAGGTTTATTGCTTATTATTATAAGGTAATAGCTTCTTTTTTCTATTATAGAGGATCTACTCAATGATGCGGATTGGTTTGTTCTTGCTAACCAACCTCGCGGTACTAGTTGTCGCTGGTCTTATTTTGTCAGTTTTAGGTGTCGGGAGTTATCACGGCGCAGGCGGTCTAAAGTTAGGTAACTTACTGGTTGTCTGTTTTGTGTTTGGTATGGTTGGCTCTTTTATATCGTTATTCATGTCAAAATGGATGGCTAAAAAAACCACAGGTACAGAGCTCATTAACCCCAATGCGCCACGCAATCAAGCAGAAGCGGTTTTACTGCAAATGGTTGGTGATCTGTCGCAACGTGCTGGTATCAAAATGCCAGAAGTGGGTATCTTTCCATCGTATCAATCTAATGCTTTTGCAACAGGTTGGAATAAAAATGATGCTTTAGTCGCTGTATCAAGTGGCTTGCTTGAGCGCATGAATCAAAACGAATTACGTGCGGTGCTTGCGCATGAAATTGGTCACGTTGCCAATGGTGACATGGTCACATTGTCATTGGTTCAGGGCGTGGTCAATACCTTTGTTATGTTCTTTGCACGTGTGGTTGGTGATTTTATTGACCGAAATGTATTTGGTCGTGAAGATGGTCAAGCACCGGGTATTGCCTACTTTATTATTACCATGGTCTTAGATATTGTGTTTGGTATCTTAGCCAGTGCTGTTGTGATGTGGTTCTCTCGCTACCGTGAATATCGTGCAGATGAAGCAGGTGCTCAACTTGCAGGTAAACAAGCCATGATTTCTGCATTGTTACGCTTACAGGCAGAAACAGAGCTACCAGATCAAATGCCAAAAGAAATGAAAGCGCTTGCCATTACCGAAGGTAAAGAGCAAGGTGGTTTCAGTTTAAGTGCATTATTTCAAACTCATCCAACCATTGAACAACGTGTAAGTGCTTTACAACGCTTAAATTGCCCTTAATTACAGCAAAACATACTTAATCGATATTGCGCTTTGACAACAAAGGGCATATTTTTTAGACAAAAAAAAGCCATACTCTGTCAGTAGGAGTATGGCCCAAAAATAGGAAATTACAGCAGAATTCCTATGCTTTGTATAATAAAAACCGAAGCTTAAATAAAACTTAATTTAAATTAATGATCATGAGAAAAGAAAAAACTATGTGCTTTAGATTTAAAAAGACAATCCAATCTCTCTCTAAAAGCCCCCTACACAATAACGTAATAAAACACTGCGACAAATTTTGACGCAAGTGACTAGAGAATCATGCTATTTTTTGGCATGATGTAAATACCACAAATAAGGAACTTGTTAAAATTAATGAAAGAAATGCGCTGGCTAGAGCTGCTTTCCGCGATTAGGCTAGGAAGCAAAAAAAGTCGTAACGAACTTGGCAGAAGCCCTTTTCATAAAGATTATGACCGCATCGTATTTTCACAAAGTTTTAGACAACTCAACCGAAAAACACAAGTGCATCCACTCACCCAAAACGATGGTGTGCATACTCGTTTGACCCACTCATTAGAAGTGTCTTGTATTGGGCGCTCACTTGGTATGTTAGCTGCCGAGAAAATTAAAGATGACCTTCCTTCATGGGTCGAACCGACAGACGTGGGGGCAATTATTCAAGCTGCTTGCCTTGCACATGACATCGGTAATCCACCTTTTGGCCATGCAGGTGAATATGCCATACGAGAATGGTTTGATCATGCTGCACAGCAAGGTAAAATTGACCAACTCAGCCCAGAAGAACAAGCAGATGTAAGACAATTCGAAGGCAATGCTCAAGGGCTTAGACTTATTACTCGCATTGAAGATCACCCAGAAGATGGCGGTATGCGCCTTACTTTTGCAACACTCGGTACATACCTTAAATATCCATGGCTATCGCATATCATTACCAGTGATGACACGAAACAAGCATATCAGCGGAATAAATTCGGTTGTTATCAAAGTGAAAAACATATCTTAGAAAATATTGCAAATAGATTAGGACTGATTGAACTCGGTTCATATCACTACTGTCGCCATCCACTTACCTACCTGTTAGAGGCCGCAGATGATATTTGTTATGCCCTGATTGACCTAGAAGATGCTATGAGTTTAGACATGCTCAGCTACGAAGAAGTTGAACCTATTTTTATAAAACTCATTGCAGATTATGGCATCCCCCACGAACTTTCTTTAACATGGGTCACATGGCAACAAAAAATTTCTGCCCTACGTGGCCGTGCCATGAAAAGACTCGTAGAAGAAGTCGCTAGTACATTTGCCAAATATCAAACGGATATTTTAAGAGGTCAATTTAAAGGAACACTGCTCCAGTATTGCTCACCAGACATTGCTCAAGGCATTGATGCCGCAAAAAGCTTAGCAAGAGATAAAATCTTTGCACATAGACAAAAAATGGATTTGGAAATTGTGGCGCATATGAGCCTACAACATATCTTAGATGCGTTTATTCCACTCACAGACCCTGCCCGTCAACTCAGTTTTAAAGATCAAAAACTTATGACGATTTTGCAACAATATGGTATTCATTTTGGCATAAGTCATTACGAAAACATTATGCAAGTTCTCGACATTGTTGGTAAATTTTCAGATCATCAAGCATATGACATCGCACAAATTTTACAAGGTCAAAGACCTACATATCGATAAAAAGGACATCACATGATTGGTTGCTTAACTGGCGAAGTCATTGCACTAGAAGCACCGACTGTACTGCTTCAAGTGCATGGTGTAGGCTATGAAATAGATACCCCCCTATCTACTTTTTGTCAGCTACAAAAAGGGCAAACGATAACATTATGGACACATTTGGCTGTACGAGAAGATGCCCAATTGCTATATGGTTTTACAGAAGCACGAGAAAAAATCCTCTTTCGTACATTACTAAAAGTCACAGGTGTAGGCCCCAAAATGGCGCTGGGTATTTTATCTACCCTCAGTGTAGACTTACTCATACAAACCATAGAACATGATGACATTAACACCCTCACTAAAGTCCCAGGTGTAGGTAAAAAAACAGCTGAGCGCTTAATGATTGATTTAAGAGATCGAATTAAATCACTACAACACCACAGTACGACAACGCCTCTTAGTATGCAGAATACCACTGACCTACACGCATTCTCAGCACATACTGCTGTCGCTGAAGCTGAAGCTGCACTACAATCACTCGGCTACAAACCCCTTGAAGCCAAGAAAGTCATTGCGACAGTTAAAGATCAACATACTGAAGTTGCCGATATGATTCGTGCTGCTCTTAAATCAATGATGAAATAACATACCCATGCAAGATAGAATGATAAGTGGCTTTGAAAAGCCAGAAGACCAAATTGATCGCGCCATTCGCCCCACTACCCTCAGCGACTACATTGGTCAACCTGTGGTTCGAGAGCAAATGGAAATCTTTATTGGTGCAGCGAGAGGCCGTGCTGAAGCGCTGGACCACACCCTCATTTTTGGCCCGCCAGGTTTGGGAAAAACAACGCTTGCGAATATTATTGCTCGAGAAATGGGAGGCAGCTTAAAGTCAACATCAGGCCCCGTATTAGAACGTGCAGGCGATTTAGCAGCCCTACTCACTAACTTAGAGGAAGGTGATGTTCTATTTATTGATGAAATTCACAGACTTTCTCCAGTCATTGAGGAAATTCTATATCCAGCCATGGAAGATTACCAACTTGATATTATGATTGGTGAAGGTCCTGCTGCGCGTTCTATTAAACTTGATTTGCCTCAATTTACCCTTGTTGCTGCCACTACTCGTGCAGGATTATTAACTTCACCGCTCCGTGATCGTTTTGGTATTGTACAAAGACTTGAATTTTACTCTGTTGCAGATTTAACTTTTATTGTTGAGCGTTCATCAAGACTCATGAATGTACCAACAACCCAAGCAGGTGCAAAAGAAATAGCTCAACGCTCTAGAGGCACACCACGTATTGCTAACCGCTTACTACGTAGAGCAAGAGATTATGCTCAAGTCAAAGGTACAGGAGAAATTACTCAAGAAATCGCACAATTGGCATTAGATATGCTTAACGTAGATCGCTCGGGATTAGACACTCTAGATCGTCGCTATTTAAGTATGCTCATAGAGCGTTTTGATGGTGGCCCTGCAGGCGTAGAAGCTTTAGCTGCTGCAATGGCAGAAGACAGTGGCACACTCGAAGATGTTATTGAACCATACCTCATACAACAAGGCTATGCCATGCGTACAGCAAGAGGACGTATTGCAACTAATCTGGCCTATTTACAATTTGGCCTTACCCCACCAGAAAAACCAACACACTAAAAAACGAGTTATGTATGTCACATTTCATAAAAAACAAAGACAACACATTTTTTTCCCAGTCCGTATATACATTGAAGATACAGATAAAGGTGGGATCGTTTACCATGCGAACCATATACGTTACATGGAACGTGCACGTACCGAATGGCTTCGTGTTTCAGGCATTGCGCATTATTGGCATCAAACAGACTATAGTTTTGTCGTACGCCATGTAAATATTAAATACATAAAACCAATTCTAATGGATGATCTCATACAGGTCGGTGTACAAGTTATTTGTTGTAAAAGTGCATCTTTAGTATTGCAACAAAATATTTATCGTGGTGAAATCTTGCTTGCTACAGGCGAGGTCGAATTAGCATGTTTAAATGCCAATATGTCACCGTGTAGACTTCCCGAAGAAGTAAAAGAAATATCTCAGCCACCAGTGACACAGAACTAAGCTTAATATTATGACAACTCCAAATTCAACATCGTTACACATCAGTGATCTGGTTTTACAAGCAAGCCCTGTTGTTCAAGCTGTCATGCTTATTCTTCTGTTTACGTCTATTTACAGTTGGTACGTTATTGCAAAACTCTCTATGGGTTTTAATAAAGCAACTAAACAAGATGACCACTTTCAAAAAATATTTTGGTCTGGTGCTGAACTCAATACATTGTTTAATAATGCACAGCTCAATTCAAACCGCCACGGTTTGGAAGATATTTTTTATGATGCCTATCTCGAATTTACCAAACTACAAAAAAATGACAGTACGATTACCCAAAAAATAGATGGCACTGAACGTATACTTCATGTTGGACTTTCAAGAGATCAAAGTCGATTAGAGCAAGGTTTAAGTGGCTTAGCAAGTATTGGTTCCGTTGCACCCTATATTGGTTTATTTGGTACAGTTTGGGGTATTATGAATGCATTTATTGGACTCTCTGCGGTAGAACAAGTCACACTTGCAACTGTTGCACCTGGTATTGCTGAAGCACTCATTGCAACTGCAATTGGTCTTTTTGCAGCAATTCCATCTGTATTAGCTTTTAACCGCTTCACAACAAAAAGTGAAGCGATTTACTCAGATCGTGCACTTTTTGCAGAAGAAATGATTACTGTGCTACAACGTCAATCTATAGAAGCGGCAAAGGATCGTGCATAATGGCAATACAACGCTCAGGACGCTTTGCACGTATCAAAAAACCGCTTAAAAGCGATATGAATGTTGTGCCTTATATTGATGTCATGCTTGTACTCTTGGTTATTTTCATGGTAACTGCCCCGATGATTACCAGTAGTATTAAAGTCGACTTACCAAAAGCCAGTTCACAACCATTTGAAGCGAAATCGCCCCCTGCCATTGTAAGTTTAAATGAGCAGGGAGAATACCTATTACAGTATGGTCAATATCACGACCAAAAAATGTCACTCGATACACTCAAAATATCGTTAACAAATGAACAAAAACAAGCACAAAGTCAGCAAAAGCAACTGACCGTACTGATTAATGGCGCACAATCTAGACCTTATGGTGAAGTTGTGGCTCTCATGGCATCACTACAAGATGCTGGCCTAACCCAAGTGGGTTTACTGACTGACCCAGCCAAATAATGTATGAAAAAATTTCAACAGCACAATTTGAATCAAGACAATATAAAAGCCCTTGGTTTTACCATAGGTATACATGCTATTGCCTTAACAGGACTTCTTTTTTTAGGTACTACACCTCCGCCTAAACCACCCAAAGAACTTAAAACATTTCTAGTCAGTTCGGATCAACTACCCCACTCTCAAAACACTAGCGAAGATACAAAACAAGAACCTCCCGTAACCGTTCAGTCTTCTGAAGAGCAAACTGATCATCAACAACTTACAGAAACTCTCGCAGTCGCAACTGCTGCGCAACAAACACTGCTAAATAAACAAAAAACAGAAGAAAAACGTCAAGCTGAAGCGGATGCAAAAAAAGAAGCCAATCTTGCTAAGCAAAAAGCCGAGGCTGAGGCAAAACGCCAAGCTGAAGCTGATGCGAAAAAACAAGCCAATCTTGCTAAGCAAAAAGCCGAGGCGGAAGAAAAACGTCAAGCTGAAGCGGATGCAAAAAAAGAAGCTAATCTTGCTAAGCAAAAAGCCGAGGCTGAGGCAAAACGCCAAGCTGAAGCTGATGCGAAAAAACAAGCCAATCTTGCTAAGCAAAAAGCCGAGGCCGAGGCAAAACACCAAGCTGAAGCTGATGCGAAGAAACAAGCCAATCTTGCTAAGCAAAAAGCCGAGGCTGAAGAAAAACGTCAAGCTGAAGCTGATGCGAAGAAACAAGCCAATCTTGCTAAGCAAAAAGCCGAAGCTGAAGAAAAACGTCAAGCCGAAGCTGACGCGAAGAAACAAGCTAATCTTGCTAAGCAAAAAGCCGAGGCTGAGGCAAAACATAAAGCTGATGCCGATGCGAAAAAACAAGCCAATCTTGCTAAGCAAAAAGCCGAAGCTGAGGCAAAACATAAAGCCGAAGCTGACGCGAAGAAACAAGCCAATCTTGCTAAGCAAAAAGCCGAGGCTGAGGCAAAGCACCAAGCCGAAGCTGACGCGAAGAAACAAGCTAATCTTGCTAAGCAAAAAGCCGAGGCTGAGGCAAAACATAAAGCTGATGCCGATGCGAAGAAACAAGCCAATCTTGCTAAGCAAAAAGCAGATGCAGAAGAAAAACGTCAAGCCGAAGCTGACGCAAAACACAAAGCAGATGTAGAAGCAGCTGCAAATAAGAAAGCAGAAGCAAAACGAATTGCATCAGATGCAAAAAATCAATTTACCAAAAAAATTGAAAAGTCTTGGGATGTTCCACCCGGTACAACTGGTAAAAGAGCAACGGTACGAGTCACACTGACTGCTTCAGGGCAAGTAGCATCAGTATTAGTTAGCTCAAGCGACCCAGATGTTAAAGCCAGCGTAGAGGTTGCCATCAGACAAGCAGCGCCTTACCCGATGCCTGCGGACCCAGACGCACGGCGTGAAGCACAAACTTTTAATGCAACATTTACAGCACAATAACACTCTATTGAAACCATCTGGGTTAAATTAGTATGCATCATGCTATTTTGGCTTAAGTTTAACCTTTGTTATACGTGAAAATAATTATGGAAATGAACCGTAAACATTTACTTGCTATTATATTAGCACTGACATGTGGCCCAATCATCACAACAACGACTGCACAGGCTCAACTACAGTTAGAAATTGCAAAGTCGCCAGATGCAACTGCACCTAAAATTGCAATTGTACCGTTCGACAGTGACCCTAATATATACAGTATTGTAGAAAATGACCTCAATCACTCTGGTAAATTTACAAGTGCATCAAAAAATCTACCCGCAACGTCTTCACTCAATAGCATAGATGCCAGTAGTTGGGCAAATGCAGGCGTACCTTTTGTTGTAGTCGGGAAAGTTAGCCAACCAGACCCGAATAGCTACCAAATTCATTACCAACTTTTTGATGTTGAAAAAAAGCAATTTTTGCTTAACGAAGTATTAACTGCGCCTATATCTAGAACACGCCAAGCAGGTCATGCCATTAGTGATGCAATCTATCAAGCACTTACAGGTATACCGGGTAGCTTTAGTGGCAGAATCGCTTATGTCCTTCGAAATCCAAATTTACCGGACCAACGCTATACCTTACAAGTTGCAGATACAGATGGCGAAAGACCCATCACAGTACTGGCATCACACTACCCTATTTTATCACCCACATGGACACCAGACGGTAAATCCATTGGCTATGTTTCATTTGAAACAAAAAGACCACGTATTTATTTACAAGACTTATCTACAGGGCAAAGACAAGTCCTGACCAGTTACCCAGGGTTAAATGGAGCACCTAGCTTTTCCCCAGATGGTAAATCTATGCTGTTTACCGGCTCTATGGATGGTAACCCAGACATTTACCAAATGAATTTAGAAACACGTCAAATTGAAAGACTCACTAAAGATTCAGCGATCGATACCGAAGCAAGGTATGCACCTGACGGTAAATCTTTTATTTTCACTTCTGATCGTGGTGGTTCACCGCAAGTTTATCGCTATAATTTTGACACTGCTGCAATTCAACGCATCACGTTTAGAGGTACATTTAACGCACGTAGCACTTTAAGTTCAGATGGTAAAAAACTGGCAATGGTTAGTCGTCAAAGTGGCAATAACTTTAAAATTGCAATACAAGATCTAAACTCTGGCGTATATAGTGTCATCACCCCAACAACACTCGATGAATCTCCAAGCTTTTCTCCAAATGGGCAAATGGTTGTATATGCCACACAAGAAGGAAATCGTGGCCTACTATCGATCGTATCACTTAATGGACAATTTAGAATGAATCTACCAAGCGAACAAGGTGAAGTCCGTGAACCTGCTTGGGCCCCTAAATAAGACGACTGGAGTCACCAATGAATAAAAAGTACCTCGTTTTACCTTGCATAATGTCAGCACTCCTATTTACAGGGTGTGCTGCACGAAAACCTGTAACACAAACAACTATGCCCGTGGCTGAAACACAAACACCCATAGCTGTAAATACCAACGGACTCAGTGATGATGCTGCATTAGATGCTAAGAATCTTAAAGGGGCTTCATCTAAAGGAGTCACGGCAGCAAATAAAGCCTTTTTAGCAAACCGTGTGGTACATTTCGACTATGACAGTAGTTCGATTTCTCAAACAGATTATCAAACCCTACAAGCCCATGCACAGTTTTTACAAGCAAACCCTACATCACACGTTGCACTCGCAGGTCATACCGATGAACGTGGTACTCGTGAGTACAATATGGCACTCGGTGAGCGACGTGCCAAAGCAGTACAAAGCTATTTGGTTTCTATTGGCGTAAATACAAGTCAGCTTGAATCCATTAGCTATGGTAAAGAAATGCCAGTAAACCCTGCACATACACCTGAAGCATGGTCTGAAAACCGCCGCGTAGAAATTAACTACGAAGCTGTACCGCCACTGTTGGTACCATAAAACCTATTTAAAAGTGCTCTTTTTACAGAGCACTTTTTTTGTGTCTAATATTGCTACAGTCATATTTTCGCAAGATTGTAGTGATTCAATTAAATCATGTTTATTGTATCGCTTGTATTCAGGCTTAATCTCATAATCAGCCCAAGCTTGCTTGCTTAATTCTTCAGATATTTCATTAATATCTATAGATTCGGTCGATGTTGGCATTTCATCAAATTTTTTTGTTGTCATCTGTGCCACCTTACGGGCAAACTTGTTATATAATAAACATAGCACGTTCTTAGCAAATTGTAAGCACTCATAGAACAAACATGCATAGTCATCGTTAGAAACCTTTACACCATTAAGTTTCATCTATAAAACACCAGCTCACCATTTTGCTAAGAAAAAATTGTAATTTTCGGAGCCTTTCGTTATGTCGAACACCACCTTGTCCCAATACTTACAACAACAAATGGGGAGAATACCAACTGAACTTGCTGAGGTTATCAATGCAATTGCTACATGCTGTAATATTATTGACTACAATTTACAACAAGGGGCAATTGCAGGCATTTTAGGCAGTGCTGAACATGAAAATGTACAAGGTGAAACACAAAAAAATCTAGATATTTTTTCGAATGAACAATTCATCAACGCATTACAAAAACACCCACACGTTGGTGGATTCGCTTCAGAAGAGCTTGAAGAATTCTTACCTGCACAAGAAAATGGTGAATATTTAGTTTTGTTTGACCCGCTTGATGGATCAAGCAATATCGACATTAACATGTGTGTTGGTAGTATTTTTTCTGTACTACCTTCGAAAAATAAAGTAACTCAAGCCGAAGATTTCATGCAGCCTGGGACAAGCCAAGTAGCTGCAGGTTACGTCATGTATGGTCCATCAACCATGCTTGCTTTGACCTTTGGTGCAGGCGTTATCTTATTTACTTATGACATTGACATAAAATCTTTTGTACTTACCCAAGAAAATGTAACGATTCCACGTACGACTCAAGAATTTGCGATCAACTCATCAAATCACAGACACTGGGAAAAGCCTGTTCAGCGTTATATTTCAGAACTACTCGATGGTAAAACAGGTGTTCGAGGTAAAGACTTTAATATGCGCTGGATCGCATGTATGGTTGGAGACATACACCGTATTCTTAGCCGTGGTGGTATTTTCATGTACCCTTTTGACTTAAAAAACACAGGTAAACCAGGCCGCTTACGTCTAATGTACGAAGCAAATCCGATGAGTATGCTAATTGAACAAGCCGGTGGTGATGCCACAACTGGGCGTGAGCGTATTATGAGCATTCAGCCAACGGGCCTACATCAACGTGTTCCTGTTATTTTAGGTGCAAAAGATGAAATTGAGCTTTTAACAAGCTACCATTAATTCACTTTAATCCTTTATCTATCTAGTACAAAACCTTAAGTTTTGTACTTTTTTGGCGACTAACATGTCTATAATTTATCTAGAATCGAAAGATAATCCTAAAATTAAACACTTACGTGCATTAATTGAGCAAAATCAATACCGAAAAAAACAACAGCAAACCGTTTTAGAAAGTACACATGCATGCCTTGCATGGCTAGACAGTGGACAAAAAATTCATGCTTTTTTTACCACTGAAGCTGCACTAAAGCATCCAGATTTACAAGATATTCAAGAACTACATACAGGACATATCTTTATTATCAGCGAAGTACTCTATAAAAGTTTAAGTACACTTGGTACGACCATCGCTTGCTTGGCGGTGATTGATATTCCAAGACATACTCAAACGATTAATTACAACGTTGATACTTTAATTCTTGATGATGTACAAGACCCTGGTAACGTAGGTACATTACTACGCTCTGCGGCAGCGGCGAATATTAAGCAAATACTGTGCACACCTGCTGTGGCCTCACTGTGGTCACCACGGGTACTTCGTGCAGGCATGGGTGCACACTTCTCTTTGTGTTGTTTCGAGCGTGTAGACTTAACAAATGTATTACCGCAATTTGAAATTCCTGTGTATGCTACAAACTCTCATCAAGCCAATACGCTATACGAACAAGACCTCAAAAACCCTTGTGTTTGGATATTAGGTAATGAAGGTCAAGGCATATCTGAATTTGCATTGGCACATGCAAAAGCTGTAACCATTCCACAACCCGGTGGCCAAGAATCACTCAATGTTGCAATTGCAGGTTCAATTTGCTTTTTTGAGATGGTCAGACAACGTACATAATCGCTGTACGCCAAAGACATTAAGCAAATAAATTATTTATAATGTCAACCGAACTTAACCATTGTACGTTAATAAGACAAGCAATGGTTAAATTAAGGTAGGTATTTGATGGTAGGATTATCAATATCCATGGATCTGGTACCCCCAAATACGCAAGCAGATCTTCGGCATGTATCTGCAAAAAGTAGCGAACAGCGTCTAAGTGCATTTATGCACGAAGTCAGCGGACGTGCTTTAATTATGATGGAGTCCGCAACGAAAAACACAGATATTGCCATGGATTTGGTACAAGAAGCTTTTATTTCACTTTACAAAGCATATTCAAAAAAACCAACCGAAGAGTGGTATGCCCTATTTTATACCATTTTAAATAACAAGCTTTATGATTGGAAAAGAAAAGAACAGAGATCAGCTATTCCATTTTCACTATTTAAAAAGAAAAACCTAGACTTTGAAGATGATGCGCCCGAAGAGCAAATTGCAGATGATTACCACATTGACCCTGCAGAGATCCTTAGTCAACATATGACGATAAATGAGATCAAGGAAGCCATTGATAAACTGCCAATACGCCAACAGCAGGCGTTTATGCTTCGTGCATGGGAAGGTTTTAGTACTAAAACAACAGCAGAGATTATGCAATGTAGTGAAGGAAGTGTAAAAACTCACTATTACCGTGCAACACAAGCTTTACAGCAGATGTTAAGTTATTTGAGTCCATATCATCAAAACAAAGGTATGACAGATGAATAAGAATCCATTTGAGCAAAAAATCACTAAAACATTAGATACTTTAGCAAAACAACATCCACAATCACCACAGGTCATTTCCAACGTACTTAAAGACATTCGAGATCAAAAGCAACGTCAACGAAATGGTTGGAAAATAACCAGTCTTGCTTTTGCTGCGGTGCTTGCGAGTATTATTATTGCACCAAATATTTTTCATATTATGAGTAAAGATGAATCAACTCAAACAGCCATGGCTACAACTGAAAAGCTGTCCCCTCAAATGGTAGAGGACCTAGAAATGGTTATGGTTTTTGGAGAGAATAATTTACGTCATGGAAGTTAAAAAAATCACTCTTGCCATCGTGAGTGTGGCTTTTTTGCAAACGAGTTTTGCAAGTCTTTGGCCATTTTCATTACATACAACACCCTCTGGTCTAAATAACAATGACGATAACTGGAATGAACTGAGTACATCTCAGCAGCAAGTATTACTCCAACACTATCAAAACTTAAAAGATATTCCTGAACAACAGCGTACAGCTTTACAGCAAAAAATGGAATGGTTCACACAACTTTCCGAAGAAGAACAGCAACGTTTACGCTTAGCATGGCAACACATGAACACCCAGCAACGCAAACAATTGCAATACCAAATTGAACAAGCCAAAAGCAAAGAAGAACGTGAAAAAATTCGTCAGCAGTATATTGAAAAATATATGCCGACAACACCGTAACTAGCTATACTACTTTCTAGACTTGTTTATATTCATCAATCAATGCATATATTTGTTTTAATGTTGATGTTGAAAGCTTGGTTTTTTCACCATGTAATACGTTTTCTAAGCGGTCTAACATTTGCAATAACAGTGATGTTTGATATGGGCCATAATCTAATAAATAGTCGATAATTTGTGGATCTAACATGACACCACGGCGAGAAAGTACCGAATCAACTAAAGCAACACGATCTGCATGTAAACTTCCATTAGGTAATCGTACACTCACTGCTTGCGTCAAACGTGACTGTAAGTCTGGCAATTGCAATTTAAGCGAAATAGGTGCTTCTCTCGAAGAAAAAATAAGTTGTCCACTAAATTCATGATGATGATTAATTAAATGAAAAATGGCTTTTTGCCAACCAATTACACCACTAATCGCCTCAATATCATCTAAAGCAACAAGATCATAACGCTCCAAAGCACTTAAAGCCTCTATAGGTGCATCTAATAGCTCTAATAGCGATACCTGTATGGCAGTTCTACCTGTTTCTAAATACAAATCACAAACAGCTGAGAGTAAATGACTCTTCCCCGTACCAGCTTCACCATATACATAAAGACGGTCAATTAAACCACTATGAAGTTGACGAATCACATCAACCAGCCCAGCCCAACTTGGGCCAGAAAAGTCACTGATGCAAGCATCTAATTGTGGTTCAATCTGTAATTGTAATTGTCGCATAACTATTTTTCATCTTGGTCATCACGTTGCTTAGGTTGCTCAGATGCTTTCACACGAATATCTACATCTAAATGCTCAGACTGTACTTTTACTGTTTGTGCATCCTCTAGATCATTTAACCCGTACTGTTCACCATACAAATTAGAATTTTCATAAAAATCACGAATATGTTTGAGTAAAACAACAATAACAGCGGCTACAGGTAATGCGATTAGCATTCCTAAAATACCACCAAGTTGGGCACCTGCCAATACTGCAAAGACAACTGCAACAGGCGATAAGCCTATTTTATCGCCTAATAAAAAGGGTTGTAAAATATATCCCTCTATGGCTTGCCCTATCATAAATACCACGCCCA
Source organism: Acinetobacter boissieri (assembly GCF_900096955.1). Taxonomy (GTDB): domain Bacteria; phylum Pseudomonadota; class Gammaproteobacteria; order Pseudomonadales; family Moraxellaceae; genus Acinetobacter; species Acinetobacter boissieri. The sequence goes on along the minus strand of NZ_FMYL01000002.1, from coordinate 168,303 downwards.
CTAAAAGTAACTGTGTCCAATCTAGGCCAAATTGAAAAAATGTAGCAGCGACTGCAGAAATAATACCGACTGCAAAACCAAGATACGGAATAATACTGGCAAGTCCTGCGACCATACCAATAATCAGCCCGACTTCTAAACCAATAAGCTGTAGACCGACCGCATATACTGTACCCAACAAGACCATGACTAAAAATTGACCTTTAACAAAAGCGCGGAGTACCGCATGGCACTCTGATACAATTTGTAAAGTTAATTTTTCATATGGACGTGGAATTAAGCGATGCATTTGTTTTAGCATGCGAGGCCAATCTAGTAGAAAGTAAAATGAAATAATCGGAATCAGTACAACCGTACCGCCAAGCTGAATAAAATTTAAACCAGATTGTGCCAAACGTAATAATAATGACTGAATACTGTCTACACTATAATTGGTTTGAATATACTGCATTAAAGTATCAGTAATTTGATTGGCATTAATTGCCATTGGCTCTAACTTAAAGGTATGTGTAATCCAAGGTAAAGCCGTGTGATTGACCCAATAAATCACACCAGGAATACTGTCTCTTGCATAAACAATCTGCTTCCATGCCAATGGAATAATATACCAAACTGCTAGCACTAAACCAATGCCAATACCCACGAAAACCAGTGTCGTTGATAACCAACGAGGTGAACCGAGACGCGTTAACTTATTGACCAGTCCGCTAAATAAATATGCAATAAAAAATGCTGCAACAAAAGGAATAACAACAGGTTTAAGTATAAAAAGCAGCCAAGCCAGTAGTGCTAAGCCAATCAGAAAAAAAATTCTACCCAATGTACGATCTATCATGACCCTTCGCCTATTAAAATTATTCACGATTTATAAGGATAATTCAGTTAAAGATAACATTTTGTTGGATAAATAACGTAACAGTTTCGTATATTAGGTTATAATCGCCACGGCAAAGCGGAGACTTCTATACATGAGCAACTCGACTTCTAATCCCAATACCAGTTTAAGTTACAAAGATGCAGGCGTAGACATTGAGGCAGGTGATGCCCTCGTCAGCCGCATTAAATCAGTCGCAAAACGTACCACACGCCCAGAAGTCATGGGTGGTCTTGGTGGTTTTGGTGCACTATGCAAAATACCAAAAGGTTACGAATCACCTGTCCTAGTTTCAGGTACAGATGGTGTAGGTACAAAACTACGCCTTGCGCTTAATCTCAACAAACATGACACCATTGGTCAAGATCTCGTGGCAATGTGTGTGAATGATTTGCTAGTCTGCGGTGCTGAACCTTTATTTTTCTTAGACTATTATGCAACAGGTCACTTAAACGTCGATGTTGCTGCAGATGTAGTCACTGGCATTGGTAAAGGCTGCGAGTTAGCAGGTTGTGCTTTGGTTGGTGGTGAAACTGCCGAAATGCCAGGCATGTATGAAGGCGAAGACTATGACCTTGCTGGATTTTCAGTCGGTGTCGTTGAAGAAAGTAAAATTATTGACGGTACTCAAGTCAAATCTGGGGATGTACTGATTGCAGTTGCGTCATCTGGGGCACATTCTAACGGCTATTCTTTACTGCGTAAAATTTTAGACGTAAAAAATGTAGACTTAACACAACAGATTGATGGTCGTATTCTCTCTGATGTCGTCATGGAACCTACTCGTATTTACGTTAAACCAGTACTCGAACTATGTAAACAAGTTCAAGTGCATGCTATGGCACATATTACAGGTGGTGGCTTACCAGGAAACTTACCACGTGTTTTACCAAATGGTGCTCAAGCTGTTGTTAATGAAGCATCTTGGCAATGGCCTGAATTGTTCCAGCTTCTACAAAAAGAAGGTAACGTAGAACAATTTGAAATGTATCGTACTTTCAACTGTGGTGTAGGTATGGTAATTGTTGTTGATCAAAATGATGCAGATAAAACTATTGAGATTCTTACAACTCAAGGCGAAAAAGCATGGAAACTTGGTCATATTCAAGAAGATGTAGCATCTATTGAAGGTGCAGATGAAAAGATTCGTGTGATTTTCAACTAATGAGAATTGCTGTACTGGTTTCAGGGCATGGCAGTAACCTACAAGCACTACTTGATGCAAACTTATCAGGTCAAATTGTCGGTGTACTGTCAAATAAACCGACTGCGTATGCGCTACAACGAGCACATGCAGTCGGCATTGCAACACAGACCATTGAACATCAGAACTATGTAAGTCGCGATGCATTTGATCAAGCTGTTCATGCTCAACTACTCGCATGGAATGTCGATCTGGTTGTCCTTGCAGGGTTTATGCGTATTTTAAGCCCAACCTTTGTTGAACAGTGGGAAGGAAAAATGTTAAACATTCACCCTTCTCTACTACCAAAACACAAAGGTATGCACACCCATGTCAAAGTGCTCGAATCAGGTGATACACAACATGGCTGTACTGTTCATTTTGTGACAGCGCAACTTGATTCAGGGCAAGCGTTAGCACAAGGTGTTTTAAACGTTCATGCAAATGACACCCAAAATAGCTTAGCGGAGCGTGTACATCAACTTGAACATGTGGTTTATCCTATGGTTGTCGAATGGATTTGTTCTCAAGACCTTGTGTATAGGTCTCAAGGTGAAATTCAACTCAAACAACAGCAGTTAACACATCCGATTCAAATACACGAAAAGCCATAAAAAAAGCGCATCAAATGATGCGCTTTTTATCTATTTATTTAAGCTCAATGTTTTGCTCTGCACCTATTTTCTGCCGTACAGACTCACCAAAACCCTGCCCCATTTCAGCACCCATTTTTCCAAGTACAGACTCTAATGGACTATACTCTACGGTATAATTGACGCTTTTATCTAGATCAAGTTTACGCATAAGCGTTGTCACATTACCAGCTTGATCTGCTAGACCTAAATGAATCGCTTGCTCACCAGTCCAAAATAATCCTGAGAAAATCTTTGGATCTGCATTTTTTAAACGATCACCTCGACCCTGTTTTACTGCATCAATAAAGTGTTGATGTACATTGTCTAAAACAGATTGAACATGCTCTTTTTGAAATGCATTAATCGGCTTAGTCATGCTTAAAATATCTTTATTTTCACCAGAAGTCATAGTTCGGTCTTCAACACCCAGCTTTTGTGCTAAACCACTCACACCATAATTCGGCATAATCACACCAATCGAACCAACTAAACTTGATGGATTAACCCAAATTTCATTGGCTGCTGATGCAATATAATAAGCACCCGATGCGCCTATATCACCAATAACAGCATATACTTTCTTTTCTGGATACTTTTTCTCTAGATATCTAATTTCTTGCCAAATATTATCTGACTCTACAGGAGAACCACCCGGCGAGTTAATATTTAATACAATCGCTTTACTATTTTTAGCTTCAAATGCTTTTCTTAATGCTTTAATTGTGTCTTCACTATTTACATCTTTACTACTGGCACTAATGGTTCCGTTAATATCGACAATACCCAAGTGACTCACATTTGATGCTTTTTCAGTATCACTTGGACTGACTGAACACCCTCTAAATAAACCAAGGAGTACAATGAGTGTGATCACAAAAGAAAGGATTTTGAAAAATATCCCCCAACGTCTTGCACGGCGCTGTTCTTGTACAGATGAGAGTACAATCTCTTCCAACAACTTCCACTCGTTACTCTTATTTTGGTTTGCTTCTTGGGGTCCAGAATTGTTAGGTTTTGGTGGCCAATCAGACATATATTACATCCAAATCATTAAAAGTTATTATATTATATACGCTCAGCGCACAAATATTGTGTAAATTCAATATTTTCCACTATAATCCATAACACTAAAAAAACACACTATAGTGCTACGCAATTACATGCCTAATAACCGCTTAAACACGAAATCTATCATGTATCGTATGCTAAATTTCATGAGTAAACAACCACTACCTCTAACTCGTGTTTTTGCACGTCTACTTGCCTTAATGACCTACCGCACATCTCTTGCAAAAGTCACGAGGGTTGCCAGTTTGAACATTCATATTGCACTGCCAGAGCGTACAGCCGAAGACCGACAGTATATTATTAAAAAAGCAATTCAATATGAGCTTACATCATATTTCGAATTTTTTAATGTATGGGGTGCTAGCAATGAAAAAAACATCCAACGTATTCATAATATTGAAGGAGAAGATATCTTTCAAAAGGCTCTAGCCACACAAAAAGGTCTGATTTTAATTGTGCCTCATTTCGGCACTTGGGAAATTATGAATGCATGGTGTGCTCAATATACAAAAATGACCATTATGTATAAGCCAATTAAAAATAAAGATGCAGATATTTTTGTACGTTCTGCCCGCAGTCGTGAAAATGCAACACTTGTTCCTACAGATGAACATGGTATTCGACAAATATTTAAAGCTCTCAAACAAGGTGGCACAACGGTTATCTTACCTGACCATACACCGCATGCAGGTGGTGCAATGGTGAATTACTTTGGTATTCCCTTGGCATCAAGTCATTTAACAACAAAGCTAATTCAAAAAACCCAAGCGACTGCACTTTTTTTATACACCATTCGTAATACAAATGGAGGGTTTGATTTATATATTCAAGCTATGCCAAATGGAATCTACGATTGCCCAGACAATCAAGGCACTCTAATCATTCATCAACAAATTGAAGCACTCATTCAAAAGCACCCTGAACATTACCATTGGAGCTATAAACGCTTTAGAGCACATCCAGAATTGCACGATATCTACGATATTGCACCACGAGATGCTTTAGTCAAAGTACAACAGGTTCGATTGAAAAATAAATCACCAATTTAACCATAGCTTGCTATTGCGGTAAAATTCGGTATTTACAACGCCATTATCTTGTACTGCCATATTAATTGTACCCACCTTACTGGTCACAATAAGTGGGATGTTTAGTTGTCTCAAGCGTTCTTGAACTTGGCTGTGTGGATGACCATAACGGTTCATATAGCCTGCTGAAGCAATCGCAAGTTTTGGATTATAGTGCTGTAAAAAATCTAAAGAAGAACTATATTTACTGCCATGATGTCCGAGTAGTAATATATCTACTTTCAAATTTGGGTACAGTGCCATGAGCTGGCGCTCTGCAAAATCGCCTGTATCCCCCATCATTAAAATGTGCTGTGGCAGTCCTTGCTTAGGCTGATATGTTAAATATACCACGCAAGAATAATCATTCGATGACGTTTCGACTTGAGCCAAATCTTGTTCATTTGGCCATAAAATTTGTATGGTAAGACCATTTATTGTATGGATCTGACCACGACTGCAATAAGAAAATGGAGTTTTTCGATTTAAAATATCAGGGCGCTCATTACTACTCACCGCTTTAATATGAATATTTTTTTGTAATTGTTCAAATGCACCACTATGGTCTATATCTAAGTGGGTTAGTATGACTTGATCTAACTCAGAAACTCCTTTTTTCATTAAAAATGGCAACAATAACGCTTTTGCTACACTAAAATGTTGCTCATTAAAATGCCCGCCCGTATCAATAAACATACGGTGCTCTAGCGTTTGCACAAAAATTGCTTGCCCCTGCCCAACATCCAATACACTCAATACAAAAGGAGCTTTTGTCTGACTTGGTAAAAATAGTACCAGAATGCAAGGAATCAAATATAGCCGTGGGATTACGCCTTTCGGTAGCAAAAGCAGTAAGGCAATGACACTTAAAATTAACACTTTCCAGCCTGTTAATGCATAATACTGTGGCTGTAAACCAAACGATTGTATGTAAGATAAAATTAAAACGAATACAGACAAAATGTAGTCAACAATCCCAAAAATCCATGTGCTGAGCACAGGACTCAACCAATATATACATGCTGAAAAAATATTTAAGGGAACAACAAAAATACCAATCAATGGAATCGCAATCCAATTACTCAGCGGTGTTAACCACGACATCTGATGAAAAAACCATAAAGTGATTGGCGTTAATGCAATAAAAATATAAATCTGTGAATAGAAGAACTGATATAAAGTCTGTTTTATTTTTTGTAGGTTCGATGTTGTTTCCGTATTACTCACTTTTTCATAAATCACGATAAGTATAAAACACGCTCCATAAGACAACCAAAATGCCGCCGAAAAAACACTCAATGGTTCTATGAGCAGTAACATGCTCGCACTTAAAAGGATTAACATTGAAGTAGAAATACGGTATTTTAAAAATAAAAATACCGTCATTAAAATAACGGTAATAAGTGTGCGAAGGGCAGGTATTTCAAACCCAACAAAACCACTATACAACAAAACCCCACTCAATAATGGCACTGATAACACATATCTTTTAGGCCACTTTAAATACAATCTAGGAAAAAACCATACAATAATGTAATGGCAAAATGTAGACAAAATCATTGCAAATACTAAAACATGTGGGCCAGAAATCGCCAATAAATGCCGAATACCTAAATCTTGAAATAATTGCTGTACTTCTGGTGAAATGAAACTTTCATCGGCACTTAATAATGCTAAAATTAGGCCGGATTGTGAAAAATTTTGTTGTAAAATAAACTGTCTATAATCTAAACGTTTTTGTTGTAAAAATAATTGTAGACGTTGCCAGAGCTGCTGTTGTTTCATTACAAATGGCTGATATTGAATTTGAGAATTCAGTACCGCAGGAAGTACTCGCTCAAAAGATTGAACCTGTAACCGCCCCATTACTCCTTGCTGTAATGACCATTGTTCCTGATCAAAAGCATATGGCACAGCATAACCATGTATGGGGGAAACCTTACCTGTCACCCAATAATAATGACCCAATTGAAAAGGGTTTTGTGGAAATTTCTTTTTAGATAAAGATACTTGCCACACTGTTGTGGTCTTTGACGATGGATTAAAAACTACAATACGCTGCTGTATGTTCTCAGGTTGTTGCTCATCTATTTGCTGAATATAAACTAAGGCACGTACTTCTTGGCTCACTAAAATACGTTGAGCCAGCTGTATTGTCAGTGACTGCTGTGCATTCCAAAAACCTAAACAAAACACAGTTAGCAATAAAGCACACCATGTCGGCCAACGTTTTAACGTACGAAGCTGGGTAACATAAGTACCCAGTGCGTACACAATTAACGTCATTATGAATAGAAAAATGGGAAGTACAATGGTTATTGCACCCCACCCTCCAAGACAAGCATGACCTAATATCCATGCCAAAAATACCGCATAAAACATATTTTTATCATTAACTCATACAACAGTTATCTATTTACATGCCTTTAAAGATGTGACTGAGTTTTAACCCAAAGACCATCTTCCATATGTAAAATACGATCTGCAGACTGTGCTAATGCTTCATCATGCGTCACAATCAACATGGCCATATTAAATTCACGGCGTAACTCATTAAGTAACTCAAAGATACCAGTCGCTGTTTTACGGTCTAAATTGCCTGTAGGCTCATCTGCTAGCATAACTTTAGGTTTAGTGACCAATGCTCGGGCTAATGCCACTCGCTGACGTTCTCCCCCTGACAACTCACCCGGCTTATGCGTTAAACGGTGTGATAAACCCACTCGCTCAAGTAAAAAATTTGCTTCAGTCTTTACTTGAGCAAAACTTGTACCCTGCCTAAGCATTAAAGGCATCGCTACATTTTCTAATGCAGTAAACTCAGGTAACAAATGGTGGAACTGGTATACAAAACCTAAATTCTGATTACGTAAATAACCACGTTGCGTTTCATTAAGTGCATCAAAACGAGAGCCATTGAGCTCCACTTCACCAGAGGTCGGTAAATCTAGACCGCCCAATACATGCAATAATGTACTTTTACCTGAACCACTTGCCCCGACAATCGCAACAAATTCGCCTGCATGGATCTGTAACGATAAATCTTTTAATACTTGAACGCTATTTTTGCCTTCATTAAATGTTTTAATGACATTTTTTGCTTCTAAAACCACACTACTCATAACGTAATGCCTCCGCAGGCTGTACTTTTGCTGCACGTACAGCAGGGTAAATTGTTGCCAAAAAACTTAATATAAATGAAACAGATACAATAAGCACTACATCTTGCCATTTCAAATATGAAGGTAGATAATTAATAAAATATGCATCAAATAAATGCCAACCCAAACGTGTATTTAAAAAGTCAACAATTTGACTGACACTAGTTGCCAAAATCACACCAATAATTGCACCCGCCAAAGTACCAACCACACCAATAATTGTGCCCTGTACCATAAAAATACGCGTAATGGTCGCAGGCGAAGCACCCAACGTACGTAAAATTGCAATATCTGATTTTTTATCAGTCACCACCATCACCAGTGAAGACACAATATTAAAAGCAGCAACTAAAACAATTAAAAATAGCAATAAGCTGACCATTGCCTTTTCCATTTGTATCGCACTAAACAGATTACCGTGCGTATATGTCCAATCAGAAGCATAAAAACCCACAGGCAATTCATGTAAAATATCTTGGCTCACTTGGGGTGCTAGAAATAAATTATCCAATTTCATACGAATACCTTGTGCACCATCAGGCAAGCGTAACAACGTAGATGCATCGTATAAATTGATATAGCCCATGCTAGAATCAACTTCTGCGCCAATACTAAAAATACCTACAATTTTAAATCGTTTAAAACGTGGCACAACACCCGCAGGTGACGGCGTTGCTTCAGGTAAAACTAAAGTAACACTATCATTTAGGCCCAAGCCCAATGCATCGGTCAGTTGCTTTCCAAGTACAATGCCAAAGTCACCTTTTTGTAATGCATCTATACTGCCTGCCACCATATGGTTTTGAATAATGGATACATTTTCCTCGTATTTAGGCTCAATACCAGACACCATAAGGCCCGACACTTGCCCCTGTGCAGTCAACATGCCTTGCAACTGTGTAAATGGCGCCACGCCTGTCACATGTTTATGCTTGGCAATATCTTCAGCAAGTTTTGGCCAATCGGTAATAATTTGCCCCGAAGACACAGTCGCTTGTGGCACCATACCTAACACACGTGTTTTTAGCTCACGGTCAAACCCATTCATCACAGATAGTACGGTGATTAGCACAGCAACACCTAGCGTTAAACCAATCATAGAAGCCAATGCAATAAACGAAATAAAATGATTACTGCGTCTAGCACGGGTATACCTTAGGCCGATATACAATGAAATAGGTTTAAACATAAGATTTTTATTCCAATTTTTATAACATGACAATGCAATTGTATTGTACGAGCGATAGTATATTGATTTCGCTTAAATTTAAACATGAAAACTAAGGCAAATGGTAAACAACTGTATAGCGCAAGTGACTAAAAAACTATATGGCTTTGACTTTACGTTTCTGACGCAAAATGGTTTGATCTAAGGCACTTGAAAACTCACGTTTGTCTTTTTCACTGAGCGGTTTAGGGCCACCTGTTTGTACCCCTGCACCACGTAAAGTGTCCATATAATCCCTTAAATGCAAACGTGCCTTAATATTAGCAATGGTATAAATTTCACCACGCGGATGAATAGCAACACCACCTTTTTCAATCACCTCTGAAGCCAAAGGAATATCTTGTGTAATCACAATATCATCTGCTGTCATTTGAGCCACAATTTCTTTGTCTGCTTGATCTGCACCACTCATCACTTGTAGTGATTTTATACGTACAGACGGGGTGATACCCAACGGCTGATTGGCGACAAAAATAACTTCAAGTTGATAGCGATCAGAAGCTCTAAAAATAATATCTCGGTATATTCTAGGCAATGCATCTGCATCAACCCACAATTTAAAATTCAGCACAGACAATCATCTTAAGTACAAATAAAAATCTATTGTAGCAAATAACACAATACTTCATGGCTTTGCTTTAATGTTTACCATGCCAATATCCACAAAATGCATAAAAAACCATCAAGCAATAGGGTAAATAAGCCAGTTTCACACAAATAATCACAAAATAGACTTGAAAAAGCCCCGTATCTACACGATAAAAGAGCATAGAATCAATGTATGAAGTCTTAAAATATGCAAAACAATAAACCAGAAATTATTGCCATCGAAGACCAGCACTTTGGTAGTCATGTCGAACACTGGAGTCTTCTTACTGAAAACCCAACTCAAACCATACCACAATGGCTAGGACAAGCACTCGACCAACCAGATATGCCAATGGGTTTATGTGAACAAGAGTCAGATATTGACCCTGCAAGCTGGCTCATTCTTGGCCCTAAAAAAAGCATGATTCAGTCTGCACAAGTCATTGCTGTAGAAAATAACCAACCTCGTGCAGTAAAAACAGCGTTCCCAACACTTTCTAGCCCCTACAAAACTACAGCAACCATTGACCGTATCATTTGCTCACGTTCAGGTTGTCAGGCTGTTTTATCTTTAAACATTAACAACTCTACACTTTATGCATTTGACAGCTTATACAGTGTGAATAAAAACCAATATCAAGCTCAGCAAAAGTATGCTGTTGCACTATCAGCATGGTCATATGCGCTAGAAGTTGTAGATGCACATGAACATATTGTGGTTGATGACCCTGCATCGATTAAACATCACAGAGCACTCAATGCCATTTTAGCGGCGAATGATGGTATTGCACCAGATAACTTACAAGCACAAATTGATGCTTGGCAACCTCAAAGCGAAGAAGATAAAGCACCGCTTAAAGTTGATTTTTCTAAAATGGTGGCCTATTTACATGGTGAAACTTTAGGTCAGGAAGATGAAGCATGGTTTCAAGGTCAAATTGTGGGTAAAAGCACCACAACCTTTAAAGAACAGACCTATACCCTATACGATGTAACCATATTGCTTGAAGATAATGCTGAAGCAACCCTTATTCGTGTTGCAACGCAAAATTTAAATGACCAAAACTACCAAATTGGGCAATATATTCGTGGTAACGTGTGGATTACGGCGAATATTTACTCTACAATAAAGTAAAAATCATGAACATATAATAAATATTGTATGATTGGAACTGCTGAATGAAAATGATGCCCGAACAAATGACAACAATCACAGAACAGCAAACCCCAACAAAACTCAAAATCGATGCTGGGGCGATTTGCTTTTTTTTACTGGGTATATTTATTGCTGCCTTTGCATTACACCACATTTTTATTGTTTAAAATGTGGTGTAACAAAAGACAGTTAACGATGTGCCTGAGCAAATTTTTCCATAAATTGCACCAATGCCTCTACCGCTTCTAAAGGTACAGCGTTGTAAATACTTGCGCGCATACCACCCACTGAACGATGCCCTGCTAAATTTAACAGATGGTGTTCTTCAGCTTGTTGTAAAAATAACTGATCTAGGCTGTCATTAACTAATGTAAATGGTACATTCATTAGTGAGCGGTTGTCTTTAACAATTGGGTTATCATAAAAGTCACTTTGATCGATATAGTCATACAACCGTTTTGCTTTCGCTAAGTTTTTTTCATGAATAGCTTTTACTCCACCTTGCTCTAATAACCACTCAAATACTAAGCCTGCTAAATACCAAGAATATGTCGCAGGCGTATTGAGCATTGACTGGTTATGTGCTTGATTAGCATATTTAAGCAAAGATGGAATTTCAGGCTTGGCTTGATCCAGCAAGTCATCACGTACAATCACTATCGTTAACCCTGCTGGGCCAATATTTTTTTGTGCGCCCGCATAAATTAAACCAAATTGAGATATATCAATCGGTGCAGATAAAATACTTGATGATAAATCTGCAACTAACGGGGCTTTGGTTTTTGGAATATCTTTAAACTGTACACCACCAATAGTTTCATTTTCACAATAATGCACATAGCTGGCATCTTCTGAAAAATTCCAAGACTGGCTTTGCGCAATCCCAGTTTTTCCATTGACGTTAACAGTGGCATCAATCACATTGACCTCACCATAACGTTTCGCTTCTTTAATTGCTTTATCTGACCAAATACCTGTTTTTATATAATCTGCTTTAGCATTTTTACCAAAAAAGTTTAAAGGAATCGCAGAGAATTGTAATGTTGCGCCGCCTTGTAAGAACAATACTTTGTAATTAGAAGGAATATTTAATAATTGACGTAAATTTGCCTCTGCTTTTTCAGCAACAGCCACATACTCTTGACTACGGTGGCTCATTTCCATAATGGAAACACCTGTGCCTTGCCAGTCTAAAAGTTCACGTTGTGCTTTTTCTAATACAGCAGTCGGCAGTGCAGCAGGACCTGCACAGAAATTATACGCGCGCATGATATTTCCTTTAACCTAAATATAAATGAGAAAACGACAACATGCATTTAATCATAGAATAAAAAAACGTGCAGTAATTAAAATACATAAATAACAGTGAACTAGGGTTTAGTTATAGATATGAATGAAATAAAAACAACGCCTTATTTCACCCCCCTACAACTGCATATATTAACGATAATATTCAAGTAATGTTTCTTGAGAATTATGAATGACCTCTCCATCTTTTGGTTTTATACGCACCCAAGAACCATCGCTGTTTAATGCCCAAGCACGCTGATTATCTTTTAAGTAATTAATAAATCCTTGCTGATAAATCACTTTACGAAGTGCAGGGTCTTCAATTGGAAAACATGCTTCAACACGGTTAAATAAGTTACGGTTCATCCAATCTGCACTTGAACAGTAAATTCGTGACTGCCCTGCATTGCTAAAATAAAACACACGTGTATGCTCTAAAAAGCGCCCAACAATAGAACGTACTTTAATATTGTCAGATAAACCGGGTAAGCCAGGACGCAAACAACAAATTGAACGAATAATCAGATCAATTTTCACACCCGCGGTAGAAGCTTCATATAACTTATTAATCAATTGGACTTCTGTGAGCGCATTAACTTTAATAATAATATGCGCCTCTTTACCTGCTTTAGCATGGGAAATTTCATCATCTATACATGCAAGTAAATGACTATGTAAAGTAAATGGTGCATGGTAAAGCTTTTTCAGCTTAGCCATTTTACCCATACCCGTAAGCTCTTGAAAGATACGGTGTACATCTTCACATAGCTCTTTACCAGTAGTCAGTAAGCCATAGTCTGTATAAATACGGGCATTACCTGCATGGTAATTTCCTGTACCTAAATGTGCATAACGTACTAATTTATTATTTTCACGGCGCACGACTAAAATCATTTTGGCATGTGTTTTATAACCCACAATGCCGTATACAACGACTGCCCCAGCTTCTTGCAACACATTTGCCACTTCAATATTTGATTCTTCATCAAAACGTGCACGTAATTCAATCACAGCAGTGACTTCTTTGCCATTGCGAGCAGCTTCAGCAAGGACTTGCACGATCTCTGAATCTGGACCGCTACGATATAAGGTTTGTTTAATTGCCAGTACTTTGGGGTCTCTTGCCGACTCACGCAGTAAAGTAATTACAGGTGCAAAAGATTCAAACGGATGGTGTAGCAAAATATCTTGCTTCTTCATTGCAGCAAAAATACTTTCTGATTTTTTCAATACTTTTGGAATGGCTGGTGTAAAAGAGTCATATTTTAAATGTGGACGTTTAAAACTAGAAACCAAGCGTGCCAAATTGACTGGTCCATCAACTTTGTACATTTGCTCTGCTGATAATTCAAACTCATTTAATAAGTATTCATAAATGTGCTTCGGACATCCTTGTGTGACTTCTAAACGTACTGCACGGCCAAAACGTCTTGAGCTCAACTCACCTTTCAGCGCAATAGCAAGGTCTTCAACATCTTCATTGAGCTCTAAATCTGCATTACGTGTGACTCTAAATTGATAAGAGCCTGTGGCTGTCATGCCAGGAAATAAATCAGAGACATGTTCATGAATAATTGCTGAGAGCATAACATGATGCTCTTTCCCATCGGTTAATTCATCAGGTAACCGTACCACTCGTGGTAATGAACGCGGTGCAGGAACAACTGCCAAGTCGATTTGTCGGCCAAATGCATCCTTACCATCTAAAGTCACAACAAAGTTTAAGCTTTTATTCACTAAGCGAGGAAAAGGGTGTGCAGGGTCTAGACTAATTGGTGTCAGTACAGGTGCAACTTGTTCTTGAAAATATTTTTTAATCCAAACAGACTGCGCAGGCGTAAGTTCACCACGGCGTAAAAAACAGATGTCTTCATCTGCTAATTTGGGCAATATTTCTTGGTTTAATATACGATACTGACGTTCAACTGCTTCACGGGCTGTTTTAGAAATTTGCTCTAAGACTTGCTTTGGTGTTAAGCCATCAGGCGTATGGCTTTCATTACCTAAAGTAAGCTCTTCCATTACCCCTGCAACACGAATCTCAAAAAATTCATCTAAATTACGAGAAAAAATGAGTAAGAAGTTTAATCGCTCTAGTAATGGGTGTGATGGATCGACTGCTTGCTCTAAAACACGTAAATGAAAGTCTAAAATAGACAATTCACGATTAATATAACGTGCATTGTATGCATAATCCGGTGCAATCGAATTAATTTGCTGACCAGTGGTTAATACATGTTCTTCAGTACTCATACAGCCTTCCATCTTAAGCCTTTTCTAATTTATCCCACATTATGAAGGATATTTATGGCAATTTGATAAAATAATGCTTAAAACACACTCAAACTCTATCTTTATTTTATGGGATTTGACTTGAGTTCATATATTTTGCAATAAATCGCTGTCTAAACAAAAATTTAGCATCATTTTTATGGGTTTGATAATACTTAGGGTTTGGCAATAATGCAGCTAAAAACATGGCTTGTCGTTGGTTTAAATGCCGACTACTACAATTAAAATAATGTCTCGATGCAGCTTCAATACCATAAATTCCTTGGCCGAATTCTACCGAATTTAAATAGACTTCTAAAATTCGCTGTTTAGACCAGATTTGTTCCATAAATACCGTAACAATCGCTTCTTGTGTTTTACGGATATAACTACGCTGATTATATAAAAATAAATTTTTTGCCAATTGTTGTGTAATAGTTGACCCCCCTGCGACAACTTCACCATTTTTTTCATTTTTGGCCAGTGCAGTTTGTACACCATTCCAATCAAAACCATGATGCTGGGTAAACTTACCATCTTCTGCAGCAATCACTGCTTTTTTAATCGCTGAGCCCATACGATCATAACTAATCCACTGATGTTGAATCTCTAAATCATCATTTTGGAACATTGCAATACGCATAAACATTGTTTTTTCTACAGGATGGCTCTTCCACCAATATAAGCTAGAGATAATCCATATTTGCACCAACAATAGTAAAGCCAATACGATAAAAATCAAACGTGCAAATATCACTCTCATTAATCCAACTTTCTCCTCTGGCCTGCTTCTGCTAAGCTGATGATATTCCATATGTGCAAAACACAGTACTAAAAATGCAACAACCTTTATTTTACCGTAGCAAACTTAATATTCATTTATGGTGGCTTAGCGCTGTAGTTATTATTATCAATATATTGCTTTACTTATACCAAATAAGCCATGGTGTAGATAGTGCAGATCCCAAGTTAACCGATGCAATAAAATGGGGAGCAGACTATGCACCGCTCACTTTACTTCTGCAACCAGAAAGACTATTTACTGCCATGTTTTTTCATTTTGGCTTTATACATTTGGCCTTAAATATGTGGGCACTCTATATTTTTGGACAAGTAGTTGAACAGATTTATGGCCGTATATATTTCTGCATTATTTATATTTTCTCTGGTATTTTCGGCAATCTACTAACTGACGTGATCAGTATTTATAACAGTCAAATTGCAATGAATACACACCACTTTTCCAATGAACTTTTACCGCATGTGAGCGCAGGGGCTTCTGGCGCAGTTATGGGTTTAGGAGGTGCACTTACTGTATTGGCATATTTACCATCACATGCATCTTACCCCTTTATATTAAGCAAAAAATCTTTAATGATAGTCATGCTACTCAATCTAGCAATTGGCATTTTCACCCCTAATATTAACAATATTGCGCACCTCAGTGGTTTTGCCATGGGTGCACTACTAACTCTCATATGGTACATAACAAAACAAAAATTCAATCTAGTGATGGCCAAAATCTGTGGCTTAGTTTTTGCTTTAGGGATGTGTCTAAGTTTATATGTTTACTGCATATATTATAGCAAAACTGTACTCGAACTTTGGCAAGCTTTACTTTCTGCCAATGCATTTACTTAAGCCAACATACACCATATTT
Source organism: Acinetobacter boissieri (assembly GCF_900096955.1). GTDB lineage: Bacteria > Pseudomonadota > Gammaproteobacteria > Pseudomonadales > Moraxellaceae > Acinetobacter > Acinetobacter boissieri. The sequence continues at coordinate 152,122 of NZ_FMYL01000002.1, read as the reverse complement.
TATTTTGAACATCGAAATCTTAGGCAATTTAAAAGCATGGCTGTTTACATACAACCATGCTCTACGTGACTAATCTAAATGCCTTAAACTTTGCAATGGTGCTATTTCAGATAAATAGTTTAATCGATAACGCCCTATCACAGCACATAATAGTGTCATGGCTATAGGTAAAATTAACCATAGCTCTAAATGTAATTGTGGACTTAAACCAATTTGGCGACTGGCAATAAAACCTATTAGCTCAGCAAACAAACAGGCTGTAATACCCGAAGCCAAACCAATAAAAGCAAATTCAAGTGTCATCATATGGCGAATATTGGCTTTGGTACTCCCAAAAGCTCGCCACAAAGCGACTTCTCGTTTACGTTCTTCAATTAAAATATTAATACAGGCCATTAATACCAAAAATCCAGACAAGGCCACCAATAACGCTAGCACCGTCATAATTTTCACCATGACTCCCATTAACTGCTTCACTTGTTCTAAGATCAAACTAATATCAATAAAGACTGTCGTACTGTAGTGCTGAATGAGGGGTAATAATTGTGATTTATCTGCTTCGGGTACAAAGAAACTGCCTAAATAGCTACCTGCATTACTATCGAAACTGTTTGGTGAAAATACAAAATAAAAGTTGGGGCTAAAACTTTGCCATTGTACCGAACGTATATTAATCACTTTCGCCTGAACATGGCCTTCTGGCAAACTAAATGTGAGCTCATCACCTATTTTAATATCGAGTTTCTTCGCAACGTCTTGCTCTACAGACACTTCTTGAGCATGTTTAAATGCACTTTCCCCCTGAATAATTTTATTGTCGGTCGGATATTGTGGTGCTTGCGTTAAATTGAGCTCTCGTTGCAAACTTTCATTACGGCGTGTATCTGCCTCAGAAAATGCTTGGCCATTTTTAGCAATGAGTCGACCTCGAATGTTTGGATACAAAGCCGTATGTGCCCAACTTTTGCTTTGTAGCTCTTGCATAAAATCAGGCTGATCGGTCGGAGGTAGCCCATATACAAATTGATTTGGTGTATTGGCTGGTAATTCAGCCTGCCAACGTGACAATACATCAGAGCGCAATACAATTAAAATAGCAATTAAACTTAACCCTAAAGACAATGCTGTGACTTGTAAAGCACTGTACTGCGGTGTTCTGACGTAAGTCGACCACGTATTTTTAAGTTTTTTAATGCCTTTAAATACCAGCCATAACATGCCATACATTACAACTGCAAGCGAACCAATTCCGACTAATACTTGTAAAGTAAGCACAAGACTTTGCGTTAAAACAACCCCTAAAATAGCAAGGCTTAAAAAACCTGTTACTACGGTAATTACAGTGTATCTATTTAAAGAAGGTAAAGCACGCAATACACGTATTGGGGGCGTTGTTAGAAGCTGATAAACTTTAGGAAATACAAACCCAATCAGTACTAAACCACTGGTTAAAAATGCAATAGGAACTGCTTCGAGTAATACACTCCCCCATGCAATATCTAGATTGACTTGTGGAATAAACTGCAACATAAGCTGTAATAATCCATACCCCAAACCAATGCCTAATACACTACCAATACATGCGGAACCCAACATCACCAGTGCCATTAAGGTAAAAAAAGCCACGATTAGATTTTTTTTACTTGCCCCTAAACAACGCATTAACGCAATATAATCTTGATTTTGCTGTACATAGCGCTGTGCGCTTAATGCAATTGCTAAGCCACAAAGCAACACTGTTAATAAGTTACTCAATTGTAGGAATTTTTCTAAGTTTTCAATCGGCTTAAGTAAGCGTGTATTACTGTTTTTAGCATCTTTGAGTTTTACGACCCCAACCTCATCTGTCGTGCCTGAAGTGGTTTGCTTTTGCTGTGTATCAAACCATTGTTGGTAACGTGCTAAAGGTGCATTTTGCGCAGATGTTAAAAGTAAGCGGTAATCAATTCGACTGCCTGGTTGAATCGCTTGCGTTTGAGCAATATCGTCTTGATTGATTAAAACTAAGGGTGAAAATGCACTAAAACCAGTTTCTTGATTACTGTCTTTTTCAATCAATGCAGTAAAGTGTAATTTTGCATCTGCAATATTGACCATATCACCAAGTTTGACAGCTAATAAATCTTTCGCTCTCGGGCTCAGCCAAACTTCACCTTTAGGTACACTCTTGTGTGGTGAAGGATTGACGACCAACTCACCTCGTAGTGGAAAATTAGGTTGTATAGCTTTGACCAATACCATAACAAACTGCTGGTCAGTACTGGCCATTGTACTAAACACAGTGACTTCTGATTGAGTTAAACCCTCTGCTTGGGCTTGCGCACTGTATTTTTTATCGAGTGGCTGATTACTGTTTAACACCACATCTGCAGCCAACAAATCTGCGGCTTGTAAATTAATCGCTCGTTTAATTTGGTCACTGGCCAAATTTAATGCTGTTGTTGCACAAATGGCTAAACTCAATGCCATCATGAGTAACCAACTGCTTTGACTCCGAAAACTTTGTTGCAATAACGGTTTAATCAAATGATTCATTCAGCCACCTCGCTTTGAAAGGGCTTGAGCTCCCCTTCATGCAAGACATAATGCTTTTGACAACGCTTTGCTAATTCTAAATGATGCGTCACCAAAACTAATGTTACGCCCAGATCTTTATTTAAATCAAACAGCAACTTTTCAATGTCTTGAGCAGTATGTTCGTCTAAATTACCTGTAGGCTCATCGGCAAAAATAATTTTAGGTGATGTAATTAACGCACGTGCAATTGCAACCCGTTGTTGTTCCCCACCCGAAAGTACTTTAGGCGTTTGGTCTTTTTGTTTTAATAAACCTACTTTCGCTAATAACTCGACTGCTTTCACTTCAGCATCTAAATAATTGAACGCTGCACTTAAACGCAGTGGCAACATGACATTTTCAAGTGCAGTCAAATGGGGTAACAACTGAAATGATTGAAATACAAACCCTATGTTTTGCTGTCTTAAATGCGCTCGCTGTTCCTCATTTAGATTATGTGCAGCTTTACTAGCAATCCATAGTTCACCTTCACTGGCTTGGTCTAGCGTAGCCAAAATACCAAGTAAAGTCGATTTCCCCGAACCTGAGCGGCCTGTAATAGCCACTTGCTCACCTTGTAAAATATCTACATTCAGTGAACGTAGCAATGTAACATCTTGATGATCTCGCTTAATTTTATGTGAGAGATGCTTCGCTGAAATGATAACTTGTGCCATGATTTACCCATTAACTGACTTTAGAAGGACGACCTACACATGCTGAAGGCAAAACACTATATTAAACAAATCGGTGCGATCAGTTTCATCAGTTTTGTTGTTTTATTGCCATTACAGCAGGCGATTGCTGCTAAAATTTTAGTACTTGGAGACAGTCTAAGTGCTGGCTATGGCATTGATGTCAATAAAGGTTGGGTGAAACTACTCCAGCAAAATCTTGACCAACATGCGCCCAAAAAGCATCAAGTGATTAATGCCAGTGTAAGTGGTGAAACGACTTCAGGAGCTTTAGCTCGACTGCCTAAACTTTTACAACAATATAAACCCGATGTGATGCTACTTGAGCTCGGTGGTAATGATGGTTTAAGAGGTCAACCACCGCTAAGTATTCAGCGTAACTTAGAAAAAATGACACAAATGGCACAACAAAACGGTAGTAAAGTGGTATTATTTGGTATGAAAATTCCACCTAATTATGGTGGGACGTACACGAAAGCCTTTGAGCAAAATTATACTGTAATTAGTCAAAAGTATAAATTAGCATTGGTTCCTTTCTTTTTAGAAGGCGTTGCTGGAAATAATCAGCTCATGCAAGCCGATCTGATTCATCCAAATGAAAAAGCTCAAAAAATACTACTCAACAATGCTCTACCGCAGATTAAAAGCGCTTTATAAAAGCGCCTTTAATCCTGTAAGTACATTAACTTAGAAGTCGAAAAATTCAACTTTACCTGTTTCAAGTGAATACTCAGCACCCACGACTTTTAACTTTCCTTGCTCAATTAAGTGCTCTAATACTGCAGAGCCATGACGTAATTGATTTACAGATGCAAATACGTTCGAACGGATTGCATGCTCACAAAGCTTATTCAAATCATCTTTAAGTTCAGTTTGCATTAAAATTTCAACAGATGGACGTACACGACTTACAATAGACATCAGATTATTTGATGTACCATGGTTAGGATTACGCAAAGTTTCAATGGTTGCTTTCACTGCACCACAGTGGCTATGACCTAAAACCACCACGACAGCACAGTCATAACTTGCTGCTGCAAACTCAACACTACCTACTTGTGAAGGTGCGACAATATTGCCCGCAACACGGATGACAAACAAGTCACCTAAACCTTGGTCAAAAACAATTTCAGCAGGTACACGTGAATCAGAACAGCCCAATACAATTGCAAATGGATTTTGATCTGCGGTCAGTAATGAGCGTTGTTCTTGTGAAATAAGATGAGGAATCGATGATTCACCATTAACAAAGCGTTGATTTCCCTGTTTTAAACGGTCTAAAGCTTCTTGTGAAGTCAACATAATCCGATCCTATGAAATATAATTTGTAGTCAGTATTTTATGATTCAAAACATCACTTGTCATTAACAAAAATGATCTTGCGCTGTGAAAGAAAAAATAAAGTATATCTTGTTCTATGCTAGCCAAGTATACACATCACATGTATAGCAAAAATCAGGCTATAATTTTGTTAAAATTTATTCTAAGATCAAAGCCGAAATGACAGATTCTGTAGAAACTCATCCGTTGATTGAACAGTTAATTCAACAACATATTGCCTTTATAGAACAACAGTTCTTAGACACCAAACAACTGCAACAAGAAATCACTGCACTGTGCCAATGGCTCACACGTCAATCCTTAAAAGACATTATTACTCTTGAACAGTTGCACATGGCTTTGCGTAATGTATTCATCGATAAAGAAATACCACAAAGTACACTTATACAAGGTTCAATTTACTTACACCAAGCACTCCTTCATCCAATCAACCAAAATACAACTATTGCAGAGATAATTAACCCGCTACACCTCGATGCTTTAGCGCAATACACTGCAAGTAAAAGCACACAACGTAAGTATTTAATCGAAAAAATCACCAAACACCCTGCATTTGCAACCATGGCTAGCCAATTGCTACAACAAGTTTTAAACGATTATTTTCAAAATCATTTAAGTGATACAAGTAGCCATGTTGGTCGTTTTATGAAAATCGGGAAATCTGTACTAGAAAATGTAACCGATCTCAACTTAGCACAAGCGATACAGCAGTACTTAGAAAAAAATGTCTCTAAAATGGGCACACTGGCTGAAAAAATGCTCAATCAGCACTTAAACGACGAAAAAGTATATCAACTCCATGTACAGCTATGGCATGAGCTCAAAAATACGCCTTTGTCTCATATACAACACTATATTGACCCCAATGATCTACCACAGACCATCCCTCTATTACACCAATTTTGGGATCATTTTAGATATAGTGAGTTTTTTGAACAGCAACTACAGCACGCTCTTGAAGCTTGGTATACACACCATCAAAATCAAAGTGTTTTAAATTTACTCCAAGCGATTGGTACATCGGAGCATCAGCTCAATACACAATTACACGGCCCTGCTGAACAAATCATAAAACAGTTTATTGCTGATGGTGGGCTCAAAAAACACTTACAACCACAATTAAAGGCCTTTTATTATGCACCGAGTACGCTGAGTTTACTCAAGCAAATATAAAAAAAGCGTGCTCTAAAAGCACGCTTTTTCAACCTTAGCTTACTTGTAGTAAGCACCTTCAGCTTGGCTATGGTCGGTTTCATCAACCACTCGTTGTAATTCAGGAATAAATTCTTTCAATGTGGTTTCTACACCTTGCTTTAAAGTGACATCAATTGCAGAACAGCCCTGACACCCGCCTCCAAATTTGAGCACTGCAGTAAGACCATGCTGTTCATCTTCAGTAACTGTCACCAAACTACAATTTCCGCCATGGCTTTCTAGCCCTGGGTTAATTTCAGATTGTAATACATAGGTAATACGTTCTTCCATAGATGCATCTGCACCTACGCGAGGCACTTTAGAGTTTGGTGCTCTAAATGTAAGCTGACCACCAAAGCGGTCTTTGTTGTAATCAATGACGGCATCTTTCAAATAAGGAATCGATGGTGCATCAATATATGCAGGGAAATTAGCATAATCTTGCTGGTAATCCGATGTGATCACTTCATCCGGTGCGCTATATGCCATACAACACTCAGCACGAGGTGTTCCTGCATGTTCAACAAATACTCTTACACCAATGCCTGGTGTATCTTGTTTTGCCAACAACCCACCTAAATACTCTTGTGCTGATGGTGTAATGAGTAAATTAGGGATTTCTTGAGTTTCTGCATCGGCAGTGCTGACATTTTGTGTAGACATATCCATTTTCCTCAACATCAATACGCTATCTTAACTTAAATCGTGTTCAATAGATAAAATTCAAGCTATCATTTTTTGTGTTTTATATGTTTTTCCATCAAGATCATTTTGTGTCATTATAAACATCCATTAAAATCATGAATTATATTATGCTAAATTTACCTTTTAATCATAGTATTACTATCATCATTATTACTGTGGTGATTTCATTGATTGCTTTTTCTAACCAAAAAGCCATGAATCGACTTATTTTTTGGCCTCCTGCCATACAAAAAGGGCAATTTGACCGCTTCATTACACATGGTTTTGTACATGCAGATGGTATGCACCTTTTATTTAATATGATTACCCTATTCTTTTTTGGCAGTGTGATTGAGAGTTTTTACCGCCAGTACTTATTTAATATGGGATTTGTATTGTTTTATATGGGTGCATTGGTTATTGCAATTTTACCAAGCTATTTAAAACATAAAAATGATTTTCAGTGGGCATCTCTTGGTGCGTCAGGTGCAGTATCTGCAGTATTATTTTCTTATATTTTATTTAAGCCATGGAGCTTAATTTTTGTCTTTTTTGTACCTGTACCCGCCATTATTTTTGCACTACTGTATGCAGGATACAGCATTTGGGCAGGTAAAAAAAATCAGAGTAATACTAATCATAGTGCGCATCTATGGGGTGCTGCTTACGGTGTTGTTGTCACTATCTTAGTTGAACCACAAATTTTGCCACATTTCTTAACACAACTGACCCAAATTCCATTCTTTTAAACAAAAATACATGCAATAAAAAAGCACGTTTTAACGTGCTTTTTTATTCTTACATCATTATTAATTTACAAATTTACGTGCATTACGGAACATACGCAACCATGCACCGTCATTGTCCCAAGACTCTGGTGACCAAGAGTGTTGAATGGCACGGAAGTTACGTTCTGGGTGTGGCATCATAATCGTAGCACGACCATCTTCAGACGTTACCCCTGCAATCGCTTGCGGTGAACCGTTCGGATTCATTGGATAGTGCTGTGTTGCCTGCCCATGACTGTCTACATAACGTAAAATCACTTGGCTATTGCTGTTTAACTGTGCCAAATGGTCATCCGTTGTCACGACACGCCCTTCACCATGCGCTACAGCAATCGGTAAAATTGAACCTTGCATGTCTTGTAGCAATACAGATGTTGACTTTTCAATCGCAACGTTAATGCTACGTGCTTCAAACACTTCACTGGTATTGCGATGGAAACGTGGCCATGCTTCAGCACCAGGAATAAGCGGTGCAAGTTGTGACAGCATTTGACAGCCGTTACAAATACCTAAGCTAAAGGTTTCTTTACGAGTAAAGAATCGCTCAAATTGGTCACGTAATTTTTCGTTAAATAATACAGATTTGGCCCAACCACCACCTGCACCAAGAACATCACCATACGAGAAACCACCACATGCCACTAAACCTTCAAAATCTTCTAGGCTTACTCGACCTGCCAGTAAATCACTCATGTGAACATCAATGCTATTGAAACCGACTTTATCAAAAGCAGCGGCCATTTCAATATGACCATTCACACCTTGCTCACGCAAGATCGCCATGTTTGGACGACGTAAGTTTAAGTAGGGTGCTTCAACCGCTTCATTCAGATCAAATGTAGGTTCAGCAATTAAACCTTTATGTGCTGCATCTGCAATTAATGCATACTCTTGATCTGCCGTTTCTGAGTTGTCACGTAAGCGTTGAATTTGGTGAGACACTTCTGACCATGCGTGTTGTAATTCAGTACGTGTTAGGGTTAAATCATTTACAACCAATTGATCGGTATTGTTGACTGTACCCACAACAGATACTGCATCTTTCAAAATGCTATCTGCAAGTTCGCTACTTAAGACTTTCCAGTCTGCTTGAATCAATTGCACCACAGCACCAATTTCTTCAGCAAATAAGCTATCAATGCTTTGTTGTTCTAACTTCACACCAAGGCGTGAAGCAAATATCATTTCACTGACTGTTGCCAATAAACCACCATCACCAATATCATGATAAGCATGTATTAGACCACGTTGGTTCCAATCTTGAATTAAGGCAAAGAATGCTTTTACATCGTCAAAGCTGTCTACATCTGGTGTAGTTGTACCGAGCGCTTTATACACTTGAGCCAAAATAGACGCACCAATACGATGCTGACCTTTAGATAGGTCTATACGTACCAACACACTATCTTCAAGTGCTTTTAACTCAGGCGTAAGGGTTCTACGTACGTCAGATACAGGGGCAAATGCTGTAATCACTAAAGACATTGGAGAGGTGACAGACTTATCCACACCTTCATCTTGCCAAGTGGTACGCATAGACAATGAGTCTTTACCTACAGGAATGGCAATACCTAACGCAGGGCAAATTTCCATACCAATAGTTTTTACTGCTTCAAACAATGCTTGGTCTTCACCTGCTTGACCTGCAGCTGCCATCCAGTTGGCTGAAAGCTTCACATCGCTCAATTTTGCAACGTCTGCAGATGCAATATTGGTCAGCGCTTCTGCCACTGCCAAACGTGCTGATGCCGCAGGGTTTAGCAAAGCAACAGGTGGACGCTCGCCCAAGGCCATTGCTTCACCGACATAGCCTTGAAGGCTTGTAGTCGTCACTGCTGCGTCTGCAACAGGTACTTGCCAACGACCGACCATTTGATCTCTTGCCACCATACCCGTAATTGAACGGTCACCTATGGTAATTAAGAATGACTTAGATGCCACTGTTGGATTTTTTAATACACGGAAAATGGCATCTTTTAGATCAATTTTTGTGGTATCAAATGCTGTACCTTGACGTGGCATGCTGTCATATGAGCGTTGCATACGTGGCGTACCACCTAGCAATACTTGCATTGGCATATCTACTGCATTATTTTCAAATAATGGATCTTCTACCGTTAAGTGACGTGCTTCAGTCGCCTCACCCAATACCGCAAATGGGCAGCGTTCACGCTCACAGATCGCTTCAAATTGAGCCAAACTTTCTGGATGAATGGCCAATACATAACGCTCTTGTGCTTCATTTGACCAAATTTCCATCGGAGACATACCCGGCTCTAGCGATGGAATTTTACGTAAGTTGAGTACCGCACCCAACTCATGATCATTGACCAATTCAGGCATGGCATTAGACACACCACCTGCACCGACATCATGTACCGATACAATCGGGTTTTCATTTTCTAAACGCCAGCATGTATCAATAACTTCTTGGCAACGGCGTTCCATTTCTGGATTCTCTCGTTGTACTGATGCAAAGTCTAAACTTTCACCCATTGTACCGCTATCTACAGATGAAGCCGCACCACCACCCAAGCCAATTAACATGGCAGGACCACCCAGCACAATCAGTAAATCACCGGGTTGAATTGGATCTTTTTCAACATGATCAGGACGAATATTACCGTAACCACCTGCAAGCATAATTGGCTTATGAAAGCCTTTCATTTCACCATGCACTTCTTGTTCAAAGGTACGGAAATAACCGTTTAGGTTCGGACGACCGAATTCATTATTAAACGCAGCACCACCCAGTGGGCCTTCAATCATAATTTGTAGTGGTGATGCCATACGTGACGGCTTACCATACTTCACTTCCCACGGTTGTTCAAAACCAGGAATATTCAAGTTAGATACTGTAAAACCGGTTAAACCTGCTTTGGGCTTACCACCACGACCCGTTGCACCTTCATCTCGAATTTCACCACCCGAACCTGTCGCAGCACCTGCAAATGGTGAAATAGCCGTTGGGTGATTGTGTGTTTCCACTTTCATTAAAATATGAGCAGCTTGGCTTTTATATTTGTAAGTATAATGGCCTTGTTCATTTTGTTTTGGATAAAAACGAACCGTGTCATGCCCAACCATGACTGATGCATTGTCTTTATATGCAGACAGGACATTATCTGGCGATTCTTTATAGGTGTTTTTAATCATTTTGAACAAGGATAATGGTTGCTTTTCACCATCAATCGTCCATTCAGCATTAAAAATTTTATGACGACAATGCTCAGAGTTCGCTTGAGCAAACATCATGAGTTCGATGTCATTGGGGTTACGTTGTAGCTTTGTGAACGCTTCAACCAAGTAGTCAATTTCTTCATCTGATAATGCAAAACCAAAACTTTGGTTTGCTTCCACCAAGGCCGATTTTCCTTGGTTTAAAATATCGATCGTATTCAGTGGTTTTGGCTGGGTTTCAGTAAAAAGTGCTTGCGCATCGGCAATTTGATCGAAAACATTTTCTGTCATACGGTCATGTAGAGCAAGTTTAAGTGCCTGACTGACCGATGAAACACCTTTAAGTGTATACAACACACCACGCTCTATACGATGAATTGGTGTATTACAGTTTTTAAAAATATCGGTAGCTTTTGAAGCCCATGGTGAAATAGTACCCACCCGAGGTGTAACAAGAACTTGAACTTCACCATTTGCAGGTTGTGATAGCGTAAAACTCACGCCATCATTGAGCAAATGTTCTGCTGCATTAAGTTCCTGCTCGTTGAGCGATTGATCGAACAGATAAACCCACTGGCTTTCTATAGATTGAACGGTACTAAAAGACGATAAACGTGATAATAGCTGCGTTTTTTTGAAAGTAGAATGTGCTTGTGCACCGGCCACGATAAACATGTTGATTTTGGCTCCACGGGTAAGTCTTCGCACCTTACCGCAATGTGACTTAGAGAGAGCGTTATCATACTGCTTATTCAATATTTCGGCTAGCTTAAAGCCAATGAATCTCTGATTAAAATCAAAAATATAATGATTTAATTCATTTACAGCAACAATACATTTCGGCTTTTAAATATTATTGTGATTTGTTTTAACCTACAGCAGACACATTAAACAAACTACCAATCCAAAATGTAAACAACATCGCCACAACACCCCACAACATCACACGAACTACACCTCTAATGATTGGGCTTCCTCCGGCATAACTTGCAACTGCACCCAGTAAACCTAAAGACAGCACCCCAACAATAATAATGCCGTACTCTAAAACATGGCGTGGTAACAATAAAATTGCAAGAAGCGGGAAAACTCCACCCAAAATAAAAGAAACAGCAGAAGCGACAGCTGCAAGTAAAGGCTGTGCGGCAGTTTCTTCATTAATACCGATTTCATCTCTTGCATGAGCAGCCAGTGCATTATGTGCTGTGAGTTGCTGTGCCACTTGAAAAGCCAATTCATGGTCTAAACCGCGGTGAATATAAATTTTAGTGAGCTCAAGCAACTCTAGATCTGGACTTAAATCTAAACTTATTGCTTCCATACGTAAGTCGGCATCTTCAATATCCTGTTGAGATTTCACAGAAATATACTCGCCTGCCGCCATAGATACAGCGCCTGCAATCACACCAGCAACACAAGTAATCAAAAGTGTATTGGCTGTTGCACCACTTGCAGCCATACCAACCACTAAACTAGTAACTGAAATAATGCCATCATTTGCGCCTAAAACAGCAGCCCTTAACCAGCCTGAACGTTCTGTGTAATGGTTTTCTTCATGATGTGAGTGACGAGACATAACCTACCTTTTTACCTAGTTTGCGTAAGCATCAGTTTATCTTTACTGTAATATGCAACTTTTTATTACAAATCACATATTTTCTAATCATTATAGATAAATAAAGGGTCTTATTTGGAAGACCCTTTATTTATTTTTGAATACAACACACTTGGTATTATACTCTTTCCCTTATGCACGCTCTAAATAATCGCCTGTACGTGTATCTACACGAATACTTTCTTCTTGCTGAACAAATAAAGGAACACGAACCACAGCCCCTGTTTCTAAAGTTGCGGGTTTACCACCTGTACCAGCAGTATCACCTTTCACACCCGGATCAGTTTCAACGATTTTTAGAATCACAAAGTTTGGTGCACTTACAGTCAATGGAACACCATTAAACAACATGATTGAACATTTTTCATTTGAATCGTCTTTCAACCATTTTGTCGCATCGCCCATAGCAGTTTTATCTGCAGCGATTTGCTCAAATGATGCAGGGTCCATAAAGTGCCACATTTCACCATCGTTATATAAGTAGTCCATTTCTACTTCAACAATGTCTGCACCTTCTAAAGACTCATTCGATTTGAATGTTTTCTCTAAAATTTTACCTGTACGTAAATTACGTAATTTCACACGACTAAAGGCTTGGCCTTTACCCGGTTTTACGTATTCATTTTCTGTAATTGAACAAGGATTACCATCAAGCATGACTTTGAGGCCTTGCTTAAACTCATTTGTAGAATAATTGGCCATGACTGGCACGCTCCGAACTTACTAATTTAAATCGATTAATGCTAGACTAGCATTATTTTTAACAGATGGCATGATAAACTATTTGTACCGTGAGCAAAACTGGAAAAGTCAACTGAATGACTTAATTACAGATCCTCAAGAGCTCCTTGACATACTTTCGCTCTCTCCAGATGTATTATTATCAGGTGCGATACTGGCATCTCAACAATTTAAGTTGCGTGTTCCTCGCTCATTTGTAGACAAAATGGAGAAAAATGACCCTTTCGATCCACTACTATTACAAGTATTACCACACCATTTGGAACTTGAAGAGCACGCAGGCTTTATCACAGATCCTTTAGGTGAAGAAGCAGCCACGCAATTACCTGGGGTATTACACAAATATGAATCACGCTTCTTACTCACACTCACAGGTGCCTGTGCCATACATTGCCGTTATTGCTTCCGCAGACATTTCCCCTACCAAGAAAATTTACCTAAAAATAAAGATTGGCTAGAGATCAAAACTTATATTGAAAGCCAACCATACATCAATGAGGTCATTTTAAGCGGGGGTGACCCACTTACACTCTCTAATCAAAAAATAAACACATGGCTTGAACGAATTGCATCCATACCACAGATTAAATTTTTACGTATACACTCTCGTGTACCTATTGTTATTCCAGAACGCTTAGATCAGGAATTACTGAACACTTTGGCCTGTAGCCGTTTAAAAGTGATTTTAGTCATTCATTCAAATCATGCCAATGAAATTGATGAACGAACACAATATTATTTAAAACAACTACATCAACACAATATTACATTGCTCAATCAAACAGTACTTTTAAAAGGCGTAAATGACTCAGTAAAGGTCTTACAAAATTTGAGTTATCGACTATTTGAATGTAACGTCATGCCATATTATTTACACGTATTAGATAAAGTCAAAGGCGCTCAGCATTTTGATTTAAGCCAAGACCATGTTACAACCCTATACAACGAGCTATTGGCTCTATTGCCTGGCTACCTTGTACCTAAATTAGTACGAGAAATTGCAGGTGAAAAAAATAAAACGCCTATCGTGACTCAGTTTAATCCTACTAGGTAATTTAATGGCCACAGCGCAATTTGTTTCTGTCAATATTTTTACACAAGATACTGAGCATACAAGGTCAACGCTCAGTTTTTGTGAACCCAATACACATCACTTAAATATATGGATTTATGCAATATCTGATGAACCCATAGGAAACCGCGCTAAAGCTTTACTCAATGCATTGATTGAGCTTTCTGAATTAGAGATACAACCTTGTTTAAAATTTAAACTGGTACAAACAATACACCACCCTATTGACCAAATGGTCGAATATTTAAAAACACTGGTGAAAGAGCAATCTATTTCTGACTCATTGCATAACGAAAATGTTTTAGACTTAATTGAATCTTTTAGATGTTATTTAGCCAAACTATATACAGATATTTTTTATGCACTGCGTAAAGTCGTTAACGATACTGTATTTTCAGTAAAAAACTATTTTGTTCGTAAAAAGCAAAATACGCTTTCTTGGTATGCCTGTTACCTTGCATTAGAGCAATTTAGCTTAGTGACATGTCACCAACATATGCTCTATAGAGAAGCCTTAGAAGGCCAATGGCAACATACTCACCATCTCTACCTACTCGCATGCCAGCATCAATATGAAAATGTGATTATCAATCACTCACAAGACTGCATTTGTAGCCAAAGTGAAATTGAGTCGATTTCTATTTTATATAAGCAAATGCTATTGCTCTATTTACTCAATACGCAACAAGTGCGACCCAGTGAAACGTATGCTCTTTATCAATGTAGCTCAGAATGGGCGCAGTTAATACGTGTGACTGCTAAAAAAGAACCTTTATCACGGTATATTGTTGAATACAAAACAGATATGCCTCCAACCCCTATAAATGAAGATCAGACACATACCGTAAAACAAAGTTTTTTTTACATTAATGTCAATGATTTATTTAAACGTATTCAACTTGCAAATGCACCATCCCAGCGTCACTTATCTGCAAAAGAGCAACTATATCTAAACAGCTCACTCATCTTTCATATCACCAATACGCTGAATCAGTCTTCTGAGCGTCGTTATGAAAGACACAATTTTAATTCAAGTATTCAAGTTTGTTTTGGATTAAGATCAGTACACTACCGGCTTACACAAGCGATTTTAAAACACCAAAATACACTAAAAAAGCAAGCGAGATACACAAAGAATAGGACCAAATCACTACATGTTATACCTAAAGATAGTATGTCTACGACTAATCTAGATTTTGATGAAAATATATATGACTGTTATATTTTAGATGTAAGTGTTAATGGCTACCGTATGCAGCGGCAAGGTAAGCCTCCTCAGCATCTACATGCTGGTGAATTTCTAGCTGTACAAGAAAATAATCAAAGCCCTTGGCGTTGCGGACTCATTCGTTGGGTTAAACAATTACCAAACAAAGACTTAGAGTTTGGTGTTGAAATTTTATCACAACACATCACCCTATGTTATATACAGCAATACAATGCCTTACTCGAAAAATATATTTATAGCCCGACACTTTTACTAAAAAAAGATATTTTAGGCCAACCTTGCTTTTTTTTGGCGATGCCAATTTTAGATAGATTACCAACTCAAAAACGAGTACAGTTGTATCTTGCTAATCAAACCATTTCTATTTATGTTGGACACAAAGAACTAGAAAACCCTAGTTTTATTCTATGTAATTTTGACTTTTTAACACTTGAAGATCAGAGTAAATTTAATCATCTTATTTCAAAGTATGATACATTACTCAAAAATATGGATTTATGAGACTTGTAACATGATGGATCTTGTTCGAATCGAAAATATACGAGTAATTGTTATTGATGATAATCAAATTCAATACAACCACCTTATGGATATCTTCCATGCGCAAGGGCAAAGTGTCACGGCAGTGCTTTTAGATGATTTATTGACTCTACAAAAACACATTAAAAAAACATGGGATATTGTTTTTTATAGTAAAGCATATGATTTTGACCAAGATAAACTCTTTGAGTTAATCAAGCACTCTAAACAAGCCTACTTACCATGCTTACACTTAGACCATCAAGAAAATACCAAAAACCGCTATGCCTTAAATAGCTATTTCTTTGATCAGGTCAATTTAAACCACCCAAAACACTTATTATTCACGTTTAATAAAGCGCTTCAATTTAGCTATTTATGGCAAGAAAAACAACGTTTAGATAAAGATTTAGAAAACATTCAGCAGCAAGTTAAAACCACCTCTGAACATATGCAAGATGCATCTATGGTTGTTCAAGAAGGTATTATTATGGAAACAAATCAGTATTTTAAAGATATGTTTCAAATAGATGATGCTTTTGGTTTACCCTTGTTAGATGTTTTACAGCCCAAAAATTCTGAGCAATTTAAACAACAACTCAAATTAATTAATGTAAATTCTGCACAAACTTATCACTTAGAAATAGAATCCATAAATACTGTACTCAAAAATAAAAATCTCAGTCTAAAGATTTTTTCAAATCAAGAGGAAGAAAGCCTACATATTTCAATTGGACAACACCAAGTTACAGAGTTCACTAAAAATAAAGCACCCAAGTATTTTGAACAGGTTAACCAAATTATCTCCAAACACAGCGGTACCACTAGTGAAAACATTCTTATTAGTTTATCAGTTAACCTTAATATAGATGCCTCTGAACTGACTCAGGAAGAATACATTGGGCAGTACATAAGTGATACGACTACACAAATTAAAACGTTTTTTTCAGATGGTTTCATTACTGTAAGCCCATTTCAATGGATTGGAGTTGCACAAATAAAAGCACCTTTAACGTTCGGTGAAATACAGACGCAACTTAATCATTTAGTAAAATCATCTACACTCCCACTTCAACTGGGCTACTGCATCTTTAATGATACGTTAAAATCTGAAGACCAATTTTATGCGTTATATGCGAAAAGCCAAACAAAAACCACAGCACATATAGCTGAATCTACGCATGGAAAAATAGAACAAGAGACAATGCCTGTTCTAGAAGCACCTTCCCTGAGCTTAGTAGAAAACGAAGATAAACCTACGATACAAACTATAGATACTCCAATACCGCAACCTGCGGAGCAAATACCTCAACCAGAAATGTTTAGCCCACCAGCACCTCAAAGTACATCAATACCTGTACCTGAAAATGATACATTTGCAACTCATAGCAACTATCAAACAGGTGTAAAATACCAACAAGTATATGATAAATATGATACGAATCAGCATATGTTTGAAGCATCTACCACTTACGTAGATGCAAATGGTATTAGCTATAACTTAAATTATGCAGATGAGCCACCACTTATAAATAGTGCGTCTTTAATTCAAATAGATCAAAATACCATTAAAACTGCCTGTCAAAATCTCTACCACTTTTGTCAAACTACCCCTGATGCCAATATTATTATTAATTTACACCACAGTAGTCTTGAAAGTCCTTTAGCCTCTTATCTTACTAGCGTATTGCAACAAACACCGGGACTAAATGCCAATAAAATTATTTTACAATTTAATGCCTTAGATATTATTAATCTGAATTTACAAATACATCCAACTTGGGCAATGCTCAAACAAATGAATGTAGGTATAGGATTACGTCATTTTAATTTTAATAATCGAAAAATTACTTTACTCGGGCAAATACAGCCTAAAATCTGCTTTATGGCACTCAACTTAGAGCAAATTTTATCAAACGTTACACAACATCAATATATTCAAGACCAGTTTAGTCACTTTAAAAATACCGACTTTGTCATTCCCAACCTCAACGATATGAATGAGTTTGCAAATGCATGGAATGTAGATTGTCGCTACTTACAAGGCCAATACTTCCAAGATAAACTTGATCAAATGACCAATATTTAGCAGACATAAAAAAATGGGCAATAAGCCCATTTTTTTTACTTCTGATATTAACGCTTAATTGTGCGAGACATACCAGAAAAACGTTGTTTGAACTTGTCAATACGACCGCCCGTGTCAACGCTTTTTTGCTTACCAGTATAGAACGGGTGGCAAGCTGAACAAATATCTAAATAAAGAGAATCTTTGTTGCTTGCAGATTTAGTTTCAATAACGTTACCGCAAGAACAAGTTGCAACAAGTGCTGTATAATTTGGATGAATATCTTTACGCATATTCAATACTCCTAAAGAAGAAAGGCTTAAGCTGTTTTCGCAATCAACCGCTCTTTTTACATATATGTAAAAAGGAAAGCCGTAAGGCAGGCTAACACGACAACAGACCATTCTTTTGGCTCACCGAAGCTCCTAAAGCTAGGGCAAAGCACAACAAGTCGCATGATTATATAATATTTAGCAAACGATGGCTAATATTATTTGATTACCTAACTTTGGCTACGCGCGTATTGGTCTTGCTGAATCAGTTCAATTAAATAACCATCTGGATCTTTAACAAAAGCGATTACTGTTTGACCACCTTTCATTGGCCCTGCAGATCTAACAACCTCACCACCACGGCGTTGAATATCTTCACAGGCATCGTATGCATTATCTACACCTAAAGCAATGTGTCCATAAGCATTGCCTAAATCATAGCTACTGGTATCCCAGTTATACGTAAGTTCTAATACGGTATGATTAGATTCATCACCATAACCAACAAAAGCCAATGTAAAACGGCCTTCTTCAAAATCATGACGACGCAATAAACTCATACCAAGTACTTCAGTATAAAAAGCCAAAGAACGCTCTAAGTTGCCTACACGCAACATGGTATGTAACATTCGCATAAATAATATCCTTATTCTAGCATTAAGTCGTTTGGTGGTCTTTTAACAACCGAGCAACCCACCACACCAAAATTAAAACTGGAATACCCATCAATGTGGTCATTAGGAAAAATTGAGGATACCCAACATGGCTAACAATAGTACCCGAATAACCACCCAATATTTTCGGTGTGAGAGTCATTAACGAGCTGAAAATTGCATACTGAACTGCAGTGAAAGATACACTGGTTAAACTCGACAAAAATGCAATAAAAGCAGCACCTGCCAGTCCCGAAGCTAGATTATCAATGATAATTGCAAAATACAACCACGTTGAACTGTAGGTTTTAAGGACTTTACCTTGTATGATCACATGATCAACTGAAAGATCTACAGGCGCTAAAGGCTGTAAATCTATCGCTAAAGCAGTCGTGTGAGTTGTTGTTGTATATAATAATTGTTGTTGGTTTAAAGGCAAATTATGACTGTCATACGCTATCGCTGTGATCTGACGAGTTGGACTTTTCTCCAGTAAATTTACAGGCATGACTGCCGAAAAAATGCCATCTTTATCTATTTTTGCCATGTAACTTTGCGTGTCTAATTTAAGCTCAATATTTTTTATTTTTGAATCTGACATTTGACCTCTGACAACAATATCTTGTCCTTGAGGTAAGGAAACCACATTGTTACCTGCAATCGGAAATAAGGCGATATTATTTTGGCCTTTAATTAAAAATGGCAGTTGTGCAGTCACCTGACTGCTTGCATCATTTTTATATTGTGTAGTGATCTTTAATATTTTTTGTTGCTCAAGCAATGCTGTAGGGATAGAAATTTTCCAATAACCCACATCATCTGGCTGTGCCGTGAGAGTTTGACCCGCCATATGCACATGTACTGTATCTAGCGTTTGACCTGACTTCACTAGACCAATAAACATTAAATTGGTTGTACTTGCCAATATCGCACCAATAAACATGAGCTTCATGACATTAAAACGCTGTGCTAATAATCCACCTAAAAAACCACCAATTAATGAAAATATAACACCGTACACTTTAACAGCTTTAGCAATTTCTTCTTTAGTAAAGTTTAAATCTTGATAAAACACATTAGAAATCACCCCTGCAATAATGTCAGAAATTCGATAAAAACCGATAAGCAAAAGCAAAAATAACGCCAGTTTCACCCCATAACGCACAAAAAAGTCTTGGATTGGACTGACCCAAATATCTAGTGCCATCTGCTTTTTCACAGCGCCCCATTTCACCAATGCAGTACCTACACACAACGCAACTGCTACAGCAGATAAAAATCGGATGGTTTCTAATAAAAACAGTAAAAAGTTATCTTTAACATGCCATATTTGCTCTAAGTAGTTTACAGCAGGGCTAAGTACAATATAACTCAACACAAATGTTGCTACAGCGAAGAAGAACACCATAACCAAACGTAAATAGTCACGGCCATGATAATCTCTAGCCACACGTTTTACATTAGGCTCATGAATAATACATGTGGTCACCACACCCGCTAACATAACAACTGCCATTGCCATGTAGGTCATATGCCATGCATTGTAAATATAATTCCCTTTAGATGTACCCAACCAACTCGCTAAAAATAATGCACCTGCCCCTGCCACAATCATACCTAAGCGATAACCTGCATTATAGGTAGATGCCAGTACAGTTTGTATTTGTGGATTGCCCAATTCAATTCGATACGCATCTATAACAATATCTTGTGTAGCTGCTGAAAAACCAAGTAAAACTGCACCAATCGCCATTTGAATTAAGTCATGTTGCCCTTGTGCAGGGTCTGCATTGGCCATGATTAATATTGAACCCATAATACTCAACTGGGCCAACAGCAACCAAGCCCGTCTACGACCTAACTTTGCAGTGAGCCAAGGAATTGGTATTTCATCAACCAATGGAGCCCAAACAAATTTAAATGAATAGCCAAGTGCGGCCCAACTAAAAAAAGTGACTGCTGATTTATTAATGCCCGCCTCACCTAACCATAAAGACAAGCTAGAAAAGATCAGTAAAATAGGAATACCCGCCGAAAAGCCGAGAAACAACATAATGAGCGCACGGCGGTCAAGAAAACTACGAAACGCATTGGCCCAGCTTTGGTTTGGCATATTCATATCAATTACTATTTTAATTAAACTCTAAAATACTATTCAAACGCTTTCGGCAATATCTTGCAATAAGCACTGAGTAAATTATTATTTTTAATCTGAATCTGATACTCTAAATGTGGTTTAAATGAAAAAAATATACCTTTTTACATCTAAACCCCGTATTGTACTTTTGACACCACCCTGACTCTATAGAACAAAGCAGATGAATTCAGTATTACCCGTAAACACAGCAACAAAAAAGACCACCCAAAAACAACTTATTACTTCTGCTTTTGACCAACCTGCCATAGAAAAAACACTCAAGAAAACGGCACTCAAACCAGAAAAGCTCACCCATGTTACTAAACTGTCTAATATTCCTGCATCTACACGGCGCATCAAACCACTCAATAATTTTTTAGGACAAGACCGTGCTCGTGCTTCAGTTGAAGCTGGTATTGCACTGCCGTACTCTGGCTATAACATTTTTGCAGTTGGTACAGCAGGTTTAGGCAAACGTACCATGATTAAGCGCTTGCTAGCTCAGCATGCTAAATCTATGCCAACACCAAATGATTGGGTGTATGTCAATAACTTTGAACATGCACGCAAACCAATTGCGTTACGTTTTCCAACTGCACAAGCAGCACTATTTCAAAGTCAATTGCATGAGAACTGGCACACCATACTCAAACAACTTGAACGTCGTTTTAGTGCTGAAAAATATAGTGATGCTGTAGAAAAAATTCGCCATAAAACAGGTCAAGAGCAACAAGAAGCTCTGATTGAGCTCACACAAGAAGGTGAAACCATTGGTGTAAAACTGGTTTCTAAAAATGAAGACAATTGTTTTGTACCTGTCCATCACAAAGATGGTCAAACACAAGAAATGACTCAAATTGACATTGATGCTCTCAGTAAAGAAGAACGCACTGAAATTGCAAAAAATGTACGTAGTATGAATAAAAAGCTAGAACGTTTAGGCCTAGCACTCGGTGACATTGAAGATGTTGCACGCGACCAAGTCACAGACTTAAACCGAGAGATTGCACAAGATGTAATCATCCCACGCATTGAAAAGTTACTCAAATCGTTTCAAGGTGTCGAAGGTTTACAAAACTATCTTGAACGCTATGCTGCCGATATTATTAACAATATTGAAGCTGTACTTGAGCAAGCAGAAGATGACTTTATTCCGGCTCAATTTAGTCGTATACCATCTCGCTACCAAGCCAATGTTGTAGTGACTCATGAAAAAGATCAAGGCGCACCTGTCATTTTTGAAGACTTTCCAACCCATTACAACTTACTTGGGCATGTGGAACAACTGACACAAAATGGCACCATCACTACAGACTTCACGCTCATTCGTGCAGGTGCATTACATCGTGCTAATGGTGGTTTTTTAATTTTAGAAGCCGAACATTTGCTCGAACAGCCTTATGCTTGGCAGGGGCTAAAACGTGCACTCAAATCTGGACAACTCAAATTGTCTTCACTTGAGCATATGCTTACGCTCACAGGTAGTATTTCTATTGAACCTGCCTCTATTCCACTTGAGTTAAAACTCGTATTACTTGCTGAACCTGAAGTATATTACGAAATTTTAGAGTTAGAACCCGAGCTTGGCAGTGTCTTTAAAATTCGAGCAGACTTTACAGATACCTTAGAGCGAAATACAAGTAACGAACAAGCCTACATGCAACTGATTGCCGACTATGTTCAAGTGGATAAACTCTTACCATTTGATCGCTCGGCACTTGTAGCTTTACTCACAGATTCAAGCCGTCAAGCAGAAGACCAAAGCTCATTATCGCTACATGCTTCAACCTTGGGTGATTTAATTCGTGAATCACATCATCACGCCCTACAAGCAGGTGATAAAATAGTCACACAAAACCATATTAATACGGCATTACAACATCGCCAGTATCGTTTAGGCTATTTACGTGAGCTATATTGGCAAGATCTATCACGCGGTACGCAACTCATTGAAACACAAGGCCATCGTTTGGGCCAAATCAACGCGCTGTCTGTGATTCATTATGCAGATGTCGAGTTTGGTCTACCTTCTCGCTTAACTGCGTCTGTATATCAAGGTGGTGGTGATATTTTAGACATTGAACGTAGTGTAGAGCTTGGTGGTTCATTACATGCTAAAGGTGTGTTGCTGATGTCGAGCTTCTTAAAAGCACATTTTGGTCGTGAACAAATTTTGCATTTCTCTGCAGCGCTTGCATTTGAACAAAGCTATGGTCAAGTTGATGGTGACAGCGCAACAGTTGCTGAACTTTCTGCACTGATTTCTGCAATCAGTCAAATTCCGCTCGACCAATCTTGGGCTATTACAGGTTCTATGAATCAATTAGGTCAAGTACAACCGATTGGTGGCGTAAATGCCAAAATTGAAGGCTTTTATGATGCATGTAAATTACAAGGTTTAACGGGCAAACAAGGTGTTATTATTCCTCGTCAAAACATGCAACATTTAATGCTCCGCCAAGATGTCATTGATGCGGTTGAATCAGGCCAATTCCACGTACATGCCATTGATACCATTGATCAAGCACTTGAAATACTTATGGCACGACCTGTGGGCATACTGGGTAAGAAAGGCCAATATACGAAAGGCTCTATTTATGCTGCGGTCATGGATCAATTGAACTATTGGCAATCTATTGAAGATGGCTCTGTCGAAGAAGAAAAGCCAAAGAAAAAGAAGAAAAAAGCCAAGTCTACGAAAAAAGTCGAAGACAGTCCCAAAGAGAGCCAGCCTGAAACAACACTGATGAAAAAGAAATAAGTGATGTAACCTCAAGACCTGTAATTCCACAGGTCTTGAACTTATACAGTAGAAAAAAAGTATATGGACCTTAATTTTTGTTTTTTTCTGATGACAGTTTTAGTCATTAACTTGACCCCTGGCCCTGCCATGCTTTTTGTCATTCAGGAAAGTATACATTCTGGTGTAAAGTCAGGTATTCAATCTGCTTTGGCCGTTGAAATTGGCGTATTTTTTTATGTAATACTGACCTCTTTTGGCTTGGTTGTTATTTTTAATCATGTACCAATACTTTACAAAGTCATAGAAACACTTGGCGTTTTATATCTACTGTATTTGGCTTTTCTAAGTTGGCCAAGAAAAAAAGGTGGTATAAATACAACACATCAGCACCAACACCGTAAGTCTTTTATTTATGGTGTATTTATTAATTTACTTAACCCTAAAATTGGCTTATTTTTTCTTAGCTTACTACCACAATTTATTTCACCAACAGCCCAACCCCTGTGGTTATATTTTTTGTGCTATGGGCTGATTTTTAACTTTAGTGGCTTCATGATCAATATATTTGCAGCACTTTCAGCAAATTATTTGAAAAATAAAAATAGCCACTATGGTCAATGGATCCATTATATTTCACCACTAATCTTTATATGTATTGCTTTTATTGCCATAACTAGATTATTTATATAGGCGATGGATTACAACAAAAACAATGACTTGAGTATTATTGGTACAATATCATTAACAGCCACAATCTATAGACTCTTCTACTTGTGGATTCTCCCCTTCAGTCTTATGCCCATCTCGCTTCCACCAATCTAAACCACCAATGAGTTCTTTGACCTTAAAACCCAAAGTTAGCATTTTAAATGCAGATTTCGTAGACGCATTACAGCCAATCCCATCACAATACGTCACATATATTGGCTCTTTAGATAAATGAGCCAACGTTACTTCTGACATATTTCGATGAGGTAAATTTACAGCATTCGGAATATGCTCTTTTGTATACGCTTCTGTACTTCTGCCATCTACAATAATAATATTTTCACTCGCCTTTAAAGCTATAAATAAATCCCACGAGTCAATTTCATAATTGAGTTTTTCTTCATAATAAGCTCGTTGTTTTGCAGTCATTTTAACGCTCCATATTTTCGTTAATTTATTTAATTTCTATAACCTCAAAATACTGATTACCTTTCACTTCTTTTTTTCATTTTAATACAAACACTAAATCTTGTAATAACATAAAAATCAGCATTCATGACACGAATTAAAATATAGGGAGTCCGAGTATATATAGCATCCAACATGTATAAATATCACTTACCAAACAACTAACTATGCTCTAAATGCCGAACGATTAAATCTTTTGCTTCTTGTAGTGCAATCGATTGTTGTGTAAGTTTTTCTTTTTCCTCACTTGTAGCATTTGGATTTTTATCTGGGTGACATTTCATTATTTTTATTCGATACGCCTTCACAACCTCTTCTTTTGTAGCACGGTTACTTACACCCAAACACGTATAAGCCTCATTTAAGGCATGACTCGAGTTGTGTTGGCGATATGCTGAATCATTAAAGTCTTGCTGACGATGTGTTTTAAATAAATTAATAATCGCTTGATAATCATGCTGTTTTAACCATAATCTTTCGGCTAAATCAGCCAATACAACCTGCATACTTTGGTCACTTAAGTCATTTAAATACAATGCCTGAGCACATAATTTAAATATCTCTAATGTCGAATCATAATCGAGTTGTTGTTGTAGAATTGAATCTATTTGCCTTTGAATAGCATGGTCTTTTTGTTTAAGCATATCTCGCAAATAGATATAATCTTGCTCAGACTTACAATAAGACTCAAACATAGATTTCACAAAATTAACTTTTTGTGATGTCCATGGCTGACCTTGAAATTTTGCATAATGACTTACCAAATGAATGATTGGAGCTAGCCATTCAATGGTCACTTCATTGTTATAACGTTGACCTTGTGTATTTTGCCATGTGCTAGAGGTGACCTTTTTCTTTTGTATTTTACTTGAGGAAACAAATAACCCAATAATAAAACCAATGACACCTCCGATCGGCCCACCAATCAAACTACCAATCGCTGTTAATAAAATAATCTTCCAAAAAGAGACCAATAAGCCTAAAAAAAACACTGCAACAAAGATAACAATAATTGCCCAAACCATCTTTTTAAATGCCCCTACACCTTTATCTTTTAATGATTATATGCTCTGCAAGCGAAGTGCGCTGGCCTATAAAAAATACAGTACAACATTCACTAAAACAGAAGTACCATCAAATCGAACAACTTGATGGCACCTCATAACATCACATTAAATACGATAAAAAGTTTCTTCAACTCGCCCTGTTAACATGTGCTCAAAAAGTGGGGTGTTTTTACCTTGTGATCGCATAGTTTTGCGATCAAGTTGCCATGTTTGTGTCGGATTAACTAAAACCCAACCACACTCTTGTTGCCAACGATTCGCCATATTCGCTACTTTGGCTGGCGCAAGCGTTACTTTTTCAACCCATTGCAACGGCGTAAGTACACCTTCTGCGACAAGTTGTACGCCAAGGGCAACAAAGCTATCAAACGCAGAAATACCCGCTTCTGTTTCTGCAAATGGTGCAAGCTTAGCCGATGCGCTTAAAGGTTCGTGATGTGTACAAATGGCATCAATCACGCCTGACTGTACACCTTCACGTAACTGTAACTGATCTTTACGGCTACGTAGTGGCGGGCGAACATGTGCAAGCGTATTAAACCCATCAATCAGCGTATCAGTTAAATGTAACTGGTGCATGGCCACATCTGCTGTAATATGCAGGCCTTTATTTTTTGCAATACGAATCAGCTCAACAGATGCACCACAAGACAACAAGCTAAAATGGGCTTTTACGCCAGTGGCTTCAACCATGAGCAAGTACTTAGCAATCGCGATCGTTTCTGCCAAAGGTGAAATCATAGGTAACCCTTGACGTGAAGCGACAAAGCTTTCATGCACACAACCATCTTTGGCAATATTGGCCTCTTCTGCATAAAAAACGACTGTCATATCTACACCTGCTGCGTACTCTAAAGTACGCAACAATACATCATCATCTAAAAATGATGCATTAGCATTAGACACAAATGCACAACCGCCTTTTTTTAGCCCTGCCATATTTGCAGGTTGTTTACCTTGTAAGCCTTGAGTTTGTGCACCAATAATATTTAAATGAATCTTGCCATCATGCCATGCTTTTTCAATGAGGCCCTGTATAAGGGAGCCATTGTCTTGCACAATTGGTTTAGAATCTGGTGGCGTGACAACATGCAAAATGCCTTGCTCACGTGCAGCTTTTCCTTCAGATTTCAATGTGCCGTGTTGTTGTTGACCTGGTTCTCGTAATCGAGCACACAAATCAACCATACTTGGCATGAGCCAACGCCCTTGCCCATCAATCACTTGTTGTGGTTGTTCTATATAATCAACACGTTGACCTTGTTTTAAATACACAGTTTCCACGTGGTCTATCTGGTTTACAGGATCCAAAACACGTACATTTTCTATTTTAACACTTGTCATGATGTCTATTCCTCTTAAACCATTGAACCTGCATCAAGTAATCCTTGTGCCTGTAACTGTCCATTCATAGACAATGCTAACACTGCCATCCGCACTGCAATTCCATTGGTGACTTGGTTTAAAATCACTGACTGAGCACCATCGGCAATACTTGAAGTAATTTCTACACCGCGGTTCATTGGCCCTGGGTGCATCACAATACAATCAGGCTTAGCCAATGCTAAACGTGCTTCATTTAAGCCATACATTTTATGAAACTCAAGCTGTGAAGCCAGTGCTGGCGATTCAATGCGTTCATTTTGAATACGCAAAGTGATAATCACATCGCAGTCTTTTACACCTTCGTCCATTTGGTTAAATAAACGTACCCCTTCGCCATATTCAGAAAAACCATACGGCAACAAGGTATTCGGTGCAATCACTCGAATATCTTTACAGCCTAATGTTTGTAACGCTGCAACATCTGAGCGGGCCACACGTGAATGCTTAATATCACCAATAATTGCAATACTCAGTGCTTCAAATGGCTTTTTGGTTTCACGGCGAATGGTTAACATATCAAGCATGGCTTGGGTCGGATGCGCATGTTGGCCATCACCTGCATTAATAATAGCAACATTCGGACACACATCTTTGGCAATAAAGTGTGCCGCGCCTGAAGATGAGTGACGTACCACAAAAATATCGGCAGCCATGGCTTGTAAGTTCCACAACGTATCTCTAAGGGTTTCGCCTTTGGCTGTACTTGAACGTGCAATATCAATATTTAATACATTGGCAGATAAACGTTTTGCAGCTGCCTCAAATGTAGTTCTGGTTCTGGTCGAATTTTCAAAGAACAGGTTCATGACTGTTCGCCCTTCCAATAATGGCGAAGTAATCAGTTGATTATTATCATTTATAAATGTTTCAGCGGTATCTAAAATGGTATTTAAAGTCTCTTTACTCAGACCTTCTATGGTTACAAAGTGTTTTAAGTTCCCATGTTCATTCAGTTGAATCTGACTTGGAGCATGCAATTTAGCCAAATGCATCAGTGATTCCTTTGTCCTACGCTAAGTTGACATATTGTATCGGAAAATAAGAATAATTCGCAGTCACGTGGCAATAAAAAAGCTATAAATAACACAAGCCAAATAGGGGTAAAATACGTTAAAATCCCTCTTTGCTTGTTTTTGTTTTGGAAGTTTGCATGAATTCACCGCAACGTTTATCTACATATTGGGTTACCTGTGCCGATGGTCTTGAACCATTACTCGAAGAAGAAATCGCTCATTTGGGTGCAACCAATGTAGAACGTAAAGCTGGTCGCTTAATTTTCAAAGGTACACTTGAAACAGCTTACCGTATTTGTATGTGGTCACGCCTTGCGTCACGTGTGGTCATGCCAATTTATGAGCATGACATTGAACAAAACCATGATGTGCGTGACGTTGCTGAAGAGCTTTTTGAAGGTGCAGTGAATTTTGATTGGTCACTTATTTTTGCACCCCAAAGTACATTTGCTATTCGTTTACACGTTGAGCGTGATGTCAAAGTAAACAGTCAGTTTGCCACGTTACGTGTAAAAGATGGTGTGGTTGACAATTTCATGGAAAATGTCGGTCGCCGTCCAAGTATTGATATTAAACAACCTGAAATTACACTATATGTATTAGCAGGTAAAACATCTCATATTTACTGTTTAGATTTATCTGGTGACTCATTGCATAAACGTGGTTATCGCCACTATATGACTGATGCACCAATTAAAGAGAACTTAGCCGCAGCCATTTTACATAAGGCAAAACTGCTCGAGCGTAAACCCGCTGTTGTGCTTGACCCAATGTGTGGTTCGGGTACATTTATTATTGAATCACTCATGATTTTAACCGACCGAGCACCGGGTTTAGTCCGTCGTTTTGGTTTTAATGGTTGGCATGGACATGACCATGACTTATGGATGAGCATTAAAGCTGAAGCAACCGAACGTCATGCCACAGCATTACTGAAACCACTACCACGTTTTTATGCATATGATGCAGATTGGGATGCAGTAAAAGCCACTAAAAACAATATTGTTGCTGCAGGGTTTGAGTCTATATTAGATCAAATTCAGGTTGAAGAACGTACCCTTGCCGACTGGCCTGATTTTAACCTCAGTGACAATGAGCAAGCATTTATTGTCACCAACCCACCGTATGGTGAGCGACTTGGTGATAAAGCCTCTAACCGTGCTGTGTATTTAGGTATTTCTGCATTACTACAAAAAGCTTTTCCAAACCAGTATGCTGCGATTATTGCAGCGCAAATTGAAGAAGCTGATGTTTTGGCATTTAATGAGCCTCAAACATTACGTTTAATGAATGGTAAACTGCCAATTTATGTACGATTTGGTACAATTAAGCCCCTCGTAAACAACACGCCATTTTTAGCCAGATGGCAAAATCAGCCTGTTGAACTTGAAGAGGCGCAAGACTTTACCAACCGTCTACAAAAAAATATGGTTGCCTTAAAAAAATGGGCTGTTAAAGACGGCGTTTATTGCTTACGTTTATACGATGCAGATTTGCCTGACTTTAATGTTGCAGTCGATCTTTATGGTGACCGCTTACACGTACAAGAGTATGCTCCACCAAAAACCATTGACCCAGAAAAAGCAAAAAAACGCTTTAATTTGGCATTGGCTGCTCTTCGTGCAGTGACAGGCTTAGGCCGTGAAGCTATCTTTATTAAAACACGTGCTCGCCAGTCTGGAAAAACACAGTATGAAAAACAAAGTACAGTGTCAAAACGATTTGTTGTTAAAGAAGGCAAAGCGAATATTTTAGTCAATTTAACAGACTATTTAGATACAGGCTTATTTTTAGACCATAGACCCATTCGCTTGCGTATTGCCAGTGAAGTGAAAGGAAAACACTTCCTGAACTTATACAGCTATACATCCACTGCAAGTGTACATGCCGCTTTAGGTGGTGCAGCCAGTACTACGAGTGTTGACTTATCAAACACCTACCTTAATTGGTCAAAAGAAAACTTCGTGCTTAATGGTTTAACCGTAGACCATGCAGATGAACAACACATGTTTTTTGCAGCAGATTGCTTTGAGTGGCTTAAAGAAGGTCATGAACAATATGACATGATTTTCATCGATCCACCAACCTTCTCTAACTCGAAAAAGTTTCATGGTACATTCGATGTACAGCGAGATCACCTATCTTTATTAAAACGTGCTATGAACCGTTTAAGCTCTGATGGTACTTTGTATTTTTCAAACAACTACCGTGGCTTTGAAATGAATGAAGAAATTGAAGCCATGTTTGATGTAGAAGAAATCACACAAGATACAATTGGCCCTGACTTTAAACGTAATCAGAAAATTCATCGTGCTTGGAAAATTAAACACTTTGCAGTCTAAAAAAGAAAAACCGAGCATAATTGCTCGGTTTTTTAGTTTAATCTAGCTTAATTTAGTTTTCCATTTTCAAACTTGCCAGTAAATTGTAATGAATGATCGGTTAGTTTTCCTTGATACATATTCGCCATATCTTTCATATTGTTTTCTGTCAGTTCTGGGCGAAGCAATTGAATAAGACCTTTATCGACTTCCATACCATACGTAAACGTCACTTTTTGTGGAATAGTATACGCAATGTCTGGCCAGGTAGCAGAATATTTTCCTGCGTTAAGCATACCATCAACATGAAAATTCAACTTTTGATGATTCACTTCAATGACATTTTCTTTTGAATTAAATTTTAGACCTTTTTCTAAAACCAGTGATACCGCTTTTGCTATCTTAGTCATTTTTTCTTGAGCAGGTAAGCATTGTTTTTGTAATTCATTGATTTCAGAAAATGCGTTTTGTGCTTCTACTTTAGCAACATTTTGTATTTGCGAGTTAAAAACCAATTTATTTAACTGATACGGCCCAAATGTAGCATTACCAACAGAGAAAGCTTGTACTGCTGATAACTTGTCATTTTGATCAAAGGTTTCAAATTTATATTTAATCAAATTAACATCAATCTTTTGATTAAAATCTGTTTGAATTGCATCAATCGTAATCTCAGATGTATTTGGAATGATTTTTTTCATAAATCCATGATCTGACTTATAAACTATATTTTTAATTGTTAACTCTTTTAAATTTTCATTTTCTTTCACATGAAGTTTAGGTACATTCAGCACAAAATCTTTATAATAAACATCGCCATCTTGTTTCTTTGCTTTAAACGCCACGTTCAAACCAGCCCAATCAATTTGGTATTTATCTTTATTTTTAATAATACTTGGACTGTTTAACTTCACATCTATTTGCCCAAGCCAACTCATATGTGCATCCAAAGTAACCACGGGCTTATTATCAAATAATCTTTTAATTTCATCATTTTCAACATCAATTTTTGATTGAATGTCATAGCCAGTTAAACCACGAGTCACATGGTCAGTACCCTTAATTACAACACTTCTTTCTTGCTTACATGGATCTGCAAAAATCTCAGCCTCCCAACTTACATCACCTGAAAAAAGACCCATGTTAAAATTAACTTTTTTTGACTTTATATTGTTAGCATATGCTTGATCTGCACTATACATCGCTTTTAATTCTTTATCTGCGTAAATACTTGCACCAAATACGCTACAACCGGCAACACCAATGGCCACAACCACTATTATCTTTTTTTTATGACTCACTGACACAATAAAACCACCCTGATAAAATATTACAAATACTATACATTTTAGCAACCAAAAACTCAAAACAAATCACAAAAAAATATCAAAATATGAAAAAAATCTCTTTAATTATTTGCTAAAAAAAGCCATTACGTTGTAATGGCTTTTTAAAAGTATAAAATACGATGTAAGAAACTTAGGGTGTATTGACTATATAAAAATAGCGAGATAGCAAACTTAAATCGCCAAATTTAAATTTACTACTCTCTATGCCTCATACAATGCTAAATGATCAACACTGATCATTATCGATAATCTAATCGTAATAAACGATGCTTCTCATATCAGAGCACCCCAGCACTCTGCAGGATTAAAGAATCAAGGTATATCAAAAAGCATTGGTGGGAATAGCTCAAAAATACATTTAGCCGTTGATTTTTATAGCAACTCAATTGAAATTATAGTGACAGATACACAAGCCAATATTCCACGCAAATGCAATACTCACTCCAATAATCATCATATGGATTAGAATTTATATAAAATTAGACATTTAGTTGAAAATACATTTGCAAGATTGAAGCACTTTAGAGGAATAGCAACTCGATATGACTAGCTAATGTGGTGGGCTTTAGCTTGCATATACATTTGGTTAACATTATGAATGTTAACCACACCCTATAACTAAAACTACCTGTGATTTGCAGCAAATTGATTTATTCTTACAACTTATTCATAATCTTGACCTATTGATATAATCCTCCCTTAAAAAAATAAACCGATAAAAAACAATAACAACCCTATGCCACATACATAAGGGCAACATTTATTAAAAAAAATTTCAATTTTATGATATAGAGCTTCTCCTTTATCATCTCTCTGTTGTGCTTTCAAAAGCCTTTTTTTAGTAAGCTTTGAGTATCCTAAAGTACCTACTTGTATCCAAAAAAGAAAACCTCCTACCACTAAAAAAACTCCAATTTTTGATATCAATGATAATTCCATATATATAAATCCCAATATATTGATTATTAAATATTTTTATCTAATAAAACCTATCGATTTAAGCTAAAGTAAAAGTTTAAAAAAACCCAGTTATCAGTGTTTGACGTGACATATTGTTCCCCCTATAAAACTTTTAAATGATTAATTTGCTTGAGTACTTTGCTTTGAATAATTTGCCAATCTTTTAAATGTACAAATTGATATTTGGCATCGATATGTACATGCGTATCTGCAGATAAAATAAACCACTGATTACAATCACGTGCATTAGGATATGGTGATCGATCATCACAAGTGATGAGTGTACTCACGTCTCCGTTACTATTGTAGCCAACATATATATCTGTTGTATCCTTGTAACCATAACTTTCTATCCATCTAGGATGGGGCTTATATTTTTGTAATCCATATACATTTTCTGTGGTTTTTTCATAAGTGTTGATGTAATGGACTTTCTCTAAATGCTCTTTATCTGAAAGACGAGTTTCTATTGTTTGGTTGCGTAGAATGTCTTTTAAATACCCTGCTTGAACGTGTTTATTGGACTCCACTGAAACCGTAACCCATTGGTTATTTGCATCATTCCGCTCTGCTTCATACTTGTCTGCTGAGTGGTTAATCGGATCTGAAAGATACTTCACCAATAAAAGGTCTGTTGGATAATGTAGCGTAAAGTAGAATCTTAAAAATCGGGAATCATAGGTACGCTGTGGTTTTGGCCTACATTTCGGGTCTATATCGTCAAATGTCCAAACTGGGCAAATTTCATAATCGATATAGCTAATCCCATTTCCAAGTTTCATTTTTATGCCATCAAGGTTGCCTATATAATAAGGCTGACCGTAGGGGTCTTTTTCAACTTGTGGACTATTTGCTGCAGACTCTTTTTGATGGCATGCCATGGTCAAAAGCGACAAACATAACAGTGCGGTCTTTTTTAATGTAGACACCATATTTTATTTCCTGTTAGCTGACATTTAAATAAAAATACTCTTTTAAAAATTAATAAAATAAATCAAACACTCTTGAACTAAAGCCCCCCGTAATTTGCAGTAAATTAATTTGTGCTTGTAAAAACTGATATTTCGCTTGAGTCAGGTTTAATCATTTCCACTCAGCTCTTCATCCATATTAATCGTTTGTTTTGCTTTCACTTCACTTCCCCTTCACTGTAAAAGATTGAATCAGTTTTTCTGAATCTTGTATAAGTTGTTGCCAATGCGGTAATAACTCAGACCTAAAGTCAAGTTTTAAATACCTCATATTGCGATCCTGTAGTAAATTGTTTTTTTCTAATTCACACATCGTTATACCCATTTTGAAATACAAGCAGCTAATCACCAGAGTGACTTTTTTATCGCCCGTTTCTTGCCAATACACCTTCTTTTGACTCCCTTCTTCTTCAACAACATCAATTTGATATAGCCCTAAGTTTGAATTAAACTGTTTTTTTTCTTTAAATTCTTGTTCAGACATTTCTTCACTAGAACCTATAATACTTTTTCTTAATTTGATTTTTAATTCTCTTGTCATACCTTCTTTTATATATTTTTTTATAATTTTTTCTCCTCCCTCACTAGTAAGTATTTGAGATTGCTGTATAGAAATACTTAAATCATCAGGTTTTTCCAAATAATTAAAACTACCTGTAGGTGACATTGCAGGCCATGACACTCTAAAATTCGCACTACTGATGGGGTCATTACAGCCTTTCGCTTCATGTGCTTGGGTGCTATTCCCTCCCCAGTAATCCACCCCTTGATATTCGACTTTAGATAAAAATAAATATCTACGGTCAATACGCATCTGCTGATGACCTAACATGCCGCATTCATACGGTTTTTCACGTATGCTTGGGGTTGAAGGACCACTTATTCCACGTATAAAACTCACGAATAAAAATAAACAAATGAACCCAATAAAAGCCATGAAACACCAACCAAGAACCTTTAACAGATCTAAAATAATTTTATTCATAACGCTCCCTATTTCTTGTTAATCCCAAAGTTTCATCATTCTTTTAAAGCTATTATTACTATTCAATAAGTGCTATTTAAAAACTTGCCTAAACATAAAAATTTAGTGATTGCCCTACTTTAAAAATTTAAAAACCCAGCTATAAGTGTTTGACGTGACATATTGTTCCCCTATAAAACTTTTAAATGATTAATTTGCTTGAGTACTTTGCTTTGAATAATTTGCCAATCTTTTAAATTCACAAATTGATAATGAGCTTTGATATTGACATGCGTATCTGCAGATAAAATAAACCACTGATTACAATCACGTGCATTAGGATATGGTGATCGATCATTACAAGTGATGAGTGTACTCACATCTCCTTTACTGTTATAAGCAACGTATAAATCAGTTATATTCTTATAACTATAATTTTCTACCCATCTAGGGTGGGGCTTATATTTTTGCAACCCATAGACATTTTCTGTGGTTTTTTCATAAGTGTTGATATAATTGACTTTCTCTAAATGCTCTTTATCTGAAAGACGAGTTTCTATTGTTTGGTTGCGTAGAATGTCTTTTAAATACCCTGCTTGAACGTGCTTATTGGACTCTACTGAAACCTTAACCCATTGGTTATTTGCATCATTCCGCTCTGCTTCATACTTTTTCTTTGAATCATTCGTTGAGAAAAAACCAGAGAAATTAAGCAATAAAAGATCTGTTGGGTAATACAAAGTAAAGTGAAATCTTAAAAATCGAGAATCATAAGTACGTTTAGGTTTTGGTGTACATTTTGGGTCTATATCGTCAAATGTCCAAACTGGGCAAATTTCGTAATCGACATATTCAATTGCACTGCCCAGTTTCATTTTTATGCCATCGAGGTTGCCTATATAATAAGGCTGACCGTAGGGGTCTTTTTCAACTTGTGGACTATTTGCTGCAGACTCTTTTTGATGGCATGCCATGGTCAAAAGCGACAAACATAACAGTGCGGTCTTTTTTAATGTAGACACCATATTTTATTTCCTGTTAGCTGACATTTAAATAAAAATATTCTTTTAAAAATTAATGAAATAAATCAAACACTCTTGAACTATTTACCGCTTTAAATTATTTGTGTGCTAGACTTGGTAGAACAAACATAAAAACTGAAAATGCGGCTGCAACTACAACTCCTGAAAAGAAATGAATAAAACAGGCACTAACGTTTCTATAAAAAATATGATTATTTCCCTCTAACTTATCAAAGAGTAATCTAAACATTTTTGCTAGAAAAACTGAAACAAGTCCAGCGTATAAGTTAAACCGACTGACATCAGGAACGATATAAATTCCTTTGCTTTTCATAGATACGATATAAATAATAATAGGCCAATAGGTAAACATGCCTAAAACTATAAAAAGGCCTAAAACTAATGGTGGTTCTGATTTTTCATCATTCACAGCTGCTTCCCCACTTTGTATTCAATAACCTCATGAAATGACTCCTGTTATATTTAACTGACATCAAAAGTGAGCTCTCTACTAAAAAAATAACCCCATAACAAAAAGGAATAACCCAATACCACACATATAGCGCCAAACTTTCTCTGCTTGGTAAAAGACAATCTCATCACGATCGCCTTTTTTACATGCTTCAAGTCGCTCTTCTTTTGTACGTTTAGAGTCATCTAGAGCATCTATACGTATCCATAAAAAAACCCCGATGATAATAGAGTAACCGCCAATTTCTGACATTAACGATAGTTCCATACTTTTCCTTTTAAAATAATTATCACCAACCTAAAGAGAATCAATCATGAATCTTTTATTTCTAGAGTTACTACAATATTAAACATATAAAACTATCGCATTAAATGTATACTAATATTCATTATATCTATTTAATGTGTCTTTTAACTTATTATTTTTTTTAAAAACAAAAAAAGCCATTACGTTGTAATAGCTTTTTAAAAGTATAAAGTAAGACTAAAAAACTTAACTCAATTTACGTTTATCAAATACCAACTGACCGTGATCACCATGTACGACAATCTGATCACCTGCTTCAAATTCAGCAGCTAGAATTTTTTGTGCAAGTATATTTTCAATCTGTTGCTGAATCGCTCTTTTTAGTGGTCTAGCACCATAAATTGGGTCAAATCCTGCATCAACTAACACATCAAATGCACTGTCTTCTACGGTTAAGCCAATATCTCTATCTTGCAAACGCTCACGTAAACGGCCTAACTGAATATCAGCAATACCTCGAATCTGTGATTTTTTCAAGCTATGAAATACAACCAATTCATCAATACGGTTAATAAACTCTGGGCGGAAGTGTTGGCTTACTGCATTCATCACCACTGCATGAACTTCATCCTCTGATGCATCATCACCTAACTCTCGCACATCTTGTGAACCTAAATTTGAAGTCATCACAATCACTGTATTTTTAAAGTCAATCATACGCCCTTGCGAGTCTGTTAAACGACCATCATCTAACACTTGCAATAAAATATTAAATACATCTGGATGTGCTTTTTCGACTTCATCAAACAATACAACGCTATACGGTTTACGGCGTACAGCTTCGGTAAGTACACCGCCTTCTTCGTAACCTACATAGCCTGGAGGCGCACCCACTAAACGACTGACCGAATGTTTTTCCATAAACTCGCTCATATCAATACGAATCATGGCATCGTCATCATCAAATAGGAAATTGGCCAATGCTTTAGTCAACTCTGTTTTCCCCACACCTGTAGGACCTAAAAACAGAAATGAACCACTCGGACGGTTGGGATCAGACAACCCAGCTCTTGAACGGCGTACCGCATTTGACACAGCCACCACTGCTTCATCTTGCCCAACCACACGTTGGTGTAAGAAGCTTTCCATCGCAAGTAATTTTTCTCGTTCGCCTTGCAGCATTTTAGACACAGGTATACCTGTTGCCGCACTCACCACTTCAGCAATTTCATTTTCAGTCACTTTAGTGCGAATAAGTTGTAACGCATCATTTTCATCAATAACATCATCTTGCTCAAGTTGCTTTTCAAGCTCAGGAATAAGACCATACTGTAAACGGCCTGCTTCTGCCAAATTACCTTCACGCTGGGCTTTTTCCAGTGCTATACGGGCTTGATCAAGTTTTATTTGACTCTGTTTGGTACTTTCAACCAGAATTTTTTCTTTACGCCATACTTCTTCTAGACTGTCATACTCTTTTTGTAAAGGCTGAATCTGATCATTTAAATATGAAATTTCAGCTTTACTACCTTTATATTTCTCTTTTTTAACGACCTCTAACTGCATTTTAAGTTGAATAATACGGCGATCTAAACGATCTAAAGATTCAGGTTTAGAATCAATTTCCATTTTAATACGAGATGCAGCTTCATCAATTAAATCAATGGCTTTATCGGGCAATTGACGGTCTGTAATATAACGTTGTGACATTTTTGCAGCCGCAATAATCGCAGCATCTAAAATTTTCACACCATGGTGTACTTCGTAACGTTCTTTTAAACCACGTAAAATTGCAATCGTATCTTCAACACTTGGTTCATCCACCAACACTTTTTGGAAACGGCGTTCTAACGCGGCATCTTTTTCAATAAATTGACGATATTCATCTAAAGTGGTCGCACCTACACAACGCAATTCGCCACGTGCCAATGCGGGTTTAAGCATATTTCCTGCATCCATTGCGCCATCAGTTTTACCTGCACCAACCAATGTGTGTAACTCATCTATAAATAGAACTACTTGGCCATCTTGTTTAGCAAGGTCTTTAAGTAAGGCTTTTAAACGCTCTTCAAACTCACCACGATACTTTGCGCCTGCAAGCAATGCACCAATGTCTAAAGATAATACACGTTTACCTTTTAAACTTTCAGGCACTTCACCATTTACAATACGCTGTGCCAAACCTTCCACAATGGCAGTTTTACCCACACCCGGCTCACCAATCAGTACAGGGTTATTTTTGGTACGGCGTGAGAGCACCTGCACTGTACGACGAATTTCTTCATCACGGCCAATCACAGGGTCAAGTTTACCTAGCAAAGCACGTTCAGTTAAATCAATTGTGTATTTACTGAGTGAGTCTCTTTGCTCTTCATAATTATTACTGGTCACTTTTTCTCCACCTCTAATTTTTTCAATCACTTGACGTAATTTTATAGCCTCAACACCAACGGCTTTTAATAATTTTTGGCTTTGACCTGATTCCGCTAATGCCAATAGCACCCAATCGGTCGATACAAAGCCATCACCTGCTTTTTGTGCATATCTGTCGGCTAAATTAAGCACCTTTACTGCATCTGGGCTCAAGCCAACATCGCCTGTCGGTGTGGTAATCGTTGGTGCATCGTCAAGTGCTTTAGATACACTACTTTTTAGCACAGGAAGCTGTGCACCGGCCTGTTGCAATACACTTAAGTTGGCTGCATCTTCAAGTAAAACCGATAAAATATGTAATGTATCTATACTGGTATGATCTTTACCTACTGCCAAAGACTGAGCGGTTGAGAGTGTATTGGTTAAACCTGTTGTAAACTTATCAAACTGCATGATGTATTCCTCAAAATTATTATCTATTAATTTATATATTAGGTCAGTACTGATATTTTCAATAAAAATTTGTTTATTTTCATTAACTTAAATAATTTTATTTTGGGTATTTTTCTCTATTATATGTGAGTCTTAGATAAGGTTTTTCAAGTATAAAACAGTAAATATTTTGCAATATGAAATTTATCTTAAAAAAAATATGAAAAATGTAGGAAATATGAATATAATCACAACCAATTTGCAAACTAAATGATAATACTTTACATTATCTTTAACAATTGGTGACTACATTGGCTACAACATCCCTCCCCCTCTTTAAAGTCAGCTTACTTGCCCTCCTTATTTCAAATATTACTCAAGCATCTGTACAAAACATTGATCCTTCAGCGACTGCTACGCTAGAAACGATTAAAATAGAAGCAATGAGTGAGCTAGACCCCATCAAAAGCTACATTGACTATAAAGAAGCCAATGTTACACGTAACGGCTTAGCAAAAAGAGATATTCCCCAAACTGTAGATACCATTGATG
Source organism: Acinetobacter boissieri (assembly GCF_900096955.1). Lineage (GTDB taxonomy): Bacteria > Pseudomonadota > Gammaproteobacteria > Pseudomonadales > Moraxellaceae > Acinetobacter > Acinetobacter boissieri. Next base: position 112,332 of record NZ_FMYL01000002.1, on the reverse strand, counting down.
TTCAAAAGTATAAAGTCTACGGCTCAAATGACTTAAGTGTCATGTTACAAGGTACTCCTGGGATCTCCACCAGTTACGACATGCGTGGTGACGGTATCACCATTCGTGGTTTCAATGCAGATACAGGCGACATTTACCGTGATGGTATTCGTGAAGGTGGACAAGTTCGCCGTAGTACTTCAAGCGTAGAACGTATTGAAATCTTAAAAGGCCCTGCTTCGGTATTATATGGCCGTAGTGCTGGCGGCGGCGTTGTCAATATGGTGAGTAAATACGCCAACTTTAACTCAAAAAGTACGTTAGGTATTTATGCTGGGTCTTGGAATAATTTAGGTACAGCCATTGATCTTAACCATGCGGTGAATGATAACTGGGCAGTACGTCTAAACAGTGAGTATGGCGAAGCCGATAGCTTCCGTAAAGGCATTCATAGCCGTCAAGTCATGGCATCGCCAAGTGTGACCTACCGTAACGATGACCATACACTCACGTGGACGACACAATACACCTTTGATAATTTACACCGTATACCCGACCGTGGTCCCTACGTATATAACTTACCGCAAGGCACATCAACCAAACAAAGTTATGCACAAAATGGCGACTTTGTTGATGATACATTGCATGTTGCACGTACAGATTTAAAATATGAATATGCACCAAATTGGAATTTTCATTGGGCACTCAGCTACCGTGTCGCTGAACAAAACTTCGATCATTTTTATTTAGGTACTATGTGTACCAGTACAGTGAAAGCAACAGCCACAAACTCTGGGTGCTATAAAGATTATATTAAACAAATTTACTATTGGCAAAATACCAAGAACACAACCACAACGAATACCTTTGATATCACTGGTGAGTTCAACACAGGCGTAATAAAACACAATATCATGCTGGGTGCAGACTGGACGTATGAACAACGTGAACCACAATTGGCAAACAGCAATCAAAATAACTCTCTCATTTATGGTTTTGTAAACCCGCTTACAGGTGATAAGTTTAGCTCTCGTGGTAGCGGAGATTTAAAACTTAATACATATAACTATAACCAAGCCACAGGTTTAGGCTTCTTTTTACAAGACCTTATTAGCTTTAATGAACAGTTTAAACTCATGCTTGGGGCACGTTACGACAGTTATGAATCTTCGACCAGCAATAAACTACTGGCAAGTAATAATCCGAACTTTAAACGAACTGTAGATAGTGAAAGTTTTAGCCCAAATGTGGGGTTAATTTATCAACCCAATGAACATCACAGCATATATGCATCATACAGCAAGAGCTTTTCACCCTTTGGCGGTTCTGCCGGTGTGAATGCAGTAACCTCAAGTCAAAACCTTGCGGTATTTAATGCAGAACCCCAGTACAATATACAATATGAAATCGGTGTAAAAAGTGATTGGCTAGATAACCGTTTGAATACTCAAATCTCTGTCTATGATATTCGTAAAGACAATATTCGCTATCGCCCAGACCCAACCAACAACCCTGATTTATGGGCTGTAGCAGGCCAACACGAGTCAAAAGGTGTAGAATTTAGCTTTATTGGCCGTTTAATTGACAACGTATTTGTACGCGGTGGTTATGGTTACACCGATGCAAAAGTGACTAAAGACTTACAAACACCAACAAATGTAAATAAGCGCCTTGCACTCACTTCAAAAAATACAGGCAATTTATTTGTACGTTATTTACCAACTGAAAGTGTGTACCTAGAAACAGGGGTAACGTATGTTGGGTCATTTTACAATAACCTCAACAATGATTATAAAGTCAAAGGCTTTAGTCGCTTAGATGCTGCGATTGGTTATAGCCAAGCACCTTGGAATGTTACCCTAGCTGTAGGTAACGTAACCAACAAGAAATATTGGCGTTCAGCTGACCTGCCAGGCACACCGCGCAGTGTTCTTATGCGTGTAAACTATCAATTTTAAGTCAATCAAACGATAAATCAAAAAAAGCCATACTAAAACGTATGGCTTTTTAGGTTATAAAAAACGTACACCAAATATAAATTGCTACCGCTATAATTAATTGACTTAATATTTATGTTGCATCTATATGACTTATAAAAAATTACTCACACTACTTTCAATTTGCTGTTTTTCTAGTTCAAGTTTTGCATTTTTACCACAAAACTCACTAAGAGCAGGTGGCATTGCTGTATTACCTATTTCAGAAGACGTACAACAGGTCAGCTTTCAGAATATGCCGGTGTTATTAACACACGAAGCACAAAAAAAATATGCAATTGTAGGCATTCCTTTGTCTACACCTGTCGGTTCTGTAAAAGTAGATACAGATCAAGGGCCAATTCATTTAGATATCCAACCATATGCCTATGCTGAACAACATATACAACTCAAAGATCAGAGCTTTGTCGAGCCTTCTGCCGAACAGCTGGCAAGATACAAACAAGAAGCTGAAGAACAACAACGTATTTACCATTCTTTTACGCCAAGTACGTGGAATAGCTTTCCACGATTTATTGCGCCAACACCAGGTAAATTTAGCAACTCATTTGGACGAAAACGATTTTTTAACCAAGAAGCACGAGCACCTCACTCAGGCCTAGATATTCCAGCACCTGTTGGGCAAAAAGTGGTTGCACCTGCAAATGGTACAGTTGTTGGCATTGGCGATTATTTTTTTAATGGAAAAACCATTTTAGTTGATCATGGACAAGGTTTAATTAGTATGTTTTGCCATTTAAGTGAAATAGATGTCACTGTTGGACAACATGTAATACAAGGTGAGCGTATTGGATTGGTTGGTAAAACGGGCCGTGTAACAGGGCCTCATTTACATTGGGGAATGAGCCTAAACGATGCACGTGTAGACCCACAATTGTTTCTACAAAAATAAATAATGCGAAATTATATCAAAGAATGACTTAAACACTGAGCTCAATCAGCTCGAAGTCATGGGTGATTTCAACACCACCATCGGTCAGCATTTTGCTGGCCGAACAATATTTTTCTGCTGAAAGCTCAACAGCTTTAGCGACTTGTTTTTCCTTTATACCATGCCCTTTCACCACAAAGTGAAGGTGTATTTTTGTAAACACTGCAGGAATGCTCTCTGCTCTCTCTGCTTGTAATTGACATATTACATCAGTAATATCTTGACGTGACTTTTTTAAAATAGTCACGATATCGAAAGAAGCACAACCGCCTAATCCCATTAAAATCAACTCCATAGGACGAGCACCACGGTTTTCACCCCCATATGCAGGTGATCCATCCATCACTACAGTATGACCACTTTCAGACTTGGCTTCAAATGCAACATTTTCAAGCCATTGAACTGTTGATTGCATTGCAACTACCTTAAAAAAAATATAAATTAAACACGATATACGTTACACTAACACACTTTGTTCAATGAGCCTATTCCCAATGGTTTGGGCTTATTTCATTGAACTCTTTCACCAAGTATTAAATTTACTTACACCCCCTTTAACTACTGCCTCTGGAATAGGAATCATGCCAGCTAATTTTTTCCCTTTTGCGAACGAGATACTCTCCCCAAATCAACTTCCTGAGTCTGTTAAAGCATTATTAAAACGTGCGTATATCAATCGTCACCCAAAACGTACAACACTCATTGAGTCTGGTAAAGAGTCTAAGTCGCTATATCTTATTTTAAAAGGCTCGGTATCTGTTATTTTACGTGAAGATGATGAACGTGAAATTGTTGTTGCTTATTTAAATGCTGGTGAATTTTTTGGTGAGATGGGGCTTTTTGAAACAGAACCACACCGTACTGCTGAAGTCAGAACACGTGAAACATGTGAAATTGCTGAAATATCATACGAAAACTTTTTAGAACTCGCTGTACAGTACCCAGACCTAAACTATGCTATTTTTTCACAGCTCACTAAGCGCTTAAAAAATACTACACGCAAAATGACTGACCTTGCATTTATTGATGTCACTGGTCGTATTGCACGTTGTTTAATTGATCTTGCTCACCAACCTGCAGCAATGCTTCTATCGAATGGTCGCCAAATTCGTATTACTCGCCAAGAAATTGGTCGTATTGTTGGATGCTCTCGTGAAATGGTTGGTCGCGTGCTTAAATCTCTTGAAGAACAAGGAATGATCGAAACAGAAGGTAAAGCCATTTTAATATATGATGCTGCTTTAGAGTGCTCAACTGAGAAATAGCCAATTAGATTGACGGCTAAATATAAGCCGTCATCTCGCAAGCAAAGAAACCTAGCGTGTTCGATTATAAATTGCAATCGCCGCAGGTAAGTTGTTCTTCATTTCAGCAATACGTTGTGTATTTGATGGGTGCGTAGATAAAAAACTTACGCCGGTATTACCCTGCGCTCTACTCATTTTTTCCCATAATGTTAGGGCTGCTTGTGGGTTATAACCTGCTTTTGCCATGAGCATCAGCCCGCCATAATCGGCACGTGTTTCTAAGTTTCTAGAATATGGTAAACCCACTCCCACTTGACTCCCTAAATCAATCGCTGCATTTCCAAATTGTCCAATGCTTTGCCCAGCATAATTTTTGCCAATATCGATTGCTAAATTGGTGAGTGCATCTGCACCTATTTTATTTTTTGCGTGTTCTTCTAAAGCATGGGTCATCTCATGCCCCATAATGGCTGCAATTTCATCGTCAGATAAATTAAGTCGATTCACAATACCTGTATAAAAGACAACCTTACCACCAGGAGCAACATATGCATTCAGCGTGTCTGACTTAATAACAGCAAGTTGCCATTGAAACGCTTGGCCTGTTCTATTAAGCTGATTCGCATAAGGCTCCATACGCTGTAATATAGTATAAATACGTTGGTATGTACTTGATGACGTATCGAGCACCCCTTTTTGTTTTGCTTCCTGTTGCATTTTAGCAAAGCTTTGTGCAGAAGTTGCATTTAGCGTGGCTGAATCTGCACCTGCCATATCTGCAATTGTGGTACATCCCGACATAATAAATAACGTAGAGAATCCTAACGCTATAAAAACCTTATTTTTCACCATATGTTCCTGTCTTATTTTTCATTCATTTTCATTATATACAACAATAAAATGTATTTAACATACCTACTGTGTAAATAAGCACTTCTCCTTTTTATTCATTAGTGTATTACCAAATCACTCTACTTTTACAAAAATAAAAAAGATTATCTCTATACTCACAAAGCACCATACTTTTGCCAAGTTTCACCACTATCCTCTTGATTATATTTATTTTTTATATCTTTAATATAATTATTTTGATGTATAACTAAAGAACATATCAAGATCAAAAATAGAATTTTTTTTGTTACTAACAATTTATTTACTTTGAATAATAATATGCTGTAAACAAAGCTTATAAGTGATAGAAAGTATTCTTGCGCCAAAATAAAATAAAAACTACTAAAACTAGCTAAAACCACAATATATACATTTCTATTACATGAATAATTAAAAAATTTAACAATACTGAGTGAGAGTAAAATATAGCTCATAAGGTAAAAAGAATGTACATCTCCACCAACAACTACAATATACATTGATTGAAAGAACAGAAAAAGTAGTATAAAAAAAGTCAGAATTTTAACCAATATTAAAAAAAAATTTAGGTAGATACTCATCTTATAACTCCATTTTTATCAACAAAAATAGGAGGTCATTTTGACCTCCTATTTATCACAACAACACTTAAAAAATTACTTCTGTGTATGCTGAGGAGCACCATTAAACAAATCAGTCGGTGTTGTATAATTCAAACCCAATACTGTACTTGTGTATTTACGTGTTTCATCTAAAAGCTTTGGATCTTCACGTAAATCTTGCTGATACGATCGAATGATTTCATGCAACTTAGGATTCCAATCTTGTTTTGTTTTTTCAGGGAATGCTTTTTCTAACAACGTCAATAACGTATAAGGTGATGTTGACGCGCCTGGTGATGCACCCAATAACGCAGCAATAGACTTATCTTTAGACACAAAAATCTCTGTTCCAAATTGAAGCTTAGCAGGTTTACCAGGCTCATTTTTAATGATCTGAACACGTTGACCACCTTGACTCAAACGCCAATCTTCTGGTTTAGCATTCGGATAATACTTTTTAAGTTCATTAAAGCGATCTTCATCTGACATCATCACCTGACTTACTAAATATTTCACAAGATCAAGATTCTCAACACCTATTTTTGTCATAGGTAACACGTTGTTCTTGTTCGTTGAAGCCAATAGGTCTAACTGAGAGCCATTTTTCAAGAACTTATTTGAATACGTTGCAAATGGACCAAACAAAACATATTTTTTCCCATCAATATAACGTGTATCAATATGAGGAACTGACATTGGTGGTGCACCTAATTCTGCACGACCATAAACTTTTACAGTATGCTTTGCAGTAATTTCAGGATTATCTGTAATTAAAAATTCACCACCCACTGGGAACCCAGCATATTGTTCAGCCTCTGGAAGACCTGTTTTTTGTAACATTTTAATGGCCGCACCACCTGCACCAATAAAAACAAATTTCGCTTTAATTCGACTAATTTCACCTGTTTTTAGGTTTTTCGATTCAACAGACCACGTTTTATCATCATTTTGACTAATATTGGTGACTTCGGTAGATGTACTGAGCATGAAATTCTTAGATTTTTCTAAATTTTTAATAAGTTGTGTGGTAATTGAACCATAATTAACATCTGAACCAATTTCCATACGAGTCGCAGCAACTTTTTGCTGAGGATCACGCCCTTCCATGACTAATGGTGCCCAAGATTTAATCACGCTAGGGTCTTCTGTATAGTACATGCCTTTAAACAATGGATGCGCAGACATGGCTTGGTAACGTTTTTTGAGAAAATCAACATTATCACCCCAAACAAAGGCATCATGTCCAACAGGATTAATAAAGCTTTTAGGTTCTCCTAATGCTTTATTTTCAACTTGATATGCCCAAAACTGTTTAGAGATTTCAAATTGATTTGCAACATTTACTGCTTTTGAAATGTCCATTTTACCGTTTTTTTCTTCGGTATAATTCATTTCCATAAAACCAGAATGCCCTGTACCTGCATTATTAAACCCGTTAGAGCTTTCTTGCCCAACTTGGTCTAAGCGCTCGAACATATGAACCTTCCAGTTCGGTTCTAGTTCATTGATATATGTGCCAAGGGTTGCACTCATGATACCACCACCAATGAGTACAGCATCAATGGTTGTTTCTTTCACATCCACTTGAATATGCTTAGAAGCAACAGGCCTAAACAAAAATAAAATAGCAAGTACAATCAATACAATGAGAGCGACAATTAGATATAATCCAATTTTCTTCATTCCAATATATCCTTAAAGAATAAAACATCCATCCATAGATAAAAGCCTGAAATACGAGATTTAAGACTCTTGTGTACGTTACTGTAGCGTACAAAGTCCTATCTGTAACAATCAAACCTTTCAAAGTTAGTCTGTTTTTTTATAGATACATCTTTTCTAGATGCGTTACTTCACAAAAAAACAGATTAACTCAAGTAAGACTTTAGTATAAACTCAGTCTTTGAGTTTGAACATACCCAAAGCTTAATTATTTCTTAAAATCATACTTAATAATTAAAATAACAAATATAATCAATATTTTGAAGATAAAATCTATGTGCTATTTTTAATACATTCATGGCAGGGAAATTTAATCGAATAAACTCATCGTTAAAATAATACTTTCAATTAAAAAACTTTACAAAAACCACACACTCCTAAGATATATACCAAAATTAATTTACAATTAAGAATTAATGTATATAATGCAGGCAATTTTTAAAGTGCGGAGACCCTCAGTGGGAAGTTGTTCGAGGTTTAGTGTAATTTACACTGTTGTATTCATCTTGAAAGCATAACGGCAACTCAGACACTTCGGGTCATGCCATCTTGCAACGAGATGGTATTAACAGCAAAACACATCATAAAATCATTATTTTAGAATCTACAGCATCTATATTCGATAGATATAGCTTCTGTATGTTCACGTAATGTGCTCAGAGCATAATACCTACGTGGGTATATTCTGCCTCAACCTTGGGGAATAGAAATGTATCACTACTTTTTTACATTATCTTTTTATACCAGTGTCATTATTATTGTGCTTATGTCACGCTATACATATGCTCTACCACTGTACAATACTGATGATGCACAAATCACAAGTAATAACACCTGCCAAATTGAATTTGGACAAACCAACAGTAAGCAACAACAACTTTTAAGCGCAAACCCTGCCTGTAGTGTATATAACTATGAGGTCTCTACACCTGTCAATTATGTTGACCGCACGACATCTGTTGCAGTGCAAATAAAACACCCTTTTTATGCATCTGAACAATTTGGTATTGCTGCTAGCGTAGGTTATACGCCAAATCAACATGCAGATGAAGCCAATTGGCAAGTTAACCTACCAACCTCTTTCTATATCACGCCACAATTTCAAATTGATGCAAACTTAGGTTGGTATCACTCCACAGAAGTGAATGTATCTACATGGGCAATTGCTGCAACACATGAGCTTCCCCATGCCCAAAAAATTGCAATCGAATACTACAAACCCGCATTAGACCCTCGCCAAGTACAGCTCATTTGGGGGCTCGATGTCATCAAAGACAAAACCAGTATTTATTTATCTTACGGTCAAACCATTCGGTCATCTATAGCCCGATGGATTGGCTTAGGCTTTAGTTGGAATTTTAGCTAACCGTTTTAATTACATAAACACATTTAACACTCACTTTGGTTTTTTTACAAAAACCGAAACGGCTCAGTATGACCTAAAGTTAGGAGACCCAAATGATGCGCAATCTATGGGAACAACTATTTTCACGTTTTTTAAAGAAATTTCACTTAACTCGCTATTTTTCTAAATCGGCATCACTTAAAGAATTACATCAATCTAGCCATGCTCAACACATTGGAAAGCAACTCACCGAGCAACTCACACATGCTTCTAGTACACCGATTGCTCGACTATTACAAGAAAAACAAACTCAATTGAGTGGCTTAGACGAAAGTGAAGTTGAAATACGTCAGCAACGCAATGGCCTAAATGAAATTCATACAGAAAAACCACTCACTTGGTGGCAACACCTTTGGTATTGCTACAAAAATCCGTTTAATATTTTACTCACGTTATTGGCATGTATTTCTGCCTATACAGGGGATCCTAAAGGTACACTCATTATTTCAATGATGGTAATACTCTCTACCATCTTACGATTCTGGCAAGAATCAAAATCAAATAAAGCAGCTGACACACTCAAATCTATGGTCAGCAATCAAGCAGCTGTATATAGAAATAATTCAGGCGATAAACTTGCACAATATGCTTTAGAACAACTCAACTCCAGTGCAGCACACAATATTTTTGATATTCCAACCAAATACTTGGTGAGTGGCGATATTATTAAACTCTCTGCGGGTGATTTAATCCCAGCAGATTGCCGTATTATTGAAGCTAAAGATCTCTTTGTTTCGCAAGCAGCTATGACTGGCGAATCAATGCCTGTTGAAAAGTTTGCACAACATCAAAGTGATAACATTAGCAACACCATGGCATTAGATAATATTGTTTTTATGGGTACAAGTATTGTTTCTGGTACGGCCACTGCGTTGGTACTCAACATAGGAAATAAAACGTACTTTGGTGCACTTGCCCATCGTGTGACAACACAAGATCAAGTTGCAACCTCATTTCAAGTGGGTGTTAACCGTGTCAGCTGGTTACTGATTCGCTTTATGATGGTTATGACACCCATCGTATTATTTATTAATGGCTTTACCAAAGGCGACTGGACTGAGGCAGCGCTCTTTGCACTGTCTATTGCTGTTGGCCTAACCCCTGAAATGTTACCCATGATTGTAACATCTACCCTTGCCAAAGGTGCTGTATTCCTTTCACGTAAAAAAGTGATTGTAAAACGCCTAGATGCCATTCAAAACTTTGGAGCAATGGATGTACTGTGTACCGATAAAACAGGTACGCTCACACAGGATAAAATTATTTTATCTAAACATCTTGATGTATTAGGCAATACTTCAGCACATGTATTACTGCTGGCCTATTTAAATAGCTACTATCAAACAGGATTAAAAAACTTACTTGATTTAGCAATTTTAGAACATGTTGATCAAGACATTAAAACTGAACGTTTGCACTACAGTAAATTGGACGAAATTCCATTTGATTTTGACCGTCGTCGCATGTCTGTTGTGGTAAAAACACCTCAAGCACAATCTCAGATCATCACCAAGGGTGCTGTTGAAGAGATGCTCAATATTTGTACTCATGTAGAAATTAATAACGAACGTACCGAACTAACTCAAGCACTGAAGCAAACTATTTTACAAAATAGCCAAAGCTATAATAAAGATGGCTTACGTGTCATTGCAATTGGTTATAAAAATGCACCCGTTACAGAGCAATCTATCTTTTCAATTCAAGATGAGAATAATTTAACACTCAGTGGGTTCTTAACCTTTTTAGATCCACCAAAAGACAGTTCAGCAAAAGCCATTCAAGCACTACACAACTACGGCGTAGAAGTAAAAGTACTCACTGGCGATAATGAATTTGTGACCCAAAAAGTCTGTCAAGATATTAATTTACCACATGAGCATATTGTGCTTGGTGAAGAAATTGACCAAATGAGTGATGACGAATTCAAACATGCTGTTGAAAAACACAATATTTTTGCGAAACTCAACCCAATGCACAAAGAACGCATTGTCATGCAGTTAAAAGCGAACAATCATGTGGTCGGTTTTTTAGGCGATGGTATTAACGATGCAGCTGCTTTACGTAGTGCTGATATTGGCATTTCGGTCGACAGTGCTGTAGATATTGCCAAAGAATCTGCAGATCTCATTTTACTTGAAAAAAGTTTAATGGTCTTAGAGCAAGGCGTGATTGAGGGCCGTAGAACATTTGCCAACATTTTAAAATACATTAAAATGACAGCAAGCTCGAACTTCGGTAACGTATTTTCTGTATTGGTTGCCAGTGCATTTATTCCATTTTTACCAATGCTCCCAATTCATTTATTAATACAAAACTTAATTTACGATGTATCACAAACTGCTGTACCTTTTGACAATGTAGATGAAGAAATCTTACAAAAACCACAGCGTTGGGAACCTGAAAGTATTGGTCGTTTTATGATATTTTTTGGACCAATCAGCTCAATTTTCGATATTATTACGTTCTTATTGATGTGGTTTGTGTTTAAAGCCAATACGCCAGAGCACCAAACGCTATTCCAATCTGGATGGTTCGTTGTGGGTCTACTCACACAAACTCTTATTGTACACATGATTCGCACCCCTAAAATTCCATTTATACAAAGCAGAGCATCTCTTCCTGTCATGGTCATGACTGTATTGGCAGTATCTATTGGTATTTTCTTACCAATGGGACCTTTAGCAAATTACTTCCAACTGCAAGCACTCCCTGTCACATACTTTATATATTTACCTGTTATTTTATTGGCATATATGGGTCTAACCCAACTCATGAAAACCATTTATGTTAAACGTTACGGTTGGCAATAATTAATATGCATGCTTTGAATCTGAGTAACTTAGACAACCTTTTAGATACACTAATCAGCCTAGCTACAGCATTTATTCTAGGTGGGCTGATTGGATTTGAAAGACAATACCGCCAACGGACTGCAGGCCTACGCACCAATGTATTAGTTGCGATTGGTGCTGCAGCATTTGTAGATACTGCTATGCTTTTACATGGTAGTGATGGCGCAGTACGTGTAATCGCCTACGTTGTTTCGGGGATTGGTTTCTTAGGTGCAGGCGTGATCATGCGTGATGGCGGTACAATTCATGGCTTAAATACAGCAGCAACACTATGGTGTTCTGCTGCTATTGGAGCGGCTGCAGGGGCCGATTTAATTATTGAAGCCTTTGCCATTACCATTTTTATACTGGCTGCCAATACACTATTACGCCCTATTGTAAGATTCATGGATCGTAGACCGTTAGATGATGATACCGAGTTAGTCAATGTCATCTATGTGGTCTGTGACCGTTTACAAAGTAAACAAGTCATTGAGCAAATTCATGTTGCGCTCAAACAATATAACTACCCTGCCAAAGACATTGAAATTGAACCTTTTGGTGAGTCAGATGTTGAAATTGAGACCACGCTACTGTCTACATCTATAGAGCAAACAGATATGTTCAAAATCTTAGAAATACTCAATCACATGCCTCAAGTCCGTTATGCCTATTGGGACAAAAACACCATGAGCTAATAAAAAAGCCGCAACAAATGTTGCGGCCTTTTTTATAAACTATTTATATTTAAGCAATTTCAAATGGATGACGCAAAATAATTGTTTCTGCACGGTCTGGGCCTGTAGAAATAATGTCGATTGGGCAACCGACCAACTCTTCAATACGTTTTACATAAGACAATGCATTTGCAGGCAATTGGTCAACTTGCGTCAAGCCGACTGTAGAACCTTCCCAACCAGGCAATGTTTCATAAATTGGCTTAAGCTGAGCAAATGCAATTGCGTCAGAAGAACCAATACACTCGCCTTCAACTGCTTCATAACCTACACAGATTTTAATTTCTTTTAATCCATCTAATACATCAAGCTTAGTTAGACAAATACCTGTAAGCGAGTTTACGTCAACTGAACGGCGTAAAATTTCAGCATCGAACCAACCACAACGACGTTGACGACCTGTAGATGCACCAAACTCATGACCAATCACGCCAAGGTGTTTACCAATTTCATCACCTTTGTCAGCAGCAGCATCGTAAACAAGTTCTGTTGGGAATGGACCACTACCCACACGTGTGGTATATGCTTTAGTAATACCCAAAACATAGTCTAAATGTAATGGACCCATGCCTGAACCTGAACTCACACCGCCTGCTGTTGTATTTGAACTGGTCACGTACGGGTATGTACCGTGATCAATATCTAACAACGAACCTTGTGCACCTTCAAACATAATTGGCTTGCCCGCTTTGCGGTACTGATGCAATGTTTCAGTTACATCAATGACTAATGGTTCAAGTACAGTTTTCCATGTATTGCACAGTGCAAGTACATCTTCAAACTTCACAGCTTCTACACCATAGTATTGTGTCAGTTGGAAGTTATGTAAATCCAACATTTCTTTTAGCAATTGCTCAAGTGGTTCACCACCACGAATCACATCTGCAACGCGCACTGAACGGCGTGCAACTTTATCTTCGTATGCAGGGCCAATACCACGACCTGTTGTACCAATTTTAGCATCGCCACGTTTCAATTCACGTGCTTGATCAAGCGCAATATGGTTCGGCAAAATTAAAGGACAGTTTGGAGAAATGCGTAAACGTTCTGTTACAGGCACGCCCTCTTTTTCCAAAATTGCCATTTCTTCAATGAGTGCTGCAGGCGAAAGTACAACACCATTACCAATAAGGCAAAGTACGTTTTCACGTAAAATACCCGATGGAATAAGGTGCAATACAGTTTTCTTACCACCTACAACCAATGTATGCCCTGCATTGTGACCGCCCTGATAGCGAACAACGGCAGCCGCCTGATCTGTGAGCAGGTCGACAATTTTACCTTTACCTTCGTCGCCCCATTGGGTACCCAGTACCACAACATTCTTGCCCATATTTTGCCTCATTACATCATGCTGTTAACAGTACAAATCAAGTTTAGCCAACTAAACTGATTCAATTTTTTTCATTACCCATTGACCTTGTTGCAACGCCAACACATGGGTTGCAAAAGGTACTGAGCTTAAATCATCACTACCGAGTAACTGTACAACTGCATGGCCATCTTGACGAGCCTGCGCAATCGCACCGATTAAATCTTTCTCTAAACCTGCAGGCGCAACCACTGTATCAATTTTTTCAAACTGACGTGCGCATAAGGCATACAAGTCACAACTAAAACCTGTTGCAGGACGCGCACGACCAAAGTGTTGACCAATCCCATCGTAACGACCACCTTGTGCTAATGGCTCTGCACGGTTTGGTACATATATGGCGTACATTAGTCCCGTATGGTAGTGGTAACTGCGTAACTCGACCACATCTAGACCAATAGATAACTTTGGCCAGCGTTGCTGAATTTCAAATACTGTTGTTTTAAGTACTTGTAGTGCATCACTAAAGGCAACATCTGCCAATACATCCGCACTTAAATGTGTTTCTAGTGCGATTAAATCACCAGAGTAACGACCGAGCATGTAAAAATCTTGTCCACACGGCAATGTTTTGGTGACTGCTTCTAATTCTGGTAAGGCTTTACGCTGATACAAATCGTGTAAAAGACGTTCATTATCTTGATCAAGCTGCGCATATTTCACTAAGCTTTTAAATAAGCCAACATGGCCTAAATCTAAATGCGTATGTTGTAATTTAAACGTGTTATGCAACAATCCAAGCATCACATCAATCATTTCAACATCAGCAGCAATGCTTTGATGGCCATATAACTCAGCACCCAGTTGCAAAGGTGTACGAGATGGACTTGAATTTTGTGGCTTGGTGTGTAGAACTGTACCTGAGTAGCAGTAACGTGCAACCCCTTCAATGGGATGTACATGGGCATCTATTCGAGCCACTTGCGGCGTCATATCGGCACGAATACCCAATAAACGACCTGACATTTGGTCAATGACTTTAAAGCTCACCAAGTCTAAATCTTGGTTGGCTTCAGACAATGAAGACAGCGATTCGATATACTCGATAAATGGCGTATACACCAACTGATAGCCTCGCTGTGCAAGGAAATCGAGTGATTGTCGGCGTAGCGACTCAATGACTTGTGCTTGTTCTGGTAATACGTCTGCTACCCCATCAGGTAACAGCCATGTCTCTGAAATCGGCATGTTTCGAACCTAAAATCTGATCAACGTAGAAAAAAATCCACATAAAAAAATCGGGGCGCACCCGACATACTGAAGTGTAGCATGATAGTTTTAGCCATGCACCTGTGATTTTTGCAAATCAGTCAAATAGCGCACAGCTTTTATGCGTTAAATCGGCAGTGCAGTACTTTGCTTAATATTTTGTAGTGGAATTTCCGTTTTAATATTTTGTATGGCTGCAATTTTATTTAAATGCTGAATTTGAAACTTACGATATGCTTCTAAATCGGCAGTCACAATTCGCATAAAAAAATCACAATCACCAGACATGAGCTGACACTCCAACACTTCAGGTAAATTTTTGACCGCATCAACAAACTGATTGACGGTTTGAGCACTTTGCTCTTTCAACCAAATTCGTGCAAATACCGTTAAACCCAAATTCACTTTAATCGGATCAAGTAATGCAACATAATTTTGAATAATGCCTTGATCTTCAAGTTGCTTTACACGGCGTAAACATGGCGAAGCAGATAACCCCACCTTTTGTGCCAACTCGTTATTGGCTAAACGCCCTTGTTGCTGTAACTCACGTAGAATTCTTCGGTCAATTTGATCCACCAACACAACCTTTAGCACTATCATTTAATTTTTATATTATTATTAGTTTTTTATACCAATATCAAGCAAAAATAAGCTAATTTTAGCGAATAATAGCCCATAGCAACGCATAAAATAGACAAACTCAAAAATAACACTTTATGTATGACAGATATGCTTACGCTTAGAAATACCCGCCAACAGCCACAAGAAACCTCTGAAGCGATTGAGTTTAAAAGAGGTTTAAAAGCATCTATTCCAGTTTTAATTGGGCTGATTCCGTGTGCATTGGTACTTGGTACACAAGCTGCACATAAAGGCCTTAGCATATTAGAGATTCCTTTACTGACGGGACTAAACTTTGCAGGTGGTTCTGAGTTTGCAATTTTAGAGGTCTGGACGAATCCACCTCAAATTTTACTGCTAATGTTTGTGACTTTACTGATTAATAGTCGGCATTTGTTAATGGGGGCCAACCTTGTACCCTATTTAAAACATTTACCCAATAAAAAAGCCTTATCTGCTTTATTTTTTATGTGTGATGAAGTCTGGGCTCTAAGTGTCTCAGATGCACAAAAAAGAAATTACCTCCCGCCCAAAGAAGCTTTTAGCATGCCTTTTTATGCAGGAATTAGCTTTGCGTTATATGTAATGTGGGTTTTATTTACCACACTCGGTGGTGCCATTGGCTCAACACTGGGTGACATTAGTAAATGGGGCTTTGACATGGCATTCCCTGCTATTTTTTTAGTCCTTTTACGCAGTATGCTACCGTCAGTCAAAGCGTCTTTGCCGTGGGTCATCAGTCTAGGGGCCGCCATTATCGCTTATCTTTACCTACCTTCGGGTTGGCATGTACCTGTAGGCACAGCCTGTGGTATAGCCACTGCATTCATCACCATTAAAAAATAAAAGGAGCAACGCATGATTTACTTACCGACTTTTATTGCAATACTTTGCGTTGCTATGACCACTTACGCCACCCGTGTCGTCGGCTATCTACTACTCAAAAACCG
Source organism: Acinetobacter boissieri (assembly GCF_900096955.1). GTDB lineage: Bacteria > Pseudomonadota > Gammaproteobacteria > Pseudomonadales > Moraxellaceae > Acinetobacter > Acinetobacter boissieri. Next base: position 95,856 of record NZ_FMYL01000002.1, on the reverse strand, counting down.
TGAGTTATCTATACGCCAAAAGAAATTGCTACAAATCACCCCCGGCTGCGTACTCATTTCAGTCATTGCACCGTACTTTGCCACGCAACATTTGGCAGATTTTATTGCCATTATCATTACTGCACTGGTTGCCATGCGGTTTGCGTTACTCCCAACTGTGGTCATTAGCATTGCATCGACTGCTATTTTACGTATGGTCTTAGTTGGCGCTTAAACACAGATATTTTGAGGCAATGCTACACTGGCTAAAATTTGACTTAAATCAAGTAACCGGTTGGCATACCCCCACTCATTGTCATACCAAGCATATACTTTGGCTTGACGACCCACCACCATGGTTTGAGTTAAATCAACAATTAATGATTGTGGTAAATGATTAAAATCGCTCGACACTAAATAGTCAGAAGTACACGCCATAATCTCTTTATAATCATGCATTGCCGCCTGTTGAAATGCTTGGTTTAAACGATCAACATCGATCTCAGATTGTGCCACAAACGTGAGGTCAATAGCCGCCACATTTAAAGTCGGTACACGAATGGAATAACCATGTATACGGTGCTCCATCTTGGGCATGACTCGTTTTAAAGCGCCCAATGCACTCGATGTTGTTGGAATAATATTATGCCCACATGCACGTGCCCGTCTTAAATCGCGGTGTGCATGATCAAGTACGGCTTGGTCTGTGGTCACTGCATGTATTTCTGTCATTAAAGCACTTTCCACACCAAAACAGTCATCTAACACCTTAACTAGTGGCACCAATGCTTGCGTGGTACAAGACACGCTCGAAATCACGCGATCAGTGGCTTTAATGTCTTTATGATTCACACCATATACAATCGCTGCATCGACATAATCAAATGGTGCTGCACCAACAATGACCCGTTTTGCACCTGCCTGTAAATGTTTTGATGCATCTGCATAAGAACGAAATAGTCCCGTACACTCAAGTGCAACATCTATATTAAGTTGTTGCCAAGGCAATGTCACAGGGTCAGCTTGTTGAAAAAATTGTATTTTTAAATGCCGCCCTAAATAAGCAACTTCTAAATATGCCCGTTTATCTTCTTGTACAACCTGCACTGTGCCCTTAAATGTGCCATGTGTTGAATCATATTTGAACAAATGTGCCAAAGTTCCAAGATCAGCCACATCATTCACTGCAATAATTACAAAATCATATGGCTTTTCCCGTTCAAACCATGCACGAACCACATTACGGCCAATACGACCAAAACCATTAAGTGCAATACGTTGCATGATTTATTCCTTTTTTCATCATTTTATTCAAAAATGGGGCTTATCTTACTTAAAGTTTTTAACTAAGAATACATCTATGCCTCTTATTGGTACATTTGTATGGCTTTATCTGTAAAATCATTGGTCATATACACATTTTTAGTTATACTTTTAGTCTTTAAAATTTAACAGTTATGTTGTAATCAAAGCCCTTAGATCGCCCAAGCCCAAGATTACAAACTACACTATAAAACCAAATGGAGTGACTTGTTGTGAGTACACGTTTTATGACGTCCGCTGAAATTCGTGAAGCCTTCTTACATTTCTTTGAAACTAAAGGTCATACACGTGTCGCTTCGAGCTCTCTCGTTCCGAGCAATGACCCAACTTTATTATTTACCAATGCAGGCATGAACCAGTTCACAGACAGTCTGCTTGGTCTAGAAGACCGTGGCTATGTTCGCGCAACATCAGCACAAAAATGCGTGCGTGCAGGTGGTAAACACAACGACTTAGACAATGTCGGTTATACCGCTCGCCATCATACATTTTTTGAAATGTTAGGTAACTTTTCATTTGGTGATTACTTCAAAAAACAAGCGATTGAGTTTGCATGGGAGTTTTTAACGACTACGCTACAACTCCCAAAAGACAAACTTTATGTCACGATTTACCATACCGATGACGAAGCATTCGATATTTGGCACAAAGACGTTGGCCTCGCAGCTGATCGCATCATCCGTATTGGCGACAATAAAGGCGGCCTATACGCTTCAGATAACTTCTGGACGATGGGTGATACAGGCCCATGCGGACCATGTTCTGAAATTTTTTATGACCACGGCGACCACATTTGGGGTGGACTGCCCGGTACAGCAGAAGAAGACGGCGACCGTTTTATTGAAATTTGGAACAATGTCTTTATGCAGTTTAACCGTACTGCTGACGGTTCACTTGAACGACTGCCTGCTCCCTCTGTAGACACAGGCATGGGCTTAGAACGTATTTCTGCGGTACTTCAACACGTGAACTCGAACTACGAGATTGACCTGTTCAAACACCTTGTACAAGCAGCAGCTCAAGTTGTAGGTATTGAAGATCAAGGTCAACCATCTTTACGTGTGATTGCAGACCATTCACGTTCATGCTGTTTCCTTATTGCAGATGGTGTGAATCCAAGCAATGAAGGTCGTGGTTATGTACTGCGCCGTATTATTCGCCGCGCCATTCGTCATGGTCACAAACTGGGTGCAACAGGTACATTCTTCTACCAAATGCTACAACCCCTCATTGATGTGATGGGTGAAGCCTACCCTCAACTGATTGAAAACAGTGAACGTATTAAAGCTGCGCTCATCAAAGAAGAAGAACAGTTCGCAAAAACCCTAGAGCAAGGCCTAAAAGTACTTGAAACAGAACTTGCAAACATTAAAGGTAAAGTGATTGCTGGCGAAGTCGTGTTTAAACTTTATGACACATACGGTTTTCCTGCTGACTTGACTGCAGACATTGCCCGTGAACGTGAACTCACCATTGATGAAGCAGGCTTTGAAGTTGAAATGGCGGCACAACGCCAACGCGCACGTGATGCAGGTAAATTTAAAGTTGACTATAACAGTATTGTGAAAGTTGATGCCCAAACACAATTTGACGGCTACACTGCAACACAAGGTCAGGGTCAAATTATTGCCATTTACAAAGATGGTCAACCTGTAAATGAAGTCAATGAAGGTGATGAAGCACTCATCGTACTTGACCACACCCCATTTTATGCAGAAAGTGGCGGCCAAGTGGGCGATACAGGTACATTCAAAAATGATACAGGTATTTTTGAAATTATTGATACGCAAAAATCAGGTAATGCTTTTGTACACCAAGGTGTGGTCACTGTTGGCCGTTTAAGTACTACGCAAAAAGTAGATGCAATCGTACAGCCTGAGCTTCGTAAAGCCATTTCTAAACACCACTCAGCAACTCACTTGCTACATGCAGCTTTACGTGAAATTTTGGGCACACATGTGGCACAAAAAGGTTCTTTAGTTGCATCAGATGTGCTTCGTTTTGACTTTTCACATGAACAAGCCATTGACCTTGTACAGCTTCAAGAGATTGAGCGCCGTGTCAACCAAGAAATTATGGCAAATACTGCTGTAGTGACCGAAGTACTCGACATTGAAACCGCAAAAACCAAAGGTGCAATGATGCTATTTGGTGAGAAGTATGGCGAGACAGTCCGTGTACTCACTATGGGTACAGTAAAAGATGACAAAGCATTCTCTGTAGAACTGTGTGGTGGTATTCATGTGAACCACACAGGTGAAATTGGTTTATTCAAAATCACTTCAGAGGGTGGTGTTGCTGCAGGTGTACGCCGTATTGAAGCTGTTACAGGCTTACATGCTTTAAGCACAGTACAAAAAGCAGAGAGCACTATTCATCAAGTCAATGCGTTACTTAAAGCACAAAAAGACCAAACTGTTGAAAAAGTACATGCTCAAATTGAACACAGCAGCGTATTACAAAAACAGTTCGACCAACTGAATCAAAAATTAGCGCATTTACATGCAATTGAGCTCATCAAAGACGTTAAAACAATTCAAGGGCGTTCTACTTTAGTCGCAACTGTGCAAAATACAGATGCAAAAGCACTGCGTCATTTACATGACAGTGTAAAATCAAAGTTAGACAATGCAGTGATTGTTTTAATTGCAGTTGATGGCGATAAAGTCAGCTTATTGGCTTCTGTGGCCAAACAGTACACTGCTGTATTAAAAGCAGGCGATATTATCAAGTATCTCGCAACAGAGCTTGGTGGTAAAGGTGGTGGTAAGCCAGACCTCGCACAAGGTGGCGCACCACTGAACGAGAAGTTTGACCAAGTCATTGCAGCACTGCCTGCATGGCTTGAAAGTCACTAAAACTTCACTTTTGTGTAACTGATAGACCCTAAATGCCTCTTAGGGTCATGCTTATATGGAATAACTATGGCATTAATCGTTCAAAAATATGGTGGGACTTCAATGGGTACACCCGAGCGCATTTTAAATGTCGCTCGCCGTGTAAAGCGTTGGCATGATCACGGTCACCAAGTTGTGATCGTTGTATCTGCAATGAGTGGCGAAACGAACCGTTTACTTGCCCTCGCTAAGGCCATTACCACAACACCAGAACCACGTGAGCTTGATCAAATGGTTTCTACAGGTGAACAAGTGACGATTTCCATGTTGGCAATGGCACTCAACTCAATTGGTGTACGTGCAAAATCTTACACAGGACGTCAAGTCGCCATTAAAACCGACCAGTCATTTACCAAAGCACGCATTGAATCTATTGACACCCACCTTATGACGACAGACTTAGAACAAGGTAAAGTCATTGTTGTGGCAGGCTTTCAAGGCGTTGATACGTTAGGTAATACAACAACACTCGGCCGTGGTGGATCAGATACAACAGGTGTTGCACTTGCAGCTGCACTTAAAGCAGACGAATGCCAAATTTATACTGATGTAGATGGCGTATATACGACCGATCCACGCGTTGTTTCAAAAGCAAAAAAAATCGATCGTATTTCATTTGAAGAAATGTTAGAAATGGCATCACTGGGTTCTAAAGTACTACAAATCCGCTCTGTTGAATTTGCAGGAAAATACCAAGTACCTTTGCGCGTATTGTCAAGTTTCGACAATGACAATGATGGTGCTTTTGATGAAGATTTTAAACAAAACGTAGGTACACTTATTACTACCGAGGCAGAAGACAACATGGAACAGCCAATCATTTCAGGTATTGCATTTAACCGTGATGAATCAAAGTTAACGATTCTAGGTGTTCCTGACGAACCCGGTATTGCTTCTAAAATCTTATCGCCAATCAGTGCAGCCAACATTGAAGTCGACATGATCGTACAAAATATCGAAGAAGATGGGACAACTGATTTCACATTTACTGTTAATCGTAGCGACTATGCGAAAGCAAAAAGCATTTTAGATGAAATTGCTCAGAACATTAAAGCACGTGAAGTTGCTGGCCGTGAAGATATTGTAAAAGTATCTATTGTTGGTGTAGGTATGCGCTCACATGCAGGTGTTGCGAGTAAAATGTTTACAGCGCTTGCAGAGGAAGGCATTAATATTTTAATGATTTCTACATCTGAAATTAAAGTATCCGTTCTGATTGAAGAAAACTACTTAGAACTTGCAGTCCGTTGTTTACATACTGCTTTTGGCCTAGATCGTGAACACGGCGAAAGTAGTGCACGTGCTTAATTAGTTTTTAGTGAAAAGTCCGATACTAGACATCGGATTACTCATATTTTTTTCAGAGCCACTCTATTTTATATAAAGTGGCTCTGTTATATTAAGTCTTAATATTTTTGAAAATAAGAGTGTGCAGGTTGTTCAACTCTTTTTTCAAAGTTGTGGTTCACTTTTTGCATATGCTTTATAGGTAAAAAAAACTGCAGGTTTAGCGCTGAGCAAGGAGATAAACATGCTGATTCTGACTAGACGTGTCGGAGAAACTTTAATGATTGGGGATCAAGTGAGTGTAACTGTACTTGGTGTAAAAGGTAACCAAGTACGCATTGGGGTCAATGCACCCAAAGAAGTGTCTGTACACCGTGAAGAAATTTATCAACGTATCCAACATGAGCGTGCTATGCACGAGCATCTGCAACAAATTGATCAAGCCTATCAGCCATCTTTTTATGATGAGTTACATCAAGATAAATAAGACCTGATTACACCTGATCCATTCCGATTGTGGTAAATACCCAAGAAATTATAACGCTTGGGTTTACCTACCTCTACTCACTAAACTGAGTCAATCCGCTTCTTAATTGGCCCGTAACTGGTCCGATGCTCTGCCAAAATCCCATATTGTTCAATTGCTAAAAGATGTGCTTTAGTCGGATATCCTTTGTGTTTTGCAAAACCATACGCCGGATAATCTTGATCTAGAAGTACCATCTGACGATCTCTATATACCTTGGCTAAAATACTAGCAGCACTAATTTCTGGGTGTAATGCATCTCCGCCAACCACTGCATCGCAATCTAATGCTAAGCCTTTAATTTTTTGATTACCATCTACTCGTACTTTATCAGGTACTATAGAAAGCTGCGCTACTGCACGGCGCATAGCTAGAAAAGTCGCTTGTAAAATATTCATTTGATCTATTTCGCTATGACTCGCCTCAGCAATAGACCACGCAAGTGCTTTTTCTTGTATTTCTACAAACAATTGCTCACGCTTCTTCTCGCTCAGTTTTTTTGAATCATTTAGACCTAGGATCGGTCGATTAGGGTCTAAAATAACTGCTGCTGCAACTACCGACCCAACCAAAGGACCTCTTCCCGCTTCGTCTACACCTGCAATCATCATCGTTTCAAGCTTTCCGCAACACATGCTTGTACAGTGTTATTAATCGCTTTTGTAGCAATACTTGTACGAGCTGCAGGATCAAAAGCCGCTGTTGCAAGATCTACTACATTAACGTTCTCAATTGCTTTATCACTCACACAACCACATACTTGATTTTGCGCATTTTGCTGTTGTTCCGTGGTCATCACTTGACTAGCCACCTTCCAAGCCGCAGTATTATTTAACTCAGTCGTGCATTTCGCATTAATCGCAATCTTTAAGGCAGTTACGCCAAGCTGTTGCGCTGTATTTTGATTGGTATTTGTTTGTCCAGTCGTTGCTGTACCATCGACCGCACATGCGGACAAAGCAAGAATAAAAGGAATGAGTGGTAGTATTTTTATCATGATCAAGTAAATCTCTGTTATTAAGTGCTGTATTTTGACTGATTTTATAAAAATAAAATATCTATACTCACAAATTTAGACTACATTTTAACTAAAATCTATCTTTGCTTATCTCATAACAGACTAGTACAAACTTATATGTTGTGATCTATTTAGTATTCAGAGTGGTTATTCTAATGTTTAAGTATTTAAAATAGTATTTACGCCATAACATTACTCACATGTATATAAGAAAATTTTCACACCTGATGATCGCCTTAATGTTTATTACAATTATTGGTTGCACAGAGGTAAATACCCATTCGTAATAAAGTTAATTACACAGATGCTTACCCTCTCAGTAAGAACTCTTATTTGTATATATTTATTTAATCTACGGCTCCCATCTTTTTTATTTTTAAAGCACAGCATTTAGAAAAATTTGAATAAAATTATTTTAAGTAACTATTTGTTATATATTTTTTATTTTCAAACAAGTAAAAACAGTGCTTGAGAACTATAACAGATAAAGTAACTACTTACGATCTGTTATATTTTTTTTTAGAAATTCTGTTGCTATGTTTTATATCATAAAACACACATAATCACGTTAAGCCTTCAATGAGTGATACATCAATGAGCGAACAACGTCCACATAAAAGAAATAACATTAAGCAAGCTACCATCGAATTTTTAAAACGTGAAAATAAAACATGGTTTGTATTTTTTATAATGATCGTTTATTCAATCATTGGAACCATCATCGGCTATATTTTTATTAGATAGTCGATGATGTATCGAGAAAAGAGACATATTTTTCTTCTTTGAGAGCATGATTACACTTTTTCGTCAGCGAATATTGAGGAGCACCGAGATTACATGAAATACTCATGGTTGACTGGGTGTAAATTAATCACCATTTATTTTTCTTATGACCCATAACATAAATATTCAAAATTTATCGACCTCAAGGTATTCATAATAGTTTTTCTTTGCCTGAAGTACATAAAAAACTAGCTGAGAGTACGCAAAACCTTACTAAAACCACTCCATTCAACCGCTACGTCTAGCCGTTCTTATTTATACTATCATTTAGACAGGCAAAAATTTTAATATGTAAAGTTATTTGCATTTCCCTATTTTATCAAATATTTACCTGTCTTTTATTCAACATACTTTTATAAAATTAAAATTAATGTGTACTCAAGATAAGCTTTATTGCAAAGATGATAAATAGCCCACCGCTCAAACGATCTATCCATTTAATAAATATTGAGTTTTTAATAAAACCAGAAACATAACGTGTTGCAAAAATAAGTATTAATGACCAGATTGTTCCTATCAATACATGAATAAATACCAACAAAAATGTCCAAACTATTGGGGAATGCCCTGTAGGAATAAACTGTGGTAAAAATGAGAGATAAAATATTCCCATTTTGGGATTTAAAGCATTAGTCAGCATTCCTCTCAAAAAACAGTTATTCGTTGATGCTTGACCATTCGCTAGCTCAAACAATTGCCTTGGTTTAAACAAGAGCTGGCCACCTAGCCACAATAAATAAGCTACGCCACACCACTTCAACAAATTATATGCCATTTCAGATGCGATCAATAAACCACCTAACCCAAAAGCAACGACAATGCCCCAAATAAAGCACCCCGTATCAATTCCTAGAGCCACTTGAAATGCTTTTTTAGCACCATCAAGCGTTGATGTACGTAAGATCAATGCAGTGTCTAGACCGGGCGTTATAGTTAAAAGTAAAGCTGCAAATAAATAAGTGACAAGACAATCGGTGACAGACATTCTTTCATTCCGAAAGCGGGGAATATACAGCAAAAAGTGAGATCAAAAAATTTTTAGTCATTAAAACAAGCCTTCTTTCCCACTTCAATTTTATATACTTTTTTGCATCGTCTGCATCATTTCAACAATAAAAAGATTCTCTCTTTTAGGCCGAATCCTAAAAGAGCTAGAATTAATCATAAAACTCATATATTAATAATACTAAATAAAAACATGGTGGAATATTTACCAATGCAAATAAAATACAGATGCATGATTTCTGTCATGTCTTTAGCCATGTTGGCCTCATGTAGCAATGAAAAATATGTAAAAAATATTACGACATCCAATCTAGCGCCTAAAACTACTTGTACATGGGATACCTCTGTTCCCCTCAGTTATGAAGAACGTCGCCTTGAAACACCCTTACCCTACTCTGGTATAAATGTTGTAGGTAATAACTCGGCCCCATTGGCCACACGTATTATTAATGGTACTGGTTTTGAAGATTTTACTCCTGCATTTAAAGCATCTCTTTGTGCTGAAGATGGTACGACAACGCTGAGTAACTTTAAGCAGGCAATGGAAACAGTGAATAGGTCAGGCGAACAACTTTGGCGTGCTGCTGTAGATCGAGCACAAAATAAACGTGTACGTAAACCCTCTGAAACCTTACCTTCTAGCGAAGATCGTATGTTGTATTGGACTCGTGTTCAAATGACCAAAGCTTTACGCCAATGGAATCCTCATTTTGCCCTTACTCTCAAACAAAAAGAGCAACTACAATGGGCATTTGAAAAATCTTCACGGGGCCAAAATGATATTAATTTGCCTAAAGGGACAACCGCTAATGGCAAAGTTTATCGCCGTATGATCATCAGTGGATTTGACGTATTTACCCTTGGTACGCCTGGAGAAGTCAATATGGGGCTACGTAATGGCAATCCAACTGGTGCAATTGCACTGGCACTAGACGGTAAAGAGTTTACGCTCTCAGATGGTTCTATTTTACATATTGAGTCTTATATCTTACCTGTAAGTTATGACCCATTTAGGAAGGGTATGCAAGAAGATACACTGGGCCCATGGTTTAAAAAAGGCCCTCAACGTGTCGATGCATCTATTACCATGAGCCAAGGAGCCAGCAACATATTTTGGCTAGAACAATATAATGGGCGCTACCACGGCACCTATCCGGGTAACGATGGAATGATCTACTGTCAGTCAAACAGTTTACCCAAAGATGTTCTTGCTGTTGGTACACAAATCAGCGTAGATGCTGAGCCAATTACACACATTGGCTCTGGTTGTAACATTGTAGTACAAGAGGATTGGTACAGATCCAACACCTCTTCACAGTGGATAAAAGATTCTCCACCACAATTTACTAAGGCCTCTTTACCGTATAAAAAAATATTAGAGAGTCAGACGCAACGTGGAATTGTTCGACCAATTGGTGCTACAAGTGAAGGTACAGAAGGCTTTGATGTAACATGGCATACCAATTACACTTACTTTCCAGACTGTAGTGTCTATAGTACGATTAATCAAGCATGGCATGGTGTAGTCAATAAAATGCCCGACCTTTCGACTGTCAAAGATCCTGATCCAACATGGTGCGCTCGTCGTGGTGGCGGCGGTGATTATTTATCCAATGAGTCTGGATACCGTAATACATTACTACGTGATGTGATGGGGCTCAATATTCCAGCAGGTCATGTTCATGTTCCTGTGATGAACTACTATTATGATGGTACTGTTATAAATGGTGGTGGTACTCGCGATGATAACTCAATAACAGATACAAGATACGAAAGTTACCGTACAGCGATTATTGGACAAAGTATCAATTTACTTAAAGTCATTGGAGAAAGCTTAATTCAATAAAATGAAAATTTTTTCATATAATGAATCTTTGGTCGCATAAATAATCACATTTTTAGACCCTAAAAGTATTATCATCATGTTCAAGCACATCAAAACATTTGTTTAAACCATCAATGTACTTGAACATGGAAGCGTACGTTTTAATCTTCACTACATGACTTTAAACATATATTGCTAAATAGATTTTTTAATAGAAATAGCCTTTTGTATTGTTTTACGAGTATTTTTTATAAATAAAACAATCAAATTTCATTTTTGAACCTTCAAGTCAATGTATCTACTTCTAGTAAATTTAACTCGAATGATTATATTTTTACCTACACGACACACCACTATTCTAAAAAGATATCTTTTCTAAACAACAAATAATTTCACAATAATAATTTGCAGTAACTTTTCTCTATTCCTTCCACTCAACATGCTATCTTTATAGGCAAGTTTTGGTCTAATATGTCTACTTTACATGCTGTATTATATTAATTTTACAGTTACTATCGTTATATTAATTCTAAGTATATAAATAAATCTGTAGCTTAGCTTAGTACACAAAATTTTAACTACGCTACTGTGTAATCATTGCTGCAGAAAAAAGATCAATCATTTAATGAATTAAGTATATAAAACCAAGTACATTGGGAATGTAATATTTACCAATAAATTAAGAGTTTAAAATGAAAGGCACAATTATCGCTATGGGTGGTGGCGGTTTTTCTACAGAAGTAGATAACTCGCTCTTAGATCAATATATATTAGATTCATCTAGCATAAAACAACCTAAAATATGCTTTGTTTCAACAGCCAGTGGGGACAATAAAGACTATATATCTAAGTTTTTTTCAGCATTCTCTCAACATGAATGTCAGCCATTTTACCTCTCTTTATTCAAACCGCAAACAGAAGATATAGAGTCTTTCTTATTGGGTATGGATATTATTTATGTCGGTGGAGGAAATACAAAAAATATGCTTGCCCTTTGGGAAGCTTGGGGAATTCCAAAAATTTTAGAAAAATGCATGACAAAAGGAATCGTGCTCGCAGGAGTGAGTGCTGGAATCATTTGTTGGTTTGAAGCAGGTATTACAGATTCATACCATGGTAAATTATCTCCTATAAATGGTTTAGGTTTTTTAACAGGCAGTTTTTGCCCTCATTGTGATTCGGAGGAGTCTAGAGTTTCAACATACATCGAATATCTTGAAAAAGATCAGATTCCGTTTGGTTATGCTTTAGATGATGGTGTTGCGCTTCATTTTAAAGATGGACATTTATTAAAAGCAGTAGCATCTAAATCTGATGCCCAAGCCTATTTTATTTCAAAAAAAGATACATCAATTGATAAAAATCAACTTAAAATTACCACACTAATAACTTAGTATATGAATCAGCAGATTATAAGTATTAAGCCATTACACTTCTGTTGAACGACTATCGTTATATCTAAACTATAGATATCTTCAATAAACTCAATACATCAGAAGATATCTATAGCTCCATTCTACTAAAATTCAGTAACTTTATTAAAACCATCAAATTATTAGCGAAAACAAATATTCAAAAAATCTATTTAAATTATAAATATTTAGATAACAATCAACTTGCTATATGAAACAAGGAAAGATAGATCTACGATACATTCTCCATTTTATTTTGAACAGTGAGTAAAGGCATCATCACTATAGAATCAAATTTCGAACTTTATATCCTCTTTTATAGGTTTTCTTCTTAGCTATTGTAAATTGTGTTGCAATCACATCAACTAATTTTTTTTGATCTTTCTTACTAAGGCATAAAGGAGTAAATCGAAAAATATTACGCTCCTTAAAAAAACCAAATATGACTGACTCCTTTTTAACATATCGCATACTCCATTCAGAATATAGTGATTCATTTAAATCATCAATTGTATTTATATGTGTAATTGATCCTAACTTATTTAACTTATTTAACGCGAACAATAGCCTTTCAACGACATCCGACTCACCTTCAATGCAGTGATAAAAAGATAGATTTGCGTAATAAAAAACACCGGTAATATGATTTGTATGAGAAAAATTAAGAATGAGATTTTGGAGAGAATGTAGTGTTTCAACTAAAGTTTCATCCTCTTGTAGAACCACTAAACCAAAGTAAGAAGATTGTATTTTCACGAGTATATGACCCTATTAAAAAGATGTAATAAGTAATCAAATACCGTTCTTTCTTAGAAAAATTAAGAAATCGAATTGCTATAGATCAATCTAACACAAATTCACCTAATGAGATGGTCTTTTATGTATCACCACTCTTTTCAATCAGGATTAGTTCCTCAATAAATACAATTAAATTATCTTCAACCACATGGTAAGAAACAGGATAATTTTTTTCTCTTTCCTCTAAAAATGCCCTTATTCGAGAATCGCCTTTCACATACTTCATTGACCAGTCTTTAAAACGTCTTTGTTCTGTTGGCAAAGTACCGTAATAATGAATAGCATGGTGTCTTTTATCAACCGCAATATGATCAAACAAATTTTCGATGGTAGGTTTAAATCCCTCAATGTACTGAAAAAATTGTCCATGCGAATAATACAATACACCCGTAATATGATGCTTTTTATTAAATACACGTGCAACCTGTAAAATATTAGTAATTTCTTCTAATAAATTTTCGTGATCATCTGTACGAATACTTGAATAACATAAAAAATGTAACCTCACATTACTTATCTCGAAATGATAAAAAAGAAGTATGTTAAAAATAACCAATGATTGATAGTGCTTAAAAATTAAGCTAATTATTTGTAAAATTATGTAACCATATGATATTAATATTTTTATTTAGATATTGGCTAAATAGTGATCTTTTCTTGTAAGTAATTACGTACAAATATATTTTTTTTTAACAAAAAACAAGATATCTGTTGAGTAAAATAGATATACAAAATACTAAAATAACTCGGTATATATTTAACTATTAGGTATTTGATGAATAACTCATCTGTCTTTTTGCAATCGAGCAAAATGGTTTTTCTAAGGCTAAATTGTGTCGAAGAAACCGTCACAGATCAACAAGGCAATATCCACACAAGCCACTTTTGGGTAGACGCCGAAGACGATGTCTTAATTCACTTTCAATTATATAAAGTATTTGATCAAGCACAAGTAAATCAAAGTATTTTAATTAATGATCAATTGTTTACAGTCGTTAAAGTAATTGAAAAATCAATAATTAAAAGCTGTAATTGCATATCATAAATTTCTTCTAAACAGTCACCCATCAGATGAAGCACTCACTGAAATACATTAAAGCTTTAAAATATTATCTTTAATATTTTTAAAGAGAACATAAGACTTTAAAATGATTCATGTGAGGCTTCACCGTAAACTATGCTAAATATGATTTTAAAAAAGACAATTTTTGATAGCTGTATATATTTAAATTATTTATTTTTTATAAATACTCATAAATGGTTTTAAATTTAAAAACAGGATTAATAAGACATTATCAGAAAAAAACGACTGAAATGCTTTTTTCATAAAAGCTCGCTTAAAACCGTATTCTAATGACTTAATAAAAAATATTTTCCTATGGTAGATAGGCATTTGTAAATAAAAGCCTACCTACTTTAGTGACGATTTAAAAAATAATAATGCAAATCTGCGAGTAAGTTTTGAGTAACTGGTAGTTATCAAGAACTCAATGCCTTTAAATCTTTGTTTACTCTGCTTGAATTAATTTAATCCAGTATTGCTTCTGCGCTTCTGGTAAAAATGATGCTTCAAAAGAGTTTATAGCCAATGCTTTTAAGTCATCATTACTCAGATTTAATGCTTTTGTAATGGCAATAAAGTTGTCATTCATATATCCACCAAAATAAGCAGGATCATCTGAATTCACAGTTACACATATACCCTTTTCAAGTAACCGTTTAATATTATGTTGCTTCATATCATCAACAACACACAGTTTTAAATTACTTAAAGGGCATACTGTCAGTGGCATGCGCTCTTTAATCAATCGCTGTAACAATTCATCATCTTCTTCTGAGCGCACACCATGGTCAATACGATTTACTTTTAATAAATCTAGTGCTTCCCATACATAAGATGCAGGGCCCTCTTCGCCAGCATGAGCAACAATTAAAAAGCCTTCCGCTCTTGCTTGAGCAAAAACACGTTCGAATTTTGATGGCGGATGACCTAGCTCACTTGAATCTAAACCAATACCTGCAATATGCTGTTTAAATGGCAATGCTTGCTCAAGTGTTTTAAATGCATCTTCTTCGCTTAAATGCCTTAAAAAACATAAAATTAGTTGTGATGAAATCTCTAATTTTTGTTCAGCATCTTGACAAGCACGTAATATACCTTTCAATACTGTTTCAAAAGCAATACCTCTTGCAGTATGTGTTTGCGGATCAAAAAATATTTCCGTATGAACCACATAATCCGCCTTACACTTTTCAAAGTAAGCCCACGTGAGGTCATAAAAGTCTTGCTCATGAATTAAAGCATTGGCACCAGCATAATAAATATCTAAAAAAGATTGTAAATTATGAAAATTATAGGCTTGCTTTACCTCTTCAATATTTTTAAATGGAATATTTACCCCATTACGCTGAGCAATTTCAAACATTAACTCTGGCTCAAAAGTCCCCTCAATATGAACATGTAGTTCTGCTTTAGGGAGTTTTTGAATTAAATCAAGTGGACGCATGCCATACCTCATAATAAAAAAGGGTGTAAATAATTACACCCTGAAAAATGACTTATTCAGTAGTCATTTAGCCACCATAAACTGCAAATTTCAAGACCCATAAACCTGCAATAACCCATGCCATCCAATGCACACTACTTGCTTTACCTGTTACAAGTTTAACTACTGCATAACTAATAAATCCGAATGCAATTCCATCTGCAATTGAATAAGAAAATGGCATAAATGCAATGGTTAAAAATGCAGGTACTGCTTCAGTAATATCTTCCCAATCAATTTTGGTAATACCTTGAATCATCAGTACCGCAACAAATAATAATGCTGGCGCGGTAGCAAACCCAGGTACAGATTGTGCTAGAGGAAAGAAAAATAAACAGATCAGAAATAATATTGCAACTACAACCGCTGTTAAGCCTGTACGACCGCCTGCAGCCACACCAGATGCAGATTCAATATAAGGTGTAGTCGATGATGTACCTGCAGCCGCACCTGTAACAATCGCAACAGAGTCAGCAAGTAGTACTTTCTTTAAACGTGGAATTTTACCATCATCTTTAATAATTCCTGCACGGTGTGCTACACCAACCAGGGTCCCTGTCGAGTCAAATAAGTCAACGAGAAAAAAGACAAAAATAACACCAATTAAAGTTGCACTAAATAGATTCGAAAAATCCATTTGTAATAGTGTTGGCGCAATTGAAGGTGGTGCACCCACAATCCCTTTAAACTCATTTAAGCCCATAAAGGTCGCAAGTATTGTAATAATTAAAATACTAATAATAATCGCACCGCGTACACGGTAGTAATGTAAGCCAACCGTGATAAATAAACCAAGAATAGCTAAAAGTGCTTTAGGATCTTTGATATTACCTAGACCCACCATTGTTGCAGGATTTGCAACGATAATACCGGCATTTTTCAATGCAACAAGTGCTAAAAACAAACCGATTCCGCCTCCAATGGCAAACTTTAGAGACATTGGAATGGCATTGATAATCAGCTCACGTACACGTACCAAACTGATTACAATAAAGATCACACCCGACATGAAAACTGCAGCTAAAGCCGTTTGCCATGGAATATGCATTCCCAAACAGACCGAATAAGCAAAATATGCATTTAAGCCCATACCCGGTGCAAGTGCGATAGGATAATTGGCCAATAAACCCATGACCAAACAACCCGTTGCAGCAGCAATACATGTTGCAACAAATACAGCGCCGTGGTCCATCCCTGTAGCAGAAAGAATCAAAGGATTAACAATAATAATATAACACATGGTTAAAAATGTCGTTAAACCCGCCACAGCCTCTGTTTTTACAGAAGTTTGATTTTCGCTGAGTTTAAAAAGACGCTCTAATAAACCAACAGAAGGTTGAGGAGTCGCCATAAATAGCCCCTATTAAATTTCATTGTCCAATATGATGTGAAAACACTGGAGCATAAAGATAAGAATGTATATTTGTGGTTCACAAATAAGTAAAATTAACGCCAATATTTTGAGTTTAATCTTTACAGACCAGTAAAATCATGACATAGCTGAATTCAAATACAGCGAAGTACACATGGAAAAAAGTTGTTCAATACAGCTTTTTTATGACGAAATGCGTTGTGCCCCTTCAGCGGCAAATGTATTGCCACATAATTATAGCACAAGTCATTCATCGAGTAATACGCTACAGCAGATTAAGAAATCAACATATAGTCAAACAATATCAGTCACTTAAATATAATTAAATTATATATTTAAGCCCATTTTATACTGAGCAAACGTCACTCTGTCATTTCCTGCATAATCTTTTATAGTTTGAATACAGCTAAAGTTTGCTTCATGAAATAGTGTTTGTACTGCATCTTTCTGGTCAAATCCATGCTCTATCGCCAACCAACCTCTTGCATTTAATCGATGGGTCGCACCTTGTATAATTTCCACAATATCTGCTAACCCATTGTCTGCACTCGCAAGTGCTCTTAAAGGTTCACTTTTTAATTGCTGTAAATGCGAGTCATTCGGTGCAATATAGGGAGGATTCGATACAATTACATCAAAATGACTTTGTGGTAAGTTTTTATACCAATGGCTTTGAAAAAACTGAACGTGTGACAACTGGTGTTTTTGTGCATTATCACGTGCAACCTGTAACGTCGGCTCGTAAATATCTGTAGCCCAAATCGTCCAATTTGGCTTTTCACTAGCCAATGCCAAAGCAATCGCACCTGTACCGGTACCTAAATCTAGTACAGATGCCTGTATCGGTACATCTAAAGCCAATACCTTTTCCACCAAAACTTCAGTATCTGGTCTAGGGACCAAAGTATCTGATGTAACGTTTAAATCAAGCGTCCAAAAAGGCTGTGATCCCAAAATATAAGCCAAAGGTTCATTTTTGTCTAAACGTGTTAGACCATCTAAATATGCTGTAGTTTGCTCATCTGTCAATCGCTCAGATAGCCGCAATTTCAAGGATAAGCCATCTATCTCCAAAATATGAGCCAATAACCAAACCGCCTCTTGGCGTTCATAACTATCGACATCACCACGTAAATTTAATGCATCAACCACTTGCATGACTTTAGCCACCATTTTGTTGTGCAATCATTGCCAACTGGTCAGCCTGATATTCTCGATGTAAGCTGTCAAGAAGTTCTGTTAAATCTCCCTCAACAATCGCATCTAGTTTATACAATGTAAGGTTAATACGGTGATCTGTCATACGACCCTGTGGATAGTTATAAGTACGAATACGCTCTGAACGATCACCTGATCCAACCAAGTCACGGCGCATTTCTGAAGTCGCATTTTCTTGCTCTTGGCGTTTTGCATTTTCTAAGCGTGAAACCAATAACGATAATGCTTTAGCTTTATTTTTATGTTGTGAGCGTTCTTCTTGGCATTCAACTACTACACCAGATGGAATATGAGTAATACGTACCGCAGAGTCAGTTTTGTTAATATGCTGACCACCTGCACCAGAGGCTCTATAGGTATCTATGCGTAAATCTGATGGGTTAATTTCTACTGTAGTGTCTACATCTATTTCAGGTAAAATGGCCACTGTACATGCAGATGTGTGTACACGTCCTTGAGACTCTGTTGCAGGCACACGTTGTACACGGTGGGCACCACTTTCAAATTTTAAACGACCGTAAACACCTTCACCATTAATGCGACAAATCACTTCTTTATAACCACCGTGTTCGCCCTCATTTTCAGACAACACTTCAATACGCCAGCCTTGTGTTTCAGCAAATTTACTGTACATACGGAATAAGTCGCCAGAAAAAATGGCTGCTTCATCACCACCTGTACCAGCACGCACTTCAAGGTAAGCAGCATTGGCATCATTAGGGTCTTTTGGAATCATTAAAACATTGAGTTGATCTTCAAGTGTTTTAAGCAAGTTTTGATTCTCACGAATTTCTTCTTGGGCCATCTCTTTAAAGTCAGCATCACTCAACATATCTTCTGCAGTGATAATGTCTTGCTCTGCCTGACGGTATTTTTTCCAAAACTCAGTGAGTTCAGTGAGATCATTATGTTCACGTGACAATGTGCGAAAACGCTTATTATCAGAAATCACTTCCACATCTGCAAGCAGTGCGTTCAGCTCCTCATGGCGATCAGTCAACTGATCTAAACGTAAACGTAACGACTCTTTCATCTTTCACTATTCTCAAATAAAAATACCCAAATAACACATGATTATGTCAGCAGGTGAAATACAATGCGGCATAGTCTAACCATGATTGCAAAAAAATCCTAGAATTATCAAAACAACTATCATCATTTTTTTGTGTCATATCACTTAAACACAGCCACACAAAGCAAAAAACCGAGCCAACAATGTTCACTCGGTTTTAGTGGATTATATGATATTTAAAACATCATCTAAATATATTACTTACCTATGCATACACAGGGAATTTTGCGCATACTGTCGCTACTTTTTCTTTCACAGTAGCAATCACTGCCTCATCGCCTTTACTGTCTAGTACATCAGCAATCCAGTGTGCTAAGTCAGATACTTCTGATTCGCCAAAACCACGTGTTGTTACCGCTGGTGTACCAATACGAATACCTGAAGTCACAAATGGTGAGCGTGGATCATTGGGCACAGAGTTTTTATTCACTGTAATATGTGCAGCACCTAACCATGCATCTGCTTCTTTACCTGTCACATCTTGTTTAATTAAAGACAATAAGAACAAGTGATTATCTGTACCACCAGAAACAATTTCATAACCACGTTCAATTAAAACGTTTGCCATGACTTGAGCATTTTTAACCACGTGTTGTTGATAGGTTTTAAACTCAGGTGTCATTGCTTCTTTAAAGCATACCGCTTTACCTGCAATCGCATGCATTAACGGGCCACCTTGGTTGCCTGGAAAAACTGCTGATTGTAATTTTTTCTCAATAGCTTCGTTCGCTTTAGCTAAAATAAGACCTGAACGTGGGCCACGCAATGTTTTGTGCGTTGTTGTTGTGGTTACATCTGCAATTTGTACAGGGTTCGGGTAAAGACCTGCTGCCACAAGACCTGCTACATGTGCCATATCAACAAACAAATAGGCATCTACTTTGTCTGCAATGTCACGAAAACGTTGCCAATCTACTACACGGCTATACGCAGAAAAACCAGCAACGATCATACGTGGTTTATGTTCTAATGCTAAACGCTCTACTTCTTCGTAATCAATTTCACCTGTTTCAGGATTTAAGCCATATTGTACGGCGTTATACGTTTTACCTGAAAAGTTTACTTTTGAACCGTGTGTTAAATGACCACCGTGGGCAAGACTCATACCAAGCACAGTATCGCCTGCACTGAGTAAAGCCAAATAAACAGCAGCATTTGCTTGCGAACCTGCATGGGGTTGCACATTTGCATAGTCTGCACCAAACAATGTTTTTGCACGGTCAATTGCCATTTGCTCGATGACATCAACATTCTCACAACCACCGTAGTAACGTTTACCAGGATAGCCTTCTGCATATTTATTTGTTAGTTTACTGCCTTGAGCTTCCATTACGGCAGGAGAACAATAGTTTTCAGATGCAATCAACTCAATATGAGCTTCTTGACGAGCATCTTCAGCAGTGATTTGTTTTGCTAATTCTGGATCAAACTCAGAGATAGAAATGTTGGCAAACATTGTCGAGGTCCTATTTATTAGGGCTTTTAAGCCGTGCTAAAACTAGCACTTATTGTAACATGAAGTTTATATCTTTTTGGCAGGAACTTTAATCTAGATCTAATAAAATATTTTACATCGGTATATAGCATTACAAGGCTTAATAAATACCCAGCTTCATATCTTGATTGTGGCAAAGCTTGCAAAATGTTAGAGTCATATTTCCGTTTAATATGTTTTCACAACTATGCAAAGTATTATTCTAGATACAGAAACCCATACACTCAATGGATTACCTATCGAAATTGCATATGCACCTATTTGCTTAGAACATGGCCAATTAAGCCTATTTAAAGAACAAATTTTTGATCAGCTCTATCAGGTTGATGAACCCATCTCTTTTGCATCTATGGCTGTACACCATATTTTAGAGTCGGATCTTGTAAATCAACCACATTACACTACCTTTCAGTTACCAAATTCAGTGGAATACATTATTGGTCATAATATTGACTATGACATACAAGCCATTGCTCGTTGTGGTATAGACACCTCTAATCTCAAACCTATTTGTACATTGGCATTAGCAAGACATGTTTGGCCAGATGCTGAAGCACACAATATTTCAGCCCTTATTTACCAAATCAGCCAAGGCAGCTTAAGAGCAAGACAACTCCTTAAAGGTGCACATCGTGCCGATGCAGATATTATATTAACTGCTAATATTTTGATGCATATCATTGCAGCCATGGGCGTGCAAAACATACATGCATTATACTTAGCCTCTGAAGAGGCTCGCATTCCTAAAAAACTAAGCTTTGGTAAACACAAAGGGACTTTAATTAAAGACTTACCAATAGACTATGTACAGTGGTTACTTAAACAACAAGAGCTCGACCCTTACTTAAAACAGGCTTTAGAAAATCTGGTGTTTTAATGAAAAAGCCATGTAGATAACACATGGCTTTTTACTTTATTGTAAAAATTAATTAACAGCTAACTTACTATTAACACAAGAAAAATCATCGCACACAACTAAATCGTACAAATAAAAAACAGACAACTCTAAGGTGAGTTGTTATCATTCAATATATAAATCATTTAAAGATACCCAAAAGGTTTTTTCAATATGAAATTTAATTCAGTTATTTTATCGACTTTACCATTACTTATTTGCATTACATCTGCACATGCAAACAACACCAATGAAAGCAACGAAAATAGATCAATCACAGGTCAACAGCAAACCAATCTACGCCAGCAAACTTCTGCGAGCAGTGTAAATAACTCAAACTCGACTAGAGTTGCTCAAAATAGCAATAGTGGAAGAGTATCTGAGGGCAATTCTAACAGAAACAATGAAGGCAATAATGCTAGAAATTCTAACCAGAACCAAAATATACGTGGTAATGGCCAAGATATTTCAATAAGCAAAATCCAAAATGCACCTCAGACAAAAGAGGTGGCTCTACCGTCACAACCATCAAATACCAGAAGTGAAGAGAGATCTATTAACTCTAATCAGACTACACGTGGGACTAATCAAGAGAACTTTAGAAACAATCAAGAAGTGAGCCGTGGGACTAATCAAGAGCACTCTAGAAACAACCAAGAAGTGAGCCGTGGTAACAATCAAGAGAGCTCTAGAAACAACCAAGAAGTTATTCGTGGTAACAACACCCAAGAGAACTCTAGAAACAATCAGACTTCTCAACAAAATGTAAGAGAAACCCCGGCAACAAACTCAAGATCAAATACTAATTCAACAAATGGTAATACTACTCTTGATCAACTTAGACAAGCTGCTAATAGAGGTGACACAACGGCTCAGACAAATTTAGGGCTACTCTATATTGCAGGACAAGATGTTCCTAGAGACTTTGACCTTGCTACACAATGGTTTAAAAAAGCAGCCCAACAAGGCAACGATGTGGCTCAAACAAATCTAGGTCTTGCTTACAAGGTTGGCCAAGGTGTTTCAAAAAGCCCAACGCTTGCCATAGACTGGTTTAAAAAAGCAGCCGAACAAGGCAATCCAATTGCTCAATACAACCTTGGCGTTATGTTACTCGATGGCATAGGTACCAACCAAAACCGTAGCCAAGGTATTAAATGGTTAAGACAAGCTGCAGATCAAGGACATTCTCGTGCTAAAAGTGCACTTGAAGGCTTAAGCTACTAATCTCACAAAAATGAAATACAGCTCTATTCAAGAGCTGTAGCTCTAATATTATACGCCAAAATGGAGGGTCGATAAAATACATGACTCTCCTTACTTATATTTTGGGTAATTCAATATGAAAAAACAGCACTTACCTGAAAAAATCTGTGTGTACTGTCATAGGCCGTTTAGCTGGCGTAAAAAATGGCAACGTTGTTGGAATGAGGTTAAGTACTGCTCTGAGCGCTGTAAGCGAGAAGCTAAAAAATGAAACGTGTAATATATTAATCCATACCTGTTCTGATTAAATCATGTACATTAGATATAATTTATAAGATCAATGCTTTACCTTATGGTTTTTTTTGTTATGATGTGCGCCATGCGCCTATAGCTTAACTGGATAGAGTACAGGTTTCCGAAGCCTGTGGAGTGGGTTCGAGTCCCGCTGGGCGTACCAAGTATAAAAACAATAAAAATCAACCCATTATTATAAAAGAATTATTAAGTTTCCTCATATATCTTATGCACTGCGTAGTTTTACGGCAAATTAGCAATACTTTACTTTATACACAGTTGGTTTATTTTATATAATACTGTCACTATCACCTATTCTGTTAGCTGTGAGCAACTTATGACTTCTGCCTTGGTACTTCAAGAACTCTCAAAGACGTATAAAAATGGGTTCCAAGCACTTAAAAATATCAATTTAACTGTTCCCGAAGGCGAATTTTATGCACTTCTAGGTCCAAATGGTGCAGGAAAATCGACAACGATTGGTATTATTAGCTCACTAACGAAAAAAACATCAGGGCAAGTCAATATTTTTGGCCACAATTTAGAAACAGATCCATCAAATGCCAAACAATACCTCGGCGTTGTACCACAAGAATTTAATTTTGGACACTTTGAAAAAACGTTTGATATTTTGGTCACTCAAGCAGGCTACTACGGTATTCCTAAAAAAGTAGCTGAACAGCGCGCCGAGCACTATTTAGAAAAACTCGGATTGTGGTCAAAAAGAAATGTACAGGCACGTATGCTTTCTGGTGGTATGAAACGACGCCTAATGATTGCAAGGGCGATGATGCATAACCCCAAACTACTTATTTTAGATGAGCCTACAGCAGGTGTAGATATTGAACTACGTCGTTCAATGTGGAGTTTTCTACAAGAAACGAACCAACAAGGTACAGCAATTATTCTGACTACACACTATTTAGAAGAAGCAGAAATGCTGTGCCGACGTATTGCAATTATTGATCATGGCGTGATTAAAGAAGATACTGCTATGAAAGACTTCTTAGGCCAACTCAATGAAGAATCTTTTATTTTTGATTTGGAACATGCCATTGAACCCATTCATGTCCAGCTCATTGGTATTGAATTTAACCTAATTGATCCAATGACACTTGAAGTGACTATGAATAAAGCACATTCACTCAACGAGATTTTTCAACTTTTTAGTACACTCGATATCAAAGTTCGCAGTATGCGAAATAAAACAAATCGCTTAGAAGAAATTTTTGTCAAAATGGTAGAAAAGAATCTGCAAGAGGCAACATCATGAATTTATCACAACTGCGTGTTGCACTCTGGACACTGGTCTATAAAGAAGTCAGACGTTTTTTACGTATTTGGCCACAAACATTGCTTCCACCCGCCATTACTATGAGCTTATATTTTGTAATCTTTGGCAATTTGGTCGGATCACGTATTGGTGAAATGGCAGGTTTTAGCTATATGCAATTTATTGTACCTGGTCTTATTATGATGTCTGTCATTACCAATAGCTACTCCAATGTTTGCTCAAGCTTCTTCAGTGCTAAATTTCAACACAGTATTGAAGAACTGATTACTAGCCCAACACCCATGTATTTAGTACTTTGGGGTTATGTGATTGGTGGAATATGCCGTGGTGTCTGTGTTGGCTTTATTGTCACGCTGGTGAGCTTATTTTTCACACACCTTGGTATTTATAATATTTTTGTGACTATTTACACCGTTGTCATTACCAGTTTATTGTTTTCACTGGCAGGTTTCATCAATGCATATTATGCAAAATCTTTCGATGACATTTCTATTGTACCCACATTTATTTTAACACCCCTTACCTATTTAGGCGGTGTATTTTATTCAATGAGTAGCTTAAGCCCATTTTGGCAAAACCTATCACTAATTAATCCAATTGTTTATATGGTCAATGCTTTTCGCTACGGTATTTTAGGACATAGCGATGTTAATGTAATGATATCACTCTTGGTGATGACCATATTTTCTGCCATATTTTATGCAATTGCTTACTACTTACTTTCTAGAGGTTCAGGAATACGTGAATGAGTGTTGAAAAATCACTGCTCGGCAAAGAAACCGACTATCCGACACAATATCAACCCAACATATTGTTTCCAATTGCTCGTGCGCCAACACGCCAAAGCTACCAAAACATTCCATATATTGAACAAGGTATGGATTGGTGGCACGTATTTGAACTCTCTTGGCTAAATACACATAATGTGCCACAAGTTGCGATCGGCCGGTTAAGTATTCCTGCAACATCAGCTTGCCTAATTGAGTCAAAATCACTCAAACTGTACTTTAATAGTCTGAACTTTGTACAGTTTGACTCACCTACGCAACTGATAAATACTGTGCAGCAAGATCTGTCTCAGGCAGCACAAACCCATGTAGGCCTTGAACTTATAGATGTAAATGGTTTACATGTCAGCTCACCTGTAGGGAAATGCCTAGATCATTTAACACCATCTAGGCATGCCAAACACCCAGATGCGTCTTTACTGGCCCTTGATTCAAATGAACCTCATATTATTGAAGAAGAATTACATTGTAATTTATTACGAAGTAATTGCCCTGTGACTGGCCAACCAGATTGGGGCACGCTCTTTATTCGCTATGAAGGCAAAAAAATAGATCACGCATCGTTATTGGCATATATTATTTCTTTTAGAGAGCACAATGGCTTTCATGAGCAATGCGTTGAACAAATTTTTGCAGAAATTTGGCAAACCTTACAACCTGAACAGCTTATGGTCTATGCTGCTTACACACGCCGTGGTGGACTAGACATTAATCCTTGCAGAAGTTCAAACCTCAAATGGTTACCCGATGTACCATTACGTTTGGCTAGGCAATAACACCATAAAGGTGAAGCTAGCTAGCTTCACCTTTATTTTTGTAATTTGTGATAAAACAACCGCAACACAAGATATAATAAACAAAACAATATCAATGAGATATTTACATGGCACACTTTGGTTTCACTCCATCAGAAGAACTTTTACAACAGACGCAACAATTTATCTCTAAAAAGAATAATGTTGATTTACATGAGCTTAGAAATAATATTGCATTAGCAATTAATCAAGAAATTATTGATACGCTTGTCACACAAGTCATTGTAAATTTTCCAGAAAGTGAAAAAAAAGAAACTGCAGCCAAACTTGCAAAATTTATTCAATCAAGTGTTGCCGTGTTACTAAAACAGCTTCTTGGAAAATCAAATACCAATAGCTTGCAACAATTGATTACTTTTTCAAAGCAAAGTCTATTTAAAATGGACCAAGACTACAAAGTCGGCCATGAACTTCCAAAAGAGATTGTGATTAATTTAAAACAGCATTTTGCAGATTTAAAATTGGGCAATAAAGTCAACTTACAGGTATTAATCGCAGACTATAAGCTTTTTGCAGATGAAGTCATTCGCCACTTTATGCACAAATTTTATCAAACTTTAGATTTAGGCATGATTAAACGAAAAACTGCAGATATTGGCTGTATTACAACAACCAAAGCGATACATGTCGCTATCGATAAAATCATACCTCAATTAAACAAAAATGAGTTAAAAGCATTAGCAATGCAACATGATACACTCTTTTTTACACACTAAGTCCACCTTAATCCATCATGTCTGACGATACGTTTACTCACACATGATATTATTTATTATGATAGCATTTGTCTTGCAAATTATTGTAGATTGTACCTGTTATGCCACCATCTTCTCCGAACACACAATATAAATTTTTACGCCAATCACCTCGTGATGGCTTAAGCACAGCCATGAAACCCTCTGCATGGCAACGTATTCACATTGATCCATGGCTATTTTCTTTTTTACTTATGAATGCATGCTTAGGCCTATTTGTACTTTACAGTGCATCGGCTCAAGATATAGGGCTGGTCAGTAAACAAGCCATGAGTTTTGGTATTGGCTTTGTGATTATGATTATGATTGCACAAGTTCCACCAAAGGTATTTCAAGCTTTTTCACCATATCTTTACGTATGTGCAGTGCTGTCATTAGCGGCAGTTAAAGTATTTGGTGAAATTCGTATGGGTGCACAACGTTGGCTAGATATTCCTGGTGTAGGGAGTGTTCAACCTAGCGAGTTTATGAAAATTGGTATGCCGATGATGGCTGCTTGGTTTTTAACACGCTACCCGTTACCGCCCAGCTTTAAAAATGTATTCGTTACTCTTGTACTTATTTTTGTCCCTTTTATTTTAATTGCAGAACAACCAGACTTAGGTACTTCCCTTTTAGTACTTGGTAGTGGCATTTTTGTACTATTTTTGAGTGGCCTATCTTGGAAGTTGATTGCAGTGGCATGTGGTGCAGCAGGTATAGTTATTCCAATTGCATGGGAATTTTTACTGCACGACTATCAAAGACAACGTGTTATGACTTTGCTTAACCCCGAAGCAGATGCCCTAGGTACAGGTTGGAATATTATTCAATCAAAAACTGCCATTGGTTCTGGTGGATTTTCAGGTAAAGGATTTCTCAATGGGACACAATCACACCTTCACTTTTTGCCTGAAGGACACACAGATTTTGTTATTGCAGCGTATTCCGAAGAATTTGGTCTAATTGGTGTTTGTATACTCATCGTTTTATATTTTGCAATTATTTGCCGTACCTTCCAAATCGGCATGCAGTCTTTTCATAATTATGGTCGCTTAGTTGCAAGTGCTTACGGTCTAGCTTTTTTTGTTTATGTCTTTGTGAATGCTGGAATGGTCAGTGGTATTTTACCTGTTGTAGGTGTGCCACTACCATTTATGAGTTACGGTGGAACTGCTATTATTACGCTCATGACAACCTTTGGTATTGTCATGTCTATACACACACATCGCTAAATGGATCACACATAATGGCCCCTATATTTATTCAAAAGATGTGCAAAACTATAATATTATTTACAACCGTATTGTGTCTGAGTGCAACAAGCGCTGCGAATGATTTTGCGAATGATCCAACCTATCAAGATTTTAAAAACCAAACCATACAAAAATATGGTCTAACAGCTGAGCAAATTGATCAAGCAATGTTTGGGGCGCAAAATCGCCCGAACATTTTAAAAATTATGGAAAAACCTGGTGAAAGTAAACCTTGGTATCAATATCAGAGCATGTTTTTAGTAGATAGTACGATTCAACGTGGTGCTCGGTTTGAAAATCAATATTCAAATGCTTTAAACCGCGCAGAGCAACAGTTTGGTGTACCAAAAGCAATTATACTTGGCATACTTGGTGTTGAAACAGGGTTTGGGCAAAACAAAGGAAGTATTGTCACTCGTGACGCACTTGCAACTCTGGCATTTGGTTATCCAAGACGTAGTGAATACTTTAAAGATGAATTAGCTGCCCTTATTGCATGGTGCTATAAAGAAAACTACCCAACTGCAAGTATTGTTGGGTCATATGCTGGCGCAATTGGCTTTCCACAATTCATGCCAAGTAATATTTCAAAATATGGCATTGATTATGATGGTAGCGGCCACATAGACTTACGTAATTCTGCACCCGATGCAATCGCTTCAATTGCTAATTATCTAGCACAGCATGGTTGGCATGCCAATCAGCCTATCGCTATTGCAGCGCAATATACAGGAAATACACCCGATAGCGTCATTAGCAAAGATTTAAATATGCCAGTCCCTTATGGTGTATTACAGCAACAAGGGGTTGTCCCTCTTGACCAACGTACTTCTATAGACCCCTTAGAGCTCGTCTCACTCATTCAGCTACAAAGTGAAACAGGTCCAATTTATTATATTACTTTTTCTAACTTCAGAGTGATTACGACTTATAATCGTAGCCGTATGTATGCAACTGCTGTTTGGCAACTAGGTACTACTGTTGACTCGACAACACCATAAATTTTACTATTTGTTACAAATATGGTTATATTTTAACCTAAAAATTCACAAAGATTAGCCTTTTTGTAACTCATAAAGGCTCTTTCCTAGACATGCTTAGCCATGGACTAATATCATTGTGCCACATTAATGATATTCACTCTTGTCTGTATGCCAGGCATGTTTTTATTCTCGTTCGTTTTATTTAGACGTTAAGCGAATAAAATAAGAGGTCTAGGAGATTCAATACATGCATTCACCCTTAAAGCTTTTTGTAGCAGTTAGTCTAGGTTTGTCTTTAGCACAAGCTGGATATGCAGACTTAGTACAAAATCCGACCTCCTCTGTTTCAGATAACAACGATATATCTAGCCTTGCAGCTAAAGTCATTAATCGTGACAACTATAATAACCAAAATCTGCCATCACTAGAAAGTCTGTCTATTTCTCAACGCTCTAATGACACTGTACGTCGCCAAGCGCTTAACTCTAGGGTTGAACTGCCCCAAGATGAACCTTCTGTTATCGACCGTTTAAACAGCGTTGCATCAAATACAGTAAAACGATTTACCCAAACAGGTGTTGCATCTTGGTATGGTCGCCAATTCCATGGCAGAAAAACTGCAAATGGTGACACTTTCGATATGAATGCACTTACAGCTGCACATCGTAGCCTACCTTTAAACTGCTATATTCGCGTAACAAACAAAGATAATGGCAAAAGTGTTGTTGTAAAAATAAATGACCGTGGCCCATTTCATGGTAACCGCGTTTTAGATCTTTCTTATGGCGCAGCTAAACGACTGGGTATCACTAACTCAGGTACAGCAAAAGTCGGAATTGAACGTGTTGAAAGCCCAAACTCTTAAGTAACTTGAATGCGGTCTCAAAACAAATAGAAAAAGCCTTATGATTTGTCATATAAATACGAATCATAAGGCTTTTTTATGAAAGAGAGAATGATTTTGGACTTTAGGCGTTTTAATCATAAATTAAACGCAGAATTCAAAATTTCTTTCGTTTTAGTAACTCGCATACAAAATCACATCAAGATTAAACTGATGTATATCCATTTCATCAATCTAGCTCTCAACTATTTAAACAGTGCCTTAAAGATTACTCAGGACTTAAAACAGAGCATTAAGGTTTAGTTTAACATAAGGTCCCAATCAATCTTGTATATATGCCCTTTATTTACTTTATAGTCAAAAAATCAAAGCCATCGTGAATCATTAACCTTTTACAATACTCACCAATAGTATTTTGGTTAAATGAACAGTACATAGATAATACCGAACAAAAAACCGTAGAATACGCTCATATTGATAGTCATTAGGTATTTTGTAGCTTAGCATCCTATCATCAATCTTAAAAAGGTTCATGAGTAGGTTTAATATTAATGTATTTCTACTAACTTCAAATTTTTTAACAACTCTCCATATAAAGCAACATTTATAAAGCATCGCATATTCTGTTTACCTAAAACATCTTACATAGCTTATTGTTGTACTCTTAAAGACGCTTAGTTTTAAATACCCACAACACATCAATAATTGATTGTAAATTTTTATATACAAAAGGTTACTTCATAGAAAATTAATCTTTTAAAAAAGATAAAAAGCATCTCTCCTTCTAGTCAATGAAATAGAAAGTATCCGCTATAATATTTCCCATAAAAAAACCCCAACATAAACACTTATGTTGGGGTTTTTATCACACTAAATAGACTTATTTAGCGCTAGCAGCTTGAGCAGCAGCAACTTCTTCAGCGAAGCTCATTTCTGCTTTTTTCTCAATGCCTTCGCCTACTTCAAAGCGAACAAATTCAGCAACAGTTGTACCTGTTGATTTTAGAATTTCTGCAACTTTTTTGTCATTGTCAATCACGTACATTTGACGCTCAAGAACAACTTCATTTAAGTACTTTTCTACAGAACCTGTTACCATTTTTTCAACGATATTTGCAGGCTTGCCAGATTCAATTGCTTTTGCTTCAGCAATTTCTTTTTCTTTTGCAACAAGCTCAGCCGGAACTGATTCTGCATTCACAGCAACTGGGTTAAACGCAGCAATGTGCATTGCCAAACCTTTGCCAGTATCTGCATCGCCTGTGTAAGACACAACAACACCAATTTTTAGACCGTGTTTATACACTGCAAGGTTTTCACCTTCAACAATTTTTGCACGGCGAATTTGGATGTTTTCACCAATTTTTTGAACAAGTGCAATACGTGCTTCTTCAATTGTTTGTGAATCATCAAATTGAAGTGCAACTAACTGAGCTATATCTACAGTACCCGTTGCTAAAGCAACTTCTGCAACTTTCTTAGAGAAGTTCGCAAAGTTTTCATCTTTTGCAACAAAATCAGTTTGGCAGTTTACTTCTAACAAGATTGCTTTATTGCCATCTTGAGCAATTGTAATTGCGCCATCAGCAGCAATATTACCTGCTTTTTTAGCCGCTTTTGCTTGACCAGATTTACGTAGGTTATCAATCGCAAGTTCGATATCACCATTCGCTTCTGTTAATGCTTTTTTACATTCCATCATTGCAAGAGCAGTACGGTCACGTAATTCTTTTACCATGCTTGCAGTAATTGCAGTCATGTTATTCTCCTAAATTAAGGTAGAAAATAAATCTATGAAGAAAAACGGCCCAAAAAAGATATGGGCCGTTTGCTTTTCTTGACGCTCAGTTTGCCACCATTAGATGTTACAAAAATGACACGCTTGCGTCATTTATGCATTAAGCCTCAGAAGCTGCTTCTTTCGCTACTTCTTCGCTTTTTGCTTGAGCATTTGCTTGAGTTGCAGCATATTCTTTACCAGCAAGAATCGCATTCGCCATTGCAGAAGCATAAAGTGTAACAGAACGGATCGCATCGTCATTACCAGGAATGATGTAATCAACATTGTCTGGGTTAGAGTTTGTATCTACGATACCAATTACCGGAATACCAAGGTTTTTAGCTTCTTTAATTGCAATCGCTTCGTGATCAACGTCAATGATGAATAAAGCATCAGGCAAACCGCCCATGTTCTTTACACCACCTAAAGAGCGCTCAAGTTTGTCCATCTCACGAGTACGTTCTAATGCTTCACGCTTAGTTAGCTTAGCAAAAGTACCATCTTGAGATTGAGTTTGAAGATCTTTCAAACGATTGATTGATTGGCGAAGTGTTTTCCAGTTCGTCAACATACCACCTAACCAACGGTGATCTACATACGGTTGGCCCGCACGCTGTGCTTGTTCACGAATGATATTAGACGCTGCACGCTTAGTACCTACGAACAATACTTTGTTCTTTTTGCTTGCAAGCTGGTTTACAAAATTTAATGCATCGTTTAACGCAGGAACAGTGTGTTCCAAGTTAATGATGTGAATTTTGTTACGCGCACCAAAGATGTAGTCACGCATTTTTGGATTCCAAAAACGTGTTTGGTGACCGAAGTGAGCGCCTGCTTGAAGAAGGTCGCGCATGCTTACGTTGTAATCTGCCATTTTAATACCTTAAAATTTGGGTTAAGCCTCCATATATCCTCATCCTCCACCTTGTTAAAGGCACCCAGAGTAATGTGTCGATATATGTGCGGATTTATTTAGAACACGTTTTAAACATCAGCCCTTCTGAAACAAAATTTATTCACAAAAGCATTTGATAAAACGGGTGCGTATTTATACCATAGTCACATATAAATTAGCAAAAGTTTTTGAATATCATGAACAGTACTTATCAAGCACCAAGCCACCTCATCAAAACACCTGAAGAAATTGAAAAGATGCGCGTGGCTGGGCGTCTAGCGGCAGAAGTTCTAGAAATGATTAAGCCACATATTCAGCCCGGCGTCAGTACATTTGAAATTGATAAAATTTGCCATGACTATATTGTCAATGTTCAACAAGCCATTCCAGCCTGCTTAGGTTATGGTGCAGCACCAGGGCGTGCAGCGTTTCAATATGCTACATGTACATCTGTAAACCATGTTGTTTGTCACGGTATTCCATCAGAAAATAAAATTTTAAAACAGGGTGATATTTTAAATATTGATGTCACTGTTATTAAAGATGGTTATCACGGCGATACCAATATGATGTACATTGTTGGTGGTGAAACTTCTATTTTAGCCAATCGTTTATGTAATGTTGCTCAAGAGGCATTATACAGAGGCATTGAAGTGGTTAAATCTGGTGCTTATGTCGGTGATATTGGGGCAGTTATTCAAAAATATGTTGAATCTGAACGCTTCAGTGTTGTACGTGAGTATTGTGGCCATGGTATTGGTGCAACATTCCATGATGAACCACAAATTTTACATTATGGTCAAAAGAATACTGGCATGCGTTTAGAAGCAGGTATGACCTTTACCATTGAACCTATGGTGAATGCAGGCGTTTGGCAAACAAAAACTTTAGGTGATAAATGGACCGTTGTAACAAAAGATCATAAATTATCTGCACAATACGAACATACACTGCTCGTGACCGACACTGGGGTTGAAATTTTGACTCCACGCCCGGATGAAGATTTAAGCCGTTTTACTTCATAAGTATCTAAAGAAAAAAGAGGGTGCCTAACAATGACACCCTCTTTTTTATAACAGTTTAAGCAAATATTTGATTATGCAAATGTCTTAAAACGGTCTTCGTCTGTCATAAATTCTTTTTCTTGTGCAGATGCTTCGATTGAGCCAAATACCAATTGTGCACGCAACTTCCACGATGCAGGTACATCAAACACTTTTGCGACTTCTTCATCGGCAACAGGGTTGTAATGTTGTAGTGAAGCACCTACTTTTTGCTCTGATAACGCTGTCCAAACTGCAAATTGTGCAATCGCTGTAGAGTGTTCAGACCATACTGGAAAATTGTCTGCGTAAATTGCGAATTGTTCTTGTAGACTCTTTACAATATCTTGGTCTTCATAAAACAATACAGTACCTTTACCTGCGGCAAAACTATCCATACGTGTTGCTGTAGATTCAAATTTATCTTCAGGTACCATTTTACGTAAAGTTTCTTTTACAATCTCCCAAAATTTAACATGTGATGTATCAAACAACACCACTGCACGAGATGACTGTGAGTTAAATGCAGATGGGCTTAATCGAATTGCTTTTTTAATAAGTGCTTCTAATTCTGCATTAGATAATTCTGTGGTGTTACCAAGTGCATAAATACTACGACGTGTTTCGATTTCTTGAATAAATGACATGGTATATCGCTCCGTAATAAATATCGTTTTATGATAAAGCTAACTAGCAAAATAGTTTTACCGTAACAGTATAAGTAAAACAAGCAGTATAGATATATGTTATTTTCTCAACAGATCATTGCACTATTGCAACGATCTGAGTTAAATATGTAATCAAACTAAAGTAATGTTATAATATTATTAAGGTCGTTTTTTATCTAAATCATAAGACTATAATTCTAGTCTCGAACGACGCTTTACATACCCTCTTTTAAAACCTATAGGAATATTACGCGTCATAAGGCTTTTATGAAAACATATCAATGTATTGTATGCGATTTTATTTATAACGAAGCAGAAGGTTGGCCAGAAGATGGGATAGCCGCAGGTACAAAATGGCAAGATGTTCCTGAAGACTGGACATGTCCCGATTGTGGTATGACCAAAGCATCTTTTAAAATGGTTGAAATATAATCAAAAAGTGTTCAATTTTTTATTTGCTGGATAAAAATATATTCGCATATATTCACAAAGCTTGTACTTAAAGGCAATTTGATGTTTATATGTATTAGATTATCATGAATACAAGTTGTGTGACGATATAATACAATGACCAATACAATATATCATTTACGCCCTTCTCCTCACTCTTTAATTTTTCAAGAAACGCGTGTACAGCTAAATAATCATTTAACAATACATGTAGAAGTTGCTGGAAACCCGAAAGATCCATGTATTGTACTTATTATGGGCTTAGGGTGCCAATTGATTCATTGGCCACTTAAATTTTGTGAACACTTGGTAGAACAAGGTTTCTATGTTGTACGTTTTGATAATCGAGATATTGGCTTATCTTCAAAAACTAAACCATTAATCGTACCGAAAAACCTATTCCCTTTTATGCTTAAATTTAAATTAGGCTTAAAAAATAAGTTGGTGAGCTATACGCTAATAGATATGGCTGAAGATACAGCCGCATTGTTAACTCAGATGGGTATTGAAAAATATGGTGTGATTGGCGCATCTATGGGCGGGATGATTGCGCAAATCTTAGCAGCAAAATACCCACAGAATGTTGAAAAACTAGGCCTACTATTTACAAGTAACAATCAAGCATTTTTGCCTGCACCACGCCCTAAGCAATTACAAGTATTTTTCAGTCGTGCAAAATCTACAGAGAAATCAGATGTTAT
Organism: Acinetobacter boissieri; assembly: GCF_900096955.1. Lineage (GTDB taxonomy): Bacteria > Pseudomonadota > Gammaproteobacteria > Pseudomonadales > Moraxellaceae > Acinetobacter > Acinetobacter boissieri. The sequence goes on along the minus strand of NZ_FMYL01000002.1, from coordinate 60,654 downwards.
TGCACACAATATCAAAGTAAATACTGTGATTGGTTCACCCCATTGTGTTAATAAAAAACAGGTACAAGAGATTTCAGAAATTGCATATGATCGCTGTTACACACCGAGTGGCGTACTACATCAATTATTCGCTATACTATGCACAGGGTCCTTACGAAAGTGGGATAAAAAAATTACTCAACCAACTCTTGTAGTTCATGGCGACTGTGACAAACTTCTCCCTGCACAGCATGGAAAAGCAGTTGCTAATGCAATAAAAGGCGCAAAGTTTAAACTCATCTCAGGTATGGGGCACGATATTCCAGATGAATATATTGCACACTTGAGCACTTTGTTTACGCAACATTTTAAATCTTAAAAGTACTATTATATTATGGCCGCACTACCTTCACTCAGACAGCTGTCTTACTTAGTTACTCTGTCCGAAACACTACATTTCACCGAAGCAGCTCGCAGATCTTTTGTTACACAATCCACTTTATCAGGTGGAATTATGGAACTTGAAAGATTACTCAGCGGTGTTTTAGTTGAACGAGATAGACAAAATGTCCGCTTAACACCGCTTGGCGAACAAGTTGTTGCTCGGGCTCGAGTATTATTAGCAGATGCTCAAGATTTAATGCGCTTAAGTCGTGAAATGAGTGAACCTCTCACAGGCGATTTGCATCTTGGTATTATTCCAACCATTGCACCTTTCATTTTAACGCAGCTACTTGACGAAGTTCACAAGCAATTGCCAAAAATTCAATTGCATTTACACGAAGCACAAACTGAAAAAATTGTTGAAAAACTTGAACATGGTAGCCTAGATATGATTATCTTGGCACTACCATTCGATATTCGTGGTTTAAAAGTTGCTGAAATTTTCGAAGAAGAACTCGTATTAACTTATAATAAAGATGACCAACAATGTATTGAAGCAAACAGTTTAGATGACTTAGACAACACACGACTTATGTTACTTGAAGAAGGTCATTGCTTACGTGATCACGTATTGAGTGTATGCCCTATCGGTGATCGTAAAACAGACCACCGTATAAAAGCCAGCTCATTACCAACACTGGTTGAAATGGTTTCTTCAAACTTAGGCTATACTCTGTTGCCTGAAATTTCTTTACACAAACAAGTTTTACAATATAACCGTGAGTTAAAAACCAAGCACATTAAAAACGCACCAAATCGTACAATTTCATTAGTTACACGTAAAAGCACTCCTTTACTTAAAGAGTTTGAAGTGCTCACTGAGATTTTGAAAAAAATCACGCAAAGAACAGAATAAATTGTATAAAAAAAGGAAGCCGAAGCTTCCTTTTTTACTCTACTCTGCTATAGGTGGTAACTCGTCAGCCACTTGTTCAGTGTCTAACTCTACATCAGTGTCTTCTTCAACCACTGCTTCTACAGAAACAACTTTAACTAAGGTTTCATCTGTCAAGCGAATTAAACGTACACCTTGTGCATTACGACCCGTAGTTGCTACTTCAGATGCTCGTGTACGTACCATTGTACCCGCATTAGAAATAAGTAGCATTTCTTTGCTTTCATCAATGGCTACTGCACCAACAAGCTCACCATTACGGTCACTGGTTTTAATCGCAATAATGCCTTTACCGCCACGTTTTTTGGTTGGAAAATCATCAACCGATGTACGTTTTCCGTAACCATTTTCACATGCACACAGTACTTCACCATGTTCAGGTACAACGACTAAAGATACAATACGACTCACGATGTTGAGTGCAATCTCATTATCTTCACACAGCTCTTCTTGCTCAAGTTCTACTTCTTCTAAATCTACAGCACCAGAAGACGCAAAGCTCACTCGCATACCTCGAACACCACGTGCTGTTCGACCCATTGCGCGTACATCAGTTTCTGCAAAACGAATAGCTTTACCTTCGTTAGAGAACAACATAATTTGCTTTTGGCCATCTGTGATCGATACACCAATTAAAGTATCTTCTTCATTTAGCTCAATTGCACGCAAACCATTTGAACGCACATTACTAAACTGAGATAACTCCACACGTTTGACTGTACCCGAAGCTGTTGCCATAAATACATAATGATCTTCTGGAAAATCCTTAACTGGCAAAATTGCAGTAATCGTTTCATCTTGTTCTAATGGCAACAAGTTAATCATTGGACGGCCTTTGGCACCGCGTGACGCTTGTGGTACTTCATAGGCTTTTAAACGGTAGACTTTACCTACATTGGTAAAACACAGTACAGTCGAATGGTTTGACGTGACAATAAGATGCTGAATAATATCGTCAATTTTCATTGATGTCGCAGATTTACCACGACCACCACGGCGCTGTGCTTGGTAATCAGACAGAGGCTGGGTTTTTGCATAACCTGTTTGTGAAACGGTCAGTACAATTTGCTCTTCAGGAATTAAATCTTCACGGCTAAAGTCAATACGTGACTCTACAATATCGGTACGACGTGCATCGCCATACTGGTGTAATACTTGTGCCAATTCATCTTTTATGACCGTCATTAACAAATTAAAGTCATTCAATATAGCCGTAAGTTCAGCAATTTGACTTAAAATTTCACCATATTCTGCATGCAGTTTATCTTGTTCTAGACCTGTTAGACGATGCAACCTCAATTCTAAAATAGCATTCACTTGTACTGGCGATAAACAATACACCTGATGAGATAATCCAAACGGGCGTGCTAAGTCTTCCCCTTCAATCACTTCTGGGCGAACAGATACAGAACCAGCTTTTTCTAGTAGTGTAATTACGCCATTGCCCGACCATTCGCTGTCTAGCAAACGTTTACGTGCTTCGCCTGGATTCGGTGATGTCTTAATTGTTTCAATTACTGCATCAATATTCGCTAAAGCAACTGTTAAACCTTCTAAAATATGCCCACGCTCACGTGCTTTACGCAACTCAAACATGGTACGACGTGTTACGACTTCTTGACGATGTCGAATAAATGCCGCAATAATATTCTTCAAGTTCATTAGCTTAGGCTGGCCATTATCTAGGCAAACCATATTAATACTAAATGAGTTTTCAAGCTGTGTATTTAGAAATAGGTTATTCACAATCACTTCTGCGTTTTCACCACGCTTTAAGTCAATTGCAATACGCATACCCTCTTTATCAGATTCGTCACGTAACTCAGAAATACCTTCGAGTTTTTTCTCTTTAACCAGCTCTGCAATGCGCTCAATCACACGTGCTTTATTGACTTGATATGGAATTTCAGTAAAGACGATAGTTGTACGATGAGTTTTTGCATCTTCTTCAAAGTGATATTTACCACGAATATGCAAACGCCCTTTACCTGTACGGTAAGCATCTACAATGCCAGATTTACCATAAATAATACCACCTGTTGGAAAGTCAGGCCCACTAATATGTTCCATTAACCCTTCAATGGAAATATTAGGATTATCTGCATAAGCCAAGCATGCATTCACAACTTCAGTCATGTTGTGCGGTGCCATATTTGTTGCCATACCTACAGCAATACCTGCTGTACCATTAATCAACAAATTTGGAATACGTGTCGGCAATACTTGCGGAATACGCTCAGAACCGTCGTAGTTATCTTCCCAATCCACGGTGTCTTTTTCAAGATCGGCTAATAGCTCATGGGCCAAACGTGTCATGCGTACTTCGGTATAACGCATTGCCGCAGCACTATCACCGTCAACTGAACCGAAGTTCCCTTGACCATCAACCAAACGATAACGCAAGCTAAAATCTTGTGCCATACGGACAATGGTTTCATAGACTGCAGAGTCACCATGTGGGTGATACTTACCAATCACATCACCAACAACACGAGCAGATTTTTTATAGGCTTTATTATAATCATTGCCTAACTCATGCATTGCGAACAATACACGACGGTGAACGGGTTTCAGGCCATCTCTCACATCAGGCAATGCACGAGAAACGATGACACTCATCGCATAGTCTAAATACGAATGCTTGAGTTCATCCTCAATGGCAATCGGTCTTATTTCCGATACGCTCATGCATACTCCTTATTCTTTTGATTAGCCAGTTTTACTAATCTTAGACACAACATACAGAACAAATTAGTTGAAAAAAATCAAACTAAAACGAGATATAAATTAACGCCTTATTATATCACATTTTGCTTATTAAACATGTTCTGTCGCTTAAACGAATCGTATTTTTCAGCACGATAGATACATAATATTTGACTAAAAAAGTCCCAGTGTAAAGATGTTGAAATAAACTTAAAATAGATTGGGAAAACCATGATTTGAAGATAAAAAAACGCCTCTAATCATAGAGGCGTTTTTCATAAAAAATAATTTATATTTTAGTGGTAAATTCTGGAATAATGTCATTAAGGTCGCCGACTAACCAATAGTCTGCAACTGCATTAATCGGTGCTTCTTCGTCTTTGTTAATCGCAACAATTACTTTAGAGTCTTTCATACCTGCTAAATGCTGAATTGCACCAGAAATACCTGCTGCAATATATAAATCAGGTGCAACAATTTTCCCTGTTTGCCCAACTTGCATATCGTTAGGAACAAAGCCTGCATCTACTGCCGCACGAGATGCACCTTGTGCAGCACCAAGTTTATCTGCCAATGGATCGAGTACCGCATGATAGTTTTCTGCAGAACCAACACCACGTCCACCAGACACAACAACACGTGCTGCCGAAAGCTCTGGACGCTCTGTTTTAATGATCTGTTCTGTAACAAAACGAGATACTTTAGCATCTTCAGCAGTCGTAACAGTCTCTAAAGTTGCAGATCCGCCTGTATTCGCAACAGCATCAAATGCAGTTGTTCGAACAGTTGCAACAATAATCGCTTCATCTGATTGCACAGTAGCAATTGCATTGCCTGCATAAATTGAGCGTTTAAAGGTATTTTCAGATTCTACAGAAATAATATCTGTTGCCATACTCACATCAAGTAAAGCTGCCACACGAGGTAAAATATTTTTACCCATTGTTGTCGATGGCGCTAAAACATGACGATAGTCTTTTGCAAGGTCGGCAACCAATGCAGATACATTTTCTGCCAGTTGATGTGCATATACAGCATGATCTGCAACTAAAACTTTGCTTACGCCGGCAACAGCTTTTGCTTGCTCAGCAACCGCTGTAATATTTTCACCAGCCACCAATAACGTAATGTCTGCACCAATTTTCCGCGCTGCTGCAACAACATGTAAAGTTGCGCCATTTAATGCTGTATTATCATGTTCAGCAATCACTAAAATACTCATAGATTTATCCTTTTCGTATCAGATCACTTTAGCTTCATGTCTAAGCTTATCTACAAGCTCATCGACTGAAGTCACTCGTACACCCGCTTTACGCTCAGCAGGATTATCTACACGTACTGTTTTTAGCTTTGTACCTGTGTTTACACCATAATCTGCTAAAGTTTTCACAACTAAAGGCTTTTTACGTGCTTTCATAATGTCAGGTAATTTGACATAACGGGGTTCATTTAAGCGTAGATCTGCTGTAATCACCGCAGGAAATGTAAGTGCAACTGTTTGTAAGCCACCATCTATTTCACGTATTACTTGTACTTGATCTGATTCAACTTTAATTTCAGAGGCAAAAGTTGCTTGTCCCGAGCCCAGTAAAGCACTCAACATTTGACCCACTTGATTTGAGTCATCATCAATGGCTTGCTTGCCCAATAGAATAATCTCGGGTTTTTCTTCGAGAACAATCGCTTTTAGTACCTTTGCAACTTCAAGTGCACCAATATCATCATTCGTTTCAACTAGAATTGAACGATCACCACCCAATGCCATAGACGAACGAAGCTGCTCTTGAGACTCTTTTGCACCTACAGAAACAATCACGATTTCAGAAACAATGCCCTTTTCCTTTAAACGTACTGCTTCTTCTACAGCAATTTCACAAAATGGGTTAATTGACATTTTTACATTAGTCAAATCAACGCCACTATTGTCTTGCTTAATGCGAACCTTCACATTAGCATCTACTACACGTTTGACTGCAACCAGAGCCTTCATGTCATCCTCGGCTATATGTTTAAATACTATAGAAGGAAAAGCAAAATGCTTTTCAAGTTTGTTTTCGGTGCTTATCTTGCATTGATGTGCCCAATCTGGTCAAGCAACAATTCTTTATAGATCAGTTTTTTTTTATTAAAACCTCTATTCTATTTAAAATATAAGTACATTTACTCAAAAAACACTCATACAAGAATAATTTTAAACAAATAAAAAACAGCAACTTATAAATAAAAAAGGCGAAAGATTACATATAACATTTACTGATATACAACATAAAAAATATTCAGTCTACTGATATGCTAAATTTTCATATTTTAACCATTTGGTGACCATATTTTATTTGAACGGCTTAAGAATTTGAAAGCATCCATGTTGCAGCCAACATAATTAAACTGCCTGACCCCATATCTATCCACTTTTGTTGTTTGGTCTGAATATTGCGACCTCGCACAAACCGCGCAAATATTACACTTAATACACTATATACGATCAAACATAAACCAATAAAAATAAAGGATAACATTAACCCTTGCAAAATTGTATTGCCTTGTTTATTTATAAATTGCGGTAAAATTGCAAAATAAATAAGCATACCCTTAGGGTTTAAAAGAGCTGTAAAAAACCCTTTTTTGATTGGATTTTTTGCCACTTTTTTATTAAAACTTAAATCGCTACCTTTAGTAAATGCTGTACGAAATAAAGTGAAAGCTAAAAACAACAAATATATTACGCCCACATAACGAATGGTCTCAAACAAAATTGGATATGCCACAATAATTGCTGAAATACCTAAAGCCACCAAGATAGAATGAACCGTATACCCTAAACATACGCCAGATGTTGCCATAATACCTGCTTTTGCATCTTTTCCCATGACTTGTGACAAGATAAATAACATATCTGGGCCAGGTGTAAAAACTAGTGGAATAATAGTCAATGCAAATAGCGTTAAATCAGACACTTGGAAAGCTCTCAGTTCAGGTTTATATTATTTTTGTATTATCTAAATTTAGCAATAAAATAGGCTGTCAAATATTTTATAATATTATTTATTTTTAGAATTTAATGTGAATAAATGAAACTTAATTCATCAGATATTCGAATAAAGCTCGATAGAATAGACAAAAGTATTATTCGAAACTTACAAAAAAATGGCCGAATTCAAAACAACGATTTAGCCAAAGAAATTGGACTATCACCCTCCTCTTGTTTAAGACGTGTCAAAATACTCGAAGATGCGGGAGTCATTGAAAGTTACACGACTTTAGTTAATCCACACAAAGTGGGTTTACAGCTTATTTTATTTTCAAGAATTTGGTTAATTGGGCAAGATGCAGAAACGATTAATATCTTTATAGAAGCCATGAAAGAACTACCTCAAGTCATGGACTGCTATATTATTTTGGGCGAATGTGATGCAATGCTAAAAGTTATTGTTGCAGATTTAGAAAGCTATCGTAAATTTCAGTCTAGCCATTTGACTAAGAAAAATGGTATTACTAGCGTGAAGACTGACTTACCTAGTCAAATTATTAAACAAAGCTATCAACTACCATTATAAAATAGAGAAAAAGATGTCTTTTATACAACCTGTTCAATTATCAAAACATGGCATTTTACTTGAACCACTCACACACGAACATTTATATGGGCTCAGCACCGCTTGCAAAGATGGCGAACTTTGGAAAATTAGAGTTACATCAACCCCTAAGGTAGATGAAGTTAAGCAATACATTGATACGGCGTGCAACCAAAAATTACTCGGCCAACGCTTTGCTTTTGCTGTAATTGAGCAAGCGACAGGGCATGTGATTGGCACAACCAGTTATCATGATATTTTATCAGATGTAAAACGTATTGAAATTGGCTATACGTGGTACGCTCAGCGTATGCAACGTACGCATGTAAATACCACATGTAAATTATTGCTTTTAGAACATGCATTTGAAGTATTAAATTGTAATATTGTTGCCTTACGTACAGATATATTTAACTTTAAAAGTCAACGTGCCATTGAACGTTTAGGCGCTAAAAAAGATGGGATTATTCGTGGGAATGCGCTCAGAAAAGATAACACTATTCGAGATACTGTCATGTACAGTATCAGCGCAAGTGAATGGCCAAATATTAAATTGCATTTAACAGATTTATTGTCGCAACACGGGTTGAATGAATGACTTTTTTAGTTATGATTGAACATAGCCAAATTAAAGATACTTCGCCATGTTTCAACCACCACAATACCAAGAAAATGATTTAAACACATTACATCAGTTCCTTAACACACATAATTTTGCAACGCTCATGAGTTACAACCAAACACATGAGCGTATTGAAGCAGGCCACTTACCCTTTATTTTAGATATTAATCAAGGAATGTACGGTACGCTGAGTGCACATATTGCCAAAGCCAACCCATTATACGAGCAAATTAAACAAGACCAATCTGTACTATTGAGCTTTCAGGGAGATCAACAATATATTAGCCCAAACTGGTATCCAACTAAGGCCGATCATCACCGTGCTGTGCCTACTTGGAATTACATGGTGGTACATGTTAGAGGGCGGATACACTGCATAGATGATGAAAAATCTTTACTTGCCCTCCTTGGACGACTAACAAAACAACACGAAGCCAGTCAAGCCATTCCTTGGAAAATGAAAGATGCACCTGCAGAATATATTCAAAATTTACTCAAAGAAATTGCAGTGATTTATATTGAGATTGACAGCATTGTAGGTCAGTTTAAAACCAGCCAAGATCGACCAAATATAGACAAAATACGTGTGGCTCAAGCATTACAAACAACTGCACCAGAAATGTCAGCACATATTAAACAACATACAAACTAATGCTTTTGCGCTCTTGGATGGCTTTTATCGTACACCGCAGCAAGGCGCTCAAAATCTAAATGCGTATAAATTTGAGTAGTAGATAAATTACTGTGTCCCAACATTTCTTGTACAGCACGTAAATCACCACTTGCAGAAAGCATATGACTGGCAAAGCAGTGCCTTAATAAATGGGGGTGTAAATTAATATTTACCCCTGCTCTTTGCGCTTGAAATTTAACGCGATTTTCAATTTGTCGGTTGCTTAAAGCATTGCCTTTTTGAGACACAAAAACCGCATCTGCCGCCTGAAATTTACCTTTCCATAAACGATAAACCTCAAGCCATTTGAGTAATGCTTGCTTAGATTTTTCACCAAAAGGAACAATGCGTTCTTTACTTCCTTTACCTATTACACGAAGTAATCGTCTATTTAAGTCTATGCTATTAAAGCATAAACTTTGTATTTCAGATAAACGGATACCGCTAGTATACAGTAACTCTAAAATCGCTTTATCTCTGATCCAAAGTTGTTGATCTATCACACTTTCAGGCATAGGCTGATCTAAAATTTGTATAATTGTTTCTATATCTACTAAGCCAGGTAATGCACGAGCATGGCGTTTGAGTTGAAAATCAGCAGAAAAGTTTTGGACAATTAAATGATTTTCAGTCACCCATTTCATAAATTGCCGAATAGCACTGAGTTGACGTTGTAAACTACTTGAACTTAACTGGCCATGCTCAACTCGGAAGGTCAAATATTCTCGTAAATCTGATGCTTCAATCTCTGGTAATGCTAATTTTTTTTTGTCACAAAACTGAATAAAATCGGTTAAATCTCGCCGATATGCTGACAAAGTATGTTCAGATTGGTTTTGTCTTTCTCTGACATTCAACCAACTGTCTAACCAATACCATGTATCCATAGATGACTATTACTCAAAGTTCACCAAGCTCACCATTTAGTCAATGAGCTCGGTATTGGCTTTAGTACTGAAAATAACTTAAGTCTAAACGCCCTTCATAGACTGTTGCTGTCGGACCAGTCATATAAACAACGCCACCCTCTTGCCATGCAATGTGTAAGCGCCCACCTGCAAGCTCAATTTCAACTTCTTCGGAAAGCAAACCACGGCGCATTGCACTTACAGCAGCAGCACATGCTCCTGTACCACATGCCAATGTTTCACCTACACCACGTTCAAATACACGCAAGCGCGCTTGTTTTTCATTTAAAATTTGTAAAAAACCAGCATTAACTCGGTTCGGGAAACGAGCATGCTTTTCAATTTGTGGGCCTAAACGTGCCACATCTACCTGTAATATATCTGGAACAAGTGTCACAGCATGTGGATTACCCATGTTCACAACATCAATTTTAACAATTAACTGATCCGCTAACTCTAAATCATAAAGACTATCACTTAACTCTGCTGTGAATGGAATCTCGTGAGGTGAAAACTTAGGCTGTCCCATATTTACACGTACCCAACCATTAACTCCCAATTCAGGTTCAACCACACCTGATTTGGTTTGTACTTTAATTTTGGTTTTACGTGTCAATTTACGGTCATGCACAAAACGAGCAAAACAACGTACACCATTACCGCACTGCTCAACTTCAGAACCATCTGCATTAAAAATACGGTATTTGAAGTCAACATTCGGTAAGTCAGGTGGTTCAACAATCAGTAACTGATCAAAACCGATACCAAAATGACGGTCAGCCAACCGTTGAATTGTCAATGGATCAAAATGGGCTTGCTGGCTAATCAGATCAACCACCATAAAGTCGTTACCCAAGCCATGCATTTTACTAAATTCAAGTAACATGATTATTCCTCAGGTAAAAAGTGCTCTTTTTCCCACAATGATTCAATGGTTTCACGCTCACGAATTAAATGCGCCTGTGAGCCATCAACCATCACTTCAGCAGCACGTGCACGTGTATTGTAATTTGAACTCATTACAAAACCGTATGCGCCTGCACCTAAAACAGCGAGCGTGTCATTGTCTTGTAAGTTCAACTCACGATCTTTGGCAAGAAAATCCCCTGTTTCACAAATTGCACCAACAATATCCCAAGTTTTTGTTTCACCTTCAATACGTGCTGTCACTGGTTGAATATCCATCCATGCTTGGTATAAAGACGGACGAATCAAATCATTCATTGCGGCATCTACAATTGCGAAATTACGATGACTGGTTGGTTTGAGTAAATCTACTTTAGTGAGTAAAATACCTGCATTTGCACTAATACTACGACCCGGCTCCATATAGACTTTTAATCCGAGTCGCTCAAGTGCTGGACGCAATGCTTGTGCAAACTGCGTGACACTCGGTGGGGTTTCATCTTTGTACACTACCCCTAAGCCACCACCAATATCTATATGTTCTAACTCAATGCCAGCTTCTTTTAACTCACAAATCATGAGTTCTAAACGTGCTAAAGCATCTTCAAATGGCTGTGTTTCAGTCAGTTGTGAACCAATATGACAATCTATACCAATAATTTTTAAATGTTTTAAACTGTGTGCATAAAGATATGTCTCTAAAACTGCATCACTTTGAATACCAAATTTATTTTCTTTTAGCCCTGTTGAAATATAAGGGTGTGTATTTGCATCTACATCTGGGTTAACACGCAATGAAATAGGTGCTTTTACATTTAACTTCGCAGCTACTTTTTCAATGCGATCAAGCTCTGCATATGACTCAACATTAAAACATGCAATACCTACTTTTAATGCTTTTTCAATATCTTCTTCCGACTTACCCAAGCCTGAAAACACAATTTTTTGTGCATCACCACCTGCGGCTAACACACGTGCAAGCTCACCCCCCGTTACAATATCAAAGCCTGCCCCTATTTTAGATAACACACGAAGTACTGCTAAATTTGAATTAGACTTTACTGCATAGCACACTTGATGTGGTATATAGGAAAATGCTTGATCTAAATCAAGATAGTGTTTTTCAAATGTGGCTTTAGAATATACATACAAAGGTGTACCAAACTGCTGTGCCAGTTGCTCTAAATTGCACTGCTCTGCATGTAAAATCCCATCTATACGGGTAAAGCTCATAAATAATCCTTGCTTAGAATACAAAAATTTTTGTATATAAATCTGTTTAGTTTTTTGAAGATACGGTTGAATCTTTTTGATTGTTCGTTGCGTGATCTGCTGGATGCCAAAGTAAATATTTAGGTCGAGTATCTAAGTCAGGATCATTCGTCAATTGCAATGCACCAGACTGTCCGCAACCAGATAAACCACTCAGTAAAATCAACCCAATTATGTATTTTACTTTATGCATGTCCCGCCCTGCTTAATATGTGAGTTCACATGAAGTATAGCGTGATGCAAGTGGCTTTGAAATGAAATAATGAAAGATGTTGTACTAAAATAGAGCAAGAGATTTACAACAAAGTGATGAATCCATATTCAGCAAATGGTTGATCATTAGACAGTGCAAACCAAATTCAGCACCAAAAACATACTATCAAATATAGAAAAAGCACCATAATGATTCATATCAATAAAGTAAAGAACCATCACAGTGCATAATCATATAAATAAATTAAAATATTTTATATAATTTTTTTGATTTAAAACTGTTTATTATCTGACTGACCTTTAAGTTTTGGCTTATAAAAACCATAATAACCTATTGCCAATACAATCAACCAAATTGGGCTAACCATCAATGATTTGCGAGTGTCATCTTCTAAGCTTAAAATACCAATGGTAAACAAGAAGAATATAATCACTGCATAACACATTGCGATACCGCCAGGCATTTTGAATTTTGATTTTGCATGCAATTCTGGACGTAATTTACGATAGCGAATGTAGCATACCAAAATAATAATCCAAACAGACAAGAACAAAATTGTACACAATGTACCCGCAAGCGTGAAGGCTTCAATGGTATTTGGTACGAAGTATTGTAATAATGAACCGCCCATAATACATGCGCAAGAGAATATCAAGCCATTTGCAGGTACACCATTTCGGGTTAAGAAACTCAAAACTTTAGGTGCTTGACCATCTTTTGCAAGACCAAACATCATACGGCTTGTAGAAAATACACCACTGTTCATTGATGACATTACAGAAGACAATACAACCAAGTTCATAATAATTGCAGCGGTTGGAATACCAGCCATTAAGAATAATTCAACAAATGGACTACGGTCTGCTTTTACTTCTGTCCATGGTGTCACAGACATAACTACAACTAATGACAATACGTAAAATAAAATAACACGAATTGGAATAGAGTTAATCGCTTTTGGTAAGTTCTTCTCTGGATCTTTAGTCTCGGCTGCTGTAGTACCTACAAGCTCCACACCCATAAAGGCAAAAATTGCAATTTGGAAGCCTGCTAAGAAACCGCTCATACCATGTGGGAACATACCACCATGATTCCAAATGTTACTAACCGATGCCACTGTACCGTTTGGTGATTGGAAACTGGTCGCAACCATATAAATACCAATTAAAACTAAAGCAATAATGGCTACAATTTTAATAATTGCAAACCAAAATTCAACTTCACCAAACAGCTTAACTGTGAGTAGATTAAGTACAAATAAGAAAAGTACACAACCTGCACTAATCATGGCTTGATCAACAGGTGAAAATGTTGCGCCCGGTGGTAACCAAAACGTTAAATAACTCACGACAGCGGTTAAATCCGCCATACCCACTAAAACCCAACCAATCCAATACGTCCAACCCACGTAAAAGCCAACACCTGGACCAAGTAAGTCGTATGCCATATCTACAAAAGATTTGTAGTTTAAATTAGAAAGTAATAATTCACCTAACGCACGCATGAGAAAGAAAATCATGGTACCGATGATCATGTAAATAAATAAAATCGATGGACCTGCCAACGAAATTGTTTTCCCCGACCCCATAAACAAACCCGTACCAATTGCACCACCAATAGCGATCAACTGTAAGTGACGGTTTGTTAAATTACGTTGCAAATCTGAAGAATGCTCATGTTGTACAGTCATTCAGTGTCTTCCCACAATATATTTATACATTTTTATTATAAGCAAAAAGTATTCCAATTTAACAGACAAGCTGACTGTTATTTTTATATTCGTTCAATAAAAAGCATGAGATAATATGATCTATCAAAAAATACATGTACGTTATGAGTAAAGTAAAAACCGTATACCGCTGTGAACAATGCGGTACAGACCATTCTAAATGGGCAGGACAATGTACAGACTGTGGTGAATGGAACTCACTGTTTGAAGTACGCTTAGACAATACCACAACACATCGAGCCAAACCCAAAGTAAGTGGTTATGCGGGCCAAATATCACAGATTACAACATTAAACCAAGTCTCTGTTTCTCACGAGTCTAGACTAGGTACAGGCATTAGTGAGTTTGATCGTGTTTTAGGTGGTGGGCTTGTGACAGGTTCAGTGGTGTTAATTGGTGGTGATCCAGGTATTGGTAAATCCACTATTTTGCTACAAACTGCAACTTATATGGCAACAGCTCAACGTGCAGCACTTTATATCACAGGGGAAGAGTCTTTATCCCAAGTGGCTTTACGTGCGCAGCGCTTGGAATTAGATGCTTCACAGCTTAAAGTGATGGCAGAAACTTGTGTGGAGCGGATTTGTGAAGCTTTAGCACAAGAGCGCCCTGCAGTAGCCATCTTAGATTCAATTCAAACACTGTATACCGAAACCATTCAATCTGCCCCTGGCGGTGTTTCTCAAATACGAGAATCTGCTGCTTTACTGACTCGTTTTGCAAAACACAGTGGTACAGCCTTATTTATTGTAGGTCATGTCACCAAAGAAGGGGCTTTAGCAGGCCCTCGGGTGCTTGAACACATGGTTGACTGCGTTTTGTACTTTGAAGGTCAATCTGATTCCAGGTACCGTATGATTCGTGCTGTCAAAAACCGCTTTGGCGCAGTCAATGAATTAGGTGTATTTGGCATGACAGATCGAGGCTTAAAAGAGGTGTCTAACCCCTCTGCGATTTTTTTAAGTCGTTATGATGAACCCATTGCAGGATCTGTCGTGATGGTGAGCCGTGAAGGAACTCGCCCCCTATTGGTGGAAGTACAAGCACTGGTCGATGATGCACATGGACAAGCTCGAAGAGTATCACTTGGATTAGATCAAAACAGACTAAACATGTTATTGGCAGTAATGCATCGTCATGGCGGTATTCAAACAACAGGGCAAGATGTCTATGTCAATATTGTAGGTGGCTTAAAGATTACTGAAACAGGGTCTGACTTAGCTGTACTACTCGCCTGCGCTTCTAGTTTACGAGGTAAAGCTTTTCCACAACAACTCGCTGTATTTGGTGAAGTCGGATTATCTGGTGAAATTAGACCTGTACCAAATGGCCAAGAGCGATTAAAAGAAGCAATAAAACATGGTTTTGAATATATTATTTTACCAAGAGCCAATGCACCGCAACAGGCCATTAAAGGGATTAAAGTCATTGCAGTCGCTCGTTTACATGAAGCGTTATCTGAAGCATTACAGCTAGAGCAATAAATATGCCTCATATTTGCATCATAACGCTACATTTTGTTATTTTTTAGCCTTTGCTATTGAATTTTTGAATATTAACTGCATAAATGTAGTCTTAACTTTGTTTAATTTTCATAGGAAAAATTAATGAAATTACGCCAACGTGGCTTAGTTGCTGCTATTTTAATGGCAACTTTGGTGGTTTCACCGTTAGTAGAAGCAAAACGTGCTGGTAATGGCAAAAGCCAAGGTATGCAGCGCTCAATGGCCCCAAGCCAATCGAGACAGCAACCTCAACAACAATCTATTCCTCCTCAAGCACCTGTTGCTGCAACACAACAGCAAAAAACAGGTTCAAACACAGGTAGAATGGTTGCAGCAGGTGTTGCAGGTGCTGCAGTCGGTGCGATTGCTGCGAATGCTTTAGCAGACGATAAAACATCTCACACAAACTCGAACAACCAAGCAACAGCAAGTGCCTCCCAGCCTGCTGAAGTTAAACAGCCTGAAGAGAAAAAATCTGGCATTCCTTCTTGGATTTGGCTGATTTTAATTGCGGGTGCTGCATTCTTTATTTTTCGTAAAATGAGTGCAAAAAAAAAGTCAGAGAGTAGTAACCCGTATGCGCCGAATAATGGTGGTACAACAACAGCACCGTTTGGACAAAACAATACACAGAACTCAAATAGCAATATTTATGGGCAAAGTGTAGGTGGTAACCCAAGTAATAGTAACTCGGCACCTTTTGCGACAAACAATAGTAGTACGTTACCAGATGGTACAGAGCAAGCAGCGTTTTTACGTATTGCACGCCAACGCTTTAACCATATTCAATCTATGAATACAGCAAGCAATATTGAAGAAATTCGTCGCTATTTAACCAGCGATTTATATAACTCAATGTACCAAGACATTATGGCAAACCGTGACCAAGACGTTGCTGAATTTCAAAACTTAAATGCTGAAATTGCAGATACAGCAACTGAAAATGGTCAGTATGTTGCAAGTGTTCGTTTTACTGGCTTGGTTTCAGAAGATTTAAATAGTCAAGCTCAACCGTTCACAGAGGTTTGGCACTTTGTTAAACCAACCAATACGCAACAAGACTGGTTAGTTGCCGGTATTCAAGTTGAAAGTTAATCCTAGATAAAAAAACAGCCTCAATATGAGGCTGTTTTTTTATCTACTTGGCAAAGGAATGTATTCAGATTGACTACGTTTCTTTTGTCTTTCTCCAACAATAACCATCAACGTTAAAGGTTGAGTATTTCTTAATATTTCGAGCTTAACGCTACTACCCGGTGACTGCAAAGCGATATAATTTATCAAGTGTGATGCTGAAGACACTACTAAACCATTCACACGCAGAATAAAATCCCCTGAGCGTATCCCTGCCTGTGCGCTTGGACCAGATGGCAACACACTAGCCACTTCTACACCTTCATGACTTTGGGTCACATCATCACTATATTGTGTGGGTACTAAACTTAAACCAAGCCAACCTCGTGTAACCTTGCCTTCTTTCAAAATAGATTCAAACACATGCTGACAAACTTTAGCAGGAATTGCAAAACCAATACCCAGCGACCCCCCTGACTGAGAAAATATCGCTGTATTTAAACCAATCAATTGCCCATTTACATCCACTAAAGCACCACCAGAGTTTCCTGGGTTAATTGCAGCATCTGTCTGAATAAAATCTTCATAGGTGTTAATTCCTAGATCTGAACGACCTAAAGCCGAAATAATCCCTTGAGTTACTGTTTGTCCTACACCAAAGGGATTACCAATCGCAAGGACAACATCCCCTACTTCATTACCGTATAATTTAAAAGACATCACAGGTAAATTTGTTAAATCTATTTTTATCACAGCTAAGTCTGTATCTGGATCTGTACCCACAACATGAGCTACCGCACGGCGACCATCTTTTAATGCAACAATAATTTGATCGGCCTGTGTAATTACATGGTTATTTGTCAAAATATAACCATCTGCTCGAACAATAACACCTGAACCGAGGTTATTTTCATTTTTATTTTTTAAATTAGGTAATTGATTACCAAAAAACTCTCGTATTCCATTTTCATTTGACAACACTCTATTTTGATTCTTAATTTTCTGTGTGGTAAATATATTCACTACTGCAGGTGCTGCTATTTTCACTGCAGAACGATAAGAAGTTACCGTAGGTTCATCTGGCTTCAAAGAAGTTTTATCATCTGTTATTGCTTGCTCAGAAGACGTAATAGATTGATTCATCAACTTAGATGTATGTAACTTCTGCCACTCCCAAGAGAAACAAATTACAATAGCTAATATTACCCAGGGTAACCATTTCAATGCTTTATTCACAAAATGTCCTCATTGAACAATTTTAAGGTATTGATACCTATTATTTTATCGTTTATTTTCAATCTGGATTTTACGAGACCCATTATCTAATCTAACATATTGTAATCATCAATATGTTGTTAAACCAACACTACCTTGTGAGCACATAGAAGCAATGGCCCAACTTCACGACATGATTAAATGGTGCGACCACACCTTAAAGAGCAACGAGTTTAAGGATTATGCCCCGAACGGGTTACAAATTGAAGGGCTTAACGAGGTCACCTCAATCACCTGTGCGGTTACCGCCTCAATGGATGCAATAGATGCATGCATTAAAAATGGTTCCAAATTACTTTTAGTCCATCATGGTTATTTCTGGAAAGGCGAACCCTATGCCATTACAGGTATGCGTGGAAACCGAATTAGAAAACTGATCGAACATCAAATTTCTTTAGTGGCTTATCATTTACCTTTAGATGCCCATCCAAGCCTAGGCAATAATGCAGCCATTGCAGATATTTTAGGTTTACGCGATATTATAGCATTAGACCCAAATCAAAAACATTCAATTGGTAATATTGGTTTTCTACCAGAACCCATAACAGCGACTCATTTTCAGCAAAAACTGGCCCAGTTGATTCAACCACAGATTTTACACCTACCTGCACACAAAACCCATGTTCAAAAAATTGGATTTTGTACAGGTGCCGCTCAAGATTTTATTTCTCAAGCTGCTGAACAAGGTTGCGATGCATATTTATCGGGTGAAGTCAGTGAGCGTACATTTTATGAAGCAAAAGAGCTTGATGTGCATTACTACTCATGTGGCCACCATGCAACAGAGCGCTATGGCGTACAACGCTTAGGCCAAGCCATGTGTGAAGAATTTAACCTACACTACCATTACTTTGAGCAAAATAACCCTGTATAGCGATCTGACTTAGAAGAGAAGTAAAAAATACTTTTCTTCTAAAGATTTTCTTTCTTTTTAAAAAATTACTCTAAAAATAGGCGATTAAAGCACAAAAACCTTGTTAGAAGATTGATTTTGCTCATAAAAAATACAATCAATCACATTAATAGCAATATTCCCTTGACGAATTAAAGGATCACCCATAGAATTCGCATCAGATTCTCCAATAGCTCAGTCGGTAGAGCGACGGACTGTTAATCCGCAGGTCCCTGGTTCGAGCCCAGGTTGGAGAGCCAAAACTTATTCTCCCATAGCTCAGTCGGTAGAGCGACGGACTGTTAATCCGCAGGTCCCTGGTTCGAGCCCAGGTGGGAGAGCCAAGATTTTTAAAAACCTAAAGTTATTTTAAACTTTAGGTTTTTTTTATGGCTTATTGAAAATAATCGCCTTCGCTCAAACGCTTTAATATAATGTCATTTGCTTTAGGAAAATTTAAAGTCTGTATTTGCTGACAATCAATCCAAAACCAAGGTGCTTTAATACATTCATGCTTTAACTGAGTAAGCTCAGACAGATAAACATATAAATTAACAATTACATCATCATACTCATGCTGAATGAAATCTACTTTTCTCCAATCTAAAATCTCAATACCTACTTCTTCAAAAATCTCTCGCTGACATGCTTTCTCAGGCATTTCATTATGTTCTACTTTTCCACCTGGAAATTCATTTTTATTGCCTTGATGTTGCTCAGCCCCTCGCCAACCGACTAAAACTGATTTTTCAAAAATAATTAAAGCAATTGCCACATTTACTTCGGTTTTAAACATACTTACCCACTCATATAACATTTAGTTTATTTTACATATACAAAAATTTTCATAAAAAGACTATTTTTTCATTGACAGCATTATTCGATAATGATTATCATTTATACCGTTAGCAAACGCCACGGAGAAGCAACCCAATGAACGCACCTTTTAACTTATTTACACGTAGCACCAACCCTGAAAACACACAAACTTTACCAATGCTACACTCAAATAACCTTTTTGCCCTTGGTCGTGAAATTCGCATAATGCATGCTGGTGAAGAATATCGTTTACGTCTTACTCGCAATAACCGTCTAATTTTAACGAAGTAAGCATTCGCCATAAGCAACATTCACTTTGCTAAAAATAAACGTGGACAAAAGCAGTTTCGAATAAAAGAAGCTGCTTTTTTTAATTTAAACCACACGCTCTCTTAAGCGTGTCATATGTTTTTTTAACACATCAAAAATATGCTGATCTAAACAATGAGAGACATTAAAACGTATAAATTGATCGGCACTTTTGGCCCGACTAAAGACTGTACCTGCAACTAAAATTAAATGATCTTCACGGCAACTTTTTGCTAATGCATTTGCAGAGATACCCTGAGGGAGCTCACACCATAAAAACATACCTGATTTTGGAATAATCCAAGGTTCAATCCCTAAGCCCTTCAACTGATGTACGGTATAGTATCTTGCATCATTCAGCCGATGTTGCATATATTCTAAATAACGGCGATATTGAGCATCTTTTAATGTGTTATGAACCAATACTGCATTGAGTTGACTGCTATTAAAATTACTCGCAATTTTAATTTTAGCCAGTATTTCTATATATTCAGACTTCGCAACAATATAGCCACAACGAAATGATGCAGATAACGACTTAGAAAAACTACTGATTTGAATCACATGCTCAAAATCAGACAGAAAAGCATATTTTGGTGTGGGCACCCTTTCAAAATCACTGTACACATCATCTTCAACAATAAGAACATTATGCTCTTCAGCAATTTTTAGTATTTTATGCGCAGTACTAATGTTAATTGATGTCCCCGTTGGATTATGTATACCCGAATTTGTAATATATAGCTTAGGAGAGTGCTTCATGGCCAATAAAAATTGACTGACATCTGGACCATGAGGTTAAACGGTACACTAATCACACGAATCCCGAGTAAATTAATCACACTAAAAAAATTAAAATAACACGGATCATCAACAACAACGGTATCTCCCTCTTTGAGCCATGCGCGACAAATCATATCTAATGCTTGGGTTGCACTGTCTGTGAGTAATACTTGGTCATGATGCATCAATGCACCGAGATCACTTATTCTTTTTGCAATCATTTCTCTTAGTGGTGTGTAACCCAATACAGAGCTATAACTCAGCAAAACCCCTGAAGGCCCCGTAAGCAATTCTCTAAGAGATTTTTTAATATGTGCTTCGGGCAACCAATCTGTAGGCAACCAACCACAGCAAGGCTTTAAAGTGGCTTCTGTAGCCATTAATGACTGATGAGCAACCCAAAATGGATCACTTTCTATATTTTGAAAGGTCGTTGTATTTTTAATCGCAATATACGATGTATTTTTAACAAAATAGCCAGAACCATGCCGTACCTCTATTTTATGCTCTGCAAGCATTCTCTCATATGCTTCAAGAACTGTAGATATAGATACACCTAACTGTTTTGATAATACTCTTAATGACGGTAGCTTTGCACCTGGTAAGATTTCATATGTATTTATTTTTTCAGATATAAAATTAATCACACCATCTATTTTTGTTGTTTTTTTATCCATAACAGTTTTTAAATATATACCATAACAGTTATATATTATTGTATATATCTGTAGCTATTTTAACCATAGATATTTTGTCATAAATAGAGTCGTGTGATGTTCAATCACAACATGATTTAACTGTTTATGGAATATCAATCTAAATGCATAATTTCGCTCAACTCAAAAGAGATTTTTCTTTTTCTGCACTCGTTGCAGGATTTTTTGCTGTTCTCATTTCTTACGCAGGGCCGCTGGTCATTGTATTTCAAGCTGCCAAAATTGCGCACTTACCTACTGACATTGTATCGTCTTGGGTTTGGGCAATTTCAATAGGTAGTGGTATTTTAGGGATTGTTTTAAGTTATAAATATAAAACCCCCATTATTACAGCGTGGTCAACACCGGGGGCCGCTTTATTGGTCACGGCATTTACAACAGTAAACATCCATGAAGCTGTAGCCGTATACATGCTTGTAGCTGCAGCAACACTTATTATTGGTTTATCAGGGATATTTGATAAATTTATTAATCTGATTCCTAAGGGTATATGTTCAGCACTACTAGTCGGTATTTTATTTAATTTTGGTATGAATACCTTTAAAGCCATGCAGAGTAACTTTTTATTGGTTGCACTCATGCTACTGATCTATTTGTTCTCTAAAAAAATCATGAGTCGTTATGCACTGGCTATGACTCTTATTGTAGGTTTTGTATATTCAGCACTTTCAGGACTGACTCATTTTTCAAACCTTCATTTTTCACTCGCCCAACCTATTTTTATTGCGCCAACCTTTAATGTTCACTCACTCGTAAGTTTAGGCATACCGTTACTATTGGTCAGCTTAACAGGCCAATTTATGCCAGGTATGGCTGTTTTACGGTCTTCGGGTTACTCTGTAAAGTCTAGTCCTATCATTACATTATCTGCGATTACTTCAGGGTTAATATCTATATTTGGCGGGCATGGCGTTAACCTTGCTGCAATTACAGCAGCCATTTGCACAGGCAGTGAGTGCCATCACAACACAGATAAGCGATATATTGCAGGTATATTTAGTGGTCTATTCTATATTGTTTTTGGCCTATTCAGTTCAGTGATTACTTTACTGTTCATTTCTCTTCCATATGAGTTTATGACCACTTTAGCTGGCCTAGCATTAATCGGGGCAATGCTAAATGGACTACAAGGATTAGTTACAGATATTAGCAATAAAGAGGCTAGCTTGATTACTTTTATTACAACAGCATCAGGCCTTTCTTTACTCGGCCTTGGATCTGCTTTTTGGGGTGTGGTTTTTGGTTTAGTTGCCTATTTTATCTTAAAACCCAAATTTCAATATGCTCAAGAAAAATAATAAATAGGATATTTAAATAATGAGTATTACCCTACTGACGTCATTTGCACTGTACTGCTTAGTCACGTCTATCACACCGGGGCCAAATAATATTATGTTAATATCTTCAGGTATTAATTTTGGCTTTAAAAAAACCATTCCTCATATTTTAGGTATTGGTATTGGTATTGGCTGTTGTATCATGTTTATTTGTTTAAGCCTATTTGTTTCTCAGGTATTGAGTTTTTCAATTTTATTTTATGAGTTAATTAAAATTATTGGCATTTTTTATTTACTCTATCTCTCTTATAAAATCATACAGTCAAGCAACCTTCATGTTCAGCTTCACCAAAACTATGCCCCTTTTAGCTTTATATAGTCAAACAATCAAAAATGTAAGACAATATAAAATGAGTTATTCAGAACATTTTAGACGAAAAGTTATAGCCAAGATCGAGGATGCATATTCCATACGAGCGGTCTCTGCACAATTTGAAATTGATAAAAATACAATTTTGAGTTGGAAAAAACGGATTGGTATTAAAAAAACCCGCCCCAGGAAACCTTTTAAAATTGACGATGATGCATTAAGACGTTTAGGAATCACAGTTAAAAAAGACCTTACGCCACCCTAAAGCAAAAGCATCCTGTTGTTTATCTTGATGAAAGTGGGTTTAAATCACACGATTATCGACCTCATAGTTTCTCTCTAAAAGGAACACCATGTTATGGCTCATTTAATTGGCAATTAAAGAACCAAACCAATACGATTGGTGTATTGTATGAAAATCAGTTGTTTGCAGTAGGCCTATTTGACTGCAAAATTAATTCAGATGTATTCATTTCTGGGTAGAGCATTTTCTTATTCCTGAACTACCCAAACATAGTATCATTGTGATGGATAATGCGACCTTTCATAAGCGAGCAGACACACATGAGTTATTGGAACGACATGAGCATCAAGTTTTATGGTTACCGCCTTATGGCCCTGATTTAAATCCTATTGAAAAAACATGGGCATAGGTGAAAAAGAAACGTAAGGAATGGCTGGAAGATTGTATTGACCAACTCTTTCAGATGTTTTTTCATGTCTGTATGAGAAATTAGCCTGTTTCTTTCTCTTTGAGTTTAGCAGGGAAAGTCTCTGTATTTTCTAAATTCATTGCCCCGCGAAATTGATTACTTTCTTCTGTGTACGTTTTGAATGTACTTGCATAGGTAAAATGGGTTGTTATACATAGCAAAATACAATAAAAACTCGCACGTTTTGTATACTTTATAAAAGTCATTCTCGTTCATCTTTTTATACTATAAAACGAAATGTATTATAATTGTATAGTTTATATTTACAAGTGTAAAATATAATACAATCTCATTTTACCCACAAAAGATTACCTCTATCACAAAAATTAAGTCAGAGGTACAACACGTAAGACTTCATCTATAGAGGTTATGCCTTGCATAACTTTTCGAGCACCTGCAATTCTTAGTGGCTCTACACCATCTAATTTTGCCTGATGACGAATTCGCGACAGTGGCTCATCTTCGCTAATCATGTGTTTAATTGCTAAAGAAACTGGCATAAACTCATAAACGCCCATACGACCTTTATACCCTGTATAACGGCAAGCTTCACAACCAACCGCACTATATGCCAAGGTAGGAACCGTTACAGTATAACCTGAAGTAAGTTTTTGCCATGCTTGAACATCTACTGCAGTTTGTGTTTTGCATTTAGGACATAGTGTACGTAATAAACGCTGTGCCAATACACCCAATAAAGTTGAAGCCGTTAAGAATGGTTGCACACCCAAATCGTTCAATCGCATCAAGCTTGATGGCGCATCGTTGGTGTGCAAGGTCGATAATACTAAATGGCCTGTAAGTGCTGCTTGCACAGCCATATCTGCTGTATCTTGGTCACGAATCTCCCCCACCATAATAACATCTGGATCTTGTCGCATCAGTGCACGTATACCATCAACAAAACCCAAATCAATTCCTGTATTGACTTGCATCTGATTAAAGCTGTCTTCAATCATTTCAATCGGGTCTTCAATCGTACAGACGTTCACTTCTTCTGTGGCTAAATGCTTCAATGATGAATATAACGTTGTGGTTTTACCCGAACCTGTTGGCCCAGTCACCAAAATAATACCATGAGTATTTTTAGTCATTTCTTGCCATTGTTGATGCAAGTTTCGATCGAAACCCAACTGTTCAAAACCACGTACCAATACCTCTGGGTCAAAAACACGCATAACCATTTTTTCGCCAAATGCTGTAGGTAACGTTGCCAGTCTAAGCTCTGTTTCTAAGCCTTTTGTAGTTCTAGTTTTTAAACGGCCATCTTGTGGTTTTCGTTTTTCTGCCACATTCATACGACCTAAAATTTTAATTCGAGCAATGACTGCTGTCATGGTATTACTTGGCATTTGGTAAATGGTATGCAAAATACCATCTATACGAAACCTTATATTGCTTTTTTCTTTACGAGGCTCTAAATGAATATCACTTGCCCCCTGTTCAAAGGCAAACTCTAAAACCCAATCAACTAATTTTACAATATGTTGATCATTTGCATCTGGTTGATTGGACTGGCCAATTTCAAGCAATGCTTCAACACTATTGGTATCAAATCGTTGTTGTTTTTTCTCTGAAAAACGAACAGCACGACTGACCTGATAATACTCAGCCAAATAGCGTTTTAAGTGCTCAGGGCTTAACAAAACACGCTTAACGGTCTTTGGTTTAATGCTTTGTTCAAGACTCCGTTGCCAATCTGTAAAAAATGGCTGATCTGTTGCAATAGTCACTTCTTCGGTATTTTTAGCAACTGCTAAGATATTATTTTTAAAAGCAAACTCTTGCGACATCACTTGCGTTAGGTTAGATACATCCGCATTTAATGGGTCAACGGTGAATAACACTAAACCACTTTTATCTGCTAACCAGCGCATGAGTACGGTTAAATTAAGCATTTGTTGTTGATCTTGCTGATGCTTAATATTAAATGTTGCAATCCATTGCAATGGATGCATAGCAATATTATTTTTATTACGTGGTGTTGTTTGTACTAATATTTTATCTCGTTCACTCATTAAACCGTCAGTTACGAGCGCCTGCAAAGACCACTGTAAATCAATTAAAAAAGAATATTGTGTTTGTTGTTTAGAATCCATCATACGTGCAACACTCTCAATAATTTAAAACACATACTACATCACCAAATAAATAAAGTCAGTGGCATAAAGCACACTTTACACCATATCAACATACTGTAAAGCAACAATAAAAACATCTTGCGTACCCACTTTAAACTTCACTTCTAAATCAGAAAATCGAAGACCATACACACGATTTATATCTTTTTGATATGCAGGTTTAGGATCTAAAGCCAAAACTTGCTCTACATATTTTAATTCTTGCTCTGAAGTATATTGCTGTTGTAATAATTCTGCACGCTGATTTAATGCCTGTGTATGCCAAAAAACCTGCTTTGCAATTGGTGCTTCAACGGCATAGCTAGACTGTGCATCTAGCACTGCATCTGAATAAGTAATATAAGGCTTAATATCTAAAATAGGTGTGCCATCCAATAAATCACTGCCAGTCACACATAAACGTATACCATGGTCTTGTTGTTCTACCCCCATGAGTTTCACGACTGACAACCCAATATTTGCAGGTCTATACATACTGCGTGTTGCAAACACACCTATTTTTTGGTTACCACCGAGTCGAGGTGGACGTACTTGTGGCTTAAAGCCTTGTTGCTTTTTATTATCGTGAAACACCCATAACAACCATAGATGGCTAAATGCTTCAATACCATCAAAAGCTGCTGCATCATTATAAGGGGCTATCAATTCAATATAACAAGGAACATCAACTAAATTTGGTTGTCTAGGTATACCAAACTTTTCTTTAAAAGGAGAGCGCATCATGGCAATAACAGGAAAATCTACCGATTCTTTCATCACTTTTTCTTATAAAGACCATTAAATATATTCAGTTTATAGACATTGAATTTAGATTAAAATAGCAGGTATTATTTATTATTTGTAATTGGATTTTTGCATGGCTGCTTTTAACGTTGAACGTATTACAGAAGTTCACCATTGGAATGATACTTTATTTAGTTTCAAAACAACACGTGACCAAGCTTTACGTTATAAAAATGGTCAGTTTGTAATGATTGGCTTACAAGTCAATGGCAAACCACTGATGCGTGCTTATTCTATTGCAAGTGCCAACTACGAAGAAGAACTTGAATTTTTTTCAATTAAAGTACAAAACGGCCCTCTAACTTCTATTTTACAAAAAGTACAAGTTGGCGACGAAATCTTAATCTCAAGAAAACCAACAGGCACATTAGTGCATGATGATTTACTACCTGGTAAAAATCTTTACTTATTATCGTCAGGTACTGGGCTTGCACCATTTTTATCAATTATTCGTGACCCAGAAACGTATGAACGCTTCGAAAAAGTGATTGTTGTTCACGGTACACGTTTTGTCAGTGAGTTGGCGTATCAAGATCTCATTTTAAATGAATTACCAAATCATGAGTTTTTTGAAGAATTAGGCATTAAAGACAAATTGGTATACTACCCAACCGTCACACGTGAAGAATTTCATACCCAAGGTCGTGTAACAACAGCGATTGAAAGTGGTGAAATATTTGAAAAAATTGGTCTGCCACGTTTCAACCCTGAAACTGACCGTGCCATGTTATGTGGTAGCCCATCATTTTTAAAAGATGTTGCTGCACTCCTTGATCAACATGGTTTAAAAGAGTCACCTCGGATGGGTGAAATGGGTGACTACGTGATTGAACGTGCTTTTGTAGAAAAGTAAATTTCAATTTAATCTTTAAAACCGATGCGTGTCGCATCGGTTTTTTATTTTCATACCTAATGCTATGATCACTTGCAGTATGCTTCACTTTTATGCACAATCCCTTCGTTTAAAGTACATTGACCAGCCACATGAGTTTAGACTTCGCCCTCATTCAGCAAATTGATGCCCAACTCCCACAAACCCAATGCGGTTTATGTGGCCATAGAGATGGCTGTTTACCCTATGCACAAGCCGTTAGCATGGGTGAAGATGCCAATAAGTGTGTTCCTGGTGGTCAACCTGTTGCCGATGCCTTAGCAACACTTTTGAATCGCCCTAAATTTACTGCATTAAAAAGTGTCTGGCCCGTACAAACCAATGGCCGACCTCAGCGCATGAAAGCAGTCATTCGTGAAGATGAATGTATTGGTTGCACTAAATGTATCAGTGCGTGCCCTGTCGATGCTATTTTAGGCAGTGGAAAACAAATGCACAGTGTGTTAACTGATTTATGTACAGGCTGTGAGCTGTGTATCGCCCCATGCCCTGTTGACTGTATTGACCTTGTTGCAGATACAAACACCCTGAATTTAGAACAACAGCTATACGAACAAAATGACTTACGTCGTCGATACTATGCTCATATTCAGCGTGAAGAAAAACAACGCTTTGCACGGCGTGGCCCTATTGTTAAAGCGGAAATTAATACAAGTTTATTCGCTGAATTTTCTCAACACATTCAATCTGTGCCTAGTATAGAAATCCAACAACTCACTGAAGAAAAAGCGAGCATCGACCCACAAACCACAATTAAGATGGCTCGCTTACGTACGCAAATTAAAAAATTGGAAAAACAGCTGAGTGTACGAGAAGATTTAAAAAAGCGTGAGCAATTAGAGCAACTCATTCATCAAATCACACACATAGAGGCGCTGTCATGAGTAGTAAAAACATGACCAAGAAACAAATTCAAGTATTCTTTGAACGACTCAAAGAACAGCGCCCCTCGCCTAAAACTGAACTAAATTACCAATCTAATTTTGAGCTGTTAATTGCAGTCATGCTTTCAGCTCAAGCCACCGATATAAGCGTGAACAAAGCCACAGACAAACTTTATCCTGTGGCCAATACACCTGAAGCAATTTATGCTCTAGGTCTAGACGGTTTAAAAGACTATATTAGAACCATTGGCTTATATAATTCAAAAGCCCAAAATGTCATTAAAACTTGTAAAATCTTAATTGAGCAACATCAAAGCGAAGTACCAAATACCCGTACTGCCCTAGAAGCACTACCTGGCGTTGGACGTAAAACAGCCAATGTTGTACTCAATACTGCATTTGGTCAGGCTGCAATGGCTGTAGATACGCATATTTTTCGGGTAGGTAATCGGACAGGTCTAGCAGTTGGGAAAAATGTACTTGAAGTGGAACACCGTTTAATTAAAGTCATTCCAAAAGAATTTATACTCGATGCTCACCATTGGCTAATCTTACACGGCCGCTACTGCTGTGTTGCCAGAAAGCCAAAATGTGGGGAGTGTATTGTAGCAGATGTATGTCGCTGGCCAAACCGCTTCGAATTTGGTGCAAACAAAGCCAGTTAAACTATTTTTTATTTTTTTGCTGTTGTTGCAATTTTGGGTGTAACTGTCGTTCTCGTACTTGCTTAGGACGTTTATTATTTTCATCAACGACCTGCTTAAGCATTTTACGGCTTTGCCATGCTAAGCCCACCAATACAATCAAGCTGACTACAACAAATATCATCAATAAAATTTTCATAGTGTTTGCTCATTTGGTGATAAAAGAGCCGAAATGGCTCTTTTAATACGACGTCAAGACATTACTTGTCTAAAATAGCAAACAAATCTGCTTGAACATCATCAATTGGACGTAGACCATCTAATTTATTATAAGATGCACTGCTTTCTGTTTTTGCACGTGATTGATAAAAACCAACCAATTGCGCAGTTTCAGCATGATATGCAGTTAAACGCTTACGAATGGTTTCTTCTTGATCATCTGGACGTTGAATTAAGTCTTCACCCGTCACGTCATCTTTGCCTTCCACTTTTGGTGGATTATAGACCACATGGTACACGCGACCCGATGCTGCATGTTGACGACGACCTGATAAACGTTGCACGATTTCTTCATCAGGTACAGCAATTTCAATGACATGGTCAATCGAAACACCTTGTTTCTCCAAAGCTTCTGCTTGGGGAATTGTACGAGGGAAACCATCAAAAATACAGCCATTTACACAATCAGGCTGTGCGATACGTTCTTTGACTAAACCTAAAATGAGTTCATCTGATACAAGACCGCCGGCATCCATCACACTTTTTGCTTGTAGACCAAGTTCAGTCCCTTCACGAATTGCAGCACGGAGCATATCACCGGTTGAAATTTGGGGGATATCATAGCGCTTACAGATCAGCTGAGCTTGTGTACCTTTACCTGCTCCAGGTGGTCCGAGTAAGATAATGCGCATTATAAATCCTCATTTAACAATAAATTTTACCAAAACATTCTACCCCAATTTATTTAAAGTAGAGCGACATATAATTACAAAAAAGCAACAAATAAATGTATTGTACCTGCAATGAAGCCTGTGACTCCACCAAGTACAATTAAAATCCACTCATCCTCTTGAAATGCAGGACGTAACAAGTTTTGAAACTCATGTGGACTAAGATCACGAATACGATCTCTAAACATCGTAAATATTTTACGGGCGCGACTGGCATTAAATGCAGGATCACTTACGGGCACCATCGTAATTTCTATTGAGCGGTCAATCAAGTCCGTTTTAAGCTTTGCATATTCTTTCGCCCCTAAAGACAACTGCAGAGTCGTACGAACTAAGGGTGTATCAGTAATATAATTAATATGTTTTTTAACAATTTGTCGGGTTTTTTCTTTTTGTCCACCATACATCATTTCTGTCATAATCGTTTTCAAAGTAATCAATTCTTCAGTCACAACTTTAGCAAAAACATCAGAGACTTCGTCCTGACGTTTAATAAATGCGCCTTGAATATTATACGTAGCCATACGGGGTATAATTGGAACAAGCCAAGGAAACCCATGATTTTTGGTTCGTTTAAAACATTGCGGATATTTTACAGGATGTGGATATAAAGGATTAAATACCATCCACACTGCAATCCAATTGGTGAGCAGTCCCCAAATCGCCGCCCAAAAAGGCACTGTCAAATGCCATGGTACAATAAACCATACCAACATTTGTATAAGACCAAAGAAACAACCAATTAAGGCACTAATGTGCCAAATAAAATCAATTTCTTTTTGACCTACTTTTAAAAACATTTTGACCATTAACTCACGGTCATTTTCCATTTGGTGAACAACCATTTCCCGCATGTCGACTAAATCTTCGACATGGTCTGTCAAATCTATAACTAAATCATGGAGTAGCTGTGGAAGTTGTTTATGTGCATGCTCGTAAATACGGCGTTTTATGGCAAAGGGTAAATTTTCCCATAACATTGCATTGCGCTCATACATCACCTCATCAATCAAATGTTCAAGCTCAGCATTTATTTGTTGGCCAATAATATCTGCCATCTCATTAGGATTCATAGCATCTAAAAATTCAGCCAATGAACCAATTTTTTTCAGAGTGTTGTCAGTAATAATACCAGAAATACGCCCTGCTTTACGTGGCACAATTCCCTGCCAACCCACAGGGATTGGACCAAGGTGTACTCCCCAAAACTTAATTGGGTAAAACACCATGCGTAATGCCATCCACACATGAATCCATGTTACAAAAGCAGTCACAGGAATAATACTTAACACAGCCCAGTGATCTGGTCTGAGCCAAAATAAATGCCAAAGATGACTGATATAATCCAACATGTATCTGCTCTCAAACGTGTCTTACTTATGTTTAACCAAAGTAAGTCCACCAAATCTAGAATCTTTATAGAATATCAGCTTTTAATAGATAAAAGCTGTGCAGTTTATGATACATCGTCAGTATAAATCTGACGCGCTTCACTTATTTTTGCCGAATGTAGCAAAATAGACACAAAACGCCTAGCCTTTTTTGGCAAATAGTTACATAATTTAAGAAAATACACGCGTTAATTATGCAGATGTTAGGGTAGAATGTGAGCCCTTGTAAACCCCAACCTCGGTATAATGTAGTCTATAATGAAGCAACACTTTCCGCTCAAAAATGTGCAACAAGAAAAAAAGATTTATCGGAATCGTGTATTTATCGCTGTAGGCATTGTGGTATTTTGCTTCGCAATTTTAATTTCTCGCTATGTTTACTTACAGATTTTTCACCACCAAGATTTTGTCACCGCCTCAGATAACAATAGAATTCGATTACAGCCAATTCCTCCGACTCGTGGGTATATTTACGATCGTAATGGTATTTTGCTTGCAGACAATTACCCTGTATTTACTGCAACTTTAAGCAAAGCAGATGTTGAAAATATTGATGATACTGTGAATCGTCTTACCTCTGTCTTAAATTTAAGCCCAGACGATATTGATAAGTTTACCACACGAATTAAAACGGCAAAAAAAACCGAACGTGTTGCGCTCAAACTTAATTTAAATGAAGCAGAAATTGCACGTTTTAGTGAAGCAAAATATTTATTTCCAGGCGTACAAATTGAAACCCAAATGACGCGTTACTATCCATATGGTGAGCTATTTGCGCATGTGATTGGTTATGTTGGTCGAATTAATGATAAAGAACTCAAAAGTATTGATAAGGATTCATACTCTGGAACCAACCTGATTGGTAAAAGTGGCGTTGAACGCCAATACGAATCACTCTTAC
Organism: Acinetobacter boissieri; assembly: GCF_900096955.1. Lineage (GTDB taxonomy): Bacteria > Pseudomonadota > Gammaproteobacteria > Pseudomonadales > Moraxellaceae > Acinetobacter > Acinetobacter boissieri. The sequence goes on along the minus strand of NZ_FMYL01000002.1, from coordinate 28,415 downwards.
ATGGTACACCGGGCAATGAATCTGTAGAAGCAGATGCACATGGTAATATTTTACGCCATTTAGGAAGAAAACAACCGGCTCAAGGTGATGATCTTTATTTGTCAATTGACTATGGTTTACAAGTGGTTGCATCTGAACAACTTGCAGGCAAACGTGGTGCAGTCGTTGCCATCAACCCTAAAACAGGGGAAATTTTAGCACTCGTCTCTAGCCCAAGCTTTAATCCAAACTTGTTCGTTACCGGTATTAGTGGGCCAGATTATGCTTCTTTAAGAGATAATCTTGACCAACCGCTTTATAATCGTGCTGTGCAAGGGACTTACCCTCCCGGCTCAACCATTAAACCCATGGAAGGCTTGGGTGGTATTCACTTTGGTGTCGTCGATTGGGGCACAGCCATTCATGATCCGGGTTATTTTCAACTCCCTGGTGACTCCCACCGGTTTAGAGATTGGAAAAAAACAGGCCATGGTGTTGTGAATATGAGTAAAGCCATTCAAGAGTCTTGTGATACCTACTTTTATGTATTATCAAATCAAATGGGGATTGATCGCATGAATGAATGGATGCGACAGTTTGGTTTTGGTGCGAAAACTGGCTTAGATTTACCCAGTGAAAGTTCTGGTATTTATCCAAATCCTGCATGGAAGATGAAAGCGTATAAATCGAAATGGCTCAAGGGTGAAACAATTTCTGTCAGTATTGGCCAAGGTGCATTTACAGCGACTCCTGTTCAATTGGCTATGGCAACAGCCATTGTATCTAATCAAGGAAAACATATTACCCCTCATGTTTTATACAATGTTAAAGGGGCGAAACCACATACTGTACTTAATGCGCCTGATGGTGATGTGAAGTTTAATGGTACATCCGAAGACTGGGTCAAAATGCGTAATGCCATGATTGATGTGATTAATCAAGGTACAGGACGTAGCATTCGTACCAATGCGTACCAAATTGCAGGTAAAACCGGAACTGCGCAGGTTAAAAGTATTGCTCAAGGTAAAAAATATAACGAAGCTTTACTGACACACAGGCAATATGACCATGGTTTATTTGTAGGCTTTGCCCCTGCCGAAGATCCAGAAATCGCAATTGCTGTAATTTGGGAAAATGGTCGACACGGTGGCGCTGCTGCACACATCGCTAAGCCAATTTTTGATTACTGGATGGTTCAGCGTAAAAACAATCCGATTCAACCAACTGCGCAACAAGTCAACGGTGGACTTATGACCGCAGGGATTCGACCAAGCCAATTGCCAAGTGGTGGGCGCATTTTAGAAGCTGATCCAAATGCAATTTTACCCAATAGCCCTACTGCACGGCGTCAACAAGCAAATGGTCGTCATGTCACACCAACGGTACAACCTACGGTTGCTTCAAACCCAAGTGACGACAGTGATATAAGCGACTAATCTATGAAAAATCAGTTACGTATTATTGGTGGTGAATGGAAACGTAGGCAACTTAGTTTCGCCAGTATTGATGGCCTGCGCCCAACACCTGACCGTGTACGAGAAACGTTATTCAATTGGCTTATGTGGGATATTCAAAATGCCAAAGTACTTGATGTGTGTACAGGATCTGGAGCACTGGCATTTGAAGCACTCTCTCGTGGCGCAAAACATGTCTCCATGATTGAACCCAACCTGACGCAAGCCAAATTTTTACAGCAAAATATGAATTTACTTCGTGCCCAAAATGTATGCACACTGCACGTACATACTGCACAAGTTGCACTCAATAAAATATCTGGCCCATTTGACTTGGTTTTTCTTGACCCGCCATATAGTTTAAATTTATGGAAAAGCCTTGCTGAACAAATAGAGCCGATGTTATCGGAAGGTGCTTTAATTTATGTTGAAGCAGATCGTGAGCTCAATACATTACAATTACCAAACTCTTGGGTACAAAAAAAGCACCTAAAAGCTGGTGTAATTAAAGCAGGTTTATATCAAAAATCAACAACATGTTAAGTCGTCATTAACATGGGTTTTCTATCTGAATCGCATAAATGGCTTAGTCATTGCTTCCCTTTCCTCTTTTAAACAAGTTTTCATCAAACTTGAATCTAAAGCGTAGGTAAGCACCTTGAATTGTGGTATCACTTTCCACAAGGTCATCGTCTTTATAACCAGAAAAATTATAACCCCCAGAAACCCATAAGTTTGCAGCCACTAAATAACCAATTTCAGCGCCTAATAAAATACGTTGCCCAGAACTAACATTTGACCATAAAGCACCTGTATGTGCCCCTGCATCCCATCGTTCATTAATGTCGTACATTGTACGTGCACTAAGCATATGTGTTACGCCACTAGACTCCAAGTTAGAGAACGTTGTATTTACACTTTTCACTGCATATTGCCCTGAAAAGGTCCAATCTTTCACTGGGTGATAATTCACATGATGCGACAAAATATATACGTGCTTTAGATAAGGATTGGTTAAATCTGTTTGATTATGATCATAACGGTATTCGACTTTAGCCAGCGCATCAAAACGATTACGTTCAGTATCACGATAAGCCATACCCAATTGGAAGCGATTAATCAAACGGTCGCCACTACTGCTACTTTTACTATTGGTATGGCTAAAAATATTTTTTGCCAGTAATGTGACATCTTCCGAATATTTATAAGCCACCCCCAACGTGTTTAATAAGGTGTCAGCTTGATCTGCTAAACGGCCTTCAATCCGTGCTACTGTTTTCCAATCTGGATTTTTTAAATACTCTATTCCGACAGAAGCGGCTGTACTTTCTGCATTACTACTATTCACCGTAGACAATGCTTTCGTTTGCTCAAAACTTGCGTTGGCATAAACCCCTTTTTCAAGCTCCCAACGGTTACGTAATCCTATTGCAGCTTCGGCTTCACGCGCACTCATACCATCGCGTACACGATATTCACTAAATGCTGTACCATTGTTGTTATATTTACTATCAAGCCCAAAAACAGTAACATTTTTACGTTCACTACTATTTAAGTCATAGACACTACCTAGGCTAGAGACTAGCTCATGGCGACCATAAGCTCTAAGCTTAGAGTTTATTTGGTAATTTGCGCCTAGCGCAAAAAGTCTTCGATTGGCTTCGATAATATCTTGTTCATATTCAGTAAATATGTTCGAACCTTGCCAAGGCAACTGACTGGTTAATTTTGTACGCAACGTTGTACCATGATACGGTTCTATAGGTGTTGTATTGAGTACATTTTGGTTAATTGACTTATCATAGTATTTCAAACCAAGCTCTAAAGTGAGAATACGGCTAATCGCTCGCTCAATACTTGCTGAAAGACCTTGGTTGGTTCCGTTAGTTTGATCTTCTGTACGAATTGCTTCAAGCTTAGCTAAACCAATATTATTCAATTGAATGCGTGCTTTCAGCCCACTTTCTTTACGCCCTGCAGTAATGGGGGCTGCTGTATTATAAAACCCAAGGTCTGCTTGGTTATGATACAGTTTCATATCCAAGTCTTTATATGCATAATTAAGTTCAACACGAGCGGCATTTCCTGATAACTTTCCAGAAGCATCAGGTTGAGACTTGGTTTGTGTTGTAGAAGTTAAATCACTGTAAATATTTTCTGAACGAGCAAACTCAGTCACCAACTTACCTTTATCATTGGCAAATTTAACCACTGTATTTACACTAGCAAGCTGATCTTGTGTTAGCGGATTATCACTTTTCACATAAGAACCACCAACTTTGAGTTGTTTCGTCACTTTCATAGATGCTGAAACACCACCCACAGTGTATGTTTCACCGCCTTGATCAGATTCTACCGTAATTCGTAAGTAAACAGGGTTCAAGTCCGCATCAACACTGGGTACAGGGTCTTTTAAGTAAATACTATTACTAAAAGCATCTATTTCATAGTCAGTAAAACGAGTGAGTGTCGTACGTGCAATAATTAATCCGGTATTATTACGATCACGCGTTATGACTTCCACTTTTTCGCTATTGTCTCGCATGTCTTGAACGTTTACACCACCTAAACTATATGGGCCAGAAATACCCATCGCACGTTGCTCATTAACCACTTGTTGCGTATTCGTGTTAGCGGCAAAAGCAGTGACTTTATATTTATCAGTTTCTAATGCACCACGTACGCCAGTTAAAGAGCGGTTATATTGTCCTAAAGATAATCCTTCATCGTTTTCAGTGCGTGTCACATAATCACCATACATAACATATGAGCGACCTTTATCTACACGTACATACAGCTTACTGGTCGATTGAGCATCAAACCCTTTTGTGGCTGAATCTCCATACACAGGATAATATTCATCTGGGCGAATATCACGAAATAATCGCTGATTTTTATCTTTATCTGAGTCATACGACAACGTAAGTAAATATTCACCCTTCACTTGACCTTTTAAAAATAATGCTGCTCGTCCATTAATACTCTGCCTGCCGTCATGTGAAGAAGAAATGTCATTCAACTCCTCTTCAAAACTATCATTGGATTGACTTTGGCCGAATTGTTTTGGATCAAACTTTTTAAAATTAACAGAACCCTCGAGCATACCCACTGCAATGATTGGTCTAAGATCTGGTAAAAAACGGATGGCTGTGCTGGTATTAAAGATACCGCTTTCAACAGACAATACACCCTCACCAGCTTCTGTTGGCGCAATAATTGGTACAAGTAAAGTTCCACCCTCTACAAAAACTTGTATACCTGGCTGTTTTGGATCTAAATCGACTAAGTCAATTTTACCAATCGAACTGTCTAAAGTAATTGGTGTACGCGTTGAAACCAACGTACCGTGACGATCGAGTAAATTTAAACGTACGGTATATGAATCACGGCCATTTGCTTGTACTGCAACCTTGCTCGGCTCAAGACGTAATTTATCGAGTTGATCAGGTGCAATGACTTCTATACGTTTTTTATCACGAACGTTACCCATCATGTCTAGTTGACGTACTTCAATGCTATTACGACCAACTTGAAGATCAATACCAATAAAGTCTACCCCAGAGACCTGTAAACTTGGTAAAATTGCTCGTTTACCAATGCGCTTTTCGGGTACTCGCTCCCCATTAACCCACAATTCAAGTTGTGTACCCGCCGTACCTTTAATCTGCACAGACGTTTGTGGGTAAGCCAATACCTGCCCATCTTTTAAATTCAAAATATCGAGTTGATTATTGGTGGTATTTTCTAAAGCATTCTCTAGATTAACCATTTTCAGCGGATGCATTTCTTCTGGTAGATCTTTTGTCTCAACTGCATGAACATCATTCGATTGATTAGGCTCAAATTGAGGCTGTTTTAATTCTTTAACCGGTTCTTTCGACAAATCAGTATTACAATTTGCTGTCATTCCTTGTGTAGAAATACAACCACTGGCTGGCTGGCCTCTTACATCTGTCACTTTTGAAGTAATAGGGTCAAGTGTTAAATCTGAACGCAAAATTTGTTCTAAATTGGTATTGTTTTGCTCTACTTTCTTTTTACGATCAAGTACACGCTGTATTAGTGTTTGTGAGCAAGTCAAATTATGATCTGCAAGTGCAAAATCAGCCCGATGTAATTCACCACGTTTTAAATCGACAAAACGAGAGTTTGGGTCACCCGCCTGTCTATTGCTGATAAGCAAGAGTTCCGAGTCAAGTGGTAAACTTGTACGGTCTACTTTTAATACATGTGTTTTAGCACTTACGCCATAAAAATCATACTTCCCTTCGCTATCTGTCAGTACATAACTGCCATCTTCAAGATAAATTCGCACACCAGGCACACCAATTTCACCCAGATCTTGTACACCATTTTTATTACAGTCGGTAAAAACTTTACCTACAATAAATCCATCTGAAATTAAAGCACCAGGGGTTACCTCTACAGCAGCCATGGCTTCATTGGACTCTACACCTTTACCATCTCTTGCACGAACACGGTTAATTCCATCACCATTGAGTGCGTTAGGTCCAATATATACACGGTACTGTACTTTAACCTCTTTATTAGTCGTGAGTGTACCTAACCCTAATTTAAGATATGGCCCTTTTCCTCCGATAGGATCTGCTACTTTTGTACCATCTACTCGCATAGAACCTTGTACATAAATAAAACCTCTAGGCAAGGTATCTGTCATGGCAACATTGGTTGACTCGGCAGTTCCACGATTCGCTACAGTTACTGTATATTCTTCAAAATCACCAATTTCTGCTGTTTTACTTGAAACTGCTTTTTTAACAAATAAAGCTGAATTTGTACTTGATATAACAGGATCGATTGGAATATCAATATTCAGTGCAGGGTCACCACTATTGAGTGTAAATTGCCCTGCATAAGACCAGTTCAAATCAACCACTTTATCACTAGAAAAACTAGGATAAACATTACGATCACTTACAAAAGTGTACGGTGTGCTCCCTGTAATTGTTTTGGTATCCACCACAAGACTATATGTGCCTTCTTTTACTAGTGGATAAATAAACTCACCTGCACTGTTAGTCACTTGACTTGCTGGAATCGAAACCTCATCACCCGTTTGAGGATCAACCCTAAATGCAATATCATTAGCAATAGGTTGACCACTCTGGTTTAACAGCGTTACAGTGGCACCAGCTACAGGTAGCCCTGTTTTTGCATCAAAAACAATACCATATGGGTCGATTAATATATTTGCACTAACATCTGCAACTGTTTCACCTGATTGACCTTGTGCATCCACACAATCCGTTAAACGAATATCTACTTGATCACGCTTTACTGTCTGCAAAACAAAATCATACGGTGCACCTGTATTTGAAAGTACTGTCGGCAGGCTATAGTGAAATACGCCAGTATTTACACCGGTCTCTACTGCAAATACTTCTTCTATATCACCTGTTTTTGCTGATTTAACACGAACTTTTACTCGATCTATAGCATCACGATCTATATTGCAGCTGGAATTTTTAGCCTCTATGTTTAAAGGTTTATTTACACTTCCTGTTGCTAAAATACTCTTAAAATTACTTGAGTTATGTGAAATATGTGTCGTTCCAGTCACTACGGTAGCTACCGTATTTGACACGGTGTCTTTTTGTCGATCGGCTACCGCATAAGATACTTTATAAGCATTTTTTACTGTAGTTTTTGCAATATTGTTGTTCATACTAAGTGTAAGCGCAATCTGCTCTGATGAACCCGCTATAATTTGCGGAAAACCAACCACCAACTGACTCACTTGAGCCAAATCGTTGGGTACAATCGTGCTATAACTGTTATTACTCAGTTTATATAAAATTTTCGCTTGAGGGTTTTTTGCAACCGCTGATTTAAATGTTGTATTTGGCGGTAAATCATCGACTAATAACACCATTTTTTGATTTTGACCATCGACTAAAACATCAATAGGTCGAGCGGTCTGTTTACCATCATTTGTTATATTTAACGTATAATTTAAATCATAATTTGCAGTAGCAGATGGCACAAATGTTTTTTGCTCTACATCTACATTTGCGACCAAATTTGCACCATAGCTTATTGCACTGTCTATGGCTGTCGCCGTGACTTGATTGTCTTCCACAACAGTTGCTTTAATCGGTAAATTAAATTGCTGACCTTCTATTAAGTCTGCGCTTGTATTTGCCACGACCCATAAATTAACACTTTGCCCAACAGCTAAAGCGAGCTGTGTTGTTACGGCTTGATCCGTGCTGTCAAACTGACCATCTTTATTACTATCTATGTAAATTTTAATATGATTAAACGCATTGTTTGCAGCTGATTCTAACTGAACATTTATTGGTGCGTTGCTGTTATTAGAAAGCGTATTTGCCCAAATCACACGTGTATTGGCTTCAACATCGAGCACAGGCGGTGTGGTTAACGTGATTGCGTATAGTGCAGATACATGCACATCTACAGCATTTGAAACTGATTGTTGTTGATTGCTATTTGCATCAATAAAATTTGCATAGGCAATATTTTGAATTGTAGTCCCAGCATTAGGGATATTTGTTGCATGACTGTATTGAGCAGACAATATCGATACTGTCAGCGTAGATAATATGAAAGATATGTTTTGACATACTTGAGTTTTTTTCTGTCGTCGCACAGCGTTCTACCAATCAACCTAATTAATCTAAATAAAAAATGTCATGTAGACACTTGCTTTGAGCAAGTGTCTACAGATTTAATACACCTATAATGAACAACCAAAATTGTTCAAGGTATATTAATTATTTACTTTGATCACAAACTCTAAAGATGCGTTTGTATTAGGTACAAGCGGTGTTTTTTCTGCAGCGACTGTTCCTGTTGAACCATCACTAAGCGAAGTTGTAGATGAAGTTAATGATGCATTCGTTGCCACTGGAGATGCACCACTAATTACTTTTAACGTTGTATATGCAGGAGTTGCATCGCTAATGACAACATTAGTTACATTGGCATTACCTTCGTTGTACGCAGTGATTTTATACTTCACACACTCACCAGGCTTTGCAGATACTGTGTTTTGGGTATACGTAGATGACTTCACAGCACCCGTTGCACAATCTGCCAATACTTGCTCTTTAACTAAACGAACTTGACCACTCGTGACAGTCGTTAAGTCTGTATTCACAAGATCAGCCACTGACTGACCACCAACAACTGTTGGCTTAATTGTTAAAGTCACACCACTGGTTGTACCTGCAGTTGCACTGGTTGGTGCTTGAACTTTAATAAGTAAGTTCACTGATGCACCACGAGCAATAGAACCTGTAACCGCAGCAAGGTCATTGCCTGTCACCAATTCATTAGATTCGGCAATACCATCATTGTTTAAATCAACAAATAAACTGGTTACCCAACCATTGGCGGCCTGATCATTCGTGAGTATAAATGGCAAGCTACCTGCTGTGGTTGCTTCCGCAATGTTACTGTTGTTGGTCAGTGTATGGGTATAAACCACTGTACCACCTTGTGCAACCTGTCCTGTACGGTCATTTTGGAAACTTAGCTTGCGCACAGTCTCTACAATAACGCGATCAGACATCACATCTGCTAAACCAGTTGCAGGCGAAGCCACTTTAAAGAGAACTTCTTGACTACCCGCTGAGGCATTGCTTGGCGGTGTTACGACAGCAACCAATTTAATACTGCCACCGCTTGAAACGTTACCCGTGTTTGTAATTGGTGCACCTGTTGCATTACCTGATGCATCAGTTAAGTAATACTGAACAGTCCAACCATCTGGCAATGCAACTGATGTAGATAAATTATAGTTGTCTCCAGTTGCACCATTATTTTGTACAGTAAGCGGGAAACTTGTTGCTTGAGCAGGTTTAGTTGACTTGGTGTCAATATACTGGCCAGTATCTTGGCCAGATGCACCCACAGTGCTACCTTTGCTGTCTGTAGTGTCACCATTAGACAAATCAACAGTAGATGCCGTGACCTGACTAATAACTAATTTAATGCTATCTGTTGCACTTGAGTTGCTCACAGGTGCAGAAGTTAAAACTGCATTAATTGGTGAAGATGTGTGATAACTAGAAGGCAACGTCACTTTTGAAACGATTTGATATGTTGCGCCACTTGCTATTGGGCCAGTATCTAAAATACCATCGCCATTGGTATCTGTTAACGGTGTTACACCATCAACTTTAAACAACTCAACAATACTACCTAATGGTAAAGAATCTTTGTTTATAGTAATGTTATATGACTCAGTTACATTACCGGTATTGTGAACAACAATCGGTTCGCCGCCATCGGTTGTTAAACCAAAGCTCACAGGTGTACCTTGAGTCGTTGATTTAGTAATCACATCTGGTGTTGGTGTCGTTGTTGTTTGTCCATCAGCAAAAGCATCTGAAAGACTGTCGTTCATGGTACCTTTTTTCACACCCAATACAGTAACGTCATTTGAGTTAGATTTTGTTGTACCTTCAGGGCCTGCACCATCTGGATCAACTTCAGCAACGTTGGTAATTTTACCGGCAGCAGTATTTTGAACCACTTGTACTTTAAACTTCAATACACCAGAACTATTGGCCGCAACACTTGCAAGTACTAACGTCGCTTTACCTGAAGCAAAGTTATATCCGTCTGCATCTGTGTTTGCATCATTAAGTGCTGTACCATTGAGGGTTGCAGAACCCGCAACATAGTTTAAGCCCGCAGGCAGTAAATCTGTAATTGTTACGTCTTTTGCTGTGGTGTTACCCGTGTTTTGGTACGCCAAGCTATATTCAACTTCACGTGCAGATGTACTACTTTGAGTTGCATCTATGTTTTGTACACTTGCAGACTTAACAAGACTAATCACAGCGCCAGTTGTGATTTTAACGGTATCAATGTTTTTTGCATTGATTGTTGTATCAAAACGACTTGCAGCAGAAACTGTCAATTTACCAAGATCATCTTTAGCACTATTGCTTGCTGTTGTTGCTTGTACAATCAGGTTAACCGACTCACCTGCAGCTAAGCTAACACTTGTAATTGGCGTTTGACTATCTGGAATACCATCTTTATTTGCATCTAAATAAACATTTAAACCACTGAAGTCGTAGTTATCTGTTGAATTATCACGCGTATCGTTATTGGCAACACCCACTGTAAACGTATCTGTACCATTACCCGTGTTGGTTAAAGTATGCGATAACGATACCTGACCATTTGCATTGGCCGTTTTTGTTTGATCAGAAGCCAATGTAAAACTTGCAACTTGTAAAACAGTAGTCGTTACTACATTAGATGTCACAGTTTTACTCGCACCATTGCTATCCGTATAGCTTGCAGATGCAATGTTACTAATATTCGTCCCAGCAGTTGGCGTTGCTGCATTTGCAGCTGAAGTAAATACAACACCACCGGCAAGTAATGCCATTGAAGTTGCAAGTTTCGTCAACTTTAAACGTTGTGTTTGATTAAACATCTAGAATTTCCCCTATTGAAATACTCAATATATTCAACTTGAATGACTGACAAAAAATTTAAAAACATAACTCGAGGGTAAGCTTACAACATATTTCAATTGCTTCTCGATCAAATCGGATCAAAAAAATAAGCCCAGATATCAAACAAAATTGTCTGATATAATGTTAAAATACAGTATGCTATGAAAATTACAGAAGATTATTTACTCTGTGTTTTTTCACTATTAACGCGTGTTTGTGCTGAAACAGTAATAGATTTACCTACTGGAAGTACCGCAACTGTCCAACGTAATGCACGATAGTCTTTTAATGGCACATTAACCATTTGATTGCCTTCTTTCATTTTTAAAGGCATGGGAGAGAAGTTAATACCATCTGTACTTGCGGTTGCATTTTCAGGCTTATTCTTTGCCAAAAATTGAGTTTCTACAGGAATAGGTAAAGTTGCAGCGAGGTTTTTAATATCACCTGACGTATTATTTGTATACGTTACACGATATTCAACCACATCATTTGGCTTTACATTGCTCACAAGCTTCGCTGTTTGAGCACCGTCACTACCCACAGTAATCAAATACGTCTTTAGCTCTACAGAGACCGGTTCTTTCGCAAGTTTGGTTTCAGCAGACACCTGTCCCACTATGAGTGAGCCAGTGACAGCCAATACACATTGAATCAAATAATTTTTTAAATGCACTTTGGTTGTTCCCCAGTTCAAAATAAAGCACTTTAGACATTTTCTCACATATTATGCAAATAATCTCCATATTGTATACACAACGCACAATATTTTATGTAATTTTGTTTAAAATATATGTTTTCTATTAAAGTAGCAACTCTAGCAAACAAACCATCGGAAAAGTAAAGTTGCTATTTAATTCAAGTTTTGAAGGTATAAAATATAAAAATTATACTAAACGTCCACTTCTTTCATAAAAAAATATCTAAGCATATATACATATATATTTCCAACAAAAATAAATACATAGAGAATAAGAAACCAACAATACGGGAAATTATCTCTATTTTTTATAACTAAAAATCCCCTAACTTACCCGATTAAAACACTTTAATATGACAATCGTGTCTATAAACAGAGTAAAACCTTCAAATTATAGTTTTTATATTCATTGAAATGTAGCGTGATACTCAATCAATCTGCTGTTTTAAATGTGGCACACGCTTATTTAAACAATTGAATGTCACATGTATGCGCATATAAAACAAGCATATCACCACAGTATAGACAGTGACATGCATTGTATAATCAGCAAAATTTTTATCTTATTACTGTGCCACACAAAATCTAAGTGTCCCTGAAGATGCTGGGTTCAATAAGCCTGTTAAAATCCATTCTAAAGTATTATTTGCAGAACTCGCGTTACACGTGTTTCCATTCGGAGTCACATTACAGCTAATACTGCCAAAAGTGGTCGCCGTAGGTAAACTATCTTTTACTTTTACGTTTTGCAGTTTCTTTGTACTGTTATTTTTATAGGTAATTTCATACTCTAGATGGTCATTCTTGGTTGCCTGATTTGTTGTATTAAATGCATTTGTATCAGATGAAGTCGCTGGGCAACTAGCCACTGTACGAACTTTTTTAGCTAAAGTTAATCCAGCACTTCCTATCAACGTCACATCTTTGCGCTTTAAAGTTTGACCAGTTATTGTTTCTACAGGGTTTGCCAAAGCAAATTGATAGCTTGCTTGCAACTCACCTATGTGCTGTGCGCCAGCAATCACATTGGTTGGAACATAAACTCGCTGTACTAAACAAATATTTGTATTTGGCTGCAATAATACGGGGCTTGAGGTGGTTGGGTTAAAAAGCACCTCTCCTGTATCGACTTGACCATTACAATTACTGTCTCGATAAATTAACGCTTGCCATGGTTGGTCTATACTAGAATTTGGTTGTTGCGTTTGTGTCTGTAATAATTGGGTGAGCTGTACTGGAGTTTGTGTCGTTAAACGATGAGGGTAATCTGTGACATCACCTGCAATGGCCGTATGTTGGCCATCTTCATTTAATACAACATTGACTATAACATCACCAAAATTATTCCCAATATAACTCGTAGCACTGGTTTTCGTCAGTGTTATACGGTCGCTTGAGCGATCATAACCAGTCGTACCACTCACAGATAGATATTCAGGTCTATTTTGTTGTGTAATACAAAATGATGATGGCAATAAACCTTGTTCAATTGAGAATGCATAATCACCACTTGCGTTGGTTAATACTGAGGCTAACTGAGTTGTACTACAGTTATTTAAAAGTATGGTACTGTTCTCAATACCAATCTCACCCGTATCTTGCGTCCCATTATATGCTTTAGCTACATCGCCTGTTGTACCACTATTGTCGGTAAATACTCTGCCTGCAATATCGACATAAATCAGTTTATTATTCGTAAAAGTACAGGTAATGTTCGCTCCTTCTTTAATGCGGGCAGCAGGAATCGTCATCACATTATTGGCTAATGTCCAAAATGTACCTGTATTACCTGTAGTAGAACTATTTGTATCACTACAACTGACACCAGATAAAACATACCCAGTCACCGCACTTTCAGTCACCGAAATATCACTACCGAGTGTTTTTGCCCACAATTGTTGTGCAGAGTTCACTGGTGTCCCTGCAACCGTTGTTGTAATACTATCGCTCGTCACATCTATTGTATTATTCACAAGATTACTCAGATTAATATAATTAAAAGTACCCACACCATTAATTGAGTTTTTAGCAATTTTAATTTTTGCACCATCAATCAGATTTATGCTGACAGGAATTCCCGCTGTCGTTGCAGCATCGTAGTTTGTCGTTGAACAATCACCACTCAGTGACAAACCAATTGCGCCATAACCACCTGCCGCTTGCTCACTTCGACCATTGTAGGTGTTTCTATTAACAATACGATAAGTGATACGGTGATAGCCTGGTGCTAATCTAAATGAACTTGAAACAAACCCACCAGCCACGTAGCCATCTTGAGAAACAACACTGGCACCATCTACAATAATATATCCCCCATCATCAACACCAAGACTACTTCTACCAACGCATGCTGTGACTGTATTTGAGTCAGCTGTTGTATATACGCCTGTAGTAAACTCCCATGCCCGTCGGTTGTCGCCATTACCTGTCGCTTCTGGATTAATTAAATTGAGCTGTACTGTTGCATTTGCATCTGTACTCATATTGGTAATAATACGCTGAATCATGGCTTGAGCTGTGGTGGTAGATGCAGCATATGTTGAGTTTTTTAGACCTCCAGCGCTACTAACCAAATAAGCACCTGTAGGGCTAGATTGGCTTACAGGCCATGCAGCTACAACACTTGTACTTTCATCAGAGTAAGCACCTGATTTTGCTGTACCGCCAGTTCCTGTATAACCGACCCAAAATGCGCCATCTTTACTGGTTTCATTTTGATTATTACTTCCCCACACTTTATATAAAGTCTCGCCTACACCACTGCCTGGGTTAAACTCATCACTTGAAACTTTTACTGTTGCTTGTTGACCAGACCCTAAAGATGAGGCCGATGTGGTGTTATAGCTCACAACCAATTGTTTAGTCACACCATTTGTAACATTACCTAATGTGCATGACCAATTACTGCCACTTAATGTACACGCTGTACCACCAACAACACTGACAGAGGTCACAGTTACACCAGTTTTTGGCGCTGCCACATAGGTAGCAACGGCATTTGTTGCATTATTTGGACCTTCATTTTTAATATTAATCAATTGCGAACCAATACGTCCACGCTCAATGGCAGGTAAAGTTGCACTCACACTAAAACGTGCTTCTAAAATAACGGCGTCTGCTGCATAACTGGCAGTTGTAGAAATCAAACAACTCAGCAATACACATAGAAAAAATACACAATATTTTAAATGTGAAATATTATTTTTCTGTACGCTTAACTTATTGCCCAACATAACGCACCCCAAAATTAAAGTCATAGCTTTGATTCGCTGCAACACGACTTAATGTCCCTGAAACTGCGCCACTAGAGCCCACTGTAGGCGCTGTTACACCACTACACGCACTACAATTGGGTGTTTGAAATAACACGGTATATGCAGGTGTCATATCTCTAAAAGTAAATACAGTCTCTAAGTTTTTTTGACTGATATTGGTCAAAGTAATTTTATACAATATGCATTGTCCTTGCGCATTGTCTTGCTTACCAATATTCAAACTGTTACTAGTATATGGCTCATCTGCGGCACCATCACAATCAAAATCACGTGCTTGTAATTTATTAAGCTTTAATTGCACTTGATTCACTGTTGTTACATCCGTAATAGATGCGACGATTTGGTTAGTACTCGCGTTGGTTAAATTTACTATAGTACTGTTAGACTGATAACTATTATTAGAGGCTAAATTTTTCACTTGCAACAATACATTAATTTGTTGATGTGCAGCCAACTTGCCATTTGGTAAATCTGCTAAGCTGCCAAGTATTAAATCACCTGAATCAAAAATACCATTCTCATTAACATCATAAAAAAGCGTACTTTGAAAACCATTTTGATCATTGTTTACTACAAAACGATAATTGGTTGCCAAGTCTGTATCTGTACGGTTCACTAAATAATGGCGGTAGACCACCGTACCTAGCGGCGCAACCTGCCCACGAGCACTTGGCATAAACTCGACTTGGTTTTGTGCATTGACACTTTGAATGGTAATGGCATTTTTAATAATATCTTGACTCGGATTACTACTATTATTTGTACTCACAAAACTGGTCGAGAGTACTCTGAAGTAAATTGGTGTAGTGACCGTTTTATTCATCGGGTCAACTTCCACAACAGCGCATACAAGCTGACTTTCTCCATCACTTAAATAACGAGTTTTACCTATTTCATTTCCTAAAGTACTACAGCTTTCATCATTTTTTGCTATATAAAAACGAACTTTATTAATACCACTAGGTAATACCATTTGCGTAAAGTCTGAGCTTGAATTTGCACTCAATATGTATTGGGTACCTGTACCATGATGTGTGACTGTTAATGGAAAAACCACTTGCCCACCAGCAACAGTATTTGTACTGGTCGTTGTCTGCAACGTTTTCCAAGGTGCACCTGCATTATCAACATTACCATTGCCCACAGCATTGTTTTCAGGACTATTCACCAAATCAACCAATTGTGCTGAGGGTGTTGTAGCTAAAGTACCTTGATCTTTTATTGTATTTTTTTTCGTAATATCATTTACAGATTGAGCCTGAACAGACAAATCAAACGTAGTGTCTGCAGTTACGGCATAACTACTTGGGAAGCGTACTTTAACAATAATTGGGAAATATGCACCTGCTGGTAACAAACCAGTATCAGGGATACCATCCCCATTACTGTCTAGTAAGGGTGTTGCACCATCAATACGGTATAGCTCAATTTGACTCCCTGCTGGAAAAGTATTTCCGGCAAAGGTGACATTAAAACGATCAGTCGCATTTCCTGTATTCCAAACATAATTATTAAGCGTAATTTCACCCCCTTGCGTTGTTGGGGTTGCCGTTACTACGTTGCTATTACTACTGTCATTTGCACTACCGTTTATTTTAACATTATAGATTGGAGCGACATTGACCACAGCCGTATTACTCACATCAGAAATATTCGCTGTTGCACTATTATTATCATGATCGTATAGAGTATTTACAACATTACTGATCACACCTGCATTGGATTTATTTATTTTAACTTTAAATTCAAGATAACCACTGCTGTTTGCAGCAATCGTACTAATCACAGCACGGACTACATTTGATGTCACGCTGTAGTTAATTCCAGTAGGATCATTACTTCCCTCACTTGGATTAACCGTTACGCCATTCCAATTTTCACCACTATTTGCTTGGTACAGCAAACTTGAATCTAGTGTATCAGTCAGTGTCACTACACCTGTTGCTGTATTGGTTAAATTTTGATAGTCCAAACGTACTGTAATAACATCGCCACTCGCAACCGTCGTCTGAGAAAACTTCTTCCGTACTATTAATGCAGATTGATTTGTCACCGTTGTGGTATCTATATTGGCTTTAGTACCAGAAGCATTATTTGATGAACTCACATTTAACGTAATTATCCCTTTTTGATCGACAGTCACTGTTGTAGGTACAGTTGCTACAACAATGAGACCGACTGAGTCACCTGCACTTAATGCATAGGATGTTATTGCTGGACCGTCAGGTACGCCATCATTGTCTTTATCTAAAAAAACGGAAAAATCAGTTAAATCATAATTATCAGACGTATTATTACTCACAGTAAAAGTATATTGATCTGTTTCATTCCCTGTATTGGTAAGTGTGTGGTTAAAATATACCTTTTGACCAGCAACAACCGTTTTAATATTATTGCTACTTAAATTCACAGAATATAGAGGCAACACCGTCGTCTGAACTAAATTAGAGCGACTCACTTGTACAACACTTGACCCCTCTTCGCTGTATTCGCCAATTGCCATATTACTAATAATTTGCTGTGTAGATGCTGCTAAACACAACTGTGGCATGACGAGCACTGTGGCTAAAAAAACAATCCAAGCAATCATTTGGATACGGAATTTTTTAAATCGACTAACATTATTCATGATCTATTATCCGC
Source organism: Acinetobacter boissieri (assembly GCF_900096955.1). Taxonomy (GTDB): domain Bacteria; phylum Pseudomonadota; class Gammaproteobacteria; order Pseudomonadales; family Moraxellaceae; genus Acinetobacter; species Acinetobacter boissieri. The sequence goes on along the minus strand of NZ_FMYL01000002.1, from coordinate 10,903 downwards.
CCCAATTAAGGTGTAACTTGTATTGAGAAATACAATATCGCTTGCTCTTGTGGTGCAAGTACCCCAATATTCGCTGAAATTTGCCCACCACTCACTGTAACGATTCCCTTACTGACCGAAGGTGCTAAATTACTGCGTAAAATACTATAAGCAGGTACAACATCATTAATCACTGTTTTAGCAGCTTGTGTTGCGCCTTCATTTTTTATAGTTAACCGGTAAGTAAGACATTGGTTCGGCTTAATCATTAAGGGTGTACTGCTATATGTAGCTGTTTGAACATTGGTGAGCATACATGCTTCATCTTTAGTTTGTTCTTTGGTTAAACGAAGTTGTGTAGGATCAACTGTTGTTAAATCTGTATTTTGGACCGTACTAAGCAGGATACCTTGAGTGGTATTGGTTGGTGAAACAATGACACTCACAATACTCGACATACCATTGGTTGCCGTGACAGGTGCTTGAACTTTTAATAATAATTGAACAGATTTTTGTGGACTCAAACCACCTGTAACAAATAAATCTGTCGCAATAGGGTCTGTTTCATCTAATACCCCATTATTATTGGCATCGTAATATAAAACATAACTAAATCCATCGTCTACATTCTGAGGCACGACTTTCAGACTGACTTTACCACTTGCATCACCCTCAACCAATGTACCCGCATTTTTTAAAGTATGTAGATAAACAACTGTGCCCCCAATGTTAATTCGTCCTTGTTGGTCATTTGCTAAAGTCAGTTGACGTATTGCAACATCAACTTGGTTTTTTATACTGTCTCCCTGTGCATTCATCGGAGATTTTATTGCAAACCAAATGGCTAAGCTCGATACATTTGTATTTTCAGGAACACTCACCACGGCGCAATATTGTTTGATTGCACCGCTTGCTACATTTCCTGTATTAGTTACTTCACTTTGTAACGATTGACATGTCGCATCGCCATTATAAAACTTAACCGTCCAATCTAAAGGAAATGTGGTACTTGGGCTACTCACATCAATATTTGTACTGGAGGCATACAAATTATAATTATTTACTACCGCACTACTATTTTTAACCACCAAAGGAAAAACAACATTTGTGCCTTTTGCAGTTGTTTTGGCCAATTGTGCCTGCCCACTTGAGCCACTCACATTACCAACGCCAACACCTGAATTATTGCTATTATATAAGTCACTTTCACCCACAACGATTGTATTTACAAGTCGATCACGTGTACTATTTTTTATACTCGTGTCAGTCACTGACGTTGCTGTCAGGTCAAAATCCATGGTATTTAATGACGTACATGTCGCAGGAAAATATACGCCTACTTTAATTTTTTTAAAGCCTCCTACGGCTAAACCACCTGTATCTATTACACCATCACCGTTGGTGTCTGTGAGTAAAGTACGACCATCTGCATGGTATAAGCGAACAACTGCACAACTGGGTACATTGGTTTGTAGCATCGTTAAATTATAACTGTCTGTGGCTTGCCCTGTATTCCAAACATAATTATCAAATTGAATCTCTTTTGCGACACCATTAAATGTATTATTTATACTCTGTAGATTACTAGACCCTGTATTTGGCTCGCCATCATCGTTGGCATTACTGGCTATTGAATTCAACACGACACCTAATGTTTGCTCAACATTAAAAATAACTGTATTGGTAAGTGCATTTTTAATGACAGCATTAGATGAATTATATTGCTGATAACTCACAGTATTTGAAACTTTATGTGCCGAATTGGCATTTACTAGTACAGTAAAGCTCACACTGCCTTTACTTAAAGGGGCAATACTTCCCAATTCCACATCAATTTGCCCATTACTGGCTTTGTATTTAATACCCGTATTACTCGTAGCTTCAACATCATCAGCATCTGTGAGTGTGCCCGAACCATTTGCCCAACGTGCGCTATTGGCTTGATAGCTCAAATCTGCTGGCAAAATATCTTTCAATACCAATCGAGCAGCAGCTGTTCCTGTGTTGGCATAACTAAATGTATAGGTAATTTCTGTACCAACTTTACCTGTGCTTACACTTTGTGCCATCGTGACCTGAATTACAGCATCATCTACGACTTTGGCTGTATCACTTACCGTCATGGCAATATTAGTGTTGTGCTGACTAGTGGCTGTTAAAGTAAAGTTTGCAAGATTATTTTCTGATACATTACTTGGAACACCACCAACAACTACAATAGAGGCGAATTGGTCTGCTTCTAATCGAAGTGTCGTATTTTCATTCAATAAATTATTATTATCGTCAGGCTCACCATTTTGATCTCGGTCAATATAAACAGCCATGTTCTCTAAATTAAATTGATCATTGGTCAATTGTTTTAGACTAAACTTATAATCATCAGCGATATTACCTGTGTTCACTAACACATGTGGAAAACTCACTTTACTACCAATAGTCGCAATATTTTGTTGATTACTTTGCAAGTTAAGTGCATAAATGGCTTGAACAGTTAAAACTACAGCATTTGAATTAATGACCTGCAAATTACCTTGGTCATCATAAAAATCACCACTTGCAATATTAGTAATACTACTTCCAGCTTTGGGTTGCGCAAAAACCAATGAACTGTAGCAGTTAAAAAGCAGACCAATCAAAGCAACGAATGTTGTTCGTAAAACAGCATTTTTACTCAGAAGGGCTTTCATTTTTTATCCTTTAAACACATCATTGTGATAACTTTTTTACATTTTTTTAAAAAAAGTTACGCTCCAACAACATATTAAATAAATCTTTAAAAGAGAACAAGGCATATAAAATGTTATTTTGGCCTATAAAATATATTTTATTTTTATATTCAAAAGTTAAGTGTTAAATTTCTTATAAGAAGAAGCTCATCTATCATATAAATTTTATGAGAGATGAGCATTTACAGAGAGATTTCGATACGGCTGATTATAGCCTAATCAGAAAAACTCTCAACCAGCTCTAAAATAATGGAACCCATACATATCTAAGACCATCATTGGTCGGAACTTTATCTCTGATGGTTTTTCTTAACCCCGCTGTACAGTCTCTTGATGAAAAACCAAGTACAGAATAAGTACTACCATCTTGTAGTATAAAAGGTGTTTCAAACCAACCTGGCTTTAAGTTTAAATTTTGGATACAAAATCCATTGTTTAAATTACCTAGTTGATCTTTACCAACAAGATATAAAGACTTTGTAGCGGCCCCATCTGTTTTAATTCGTAATTTATGATCTGCATAAGATGATGTTGTACATATCAGTGCGGTAATTATTAACAAGCTAGAAAAACTGTTTTCATCATATTATTCCATAACAAATAATTGTCAATTATTAAATATTATTATAAAAAAATGTTAAATTGTTTACATAAATATATTACATACAGCATTTATAGATAAGCAAAGCCACACTATAAATTGACTTAAACACATTCACAGTATGTAAAACCCAAAGATATAAATTTTTCAGAAAAATTGATGCTCAAGATAAATACTGATCTATCGAATAATTTTTAGCAGTAAATTATGTATGCTAATCAATAATCAGGAAACTTATATTCGCTAAAGTATTAAATAGGTATTTAATGAGCTTGGGATTATTTATTGGTATAAAAATATGACTCACATCCTTTAAAATAAATAATAAAATTTATTTAATATTCTTAAAAGGCAATACTTAGCCATATAAGTGCAAAAACAAATATGGAAAGATATTTAGTTTTATATTGTTAGGTTAAAATGCGGCATAAGTATAATAATAAAAAATAGAGCGAACAAAAAACTAAGCCATGTTACTCTCTCACTTATAGAAAGAAAAAATATGCACCAATCGACAATCTGATATCAAAAATATACTGTAAAAACGTGATACCAGTGTAATCACTAGATAAATTTTTTATTAATTCCGGCAGTTTCAATATCTAATAAATCCACATTACTCAAACTAAAAGCCACAAAATAAATTGAGGCTTTTAGTTAAAAAAGTAACAACAACAGTTATTTAATGACTTCTATTTTACCGTGATTATCGCAGTGGTCACCGTGTGGGTGATGCAAGTGACCATCAACTAAGTAATCTATATGGTCACCATGCGGCACAGCTTCATGACCACAATTTGGGCCATGCACATGGTCCTTATCATGCCCTGCACATACATGGTCTGGTGTGCATTGTGCAGGGTTATTTGTATCTACTTCAATCACATGCTCATCTACATGTGACTCATGTGGATGGTGTAAATGGCCGTCATGTAAGTAATCCACATGATCATTGTGCTGAATTGCAGTATGGCCACAGCCTTCGCCATGTTGATGCGCATGGTTTGTATGGTGTTTATGATCACATGTCATATGATTGTCCTTAAAAGTGAAATAGTACAAATAACATAAAACGCTTAAATCCTAAATGCAAGTCAGCTTACGCAAACACTATATGGATTATGATTTAAACAGACCTTGTCTTTCAATAAATGCTATCACTTCTTGTACGCCATCTTGTGTTTTCATATTTGAGAAAATAAATGGTTTATCACCTCGCATACGTTTGGCATCTTGTGCCATTACATCTAAATTTGCGCCAACCATGGGTGCTAAATCTGTTTTATTAATAATCAATAAATCTGATTTGGTAATGCCCGGCCCACCTTTGCGTGGAATTTTCTCACCACCAGACACATCAATCACATATAACGTTAAATCCGACAATTCAGGGCTAAAGGTTGCCGCCAAATTATCACCACCACTTTCAATAATAATTAGCTCTAGACCTTCAAATTTTTCACATAGGTCATCTATGGCAGCCAAGTTAATCGATGCATCTTCACGAATAGCCGTATGTGGGCAACCACCTGTTTCCACACCAACAATACGCTCTGGGTCCATCGCTTCATTACGAGTGAGAAAGTTCGAGTCTTCTTTGGTGTAAATGTCATTAGTCACAACGGCCATGTTGTATTTTTCTCGTAAAATACGACATAGGTTTAAAGTGAGTGCTGTTTTACCCGAACCAACTGGGCCACCAATTCCTACACGTAATGGGCTACGTTGTGTCATATATTTTTCCTTATTTTAAGATCTAAAAAGTCGTGAATACTGAGTTTCATGTTGCATACTGAGCATGGCATATTGAGGCAAAGCACTCGATAGGTGTTCATTTGGTAAAGCGATTGCATATTCAACTGCTTGTGGTACATGACCATGTAAGTGCCATAAAATACGCTGACCACTCATTTGACCCAATGGCACAGTTTTCACAGCAGCAAGCACTTGGTTTTCAAGCACTGTAAATGCATACGCTGTCAGTACCTCATCTACACCAAGCCCCATTTCACCACATAAATGGGCATACACAGGTACAAAACCCAGCTGTTTTTTAACGTATATAGGTCGCTTTAAAACATCTTTAATCCATGCATTGAGTGAAAATGCTAGCTGTTGTGATTCTGCTAAAAGCTCTTTGCTTTCACGGCTTGCTCTATACATGTTTGCCCAATGTGAAAACTGTGTTTCATCTGCATAAGACTCCAACAAACGCTTTAATACTGGTAACTCAAAACGAGCCAATAGCATGTGTAATACTTCATCGAAGTACAAAATCGCTGATGCTTCATCATGCACAGTGCCATTCTCTATAGCGGTTTCCACGCCTTGCGAATAACAGTATGCGCCCACAGGCAAGGCAGTAGATGACAGCGTCAGTAATTTGAGCAATTTTGCTGCATTAATGTCCATGATGATGTAGCGACTTAATCGGACTTAAACGGTGTTCATGTGCATGTTGTGCATATGCTCCACTTTCAGGCTCAAACGGATGTTCGACTTGAGTGACCGCCAAACCTAAACCTTCAACCATTTCAGCAAGGACATGATCTGGCTCGAAATATAAGGCAGAGGGTGTAAGCATGAGCGGAACATGACGATTACCTAAATGATAAGCTGCTTTTAATAAGTCAAAATCAGTCTGTGCCGTCACTTGCATGAGTGTTTCTGCTTTGGCATCAATGCGTAAAATATCGCCTTCAGTCGTTGCAATATATGCCCCACTTCGTAAAATACCTGTTCTAGGTAAATCTGCACCAATATCTATGGCATTTTTAGTTTGTGCACGAAAGCGAGATTTCTGCCGTGTATCAAATGTCAACTCTAAGGTTTCAAATGTATCTGATGCTGCAATTGTGTCTAAACGCTGTGTATAAATTTTCATAAAACAGTCTATCTTTGCTAAATATAGGTCTAAAAAGACGCCATAATCACGATTAAAATAAGAAATATCTTTGTGCCATTGGCAATGCTGTAGCAGGCTCACACGTGAGTAATTTTCCATCTGCACGCACTTCGTACGTTTCTGGGTGTACGTCCATCACTGGGCAATAAGTATTATGCTTCATGTCTTTTTTAGTAATGTTACGGGTGTTATAGCATGGGCTAATTTGCTTTTTTAAGCCCAACTGCTGTGCAATACCTGCCTCTATGGCCACTTTTGACAAGAAGGTAATACATGTTTGCTGTGCACCCCGTGCAGAAGCACCAAACATTGGACGGTAATGCACAGGCTGTGGCGTTGGAATAGATGCATTAATGTCACCCATTGGTGCTGCTGCAATCATACCGCCCTTAATAATCATGGCAGGCTTTACTCCAAAAAATGCAGGTTTCCATAGCACTAAATCTGCTAACTTGCCTTCCTCTACCGAACCAACTTCATGACTTAAACCATGTGTAATGGCAGGGTTAATTGTATATTTTGCAATATAACGTTTAACACGTTGATTGTCACATTGGTAACGATCACCTTCTAATGCACCACGCTGCAATTTCATTTTATGTGCCGTTTGCCATGTGCGAATAATCACTTCACCCACTCGCCCCATCGCCTGAGAGTCGGAAGACATCATGGCGATTGCACCTAAATCTTGTAAAATATCCTCTGCAGCAATGGTTTCTCTACGAATACGACTTTCCGCAAAAGCAACATCTTCGGCAATGGCGGGGTCTAAGTGATGGCATACCATCAGCATATCTAAATGTTCATCAATAGTATTGATGGTGTATGGTCTAGTCGGATTGGTTGATGAAGGCAAAACGTGGCTTTGACCAATGGCTTTTAAAATATCTGGCGCATGTCCACCACCAGCACCTTCGGTATGGTAAGTGTGAATGGTTCGGTCTTTAAATGCGGCTAAGGTTTCTTCTAAAAATCCGCTTTCATTTAAAGTGTCTGTGTGTATTGCCACCTGTACATCAAATTCATCTGCCACACTTAAACAGTTATCAATGGCAGCGGGTGTTGATCCCCAATCTTCATGCAGCTTTAAACCCACAACCCCTGCTTTAATTTGTTCACGAATCGGCTCAGGTAAACTCAAGTTACCTTTACCCAATAAACCAATATTCATTGGCATATCATCTATGGCTTGTAACATGCTGTGAATATGCCACGGGCCGGGGGTTACAGTGGTAGCAGACGTCCCTGCAGCAGGGCCTGTGCCTCCACCAATCATGGTGGTGACACCAGACATTAAAGCAGTTTCAACCTGCTGTGGACAAATCCAATGAATATGAGTGTCTATACCACCTGCAGTTAAAATTTGCCCTTCACCTGCAATCACTTCTGTTGCAGCGCCGAGCGGTATAGTAATACCCGGTTGAATATCTGGATTACCTGCTTTACCAATCTTCCAAATGCGACCATTTTTTAGTCCAACATCTGCTTTAACAATACCCCACCAATCTATAATTAAAGCATTGGTAATGACAGTATCTGCTACCTCGGCACTGAGCTGTTGTGATTGCCCCATACCATCACGAATAACTTTTCCGCCGCCAAATTTAACTTCTTCACCGTAAATGGTCAGGTCTTTTTCAACTTCAACAAACAGGTCTGTATCTGCAAGACGTACTTTATCGCCAAGTGTTGGGCCAAACATTTCTGTGTAGGCTTTACGTGACATTTTCATGTTATCTATCCTATTTAATCTAAAGGGCCCATCACACGACCTGCGAAACCATATACAATGCGGTGCCCTGCCAATGCCACCAACTCAATGTCACGGCTTTGACCAGGTTCAAAGCGAATGGCTGTACCTGCGGCAATGTTTAAGCGATAACCTCTAGCCTGCACACGGTCAAAATCTAAGGCATCATTCGCTTCTGCAAAATGAAAATGCGACCCAACTTGTATAGGACGATCACCTGTATTTGAAACATTTAATTTGAGTGTATGGCGACCAACATTCAGCTCAATGTCACCGTCATTGGTAATAATTTCACCGGGTATCATAGATTTCTCCTCATACAATCGGTTGATGTACAGTGACAAGTTTTGAACCATCTGGAAATGTTGCTTCAACTTGCACTTCAAGAATCATCTCTGGTATGCCATCCATCACGTCATCACGTTTAAGCAGTGTTGTGCCAAAATGCATAAGGTCGGCAACAGTCATGCCATCTCTTGCACCCTCTAACAATGCCGCAGAAATATAGGCAATTGATTCAGGATAATTGAGTTTTAATCCTCTAGCTTTTCGACGTTCAGCAACCAGCCCCGCAGTAAAAATAAGTAGTTTGTCTTTTTCTGTTGGGTTCAATTCCATGATCTTATCCTTTGATTTAAAATGGTGATCCAATCTAGTTTTGTTACAATCACGCCATGTCCACGTTGTATTGTTTTACACCTTTTTAGTTAGGTTTTCCATATTCTTGGGTAAGCTTCTTCAAGCTCAAACCAATATTGACGCAGTCGTGCACGTATACCTGCAAATGCATCATGACAATCTCTCACATTACTGCCTAGAAACCGTGCAGTAATGACATCATTGAGTATCGTTAAGCTCACTGGCATATTCATACGCATGATAAGCTCTCGGATCAGCTCAAGATGTTGCTCTAGTTGAATGCTTGAACGGTATTTTTTGGGTGGGACAGCCCATAAACTACCCATAACCGCATGGCCATTCATGCCAAGATAAGACGTTAAAAATCGATCTTGGCCTGTAAAATATAGGGTATCTGCAACCAAGAGCTGCTGTTCTCTTTGCAGCTTGAATTGGCTACGATATTGCCCTGTTACAAAACTCTCTTGTCTGGCTTGACGACCAATCACGAGCATATCCCAGCCAATAAAGCTGGCGTGTTCTGACAAACTTACCGTTGTGGTTGTTTCTGCAACTGCACCATCAAAAAGCATGGTTTCTTGTGGTAACCATTCAAAAATCGCCTGATCTTGTACCTCTATTTGAATGTGTTGATATGCAGTTTTTCCATTGGTTTTATACCACTTGCCAGCACCCGGTGTAGTGACTAGAGCATGTGCTGTTTGGCCTGCATTCATATTGAAAGTTAAGTGATCTCCGCCTGCAATACCTGCAGGTGGATGCACAATGATGGCATGACATACGCCTGTTTTTTCAGGCCATAGCATTTTCTGCACTCGAACGGGGCCAAAATGCTTTCGATGCGACATAATGGTTCGATCTTTTGAATAATCGAAACCCAGCTCCAATCGTGCAAACCATTGTTTTGTTTGTGTTTTATCTAAACCATTCATTGTATCTTTATGGCATTGCATCAAATAATTTCGTCAGTATAAAGCATGCTAAAATTAAGCCAAGTTATTTTATTTATAGTTATTTTTTAATCACTTAGATTAACAAATGTAAAAAAGCCAACGACGCTAAAGTGTCGTTGGCTTTTTTAATAACATTAAGTTTAGTGTTGTTTATCGATGTTTGCTTCTAAGAACCATAAATATTGGTCTAGATCTTCAAGTGCACCTTGAATAATATCACCTGAAATTGGATCTTTAATATCATCAATCATTGAGCGCAAGTGGTTTGCAACAACTGCATAACGATCTGCAAGTTCAACCAAATGATCTTGAACATCATAAATATCACTTGGATATTCTTTTAACTGTGAATTCGCAGCCACACCTTGCACGCTACCTAGAGCTGTACCGCCAATTTGTACTGAACGCTCTGCAACATTGTCTAAATGCGTAATGATTGCTGTACGAAATGTATCTAACATTTCATGTACTGCAATAAAGTTACTGCCACGCATGTTCCAGTGTGCTTGTTTAGTAATTAGCGACAAATCAATTAAGTTTGCAAGTACTTGGCTTAAAATTTTCAGTGTTGGTTCTTTAATTTTTTCGTCTAAGTTATTACGTGTATAGACGCGGCTAATCTGTTTAGGTTTAGTCGTTTTCATTTTGTCCTCACTTTCAAATATTATGACTTTGAGCGAATTATTTCGTCTTTCTATGGTTAAACTATACTCGGTATAAGCAATAAAATCGACCCTTGCACCACATTTGAAACATTGTTATTACAAATCAACTTAAACTCTTTTTAAAATAACAAAGGAGAATAAAAATGATTATTAATTAACAAGATGGATTCAGCAACTGGTCATATGTTTTACGTTTTAATATAAAATGCCCCTGTCTAAATGATTTAAACAGGGACAATATAGATCATGAAACTTTAGCGATCTTAAAGCTATTTCCAAGTCACAGTAACACTACCGCCACCACCAGAATTTCCTTTAAAGTCACTCGTACCAGCCATTTTCCAAATATAGTTTACAGGCTTACCAAATATTTTATGGTCTTCCGTAACACCGCTGGCACCTACTGCGAGATTCGTACTGTTATTCCAAACACCTGTTCCTAAGCTCAGTGCTGAAGCACCTTTTTCAATCGGTTGCCCGAGTGAAGCAATCGCTATTGCACCCGCTATACCTGCGTTGGTGTCGTTACGCAATTTATTCATTTGCTGATTGGTTTGAGCAAATGCACTTTCCAAATTACCTACACGTGTATCTACTGCCGAGATTGCACCACCTACATTGTTATAACTACTACCACCAACACTGTAGCTAGGCTGTGACACTGTGCCATCTGCTTGTACCGCAG
>NZ_FMYL01000013.1 GCF_900096955.1 Acinetobacter boissieri | reverse complement strand
AAACACCCACTTCAAAATAATTAGCTCCAATACATCCCCCTTAACTCAGCAAACTCGCCGCTATATTAATACAAATCGCTAAAATCAATGTGTTAACTGAATTAGGCCTAGCTCATACCCAAGTTATGCCTTAAATTTGGTATGAATACTATAAATCTAACTTTTAATGTTTATGCAACAAAGCCGTTTTGATTTAAATTCTGAATAAGCTTTGATTATTGTTTAAAGTATGTTGAAAAATGAGGAAGTGCAATCCGTAGTTTATTAACTCAATTAATAGACTATTCAAATATTTTTTTATATTTATATAATAAATGGCGTTATTTAACTATATTTCAAAAAACTATAATTTTACTATCAAAATAATCTAGATAGAATAAAATATCTCTATTATGCTAACTGCTAAAATAGGAATGAGGCACGTATTATGAGTGATATTGCATCATCATTCTCAGATACGTTAATTCGTATCAAGAATTTAAGCTTTAAGCGTGGTGACAGAGTGATATATCAGAATATTGATATGGAGATTAAACGAGGTCAAGTTACTGCGATTATGGGACCGTCTGGTACAGGTAAAACCACTCTATTACGTTTAATTGGTGGTCAATTGTCACCAGATCAAGGCACTGTATTTTTAGATGGCGTTGATATTTCTACAATGAATCGACATGATCTGTTTGCAGCACGTGCACGCATGGGAATGCTTTTTCAAAGTGGTGCACTGTTTACAGATATGTCTGTATATGAAAATGTTGCTTTTCCTATACGTGCACACACTCAATTACCTGAATATTTAATTGCTGAACTTGTAGCATTGAAACTAGAGTCTGTTGGGTTACGAGGTGCTGAGCGATTGATGCCATCTGAGTTATCTGGTGGGATGAATCGACGCGTTGCACTTGCAAGAGCAATTGCACTTGATCCTGATTTAATTATGTATGATGAGCCTTTCGCAGGGCAAGATCCTATTGTTATGGGTGTTCTGACACGTTTAATTAGATCACTACGTGATGCTTTAGATTTAACAACGATTATTGTGTCACACGATGTAAAAGAAACGATGTCGATTGCTGATTATATTTATATTGTTGCAGATGGCCGTGTTCAAGGTGAAGGTACACCTGAGCAATTGTTACAGCATGAGTCTGCATTTGTACAACAGTTTTTAAATGGATATGCAGAAGGCCCTGTAGGATTTCAATTTAACTCTAATGAGTATTTAAGCCAAGAGGTGAGGTCGTGAATGCGATAGCCTTATTAGGTCGTTATGTGATTAATGCAGTGCGTGGTATGGGTACTGCCACCTTATTATTGTTGCAAATTGTTTTTTCAAAACCAACTTTGCTAGGAATACGTTTATTTATACAGCAAATGTATAAAGTTGGTGTTTTATCACTTTTGATCATTGTTGTTTCTGGACTATTTATTGGTTTAGTGATTGGTTTGCAAGGCTATACCATATTGGTTAACGTTGGTAGTGAGTCAATGCTGGGTACAATGGTTGCACTCACGCTTTTAAGAGAGCTTGCACCTGTTGTGGCAGCACTGTTATTTGCAGGTCGAGCAGGTTCTGCACTAGCAGCTGAAATTGGTTTGATGAAAGCAACAGAGCAACTATCTAGTATGGAAATGATCGGGGTTGACCCTTTAAAAAGAATCGTGTCTCCACGGTTATGGGCTGGGATTATAAGTCTACCCATGCTGACGGTTATTTTTGCTGCAGTTGGCATTTTTGGTGGCAAACTGGTCGGTGTGGACTTCTTAGGAGTAGATGCTGGTTCATTTTGGAGTGGCATGCAAAGTAGTGTGAATTTTTTTCACGATGTACTTAATGGTGTAATTAAAAGCGTTATTTTTGCAGTGGTATGTACATGGATTGCGGTTTATCAAGGATATGCATGTAATCCGACTTCTGAAGGCATTGCAACAGCAACAACAAGAACAGTTGTATATTCATCATTATGTGTTTTAGGATTTGATTTTGTGTTGACTGCGGTCATGTTTGGAGGCGTCTGATGAAAGCTCGTGTGAGTGAATTGACCGTAGGTATTTTTGTAATCATCTTTGGTTTGGCATTATTTTTTTTAGCAATGAAAGTCAGTGGTTTAGCGGGTACGAGCTTAGGTACAACGTATCAAATGACAGCGACTTTTGATAATGTGAATGGATTGAAAAATCGAGCTAAAGTCACGATGAGTGGTGTGACTATTGGACGTGTAGATAAAATCAATTTAGACCCTGTATCAAGGTTGGCAAAAGTAACTTTTGAACTAGATAAAAATCTGACCACCTTTTCGCCTGACCAATTAAAATCTGTAGAAAAAGATTCATTAGAAGAATTACGCTATGGTGATGATTATCAGCAAGCGAATGTTCAGAAACAAAAAGAAATGGAAAAACAACTGTTAGACAGCATGAAATCTATTACAAATATAGATTCAGATGCTTATATTATGGTTGCAACCAATGGTTTATTGGGTGAGAAGTACTTGAAAATTGTACCAGGCGGTGGTGTAAATTATTTAAAACCTGACTCAAGTATTAATAATACCCAAGGTACAATGGATCTTGAGGATTTAATTAGCAAGTTTGTAACAGGGATGGGTAAATCAAGCCCAAGTAGTGACAGTAGTTCAGGCACTGCACCGACACAAGCTGCAAAAGATACACAACCATCGTTTGCTGAATAATATTTTAGGAGTAAATGTTTTGACTAGTATATTTAAACACATGTTTGTAGCAACAGCTTTAGTTGCGAGCATTGGAACAGCTGTGGCAGCGCCAGCTCAAGCACCGAATGATTTTATTAAAACAGTCGCTGATGGCTTGATTAATCACTTAAAGGCTGAGCATGGTAAACTACAAAATAACTCTGCGGCTATTGATGCAATATTAAAGCAGAATTTAGAGCCATATGTAGATGTACAAGCTTTTACTCGTATTGTGATGGGAACGTATGCGTCACCACAAAATAGCACACCACAACAGCGTGCAAATTTTGAAAAAAGTTTACGTCAAAGTTTGATCCAAAATTATGGTTCTGCTTTGGCTAAATATTCAAATCAATCGTATGCAATTCGTCCATATAGACCATCTGCAAGTGCGTATCAAATAGTGACGCTAGATTTTATTAATCAAGGCCAAAAAACACCGATAGCTTTTCAGCTTTCTGATAACAATAGTCAGTGGAAAATTCGTAATATCAATGTTGCAGGTATTGATTTAGGTTTGCAGTTTAGAAATCAGTTTGCTTCTAGTGTTCAGCGTTCGGGTGGTGATTTAGATAAAGCGATTGCAAGTTTTCAACCAGATGCTGGTGCAGCAGTGAAGAAGTAATTTATGCGTGCTGAATTGAATGTGGTGAATCAATCTTTGGTGGTAAAAGGCCAAATAGATTTTACCAATGCAGAACAAGTATATCAGCAAGGGTTAGGAGCGATTTTGAAACAAACTTCTTTCCCCGTTGTGATTGACTTATCTGCTTTAGAACATGGTAATACATTAGTCCTTGCTGTATTTGTGCAGTGGATACGTCAGGTCCCAAATGTGAATGACTTGGTATTTAAGTCCGTGCCAAAAAAAATGTTAAAGATTATAGAGTCTTGTCATTTAGAGCATCAACTCAATATGGTTGCATAAAATACTCTGATAGAAAAAAAGCATCTTTAAGATGCTTTTTTTTAAATCCATTTTTTCCATTTAAAGTAAAAATAGGGGCCAATAAATGAAATGGATAAGAACCCACCGACAATCACTAAGCTTACAGGGCTATGTGCATAAGGAAGTTCTTCAATATTCATACCGTAAACGCTAGAAATGAGCATGGGTGGCGCAAGCATGCTTGGTAAAATAGAGAAGCGTCGAATGGTGTCATTTTGTTCAGTATTAATGAATCCTGATGTGGTATCCATTAAAAAACGTACTTTTTGGAATAAGAAAGCGTTATGTTCGACCAATGAACGCACATCTTCGCTCATTTCACGAATTTCTGAGTCATAAATGTGACTGCCTAAAGCACGTGGCCGAGACAAAAAAGTCAAAATACGGCGTAAATCAATTAAACAAAGCTGTGCTTTACCCAGCATATCTTCTTGTTGTGCTAAGCGGGTGATCATATCATCGAGGTCGAGATGTTTTTCTCGGTGATGGTTGTTGAGCACATCGGTTGAATACTTTTCTAAGTCTTTGTGAATATCTTCTAAAATATCTGCGAGTTCATCGAGTTTCGCTTCAAATAAACCGAGTAGAATCCAAATCGGATCTTTGTAGTCACGGTCATAGTCGTTACGTCGTGCACGTGAACGAAATGCACGAAAAGCCAATAATTTCTCACCACGCAAGGTGATTAAACGTTCGTGATTGAGAATAAAAGCAACAGTTTGTACTGTGGCGAGAATGCCATCATCATCATGTTCATTGTCTGCTTGATAGTTTCTATTTTTGGTGAGAAAGTAGGTACTTACATGAAGCACACCATCATCATCTCGATAAAAACGTGCAGATGATGAAATATCTTCTAATGATTTGAGTGTTGGGAGGTTTTGTTGATAGGCATCTGTGACCCATTGTTGTTCTTCTTGAGATGGGGCAATCAGGTCTACCCATACCCAATCTGGGTGTAGATCAAAGCCACCATTGATGGCGCCATCTTCCAAACTACCACGCTCTGTGGCATAAAAAGCTTCAAGCATTGGAGCATGTTCTCCTAAAAGTAGAATGGTTGTAATGATGTGTGTATTTTAGTCAAGCAAGAGATTAAAAACAGTGTTCAGTTTCTTGTTTGAGTGAAAAATACACACTTTATTTTATTATTACAGATAATTAGGTCGTTTTTATGAAATCCATTGCAATTTTTTGTGGTTCTAAACCAGGGCTTGAATCTTGCTTTATTGAATCTGCCAAAAAGACTGGTCGTTATTTGGCGGAGCAGGATAAAACTTTGGTGTATGGTGGTGGCCGTTCGGGTTTGATGGGTGCTGTTGCAGACAGTGCATTGCAAGCAGGTGGGCGAGTGGTTGGTGTGATGCCAAAGGCTTTGGTTGGGATGGAGCTTGCGCATACAGGACTCACGGAAATGTATATTGTCGAGTCGATGCATGAGCGTAAGTTAAAAATGTCTGAGTTGGCTGAAGGCTTTATTACACTTCCTGGCGGTGCAGGTACGTTGGAGGAAATATTCGAGCAGTGGACATGGGCGCAATTGGGCATACATACAAAACCATGTGGTTTTTTGAATGTTGAAGGATTCTATCAACCTTTATTAGACATGATTGAGCAGACAGTTCGCACTGGATTTACGCAATCACGTTTTGCTACGGCTTTATGTGTGTCAGACCAAATTGAAAATTTAGTTACACAGTTTGAAAGTTATCAAATACCTGAACCCAAGTGGGGTATACAAGATCAAATTGTACCCTAGTTTTACTCTACGGCTGCAATGCAAATGACATGAATGTGTTTACATCCGATTTGTTCGAGTCTGAGTTTAAGGGCCTGAATAGAGCTGCCTGTTGTTACAACGTCATCCACAATCAAAACACGACGGTATTTTATGCCTTGTTTGTCTTTGATTCTAAATTGTTGTTGAATATTATTGGTGAGGCGTTCAGTACGGGATTGCCCTTTTTGGCTGTGTTCTTTAATACGTTCAATGGGCTCCCAAAGAGGTAGGCGATGCTTTTTTGCAATAATTTTTGCCAGTAACTGTGCTTGATTGTAGCCTCGATCATGCAAGCGAGTTATAGAAATTGGCATTGCGACGATGGCTTGAACATTGGGTATTGTAAGTTGGTCGAGTAGGTCGCTAAAGAGCTTTAGATATTGTAGTTGATGGTTGTATTTAAATTTCTGAATAAGTTTATTAATAGGATATTGGTAGCGTGTTGTTGCGAGTATTGAAATATCTTGTTTTATGATATGAAATGGCTCTACTTTGAGATATTCCCAACAGTCTATACAGAGGCTAAGTTTATTTTTAACGCTTGCACTTTCACATAGCACACATGGTTTAAGTGTGCCAAGTTTTGATATTAGTGAACTAAACATAAGCGTAGCGTGGGGCATTGGGTAGCCAGCGGTTGAGCAGTGCATCGACTGTTTTTGGGTCTTGTTGCATGAGTTGCTGTGCAATATGTTGTGCTTGGCTAAGGAGATATTGATCTCTTTCTAGGTTAGCGACTTTAAAGCCTAAGTCACCCGTTTGTTTTGTGCCAAGCAGTTCGCCCGGGCCTCTAATTTGTAGGTCTTTTTCAGCAATCACAAAGCCATCGTTACTTTCTTTTAAAATACTGAGGCGTTCTTGACCGTGTTGTGAAAGTGGGTTCTTATAGAGCAAGACACAAAAGCTGGCCTGTGCACCTCGCCCAACACGACCTCTGAGCTGATGGAGCTGAGATAGTCCTAAGCGTTCTGCATTTTCAATAATCATAATGGTTGCATTCGGTACATCTACACCGACTTCTATGACTGTAGTCGCAATGAGGAGTTGTAATTCATTATTTTTAAATGCTTGCATCACGGCTTGTTTGTCGTTGGCTTTCATTTTACCGTGTACTAAGCCGACATTCAGTTCAGGAAAGCGTTGTTGTATTTCTATATATGTTGCTTCAGCAGCTTGCGCATCTAGGGTTTCGGATTGCTCAACCAAAGTACAGACCCAATAGGCCTGTTTGCCATCAGTACAGTTATTCACTATACGTTGTAAAACGTCTTCTCTACGCTCTAATGGCACAGTCACAGTGTGTATTGGCGTACGTCCCGGTGGTAGTTCATCAATCACCGATGTATCTAGGTCTCCATAAGCACTCATGGCCAGTGTACGGGGGATAGGGGTAGCAGTCATGATCAGTTGATGCGGTGTGGTTTGGTTGGGTCCTTTATCTCTAAGCGCAAGGCGCTGGTCTACACCAAAGCGGTGTTGCTCATCAATAATGACTAAGCCGAGTTGTTTAAAATTAATACTGTCTTGAAATAAGGCATGTGTGCCTACCACCATTTTAGCAATGCCTTGTTGTATGGTGGCTTCGGCCATTTGGCGTGCTTTGCCTTTTTGTTTGCCAGATAGCCAAGACACATGTATGCCTAAGGGTTCTAACCAACGTTTGAAATTAAGATAGTGTTGTTCAGCTAAAATTTCAGTAGGTGCCATCAGTGCCACTTGCCAGCCTGACTCTAGTGCATGACAGGCAGCAACGGCTGCAACCAAAGTTTTTCCTGCACCCACATCACCTTGTACCAATCTGAGCATGGGCTTATTTTGGGTGAGGTCACTCAGTATGTCTTTGGAAACGCGCTGCTGTGCATTGGTCAGTGAAAAGGGCAAAGTCGCCAAAAGTGCTTTAGCCAGCTGTTTGCTTGGTTTACATCGTGCGGATGCTGTGTGCTGTACATAGGCTCTACGGGTCAGCAGGCTGAGTTGATGACTTACTAGCTCTTCTAAAATAAGCCTTTGCTGTGCAGGGTGTTGACCTTGCATGAGCTGCTGCATATTGGCTTGTAAGGGTGGGTGATGAATGTATGATAATGCATCTTTTAGTGCGTAATCTTTGCTGAATTGTTTAGGGAGTAACTCGGTTAAATCATGGCTGTGTAAGTCAAAAGCCAGTTGTATATATTCTCTTAGTTTCTTTTGATTCAGCCCTTCAGTACTAGGGTAAATAGCAGTTAAGCGACTGTATCGGCTTAAAGGCTGTAATGTGAGTATTTCGGGGTGATAGAGTTCTAAACCTCTCGCACCAATACGTACTTCACCAAATAAGCGAACACGTTGCCCAATATTTAGTTTGTCCGTGAGTGCTTTATAAATATGATAAAAGCGTAATGTGACTTTGCCAAATTCATCTTGGACCTGTACTGCCATAGACTTGCGTTTGCCTGGTGGAAAATCAACAGATTTGACTTCACCTTCAAGCAGGTAGCTTCGCCCAATGCTTAATTGGTTCATGGCAACAATCGTGCTACGATCTTCATAGTCACGAGGTAAATGAAATAGCAGATCATCTGTAGTCAATAGATGTAGCTTTTCCAATAGGTTACAAGCGGTTGAGGTCACGCCTTTGAGGTCACGAATTAAAGCCATATTATTTTAGGTCATATCATGCATATTTTATTTATAGGTTATGGTAAAACATCCCAGCGTGTTGCAAAACATTTATTTGCACAAGGTCACCAAATTACTGCGCTCAGTCGTACAAAAAAAACAGATATTTCTCATTTATGCCAAGATGTTGCTCAGATTGATTTAAGTCGGTTAGATTCGATTGATTGTGTGTATATTTTATTAAGCCCTCAAGAACGTAGTATACAGAGCTATAAAGATACGTATTTGAATAGTGCGAAAGCGATTATTCAGGCCTTGCATCAGCACCCAATACAGCGCTGTATTGTCGTGTCTTCTACGCGTGTGTATAACGGGCATGTTGGTGGTACGGTAAATGATGATACTGCTGTGGCTGTGAATGATGAACAAGGTCAAATTTTATATGACATGGAACAGGCTTATATTCAGGCTTTTGCGGAACGTTGTGTGATTGTGCGGCCATCAGGTATTTATGGCACCAGTATAAATCGTATGCGTAAACTTGCTCAAAACACAACGTACTATGAACAATTACATTGGACTAATCGCATACATATAAACGATTTAGCACGGTTTTTGGCAGTTTTGGCGACATTAGATTTGATGAAGTCGCATTATATTGTCAGTGATTCAAAACCGTATCCATTACATGAGGTTTTAATGTGGTTCCAAAGACAATGTGGGCTGCCGTTACTTGAGTATGAGTCAATGGCTGAAACAGGTAAAAAAATTTATGCCACACATTTACAGGAGTTAGGCTTTGAGTTTGAGCATCCAAATTGCTTTGATGTGTATTTAGAACAATTAAAGGCATAATGCCAAATGTAAAATAGGCACTCAATGTTTGAGTGCCTATCGCTGAATACGCTTATTTTTTTTTGCGAGAGCGCCGTTTGGCATTGTCTGCGGCCAAAGCACTCAGCGCTTCTTGTAACTCTGTATCACTAAACTGAGTAATGTGTTTGAGCATATTCAGCTTAGTATCATCTAACACTAAATTGGCATATTGCGCTGTTTTAGTTAAGTATTGATCAAATTCAATTAGGCCTTGTTGTACACGAATATAGCCTTTTTGCGTGAGTACTTTTAAGAAACTTTGAAAGAGCGATTTATCAAAAAAGTCGGGTGAGTTGTATTCGTACAGTACAGATAGGCGTTGCCCGAGCAAATAGCCTAAATCTTCCACTTGCTTGACAGAAATATTTCCAGAACCACGTTGCGTAATAATCGCTAAAATCATGTAGTAGCGTTCAAGACTTTGTTTGACAGAGCCTGCCAAAATTAAAATCTGGTCATGGGTTTCTGTATTCGGTTTTGGACTGATCAGATGAATATTGTCATCTGTGCTGATGATCCCTACTTTAATTAGCTGATCTATATATTGTTCAATTGCAGGTGCAAGGGTTGTGCTGTCCCATTTTGTAAACAGCTCAGCTTTTAAAAATGGATACAGTGTCACCATGACATTAACAAGGTCAGTTCGTGCAATTTCACCGTTTAAATCGACCAAAGAAGCAATCAGAGACGGCAAAATAAATGCATGTAAAATATTATTTCTAAAGTACGTCAGTAGTACTGCTTGATCATCTGCGATCGCAATAATATCACCGAGTGCATGCGGTACACGCTGAATGAGTTTGAGTTTCAAACCATGCTCAATAATTTTTTGACCTGAAAACGGAGTGATTTCAGTGCGTTCATCGTATGGTACTTCTCGAACGATGCTGAGGTAGGTGTTGAGCTGTTTTATTAACAACTCTTCACTGACAGTATGTTTTTCTGTTGAAAGTAAAATGAGTGATAATAATGTGACAGGGTTAATCACTACAGCATTATTAATTTTCTCGAGTATTTGATATGCAGAGCTGGTAATCGCTTCAGACACTTCGGTTGGAATAGGGTCGTCATTTTTTTCAATACGAATATGATCTGCTTGGTGCTGTTTTAACATGTCATCTAAGAACACAGGCTCACCAAAGTTGAGGTGTACTTGCCCAAAAATGCGCTCAATTTTACGAACGGTTTTGATTAAGCCCAAAACTGACTCAGCTTCTTTAGGTTTACCTTGTAGCTCGCCAATATAAGTTGCGCCTTCCATAAGGCGTTCATAGCCAATATACGTTGGAATAAACACAATTGGTTTATTTTTACCTTTGTTACGCAAGTGGCTATGTACCGTCATGGCCAGCATACCCGTTTTAGGTGGCAGTAGACGGCCTGTTCTAGAGCGACCACCTTCAATAAAATATTCTAAAGGCGTATTTCGAGAGACAATGCTATATAAATATTCTTTAAAAACAGATGTATATAGTCCATTACCACGAAATGAACGACGAATAAAAAAGGCACCACCACCACGTAGAAATTGACCGACCAACGGTAAATTTAAATTATCGCCTGCAGCAATATACGGCACCATGAGGCCACGACGATGAATAATGTAAGATAAAAGTAAATAGTCGATATGACTGCGATGGCATGGGGTGTAAATAATTTCGTAGTCTTTCGCTAACTCTCTTACTGTATTAAAGTTATGTACTTCAACGCCGTCATAGAGTTGTGTCCACAGTCGAGTCAGTGCCATGTCACCAAAACGTATGGTCGAGTAAGAATAATCAGACACGATTTCATTGATGTATCCAACTGCTCTGCGCTGTGCTTCAAATAAGCTGATTTTACTGCGAATACTTTCACGGCGAATAGATTCTTCTAAATCGGGTGATTTCATCAATGATTGAATGACGTTGCGGCGGTCAGATAAATCGGGCCCAAGCACTGCCTCACGTTGGCGGTCAAGATATTGATTTAAATGATTAACAATATACGTTGCTGGTGAAAGGTTCGGATGAGTTTGTTTTGCTGTGGTAATAAGTGCACGTAAAGAATGCTGATGGTGAAATTCTAAAAAAGTTTGCCGACCATGTAGTCCAATATTGACCAATTGTTTGACTTTGCTTGGTGTGGCCCATGTATCGGTAAACAGTAATTTAAATAAAGAGTTTTCTTTGTCCGGCGAGCGTCCCCATAGAACCGTTACAGGAATAAGTTGAATATCGATATCTGGGTTGGCTTCAATAAAGTCAATTAAACGCACGAGCTTAGGGGGGAGGGCATGCTTATGCTTTGCTAAATAACTGGTGTCTTGATGTTGTAAAAAAAAGACTGATGTGTTTTCTCGGTGCTGTTCGAGTTGGAGTGGTTCAAGTGCAGGATGCAGTTTTAAACGCCGTGTTTCGCCGTCAAGTACTAAAGCATTACTTCTAGAATATGTTTGTAAAACATAGCACACCACAGTTTTAATATCGTTGTTTTGAGGTGTCACTTGTTCTGCGATATGAAGTGTAGGTACATCTCCAAGAACTCGTGGTTTAACCACTAGGTCAAGTACTTTACTTGATAATCTACGATAGATTTGACCAAAACTGCGCTTGGGCATGAAAAACTCCTCATAAACACCTAAGTTTTTCTGATGAATACAAGAAAAACTAGATGGGTAACATACACTCGAAGCGCTGATTTTACCCAAAATGTATCTTTTAAGACAGTAAAACTATAAAAAATGCCATTGAAGATGAATGAAAATAGTCAAAAAGTGGAATAAATGGCAAAATACAGGGCAATAAAAAAATGATCTAATACACCCACTTTAAAAATAGTAATGAATAGCTGAGTAAGAATGACTAGGTTAACGCAAGAACTAATCGAAATTTTAACGTTAGAAAAACTAGATGAAAATAGGTACCTTGGCCAAAGTCGTGACTTTATTGGTAAGCGAGTATTTGGCGGCCAAATTTTAGGTCAAGCATTACGTGCGGCATCATATACGACCGATCGCCCTGCACATTCGTTGCACGGTTACTTTTTACGTGGTGGCGATATTAATGAACCCATTACTTACGAAGTCGAACGCTTAAGAGATGGACAGAGCTTTGTGAGTCGCCAAGTACGTGCGATTCAATATGGGCGGACGATTTTTACAGCACTCATTTCATTTGCATCTATAGAGGAAGGTTTAGAGTATCAAAAAAAACAACCAGACTATCCTCATCCAGATACTTTGCAAGGTGAGCAAGAAATTAAAGAAAGTATGATGCGTTTTATTCCAGAACCACTCAAGCCTAGTTTTATACGTGAACGGCATATTGAGCTTAAACCTTTGAGTGATGTACGTAATTTCTTTAAACCAAAACCTGCAGAACCGTTGTATGCACATTACGTAAAAACGCATGATTCTTTAAAGGGGGAACAGGACCAAGTCGCGTTGCATCAAGCGATTGTTGCCTTTTATTCTGACTTCGTATTGATGACTACAGCACTTCGACCACATGGTTTGAGTTACTTATCTCCGAACATTCAGTGCGCAAGTATTGATCATGCCATTTATTTTCATAAGCCAATGCGTGCAGATGAGTGGGTCCTTTATGATATGGAAGCGACTGTGACTGGTAATGCTCGAGGTATGAATTATGGTTATATGTGGCAAGATGGTGAGCTTGTATGTAGCACTGTACAAGAGGGACTTATGCGGATGCGTGAGAGCTAATCTGTAAAGTACACTAAAGTGCTGTTTTAATGAAAAAATTCATATAATAGTATAAAAAAAATAATGCAAATTTTAACCAATGTTATATGATGAAACATTAAAACAAGATAAAAATGGACAATTATGAGTCTAAATAGCCAAATTTTTATCGCAGCACTACTTGGGGTTGTTGTTGGTTGTGTTCTGCGTGTTTATCCTGATACTGCGTTGTTTAGCAACAGTATTTATGGATTAAGTATTATGAGTAGTATTTTCATTGGCTGTTTGAAAATGCTCCTTGTACCACTTATTTTTACATCAATTGTCGTCGGGGTTGCGAGTCTAGAATCAGGTAAGCAATTGGGTAAAGTCTGGAAAGTGACGCTCATGTGTAGTTTCACCACAATGAGTTTATCTTTAATTTTAGGCCTCACCTGTGCCCATATTTTTGAAGTCGGCAAAGGTATGGATGTCTCGTTATTTAAGCATGCAATGGACCAATATCACAGTCCTGCTCAAAGCCTAGATACGTCATCATTTTTTACTAACTTTATTCAAAATACTTTAATTAATCCATTTAAAGCATTCAGCGATGGGAATGTTTTGTCTGTCGTCGTATTTGCTATGCTGATTGGTTTAGCATTGGTTTATGGTGGTAACAAGTTTCAACACATTAGAACCTTTAATGAAGAGTTTTTTAATTTAGTGATGATGCTTGTGTCTTGGATCATGAAGTTAGCGCCGTTTGGTATTTTTGCACTGTTGGCTAAATTAATTGCAAAAGAGGACCTTTCAGTCATTAGCCGTCTTGCTGAATTTGCCGGTATTGTTACAGGTACAACATTATTTCATGGTCTTATTGTACTGCCGACATTACTCTGGATTTTTGGCAGAATGTCACCCATCAAATTTTTCAAAGGTGCTCGTTTAGCACTTATTACCGCTTTTGCGACGAGTTCTAGCTCTGCAACTATGCCTTTAAGTATGAAATGTGCACAAGAGAACTTAGGTGTTCGCCCTAAAATTACAGGGTTTGTAATTCCTTTAGGGTCACATTTAAATATGGATGGTACTGCTTTATATGAAGCGGCAGCTGCATTATTTGTAGCAAACTTAGTGGGATTAGAGTTAAGTCTAACGCAACAAATTATTGTGTGTTTAACCGCTATGATTGCTTCTCTTGGTGCACCTGGCATACCAAGTGCGGGCATGGTCACCATGATTATGGTATTACAATCTGTTGGATTACCTGCAGAAGCAATTGCCATTTTATTACCGATAGACCGTGTTTTAGATACGGTAAGAACGATGGTCAATGTTGAGGGAGATATGATGGTGAGCGTTGTCGTTGACCGTTATACTAGAGATGAAAATATTGATCACTTACCAACCAAAGATGTTGCATCTACATAAAAAATTACACACTGTTAAATCTTTATAAATAATGGGTTTAACAGTGTATTTTCTTTACATACGTTAAAAATGAAGAAACAAACCCATTAGTTAAGATTGTATTTGTTATGTTATAACTATACATTATGCGCAATATATTTGATGTTCAGATAAATATGTAGAGCAACATAATGTCTGCAAAAAATAGGTTGCAAATGAAAACACTTCTCATTTATTATAGATAAATGGTATCATCTAATTATGCGTACGGTGATATAACCGTTCAACAGATCATATAACAAGGTCACTATTGTGCTATGAGTCACTCCTCTGTGTTAAATACAAAACATTCTCCTAAAAATATGAAAATTAAAGTGGGTGCCGCTTTCACAGCTGTAGTGGTTGGTCATATTGCGGTTTTGTGGGCGTTAGGGCAAATGAAACCACATCACGTAAAAGTTGTGAAAAAAGAGCCAATACAAGCACATTTTGTGAAAATTCAACAACCGCCAAAACCACAACCGCCAAAACCTAAAGAACCCCCTAAGCCTAAAAAAGAGGTGAAAGAGGTTAAAATTGTTAAGAATCCACCGCCACCGCCTAAGAAAGTAGAAAAAGTACAGCAAGTTAAAAAAGCTGAGCAACCCAAAAAAGAAGTTCAGCAGGTTGAAAAACCGCAACCTGTCATTGTTCCGCCAGTGGTATCTACCGTTGAAACAAAGCCAGTGCCACAGCCAGATCCTGCACCAACGCCAACGCCTCAACCGGCACCTGCTGCAGAACCTGCAGAAAAAACACCGAAAAGTGTCAGTATTGGTGGGAGTGGTGTGCAATGGAGCCTTTCTCCAAAACCATCATATGATCAAAATGATTTAAGAGGTTCGCCTCGTTCAATTGTGGTATTAATTGAGGCAGATGAGAAAGGTAAAATTATTAGTGTGACTGTTGTGAAAAGTTCAGGGATTCCTGCGCTTGACCAAAAAATACTACGTGCTGTACGTGGTGCAAAATTTAAACCATATATGGAAAATGGCGTTGCTTATCCGATTAAAGCACAACAACCATTTGACTTAAGCTAATTAATATTGCTAATAAATTAGGAACAGAGTAATGAATTTTTCAGTGTACTGGCAAAGTGCAGATGCAGTAAGTAAAACCCTTTATTTTGTACTATTAAGCATGTCTATTATTACATGGACTGTCTTTTTTGTACGCTTGATTGGGACTCAAAAACTTAAGCAAACAGCATTTGCTCGTTTAGAGCAGTCTTTAACGCAGTTAAAAGCACAGCTTTCAAATTTGACTTTTGAACAGCGTAAAGCTGTTGCTGAACAAGCATTATTGCGTGAAATTTCAGAGCAGAAAACAGGCATTGAAAAAGGTGTACCTGTGCTGGGAACAATTGCTTCACTTGCTCCTTTTGTAGGCTTGTTTGGTACAGTATGGGGTATTTTTCATGCACTTGTTGCTGTCGGTAGTACAGGGCAAGCAGGACTTGCTCAAGTGGCAACACCAGTAGGTGAGTCTTTAATTATGACTGGTTTTGGTCTTGCTGTTGCAATTCCTGCAGTATTGGCTTACAACATCTGCTTGCGTAGTAATCGCGCACTATCGCATGGTTTACAAGATCAAGCACATCATTTACTGATTAATACGATGTTGCAACAAGATTCGAAAGTAATACAACCTCAAGCGAGAGGAGATGCTTAATGGGCTTTCAATTGGGTGAAGATCAAGATTCTGGCATGAATGAAATGAACCTCATTCCATTGATTGATATTATGCTCGTTTTAATGATCATTTTTTTGGTCACAGCGACAGTGTCTAATCCATCTATTCCGTTGACTTTACCCAAAACAACAGCGGAAATAACAACACCGCCACCCAAAGCAATTACCATTAGTATTAATGCGAAAGGCGAGGTTGCTTGGAACTCTGAAGTAATTACACTTGATGAGTTAGCAAAAAGATTTCAAGATGCTGGAAAAGCTGATCAAAAACCAACAGTTCAGTTAAGGGCAGATAAAGAATCTCGTTATGATACAGTGGCTCAAGTGATGTCTCGTGCGAGCGAAGCTGGTTTAAGCGATCTATCTTTTATGAGTGAAAACTAATAAAAAGGAGGCTAAAAAGCCTCCTTTTTTGTGTCTATTTAAGTAAATGCTGAAATTTTTGGCGTAACTTGAGTAGTTTAGGTGGAATTGCAAAGTTGCAATAGCCTTGTTCTGGATTTTTTGCATAGAAGTTTTGGTGGTACTCTTCTGCTTTGTAGTAGTTAGACACAGGTTGTATCTCTGTGACAACGTTAAGCCCTTCTGCAATTAAATCATTGACCATTGTCGTTGCAATGTTTTTTTGTGACTCATCATAGAAATATATAACAGAGCGGTATTGTGTACCTACATCATTTCCTTGTCTGTTCAGTGTAGTTGGATCGTGCATGCCAAAAAATACATTGAGTAAATCTTGGTAATGAATGACGTGTTCATCAAATTCCACATAAACAACTTCGGCATGCCCAGTTGTTCCACCACAGACCTGCTCATAAGTTGGATTGGTACTTTGGCCGCCTGCATAACCACTTTCAACGTGATGAACGCCTTTAAGTTCTAAAAGAACAGACTCTATACACCAAAAACAACCACCACCAAACATTGCCTTTTTCATGCTTTATCCCATCATATCGCTGAATATTAATTAATATTTTACTTTTTTCTAGCATTTTTTATATAGAAAAATGGTAAATCAGGTTTGCTGTATTGGCATTGAGGAGTGCTATATACCACGATTATTGTATTTAATTTTAATCAGAGTCTGCGCATAGTCATCATCATGTGAGACTTGTTGCAAAATATGACTTTAGTAAAAAATGGCTGGCCTGATAAAAATTAGGCAAGAAGAAGTGATCAATTTATTTTATAGATAATTGATCTGTTAAGACAAAAGGCTAATTGTATTTAACGATAAATTTTAGCTAATCTAGAAGTTAAACCTTGATATTATACCTACTTTGTCATGTGCAATAAAAGTTGATCTAAAAATACTGCTCATTTATAAAATAAATAATGGGTCGTATTTTTGTGTAAAATGCATAGAGTCGAAGCAATAGATGAGTCACGGAAAAGTAGTGAGAACTACAAACCGTCATGTTTAAACAATTACATTAGCTTGGGGAATACTCATGCAGATTGGAATACCAACTGAAGTTGTAGCAGATGAAAAGCGTGTGGCAGCAACACCAGAAACGGTAAAAAAGTTGATTGGTGCTGGTCATCGTGTTGTTATTGAGCGTGGTGCAGGCACCCACTCAGCCTATGTCGATACAGCCTATGAACAAGTAGGTGCTGTTATTGTAGATAATGCATACCCAAACAGTGACATTATTTTAAAAGTAAGAGCGCCTTTTGGTGATGAAATTAAAGCGATAGCAGCTGGTACCATTGTGGTTGCGATGTTTGATCCATTTCGTAACACTGAATTAGATGATTTTGCAAAACAAGGTATTTCTGCATTTTCACTTGAACTGTTACCACGAACATTGTCTCGTGCACAAAATATGGACGTGCTGTCATCACAAGCAAACTTATCTGGTTATAAGTCAGTATTGTTAGCTGCGACTGAGTATCAAGGCTTATTTCCTATGTTAATGACCGCTGCAGGTACAGTAAAACCTGCACGAGTTGTGATTATGGGCGTTGGTGTTGCAGGTCTACAAGCCATTGCAACAGCAAAACGTTTAGGTGCAGTGGTTGAAGCAACTGACTTACGCCCAACAGCTAAAGATCAAGTCGAGTCTTTGGGTGGTAAGTGGTTAGATGTACCCATGTCACCAGAAGAGCAACAACGTGCTGACGATGCATTGAAAAATGGCTATGGTTGGATGCCTGGTGAGCAGTACATTAAAGATCAATCTGTGATTGTAGACAAAGCGGTGAGTAATGCAGATATTGTGATTACAACAGCGCTCCTACCTGGTCGTAATGCACCACGTTTGATTCATGCGGCTACCATTGCAAAAATGAAAGCGGGTTCTGTGATTTTAGATATGGCAGTAGAAACGGGTGGTAATGTTGAAGGCTCTGCTGTGAACGAAACCGTTGTGACTGAAAACGGCGTTAAAATTTTAGGTGTACCAAACATTCCTTCTACTGTGGCAAAAGAAGCATCTGCTTTGTATTCACGTAATGTCTTTAATTTTGTAAGTACTTTGTTTGATGAGAATCAAAAAGTTAAAATTAATTTAGATGATGAAATTCAAAAAGCATTATTAGTGGCACATGACGGCCAATTATTGCTAAAACGAGGTTAAGGAGATAGGTATGATTGAAACAATTACTATTTTTGTCTTGGCAATTTTTGTCGGCTACTATGTTGTTTGGGGCGTGACACCTGCATTACATACGCCATTAATGGCAGTGACCAATGCATTGTCTTCTATTGTGATTGTTGGGGCAATGATTCAGACCACAGGCTTACCTGTATTAGGTATAGATGCCAATGTTGCATTTCAGAGCGTAAATGTGGTCAGTATTTTAGGTGCTGTTGCTGTATTTTTGGCAAGTATTAATATTTTTGGTGGCTTTGCGGTAACCGCACGTATGCTAGAAATGTTTAAGCCAAAACAAAAGAAAAACTAAGGGGCTAAATCATGGAATTTATTCGAGAGTGTGCGGGTTGGTTTTATCTGATTGGTGCAATATTATTTATTTTAACGCTACGCGGTTTATCTAGCCCAAAAACTGCGATTCGTGGTAATACCTACGGCATGGTTGCAATGGCAATTGCGGTAGTAACGACATTTTTTGTAGTTGATCATGTGGTTGTGTGGTTGATTTTAGTACCAATGGTTCTTGGTGCAATCGTGGGGATTTCCCGTGCCCGTACAGTACCGATGACACAAATGCCTGAAACTGTGGCTTTGATGCACTCATTGGTTGGTCTGTCTGCAGTACTTATTGCAGTTGCTGCAATTTTGCATAACAATCATTTAGTGGCTTTATTCAGTGAAAATGCAGATGTTTTAAAGCATGCAGGTATTGAAGAATCTCACATGAGTAAAGTTCATTTCTTTGAACTGTTTGTTGGGTGTTTTGTTGGGGCAATTACTTTTACAGCGTCTTTATTTGCTTATGGTAAATTGGCTGCAAAAAAATGGGCGAAAACGATCTCTGGTGGTTGGGTTAAGCCACTACAAGCGATTTTGTTTATTGTCATGTTGGGTTGCGGTGCTTACTTCTTTACAAGTGGCAATATGACTGCATTTTGGTTAATGACTGTTTTTGCACTCGCTTTTGGTTGGGTTTGGATCGCGCCAGTCGGTGGTGGTGACATGCCAGTTGTGGTGTCTCTGTTAAACTCGTTTTCTGGTTGGGCGGCAGCGGGTATTGGTTTCACTTTAGAAAACAATATGCTCATTGTTGCAGGTTCATTGGTTGGTTCATCTGGGGCAATTTTATCTTACATCATGTGTAAAGCCATGAATCGTAGCATTATTAATGTACTTTTTGGTGGTGCAATGACCAGTGGTGCAGCGGCTGCAACACAAGGTGCACAGGTTGAAAGAAACCATCGTTCAGGTTCTGCTGATGATGCGGGCTTTTTAATGTCAAATGCAGACAGCGTTGTGATTGTACCGGGTTATGGTATGGCGCAAGGTCGTGCACAAAATGCAGTTAAAGAGCTTTCTATTGTATTAAAAGAACAAGGCGTGAAAGTGCGTTTCGCAATTCACCCTGTTGCAGGTCGTATGCCAGGCCATATGAATGTTTTGCTTGCAGAAGCAGATGTACCTTACGAAGACATTTTGGAAATGGATGAGATTAACTCAGATTTTCCTGCAACAGATGTCGTTTTAGTGATTGGTGCAAATGACGTGGTTAACCCTGCAGCGAAAGATAATCCGAATTCTCCAATTTATGGTATGCCAATTTTAGAAGCTTATAAAGCGCGTACAATCATGGTGATTAAGCGTTCTATGGCAACAGGTTATGCAGGTTTAGATAATGACTTGTTCTATGATGAAAAAACTATGATGATTTTTGGTGATGCAAAAAAAGTTGTAGAAGATATGACGAAATCAGTGAATGGCTCTGGTCATTAATATGGTTAAGGCTTTATGTCTCAATAAAGCCTTATATTGATTTAAGTAATAAAAAAAGCCACAATTTATGTGGCTTTTTTTATTACGGTATCTATTTCTTAGCGAGTCGTTCGCTCTGTTGCACGCCACAAGCTTTCTAAGTCATAAAACTGTCTTGCGGTTGGGAGCATGACGTGTACAACGATATGGCCTAAATCGACAAGTACCCATTCTGCATCACGTTCACCTTCAATACCTATTGGGCGAAAGCCTGCTTTACGAGCTTCGTCAGCAACATTGTCTGCCAATGCTTTGACATGGCGTGTTGATGTACCGCTCGCAATCACGATTGCATCTGCAACATTGCTGATACTGCTGATGTCGAGCTCAAGAATATCTTTTGCTTTTACATCTGTAAGTGCTTCATGTATAACTTTTAAACAGTCTTGTACGTCTTGAGATTGCACTTGACCTAAATTGTCGTGAGAATTAGAAGCGCTGGGCGATGGTTCTAAATTCATAAAACTTCATTTTTCCAAATATATGGTTGACCGAGTAATATAGCTTTTTTAGTTGAAAAATTCAATTATTGTACAGATAAAACACAGATAAATTATCTTTAATGATCTATCGCTAGATAGAAAAGCTTAATTGAAAATTATTTTATATTCATTTTTCAGTGTGTGTTGTTGCCACAGTGATGTATTTATCTAACGGTAACATACTCGAATGGTGAGATGTATTTAAACTAAAGGGTGTTGCGAGTAGTAATACCAAGACCGTAAGCATTTTTTTCATAATATACTGACACTATAGTAGATTTTTCCTGCATATCATTATCATACGATAACTTCTATAGTGTGACAATAGTCACAATTTTTATTTTTAAATATAATATCTTTTATTGATTCATTTGAATTATATTTGGTGTATTTTATGTTGAGCCGCTATAGTGGTCTGTTCAATCACGCCTTTGAGTTCATTAAACCGTTGTAAGGTTTCTTGTATAAAATTTTCATCTGCTTTACGCTGTTGTTTACGTAAAGTTGAAATAAATTGTTCAAAATCCCCAGTAACTTGCTGTAAACGTGTAGTACCTACATAGCGTGTTGCGCCATATAAACGGTGTAAAACATGTTCAAGTTGTGGAAAGTCTTCCAACTCAATGAGTAAACACATTTCTTCAATTTCGGTATCAAAACTATCAATCAGCATTTTCAGAAGATCTATTGCCAATTCTTCTTTATTTGCAGCGAGTCGTACGCTTTGTGCCCAGTCCAAAATGGTAATATCTATATTCTGATCATGTTGTAAGTGCTTTTGAGGCGTTCTTTGCTCAAAGCGTTGACTATTTGTCCAAGTCGTTAGAATATGTATAAGTTGCTCAATTTGAATAGGTTTTGTTACATAATCATTCATACCTACGGTCAATAACTTTTCTTTCTCATCAGAAAGAGCATGTGCAGTGAGCGCAATAATTGGCAATGTGGTGTTTGTATTTTCAAGCGTTGATTCGAGTGACCGAATCGCACGTGTCGTATCAATACCAGACATGACAGGCATTTGAATATCCATAAAAACTAAATCAAATGGTGTATTTTGTTGCCAATGTTGTTTAATCAGATTGAGTGCATCTTGTCCGCTGAGTGCCTTGGTGGTTTTGACTTGGAGTTCACCAAGCAAAGCTTCTAGTACAATTAAATTTGGTAAATGGTCATCTACCGCCAAGATATGTAAACCTTGTCCATCAAAAGTTTGTTGTTTTGGTGTGTTGGCTTTTTGATTTTTAAGTGTTTGTAATAGGGCATGTCTACTGAGTGGCTGATATAAAGGTGTCGCTTCATAATAAGCCAGTACACTCGGTTCTAGTGACATTTGATAACCATAAATGGCCAGATGTCCTTGGTAACGAGAACGAATTTCTTTGAGTAGTGTATGCGTATCTCCACCATGGTCTACAATAACCCATGTATTTTTATGAGTTTGAAGCTGGCTTAAGCGACTGAATAGATCTAAGATTGAGCTACTGGCTTGATGATTTATATGATCGTTACTTAAGTATTGGTTGAGTATAGAAGCGGTTTTGGTATGAGAAATAAACGAAATAACATGAATATTCGATAGCTGTTCAGTATGTTGTTTTGCTTGCTCTATTTCAAAGAGTGCCGTAAACCAAAATGTGGATCCTTTGTCTGAAGTGGCTTTCATATGGTTATCTTCAAAGCCAATTTCACCATGCATCATTTGTACAAGTTGCTTGGAAATAGCAAGCCCAAGTCCTGTGCCCCCAAATTGACGTGTAATAGATGTATCGACTTGTGAAAATGAGTCGAATAGCTTTTTTTGATCATCTTCGCTCACACCAATACCACTGTCTTGTACGCTAAAATAGACATGACACTGTTTGCTATTGGTGGTTTGTAATTTACTATTTACAATGATTTCACCGCTAGAAGTAAATTTAATCGCATTTGAAATTAGGTTGGTTAAAATTTGTTTAAAGCGAAGAGCATCACCAATAACACGTTGTGGTAGTTCTGGTGCAAAGTAAAAAGCCATGTATATATTTTTTTCAGCGGCCAATGGCGACAACATATCCATGACATCAAACATGGTTTCTTCTAAATCAAAAGATGCGGTTTCTAGTTCAAGTTTCCCTGCATCAATTTTAGAAAAATCAAGTACATCATTTATTAAAGCCAATAAGTGTGCTGAAGATTTTCTAATGGTTTGTAAGTATAAGTTTTGGTCGTTGGTCAAGTTGCTTTGTCTGAGCATCAAATGAATAAAACCATCTATACTATTTA
Organism: Acinetobacter boissieri; assembly: GCF_900096955.1. Classification (GTDB taxonomy): domain Bacteria; phylum Pseudomonadota; class Gammaproteobacteria; order Pseudomonadales; family Moraxellaceae; genus Acinetobacter; species Acinetobacter boissieri. The sequence continues at coordinate 33,413 of NZ_FMYL01000013.1, read as the reverse complement.
GTGGTGTGCGTAATTCATGACTGATATTGGCTAGAAAAACAGATTTCGATTGATTTGCAGACACGGCTTGGTCACGTGCTTGTCTGTAGGTGATATTTTGCATTTCAAGCGTATCTAAAGTACGCCGTAAATCATCTTCTGTTTGTTCTGTATGATCTCTGAGTTCTAAAAAACTGTGGTGTAAGCGTTGAAAAGTGTGTTCGAGATCTTTTTCAAGCAGTTGTAGCTCACTGCTACTTTGTTGTGTAATGGGTTCATCTAAGTTGTCGGCATGTACTCGCTGTAACTGCATGCGAATCTCATATAGCGGTGCAACCCAGCGCCGAGAGTAAAAATTTAGGCACATCATTAATAGGAGCAATGTAATAAATATAGTAATAATAATTGCGACTAAAATATGATAGTGGGCTAATTCTAAGGGTTGGTTGTCTAAAGAAATAACCAACCAACGTTGTTGATCTAGATGGTTGGTTTTAAGTTTTTGTGCATAAACGCTATTACCATGGTTAGATATTGGGCCAATAACGCTATGCTGACTTTGAATTGCAGGCCAAGATAGGTCATTTCTGTTGCCAATACTCAGCAAAATTTGATTGTTTTGGTCTATGAGTGCAACACGTTGTACGTATGAATCACTCAGCATGCGCTGTAAAATACTTTGCGCTCGACTATTGAATGCTGGATTTTTTTCTATTGTTTCAAAAAGTAACTGTGCAGTATGTTGGTAACGGGTTAGAATTGTAATTGCTGCATAGCGTTGTTGCTCTTGAGCAGACTCCCGAGTTTCTTTGAGTACAAAATAGGTACTGACCATCGCTAAAATTGCAATCGGTATGAAAATAAGTAATACCAACTGACCATATGCATGGTTGAGTGGAAGTTGCTGTAAAATATTTTTTTTGTATTTTGCCATGACTCAATTTAAGAGGCTTACTTTCTTTTATTTTAGCATGTTTGTGCTTAATGTGATGAAGCATACGACCAATAAAGAATGTGAAAAGAGTGCAGTGCTGTGCTTTTTTTCATACAATAAGTGTAACGAGAAAAATGTAACGACTATGAGCCAAAATCAGCCTAATTTTTTTGCAGAAGAACAATTTCTTTTAGACCATTATGTGGGGCACACGCCCTTAGTGCGTTTGCAACGTTTATCTGTAACAACTCAGGCCACCATTTTAGCCAAGCTAGAAGGTAATAACCCTGCAGGTTCAGTCAAAGATCGTGCTGCCTATAATATGATTTTACAGGCTGAAAAACGAGGTGATATTCAACCAGGCGATACTCTCATAGAGGCCACCAGTGGCAACACAGGAATCGCTTTAGCTATGGTTGCCGCAATGCGGGGTTATCATATGACGCTCATTATGCCAAATAATATGAGCAGTGAGCGTAAAGATGCGATGTTAGCATATGGTGCTAAGCTCATTGAAGTGACACCTGAGCAAGGAATGGAGGGTGCAAGAGATTTGGCACTGGCCATGCAAGAAAAAGGGCAAGGTGTGGTACTAAATCAATTTGGTAACCCAGACAATGTCAATGCACATTACTTAACAACCGGCCCTGAAATTTGGCAACAAACCCAAGGAAAAATTACTCATTTTGTGAGTGCGATGGGAACAACTGGCACCATCATGGGGGTGTCTAAATATTTAAAAGAACAAAATCCAAATATTCAAATTGTAGGATTGCAACCCAATGAAGGCGCAAGTATTGCAGGGATTCGCCGTTGGCCAACTGAATATTTACCCACAATTTTTGATGCACAACGTGTAGATCGCATTATAGATATTCCTCAAATTGAAGCGGAAAAGACCATGCGTGCTTTAGCAAAACATGAAGGTATTTTTTCAGGTGTGTCATCCGGTGGTGCTGTATGGGCATCTTTAAAAATTGCCCAAGAAAACCCTGATGCTGTAATTGTATGTATTATTTGTGACCGAGGAGACCGTTATTTATCGACAGGTTTGTTTTCTATACAAGATGAGGTGTAAAGCATCATGCGGTTACCCATCTTAGTATTTAATATCGAAACGACGCTTGATTTAACTTCGGGCGCACATTTGCATGGTTTAAGCCACTTAGCAGAACAAGATATTGAACAGGCATTGAATAAGCTACGTCGTCAAGAAACGGGCTCAGATTTTCATCGATTGCCTTTACATAAAATTATTTGTATTTCAGGGCTTTGGGTTGATGAAAAAGGTTTGAGACTGTTTTCATTTTCTCATACAGAACTCACAGAATTAGAAATATTAGAAAAATTTCTATCTATTTTTGAGAAGAGACATCCCATTTTGGTCAGTTGGAATGGGGCACAGTTTGACTTACCTGTGATTTTGCTTAGAGCCATGTATTATGGGTTGTCTGCGCCTCGCTTATTTGATCAAGGTGAAATTGATCAGCAACGCCGTTTTAATAACTATCAAAATAGATATCATCAGCAACATATTGATTTAATGGATAGTATGTCGATGTTTAATCGGCAAAACTTTCAAAAATTAGATGATATTGCCGCATTTTTAGGCTTGCCATTTCGTGATAAAATGACCACACCTGTAGAAGTTAATGCTGAACAAGCAGTGATTCAAACGTGGTTGATTTATTTACGTTGGGTGCTTTTAAAAGGGCAGTTAACACAGCCACAGCATGAAGAAGCAATCCAACAAGTGATTGTGTGTTTAAAAGCACACATGCAACAGCATGACTTTTTAATGCATTGGCAGGTTGTTGCTGAACATACGGCACTCAGTCGTACATTTTTTCATGATTAATTTTTGAGTACTATTTTGAAATATTCTCGCCAAGCCAAAACCACAACAGCGACGCATACTTTTGTAGTTGAAGCCTTGTCACACGAGGGGCGTGGAATCAGCCATTATCATGAGAGTGCAGATCATCCGGTCGATAAACATGGTAAGAAAGTCTTTATTCAGTTTGCTTTGCCTGATGAACGTGTGGCGGCAACTATTATTCGCCAAAGTAAGCGTTTTGAAGAGGCAGAAACGGTTACATTACTTTCAGCACCGTCTATATATAGAACAGCTCCGATCTGTGAACATTTTACTGTGTGTGGTGGCTGTAGCTTGCAACATATGCAAGCCGATGAACAAATTCGAGTAAAACAAAATACGTTAGCATCGCACTTACAGCATTTTTCAGGTCTATCACCTGAAGTATGGTTACCTGCGATTCGCTCAACGCGTCAAGATTATCGTCGCCGTGCCCGTATCGGCGTGCGTTATGTTGACTCATCAAAAAAATTGGTAATGGGCTTTCGTGCGAGACAGACCAATCGTTTAGTACCTATACAACATTGTCCAATTTTAGATGTTGAGTTAGATCAGGCCTTGCCCGAGGTATATCAATTATTAAATATTTTAACTGCTCGAAAAGACATCGGTCATATTGAGTTGTCTATGGGGAGTCATGAGATTGCCTTATTGATTCGGCATACTGCACCTTTGCCGCCATCTGATCTGAAAAAGCTACAACAATTTGCACAGCAAAAACGTTGGCAATTGTACTTACAGCCTAAAGATGCAGGGAGTGTGCATCGTATTGATACAGATGCACCGATGCGGTTGAGTTATCAGTTGGCTAATTTTGGTTTACAACTGGGCTTTGCACCAACAGACTTTACACAGGTTAATGATGGCGTTAACCAACAAATGATTAACTTGGCATGTAAGTTGCTTGATCTTCGTGTTGGAGAACGAGTACTCGACTTATTTTGTGGTTTAGGTAATTTTTCATTGCCGATTGCACAATGTGTAGGCGAGCAAGGGCATGTGGTTGCGGTTGAGGGCAGTGAGGCAATGGTTGAGCGAGGACGAGAAAATGCAATACGTAATCAGCTCAAAAATATTGAATTTTATGCACAAGATCTGACCCAAGATTTTTCAAAACAGCCGTGGGCGAAACAAGGCTTTGATGCATTGTTGATAGACCCACCACGCTCTGGTGCAGAACAAGTGATGCAATATATTGCCAACTTTGATGCCAAACGAATTGTTTATGTCTCATGTGACCCTGCAACATTAGCACGAGATGCAGGCATACTCGTGCAAAAAGGGTATAGACTTAAACAGGCAGGGGTGATGGATATGTTTACGCATACGAGCCATGTTGAGTCGATTACCTTATTTGAAAAAATACAGCAATGTAATAACGAAAGTGAATGACGCAATTAATAGGAGATAGGTATGGTCACGGTACGTGAACAATTACCTGAACGACTGACGCAACTCACAGAAGAAAGTGTTGTAAGTTATGCTTTACAACAACAAGATCTTGCTGAGTGGTTAGATCGAGTACGTCTTCAAACCGGCAGTGAATTGAAACAGCTTGAAGATGTTGCGAAACATACACTAGAAAAAGAACAGCAAGCAATTGTTCCTAGTCGAAACAATACTTTTGTAACAGGTATTGGCGTTGCAGATATTTTGGCGCACTTATATGCAGATGAAGCAACATTATGCGCTGCAGTATTGTACCGTAGTGTCAGGGAAGGAAGAACCTCATTAGAAGAAGTTGAGCTAAACTACGGTAAAGAAGTATTAGACCTTGTGCGTGGCACGCTCGCTATGGGTCGGTTGTCAGAACTGATTGAACAAAATAAACGTTTAGAAGATCATTTTAATAATAATATGCGTGAGCATCTCACAGGCATTTATAAGATGCTGATTTCTGTGACTGAAGATGTGCGTGTGGTTTTAATTAAGCTTGCAGAACGAACTTTTGAGCTTAGAGATCTGGCAAAATCACCTAAAGATCGCCAAGAGCGAGTTGCCCGAGAAATTTTAACGATTTATTCGCCATTGGCACATCGTTTGGGTATTGCACAACTAAAGTGGGAGCTAGAAGATCTTGCATTTCGTTATCTTGCACCGGATCGTTATAAGGAAATTGCAAAGCTACTCAATGAAAAACGCCTAGAGCGAGAGCAGTATATTGATGATGTGGTGAACCGCTTAAAAAGCGAGCTAAAAAAAATAAATATTGAAGCGGATATTAGCGGTCGAGTAAAACATATTTACTCAATCTACCGTAAAATGAAAAGTAAAGATTTAAGTTTTGGTCAACTCTACGATATTCGAGCATTACGTGTATTGGTCAATTCAGTGTCTGAGTGTTACCACGTTTTAGGTATTGTGCATCAGATTTGGCGACATATTCCACATCAGTTTGATGACTATATTACCAACCCAAAAGCCAATGGATATCGTTCATTGCATTCGGCAGTCATTGCAGATCAACGCTCGTTAGAAATACAAATTCGTACCCACGAAATGCATAATGAAGCTGAATTGGGCGTATGTTCGCATTTTAATTATAAAGAAGGCGAAAAATCGACAGATTTTTCATTTAATCATCGGTTACATTCATTACGTGCAGTATTGGAAAACTACCAAGAGCGTAATGAAGCCAGTGCCCATGCTAAAGATGAAGAAGACTACGAAAATATACAAGATTTTGAAGACTTTGAAAAAATTTATGTCTTCAGCCGAGATGGTGATATTAAAGAACTGCCACGAGGCTCAACTGTTTTAGACTTTGCTTATCATGTGCATACCGAAGTGGGTAATCACTGCTATGCAGCGCGCGTCAATCAACGTTATGTGCCACTGACCTATAGTTTAAAAACAGGTGAACAGGTCGAAATTTTTACCAAAAAAGACCGAGAGCCAAACCGTGATTGGTTGGTCAGTTCGCTTGGATATATTAAAACAGCACGTGCTAGAGATAAGTTGCGTCATTGGTTTCGACAACAAGACCGTAGTAAAAATCTTGAAGTTGGACGTGATTTACTCACAAAAGAATTACAACGTTTGGCAATACATCCCAAAAGTATTGACCTGAATGAATACTGCAATCACTTTAATGTGAAAACAGGTGACGATATTTTAGTGGCTTTGGTCAACGGTGACATTGGTTTACATGCACTCATGAACCAAGTAAATCGCCATATGAATATAGATCAGGATGAACCTGAGCTTATTCTCAAACCCACATTAAACCCAAGGGCAAGCCATACACTATCTGCACATGGTATTTTAATTGATGGTTTAGATAATGTAGAGCTGAATATTGCACAGTGTTGTCAGCCTGTCCATGGTGAACTGATTGGCGGTTATATCACATTGAACCGTGGTGTAAGTATTCATAAAAAAGGTTGTCAGGATTACATTCGTATGATTACCAACGAACCTGAACGTGCAGTAGATGCAGATTGGGAATTACAGCCCACACGTGGTCAAAGTATACAAATTGTAGTAGAGGCCTATGACCGCCGTGGTTTGTTAAAAGATCTGACCCAAGTCATTTTCTCTGACAATATTAATATTCGGCAAGTGAATACCATTTCAGAGAGCGATGGTATTGCAAATATGAAATTAATGATAGAGGTGAAAGGCTTAGCACAGTTATCACGGCTGTTGGCACGTTTAGAGCAACAACCTGGCATTATTAGTGCTAGACGTTTAATTCAAGGTAATTAATCAAAATAAGGCCAATCTTAACAGGGTTGGTCTTGTGGGAATAAAACATGCAAGACCAAGCGCCTATAGAAAAACTCAAACACATTATGCAATTGTTGCGTAAAGAATGTGCTTGGGATCAAAAACAAACGCCACAGAGTCTAACTAAGTATGCGATTGAAGAAGCATACGAAGTAGAAGATGCGGTACGTACAGGTCATGTACCCGCCATTAAAGATGAATTAGGTGATTTGTTGTTGCAAGTGGTTTTTCAGTCACAAATGTACTCTGAGCAACAATACTTTGATTTTGATGACGTAGTGAATGCCATTATTGAAAAGCTCATTCGTCGTCATCCACATGTTTTTGACAAACAAAACTTTGAAAACTTAAACGCAGATCAAGTGAAAATATTATGGGACCAAATTAAACAACAAGAAAAACAACAACGTGGTGATACGACTTCACGCTTAGATAATGTGAAACATGGTCCTGCTTTAATACAAGCGCAAGACATTCAAAAAAATGTAGCTAAAGTTGGTTTCGATTTTGCTACAGTGCAAGATGCTATGCAAAAAGTACATGAAGAGTGGGCTGAGCTTGATGAGGCAATGCAGAGCAAAGATCAGTCAAAAATTGAAGATGAATTTGGCGACTGCTTATTTGCGATGATTAATGTGGGTCGAAAGCTGAATGTATCTAGTGAAATGGCTTTACTGTCAACCATTACAAAGTTTAGACGTCGTTTCGCCTTTATTGAACAATCTGCCACACAACTACAAACCACAACAGCAGACATGAGCCTTGAAGAAATGGATGCTTTGTGGGAACAGGCAAAATTACAAGAAAAATAGATCTATATGATGAAGAAAATCGTTTTATGCGTGTTGTGTATGGTGGGAAGTGTAGTATATGCAAATCCAGCATCATATGATCAGCAATATTTAAAATGGAAAGAAGATCAATCGGTTTATGTGAAACAACCGACTCAATCTGTAATAAAAGTGGTGAATCAGGTACAAGATAAAGTCGCCATTAACCAAGCTGATTTGAAAAAACTACAACAGCTACATGGTGTTGGAGAGAAAAAAGCCCAAGCAATTATTGAATATCGAAAAACGCATGGGCCATTTAAACAGCTTATAGAGCTTAAAAATGTGTCTGGTATCGGTGAAAAATTTTTTGAAAAAAACAAAGATATTTTAGTTCTTTAAAACTTGAGGGTGAAACTCAAGCATGCTTAGTATAAGATACCAAGAAATTGCCACTGATTATGAGGCAATTTAAAAAATTGGAAACAATGAATTATTCATTACAGACGTAGGAGAGAGCGTCTTTTGCACACTTTACGCGCGTCAAAATATGGCTTAGCCATTAAAAAATTACCACCATCAATTATTGAAGTGATTGATGTTTTAACCAAAGCTGGCTATGAAGCCTACATTGTTGGGGGAGGCGTCAGAGACTTAATATTGGGTTTGAATCCAAAAGACTTTGATGCAGTGACCAATGCAACACCTGCACAAATTAAGTCGGCCTTTGGTCGTCGTTGCCGTATTATTGGCCGCCGTTTTGAGCTTGCCCATGTTTATATTGGTCGAGATCTGATCGAAGTTGCTACTTTTCGCGCACCACCAAAAAAAGAAGTCACTAGCGCTCAAGGTATGATTTTGCGTGACAATAACTGGGGTACGATTGAACAAGACTTTGTTCGTCGTGATTTCTCAATTAATGCCATGTACTATGAGCCAAGAAAAGGCATTATCTTAGATTTTTGTCATGCGATTGATGATATTAAAAATAAGACCTTGCGTTTATTAGGTGATCCTGCAAAGCGTTTTGAAGAAGACCCTGTACGTATGTTACGTACATTGCGTTTTGCAGCAAAATTGAATTTTGATATTGCTGAAGATATTTTAAAAATCTTTACGCCAGAAATGGCAAAACTACTACGTGATATTTCGCCTCATCGTTTATATGATGAGTCTCAAAAAATGTTCACTATGGGTGCATTAGATCTAGTTTTACCTTTGCTGATAAAATTTGATGTCTGGAAGCAGCTTTTTGCAGATATATCACCTGAAGTAACGCCATTTATTGAACGTGTTGCCTACAATACAGATCAGCGTATACAAGTAGGTAAAAGTATTAATCCTGCATTTTTCTATGCTGTTTTATTGTGGGACAACTTTTTAGAGCGTACACAATTTTATTTGAATAAGCAGTTAGCACCTGCCGAAGCCAGAGCGCAAGCAGGCTTAGATGTGATTAAGCGTCAATGTACACGTACAGTCATTCCTCGTTTTACAGAAACGTTTATTCGTGAAGTCTGGGAAATGCAAGTTCGCTTATTGAATCCTAAACCGCAGCAAATAGAATCGCTTGCAGGTCATGCACGTTTTAGAGCAGGGTTTGACTTTTTGTATTTACGTGAAAAATCAGGTGATACAACAACCGAAGGTATGGGGCAGTGGTGGGAAGACTACCAACATTTATCTCGTGATGAAAAAGAGATTGTGATTGCCAAATATAATCGCCAGCGTAATAAAAAGCGTCAACATGTTGTAGAAGTGATTGATACACAAGAGCCACTGGTTAAAGAAGAACGCACCAGATCTAGATTTTCAAGAAAAGTGAAATCAAGTTCAACCGCAGAGGCTGTAAGTACCCCTGATCGCCAACGTTCAAATGGTTATGAAACGTCTGTAGATGTAATAGATGCTAAACATCCTATTTTAAAGCGTAAGCGAGTACAGCGTAACTTATCTCATGTCACTTTTGGGCCAACGCAGTAATGCATACCACATATATTGGGTTGGGAAGTAATTTAGGTGATTCTAGACAAATTTTATGCCGAGTCGTGGCGCAACTCGCCACGCTGGGTGCTATAAGTGTGTCAAAGTTATATTCAACACCCCCGATGGGGCCACAAGATCAGCCAGATTATTTAAATGCTGTGGTTGAGTTAAAAACAACACTGACCCCACTAGCATTGCTAGATACCTTACAAGATTTTGAGCAACAATCTGGGCGTGTTCGACTACGCCATTGGGGTGAGCGTACTTTGGATTTAGATGTGTTGTGGTATGACGGTCAAAATATTGAGCATGAACGTTTAACGGTGCCACATATTGGCCTATTAGACAGAGATTTTGTGTTGTTACCACTTTTAGATTTAAATCCGAAAATGATAGTACATGGCCAGGTGTTAAGTGATCTAAGTATTGTTAAGCACACCCAGCTACAACCAATTGCTACAGCTGATTGGGCAAAGTAAAATATATCGTGAACACCATTGAAGGATAAGCCATGATTAATTTAAGTGATCTGCGTCGCTTTAAAAAAGAAGGCCGGAAGTTTTCATGCTTAACGTGTTATGACGCCAGTATGGCCAAAGCAATGGAAACAGCTCAGATTGATAGTATTTTAATCGGAGATTCACTGGGTATGACCATACAAGGGCATGACTCTACTTTGCCTGTTACAGTAAGAGATATGGTTTACCATACGACTTGTGTACGCCGTGCGAATCAGCATGCACTGATCATGGCCGATTTGCCATTTATGGCTTATGCAAACACAAAAGATGCATTGAAGAATGCGAAGAAAGTCATGCAAGCTGGCGCACAAATGATCAAAATTGAAGGTGGTGCTTGGCTTGCTGAAACAGTGATGTCACTCACTCGTAATGGTATTCCTGTATGTATGCATTTGGGCTTAACCCCACAGTCGGTGAATGTATTTGGAGGTTATAAAGTTCAAGCAAAAACTCGTCAAGCTGCAGATGCATTATTGGCAGAATGTCGTGTTTTAGTTGACGCAGGCGCTGCTGTTTTATTGCTTGAATGTGTACCTGCCCAAGTTGGGAAAGAAGTTGCAGATGCATTTCCTGATGTTCCTGTTATTGGTATAGGTGCAGGTGCCGATACAGATGGACAAGTACTCGTGGTACAAGATATGTTGGGCCTTACACAAGGCCATGTTGCGAAATTTGTTTATAATTTTATGAGCAAACAAGCTGGGCCTTATGCTATTTTAGATGCAATAACAACATACCACCATGCAGTGATAAAAAAGACATTTCCTGCATTAGAACAGACTTTTCAAATTGAGCTAAAATAATGAAAACTGAAACTACGGTACACGGTCTTGCCGCTTCGTTGCAAACAGCACGTAGTACAAAAAAACTGATTGGTTTTGTACCAACAATGGGGAACTTGCATGAAGGACATTTGAGTCTAGTCCGTGAAGCTAAAAAAATTTGTGATGTGGTCGTTGTTAGTATTTTTGTAAATCCTACCCAATTTGGTCCAAATGAAGATTTTGAAAACTACCCACGTAGTTGGGAACAAGACAGCCAACTTTTAGTTGATGTTGGTTGTGATATTATTTTTGCACCACCTGTTGAACAAATATATACCACGCAACCGGTGATCACACGCATACAAGTGACAGAAATTACAGAAATTTTGTGTGGTTTGTCGCGACCCGGCCATTTTGATGGTGTTGCTTTAATTGTGACAAAACTATTCAATATTGTACAACCACATTATGCATTTTTTGGACAAAAAGATTTCCAGCAAGTGGCTGTTGTAAAACAACTGGTTCAAGATTTAAACTTAAGTGTAGAAATTATTGCTTCTGCAACGATTCGTGCTGAAGATGGTTTAGCACTCAGTTCGCGTAATGGTTATTTAAATGATCAAGAACGAGCAATTGCACCTACGATTTATCAAAGTTTACGACAGGCTGAGCAAGCACTGCATACAGGTACAATATTAACGGAAGTACTTGAAGGCATCCGAATATCTTTGCTAGAAGCTGGCTTTAGCGTAGACTACGTAGAGGCTTTTACACCTCACTTAAAACCTGTGCAAAGTACAGATACTGAAGTGGTTTTATTTGTAGCGGCTAAACTTGGCACAACACGTTTAATTGATAATTTACACGTAAAATTAATGACAGCTTAAATACGTTGGTATGAAAGGATAGAGCGATGAAGCGTATCTTGATCGTTACAGGCCAATCTGGTTCAGGTAAAACGTCTGCACTTCAAGTTTTAGAAGACCTTGGTTATTACTGTATTGACAATTTGCCGTTGGCATTACTGCCCGAAATTGTGGAAAAACTTGACCATGAAAATAATTTAGAGCAACTCGCTTTAGGCGTAGATGTTCGAAGTACACATGCAGATCTACAAGATTTTGAAAGTGTATTTGAGCAACTGCAAAAGCACGGTTCTGTCGACATTATTTTTTTAAGTACAAAAGATGAGCAAATTATTGCAAGATTTAGTGCATCTAGACGACCACATCCGCTTACAGGGCGTTGTCAAAGCCTAAATGAATGCATTCAAGAAGAAAAAAGTTTATTATTACCCATACAGCTCAGATCGACTGTAAATATAGATACCACAGATAAAAGTGTACATGATTTAAAACATACACTTTTAACCAAATTGGGGCAGTCCGATAAACTGATCGTCATTTTACAGTCATTTGGTTATAAACATGGTATTCCGCTAGATGCTGACTATGTGTTTGATGTACGGCATTTGCCTAATCCCCATTGGGATTTGCAACTTCGAAAACTATCAGGGCTTGATCAGCCCGTACAACAGTTTTTAGCCAAACATGACCAAGTGGTAGATATGTATAATGATATTTATCTATTTTTACAAAAGTGGTTGCCTGCATACTCAAAAGGTCATCGTCACTACTTAACCGTGTCGATCGGATGTACAGGTGGCCAACACCGATCTGTTTACATGGTAGATAGACTCCAAAAAGCGCTTGCGACGGATTGGTCTATTCAAATTTTACATAGAGAAATGAAGCACTGGTCATGATTGACACAACAGTAGATGTAATTAACAAACTTGGTTTACACGCGCGAGCTTCTGGCAAGCTTATTGAAGTGACTACAAAATTTCAATCGAGCATTCAACTTGGAAAAGGTGAAAAAATGATTGATGCCAAAAATATTATGGCATTACTTATGCTGGGTGCGGGTAAAGGAACCGCGTTACGTTTAGTGGTCACAGGGCCAGATGAAGAACAGGCTGTAACAGACATAAAAGCACTGTTTACAGCAAAATTTTATGAGGCAGATTAATCGTGGCACGTCGACCGCAAAAAAGTTATAGCAGTGAAGATTTTGAATCATTAGAAGGCCGTGCCAGTAAAAGTGAGCAAAAGCGTGCTGTGCAACGTATGGCTGCACTTGGTGAACAACTGGCAGAACTTTCAACCAAACAAATTCAACAACTCCCTGTAGATGAACGTTTAATCGATGCACTGACTGATGTACAACAAATTACATCATTTGAAGCACGCCGCCGACAATTTCAACGTATTGGTAAGTTACTGCGTAATGAAAATGAAGAGGTTGTACTGTCCTATTTAACACCAAAACAAGGTTTAAAAAAACAAGCCCAATTGGTACGTTGGGTTGACCGTATGATAGAGCAGGGCGACAGTGCAATACACGACTTCAGTAAGCATTTTAATGCTACAGAAAAGCATACCCTACGTCAGCATGTACTCCGTTACCATAGAGATAAAAGCCTACAAGCAACACCAGAAGAGTTAGAACAGGCCAGACAAAAAGTACTTCATTACGTACAACAAGTGGCTTTACTCTCTGATCAGGGTAAAGCTCGTGGTTAGAAGTTAATGCTTAGATGATGGCTAGATTACCCTAATAAGCATTGATCTGTTTTTACAGTTGTGTAAAATCAATGCCAATATTTTTTTTACCACCACCGTTTTTATATTTTGAGGTCTGACCTTCATCATAATCTTGCGGTGATATGCTCCTTGGTATGGGGCATCACTCCTTAAGGATTTTTTATGCCAATTATAACTTTGCCAAATGGCGATCAAAAACAATTCGATCATGATGTATCTGTCATGGACGTTGCACAAAGTATTGGACCTGGGCTTGCTAAAAATACAGTCGCAGGAAAAGTAGATGGTCAATTGGTCGATGCATGTGACTTAATCACCAAAGATGCAACTTTACAAATTATCACCCCAAAAGATGATGAAGGTTTAGAGATCATACGCCACTCATGTGCCCATTTGGTGGGACATGCAGTGAAGCAATTGTTTCCAGAAGCCAAAATGGTGATTGGGCCTGTGATTGAAGAAGGTTTTTATTACGACATTCAAATGCCACGTCCATTAACGTTAGATGATATGGCTAAAATTGAAGAGCGTATGAAATCTTTAATTGCGCAAGATTATGACGTGATTAAGAAAATGACACCACGTGATGAAGTGATTAATGTATTTGAAGCGCGCGGTGAAGAATATAAATTACGCCTTGTTCATGATATGCCAGATGAACAGCAAATGGGTTTGTACTATCATCAAGAATATGTAGACATGTGTCGTGGCCCACACGTACCAAACACTAAATTTTTAAAGTCATTTAAATTGACTAAAATTTCTGGTGCATATTGGCGTGGTGATGCGAAAAATGAACAGTTACAACGTGTATACGGCACAGCATGGGCAGATAAAAAACAGCTTGCTGCATATGTAAAACGTATTGAAGAAGCGGAAAAGCGTGACCATCGTAAAATTGGTAAAGCACTTGACTTGTTTCATATGCAAGAAGAAGCACCAGGTATGGTATTTTGGCATCCAAATGGTTGGACCATTTACCAAACGCTTGAGCAATACATGCGTCAAGTACAAGCGAAAAATGGCTACCAAGAAGTACGTACGCCACAAATTGTTGATTTTGTGTTGTGGGAAAAATCAGGGCATGCAGCAAATTATGCTGAAAACATGTTTACTACGCACTCAGAAAGCCGTAACTACGCCATTAAGCCAATGAACTGCCCATGCCACGTGCAGATTTTTAACCAAGGTTTGAAGTCTTACCGTGAGTTACCTATTCGTATGGCTGAGTTTGGTTCTTGTCATCGTAATGAGCCATCAGGTTCGCTACACGGTATTATGCGTGTTCGTGGTTTTACGCAAGATGATGGCCATATTTTCTGTACAAAAGAACAGATTGGTCAAGAAGTTGCTGAATTTATTCAACTGACTTTAGATGTCTATAAAGACTTTGGCTTTGAAGATGTGCAAATGAAGTTGTCTACACGTCCAGAAAAACGTGTGGGTGAAGATGCATTATGGGATATGGCTGAAAAATCTCTAGCAGATGCCCTTGATGAAGCAGGCTTAGCATGGGAGCTACTTCCTGGTGAAGGCGCATTTTATGGTCCAAAAATTGAATTTTCTCTCAAGGACTGCTTAGGTCGAGTTTGGCAATGTGGTACAATTCAATGCGATTTCAATTTACCTGAGCGTTTAGATGCGTCATTTGTCACAGAAGACAATGGTCGAGATCAGCCAGTTATGTTACATCGTGCAATTCTTGGTAGTTTTGAGCGATTTATTGGTATACTAATCGAACATTACGCAGGTTTTATGCCACCATGGTTAGCGCCAGTGCAAGTCTGTGTGATGAATATTACAGATACGCAATCTGTAGCATGTAATGAAGTTGTAGAAAAACTTAAAGACCAAGGGATTCGTGCAATCTCAGACTTGAGAAACGAAAAAATTGGTTTTAAAATTCGTGAACGTACTTTGGAACGTATTCCATATTTATTGGTTTTAGGTGACCGAGAAGTAGAGGAAGGTACAGTGAATGTGCGTACACGTTCAGGAACAAATTTGGGTACTATGTCAACAGAGGCTTTCGTTGATCTAGTAAAATCAGCCGTGGCCGAACGTGGCCGGCATATTGTGGAGTAAGAAAGATTAAACCGACTGATCGTAACCAACAAGCAAGTAAAAGTAATCGCCCTGCTATCAATGACGAAATTCGTGCAACAGAAGTTCGTCTCGTTGGTGCAGATGGAGAGCAAAAAGGAATTGTCTCTTTAGCTGAAGCAATTCGTGTTGCCGAGCAAGATGATCTTGACTTGGTGGAAATTGTGGCGAATGCTGAACCACCTGTTTGTAAAGTCATGGATTACAACAAACATTTGTTTGACTTAAAGCAAAAGCAAAAAGATGCGAAGAAAAAACAGCATCAGGTACAAGTCAAAGAAATTAAACTGCGTCCAGGCACAGATGTGGGTGATTACAACGTAAAACTACGTGCAATTACTCGTTTCTTAGAAGATGGAAACAAAGTGAAAATCACGTTACGTTTCCGTGGTCGGGAAATGGCACACCAAGAACTTGGTCTTTTGCAATTGCAAAAGATTGAAGCCGATGTGGTTGACCTAGGTGTTGTTGAACAAGCACCAAAAATGGAAGGTCGCCAAATGGGTATGCTTCTTGGCCCTAAAAAGAAAAATTAACAGGTCAGTAATGACTTGAAATTAAAAGGGCTACCTCATTGGAGGTAGCCCCTTTTTTAACTTAAACATCTTGTTTCGACTTTTGATGATTGATTTGCGAATTTAATTGAATTTATATCTTTAAGTGGTCTTATCGGCAACGCAGTGAATGTTTTATAGAAAATAATAATCAAGATGTGTATAGGCCTGTTTTATAATTTTTAATCATGTCTGTTTTTATTGCCTTATAAACTTTTTACTCAGAGATTACTGAAGTGCTTTATGATAATAAATCATAAGACAAAAGGTTTTACTATGAATGTTTTGGTATGGATATTACTATTTTTATTCAATAGTTTAGTACTTAAATGGATACTGTCTTGGGGTGGTGCAAAGTGGATCAGTAGATATTGGCTCAATGTGTTCGTATTTGGGTTACTATTTTCAAATTTTAATGAAGAACAAGTCAAAGCATGGGCACTGATTATTTGGTTTGTATTTACGCTTTGGTTTATTGTTGGCTTAATTTCACCTCAATATAGAATATTTAACAGCCTTATTTTTTCAAAAGGCATCTACTAAAAAAAGCAGTGCTAATTTTTAAATCAGTATTTGATTAAATAAAAAATTATGATTTTCATAAACTAATCTAATTATTACAAATTACGTTACTCATGTATCAGTTTGGTGAAAATGATCTTGTTTACAATGTAAACATGTGTATATTGCTCATTAGAGAGAAAATATTTGTTAAATGTAAATTACAAATATAAATCAGAATTGACAGGGGACTTGTAAATGAGCCAAGAAGAAAAGCTACCGAAAATTTTAATTGTTGAAGATGATGAACGTCTAGCACGTTTAACTCAAGAGTATTTAATTCGTAATGGGCTAGAAGTTGCTGTTGAGCCAGATGGTAACCGTGCAATTCGCCGTATTATTGCAGAACAACCAGATATGGTCGTTCTTGACGTGATGTTGCCTGGTGCAGATGGTCTAACCGTTTGCCGTGAAGTTCGTGCACATTACCACCAACCTATCCTAATGCTCACTGCACGTACAGAAGATATGGATCAGGTACTTGGTTTAGAAATGGGTGCAGATGACTACGTTGCTAAACCTGTGCAACCACGTGTATTACTTGCACGTATTCGTGCGTTATTACGCCGTACAGAAAATACAGTAGAAGATGAAGGCTCACAACGCATTGAATTTGATCACTTAGTGATTGATAACGGTGGTCGTTCAGTGACTTTACATGGTGAGTTGGTTGATTTCACCAGTGCCGAGTATGATCTATTATGGTTGCTTGCATCGAATGCAGGTCGCATTTTATCACGTGAAGACATTTTTGAGCGTTTACGCGGTATTGAATATGATGGTCAAGACCGTTCAATTGATGTTCGTATTTCAAGAATCCGTCCAAAAATTGGAGATGACCCTGAAAATCCGAAACGTATCAAAACTGTACGTAGTAAAGGCTATTTATTTGTAAAAGAAACGAATGGCCTCTAATTAATGATGTGTGATCGCTTTACCCTAAGGAAAAAGATTCGTGCTTAAACACAGTATATTCCTTCGTATTTATGCCACTGTTGTTGGGATGGTTATTTTAGTTACTTTATTTGCGTACTTCTCTACGCAGGTGATTAACTACCATCGTGCTCAACAGTACAGAGAATCACTGACTGATGGTATCTCATATGTCATAACGCAAGGGGTAGAGCGCCAAACGACCACACAGCAAAAAAAAGATTGGATCTCTGATGCATCTGATCTTTTAGATCTACCTTTACATTTAATAGATGCAAATCAAATTGAATTATCGAGTGCAGAACAAAAGCGTATAGATAACCAGCAAGCAGTTGTGCGCTACGACGCACAAGCGATGGTTGCAAATATTTATATGGGGCTCACAACAGACTCTAAGCATTATTTGTTACTCACCGTAAATAAAATTGGTGAGCGCCAAATGAAGGCGCTACCTATTTTTATTTTAGATTATTTAATTTATTATCCTGGCCAAGAGCAACAACATTTAAAAACAATACAACAGCACTTCTCTTACCCAATAGACATGCGTTCAGTACTTGATTTAGGTCTAGACTCTGAGCAACTTGGTCGACTTCGACAAGACCAAAGTATTTTACTTTATAGAGATAGTGCGACCATGCGTGGCACAACTATCTCTATTGTTTCGCCCTTATTAAATAACCCATCAGAGGTTTTAGTCATTGGCCCTGTGCCCATGTTTAATTGGATGCCTTTTGAGCTAGCCGCTGGTATTACTTTACTGAGCTTATTTCTACTCAGTATTGGTGTGTATTTTGCAATTTTTCCACTACAACGAAAAGTAAAACAAACTATTGCTGCGTTAAATCAGATTAAGAGTGGTGACTTATCGGCACGATTAAATGCCGATGGCTATGATGAAATGTCTAGTCTTTCTTCAAGCTACAACGATATGGCCAATCACATTGAGCGCTTAATTGAAGCCCAACGAGAGCTCATGCGAGCTGTATCACATGAATTGCGTACACCAGTTGCACGTATTCGATTTGGTATGGAAATGTTAGCAGATGAAGATGATTATGAGTTTAGACAAAGCCAAGTTGAAATGATCGACAAAGATATTGAAGCTTTAAATACTTTGATTGATGAAATTATGACCTATGCTAAGCTTGAGCAAGGTGCGCCATCTTTAGATATAGAAACGATTGAGATTGCTTCAGTATTAAGCCAGGTACTTACAGAAACTCGAGCATTAAAAACAGGTAAAGATGTTATTTTGAATGCACCTTCTGTAGATGTAGTTGCTGAAGCTGAACGCCGTTACTTACATCGTGTGGTGCAAAACTTGGTTGGTAATGCGGTAAGACATTGTCATAGTCAGGTATGTATTAGTGGTGGTATTCAAGAAGATGGCTTAGCTTTCATCTGTGTGGAAGATGATGGCGAGGGTATTGCAGAAGCGGACCGTGAGCGTGTGTTTGAAGCATTTGCCCGTTTAGATGACAGCCGAACGCGTGCTTCGGGTGGATACGGCTTAGGTTTGTCTATTGTGAGTCGTATTGCATTTTGGTTTGGTGGTACAGTCACTGTTGATCAGAGCCCATCATTAAAAGGTGCAAGGTTTACAATGACTTGGCCTGCTGTACGCCCGACAGTACATTCTAAAAATAGTAAATAATACGAATACAAAAAAGGGGCTTTAAATGCCCCATTTTTTATTCGTAATTCGAAGCATCTGGTGGAATTAATGGGTGTGCATCATCGACTAGAGCATTTACAGCACTTTGATTGAGGAAGATTGTCGTTGTATGCTCATTAGAATGAATATCGTAATGATTTATGAGTGCTACATCACCTGTTATAGTTTCAACGACATATTTACTCGCAAGATGTAAAATACCATCTAAATTGACCGATGCAGATGCCATGTCGTTTTGGAATAAGTTTTTGAATTCTTGTAAAGAGAAGCTGAGATGGTCAGTTTTTTCTCTAAAGAGCTTATCTTGTATGTGTCGAATCACAAGTTGAGCCCCTAAAAAATAATTTGACTTATGATTAAATTCTAAATTCATGGATATGTCCTCTATTTTACTTTCAGTTATTGTTTGTCCATGGTTTTATATTAGCGGATATAAGTGATTTTGATCTGTATAAGAACTGCTACATTTTTTAAATGTATACCACTATTTATATGTTTCATAGTAAGTACAATCATGTTGAAACTTATATATGCGTTTTTAATTTAAATTTTGACGAAATGATGAAGTCAAGGTGATGTCTCAAGTATTTGTTTGATCACCGTATAAGAGTTTTTTAATTTCTAAATGAAACGGGTTATACTAGACAGAATTTGGTTTGCTTTTAGGTATATCTTCGTGCCCATTCAAGAAATTCGTCACCCGCTTATTCGTCACAAAATTGGTTTATTGCGCCGTGCAAATATCAGTACAAAAAACTTTCGTGAGCTATCTCAAGAAGTCACCATGTTACTGACGTATGAAGCTACACAAGATTTAGTCGTGGTCGATCAAGAAATTGAAGGGTGGGCTGGCTCTGTCACGGTAGAGCGTATTGCAGGGAAAAAAATTACTGTTGTGCCTATTCTACGCGCAGGTATTGGTATGCTCGATGGCTTTTTAAATTTAATTCCAAGTGCGAAAGTGAGTGTTTTGGGCTTAGAGCGTGATGAAGAAACGCTTGAAGTACGTACTTACTATAAAAAACTTGTACCAGATGTTGCAAACCGTATTGCAATGATTATTGACCCAATGCTTGCGACAGGTAACTCTTTAATTGCGGCGATTGATGTACTCAAAGCCAGTGGTTGTAAAGATATTCGTGTGATGGTACTTGTTGCTGCACCTGAAGGAATTCAGAAAGTTGAAGATAAGCATCCAGATGTACGTATTTTCACTGCATCTATTGATCAAGGCCTGAATAAGCAAGGCTATATTGTGCCTGGTTTAGGCGATGCTGGCGATAAGATTTTTGGTAGTGTACAAAAAGGCGAATAAAGACTTTAGACCTGCATCTATCTTGATGCAGGTTTTTTTATATGGTTTCAAGTGGTCTAATGACTTTTGCTTCACAAAATTTCATAAAGAGTTTTAGGCCTGGCCCTTGATATTTCTGTTGATGCATGAGCATATAAAGCGGTCTTTTGAGTGACCAAAAAGGTGTTTTTAATGTGACCAGTTGGCCCGTTTCTAGCATGGGTTTGAGTGCCAATTTAGAAATACAAGACAGTCCTAAGCCACCTGCAACTACTTTCAATATGGCTTCATTGTGGCCTAATGTGAGACGAATACTGGCATTTTGAAGATGTTTCAAAATAACATGGTTAAATACATCTCTGGTTCCTGAACCTTCCTCTCTTAAAATCCATTCAACGTCTTGAAAATCTTTAATTGTAAGTGGACGTTTAAGTTGTGCTAAAGGGTGCTCTGGTGAGCAACATATTGCTAGTTCATCATCGTGCCAGTGTATGGTATGTAGTTGTGGTAAATGACATTCACCTTCAATAAGAGCGACATCAAGTTGAAATTGACTGACTGCTTCAATCATTTGTCGGGTATTTCCCACTTGTAGTTGCAAGTGTGCTTGGGGTTGGTATTTTAAAAAACCTGCCATTAGATCTGGCATTAGGTAATCACTAATTGTGAGTGTTGCACCTAAACGTAAGTCAATATTTTGTAATTCACCTCGAGCGGTGAGTTCAAATGACTCACACCGACCTAAAATTTCGAGTGCTTGTGGCAGTAAAAATCGACCCAGTTCATTGAGTTGTAGTCTTTTACCCAAACGGTCAAATAGCGGTACGCCTAAGCCATCTTCAAGGTCTGCCAATGCCATACTTGCTGCACTTTGGGTTAGCTTTACCGCATCACTTGCTTTAGTCACAGTGCCTTCTTGTGCGACAGCGACAAAAACGGACAGTTGGCGTAACGTCATACGCATAGTTGAGTCCTAAATGGAAAATATCAATATTTATGATGTCATGCTAACATGAGGTCACCATTTCTTATACATTGAAATTATGAGTCTTGAAAAATTTACCATTGAAACTGTGTTATCGGTGAAACGCTGGTCAGATCATTTATTTAGTTTCACCATGACACGACCGAATTCGTTTAAATTTACGGCAGGGCAGTTTGCACGTATTGGGCTTTCTGTAGATGGTGAGTTGGTCGTTCGAGCGTATTCAGTGGTATCTTCACCCTATGATGAAACATTAGAATTTTTCTCTATTGTTGTTCCTAATGGTGCTTTTACATCACATTTAAAAGATTTAACCGTAGGTACTGAAATTTATTTAGAAAAAGTGGCTTATGGCTTTTTAACATTGGCCCGTTATCAGTCACCTCAACCGAAAGATTTATGGTTGCTTGCGACAGGTACCGGTGTTGCACCCTTTATATCGATGTTACAAGATTTTGATGTGTGGAAAAATTATCAACAGATTTATTTGGCTTACAGTGTGCGTACACAAGAAGAGTTGACATATACAGATAAGATACAACAGGTTGTAGAATTATTTTCTGAAGGGCATCAGGGGTTTAAGTTTATTCCTATTATTACACGTGACCCTGTCGCTGTACTTAACCAAAGGTTACCACTACTGATTGAAAATGGCACTTTAGAACGCGTAATAGGTCATGGCTTAAATGTAGAGACCAGCCATGTTATGTTGTGCGGTAATCCACAAATGGTCGAAGACACTAAAAATGCATTAAAAAATCGTGGGCTTACCATGAACAGGCGAGGTATAGGCAATATTGCTGTAGAAAATTATTGGTAATTATATTTTCGATTAGTGCACAAGGTTATCTAATGCTGTACGTATTTCAGCCAATGCACTTGTTAAGTCTGAAGTAATCCATGTTGGTTCAAAAAAACCAGAATAAAATTCAATACGGTCTGATGGAATAATTAAACGAATAAGGCATTCTTCATCGACTAAACGCCAAGGAATAATCGGAGCATCTTGATCTATAAATGGTGTGATATTACGAATGTCTACAACCATTGCAGTAATGCAGTCATAAGGTGCTGGTAAAAGTGAAAATTCTTCAGTTCTACGGCGTATATACTCAAGATCTTCCCATTGCAGGGTATAGCCAGCTTTATAAAACTCAATAATACCAATGATGTGTTGATCACGTGTTAAATGAACATGGCATTGATGTGTCATATCTGTATTTAAATCAAGTGAAATGGGGCTAAGCGTATATGCCATACAATAGAAATGCTGAGAATTTAATCTTTATTATACATTATTTCTTTAAGGACACATAGTTGACCTTATCGTATGTCTATTGTTTTAATCATTTTTAGTATTGTATTCATGCAGTTATTTTTATGTTTATTGTTACTTAAAATAAGAAAATTTTGATTACATTGTATACTTAATTTGTCTAAAAAAGTATCTGCTTAGTGGTTTTGAGATGAACAGAGCACATTTTTGTTGATTGTTGTTATGACAGTACAAAAATATTTTACCGTATGATTGTTAGAAATAAAGGTATGTCACACACAAAAAAGCTTGATGTCTATAAGTTATAACTGAGTGACAAAAATATTTAATTTGCAATAAAAACAAGAGGTATAAAAATGAATGATTACTTATCGAGTATGCGAGGCGGTGCTGAGTTCAATTATTATTGGAGTCAACTACAGCCAATTTTAGGCGCAATTGCTGTATTTATTATCTGTTGGATTTTAGCGTTAGCAATCGCCGCTGGCGTTAAAAAAGCACTTGGTGCAGCCAATATGAATAAGCATTTGTCTTCTGCAACTGGTCACACGCCAGATTATGAAAGCTTGACATCTAAATTTGTATTTTGGTTCATTTTAATTTTAGGTGTAGTCGCTGCACTCAATATTCTAAACATTAATAGTGTGAGCGCACCATTTAGCCAAATGATTACACAAGTACTTGTATTCATTCCTAATATTATTTCAGCGCTTATTGTTGGTGGTATTGGTTGGATTCTAGCGCGTCTTGCAAAAGCGGGTTTAAGTAAATTATTAGCGAAGACAGAACTTGATGAGAAATTAAGTGGTCAGGTGGGTGTACAGCCGATCAGCGATAACATTTCAAATATTGTATATTGGCTTATTTTATTACTATTTTTGCCAATCGTATTATCAATTTTACGCTTAGATGGTTTGTTATTGCCAATTCAGAACATGGTAAATGAAGTAGTCGGATTTATTCCTAATATCTTTATTGCCGGTGTAATTGCTTTTGTTGGTTATATTATTGCTAAAATTGTACGTGGTATTATTGAAGGTGTAGTGAGTGGCTTTGGTTTACAAGCACAAGTTGAAAAAATTGGCTTGTTTAAAAACACAAGCATTGGCAAAGTACTTGGTTCATTTGCATTTGCTTTGATTATTGTTACAAGCCTTATCGTTTCATTCGAAGCATTGGGTATTGAAGCAATTTCACAACCTGCAACAGCAATGTTAAATCAAATTATGTATGCAATACCAAATTTGATTGCAGCAGGCCTGATTTTAGTGATTGCTTATATTGTATCTCGCTTTGTTGCTGGTTTAGTACAAGATGTGCTTTCTGGTACAGGTGTGGATAATGTTCCAGCAAAACTAGATGTACAACGTTTTATGGGTGAAACGAAAGTTTCCTCAGTTGTTGGTACACTGATCGTATTTTTCACGATGCTATTTGCAGTATCTGAAGCATCAAACCGTTTAGGCTTTGAACAAATTAGCAATCTGATTGCAATGTTTATTCAATTCGGTGCAAGCATTTTACTCGGTGCTGTTATTTTGGTGATTGGTTTCTGGTTAGCGAATGTTGTTGCGAATATTGTACAACGTGGTGAGTATAATAGCTCTCGTTGGTTAGGTAGTGTTGTTCGTGTCTTAATTATGGGTCTTGTACTTGCAATGGGCTTACGTGCAATGGGTATTGCCGACTCGATTGTTAACCTTGCTTTTGGTTTAACATTGGGTGCAGTTGCAGTTGCCTTCGCTTTGGCCTTTGGGTTAGGCGGTCGTCAACCTGCTGAACGCGTGCTTACTTCGTTGTTAGATAAAAACAACGCAGATAAAGATACGCCAAAGCCAGCGGTTGAAGCGAAAGAGACAAAAGAAAATACAGATGAAGTTAATCCGTATGATCCTAAAAATGAAAATCCAAATGCTTAATCTAATACGTTAGTGATGACCCATTCGACTGTCTTAGGCAGTCGAATGTTTTTTATAAAGGAGTCTTGTATGTTTGGTCAAAAGAAAAAGCCAGGTTATTTAGCCCCGATTGTGATTACAGGGATTACTGCAGGGGTGCTTTATAAAGCGTATAAAGCAATTTTTGTAGATAATAGTTCAAGTTCATATGTGGCAGACGATTCACCTAAGCCATTGCCTAAGACCGTCAGCCATCAGCCACAAGATGTAGATGACTTAGCAAATGATAAAGATACTGATGAACCATTAACATCCAAATAAAGTTTATACATACTCTGCGGCAGCTGCCGCAGATGACCATGCCCACTGAAAATTGTACCCGCCTAAATGTCCTGTGACATCTAAAATCTCCCCAATAAAAAATAAGCCATTTACATAGTTACTTTGCATGGTTTTTGAAGAAACTTCAGTGGTATCTACACCACCAAGTGTAACTTCTGCAGTTCGGTAGCCTTCAGTGCCTGATGGTTTAACTTCAAAGGTATCTAGTTGTTTGGCAATTGCATTTAAGCGTTGGTCATTAATTTGACCGATCGCTATTTCACTTTCTTGTGGCCAAATTAGCTGTTGTAGTTCTAAAACAATACTTTTTGTCGTCAGTGAAAGTAGTATTGTGCGTAATAGAGATTTGCCTTGTTGTTGTTTCTTTTCTTTTAAAAACTGTGCTAAATCGAGCTGTGGGAAGAAGTTAATATAAAAAGATTCACCTGATTGCCAGTAGTTAGACAGTTGTAAGGCGCTAGGTCCGCTTAAACCACGGTGTGTGAATAACATGGCTTCGGTAAATGCGGTTTTATGGTTGGACAGCGTGACGTCTAAAGCATTACCACTGAGCTTAGTGGCACTTTCTTTCATATAGTCTGAAAAAGTAAAAGGGACGAGCCCTGCACGTGTGTCAAAAATGTGGTGTCCAAACTGTTTTGCAATTTGATAGCCAATACCTGAGCCACCGAGTGTTGGAATAGATAATCCACCTGTCGCAACTACAACGGATTCACAGCTGAAATTGCCTTGAGATGTTTTAACTAAAAAATGACCATTGGGTTGTTTTTTTACTTGACTCACATCATGCTGGGTTTTAATGCATACAGATTGGCTTTTTTCACACTCATCAAGCAACATTTGTAAAATAAATTTTGAACCTTTAGTGGTAAAGAGTTGCCCGTGTTTGCGTTCTTCATAGTCAATTTTATAATCACAAGCGAGGCCAATAAAGTCCCATTGGGTATAACGAGACAAGGCAGATTTTACAAAATGTGGGTTATGGCATAAAAAGTGGTTTGGTTCGACATCTAAATTGGTGAAATTACATTTACCCCCGCCAGACATGAGGATTTTTTTACCAACTTTATTGGCTTTTTCTAGAACCAGTACGCTACGGCATCGACGACCTGCGAGCGCTGCTAGCATGAGTCCTGCAGCCCCTGCACCAAGTACAATGACATCAAAGTGGTTATTCATAGTCGTTACGCCGTACTGAAAAAAAGCAGGGCATTATACCTGAATTTTGCCTGAACACGCTGTGATTTTATGGCATTAAACTGGCTTTACCTTGTAAACCACCACTATGAATGACGAGGATTTTACTATTCTTAGGGAAATAGTCTTGAGCGATTAAATCAAAGATTCCGTACATCATTTTACCTGTGTAAATGGGTTCTAGGGGAATAACATAGCGTTGTTCAAAGGTATTGATAAACCCAATAAGTTCATCTGTTATTTTTGCATAGCCTCCAAAGTGATATTTGCTAAGCAATGTCCAGTGTGATTTTGCTGTAATGTCTTGAATATTTTGTTTTAAAAAGTCTCCTTTAAGGGCTGAAAAACCTAAAATATGCGTGTCTGGTGTGGTTGATTCAATAAGCCCTGCAATTGTGCCTCCCGTACCTACAGCAACACAGATGAAATCGTAATATTGTTTTTCAGTTGAGGTTAAAATATCTTGGCAACCTTGTATTGCCAGTGAATTTGTTCCGCCCTCAGGGATAATATAGCTATTGGGATATTGTTGTTGCAGTTGTGCTAAATATTGTGGGTGATGTCGTTGCTTATACTGTGTACGGTCTACAAAATTGAATTGCATATCAAATGCTTGAGCTTGTGTAAGTGTGATATTTCGTGGTTTATCTGCCAGTTCATCACCACGAATAATAGCAATACTCTTTAGCTGGTTTTGTTTTGCTGCATAGGCTGTAGCTACAATATGATTTGAATATGCGCCACCAAATGTAATGACGCTACTTTTTTTTAAACGAACGGCTTCTTGTATATTGTATTTCAATTTAAAAAACTTGTTTCCAGACACAAACGGATGAATCTGATCTAATCGCTTGATGTCTAATATAATGTGCGATGTGTGCAAAATTGGCTGAATAGGTGTCTGCTGTGTCAACATAAATTGCTTTATTGGTGTGTATTGACAGAGGTTAACACAGACATACCTGGGCGTAGTAATGCAATATCCTTTTGATTTGGATCAATTTGAATCCGTACAGGAATACGTTGCACGACCTTGGTGAAGTTTCCTGTTGCATTATCTGCTTTAATGACACTGAACTCAGAGCCTGCAGCTGGTGAAATTTGCTCGACAGTACCGTTAAATTTTTCGTGGCCAAGTGCATCTACAGTGAAAGATGCTTTTTGACCAATTTTCATATGTTCAATTTGGGTTTCTTTAAAATTTGCAATGACCCAGCGTTTTGGAGGAATTAAAAATAAGAGTTGTGTACCTGCGGCTACATATTGCCCTAAACGAGGGGTAACTTCGCCCAGTTGCCCATCCATTGGTGCAGTAATAATGGCATAGTTTTTCGTGATTTTGGCTTGATCTAGGTTGGCTTGGGCATTTCTAATTTGTGCTTCTAAGCCAATTTGTGCAACTTGTGCTGTTTTTAATGCTTCTTTTGCGACATCTAAGTTGGCTTCTGCTTGTTTTAATAAAGCAAGGTTATTTTGATTGTTGGCAGCAACAGTATCTTGCTCAGTTTTTGATGATGCACCACTATTTAATAATTGCTGATAACGGCTCAGTTGTTGGCGAGATAAGTTATATTGTGATTTTGCTTGCTCGACTTTTGCTTCTGCTGAAATAATATCTGCTTGCCGTTGTTCAATCGCTTGTTTTTGATTGGCAAAGTTATTTTGGCTTTGTTCAACACTAGATTGTGCTTGTATGACTTGTTGGTCGTAACGATCTGGATTAATTTTGATGAGTGGTTGGCCTTGTTTCACATGGTCAAAATCGTTTACCAATACCTCTTGAATATAGCCATTAATTTGTGACGAGAGTACAGTCGTTGTTCCTTTGACATAACTATTGTCCGTTTCTTGTATGGGTGTATTAAATGGTCCAATTCGCCACGCCCATAAAATTGCAGTAATTCCAATCACGAGTACTATGGCCATAATCATCAGTGTTGGCAGACTTGTAGGTATTGTTTTACTCGTTTCTTCTTCACTAGATTTGTTCGTTTGCTCGTTGGTGTCTTTGTCTGTCATGGCTTTATTCCAAAGGTTTTACTTGCGCTGAGTGCTGTACTTTTGCCAAACAATATGTGTTAGCGTCCATAAAAATAATAAAATTGCAATTAGACTGTTTATGTTGACGACATCATTATATGCTCTCACTTGAGCTTCACGGTTTACGACCTGTGCTAATAATTGTGTGGCTTGTGCTTGCTCTAGTACATTGTCAGTAATGTGTGGACTATATACTGCAGTATACTGATGGATTCTGTTAGTCACATTGGGGTCTGTGCGATTAAGTGTTTGTTCTATATCAAGTTGATATACCTGTGCTTGGTGTTTTTGGTATGTGTTATAAAAAGATGACCCGACTAAACTGCCAAAGTTTTGTGTGGCTGAAAATAAAATAATGAAAGTAAGAACATAGTTTGTACCCTGTTTAAGTGCACGTACCATACCTGTTAATAATAGTGGACCAATAAATAAACCATTTGCAAATGCAATTAAAAATTGGCTATAAAAAAAGTTATTCGGTCTAACATCACTTGTTAAGTGCGCATCTAATCGACAAGCGACTAAAATGAGTAGAGTGGCTAACAGTAAAGGCCAAAATATATGGTTTTTTGAAAATGTAATGGCGCTGAATAACGTACCAGACAATATGCCAATGAAAATAATACTATATAGACCAATAAATTGATCTTGCCCAATACCCATAGTTTTTAAAAAGTTAACTGCAGTAAAGCTTTGTTCAGAAAGTAAAAAACGCAAGAAAAAAGCACCAATCACAAAGCGTATGACAGATGCTGTGCCAAGCCAGCGTGTTAAAATAAGTGGGTTTGTGCGTTGATGTTCGAAAAAGAAGCCAAGTACAACCAGACTAAATCCAGTGATAAGTACATAAGCCAGCCATGTAGAGTCAAACCACCAAAGTATAGGGCCTTGAGAGAGTACAGCGCATAAACATGCAAAGCCTGGTGCTAACAATAAAAAAGTAATAAAGTCTTTTTTTTCAATTACATCTATGCGAACACCACGAGGAAGTTTGACTGCAACCACCATGGCAAAGCAACAAATTGCTAATCCTAATTCGAAAGTATAAAGATTGACCCATTGATTTGCATTGATTAAAAAAGGCGAAATAATCCATGCCAAAGGAATGCCAAGTTGATTAAATCCAAAGCCGACATAAATACCTTTTAAGCGATTAACTTTACCAAAAGATTGCATAATGTAGTACATGCCAAGAGAACTGAGTGGTGCTGCGACAAAGCCACTAATACAGCGAATAACCAAAGCCATATGGCCATCTTGTACTAATAAATGCAAAATCATGACGGTAATAAAACAGATTAAAGAAATTTCTGTAAATAATCTTAAACCATATTGTTGTCTAGTTTTAAATAAAACAAGGTTGGCACTAACATTTGCCATAACATATACCGCAGGTAGCCATGCGCTTTCACTGGGCGTAAGCCCGTATTCACCTTGAAGTTGTGGTAAGTTGGCGGTAATAAAACCATTACTTAAGCTGGCTGTTAGTGCAATAAAAGTACCAATAATAAAATAGGCATAACGCTTAAATTGTGTGTGATCAAGCACCGGTGGTGAACCGGGCATAACGGGTCGTTCGTCATCTGACCAATTTGGAGGTTGCTCTAAATACTTTGGTGTTTGTTTTGACATATATTTTGGCTTATTTAGCTATGGTTAGTTGTTGTGCCATTTATTGCTTTATTTATGGGTTAAAATAGCACGATCTTAATTGGAAAAACATTTGAATTTGTTAACCTTAATTGTAGAGAGAGACTGAGTGTTAATAACCTAGATATATGCTATTTGAAATTGCTTTATAAATATGTGTTTTATTATTTTTCATAACTTTAAGTTATGTATATACAAATAATATATCAATTTTTATATTTATATTCAGGGGTATGATCAAATCTATTATATAAATAGAGCACTTTCATGAAAACACAACAACAGATTAATCAGCAACAATACCAAGATAAGGCGAAAAACTATTTAGATAGTCAAAGCCATGCACAAGGTATTGAATTTGAAGAAATTAAAAAAATCATAGCAAAGCGGTCTCATCCTGTAAAAGCACTTGATCTAGGCTGTGGGGCAGGCCATGTCAGTTATCAGATTGCACAGATATGTGAGCAAGTGATTGCATATGATTTATCTGAATCAATGATTGACTTAGTTGAACAAACAGCAGCACAAAGAGGCATAAACAATATACAAGTGAAGCAGGGGTGTGCAGAGGATTTACCCTTTGAAAATACTTATTTTGACGTGGTCGTGACACGCTTTTCAGCACATCATTGGCAAGACATTCAACACGCGATTCAGCAAGTATATCGCGTGCTTAAACCACAAGGATTATTTATTGTCATTGATAGTATTGGCTCAAATCAACCGATGTTAGATACATTTTTACAAAGTGTAGAGTTACTTCGTGATCCAAGCCACGTACGGAATTATAGTTTGGGACAGTGGTTAAATTTAACTGAAAGCCATGGTTTGACCCCGTTCAATATTGAACGGCAAGCATTATCAATTTGCTTGGATGATTGGGTAAAACGTATGCATACGCCAAAACTTGCAATAGATGCGATACGCTATTTACAATCGATGGCTTCAGATACCGTAACATCACACTTTTGTATCCAAAATAATGGAGATTTCCAATTAGATGTTGGTTACATGGTATTTAAAAAATAATTTTAATTTTGACTTAATGGCATTTTTATATAAAGGGGCACAATTTTAAAATAGAGTATAACAATGACATTATTTCATGTGTTTATTTTGGCTGTGATACAGGGGTTCGCCGAGTTACTTCCTGTATCAAGTTCTGCCCACGTGATTATGGCTGAAAAATTATTGGGTTTAAATCCTTCTGCACCTGATATGACTTTTTTACTGGTCATGTTACATACAGGAACGATGTTTGCGGTTATTTTGTATTTTTGGAAATCATGGCGTCAAAGTTATTTTTCTTCTGTACAAGATTTTAAACAGCACGCCAAATATATTGTAATCGCAACAATAGTAACAGGCGTTTTAGGTTTATTATTACAATCTATTATTAAACATACTTTTTTTGCTCACGATAGTGCATTCGAAATTGAGCAGTTATTTAGTAATACTAAATTGATCGCGTGTGCTTTATTTGCTGCAGGCATTGTGATTTGGTTTTCATCGTATTTAGATCGGGGTGAAAGTCAACCAATGACCACGAAAAGAGCATCTATTATTGGCGCTGTACAAGCTTTATGTTTGCCTTTTAGGGGCTTTTCTCGTTCAGGTGCAACTATTTCGACCAGCTTGTTTTTAGGCATATCTCGTGAAAAAGCAGAGCAATTTAGTTTTGCACTTGCTGTGGTGTTAACGCCAGTTATTATTTTAAAAGAGCTTTTACGTTTGATGCATAGCCATATTGGTACTCAAGGGTTACAGCAGATCATTTTACCAAGTCTTTTAGGCATGATCTTAAGTTTTATTGCAGGTATGTTGGCACTTAAATGGCTATCTTCTTGGTTGGAACAAGGTAAATGGCATGTATTTGGTTTGTATTGTGTTGGTTTCTCAATGGTAATTTTTACACTCGGTTAATATGGCTTCTTTAATGTAGATTATGAATGAGTAATAGCCCCGATTATTGTTGGGGCTTTTTTATAACGATTCAAAACGTGTGAAAGTAAGCACTATCGTCTTATATAATATTTTTTGATAATAGTATTGATAAAATCTTTTGTTTTTTTAAGTGTATGAAATTTATTGCTATTTTAATTTATTGGAATGTAATTTAATGTAATTGGTAGCGTAGGTATATTGTTTTTTACCAACATAAGTACATGAGTTTTAGGATGAAATGCCTTATTTTTTTGAGATACATAAGTTAACATTTATTTTGTGATCTGAGACTTGGTCTTTGACTTTATTGTTATTTTTCGCAAAGTTATGCTATTAATATGAAGATTATATGTGGCTTGAATGTGCTTTAACAAAAAAATAGCCGGTTAATTTCTACTCAAGCAGAAAGCCGAAATTTTAATAAAGAACGAAGGTATACCTATGAATAAAGTCTACAAAGTCGTCTGGAATGCAGCACTAGGTGCATGGTGTGCAGTATCTGAATTGGGTAAATCTAAGAAAAAATCTACTCGGGCAGTCGTCAATGCGACAACATCAGTTGCTTTAGTTCTCGTATCTCAGGGTGTTTTTGCGGCAACTGCTCAAACTGGTACTGGAGATGGTACTAGTTTAGCACCTGTAAGTACGACAGCTTCGGCACCTAGCTCTGGTAATGGTTCATGTGCAACATCAAAAGCAACATATAGTACAGATATCGCAATTGGCTGTGGTGCCACAGCAACAAGTAACAACACGACTCAAAATGCAAATGTGTATGGTGCTATGGCGATTGGTAGTGCTGATAATAGAGCATTGGGTGGAGCAAGCTATACAATTGACGGTGTAACTTATAATACAAAAACTACTGTTGCAGCTGGATCTCAAGCACTTGCTCTTGGTTCGGGTACTAGAGCTCTAAAATCTGAAGCAGTTGCTATAGGTAATGATTCTGATGCAGTAGGATCTGCTAGTATAGCGCTTGGTGGTGATGATATTGCAAGCGTAAGTGATGCAACAAAAACAGGTTATCAGTCTATTACAGGTAAAGCTTTAGATACGCGATCTGGCCAGTTTAATAATGGCGAAACTATAGGTGGGTATCGTACAACTGCTTCTGGTGATGCTTCTATGGCCATTGGTATGAATGCAAGAGCTTCAGGTGATTTATCTACAGCTTTTGGTACTCAAGCTAAAGCAACTGCAAATTCAGCGTTAGCAGTAGGAACAACGGCAGTTGCTAGAAATATTGGTGCAACTGCAATAGGTGTAAATTCAAGTGTGACAGCAGATAGAGCTGTGGCTTTAGGTGCAAATACGCAAGCTACTGCAGCAGATGGTGTTGCAATTGGTAGTGGTTCTGTTGCTTCGACTGCATCTGGCGTACAAGGTTATGATCCTTTAACCAATAAAAACTCTACTGCAACAAATACAACATGGCAATCTAATACTGGTGCAGTTTCGGTCGGTAATGGGACTACAACGACTCGTCAAATTACAAGTGTTGCTGCAGGCGCTGCAGATACAGATGCTGTGAATGTAGCCCAGTTAAAAAATGCTCAAACATATAGCTCTAATCTTGCAAATGGAATAAAAACTGTATTGGGTGGGAGTGCTACTGTAGGTACAGAGGGTACTGTAAGTACCTCGAACATTGGTGGTACGGGTTCGAATACGGTAGATGGCGCAATTTCATCGGTAAAATCGTCGACTGCAACAGCACAGACTGCAGCTAATAATGCACAAGCAACAGCCGATAAAGGTTTAAACTTCTCGGCAAATAATGGTACAGCCGA
>NZ_FMYL01000004.1 GCF_900096955.1 Acinetobacter boissieri | reverse complement strand
CTGCGGTACAAGCAGATGGCACAGTGTCACAGCCTAGCTACAGTGTTGGTGGTAGTAGTTATAACAATGTAGGTGGTGCAATCTCGGCAGTAGATGGTAAGTTAACTGGTTTAGATGGCCGTGTAGGTAATTTGGAAAGTGCATTTGCTCAAACCAATCAGCAAATGAATAAATTGCGTAATGAAACCAATGCTGGTATTGCTGGTGCGATGGCGGTTGGTAACTTGCCTCAACCTACTGAAGCTGGTAAGAGTATGGTCAGTGCGGGTATCAGTGGTTATCGTGGCGAAGGTGCTGTTGCTGTAGGTGTAAGTGCGATTACAGACAGCAATAAGTATGTTTGGAAAATGGGAGCAACTGCAGATACACGAAGCAACATCAGCGGTGCGATGTCTGTAGGTTACCAGTGGTAACATCTGACGAATAAACCTTTCATTTAAAAATACAGCCAACTATTCTCAAAAGAGGGTGGTTGGTTTTTTATTGAAAATTTGATTGGCTTGAAAATAAAAATAATGCTCTTTTATAGGGGTAAACGCTAAATAAAAATAGTAAAGCCTTTCATTAAATTGCAGGTTAAATCATCTTTGAATGCTTTTTAAAAGCGCTCTATTGCAATATTTATGACCCAGATCATTTAAATAATCTTTTCTTACTTTAAATTGCATTGACGTGAATGTTGGCTTAATGTGCAAATTAAATCTATATTTATAATAAAAGTTCTAGATAAATAGGACTGTTATTGCATTGAATATTGATCCAATGGCTGAGAGCAGGTCGATAACATTTCAATCATGCATGATTTCAGTTAAAGTATGGCTATATAAATATATGTGAAATTTTTGGAATAGATATGGCAATTAAATCAGATCGTTGGATTCGTGAAATGAGCCAAAAACACGGCATGATTGAACCGTATGCTGAAAATCAAGTCAGATTTGATGAACAAGGTGAAAAAATTATTTCATATGGTGTGTCTAGCTATGGTTATGATGTGCGTTGTGCGCCAGAGTTTAAAGTATTTACCAATGTGCATTCAGCGATTGTAGACCCGAAAAACTTCGATGAAAAAAGCTTTATTAATATAGATTCAGATGTTTGTATTATTCCACCCAACTCATTTGCTTTAGCACGTACCGTTGAATATTTCCGTATTCCACGAAATGTGCTTACCATATGTTTGGGAAAATCAACTTACGCACGTTGTGGAATTATTGTGAATGTCACGCCGCTTGAGCCAGAGTGGGAAGGTCATGTCACATTGGAATTTTCAAATACAACCAATCTTCCTGCCCGTATTTATGCAGGCGAAGGTGTTGCACAAATGCTATTTTTTGAAAGTGATGAAGTGTGTGAAACGTCATATAAAGACCGTGGTGGTAAGTACCAAGGTCAAACAGGTGTTACATTACCTAAAGCATAATAAAAAAGCCGTGCAAGAGTTGCACGGCTTTTTTATGTTCTGATTATTTTTGCAGTACTGTGAGTAATTCATCTTTACTTAAATTTCTTGACTCATGGTCAGTACGTTGTTTGTATTCAAATGTACCTGCATCAAGCCCTTTTTCACCAATCACAATACGGTGCGGAATACCAACTAACTCTAAGTCCGAAAACTTTACGCCAGGGCGTTCGTTACGGTCATCGAGTAACACATCATAGCCTAAAGCTTGTAGCTCAAGATATAAGGCTTCAGCTGCTTCAACGGTTCTTGGCGATTTGTGCGCGTTCATTGGCACAATTGCGACTTCAAACGGCGCAAGTGCAGTTGGCCAAATAATGCCTTTATCATCAAAGTTTTGTTCAATAGCAGCTGCGACAACACGAGTCACACCAATACCATAGCATCCCATTTCTAAGGTCACAGGGCGACCTTCTTCACCTAAAACGGTACATTTCAGTGCTTCAGAATATTTGTTACCCAACTGGAAAATATGACCGACTTCAATACCACGTTTAATGTGCAGTGTACCTTTACCATCTGGTGATAGGTCACCTTCAATCACATTGCGTAAGTCATATACTTCAGAGATTTTTGCATCTCGTTCCCAGTTTACGCCTACCGCATGTTGGTCAGTTTTATTTGCACCTGCAACAAAGTCAGACAAAATAGAAGCAGAACGGTCAACAATAACAGTAATGCCTTTTTCAACTAAACCTTGTGGCCCAATAAAGCCTGCGGGTAAGTCATATTGTTTTAGCTGTGCTTCTGTTGCAAATGTGAGTGGTGCTGCAACCAATGGGTGATTTTCTGCTTTAATGGTGTTGAGTTCATGATCACCACGTACAAATAAAGCAACTACAGGTGTATTGCCATCTTCTTGTGCAATACCTTGTACCAAAAGTGCTTTAACAGATTGATCTGCTGAACAATCTAGAAATTCGGACACTTTAGCAATGGTATCTTGTGTAGGTGTTTCAACATGTTTTAAATCTTGGGTCGGTTCAGCACGTTCGCCAACCAATAATGCTTCAGCTTTTTCTACATTGGCCGCATAGTCAGATTCAGAAGAGAACACCACGGCGTCTTCACCGCTTGATGCCAAAACATGAAACTCATGTGAGCCTGAGCCACCAATAGAGCCTGTGTCTGCTTGTACTGCTCTAAAATCTAAACCTAAACGGGTAAAAATACGAGAGTAAGTGTCATACATCACCTGATAGGTTTCTTGTAAAGACGCTTGGTTAATATGAAAAGAGTAGGCATCTTTCATAATAAATTCACGTGAACGCATCACCCCAAAACGAGGGCGAATTTCATCACGGAATTTGGTTTGAACTTGATACATATTAATCGGTAATTGCTTATAACTTTTCAGCTCGTTACGCACAAAATCTGTAATGACTTCTTCGTGCGTTGGCCCGAGTACAAAGTCATTTTGATGGCGGTCTTTAAAACGCAGTAACTCTGGGCCATATTGAACAAAACGGCCAGACTCTTGCCACAAGCTTGCCGGTTGTGCCACAGGCATAAATACTTCTAATGCACCTGAGCGGTCCATTTCTTCTTTAATGATGGTTTCAACTTTATTTAGAACACGTTTGCCTAAAGGTAACCATGTATATAAACCCGATGCTAATTTGCGAATCATACCTGCTCTGAGCATGAGCTGATGCGAAATAATTTCTGCATCACTTGGATTTTCTCTGAGAGTGGCAAACAAAAAACGGCTCGCACGCATGTTAAATTGTCCTAATATAAATAAAAAAACCTAGCCCATATTCTATAGTAATTATAGGCCATAGGTATGAAAAATGCTGTTGAGCAATCAGCCAATATATAGACACTGCTATAGATAATGGCTGATCTCAAATTTAAGTGAGTAGCTGTACTAACATTTCTTCGTAAATAGCAGACAATGGCTCTAGGTCAGCAATATTGACATGCTCATTTACTTGGTGAATAGTGGCATTGAGTACGCCAAGTTCTATGACTTGTGCGCCTGTTGGTGCAATAAAGCGACCGTCAGATGTACCACCACTGGTTGAAAGTGTAGTTTTATAGCCACAGACTTTTTGAATCGCATGTTGAGTGGCTTTGACTAAATCACCTACAGGGGTAATAAATGGTTGCCCCGATAAGTTCCACTCAATGTGGTAGTCAAGTTGGTTGGCATTTAAAATATCAACCACACGTGCTTTGAGTTCATCTGCAGTCACTTCTGTGCAATAACGAAAATTACAGGTAATGTCTAAAACATCTGGAATGACGTTGGTTGCGCCTGTGCCTGCAGCAATATTGGAAATTTGAAAGCTCGTAGCAGGGAAATATTCATTGCCTTGATCCCATGTGGTTTTGCATAGTGTATCAATGGCAGAAGTCGCCAAATGAATCGGGTTCTTTGCCAAATGAGGGTAAGCCACGTGGCCTTGTTTACCTTGAATGGTAATTTTGGCATTGAGTGAGCCACGGCGACCATTTTTAACAATATCGCCTAAGCGATCAGTACTTGAAGGTTCGCCGACCAAACACCAATCTATTTTTTCATGGCGTTTTTCGAGGGTTTCAATGACTTTTACTGTACCATTTTTGGCAGGGCCTTCTTCATCAGAAGTGATTAAGTAAGCAATAGAGCCTTTGTGGTCTGGGTATTTACTCACAAAACGTTCTGTTGCAGTAATCATGGCCGCAATGGCTGTTTTCATGTCTGCACTACCACGTCCGTAAAGTTTACCATCACGAATGTCTGGATTAAAAGGCGCTGAAGTCCAAGCGTCTACATTGCCTGTAGGTACAACATCGGTATGGCCTGCAAAACAAAATACAGGGCCTGTTGTTCCACGGCGTGCCCAAATATTATCTACATCTTCAAAACGCATATTTTCAATATGAAAGTTGTGTTTCTCTAAACGTTTGGCAATAATTTGCTGACATGTATGGTCATTCGGGGTGACAGAGGGTTGCTGTAGTAGTTCTATGCTAAGTGCTAAAGTGGCTGAAGAAGTCATGAAAAATATAAAGTACAAAAAAATTAATTTTATATAATAAAGCAGAATGTACAAGAGGCAATGCTGAATCTGCTCAATTGTAAGTTGTTATAATTTTTAAGTATAAAAAAAGCCTTTCAGCGAATAATTTCTCTGAAAGGCTCGGCTTTTATTTGCCTGCACGCCACTGATTTACAATTGGGTAGCGGCGTTCACGACTAAATGCGCGTGAGCTAATGCGAGGCCCGATTGCACCTTGACGGCGTTTATATTCGTTGCGGTCAACCATTTGAATAACTTTTTCGACTACAGCTTTGTCAAAACCTTTGCCAATAATATCGTCTTGGCTTTGGTCTTCTTCAATATAGGCATATAAAATACCATCAAGCACATCGTAGCTTGGCAAAGAGTCTTGATCTTTTTGTTCTGCTTTAAGTTCTGCTGAAGGTGGGCGAGTAATGACACGTTCAGGAATGATCGGTTGCTCAGAAATACTATTACGGTATTTGGCTAACTCAAACACAATAGTTTTATACACATCTTTCAGTACTGCAAAGCCACCGACCATGTCGCCATAGAGGGTGCAATAACCCACTGCAAGCTCAGATTTGTTGCCCGTTGAAAGTACGAGGTTACCAAATTTATTGGATAAACCCATGAGTAATGTACCACGTGCACGTGCTTGTAAGTTTTCTTCGGTGCTGTCCGCAGGTGCATTGCCAAAGAAAGGATATAGCGTTTGTTGGAAGCTGTTAACAATATTATGTATTTCAGCTACCCCAAATGCGATACCTAAATTTTTGGCTTGTGTGCTAGCATCTTCAATACTGATTTGTGCTGTATACGTATATGGCATCATCACAGCTTGAACTTTGTCTGCACCGAGCGCATCTACTGCAATTGCAAGTGTGAGTGCTGAATCTATACCGCCAGATAAACCCAAAATTACACCTGAAAAACCTGACTTTTGTACATAGTCACGTGTTGCCATGACAAGACTTTGATAAATCTCGGCCATTGTATCTAATTCGGGTGTAATCGTTGACGTTTCAAAGTTCGCTTTTGTATGGTCGAAAGAGACGCTATAGATATTTTCTTCAAACGAAGGTGCTTTTAAGATGAGTTCGGCATTACGACTCACGACAAAGCTACTGCCATCGAAAATAAGGTCATCTTGTCCACCGACTTGGTTGGTGTAAACAATATTAATATTGAGCTGTTCTGCCAATTTAGTCAGGGTTTGAATGCGATGTTGTGGTTTACCTACTTCATAAGGTGATGAGTTAAGCACTAAAACGGTGTCTATATTCAATTGAGCCAGTTGTTGTACTGTACTGAGTGTCCATATATCTTCACAGATCAATACACCAAACTTATGGCCACAGTATTCAAATATCAGGTGTTGTTGCCCTGCGCTAAAGTAGCGTTTTTCATCGAACACGCCATAGTTTGGTAAGTTCTGTTTATTATATACACCCAGTACTTCACCATCTTTTATGACAGCAGCGGCGTTATAGGTCTGACCTTGTTCTGTTTGATGTGCAAAGCCAAAAACCATCACAATATCTTTTACTTCACTTAATGCTTGAAAAGCATCTCGTGTTCTTTTTTTTAGGCTTGGGCGGAGGAGTAAGTCTTCTGCTGGGTAGCCGACCATGCTCAACTCAGGAAATACAATCAGGTCTGCGCCGTCTTGTTTCGCTTGACGAGCTTGCTCAATCATCTTTTGCGTATTGCGTTCTAAATTACCAATGTACGGAGAAAATTGAGCAAGTGCTATTTTAAAGTTTTTCATTTAAACAAAATCCTATTTCCTTTAAAGGATAAACAATGGGCTGATTTTTTGAATTTAATTATTCAGTCCAGTGTAATGGTATACTGATATCTTCGGGGTTCACGATAAAAGTACTGTATTTTTAAGCTACAGTATCAAGACTAGGCCTAAAATATCTAAAAAACGATGTGAATATAATAAAAAATAACAGTTTATTACGAATAACATTCATGTTTTTCTATTATATAGGTGTTGCATGCGCTTTACACGGTTTTTACATCGATTTAATGCTCATTTTGTGCAAAAAAAACGTAAATTGACGCTGGGTGAACAGCAGTTAGTGCGTTCTGTTTTCGCTGATCGTATTGCCCTTAATGACGTTGAAATTGTGGCGCATAAAGCCATTTTAAAAAATTATGCCTTAAGTCCAAATGGTAATATTTATATACACCTTTCGCAGTGGTCTGATGATTTTTCTAAGACAGACGTGTATATGCAATCTTGGTTTATTCATGAAATGGTGCATGTATGGCAAGTGCAGTATGGTTTAGCTGTAATTCGCCGTGCTATCTTTAATCGGCGTTATACATATGTGTTGTCCGCTAAAAAACGCTTTTTAGACTATGGGATTGAACAGCAGGCACAAATGGTACAAGACTATTTCTTAGCATGTTCTCTAGGAAAGGAAAATGACGCGCTAGCAACGTGTGTTGCGTTTATTTGCCAAAACAAAGCTTAGTGCGATGAATTGGCTTTAGTAATATCTGCTAAAACTTTTGATGCATGTGTTTGTGTGTTCACGCTTTGATAGTGATAAGTAATATTACCTTGAGGGTCTATTAAAAAGGTTTCTCTTTTTGCAAATTGAATAATACCAAAATCTCGTATGAGCCCAAATGATTGAGCAAGGGTTTGCTTTGAATCCGCCAAAATTGGAAATGGTAATTGTAGTTTGTCTGAAAAGTGCTGATGCGAAGCAATATTATCTAAACTCACACCCAGTATAACGGCATGTTGTTGTAAGAATTTTGGGTAAAGTGCTTTAAATTGGTTGGCCTCTTCAGTACACCCAGGAGAGTTATCTTTGGGGTAGAAATATAATACGACCCACTTGCCTTGATACTGGCTTAGTGTATGTGATTTACCCTTTTGGTCGAAGAGTTGAAAGTCGGGCGCTGTTTTTCCAACCCATGTTGCTGATGACGTGTTTTTAAAATCATTAGATGCATGTAGCGAAGGAAATATATTGGCTAAAATGATAATAAAAAATAATGAGTAAAAACGCATGAGCGATTATCGTAAAAATAAAAGATTGATCATCGTAACACAGATAGTATTTGTCATATAAGTGACATCTGACTGTCATTTTTTGGTCAAAATTGTTGTTATATTATAACGGCTGTAACTTTATCAAATAGTAAAAATATGAAAATTAAAACATTGTTATGTACACTCCTCACCACTATAGGTTCGGTATCTAGCAGTTATGCTTTAGAGCAAAGTAACTCGTTTTTACAGCTGGCACAAGTTCCAGACAGTTTAGCGATTGTACCTGCACCACCTGCATATAACAGCGTAGACTTTTTACGTGATAAGGCTGCATATGATCAAGCAAAAAGCCTTGTAGGCACAGAGCGTTGGAAAGTCGCTGCTGAAGATGCCGACTTGTCTGATGCCAATATTGGTAAACCTTTTTCACAAGCTTTAGGTATTGAGATTTCTCCACAAAATACGCCAATTACTTATGAAATATTAAGAAAATTACGTACAGATGCAGGAAATTATGCAACGAAGGCAGCTAAAGAGCATTATATGCGTCTGCGTCCATTTATGTTTTTTAACTCGCATACGTGTACACCGAATGATGAAGCGAATTTAAGTAAAAATGGTGCTTATCCATCTGGGCACACCACCATTGGTTGGTCATCTGCTTTAGTATTGGCAGAGATTCGCCCTGAGCGCCAAAATGAAATTTTACAGCGTGGTTATGAATACGGCCAAAGTCGTGTAATTTGTGGTGTGCATTGGCAAAGTGATGTTGATGCAGGGCGTATTACAGGTTCAGCGATTGTAGCGCGCTTACATGCAGACAAAGCATTTACTAAAATGTTAGAAGAAGCGAAGCAAGAAATACAACGTAAGACCAAGTAATTTTCTTTATTGTTAAAAAAACCTGAGCAGAGATGTTCAGGTTTTTTTATATGATGAACATTTTAAGTATCGACCTGATTTTTTAACGCCGTATAATCATGGCATTTATTTCTTATATTTTATCTTATGCTAAAGAAAAAAATCGTCCTCATTACAGGGTGG
The DNA here is from genome assembly GCF_900096955.1 of Acinetobacter boissieri. GTDB lineage: Bacteria > Pseudomonadota > Gammaproteobacteria > Pseudomonadales > Moraxellaceae > Acinetobacter > Acinetobacter boissieri. The sequence goes on along the minus strand of NZ_FMYL01000004.1, from coordinate 225,424 downwards.
GGCATGGGTGTACTGCCTTTACAGCCATTAGCTCATGAATTACAGCAACAAGGTCATCGTGTCAGCATATATGATATTTTTGATCCTGATCAAATACCTACAGCGCTTATTCATGAAGCGTTAAATGCAAATGTTTTAGTGGGATGGTCTTTAGGGGGGCAACTTGCTGTCACTTTGTCAGCCTATCTTTTAACGCGTGATCAGCAAGTCAGACCAGTAATCACTTTGGCATCTAATCCGTGTTTTGTCGCTTCATCTCATTGGCCACATGCGATGCCAGTGCAGGCATTTGATCAATTCCAACAACAGTATTTAATACATAGTGATGCAACGCTAAAACAGTTTTATTTTAATATTTGCCGTGGAGATAAAAATGCAAAAATACAGTGGCAAACGCTTTTAAAGGGAGTATTTAAACCAAATGAGCCACTTTATGTACAGGGTTTACAATGGTTAAAACAGTTAGATGTGCTTGAAGCACTTAAAAAAATACCTAGCCATCATATTTTTGCAGCGCATGATCAACTTGTACCAATGACCGCCGTGCATGCATTACAACAGCAGTATTCGTGTGAGGTAATACAGGGTGTGAGCCATAGTTTTCCTGTTTTTTATGCAAAGATGACAGCAGAGCGTATTCAAAATTATTTACAACAACAGTAAAACAATAATTTGTCGCATCTCGCAATAGCGTTGCAGTATCAAAAAAATTAACATATTGCTTTCTTATAGCTTTTGAGCCCATCGCCAATGAGTGATTCATTTGACCGTCTGCATTTGTGGCACCCTTATACTTCTATGCTTGACCCATTACCTACGTTTAAAGTCAAACGTGCGTATGGCACAACCATTGAATTAGACGATGGTACACAGCTCATTGATGGTATGTCATCTTGGTGGTGTGCAATACATGGTTATAACCACATTGCATTGAATGAAGCGATTCAGACTCAGTTACAGCAAATGTCGCACATTATGTTCGGTGGGTTAACGCATGATCCTGCCATTGAGCTGGGTAAAGTGCTACTGGCGATAACTCCTGACAATTTAGATAAAATTTTTTATGCAGACTCGGGCTCAGTGGCCGTTGAAGTGGCATTGAAAATGGCTGTGCAATATTGGACAGCGCAAGGTCAACATCAAAAAACCAATTTTGTCACCACGCACTCGGGGTATCATGGTGATACATGGAATGCCATGTCGGTGTGTGACCCGGTCACAGGGATGCATCAAGTGTTTGGTTCAGCATTACCGATTCGTTATTTTGTACCTGCACCGCAAAGCCGTTATGGCAGTGAGTGGTGTGCTGATGATATGACGGCACTTGAAACCATGCTCGCAAAAAATCATCAGTACATAGCAGCCCTAATTATTGAACCCATTGTACAAGGTGCGGGCGGTATGCGGTTTTATCACCCCGAATATTTACGCCAAGCGAAAAAGCTGTGTGAACAATATCAAGTCCTCATGATTTTTGATGAAATTGCCACAGGCTTTGGTCGTACAGGTAAATTATTTGCTTGGGAACATGCAGGGGTTGCTCCAGATATTATGTGTATTGGAAAGGCGCTTACAGGTGGATACTTAACCTTAGCAGCCACACTCACATCTCGTTATATTGCAGAAATCATTTCAAGTGGTGAAGCAGGGGTGTTTATGCATGGCCCAACTTTTATGGCTAACCCTTTGGCCTGTGCTGTGGCATTAAAAAGCACCACTTTATTACTAGAACAAGACTGGCAAGCCAATATTGCTCGAATTGAACAGATTTTAGCAGATGTGCTTTTACCTCTTGCAGATTTAAGTGGTGTACAAGATGTACGGGTGTTGGGTGCAATAGGTGTGGTGGAAATGAAAGAGGCGGTTGACCTCAAACAACTACAAGAGATCTTCGTGGCACGTGGTATTTGGGTGAGGCCGTTTGGCAAATTGGTCTATGTAATGCCACCATATGTCATTTCATCTGCAGACTTAACACAGCTTTTAACGGTATTGTCTGACGTGGTACAGCAATTGTCTGAGGGTAAAATATGTCATTGTTAGACCATTATCAAAATGCCTTAGATGTGCTTAAAAAGCAGGGCAATCATCGTCAATTTACCCATAATCAACAGCAAGGGCAGTGGTTAACCATTGCATCAAAGCGTATGTTGAATTTGTCTTCAAATGACTACTTAGGTTTGGCGGGGAAAAGTGAATTAAAACAGCAGTTTTTGCAGCAGAATCAAAGCCTCATGACCAGTTCATCATCACGACTACTTACGGGTAATTTTGATGAGTACACCGCTTTTGAACAAGCATTGTCTAATCCCTTTGCTGGACGGGCAGCGCTATTATTTAATAGTGGCTATCACATGAATATTGGGATATTGCCAGCACTTGCCAATGCCAAAACATTGATTTTGGCAGATAAGTTGGTTCATGCCAGTATGATTGATGGGATTCGCTTAAGCCAAGCAAAATATGTACGTTATAAGCACAACGACTTAAGCCACTTAAAACAACTGCTTGAAAAGTATCATGATAATACAGACATTGACCGCATTATTATTGTCACAGAAAGCATCTTTAGTATGGATGGTGACGAAGCAGATTTGCATGGCCTAGTCAGACTTAAACAGCAGTTTAATAAAGTGATGTTATATGTCGATGAAGCGCATGCCATTGGTGTACGTGGTGAGCGTGGTTTAGGCTGTGCCGAGCAATACGCCGTGATTGAACATATTGACTTTTTAGTTGGCACATTTGGTAAAGCATTGGCATCAGTCGGTGGTTATTTAATCTGTGATGAAATTATTAAAGCCTATTTAATTAATACCATGCGCCCACTAATTTTTAGCACGGCACTGCCACCGATTAATGTTGCATGGACGCATTTTATGTTTGAGTATATGCAGGGTATGCAAAAGCAACGCCAACACCTACAACAGATTGCACAGCAGTTAAAACAACAAGTGATTGCAATAGGTTATGATTGCCCCTCAAGTAGTCACCTTGTGCCGATTATTGTCGGTGAAAGTGAGCAGGCTGTGCAAAAGTCGAGGCAGTTACAAGATGCAGGCTTTTATATTATGCCTGTTCGCCCACCCACTGTACCAAAGCATCAGGCACGGTTACGTATTTCTTTAACTGCATCTATTGCTATGCGTGATTTAGATCAGTTGGTAGATGCTTTGTGATGCAGATCGATAAAAATAAAGTCAAACAGCGTTTTGCTCGTGCTAAAGAAAGCTATAGTGAACAAGCCATTGCACAGCAAAAAATTTGCTTGTATTTAAGTAGACTCATGGCAAAGTATGTGTCTGCACCGATTGATAACATGTTAGAAGTTGGTTGTGGTTCAGGCAATCTTACACGACAAATGTTATTACAGTATCGTCCAAAGCATTATTTTGCCAATGATATTTATGCTGAAGTAGAGCAGTTTTTTCAGCCTACTGACCCGATTGAATTTTGTATTGGCGATATTGAACAGATGCCACTGCCAAGCCATTTAACGGCGGTGGTTTCTAGTTCAGCATTGCAATGGGTGCAAGATCTTGAACCACTTTTTGCACGTATACAACAGGCATTAGAGCCTCGAGGTTGGTTGGTTTTTTCAAGTTTTGCTGAACAAAATTTACAAGAAATTAAAGCATTAACAGGTCATGGGCTTGACTATGTGTCGATGGCTAGTATTAAAAGTCGGTTAGACCGACAGGGCTTTGACGTCATACATATCGAACAAAAAAATATGACGTTGTGGTTTTCTCATCCGCTTCGCGTGCTCAAACATTTAAAAGCTACGGGTGTCACTGCGAGCCAAGGTGATTTTGTTTGGAATAAACAAAAGCTACAACAGTTTTACGATGACTATGCCGAATTTAGTGAACTTGATGCAGAGGGTAACAGCCAGTATGCATTGACCTATCAACCTCTTTACGTGATTGCTCGGAAAAAATAATGGATAATATTTATTTTATTAGTGGTATAGATACTGAAATTGGTAAAACCTATGCCACAGGCTATTTGGCTTCACAGTATTTGGCACAAGGCAAACGAGTGATCACGCAAAAACTGGTCCAAACGGGAAATGATATGGTGTCAGAAGACATCGAGCAACACCGCCGTATCATGGATGTACCATTTTTTGCTGAAGACCATGATAAGACTACCATGCCTGAAATTTTTAGCTATCCTGCATCACCACATTTGGCTTCACGTATAGATGGGCGAGAAATTAATTTTGAAGCCATTGAACAGGCTACCCAAACGTTAAGCCAGCGTTTTGATGTGGTATTACTTGAAGGTGCAGGGGGTCTGATGGTGCCTTTAACTGAGCAGTTGCTGAGTATTGATTATATTTACCAACACAAATACCCCGTCATTTTAGTGACCTCAGGACGTTTGGGTAGTATTAACCATACATTGTTAAGTTTAGAGGCTTTAAAACATAGAGGCATGACGTTGCATGCTGTAGCGTATAACCTGTGCCACGATGCAAAAGATGAATGTATTGCCAAAGACAGTAAGCGTTATTTAAAGCAGTCTGTGAATAGAATGTTTCCAGACGCAGGTTGGATAGATATTCCAAATTTAAGTCATCATGCGTTATAAAAAAAACAGCCTCAATATTGAGGCTGTTTTTTAATTATTTACTCTGAGTCATTACGACGGTTACGACGAGGCGCACCATAGGGTTTAGCGCCATTGTTATTACCATTGCCTTGACGTTGATTCGATGGTCTTGGTGATTTTTGATTCGATGAGTCTTCTTCACGGGGTTGCTGACGTAAGTAGCCACCACGACGTGCAGGCATTGGGTTTTCAGACATACGTTCAGCACGGCGTTTAGCCAAACCAAACAAGCCTGTACCTTGGCGTGGTTTAAGTTCAACCAACTTGGTTAATGCATCAATATCGTTTTTATCAAGTTCAGTCCAACGGCCTGTACGTAGCTCGCGTGGTAAGATCACAGAACCGTAGCGAGTACGCAATAAGCGACTGACTTTGAGTTCTTGTGATTCAAACAAACGACGTACTTCACGGTTACGTCCTTCTTTCACTACCACTTGATACCATCGGTTAATCCCTTCACCGCCTAAGTCAGTAATTGATTCAAACTTGGCGGGGCCATCATCTAATTCAACGCCGTTAATTAACTTTTGACGCATTTGTGGGGTCAAATCGCCCATTACACGTACAGCATACTCACGTTCAACTTCATTTGATGGGTGCATTAAACGGTTAGCCAATTCACCATCGTTAGTAAACAATAGTAAGCCTGTACTGTTAATGTCTAAACGACCCACCATAACCCAACGGTCATTTGGAATTTGTGGCAAACGCTCAAACACGGTTGGGCGTTGTTCTGGGTCGCTACGTGAACAGATTTCACCTTCTGGCTTGTAGTAAATAAGTACGCGGCGACGAATTTCATCTTCAAGTTGAAATTGTACTTTACGGCCATCGATACGTAATTCATCACCTTGCTCAATACGCTCGCCGACATGTGCGACTTTACCATTGACACTGACTCGGCCAGAAGCAATCACTTCTTCCATATAGCGACGTGAGCCGAGGCCAACACGTGCTAAAACTTTTTGTAACTTTTCACTCATAACAGTAAACCTTAGAATTAATCAATCAACAGTGCACCTTTCACGACGTTGTTGCATGGGCATCAAGTGTCATGAATACGTCTTTGGTATCCTGTAAGGGGGGCAATTCGCTTAACGATAATACGCCAAAAGCATTTAGAAATTGGGGGGTAGTCACCAACAGTGCAGGGCGACCTGGTGCCTCTCTAAAGCCGGACTCTTTAATCCACTCCCAGTCAAAGAGTGTTCTTAACACTTGACTGTTGTTGGTCACACCACGAATGTGTTCAATATCAGCCCTTGTCATGGGCTGATGGTAAGCAATTACGGCTAATATTTCAACGAGAGAGGCAGAGAGCTTGATGGGCTTTTCTGGCCATGTTTCTTGAATGGTTTCACGATATTTTGCACGGACTTGAAATCTGTAGCCTTGAGCCGTTTCAATCAGTTCAATAGATCGGCCATACTGTAATGTCGCTAATTGTTGCAATAGTGCTTTAATTTCTTGTTTATTATATTTATTTTTAAATGCAGCTTTTAAGAACTGAATTGAAACAGGCGTATCACTGGCAAAAATAATGGCTTCAAGTTGCATGAGATGGTCATGTTGTTGTGTAGTATTCATATTTGAGCTCCACAAATAGACAAAGGCTCTTCAATACCTGTCGCTAAAATTGTAATCTTTTCTTGTCTTGCTAACTCTAAAATGGCCATAAATGTGACGACCATACCCACTTTACCTTGGTTGTGCGTAAGTAACTCGTGAAATGTGTAACGTTGGCCACTTTGTAGTGTGCCTTCAATATAAACCATACGTTCTTCAAGAGATACTGTTTCTGAGGTAACTTGGTGTGTGATGGGTTCAGGACGATTAAATAAGCAGTGTAAGGCATGGGTTAAAATGTTTGCATCGAACCCGTCAAGGTTAAGTTTGGCTTGCCCAAGTATAACTTGAGGTATAAACGTATCTCGTTCAAGTACATTCAATGTATTTAAAGCTGTTGCTGCATCTTTAATACGTAAATACTGTTCTAAGCGATCAACCAATTGTTGTTTTGGATCATCTTCAAGCTGAAGCTTGGTGGGTTTTGGGAGTAATAATCTCGATTTTAAATCAGCAAGTAGTGCTGCCATGACTAAATAGTCAGCAGTGAGCTCAATATCTAACGACTTCATTTGCTGAATATAGCTTAAATACTGTGTAGCAATCGGTGAAATGTCGAGCTGTAACAGATCAAACCCATTTTTTTTAATCAAATACAGCAGAAAGTCGAGTGGCCCTTCAAAGTAGCTGAGCAAAATTTGAAATGCGGCTGCTGGAATGTATAAGTCATCTGGTATGTCGTTGTGGTATTGGTCGAAAACACGTATAGCAGACGACTGTGCCACAGGAGCTTGTAAAGCAGAATTCATGAAATATTTAAGCCACGCGAATTTTCAAAAGCATGAGAAGATCAAGTTGTTTTAAAAGCAACAACCACTTGATCGAAAGTGTAGCGCCGATTTTAGTCTATTTATTTTAAAAGTAAATACATCCTTACTCAAAAGCACTGACATCGCTTGCACCATGACGAATGACTTCGGCTTGGTCACCAGATAAATCAACAATACTGGTTTCTTTGAGCGTACCAAAACCACTGTCAATAAATACATCAACCAAATTATCCAGTTGCATTTCTATTTCGTATGGGTCATCTAGAGGATCTGCCTGATTGGGTAAAATCAGCGTACTGGTGAGTAAAGGTTCCCCCAACTCTTGTAATAGCATTTGGCAGATGGTGTTATCGGGTACACGTAAACCAATGGTCTTTTTCTTTGGGTGCATTAAGCGTCTTGGCACTTCACTGGTTGCAGGTAAAATAAATGTTGTTGCAGATGGTGTATGCGCCTTTAAGAGTCTATAGGTCGGGTTATCTACTTTGGCAAAGTTAGCAAGGTGTGACAGGTCACTACATAAAATTGTGTATTGATGTTTTGCATCGAGCTGACGAATGCGTGAAATACGTTCAACTGCTGTTTTATCACCAATTTTACAACCAATTGCATAGGCTGCATCGGTTGGGTAAATGATGATCTTGCCTTCACGAATGGCATCTACAGCTTGTTTGATGAGTCTTTGCTGTGGATTATCAGGGTGGACTCTAAGGTGTAGCATTGGCTGAGGCTCCAACAAGATTTTTTGATGGCGTATTATGCATAAATTGTAGACATATTACTAGCAAGCAAAGTACGGTGTGCTTTTATGGTTACTGTATTTTTTATACTTTAATACTAAATAGAGTCATCTCATTCTTTTGGATATGGTATTTGCTTGGCTGATATAATACTCGAAAAAATGATTTGATTAGGTAGGTTATCTTCATAAAAGTGCTGTGAGTAATTACGCGGGAATTTAATGTTTTGTCGTTTAGATCAACTCATGCTTTAAGTAACGAAGATTCAACTTTAGTTTTGCTCTTAAGTGGTATAAATTGGTTGAAATACGCTCGTATTAAAGCATAATTAGGTTTTAAAAGATCACAAGCTACAAAATTTAGCGATGTGAAACATTTCTGTTTAGCATTATTTGTAAGTGTAATTCCGCTGGTTATATTAAATAAAATTGAATTTTTTTGATAAAAAATGTTATTAATGTAATTTTTTGAGTATTTTGTTGTAAGTATTTGTAACACTATGTCTATAAATATCTGTTTTTTACAATGTAATTTAACTGTGATTGGTTTTTTTTAATTTTATAATTATGTGCTTTGTGTCACCATATTTTTAAGGTCATACTGGTGATTATTTTTTAAACGAGCAATATTGGATGCTCAAACTTGTCTTTTGAAGCATAAAAGGCAATTTGATGCTGTTATATGATTAATAAAGAATCTATCTTATAATAAAACCATACAGTGTAGCTACGATTGTGATTACTAGCGCATTGTTATCGAACTATTGCTTTTTTAATCTCTCACCTCTTAGGGGAAACTGTATGAACAAATTTGTAGCGCTTTTCGCTATTATGCTTCCTGTTACTGAATCAGCAACAGCAGCAACAGCAACAGGTGCAATGACAGTAAAAGCGACTGTAACATCAAGTTGTGTACTGAACACTAGTGCAACAGGTACAAAGATTGGGGATACTTCATTAGATTTTGGTTCAATTTCTAGCTTAGCTGCTAATGTTAATGCAAGTAGTGCTACAACGGGTGCAGGCGCAGTGAACGTACTATGTAACAAAGGTACTGCATGGAACCTTACATTTGGTACTGGTGACAATGCCGCATCTGGTCAACGTAATATGAAAGGTGGTGCAGGTGGTACAGATTTACTACCGTACAACTTATATTCAGATTCAGGTTATAAGACTAAAATTGAAACAGCAACGGCATTTACAGGTACAGGTACAGGTACAGTGCAGTCTACGCAAGTATTTGGTCAAATTCCTGCAGGAACAGTATTGCCAAGCGTTGGTTCTTATTTAGATACAGTAACACTTACAGTAACTTACTAATCGTTTAAATTAACGTGTTATAAAGTTAAAGTGTGATTGGTGTTGATGAAATATAACGTTTATCAGCACCAATTTTTTCTGATCTTATATTAGGTAATTTATATGCTCAAGCATAGATTAGCTGTTCTTAGTAAAGCTGTAGTCTGTCTTTTTACAATATATCCATTAGCATCATTTGCAGCTTCATTAAGAATATCTCCTACAACGATTGAGTTTCAATCGACTCAAAATAGTCAGACACTGTCTGTATTTAATGAGTCGTCTGAATCTACAGCGTTACAGGCTCGAGTGTTTAAATGGACACAAGATCATGGGAAAGATGTTTTAGTGCCAACAAATGATGTTGTTGTGAGTCCACCTGTCACAAATCTAGTAGCAAATTCATCTTATAACTATCGTGTTGTTCATTTAGACAAAACGCCTGTAAAAGATGAAAAAAGCTATCGCCTAATTTTAGATGAAATTCCAAAACCTACAGACAGTAGAAAAATATCACAAGGCCTTACGGTATTGATGCGCATTTCTTTACCTGTATTCATTAGTAATCCAGACAGCCAGCTTAAATTGGCATGGAAAATTGAACAACGTGACAATAAACCAGTACTCACTGTAATCAACCAAGGTGGATTACGTAGTTTATTGACTGATGTGAAATTAATTGATGCAACAACCCAAAAAGAGTATATGTTGCAAATAGGTACTGTAAATGGTTACATTCTAGCAGGAAATGAAAAAAGCTACGCCATTGCTCGTGATTTTGTGTTTGATCCCACACATCAATATCATTTACAACTGAATGTAAATGGCAAAGCAACACGGCTATAAGTTTTATGGTGCTAAAGGTAAGATTTTTTCTTGGCGCGGTTTTAACCCATACCAGTTTAGCGTATGCAAATGCCAACAGCTTTAGCTTAGATGAGGATAGTATTCCTACTATTGCTCCTGTAGCTGCATTAGATACATCTGCATTGCAAAAAGATGCAGACTTATTCTTGAGTGTATTTGTTAATCAGTATCCGAGTCGAGATTTAATAAGAATTAAAACAGACGGGCAAGGTCAATTTTCTATTTCAGGCACAGATTTAAGAGCTTTACGTCTTAAAATAGATGCCAGTGTGAGTGATACACAGTGGGTGAGCTTAAAAGAATTACCGTGGTTAAATTATACGTATGACTTGGCGAACCAGACATTATCTTTAAATGTGCCTTTAACATACTTAACACGTTATGCAGTTGAGCTGGGTACACCAAAAGCAGATACATCTCAATTAGACTCTCAGTCATTCAATGCGAATATTTTTAATTATAATTTTTACCAAAACTATAGCAGAGATAAAAAATATTCTTCCTTAAATGGTCAATTGATGATAAATCAGTCATGGGGGAGTTTAAGCCATCAATTTTTATATAACAATGAAGAAAAAACAACACAATTTAATGAAAAATTTGTAAGACTTTCTACTACTTGGAGATATGTAGATCCGATACAGATTCGCTCTTATACACTCGGTGATTTTGTGAGTAATAGTGCACAGTGGAATACAAGTGTAAGGTTGCTTGGTTTGCAGTGGGCCAGTGCTTATGAGCAACGTAGTGATCTTGTGACTACTGCTTCACCTGAGTTTTCAGGATCTGCTACGCTCCCATCAACTTTAGATTTATATGTGAACCAACAAAAAATTTATTCTGGATCTATTCCATCTGGTCCTTTTGATGTCAAAACGTTACCTTTTATTTCTGGTAATCAAGTGACACTCGTGACAACAGATATTAATGGTCAACAAGTCGTGAGTACTAAACCCTATTATACCTCTGTCAAAATCTTACAAAAAGGCATAAAACAGTTTTCTGTAGATTTAGGTACGCCTCGTTTTAATTATGCTTTACGCTCGAATGACTATGCTTCACAACTTTTGTTTTCATCATCTTCAATACGTTATGGATTAACACCCCAGATTACTGTAGATGGAGGAGTAGAAGCATCGTCAAATGGTTTACTTAACTTAGGTATGGGTGCGACAAGAAATGTATTTGATCGTGGCATTTTAAGTGTGGATCTCGCTGCAAGCCAGTATAGAGGTAAACAAGGTACTTTAGCATCTACTGCTTTGGAGCTAAATGTATCTTCAAAGCTGAACATGAACTTTAGTTTGCTGAATAGTTTTGATGGATATTTTAACTTGGCACGGGTGTCAGACCATTACTATGCAACGCATTATGCCAACACAAATGAATTGTCTTCAATCGATACCACATCTTCTGCAAAGCAAGTCTTTAGACTTGGCGCAAATTATCAGTTTACGCCAAGTACAGGTATGTATGCGGGATACAACTCCGTTGTTACGCCTAACAGTCGTTATAAACAAGCGACTTTAAATTTAGCAACATCAATTAATCAACGTTGGGGCGTGTTTTTTTCAGCATACCAAGACCTTATTAATCGAAAAAGCTATGGTGCTTATTTAACCTTGCGCTATACCCCTAAATCATCTCCACTAAATGTATCGACAATGGCTGGTTTAGACAACGGTAATGTCTCAAAACAGTTAGATATCGCCAGTGCGTCGACACAAAGTTTGGGGAGTTTAGGTTGGGGTGTTACAGCTAGCCAAAATCAAGCGACGCAAGGGGGGTCTGGCTATCTAAATTATGTAGACCGTTATGCTTACTTATCTGCCAGATATAGTCATAGTAATGATTTAAAACAATTGGGTTTATCTGCTTCAGGTTCGTTAGTTTTTGCTGAAAATCGATTCTTTGCAACCAATCAAGTGGGAGACGGTTATGCTTTGGTCACAAATGCTGGCCCTAAAACTAAAATAATTAATGGTGGTGTAAGTTTAGGTGAAACAGATGCGAAGGGACGTTTTTTTATTCCAGATCTAACACCGTATAGAACACATACCATTTATGCAAATCCACAAGATCTTCCATTAGATTGGCGTATAGATAGTACTGAAAAGAAACTGGCAACAGGTTATAAAAAAGGCGCACATATTGATTTTGGTGCCCGTAAAGTGATTTCAGCGATTGTTCATTTAGTCAACTCATCACATGTTGATCTTGGTGCAGGTTACATTGTGACGATTAATGGGAAGGAACAGTCTGTATTGGGTTATGGTGGAGAAGTGTTTGTAGATGGATTACTAGAACATAATACAGTTGTTGTAGATTTATTAGATCATGGTCAGTGTAAAGCGCAGTTTGACTATCATGGAAAAGCATCGGGTATTGAGAAAATAGGGCCATTTGTATGTCAGTAAATATACTTTTTTGTCATAAACGCTATTTGCGCTACATCATCATGACAGGGATGATTTTATGTGGACTTTTGCTCAGTCACACCAGTTATGCAGAATGTACTAATTCTGGTTCTACTTTTGGAACCTATAACTATACATCCTCAAATATTGCCACCAATGCTCCTGTGACCATGACGGGTACAATTGTTTGTACTTTATTTTCCAGACCTTTTTGGGATGTACTAGGTTTGTTTGGATCTTACAATCAAATTAGCCAAGCAAATATTTGTGTTATGGCAGAATTTAGCGGTAATACATCTAGTAATGGCAGAGTAAGTTTACCCGTAAGAGTTTATGGGACAGTCGGTGGTGGAGGTGATGCAAACAACATGATTAATGGGACATGGTATGGTCCAGCTACAACGGCTCGTTCTGGTAATACAATTAGTTATAATGTGACTTTAATGGTGCCAGCACAAACAGCCAGCCTATTAGCATATCCGATTGGTACATATACTGTTACAGCGAGGATATATTGGGATATGCAGGCTGCTACTAGGGGGTGTGAAAGAAATACGGCGATTAATTCCTCAACTAATCCAGATTCTGGAAATATGGTGCTTACAGCTTCATATGTTATTCCAAAGTTTTGCCAAGTCAGTACCACTGCAAACATGAATTTTGGTAACTTATCTGGTGTAAATGTATCGGGTCAAAATTATGATGCAACGGGGGCGCTTAGCAGTACCTGTAATTCAGGTACTGCGTATAGTATTGAGTTAGGTTTGGGGGATAACTATAGTAATGCTTTAGCGTTGCGTAGAATGTATAATTCAGCCAGTCAAGAATATATTGCATATGATTTGTACTCTGACGCCGCACGTACACGGCAATGGAATACCAATCAAGTCGTGAATTTAACGGGTACTGGTGCAGCACAAATCAGTACGGTATACGGTCGTATTCCCAATATTGCACAAACAGCGGTGAGCCCCGGTAATTATGGTGACTCAGTCATTATTACGGTGTCTTACTAGACAATTAGTCTAAACTTTGGCGATCAAATTCATGACTAGAGAGCATTTTACCGTGCCGTACAGTCGTGCAAATATAGAAAATAAACAGTAAAGCATCTTTAGGTAGCTTGGCTTGTCCTGAAAAATAATGTTGTACTTGGGTAAAAACGTGATCTTTAAAGGAATGACTGTCGCCAGACTCACCTGTGAGGTTATCTAAAGAGACGTTAAATTTTCGTCCAAAAGCCGTTGTAAATAACCATTCAATGGCTTGAGGCTTTATTTCAACGTGCTCAAACTGTTTTTGTTGTTCTGCTGAACGTCCATCTGGCGCATACCAATAACCCAAGTCAGGCAGTGCTCTACGCTTAGGCCCCGCAATGGTCCAATGGCTAATTTCATGTAATGCACTACTGAAAAAACCATGAGCAAATTCAATCCGCGCTGGTGTGGTTATAGATGCTGGAAAATATTCAGGTTCATCATTTCCCTTAATTAGTTTGACATTATGGTGGGAAAACCACGTATTAAAGTGTAATATGAGCCAATCCACTTGTTGTACTTCAGTGGTTTGATCTGACCAAGGCATTTGCTCGATTTGATCTACAGATTGTTGTACACAAAGTTGGTTTAGGGTATCAATGAGTGATAATGTCGCTGCTTTTTGCTTTGAAATCGGCGATAACATGACTTATTTACCCGTTAGTTCTGTTTTAAAGTGAGAAATTGTATCTTAAACTTTGACAGAGTTCTGATGAATTTGTAGAATTGCCGCCTAAACTATGTCAGCAAATACCTTTCCGGCACACATCGAGCCGTTTAAATGGGCTGAACAAGGCTTTACATGGTCAGGAACACTGCCCCTGTCTCGCTTTGCTCGTATTGCCCGTGAAACAGTTGGATCAGTTGAACATCAACCGGTTCAAATAAATTGTAAACTATCAATGGACGCATACCTCCGCTTAGTGTGGTTAGATGCAAATATTGAGGCCAAAGCGCCAATGACCTGTCAACGTTGTTTGGAGGTTGTTGAGATCGAGTTGGCTTCAACTGTGCATTTAGCACTAGTAGAAGATGAGTCACTGATAGAGCGCTTGGATGAGGATGCTGATTTCGTCGTTCTTGGTGAAGGTGAATCTTCGAGTAAGGGATCATTTGATGAACCTGCAATTGTTGATTTACTCACACTCTTAGAAGATGAGTTATTATTGTTGGTGCCATTGTCGCCTAAGCATCATGCTTGCGAACATAAGCATCGACCTACCGAGCAGGACATTGTTGAAGAAAAGCGGGATAATCCGTTTGATGTATTAGCAGGTTTGAAAGGTAAACTTAATTCATAAAGTATGATATACTTGTGTATAAGACAACCAAATTGTTCTGATCCATTTTTTCGATTTCTCTAAGGAGCCATCATGGCTGTTCAGCAAAACCGTAAAAGTCGCTCTCGCCGTGATATGCGCCGTTCTCATGACGCTTTAACCGAGAATGCATTAACTGTAGACCAAACTACAGGTGAAACTCATCGTCGTCACCATGTGACTAAAGATGGTTTTTACCGTGGTCGTCAATTGTTCGCTAAAGCATCAGCTGAATAATGACATTGGTCAAGGTGACTTGATTGATAAAAAAGGGAGCATTTTGCTCCTTTTTTTATGTGCGAAATGTTGTATTTGGCAATTAAAAAATATAAAAAATAATGATAAATTGCACGGCTGAACTTGATAAGAAGATAAAAGGGTACTAAATATGTCTGCTAAACCACTCGAGCAGTATGCTCAAGCGGAAAAAACAGCATTTGTTTTTCCTGGACAAGGGTCACAAAAAGCAGGTATGTTGGCTGACCTTGCAACACAATTTAGTCTTGTGCAAGAGACGTTTACAGAAGCATCTGATGCACTTGGTTTAGATCTCTGGCACATTGCACAATCAGGTGAGGGCTTAAATCAAACAGAAAATACCCAACCTATATTGCTGACAGCCAGCACAGCAATTTGGCGCGTTTGGTTATCATTGGGTGGTGTTTTACCGAAGTATTTGGCAGGCCATTCTTTAGGTGAGTACAGTGCGCTGGTTGCGGGTCAATCACTCACGCTGACTGATGCAGTTAAGTTGGTTCATTTACGTGGTAAACTCATGCAAACTGCTGTGCCGCAAGGACAAGGTGCGATGGCCGCTATTTTAGGCCTAAGTGATGAGCAAGTACTTGAACTATGTAAAACAGCGACTGATGTCGGCTTAGGTCAAGTAGAAGCTGCAAATTATAATACGAAAGGTCAAGTTGTGATCGCAGGCGCAACAGCTGCAGTGCAGGTTGCGATTGATCAGGCCAAAGCACAAGGTTCTAAAGCAATAGCATTGCCTGTTTCTGTACCATCGCATTGTTCTTTAATGAAGCCTGCTGCGGAAGACTTCGCAGATGCATTGGAACAAACTGCCATTGAGTTGCCTAAAATCCCTGTCATACAAAATGTGAGCGCAAATGTTGCACAAGATGTCGCTACATTACGCTTGTCTTTGAAAGAACAACTTTATCGTTCGGTACAATGGACGGCAACCATTCAGCGATTACAAGATCAAGGCATTGGCTATATTGCAGAATGTGGCCCGGGTGTTGTGCTGAGTAATATGGCAAAACGTTTACCTCACCTTGAAAAAACATTTGCTTTAGATACACCTAGTCGCATAGAAGATGCATTGAATGCCATTTTAGTCGCAGAAGGACATATTGTATGAGCCAAGAACAACGTAAAGTTGCATTAGTTACAGGCGCAAGCCGTGGTATTGGTGCAGCGATTGCACAACAATTAATTCAAGATGGTTTCTTTGTTGTAGGTACTGCAACCTCTGAATCTGGAGCTGCACAGTTAAGCACTACTTTTGCAGAAAATGGTACAGGTCTTGTACTTGATGTGCGTGATGTAGTCGCGATCGATGCGGTAGTTTCAGATATTGAACAACGTTTTGGTCCAGTTCTAGTACTTGTAAACAATGCAGGTATTACGCGTGATAACTTATTATTACGCATGAGTGAAGATGATTGGGACGATATTTTAAATATTCATTTAAAGGCAGTGTATCGTTTGTCTAAGCGTGTACTCAAGGGTATGACACGTGCTCGTTTTGGACGTATTATTAATATTAGTTCAGTGGTTGCACACTTTGCGAACCCTGGACAAGCAAACTACTCGGCAGCGAAGGCAGGTATTGAAGCATTTAGCCGTAGCCTAGCCAAAGAAATGGGTAGTCGTCAGATTACTGTGAACTCTGTTGCCCCTGGTTTCATTTCAACAGAAATGACAGATCAACTGAGTGAAGATATTCGTAAAAAAATGACTGAGCAAGTTGCACTTGGTCGTTTAGGTAATACGCAAGATATTGCACATGCGGTAAGTTTTTTAGCAGGTGACAAATCTAGTTACATTACTGGTACGGTATTACATGTAAACGGTGGTTTATACATGGCTTAAGCGCATGTATAAACTTCCATTATTTTAAATATTCAATTAAACTAGCGGCAATTTAAAACGCCGCAAGTAACGAGGAGACCTCCTGTGAGCGATATCGAACAACGTGTAAAACAAGCTGTAGCTGAACAACTTGGTATGAATGCTGAAGAAATTAAAAATGAAGCATCTTTTACTGATGATTTAGGTGCAGATTCTCTAGATTTAGTAGAGCTTGTAATGTCTTTTGAAAATGATTTTGACATTACTATTCCAGATGAAGATTCAAATGAATTAACAACTGTACAAACTGCAATTGATTATGTATCTAAGAAATTAGCGTAATTAGTTGTATGATTTTAAAAAAGCCATGAGTGATTATGGCTTTTAAATCAAAAAAACCTCGATCATATGATGATGCGAGGTTTTTTTATAGATCGGTTATGTTATTGATATTCGATAGTTAAGGTTGCAAGGCCTTTGACTTCGCCAGCAGTGACTTTATTGTCTGTTTGATAGTAGCGTGCACGTAATGGAATGTCATATTGTGCATTTTGGTTCGTTGCAACAGAGCCAAGGTCAAGTTGGCTACCATTTGTGATGACTTTATTTTGATTTTTATAGTCAGACAAAAGTTGAACACCTACACCTAATGCTTTTTTCGTACTATTAGCCGTATTTGCAATGACTCGAGGGTTCGAGTTTTCTGCAGTAAAACCAAAACTTAAACTAATTTGGCTATTTTCAGAGTAGTTAGAAGCGGTTGAACCACCATTACATAAGATACTGACATTAAAAGCTTGTTCACCTTGCGTAGAGCCAATGCTTTTAAATCCAGTATTTACAACAGTCGGTAAAATAACGGTTTTATTTACATTTCCTTGTATCATACATGATGCCGAGCTAATACTTGCCGTATTTGCATAAATAGTGCTGGTTAAAAAAGGCATATTTGCATAGCCATCTGCATAGTAACTGCTGTATAAGCCTTGCGATAAACGACCAGAACCCGTCTGATTGGCTGTTTTTACAATTTCAACGACAAAAGATCCACCTGCAAGAAAGTAGGGTGTATAAGGCTTGAGATTTCTCTCGTAAGGGTAATATCCTGAAAAATATGTCGCTGAGGGAAGTTCTCTATATAAGCGTATACCAATGCCTGGGATATTCGTGTCGTAAATTGAATCTCCTAAATTGCTCAGCTTGGGGTTTTTCATAAGTGCCGCAATAATTTTACCGCCATACCCATCGCACATATAGGTTGAATTATTTATTGGAATATTGAAATTAGACTTACTGAGTATTTTTCCCACAGGATCATTGGGTTTTACAATAATTTTTCCAATAGCCATCGATATATCAATTGTATTGAACCCTAACTGGGGTGAGCATGCTGCATGAGTGATCGTAGAGCAGTTCATACCAATACAACCCAGTAAACTTGTCAGTAAAATTTTCATTGGCATATGGCCTTTGTCATAAGCAGACTGGTTTGATTAGATATAATTTGTTGATTTAAATCATATTTAATTTGACATTGTTGAGATGCATCATCTCCCCATTTTACGATTACTTGGTCTTGTTTAAGATCACTACGTAAGTAAACTAAACTACCTTGTCCAACTAAACCTATAGCGTCTCCTTTGCTGTTAAATACTTCTGCAGCAAAAGGTAAGCTACTGTGATCAATACGTTTTGCACTAATATAGATGGCATAGCCCATTTTTGTATTGAAATTGAGCTGGGTAATAGAACCTGCGTAAGGTGCGATACGCTGAGTACTTTCTTGAAGCTCTACTTGATCTGACATGTCTTGTGGATCTAATGTCACATCATTAATACGGTAGGGCGTTAAGTAAGGTAGCACAGCATATCCTGCCTTATTGATGCGTAACCCCGATAAGTTATTGACCTTTGCCCCCACAGCATTTGGTGCATATACAATTGTCATGGTTTGCCCTTGTTCTGGGCCAAATTGTAAGCCACCAGCATGTAGTACAATATTTCCTCTCGCACTTAACATGGTTTGTTGGTAGTTTGGAGCGGCGCTATAAGATGTAGCAAGTGTTGCAATATCTGTCTTATAGCTACTGTTAATGTTGTAAGCATTGTTATTATTTTGTTTAGATACACTTGCACCGTAGTTTAAACGGTCATTGATCATGCCACTCATGCCTATAGATTGGCTATCTTCACTTATCGTTGCATTTACGTTTGCGACTGCTTTGCTCATACTGAGTGGAAAGTTAATACTCAATAAATACTCAGTATCCGACTTTGGTATTGCACCGATTGAATTGATGAGGCGGTGCGTCGCTGAAATGCCATACGTTATTTCTTTATAGTTATTGTTGTAACCCAATTGATATTGTTTTGAAGATTGGCTACGGTTCCAATAGTCAGACCAAGAACCCACAATATACATGTTACCTAGTTTTTGTGGTAAGCCTTGGTTTAATGTGATTTGAAACTGACTGCGTTGTTTACCGACGGCTGCAGTATTAATACCTTTACCGACAAACTCATTAAATAATGCCGTATCACGTAGACTATAAAAGTTTTCAGTAGAGTAGTGGTATGCTGCTAAAGTTAAATTGGTACTTGTGGGTGCAATAAGCTTACTGTAGCTTAATCTATAACTTTTTCCTTTGAGCGACTTTTGATTCAGCGTTGCATTGGCCTGGGTCCAATCTAAAGATATTGCTCCTATAGGTGTGGCGATTGCTGAACCAAAAATCATTGAAAAATAGTCGTTGGCGAGTTGAAAACCTGTGTAGCCCGTTAAGTAATTATTGATACCTCTTTGGTATTTACCTTGTACAACATAAGGCCCATCGCCAAGACCTGTTTCTCTGATTTTTCCAAGAGTGATTGAGTAACGATCCATACGAGGTCGGAGCATTTGTACCACAGATGAATAAGGCACGTTAAACTTTTGAATTTGTCCATCTGCTTCAATAACACGCACTTCAATATTGCCACCAAAGCCTGTTGGATATAAGTCATTAATTTCAAAAGGTCCTGGTGCAACATTGGTTTGATAAATTAATTGCCCTTGTTGTCTGATTTCAATTTTTGAGCTAGTTTTTGCGTTGCCTCTAATTTGTGGTGCATAGCCTTGTAAGCTATTAGGTAACATACGATCATCACTAGAAAAATCGAGACCACGGTAGCTTAAAGCATCAAAAACTTCACCATTGGTAAAACTGTCACCAATCGTCATAACACCACGGTATTGAGGAAATGCTTTTTGTAGATAAGTATTATTACTTGTATAGATGAAGGATTTTTTAGCATATTGCTGTGTATCGCTCCATTGTAGTTGAGCATTGTGACGAAGTTGCCAGCCAGCAATATTTGCACCTAGCGTTAAGCTCATAAATGCATTTAAATTATTTTTATTAGTAGATAATGAATTTCTAGATTGATATGCACTTGCATTATATGAAATGAACCCAGCATTAATACCACGGTTCCATATAGCAGGGTCAACATAGCCTTGAGCATTATTTTGCATCGCATATTGTGGAATAAAAACATCTAATCGAAGGTCTGATGTATTGAACTCATAAGATGCATCTTTGATCCACTGTTGAATTTCTACACAATATTCAGGATTTTTAAAAGAATCAATGGGTGAATGTAGAGCATCTTTTTTTACCCCGTAGCTAAGCAGAGTACTCGCACTGAAGCATGTTGTTGCAACTTTTTGGCCAGATTGTGTTTGAAAAACCATTTTTCGTTTACCAAACCAATTGCTATTAATATAAACATCAAGATTGTATTCGCCCGCAAGTATAGGATTACTATATTTAAAGCGTGAAACATCTATATTTTTATTATTTCCCATAATAAAAGCAGGATCAAAATCAGCTTCTTGTAGTGTGCTTGTTTCAGCATGTGTGATCGTTTGCCAAATGATTATGCTTACTAAAAGTGTAAGCGTATGAGGATATACTTTTATAAACATGATTATTCTTTTAACTGAAGTAATGCGCTTTAAAAGACGAATAAAGAAATAGAATCCGATGACTATTTATGGGTTCAGTGTGGTGGTATGTTCTGTACGACCGCCGTAATCGTTGATTATGGTGAACTCAATGTCATGAATATGCGTATTGAATGGCTGTACACTTTGTTCTGAAAAAGGCGCAAGTATTAAGCCTTTGGGTATTAAGTCTGTTTTTTGTGGGTCAGTTTTATTAAAAGCTGAAGTCAACGTCATATAGAAAGGTGTAGGATTTTTAACGACCAATTGTTCACCTAGTTTTTTCCACTGTAGTTGTTCTGGCGCTTGATTGACATCTTGTTTAATGGTTCCGGGTCTGTAAATGAACTTAATACGTGAGCGAATTGCAAGCTGTAAAAAGTTTTCAGGCGTATTGGAACCCGATGTTCTAGGAGGAATATCTAGTACATTTAGCCAATATAAAGATTCTTGGTTTTGGTTTAATTCATGGCTGCTAGGCAAGGCAGTAATACGTAGTGTTTGTCCCTTATTCGGTTCTACACGTGACACAGGTGGTGTAATTATAAATGGTAGCATGACTTGATCAGGTGTACTGTTTGCATCGCCCTCATCTAACCATGCTTGTACTAAAGCAGGTCTAGTACCATCATTGGTTATTTGTAATGAAACTTCTTTATTATTTGACGGATAAATGATGCGTGTTCCATGCAATATAATTTCTGCCTGACTGGCTGTTGTCATTAAGCTGGTCATTATCCAGATAGGTAAGGTATTGGATAAGATAGATTTTTTTTGCATAGCCACTCAACCTTTTCAGTCATAATAAAAAATAAAGTGAAGCAAGCTAACTACTTGCTTCACTAAAGATCGCTTATTATTGGTAAATAATGGTGTATTGAACCGAAGTTGAGACTGTACCTGCGGTTGATGTATCTGTTGCATAGTATTCTGCATAGTAGTTCAGGTCTGCTTTACCATTTGCAACATCAACCCATTGAGAGTTAGTTTGGCTGCCTGCATATGTATTTTTAGCTGCTGAGCCTGTTGCATTTGTCGCTAAGATGGGTAAAAAACCATTATTGCTACCAAGTAACTGTACTTGTACGTTTTTAGCTGAACCGTTTGCATTGTTTAAACGACCACTATTAAAATCAACGTTTGCGCCAGGTTCGAAGTATGTTGCAACTTTTCCTTCAGAACATTTGTCTAAGTTAATAGTAAAAGGTGTACGACCAGCAATATCACCAGCGCGTGCAAGAGTTTGTTTAGATACCGTTGGTAGTGCAACAGTAAAGTTTTTACCTGCTGCTGTTGCGATATTACAAGTTTTGTCTGTAACTGTACCAGTAATTGTAATTGTTCCATCACTTGCGTGAGTTGCACTGATTGCGAGAGTGATTGTAGCCAGTGCTAAAGTCATTTTTTTCATTTAAGAACCCATAATCTCATTAATTTTATTACGTTAAATCTTAGAAATGCAAACAGAGTCACATTATATTCATATAGTGCGATTTTTCAAGCAAATATACTTTATTTTTTTAGAATATATAGAATCTTCAGTTATTATTTATTTTGATTGATTAGAGTTTTTTAAATAGTAATTAAAGTAAATATATTATTTTTATAAAATAAAAGGCTGTATCAGACAAATGACGACAGCCTTTTAAATTGAGATTAAATGCTAAGTGGTATTAAAAATAAGTCAGCGTAAGTATATGGTGGTCTATAGCGTATTGCATTGCTTGTTGTGAAAAGTTAGATATTTTATTGGTTGAACATACTTTGTATTCGGTCGTACTTCTATTGCAAGTGTCTTCGACAAGTAACCCTGAAAATGAAATTTCAGTTGCAAAACATAGGCTAGATCTCAAAATTAATATAAGTGCAAAAAATATTTTTTTCATCATTGCTCTCTATCTTTAGCGTATTTTTATGTTTATCAAAAAAGGCTTTTCTAATATAGATTAATGAGTACACATTAAATGATATATGTGTATTTTCGATAAATTATAATTAAGAGATGGTGATATATATCACAAATATTTTTTAAAATTAATATTATAATTATAGGTAGTCATCTTATTTTTTATTGGTAGAGCAGATAACGAAAGGCCCTAAAACGTATTTAAGGCCTTTCAGGTCTTATAGGTATTGTACGCTTACAATTTCGTACTCGACTTCACCTTGTGGCGTCGTAATTCTAGTATCTTCACCTTCACTTTTACTTAAAAGGCCACGAGCGATTGGAGAGTTGACTGAAATTTTATTAATTTTGAAATCAGCTTCATCATCACCTACGATTTTATAGGTCTTTTGCTCTTCAGTATCTAAGTTTTCAATGGTCACAGTTACACCAAAAACCACACGGCCATTTTTCTCAAGATCATTGACATCAATTACTTGAGAGGCACCTAGCTTTGCTTCAATGTCTTGTATACGACCTTCACAAAAACCTTGTTGCTCACGAGCTGCATGGTATTCAGCATTTTCTTTTAAATCGCCATGTTCACGTGCTTCAGCAATCGCTTGAATAATACGTGGTCTTTCAGACGTTTTAAGGTGTTGTAACTCTTTTTCAAGAGCACTTTTACCTTCAGGAGTCATTGGGTAACGTTGCATGTCGTCCCTCCAAAAATAAAAACAGATGTTTAAAAAATAAAAAAATCCCGCTACCGAGTAGGTAGCGGGACCTTCGGTAAAATGGATTAACTGGTTGTTACTAAATCTTGTAAGCGATATACGTCCATAGGTAACTCAACTGCAAATGCTTGGCATACTGCTTCAGCACCGCTAATGGTTGTGGTGTAGTATACTTTACCTTGTAAAGCAGCACGACGGATTGCAGCAGAGTCAAACTGTGCTTGTTTTCCTTCCGTTGTATTTACAATAAGGTGTATTTCAGCATTTTTCAAGCGGTCTACAATGTGTGGACGGCCTTCAGTCACTTTATTTACACGTTCACAGCTCAAACCTGCATCTGTGATGACTTTTTGCGTACCTGTGGTTGCAACTAATTTAAAACCATAATCAGACAATTGTTTCGCAATGGCCACCACATCTTTCTTATCTGATTCACGTACAGATAAAAATGCATGTTTGATTTCACCTTCAGTTGGCAAACCAGGCAGTCTTTCATTTGAGCCGAGTACAGCTTTGTAGAATGCTTCGCCAAATGTTTGACCAACACCCATGACTTCGCCTGTAGATTTCATTTCAGGGCCAAGCATTGGGTCAACACCTTGAAATTTAGCAAAAGGGAAGACAGCTTCTTTCACAGCAAAGTGCTTAGGAATAATTTCCTGAGTAAATTTCTGATCTTTTAGTGAAATACCAGCCATACAACGCGCTGCAACTTTAGCTAATGATTCACCGATACATTTAGAGACGAAAGGCACTGTACGAGACGCACGTGGGTTTACTTCAAGTACGTAGACATCGTTACCTTTGACTGCAAACTGTACGTTCATTAAACCAATTACGCCAAGCTCTTTTGCCATAGCAATGGTTTGACGACGCATTTCGTCTTGAATCTCTTTAGATAAAGAATACGGTGGAATTGAACACGCAGAGTCACCTGAGTGAATACCTGCTTCTTCAATATGTTGCATAATCCCGCCAATTACCACGTCTTTACCGTCAGATACACAATCAACATCAACTTCAATCGCTGAATTTAAGAAGTGGTCGAGTAGCACAGGGGAGTCGTTAGAGGCTTGTACAGCTTCACGTAAGTAGCGTTTAAGCTCATCTTCGTTATACACAATTTCCATTGCACGACCACCAAGTACATAAGATGGACGAACAACAAGTGGATAACCCACTTTAGTGCCTTCAGAAATACCTTCTTCAGCAGATTTAACAATACTGTTGTTTGGCTGACGCAGTTGAAGGCGTTGAATCATTTGCTGGAAACGTTCACGGTCCTCTGCACGGTCAATTGCATCTGGTGATGTACCAATAATTGGCGTGCCTGCTTCTTCAAGTGCACGTGCCAATTTCAGTGGCGTTTGTCCACCGTACTGTACAATCACGCCTTTTGGTTTTTCTGTACGGATAATTTCCAATACATCTTCAAGGGTAATTGGTTCAAAGTACAAGCGGTCAGAGGTATCGTAATCTGTTGAAACTGTTTCAGGGTTACAGTTGACCATAATGGTTTCGTAACCATCTTCACGCATAGCAAGTGCTGCATGTACACAGCAGTAGTCAAATTCAATCCCTTGACCAATACGGTTTGGACCACCACCAATCACCATAATTTTTGGACGGTCTGATGGTTTTGCTTCGCACTCTTCTTCATACGTTGAATACATATATGCCGTGCTAGATTCAAACTCAGCAGCACAAGTATCTACACGTTTATAAACAGGGTAAACACCTAAGTTCCAACGTTGTTTACGAAATTGCTTTTGAGAAATGCCCATCAAATGCGCAATACGTAAGTCAGATAAACCTTTACGTTTAAAGCCACGTACATTTTGTTCAGTTAAATCACCAAAACCAAGCAAACGAATCTGTTCTTCAGTTTTAACGATGTCTTGAATTTGAATGAGGAACCAGCGGTCAATTTTAGTCGCTTCAAATACATCATCTAAGCTAAAGCCGTGACGAAAAGCGTCTGCTATATACCAGATACGGTCAGGGCCAGGAACTTTTAGCTCAACCAAAATTTTATCTTTTGGATTGGTTAAGCTTGCATCTACTTTCTCATCAAAACCACAGCAGCCCACTTCAAGACCACGTAAAGCTTTGTGAAGTGATTCTTGGAAGTTACGGCCGATCGCCATGACTTCACCCACAGATTTCATTTGTGTGGTCAGTACAGGTTCTGCTTGTGGGAACTTCTCAAAGTTAAAACGAGGAATTTTAGTCACAACATAGTCAATTGATGGCTCAAATGATGCAGGGGTAGCACCACCTGTAATGTCGTTACTTAATTCATCTAAGGTGTAGCCTACTGCAAGTTTTGCTGCAATTTTAGCAATAGGGAAACCAGTTGCTTTAGATGCAAGTGCAGATGAACGAGAAACACGCGGGTTCATTTCAATGATAACCATACGGCCATCTTTTGGGTTAATACCAAATTGAACGTTTGAACCGCCTGTTTCTACCCCAATCTCACGTAATACAGCGACAGATGCATTACGCATGAGCTGATATTCTTTGTCTGTGAGCGTTTGGGCAGGTGCAACAGTAATAGAGTCACCTGTGTGAACACCCATTGGATCGAAGTTTTCAATTGAGCAGACAATGATACAGTTGTCGTTTTTGTCACGAACAACTTCCATTTCATACTCTTTCCAACCAATTAAAGATTCATCAATGAGAAGTTGATGTGTTGGTGAAAGTTCAAAACCACGTTCACAGATTTCAAGAAGTTCTTCACGGTTGTATGCAATACCACCGCCTGAACCACCCATAGTAAACGACGGGCGGATAATCACAGGGAAGCCAAAACCTGCTTGAATGTCGAGTGCTTCTTGCATTGTTTCTGCAACAGCTGCACGTGGGCATTCAAGACCAATTTTTTTCATGGCTTGGTCAAATAGTTTACGATCTTCAGCTTTTTCAATCGCGTCTTTACTTGCACCAATCAGCTCAACATTGTATTTGCTTAAAACACCATGTTTGTCTAAATCTAGGGCACAGTTTAAAGCCGTTTGTCCACCCATGGTTGGCAACACTGCATCTGGACGCTCTTTTTCAATGATACGTTCAACAGTCTGCCATGTAATTGGCTCGATATACGTCGCATCTGCCATAGATGGGTCGGTCATAATGGTCGCAGGGTTTGAGTTGACCAAAATAACACGGAAGCCTTCTTCACGAAGTGCTTTACATGCTTGTGCACCCGAGTAGTCAAACTCACAAGCTTGACCAATCACAATTGGGCCAGCACCAATAATTAAGATGCTTTTAATATCCGTACGTTTAGGCATTATTTCGCTCCTTAATGGCTTTTAGATGCTTCGATCAATTCGATAAAGTGGTCAAATAGTGGTGCGCAGTCATGTGGGCCAGGGCTGGCTTCAGGATGACCTTGGAAACTAAATGCGGGTTTATCGGTGCGATGAATACCTTGTAACGTGCCATCAAACAACGAAATGTGTGTTGTTTTTAAGTTGTTTGGAAGTGTTTTTTCATCAACAGCAAAGCCGTGGTTTTGTGATGTGATCATCACAGTACCATCTTGGGTATTTTTTACTGGGTGGTTTGCACCATGGTGACCATGATTCATTTTTACGGTTTGTGCACCAGAGGCTAAAGCCAACAGCTGGTGGCCTAAACAGATACCAAACATTGGAATGTCGCTTTGTGCTAATAGTTCTTGAATGGCTTCAATAGCGTAGTCACATGCAGCAGGGTCACCCGGGCCATTCGATAGAAAAATACCATCTGGATTGAGTGCCAATACATCTTTTGCAGATGTTTGTGCAGGTACAACAGTAAGCTTACAACCACGATCTGCAAGCATGCGTAAAATATTGGTTTTTACGCCATAGTCATAAGCGACAACATGAAATTTCATTTCAGGTTGAGTAAAGCCTTGACCAAGTGCCCATGAACCCTCAGTCCATTCAAAACCTTTTGGATCACAACATTCTTTTGCAAGGTCTAAGCCATTTAATCCGCCAAATGCACGTGCTTTTGCAATTGCATCTTCAGCAGTGATATTGTCACCTGCCAAGATACAGCCATTTTGTGCACCTTTTTCACGTAAAATACGTGTGAGCTTGCGGGTATCGATGTCTGCAATTGCAACAATATTTTGTTGTACTAAATAGTCAGACAAAGAAATGCTAGCACGGAAATTACTATGAAGTAGGGGTAAATCTCGAATAATTAAGCCGTTTGCCCATACTTTTTGAATTGAACCAGACTCAGCATCTTCAACATTACAACCCGTGTTGCCAATGTGAGGATAAGTCAGGGTTACAATTTGTTGTGCATAGCTAGGGTCAGTCAGTATTTCTTGATAGCCTGTCATGGCAGTGTTAAATACGACTTCACCAGTCGTGGATCCCTGTGCACCGATAGATTGGCCGTGAAATACGGTACCGTCGGCAAGGGCTAAAATGGCGGGGGTGCTCAAGTTGAAGCTCCTGATTTTTAAGCTGTAAAGAAACGATTAAACCGAAGATCAATGACCTTGTTTAAAGGTTTGGCACGTTTGTAACTTAAAAAAGCATTGTACGCATATTGCTAAAAAAAGTCTATGTTCTTTCTGCATAATATGACCCCCGCTAAAACATACCTCTGTGCGCAGATGATTTGAATTTTAAATGTCACAGAGGTTAGCTAAACTTAGTATATATGTTGGGCTGTCGATTGGTTTTCTAATCAGTGAGCGTATTTATAGGACGATTTACGTCAACTTTAGTACCAGCAAAATTTTTGTTGATATACTGAACCACAAAAGGTTGGTGATATAAGTCAGCGAGTTTTTTCAGTGCTTTATCGTTGACACGTTCTTGACGCGTAACAAGGATGTTAATGTTTTGTGTGGTAGTTTGATCAATACGTTCATGATCAAGTGCATCTGTTAAAACATTGAGCCCACTGTCTAGAGCAACTGTATTACCGATTGCAGCTAAATCTACATCACTTAATGCTCTTGGAATCGTTGAGCCATCAATCAGTTTAAAGACGAGATGCTTGGGGTTTTCTACAATGTTATGTGTATTCCCCGAAACGGCATTAAAAGAATTAGAGAGTTTAATCAGCTTAGCTTGTTCTAAAAGCCTTAATGCACGAGCAGTGTTTGCAGCATCATGAGGAATTGCAACTGTTGCTGAATTGGGTAGTTGACTGAGCAGATGATATTTTTTTGAATATAACCCCATAGGTTCTAAATAGGTTGTTGAAATTGCAGCAAGTTGGTTGTGATTTACTTGGTTAAATGTATTGAAATAACCCCAAGATTGAAAAGCATTGACATCAATCTCTTTGTCTATAGTTGCTCTATTTAATGCCACACCATCATTAATTTCTTTC
The DNA here is from genome assembly GCF_900096955.1 of Acinetobacter boissieri. Taxonomy (GTDB): domain Bacteria; phylum Pseudomonadota; class Gammaproteobacteria; order Pseudomonadales; family Moraxellaceae; genus Acinetobacter; species Acinetobacter boissieri. The sequence goes on along the minus strand of NZ_FMYL01000004.1, from coordinate 196,680 downwards.
ACATTAATTTTTAATCCTGCCGCTTTTGTTTGTTCAGATTGTGCAATATATTTCCAAATCTGGGCATCTGAGCCATTAGATCCGAGGTTAATAGTTTGTGTGTTTTGATTTGGTGTAGGTAAATCTTTTAAATACTCTGAGCAACTGATAATAAATAAAGCTGACAGAATTGCTAAAAATATCCATTTATTGTTTTTCATATATACCACCCTGAGCATGATTTAATGTTGTATATAGATTTGGATAAAACTTTTTTGTGACATCTAGGTGTGAGCGCAAACGACTTTTCATATTGTTTTCTGCCACATCTATAAGAAGAGGGTTTTTTGGGTCGCTGGTAGGGCCTTTTGCTAAATTTTTCAAATGCTGTGGTAAGTCAAGAATGGGAATATTCCCTGCAAAAATATTGGGTGAAATAAAATAGGCCACTGAATAACGATCTTTATTTTGAGGTGAGATGACACGATGTTTATTGGCAATCAAGTATCCATTTGTTGCTAACTCGAGTGTTTCACCAATGTTAATAATAAATGCATTTTCAACATACGGAATATCCACCCAATGATCATCGAGTTGTACTTGTAGTCCTCCAGTATCGTCTTGTAATAGTAAAGTTAAAATATTTGTATCTTTATGTGCCCCTACACCTTGAGGTTCTGCTTGACTAGAAACTTTTGGATAGTGGATGAGTTTGAGAGATTCATTAGGGTTTTTTAATACAAAAGGATCTAAACTCTTCTCATCTACGCCAAGTGCCAACAAAAAAGCATGTAATAAATCGATAGAAATTCTTTGATTGTCTGACAACCACGTTTCAACGACCTGTCTAAAGTCGGGCCATTGATGTGGCCATTGGTTCGGTCCTTGTAAGCGTGTCCACATTGGTGTATTTGCAGTGAAAGGAATTTCTTTTTGTTCAGCTCCAATATCTATTTGTTCTCGAATATCGGGTTTATTTTGCGTGAGTTCCCCATTTACTTTTGTATAGCCTCGGAAGTGAGGGGAGTTTGTGATAGCTAGATGATCTTTTTCCTGTTGCTCTAGTGCAAAAAATTGATGTGTATAAGATAGAATTTCTTGGATTCTTTGCGTATCTAGTCCATGGCCTATCAAGTAGAAAAAACCAACATGGCGCGCTATATATTGCAATTCATTTAGAAAAGATGCCCTTGTTTCTAAATTATAGAATGCTCTAAGGTCTAAAATAGGTAAGCTGTCGTGAGTTATTTGGGGTATTTTTTTCATAAGGTTTATAAACTGTAATTGTTATGGCTTTATATGAGACTATAAAGAGAATATTTTTTTCCCAAATAATAATAAAAACATTGCTTATGCCGAGTTTGATTATATGGCATGGTTTATTGAGTTTGATTAAAACGGTTTTTTGTGTGGTGTTTTAATGTAAGATATTGATATATAATGCTAATTTTCTGGTAAAGATTTTAGTTGTTATCAGTTATTTTATCTCTACTCAAAGCTTTAGGGTATTTCGTCATATCTTTAGCATTTTAAATACGAAAAAAATCTTTAAGCAGTGGCGATAATCCTTGGAAATGGTGGAGCGATCAAGGGTAAGCATGAGATAGACCAAATGATATGGTCTTCGTCTCATGACATGTTGTTGGGATTGTTAGATTTGGTGTAACCAATCTCTTTTATTATGGAAGTCTGCATGTGGGGTGCTGTGCTGTAAGGCGTAAAATTTCTCACCTTTTGTTGTCTTTAATACGGCACATATTCCAATAAATATCTGATGTATGCTGACCCTATGCGTAGCTAGAAACTGTGAGACATCGAGTGTTGCACTTAAGCCATAGTGAGTTCGTTTTAACTCAACGATTTCGGCACCATTACTTTTTCGTGGCGGCATAATTTCAGGGTATCGATACTCTTCAAAACCATAACATTGCCAAAGCTGAGATGGTGATAAGTTAATTTCAAGATACTCGTCGTAATCACGTATACCAATAAATAGTTCAAAGCAAGTGTGTTGCCACAAAAAATCTGCTGTACCGCCTAGCTGTCGCACGGCGGGCCATTCAATTACACCATTTGGGTCTGTAACCCAAAAGCCGACATTCAGCAAAGATGCTTGCTGTTCAATCGCTGCAATAATGTTGACTTCATCAAAGCGTTGAAATGGAATGAGTTCGTAGCTTGCCATAATAATTAATTAGACAAATGTGCGTAACGAACAAGATTAGAGAGTTTTGGGTTTTGCTGAGCTGCTTTTTTGTATAACAAAACAACTTTCCCAATTTTCTGTATCACATGAGATTGTGTTTGTTGCGCTAAAGCATCAATGGTTTGACCACGAACTTCACGATCTTCACCCATCACTTTAACTTTGATGAGTTCATGGTCATTCAGTGCACGTAAAGTTTCTTCAGTTACATTTTCTGTTAATCCTTGACCACCAATCATAACAACTGGGTTAAGTGTGTGTCCAATTTGACGTAGACGTTTGATCTCTTGGATAGATAAAGAAGCCATGGTTTAACCTATTGTAAATAAGCCTTGCAGTATATCAAATTTGCTTGCTTTTGTAATTAAAGAAAGTAGGCTTATTTATAGTACATTTATGTTGTATGGCATTTATTTTGTGGTTTGAAGTGTGCTAGATTGCTTCGAGTTGGTCATGTAATGCATTTAAAGTTTTGAAAATATAGCAGTATATTTTTGAGCTGAGTATTTCTATTTTTTAAATGATAAACAGCTTGAATTATGTTAAATATCACAAATTGTGTATATAAACGATGGACGTGATTCAAAAAACTTATGCTCACTTGACAGTTCTTTACTGCAAATATGCAGTTTTTTGCGTACAATAAACGTATTATTTTTTGAATTTAGATGATTATGGCAACACGCATTACCAACCAAAAGCTGTCAAAAAGCAGTCGTGCGTGGATGAGAGAGCATTTAGATGATCATTTTGTGAAAAAAGCACAAAAAGAAGGCTATCGTGCTCGAGCAGCATATAAGTTGCTAGAAATCCAAGAAAAGTACAAACTGATTAAGCCCGGTATGACCGTTGTCGATTTGGGTGCAGCGCCAGGAAGTTGGTCGCAAATTGCAGGTAAGCTTGTAGGTTCGAAAGGTTTAGTCATCGCATCTGATATTTTAAACATGGATGCTTTGCCAGACGTTACGTTTTTACAAGGCGACTTTCGTGAGGAAGAAGTCTTTGAAAAATTGTTAAATATTTTAAATGGTCGGCAAGTAGACGTTGTAATTTCAGATATGGCCCCCAATACATCAGGTAATAGGGCGGTAGATCAACCTCGTCAAATTTATTTGTGTGAACTTGCCCTAGATTTTGCACAAAAAGTACTCGGACCAAATGGACAGTTTGTTGCTAAAGTGTTCCAAGGTTCTGGTTTTGATGAGTTTCGTAAGCAGGTCGTAGATAGCTTTCAGGTGTTAAAGACCATTAAACCAGAAGCATCTCGAGCAAGATCAAAAGAAGTTTTTTTGATTGGACAACGTAGAAAAAATGGTTAACTAAATGGTGACTTGCCAAGCTTGCAAAAATTGTGCATGGTTGCAATTTAGGGTGTAACGTGCAATCACTTACTTTCGTGAAAGGTTTTAAGCTATGTTGGCTTAAAATCAAACTAGATTGATGATATGGGAATGAAGCTTTGAGCGATCTCTTTAAAAACGCCGTGTTATGGCTGGTGATACTCGGAGTGCTGATTTTAATATTCAGCAACATCAGTGATCACAATAAACCATCGCAAATGAACTACTCTGAGTTTGTTTCTGCGGTTAATGCAGGCCAAATTAAGCAAGTCACAATTGATGGCGAAAAAATCACTGGCGAAAAAAAGAATGGTTCAGGTTTTGAAACAATCCGCCCTGCGGTACAAGACCCTGAACTCATGCCGGGTCTAATAAAAAATAATGTTGTAGTTGAAGGTACAGCACCTCAACGTCAAGGTGTGCTCATGCAGTTGCTCGTTGCGAGCTTTCCTGTGTTGCTCATTATTTTGTTGTTTATGTTCTTTATGCGCAATATGGGCGGTGGTACAGGTGGTAAAAACGGCCCAATGAGCTTTGGTAAATCTAAAGCAAAAATGCTCGCAGAAGATCAGATTAAAATTAACTTTCAAGATGTTGCTGGTTGTGATGAAGCAAAGCAAGAAGTTGTTGAAATCGTAGATTTCTTGAAAGATCCAACGAAGTTTAAACGTCTTGGTGCTTCTATACCTAGAGGTGTCCTCATGGTTGGGCCACCAGGAACAGGTAAAACCTTACTTGCAAAAGCGATTGCAGGTGAAGCGAAAGTACCATTTTTTAGTATTTCTGGTTCTGACTTTGTTGAAATGTTTGTTGGTGTGGGGGCATCACGTGTACGTGATATGTTCGAACAAGCAAAACGCCATGCGCCATGTATCATTTTTATTGATGAAATTGATGCAGTCGGCCGTCATCGTGGTTCAGGTACAGGTGGTGGTCATGACGAGCGTGAGCAGACATTAAACCAAATGTTGGTTGAAATGGATGGCTTCGAAGGTAATGAAGGTATTATTGTTATTGCTGCAACTAACCGTGCAGATGTACTTGATAAAGCATTACTTCGTCCAGGCCGTTTTGACCGTCAGGTGATGGTTGGCTTGCCAGACATTAATGGCCGTGAACAAATTTTAGCAGTTCACTTGAAAAAATTACCATCTGTAACGGGTGTTGATTTAAAAGTATTAGCACGTGGTACGCCTGGTTTTTCTGGTGCTGAACTTGCTAACTTGGTCAATGAAGCTGCATTGTTTGCTGCTCGCCGTAATAAAAATACTGTTGATATGCATGATTTTGAAGATGCAAAAGACAAGATTTATATGGGCCCTGAGCGTAAATCAATGGTTTTACGTGAAGAAGAGCGTAGAGCAACGGCTTACCACGAAGCAGGCCATGCGATTGTTGCAGAAGTTTTACCGGGTACAGATCCTGTGCATAAAGTCACAATTATGCCACGTGGTTGGGCACTTGGCGTGACTTGGCAGTTGCCAGAACAAGATAATGTTAGTCATTACAAGCACAAAATGCTCAATGAACTCGCAATTTTGTTTGGTGGCCGTATTGCTGAAGAAATTTTTATTAATCAGCAGTCAACTGGTGCATCAAATGACTTTGAACGTGCAACTAAAATGGCGCGCTCAATGGTCACAAAATATGGTATGTCTGAGAAAATGGGTGTCATGGTGTATGAAGATGACAGTCAGCAGTCTTTCTTAGGTAGCGTTGCAAGTCGAACGATATCTGAAGCAACACAACAACAAGTGGATGCTGAGGTACGCCGTATTTTAGATGAGCAATATAAAGTTGCGTGGGATATTCTGGAACAAAATAAAGACAAAGCACATGTGATGGTTAAGGCCCTTATGGAATGGGAAACTGTTGATCGTGATCAAGTCTTAGATATTATGGCAGGTCATGAACCAAGACCGCCAAAAGTCTATGTAGCAGAGAATCCTATAGTAGATGTTGTGCAAAACAACTCATCTACACCACCGCCGTTACCTACGGCACACTAAAAAAAAGAGTCACCTAGTGTGACTCTTTTTTATTGCGTTTAAATGAAGTTATTTTAGGAAAGCTATGCAACTTATTGAGCTGCCAAATATACAATTAAATTGTAATGGCAAAATACTTGATTTATCAAAACCACAGGTGATGGGTATTTTAAATGTGACCCCTGATTCGTTTAGTGATGGAGGAGAGTATACTCAGGTAGATCGTGCAATAAAAAAAGCGCAGCAGATGATTATGCAAGGCGCATCAATTATTGATATTGGTGGAGAATCAACACGTCCTGGTGCTTCAGTTGTAGAGGTGCAAGATGAAATAAAACGTGTTCTTCCTATTGTTCATGCATTGTCAAAATTAGATGTCATATTGTCTATAGATACCAGTACACCTGAAGTCATTGAAGCTGCGATTGGTGCGGGTGCACATATCTGGAATGATGTACGTGCTTTAACACGACCGGGTGCACTCGAAATGGCAGTAAAGTTGAACATTCCTGTGGTTTTAATGCATATGCGCGGTGAGCCAACAACTATGAATCAATTGGCTTGTTATGATGATGTTGTTGCTGAAGTATTGGTTGAATTAAAAGAAAAAATAATACTTGCACAAAACGCGGGTATACGCCCAGAGCATATTATTATTGATCCAGGTTTTGGTTTTGCTAAAAATACACAGCATAATATTGCTTTGCTAAATGAGCTTTGGCGATTGAATGAGCTAGGTTATCCAATATTATCTGGTTTATCGCGTAAGCGTTTTGTGGGTGAAATCACTGCATGTAAAGATGTAACACAACGTGTGGTTGGTAGTGTGGTCGGGCATTTACTATCTGTACAACAGGGTGCAAGTATTGTGCGAGTACATGATGTTGAACAAACATCTCAGGCGCTTGCGATGTGGAAATCTTTAATGTAGTTATAAGTGACTTAGTCTCTATTAAAAGCTTTAAACATGCTTCTTTTTTGTGTGTATGAGCAACTCAGATTGCTCATACTAAATATTATTTTTTAGTATTTATTTGTTGAACAGAAAATACGATATTTTTTGTATCTTCTAGATAAGTCTTTCTGTTTTTATCCATGAGTGTACATACGTTAGAGCCACACTTTATTAAAAATAGATCAGAAGAGCTTACCTTGTTTTTGAGTTCTATTCTTCGAAGATCAAAAGTTTTTATATCTTTTTCTGCGCTATCTTTTGCTTTTTTCTCAGTGTTTACCAAGAATAATAATGTAGTGAATAACATAACGATAATTAGAATAATCAAAGAGCTATTGTTGTTATAATCCTTTTCTAAATCATCATAAAACTTCGAATTATGAATACTTAGTGTAGTTTTTTATATTTGCCTAATTTTTTTAGAAAATAGTTATTTAGCTTAGTAAAACATTGGTATATTTAATGCCATATACTAGAATTATATAAGCTACTAGAACATAAAGAGAATAAAGCAGATAGTGAAAGCCTCTTAAGTAGCCATAATATACGTTATCTTGTACTGATAAATTTAAGCTTATAATATCTATGCCAAATACATTTAGATATGCGCTTAAGTAGGCTTGGCCGTTAGCAAATAAAAAGACTGTAACTATTGAAATAATAATCGCAACATCAAAGCTCATATTGAATTTCATGTGCGTATTTTCCCGAAAAAGATTTATTTAAAAAAACTATATTATAGGAATCAAAATAATAAACTTATTTTTTAGAAAGGAAGGGTTAGTATGCTATAGGGCATGATGATGGGTAGATATTGTTATTTTAAATGATTGTTTTTATATTAAAAAATAAGGCTCCGAGATGCCGCTGCATGTCTTTACCCTTGAACCCTAAAGTTCAAGGTGGACACGACGCATACTTGCTGGGTTTCCCACTACAAGGTGGGCATACACTCTAAATATGCAGAACGCATCCTAAAGTGTTGATATCGGCTCAGGGGAATCAGACTCGCTGGCGAACACCTCAGAAGTGCCTATTATAAACAAAATGGTCATCGCTGAATATAGATTAACGTTGTATTGTGTTAATGTGTGCAACATTTGCTGATAATTTAAACACGAGAGAAACATATCATCACAATGCTTTTTTTTAAGAAGACTCTACATCTTCTAGCATTGTGCGTAGTACATTATGGCATTGTTCATAGTGCTGTAATGACTTATTTAATGTGACAATTTCTTGCATCAGTGCTAAAGCAACTGAAATAACCAATTTGTTGTGTTCAGTGCGAGGTGAGGCATATCTAGCATCTTGAAACTTTTGGTTAAGCATATTTACAACGCTTTCAAGCTCAGATTGTTTTTCTTTTTTGGTCGAAAGTCTAAAAAGCTGATCGATAACACGTAATTCAACAACAATAGTATCATCACTCATGATTTATCCTCTTCTAACGTATTTGACAAAGTAATCTGTTCGAGGGCTTGAGTATTTTTGTCTTCAGCTGTGCCAAGTATACGTAATCGCTCAATAATTTCTTCGACTTTTAATTTAGCATGTTCGTTTTTTTGAGTGAGTTTACTTTGCTCCTCATTTAAAACATCTATTTTTTGCTGTGCGCTATTTAAGTCGTGTTGCAATTTTTCTTTTGCAACACGTAGTTCATTCCGTTCAGCTAGAATTTCTTGAAAGCGGTTTTTTAAGTCATTGCAACCTTTTTCAAGACGGTTATAACGTTCAATGAGTGTTTGGGCATCTTGCTTTAGCGTTGTATGTTTTGATTCTAAATCTGATGATTTTACGCTCAAAGTGTCAATTTCTTGAGTTTTTTGTGCAATCGTTGTTTTGCATGAGGCTATTTCACGGGCACTACTTTGCTCTATCGCTTGTTTTTCCTGCTTTAATTGGGCATTCTCAGCTTCTAAGTCGCTTAAGCGATGTTTTAAATGAGTGAAATGCGTTTGAAGTCGCTGTAATTCTTCTAACATAGGTAGTCGCACAGAGTTGCAAACAAAGGTAATATATAAGCAGTATAAAGATTGGATAGACGAATGCAAGACGATATTACAGGTTGGTCGCAGTGGAATCAGAAATTTTCTGAAATTGCGGAGCTTTCGAGCCCAAGTGAATTACATGGTTTACTTACAGGTATAGTTTGTGTGACTGAAGCACCGACACAAGAACAATGGTCACTGATTTTATCAACGTTGAATGTACCAACATTAGATCATGATGCATTGCAGTTGTTGACCGAAGAAGCTGAAGATACCGCACATGCACTTTCTGAAGATGACTTAGATTATATTCCCATGTTACCTGACGATAAAAACACCCTACAAGACCGAGTATTTGGATTGGCTGATTGGTGTGCTGGCGTTGTTTTAGGCTTTGGTTTGGCCTCTGGGCATATTCGTGCAGATGAGCGTGAGTTAATTGGTCATTTACAAGATGTTGCTGCTGTAGAGTTTGAAGATTCAGATGATGATGAAGATGGCGAAGAAAGTTATCAGGAGTTGTATGAATTTGTACGTTTAATTCCTACAAGCTTGGCTGTGGGGCGAAAGCGTCAACCAGTATTAGATAGCTCATTGCTTAAAAATATTCATGAACGTATTACTGAAGTAGACAGTGATACCGATGCGAATATCGTCAATGTTTTTTCACCGAACAGACCAAGCTAAAAACCAATGGGTTGTTTAACGATATGGATTCTCAGATGATTACTAAAGTAGTTGCAGCACAAGAGTTTAAAGCACGTCGAAATACGTTAGCTCAACAACTCAGCCCTAATAGCATTGCACTTGTATCTACCAGCGCAGTGCGTTATCGCAACTCAGATGTTGAGTATCCATATCGTGCTGATAGTTATTTTCATTATTTAACGGGTTTTAATGAACCTGAAGCCATTTTATTGATTGAAACTTTCGAGCCAGATCAGCCATATGATTACACGTTATTTTGTCGTGAACGGAATCATGATGAGGAAATTTGGAATGGCTATCGTGCAGGCTTAGAAGGTGCAGTACAAAAATATTTCGCCGATCAATCTTATTTAATTGATAATTTTGATGAGCAATGTGGTGCACGCTTATTGGGTAAGTCTAATATCTACCTCTATTTAGGGCATGATGATGCATTTGAACAACGGGTTTTAGATATTTTACAGCAAGCGAGTGGTGAAAGTAGTGTTACGCCACTGCCTCTCAACCCTATTTTAGATGAAATGCGTTTGTTTAAATCTAAATTTGAAATTGAATGTATGAAAAAGGCGGCGGCGATTACAGCTAAAGCGCATACGCATGCAATGCAAGCGGCTTACAATGGTGTGATGGAATATGAGCTTGCGGCAGAGTTGCATTATCAGTTTAATAAAAATGGTTGTGAGCCTGCGTACGGTACAATTGTAGCAGGGGGTAAAAATGCATGTGTTTTACATTATGTTGAAAATAAACAACCCATTGCTACTAACGATTTAGTCTTAATAGATGCTGGTTGTGAATATCAATACTATGCTTCTGACATTAGCCGAACTTTCCCGGTGAGTGGTCAATTTTCTGCTGAACAGCGAGCTCTTTATCAGTTGGTACTCGATGCTGAATATGCGGCAATAGATGCTGTGCAAGTTGGTGCTTCGTTTATTGCACCACATGATGCAACAGTCCAAATATTAACTCGAGGGTTGGTTGAACTGGGTTTATTAAAAGGTAATGTTGATGAATTAATTCAAAGCCAAGCCTATACAAAATTTTATATGCACGGTACAAGCCATTGGTTAGGGCTGGATGTTCATGACGTTGGAGCATATAAAATTGATGGAGCGTACCGTAATTTTGAAGCGGGTATGGTGTTGACCATTGAGCCGGGCTTGTATATTGCGAAAGATGAGCCAAGTGTTGCTGAAAAGTGGCGAGGCATTGGTATTCGAATAGAAGATAATATTTTCGTGACAGTAGATGGACCAGAAGTGCTTACAGCTGCTGTAGTAAAAGATATAGATGCGATTGAATCTTTAATGAAAAATAAAAATACTTGAGGAATGCCACTATGCCAGAAGTCATTATTGTTGGTGGTGGAATGGTTGGTTTGAGTTTATCGCTCATGCTCGCAAAAGCTAAAATTAATGTGAAGCTTTTAGAGGCCATTAAATACCCTACAGAGCATGATCAAAAATTGCTTGAATATCATTCTCGTTTTGATGCGAGAAATAGTGCGTTATCACGCCGTAGTATTAGTATTTATCAACAACTGGGTCTATGGACGGTATTGCAGCAGTACGCCACACCTATTTTGGAAGTACAAATTACAGAGCAAGGTTCATTTGGTCATGCCACATTGCGTGCTCAAGAAGAGCAAGTAGAAAGCTTTGGTCAGGTCATTGAAAATGCATGGCTTGGGCGAGTGTTGTTAAAAGAAGTACGTCAGTCTGAATATATTGAACTCATTGATGGTGTTGAAGTCACTGCTTTAACGCAAAATGAAAGTAGTGTATGTGTTACAGCAGTACGAGCTGAGCAAGCGATGCCTTTTGAGGCACCTTTAGTCATTGCTGCAGATGGTCGTGACTCAAAATGCCGACAGCTACTTGGCGTAAGTGCATCCCATCATGATTATGAGCAAGTGGCTTTAGTTACAACTGTTCAAACCAGTAAACCACATCAGCAGGTTGGTTTTGAGCGTTTTAGCCCACTAGGTCCATTGGCTTTACTTCCTTTACCTGGTGATTACCGCCGTTCGGTGGTTTGGCCAGTTAAAAAAGGTGAACAAGAACAGTGGTTGGGTGAAGTCAATGATGATCATTTTTTAGCAGCATTACAACATGCTTATGGTGACCGGGCTGGGCGCTTTGAGAAAACCGCTCCTCGTTTTTGCTACCCACTTAGCCAAGTACTTGCAGACAAGCAAGCAATAGGACGAGTCGTGCTTATGGGTAATGCCGCACATACATTACACCCTGTTGCAGGACAAGGTTTTAACTTATGTTTACGTGATGCAGATGTGCTTGTACGCTATTTAACGACACATTTAAAAAATCATGAAGATATTGGCACGCCAAGTCTTTTGCAAGCCTATGAAAAAGCGAGACGTAAAGATCAGCAGCGTGTGATTAAGTTTTGCGACAGTGTTGTAAAAGGATTTAGTAATAATCACCCAGTACTTAAATTAGCACGCAATGTGGGATTATTAGCCTTTGATCGTATACCAGGCGTGAAGCCTTTAGTTGCGAATTATGCCATGGGGTTAAAAGTATGACACACATTCGACATGATACCGTGATTGTCGGTGGCGGTTTAGTGGGTGGCTTAACAGCACTTTTATTACAAAAAGAAGGTGTACAGCCGTTAGTGTTGGATATCGCTCCAACATTAGATGCGGCGAAAGTACTTGAGCATGTAGATACACGTGTTTTGGCTTTAAATACAGCAACCCTCCACTTATTAGAAACTGTAAATGTTTGGCAAAACATACGTCGCCATGCACCATATACCGGCATGCATGTATGGAACAAAAATGGGCATGGTGAAATTTCCTTTGGTCAACCAAGTCTAGAGAGCCCACCGCAAAAGGATTGGCTAGGTTCAATGGTTGAGCCTAGCATTATTAACTTGGCCATACAGCAACGGATGTTGGATGTTTTAACCAATTATAGAACGTCTGTGTCGGTAAAATATGTGGAACCCGATGCGCAAGGTTGGTGTATTACATTGAATAATGATGAGAAAATATATACACGTTTGTTAATTGGAGCAGATGGTGCAAACTCATTGGTACGAAAACACGCAGATATAGAAGTAAAAATACTTGACTACAAGCAAGCGGCGATTGGTTGTGCCATTAAAACAAAACATGTTCACCACAGCGTTGCACGACAGATTTTTTTACCAACTGGGCCACTGGCATATTTACCACTTGCAGTAACGCAGAATGAAGAACAAAACACATGGCAGTCCATTGTATGGACGCTACCTGATACGTTGTGCCAACAATATATGCAACTTGATGATCAAGCGTTTAAGCAACAATTAACACAATCAAGTCTATACCTACAAGGTGGCGTAGTTGAAGTGAGTAAGCGTGCTAGCTTTTCATTGAAAGCCCGTGCAGCAAAGCATTATGTAAAGCCAGGTCTTGCGTTGGTCGGTGATGCAGCGCATGTTATTCATCCACTTGCAGGTCAAGGGGTGAATATTGGCTGTCTAGATGCCGCTATTTTAGTTGATGTGTTAATCCAAGATTGGAAAAATACAGGGCAATGGGCCAGTAAAACTGCTTTAAAAAAATATGAAAGACGCCGTAAAATGGAAAATGAAATGACCATGCATAGCATGTCTTTTATGAATTGGTTACAACGTAGTGATCTCACTGCAGTTATCTGGGCAAGAACATTTGGTTTAAAACAAGTACATCGCTTTTCGCCACTTAAAAATCGTTTTATGCGGCAAGCCAGTGGCCTTTCTGTACTTGCAAAAAGTCGATACCGACTTTAATAAGTGTCTATTAGTGTGAAAATTAAGCAAAAGAGTAAAAATAACCTTTTAGATATTTAACTTACTTGCTACATTTCATTTTTGTTTTTTTATCTAAAGTCACGTGCTTTGCACTGAACTGAATTGTTTGAAAATGGTGGAAAATATCATGGCTGATATGAATGATTATGATGATGCACAAGATGATGATGTTGTTGATGATGCAGAAGCAGATGCCGCTGAAAAAGGCGCAAAAAATGCCAATGATAATCCACAAAATGATGCTGATATTGCTGAAGCTGAAAGCTTAACAGTCACAGCAAAGCAGAAAAAACGAGAAACATTGGAAGATGAATTAGCGGCTTTTTTTGCAAAAGGTGGTAAAATCACAGAAGTTCCACCTGATGATAGTGCTGTAGACTAAAGATATACGTGCTTGTAACAAGATTTTACAGAGCTTATGAATAATATTTATTTAGCCCCTTGATAAATAAATATTATTCAAAATCAATAACTAAAAAATATTTATTACATTGTGAATAAATAGACTACATTTTTGGGTTTTGATTTTTTTTAAATAAAATCAGTTATTTAACTAATTTTATTGTCTTAAATTGGTTTTTGTTAACATTTTATATTATTGTTATTAAAAGTTTAATTTTTGCATAAGCTCTAGTATTATATGTGTTCATTAGTTATAAAACTAACTGGGGTAAGGAAACTATCTCAGTGTATTAAACAAAAAATTTTAGGCTGAGCTTAAAAAAACAAATGTTATATCTCTGGAGGATATCCATGAAATTGAGTCGTATTGCTCTCGCTACTGTGCTTGCAGCTTCCCCATTTGTAGTGGCTAATGCAGGCGTAACCGTAACACCATTACTACTTGGCTACACTTTCCAAGATAGTACGCATAACAACGGTACTAAAAACCTTAACGATACTGAACAACATTTAACAAGTGGTCCTGAACTTAAAGACGACCTTGCAGTTGGTGCTGCAATTGGTGTTGAATTAACACCATGGGCTGACTTTGAAGCTGAATACTTACAAGTAAAAGGCGATGTTAAAGGTGCTCAACAAGGCGCTCAATACAAGCAAAGACAAATTAACGGTAACTTCTTAATCAAATCTGATTTGATCACTAAAAACTACGATAGCAAAATTAAGCCATACGTACTTTTAGGTGGTGGTTACTACAAATATGACTTTGATGGTGTACCACGTACTTCTTATCAAAACCGTGAAGGTGGTTTAGTAAATACAGGTGCTGGTGTACTTTGGCAGTTAAACGATGCGCTAACACTTCGTACAGAAGCTCGTGCAACGTATAACATCAATGCAGATTTCTGGAACTACACAGCACTTGCTGGCTTAAACGTTGTGATCGGTGGTCACTTGAAGCCTGCAGCGCCTGTAGTTGAAGTACAACCAGTACAACCTGCACCAGCTCCTGCACCTGCACCAGTTGTTGTTCAGCCTCCTCAACCACAAGAGTTGACTGAAGACTTGAACATGGAACTACGTGTGTTCTTTGATACAAATAAATCTGATATCAAACCACAATACCGTCCAGAAATTGCAAAAGTTGCAGATGCTCTTGGTCAATATCCAAATGCAACGGCTCGTATTGATGGTCACACAGATAATACTGGTCCACGTAAGTTAAACGAACGTTTATCTCTAGCTCGTGCAAACTCTGTTAAATCTGCACTTGTTGGTCAATATGGTATTGATGCTGCTCGCTTAACGACTCAAGGTTTTGCATGGGATCAACCGATCGCTGACAACAAAACTAAAGAAGGTCGTGCAATGAACCGTCGTGTATTTGCAACCATTACTGGTAGCCGTACAGTTCTTGCTCAACCAAAATAATTAACTACTGATTTTTAATCAATAGTTTTAAAAAAGCCTCACTTCTGTGAGGCTTTTTAATTACATAATTTTACGTATTGTTGAGTAATGTAAAAGAAAAATCAAAAAAATTTGTTATAGTAAAAGCAGTTGTAAAAACAATATCGTTTCAATAACGGAGTAAATATAAATGGGTATTTTTGATTTTGTAAAAGGCATTGGTGATAAGTTACAAGGTAAAACAGAGCAATCTGAACCAACAACAACATCTACACCAGCACCAACAGAACCAAGCGCACAAGAAGTTGCCAACCAATTATTGTCACATATTCAAGGCTTAGGTTTAGCGATTGGTGGCCTATCTGTAAATTATAATAGCGATACAGATACTGCAATTATTCATGGTGAAGCACAAAGTCAAGCAGATAAAGAAAAAGTAGTTTTAGCTGCAGGTAATGTTGCACATGTTGCACAAGTTGACGATCAAATGACAGTTGCTGAAACAGCTGAAGAACAAAGCCCAAGCCAATTTTATACTGTACAATCGGGTGATACACTTTCAAAAATTTCTAAGCAGTTTTATGGTGACTCGAACAAATACAATAGTATTTTTGAGGCTAACCAACCTTTACTTAAAGATGTAAATTCAATTTATCCAGGCCAAGTACTACGTATTCCTGAATAGTTAAAACCGTACCTCATATAAAAAAAGCCTGATAATTTATCAGGCTTTTTACCATTTTTATGTTGTGTAAATGAGTACACATGTATTGTCTCCTAAGGTTATGCCCAGTCCATACGTTTAATAGCGAGTTTAGCTTGTTTTCGATGCTTACGATGAAGGGTTTGCACTTCTTCAGTCTGATGTAACCCACCTTTTTGTAATAAAGGAGAGCGTGCAACATGGTTTCTGATTTTGGAATGTGCTTTGAGTTTCACAATTAATATTCCTTATTGTAGATAAAAAAGCCTAGCTTTTGAGCTAGGCTTTGAAATGTAGATAGGTGCTTTATCTAAGCCTAATCTATATTTATTGCGCGTCTATTTTACAATAAATTATTTTTTGGTCAAGTTTTAGTCTGCAGCATCTTTAATCATAGGTTTAACATCCATATCTTCATAAGAGACCATTTGAGTTTTATATTTGATTTTATAACCGATCCAAATGGCTAAAAAGACTGGAATGGTGATATATGTTGCAATAATACCTTTCCAGTCAATTTGATGCCCAATGAATGCTTGATAGTTTTGTCCAAGTGTAATGATTAAGCATAATGCAAAAGCAAATAATGGCCCTAAAGGAAAGAGTTTGGCTTTATACGATAAATCTGAAAGTTTGTACCCTTGGGTAATATAGCCTTTACGAAAGCGATAATGACATACAGCAATACCCAGCCAAACAATAAAACCACACATACCAGACATATTAAGTAGCCAAAAGTAGACCTCTTTTTCACTAATGAAATAGGTGAGTAAACATAATGCAGCCACGAGAGTCGTTGCATATAGCGCATTCATTGGTACGCCACGTGCATCTAGTCGTGCAAATATTTTCGGTGCACTATCAGATTTAGCCATGTTCCATAGCATACGGGTAGATGAATATAGCCCTGAATTTCCTGCGGAGAGTACAGCAGTTAAAATGACTGCATTCATTAAGCCTGCAGCAAAAGCAAGCCCTGCTTTTTCATAAAGTAGTGTAAATGGCGATAGTGCAATATTATTATCGTTGGCTGCTTGAAGCAGTAAAGGGTCATCGTAATGAATTAATGTAGCAATAATAAAAATACAAAAAATATAAAATAGTAGAATACGCCAAAAAATTTGCTTAATGGCTAAAGGAATGGTTTTTTCAGGTGATTTCGATTCACCAGCGGCAACCCCCACCATTTCTGTACCTTGAAAGGAGAACCCAGCAATCATAGCAACACCAATCATGGCTTGAAGACCACCGACAAAAGGTGCATCTTTATAATGCCAATTTGCAAATACAGCACTTGGTTCGCTTAGCATGATCTTCACAATCATAAAGAGTCCAAGAACAATGAAAGCAATAATTGCAATGACTTTGATCAGTGAGAAAATAAACTCGCTTTCACCAAAGCTTTTGACGGTCATGGCATTAATCGAAAAAATAATACCAAGGAAGATTAAGCTCCACCAAAATCCTGCAATATCTGGAAACCAAAATTTCATAATAAACTGTACTGCGACTAGTTCAAATGCCACAGTAATGGCCCAGTTGTACCAATAATTCCAACCAAGCGCAAAGCCAAACCCTTTGTCTACGTATTTATTGCCATATGTAAAAAAAGCGCCTGATGTTGGATTGTGTGTTGCAAGCTCACCTAAACTGGTCATTAAAAAGTAAATCATGATGCCAATCAGAGAGTAAGCAAGTAAAGCACCACCAGGCCCAGCACTGGCAATGGTTGAGCCAGATGCAAGGAAAAGCCCTGTTCCAATAGAGCCACCAATCGCAATCATGTTGAGGTGCCTTGCACCCAGTTGGCGTTTTAAATGCGTGGGTTGATTTTCGCTCATCTAAATTCCTTGTTTGTTGCATTTACGCGAGGGCATACAATACTTTAAAACCATTTTGATCAGTTTTTACAGTGCATGTTCCAAAAGATTGTTCAATTAGAGGGGCGTAGTTTAAAAATCGGTTGGCGACAATCCATAATTCGCCACGATTTTTTAGATGTTGTTTGGCTTCACGGCACAGCGTTTCACTGACGTCATAATTTGTTTTGACCCCTTGATGAAATGGTGGGTTACTCACAATTGCATTTAATCCAGAAGGCATATCAGATATACCACGTACAGCACAACACTCCAGTTGTGAAGTAAGCTGGTTTGCTTCAAAGGTCATTTTTGTAGACTCGAGTGCAAAAGCATCAACATCTAACGCATAAATTGTATTTTTTTTATTTTTCTTTGCTAAATAACAGGCAATGACCCCTGCACCACAGCCAAAGTCTGCGATACGTCCTTTAGTAATATTTTTGAGCTGTGGTAGTAATACGGCAGTTCCTAGATCTAAATGGTTTTGACTAAAAACACCAGGTAATGCACAAATTTTGAGTGTGTCTTGTTCTATATTGATAGGGTAAGTTTTTACCCAATCTGAAAGGGGTTTCTTAGCCACAGGTTGCTCAAGTTGAGTGAGCCAAAGTTGGCAGTGTCGTGCACTGTCTAACTTTAATGTATTGCCATAGACTTGCAATTGTTTCGCCGCACGTTCAACCCCAATTTTTTTTTCACCCACTAAAAATATTTGGCAACCTTTTGCTAAATGACTAGCGACTTGATGCAATACGTAGTTGAGTAATTCTTTAGATTTCGGTACGAAAATGACAGCTTGGTCATATTCTTGATGTGGTGGTGTTATACCAAAATGAGTGTGGTCATCTGCGTTGTATTGTTCGTAGTCTGCAAAATTCCATGTCCAAATACTGGCATCAATATTTTGATTGAGCTGTGAGAGTAATGGGTCACAGGGTGCATTAATAAAAAGAACTCTTCCTTTTAAATACGCTTCTTGGCGTAAGATAACCTCACTGCGTGGATCCATAATTTACTCTCATATATATGCAATAAGTGAACTGCCCAATGCTTTTTGATTGGGCAGGGCAGGGTACTTTATTCGTTATTTTCAGGCAAGATAATATTTAAAATAAGTGCAGCAATACCGCCTGTAGCAACACCTGAGCTAAAAATGTTACGCATGAGCTCAGGCATGTGCTTTAAGAAGTCAGGGACTTGAGAAATGCCTAAACCTAAAGCCAATGCCACAGCAATAATAAGTAATGCTCTACGGTCAAGTTTTGTACTGGCTAAAATATTAATGCCAGAAGCCGCGACAGCACCAAACATGACAATGACTGCACCACCTAAAACCGCTTGTGGTACCGCTTGAATAATGCCTGCGATTTTAGGAAATAGTCCTAAAATAATGAGCATTCCAGCAATAAAAAGCCCTACATAACGGCTAGCAACGCCTGTAATTTGAATCACCCCATTATTTTGTGCAAATACAGAACTTGGGAAGGTATTAAATATGCCTGCAATAAATGAGTTTACACCATTGACCAATACACCACCTTTAATACGTTGCATCCAAATTGGACCGCTTACAGGTTGCTGAGAGACTTTACTGGTTGCAGTAATGTCACCAATGGCTTCTAATGAGGTGACGAGATAAATAAATGCCAGTGGAATAAATAGTGACCAATCAAATGAAATGCCAAAGTGTAGTGGTGTTGGTAGCTGAAATGTAGGTGCATTGTAGAAGGACGTAAAATTTAAGTGACCAAGTAGACCAGCTAAAATATAGCCGGCCACCAGTGCAATAAATAAAGACGCACTTTTGAGCCAAATAATACGAGTGCGATTTAAAATAATAATGAGTGCCAATACAAAACATGACATCAGTAAGTTATCAGCGTTAGCAAAAGAACCATCAGCCATGGCACCGTAGCCACCGCCCATACTAATGAGGCCTTCCTTGACCAGCGTTAGGCCAATCAGTAATACCACCACACCTGTAACTAAAGGTGTAATCAGCTTTTTAATCCAAGGTAAAATACGAGATACGCCCATTTCAATAAACGCACCGGCAATCACTACGCCAAAAATAGCAGCCATCACGTGTTGATAAGGTGTGCCGTTGGCGATCATTAAGCTTCCGATGGCCATAATGGGGCCAATAAAATTAAAGCTTGTTCCTTGTACAATGAGTAACCCAGCACCTAAAGGGCCAACTTTTTTACATTGTAAAAAGGTGGCAATTCCTGAAATAACCAGTGACATAGATAAAATCATGGTCGTTTCGTGTGCAGGAACTTTAAGGGCTCCACAGATTAAAAGACCTGGAGTTAAAATAGGAACAATTATCGCAAATAAATGCTGTAAGGCTGCAAGTAGCGTCACAGATACTTTTGGGCGCTCATTTAAATGAAGAATTAACTCGGATGAATCGTCTTTATGTGGTGATAATGGGTCAGACATAGAAAAGTGTGGTATAGTTTATGAGTCGTTATTCTAATCGACTTACATGTCTTTACAAAATAAAACATGTGATTGAACTTAAAAAAGTGTAATTGTCAATAAAATGTCACTACTCAATGGTAGTGTTTTTTTGTATAATTTGCCCTCAAATTTTAGGCGTACCGAAATTCATGTCATCAGATATTAAAAATCTCCGTAATATTGCAATTATTGCGCACGTCGACCATGGTAAAACAACTTTGGTTGATAAACTTCTTCAACAATCAGGTGCTTTAGGTGATCGTGCAGGCGAGATTGAGCGTGTCATGGACTCGAATGCGCTTGAGAGTGAGCGTGGTATTACCATTCTTGCTAAAAACACATCTATCACTTGGTTAGACAAGCGTACAGATACGACTTACCGCATTAACATTGTAGATACCCCAGGACACGCCGACTTCGGTGGTGAGGTTGAACGTGTAATGTCTATGGTTGACTGTGTACTACTTCTTGTAGATTCACAAGATGGCCCAATGCCACAAACACGCTTTGTAACGTCTAAAGCTTTTGCTCGTGGTCTAAAGCCAATTGTTGTATTAAACAAAGTTGACCGTCCGGGCGCGCGTCCTGATTGGGTGATGGATCAAGTATTTGATTTATTTGACAACCTCGGTGCAAGCGATGAACAGCTTGATTTCCCAGTTGTTTATGCATCAGGTCTAAATGGTATTGCTGGCCGCGAAGTAGATAACTTAGCACCAGATATGACACCGTTGTTTGAAACGATTGTTGATATTGTAGAGCCACCAAAAGTAGATGCAGATGGTCCATTCCAAATGCAAATTTCTTCACTTGATTACAACAACTTTGTTGGTGTGATTGGTGTTGGTCGTATTCAGCGTGGTTCAGTAAAACTGAACACTCAAGTGACTGTGATTGATAAAGAAGGTAAGACACGTAACGGTCGTATCTTAAAAATCATGGGCTACCATGGTTTAGAGCGTATAGACGTTGAATCTGCTGGCGCTGGTGATATTGTATGTATTACAGGTATTGATGCACTAAACATTTCAGACACCATTTGTGATCCGAAAGCTGTTGAAGCATTACCACCGTTGTCTGTAGATGAGCCAACAGTATCTATGACGTTCCAAGTAAACAATTCACCGTTTGCTGGTCGTGAAGGTAAGTTTGTGACTTCACGTAATATTCGTGAGCGTTTAGACCGTGAGTTGATTCACAACGTTGCATTACGTGTAGAAGATACAGACAGTCCAGACCGCTTTAAAGTATCTGGTCGTGGTGAACTTCATTTATCTGTTTTAATTGAAAACATGCGCCGTGAAGGCTTTGAGATGGGTGTTTCTCGTCCTGAAGTGATCATGAAAGAAGTAGATGGTAAAATTGAAGAGCCGTATGAAAACGTAACATTTGATGTTGAAGAACAGCATCAAGGTTCGATTATGGAGCAAATGGGTCACCGTAAAGGTGAAATGACCAACATGGAGCTTGATGGTAAAGGTCGTATGCGTATTGAAGCGACTGTTCCATCACGTGGTTTGATTGGTTTCCGTTCGGAATTCCTAACCATTACTTCTGGTTCAGGTATTATGACGTCAAGCTTCTCGCATTATGGCCCTGCTAAACAAGGTTCAGTTGCGAAACGTCAAAATGGTGTACTTGTTTCAATGGTTAACGGCACATGCTTAGCATTTGCTTTGTTTACATTACAAGATCGTGGTCGTCTATTTGCTGAACCACAGTTGGAAGTGTATGAAGGTATGATTGTGGGTATTAACTCACGTTCTGACGACATGACTGTAAACCCAACAAAAGCAAAACAATTAACAAACATGCGTGCATCTGGTACAGATGAAGCATTAACGTTAACACCTGCAATTCGTATGACACTTGAGCAAGCGCTTGAGTTTATTGAAGACGACGAGTTGGTTGAAGTAACACCAAAATCGATTCGTGTACGTAAGCGTTATTTAACTGAAAACGAGCGTAAGCGTAATCGTGGTAAGTAATATTTAAATGACTTATTCCATAAAAAAGCCATCTTCGTGATGGCTTTTTTTGTAATTATATTTGTATATTTCATGTATGTATTTTTTTTATTTACAATATAAACATGGTTTAATTGCTGAAAGTTCACAATTTTTAAAAAATCAGGTTAAGCCTGTATAACAGATAATAATATTGGAGTAATGAATTATGAGCATCATGAAAGAATTTCGTGAGTTTGCAATCAAAGGTAATATGATTGACTTAGCAATTGGTGTGATCATTGGTGGCGCTTTTGGTAAAATTGTAGATTCTTTAGTTAAAGATATTTTTATGCCTTTGATTAGTGTGATCACTGGCGGCGGCGTTGACTTCACTCAAAAATTTATTGTGCTTGGTCAAAACCCAAATAATTTACAGTCCCTTGCTGAATTACAAAAAGCAGGAATTAACGTACTCAGCTATGGTAATTTTATTACGATATTTATTAACTTTATTATTTTAGCTTTTGTTGTATTTATGATGGTACGCTTAATTAACAAAATGCGCCGTAAAGAAGAGGCTGCACCTGCTAAACCAGCACCTACACCAGAAGATATTCAATTATTACGTGAAATTCGTGATGAATTGAAACGTAAAGATGCATAATTGATTGATTTTTAAAGGCCACCTGCTTAGGTGGCTTTTTTTATATTTAAAAATGAGACATACGAAATTTGACTTCAACTAAATGATAGCCAAATTTACTTTTAATAGGCCCTTGAATGGTTTTTTCAGGGGCAGAAAAAACTAATTTATCAATGACGGTAACAAGTTGTCCTTTTTTAACTTCACCTAATTCACCACCACGTTTTGCTGAGTTACATGTTGAGTGCTGTTTGGCGAGTTTGGCAAAATCTGCACCATCGGCAAGTTTTTGTTTGAGTTGTTGGGCAAGTGTGAGATCTTTCACCAAAATATGGCGAACAATGGCAGTGCTCATAAATTTACCTATGCTTTGAGGGGTTGGCATTGTGGACAAAATACGCTTGCACGCTGTCCAAGTTTGATATTTTCCAATGTGGTTTCACAGTTCACACACATTTCACCTGCGCGTCCGTAAGCTAAGAGCGTTTGTTGAAAATAGCCATTTTCACCCATTGCATTGGTATAGTCTCTTAAGGTAGAACCACCTAGCTGTATGGCTTGTGCAAGAATACGCTTAATTTCTACAGTGAGTTGTTCAATTTGTTGGATTGTGAGTGTATTTGCAGATTGCGAAGGGTGAATACCTAAATTAAATAGACTTTCTGTGGCATAAATATTTCCGACACCAACTACAACATGATTATCCATGATGGCAACTTTAATGGCTGTTTTTTTACGTTGTAGTGCGTTTTTCAGATAGTCTGCATTAAATGCAGTACTGAGTGGTTCAGGGCCAAGTGGGGCAATGAGTTTTTCTTGAGCGTATTCATCTAACCATAAAATACAGCCAAAACGCCTTGGGTCATGGTAACGTAACTCTAAGTTTTCAAAACGAATAACAAAGTGATCGTGTTTGCGTAACGGCTCATCAAATTTACATAGTCTAAAACTTCCAGACATGCCTAAGTGCCATAGCATATTTTTTTCTTCAAACTGCGCAAAAATATATTTAGAACGCCGTGATAGCTCAGTGAGTCGTTTGCCGATCAGTTGTTCTAAATCTGAAGGAATGGGCCAACGTAATTTGGGTTGATACACCGTAATAGCCATAACTTTTTGTTGAAGTAATGGGGTTAAACTATTTTTAGTCGTTTCGACTTCAGGAAGCTCTGGCATATTGGTGAGAGATGATTTAAATAGAGTCAGTTATTTTAGCATGCTTCGTTTTCTAGAGGGAATGAGTACTGATTTATCTGCCTAATGCCTGCTATACTCGGTAGCAATTTATATTATGACAGATAATGATTAGGAAAAAATAATGTCATCGTCATCTCAAAAAAGATACAACATTACTTTGGCTTTACTTGCGTCTTGTATTGCCCAATCTATTTATGCAGATACGCCTACAACACATGTAGAAACCCTAGCAACCATTTTGGTTGAGGCGACACGTACAAATACAGATTATTTAAATACACCTGCTTCAGTGTACCGAATTGATGCGCCAAAAAATAAAAATAGCCTTGGTGTAAACCTGACAGAAGTGGTGCAAGGTGTCCCAAGTTTACAGCTGAATAATCGTCAAAACTATGCGCAAGACTTGCAATTATCTATGCGTGGTTTTGGCGCACGCTCTACATTTGGGGTGAGAGGGATTCGTATTTATGTTGATGGTATTCCTTCTACCATGCCAGATGGGCAGGGTCAAACCTCAAATATTGACTTAAATAGTTTAGATCATGTTGAAGTACTTACTGGTGCATTTTCATCACTGTATGGTAATTCATCGGGTGGTACATTGTTAACCACGACCAAAGAAGGAACGGGCCCAGATAGTGTGGCGGTTAACTATGGCGGTGGCAGTCATGGCAGTAATCAATCGAATATAATTTTACAGGGCGGTGCAAAGACAGCGTCTCAGCCTGCATACGTGATCAGTTCTTCTTATTTTAATACCAATGGATTTCGTGATCATAGCGAAGCAGATAAAGTACAAAATAATGCCAAGCTGACATGGCATTTAGATGATGGCAGTAAAATTAATTGGGTCACCAATTACACCAAAATTAATGCAGCAGATCCAATGGGCCTAACCCGTCAAGACTGGTTGAAAAATGCCAAACAAGCGGTGACATCTGCATATACGTTTAATACTCGCAAAGCTGTAGAACAGCTACAAACAGGTGCGACATGGGATAAACCGCTGACAGATCACCAATCTATTTCAGTGATGGGGTATGTTGGCCAACGTGAAGTCACACAATATCAGTCTATTCCCAAGGCGACACAAACCAATCCTAAACATGCAGGTGGTGTGATTGACTTTAGCCGTAATTATTATGGTACAGATTTACGTTGGACGGGGCGTGATTTATTGCCTAAGACCACACTCAATATTGGTGTGGCAATTGATGCTATGAATGAAAGTCGAAAAGGCTATGAAAACTTTATTGGTAATCAGTTGGGTGTATTGGGTAAGTTGCGCCGTGATGAAAATAATACGTTGTGGAATGTCGATCCATACATGCAAGCCTCTTGGCAGTTTTTACCGACATGGCGTTTAGACACGGGAGTACGTTATAGCAATGTACATTATGAATCTAAAGACCACTATGTGACTGCGACTAATCCGAATGATAGTGGCAAGACCAAATATAATAAAGTATTGCCATCGGCAGCGTTAAGCTGGCAGATTCTGCCTCAGCTTACGGCATATGCAAGTTATGCCAAAGGCTTTGAAACGCCAACATTTACTGAAATGGCGTATCGAACTGATGGCAAGTCTGGATTTAACTTTGATTTGTTGGCATCAAGCAGCGATAACTATGAAGTCGGTTTGAAAACAGACAATACTTTCGGCTTCTTTACCCTTGCAGCGTTTCAAGCTCGTACAAAAAATGACATAGTTTCAGCAGGTACATTAGATGGTCGTGCTACATTTCGTAATGCAGATCAAACGTTACGTGAAGGTGTAGAGCTGAGTTGGAATAAAAAACTGTGGCAAGACCTAACTGCCCGTGCGAGTTATAGCTATTTAGATGCCACATTTAATGCAGACATTCCTGCAAAAGGCAGTTTAGCTCGAATAAATAAAGGGACGTATATTCCTGGCGTTGCAAAAAATCAAGCCTATGCAAGTTTGGCATGGCAACCTGATATGGGTTTTTATACTGGTGTAGATGTGCGCTATATGGATAAAATTTATGTAGATGACCAAAACTCGGATACAGCCCCAAGCTATGTCGTCACAGCACTGAATATGGGATATCGTTACAAAATTAAAGATTGGTCATTAAATACCTATGCACGTTTAGATAATGTTTTTAATCGTCATTATGTTGGCTCTGTGATTGTAAACGATGGAAATGGACGCTATTTTGAGCCCGCAGATGGGAGAAATTGGAGTGCAGGTCTAAGCATTACAAAACCCTTTTAATCCTTTATTTTTATTATGAAAAGAGGTTGTATATGAGTGAGTTATTTCAATCTATTGCGTTCGATTCATTAACTTTAGAAAATAAAATTATTATTGCACCCATGTGTCAATATACAGCAACTGAAACAGGTAAACTGAGTTACTGGCATGAGCAACAATGGGCAAGTTATGCACTTTCTGGTGCAGGCATGTGTATTATAGAAGCCACAGCAGTTAACCCCGCTGGGCGAATTAGCTATGCAGATCTAGGCTTATGGAATGATGGGCAAGGCGAAGCCATGAAAGAGCTATTGCATAAAATAAGCGCTCTTTCACCAATGCCATTTGCTATTCAGTTGGCACATGCAGGACGTAAAGCATCGACCGAAGTGCCTTGGAAAGGGCGTGGTCAAATTAAAGCTGAAGATGTATTGGGTTGGGAAACTGTTGCACCAAGTCCAATTCCTTTTGTATCGGATGATGTTGCTCCTCATGAGTTAAGTATTAAAGAGATTAAAGCCATTCAACAAGATTTTGTAGATGCAGCTAAACGTGCAGTAGATGCAGGCTTTGCTTTAATTGAGTTACATGCAGCACATGGTTATTTGTTACATCAGTTTTTATCGCCGTTGTCGAACCATCGTACCGACGAATATGGTGGCTCATTAGAAAACCGCATGCGTATGGTGTTAGAAACTTTTCAAGCCATAAAAAATGCAGTACCTGATTATTTCCCTGTGGGTGTGCGTGTGTCTGCAACAGATTGGATGCAGGTTGAAAGCTGGGATGTTGAGTCAACTGTGCAGTTATCACAAGTCTTAGAACAATTGGGCGTGGCATATATTCATGTATCTAGCGGTGGTTTACATGAGTATCAGGTCATTGATGTGAAAGAAAATTACCAAGTTCCTTTTGCCCAGCATGTGAAAGATGCAATAAAAACACCTGTCATTGCGGTAGGTTTAATTACAGCGCCTCAACAAGCTGAGGACATTTTACAAAAACACCAAGCAGACGCTATTGCTTTAGGGCGTGTTATGCAATATAACCCACGCTGGCCATGGCATGCGGCCGCAAGTTTGGGTGTGGAAATACACATTGCACCACAATATTTACGTTGCCAACCGCATGGGGTGAAAGATTTATTTCAACCCTTCAGAACGAGTTAAACTGATTTAGAGAGTGTCACGTGTTACTGAGCATTATGTTCCCCATTTTTATATTAATCCTGATGGGGTATGCCAGTGTTGGCATGGGGCTAATTCAATCAGATCAAATCAAAGCATTAGGCACTTTTGTGATGAAAGTGTCTTTGCCCGCATTTATGCTGTATTCATTGTCGCAAGATAAACAGCTAGATCACTTGAGCATTGTTTCTTACTTTACGGTGTACGGTGTTGCATCATTGGCTATCTTTTTTATAGCCTATTACTGTTTCAAACATTGGTTTTTACAACGATCTGCTTCTGCAATTGTATTGTCTCTAGGAGCAACAACATCAAATACAGGTTTAGTCGGCGCTGCAATTTTACCTTTGCTCATTGGGCAAGAGGTCATACATTATTTAGCCCTTACGATTTTGTTTGAAAGCTTTATTTTGACCAGTTTAATGCTTTTTTTAGCAGAATCTGGTTTGTCTGCTTCTACACAATTTGCTGTACTCTCTAAAAAAACATTACACCATATTTTTAAAAACCCATTAATTTTAGCTATTTTAATTGGGCTATTGTGCCTTGTTTTTGACTATAGATTCCCTGCATTTCTTATGGAACCCTTTGCATGGCTTAGTAAAGTGTCTGCACCACTTGCCTTATTTGTGATAGGCGGTACGCTCAGTAAATTACGCTTAAGACAGATAGATCGGCAAGCTATCTATTTAATGCTATTTAAAACGTTCTGTTTACCTACTTTAGTTTTTACTTTATTTTTAATTCTCCCTAAAGCAGATGAAGCGATGGTTCATACAGCCGTAATCATTGCTATGCTTCCTATGCCTACGTTATTTATGACTTTAGGGCAAATTTATGGCATTGAAAAGAGAACCAATAACGCTTTTATTTTAAGTAATATTTCTGCTTTATGTATGCTCAGCACATGTATTTACTTTTGGTATTAGCTTTACTTAGCAACGGAAGAAGACATTTTAATGGGTTAAGGTATTCAAACAGGTAAAATATGATGTTAATTGCAACTAAAAATAAAGGGTTGTAAATATCATTAATAGAAAATGAAATCTTCAATGAAGATAAGGTATATCAGTAAAAATAATAATAAGTCCATTTTTGATGATATTGTTTTATGTTAATTGTTTTTTATCAGTAGCTTATGTTTTTTGTGAAAATGAGAAACTAGCATTTAATAAGATAACTTTAGCAAAATTTATTTTATAGTTTTATTGCATAACCAATACAAAAAAAGATGCTTTTATAAAAAAACAACACACGATACGGTATAAAAATCAATCAATAACGTTTTAAGTGTAACGAGAAAATAATGATATATCAGCAAAAAAATTTAGCATGGGTCTTAGGTTTTACATCTTGTTCAATGATGTATATGTGATTGTAAATAACGCTCATCCAACCTTTTTATATTATTATTTTGAGATCACATATGACACATTTAAAATCTTGGGCACTGACTTTAACTGCTGTAAGTATTGGCTTAACCGCATGTGCTGAAAAAAAAGTAGAACCGACAGAGTCTGCTACAGTAAAAAAAGACGTTGATATATTAACCATTGGCTTTCAAAAATCATCACTTAGCTCGATTGTTTTAAAATCCGAGCAAGAACTTTTTAAAAAGCAATTTCCAAATACACAACTGCAGTGGCGTGAATTTCCTGCTGGTCCACAAATGCTAGAAGCATTGTCTGTGGGGGCGATTGACTTTGGTTCGGTAGGCAATACACCACCAGTATTTGCGCAAGCGGCCAATAAAAATATCACGTATGTGGGCTATGAAAATATTCATCCAAAGTGGCAATCCGTTTTAGTACCACAAGATAGCTCGATTACCAGTATTGAGCAGCTCAAAGGAAAACGAATTGCTGTACAAAAAGGATCGAGTGCCCATGACTTACTTGGCCGTGTATTGCAAAAAGCCAATCTTAAATGGTCAGATATTCAACCAATATGGTTAGCCCCTGCCGATGCCCGTGCCGCATTTGATAAAAAATCAGTTGATGCATGGGTCATTTGGGAACCATTTTTGAGTGCAGCTGAGGTTGAAGGCAAAGCACGCTCGGTAATCGATGGTTCTAGCTTTGAAACCACATATAACTTTTTAATTAGTCGCCCTGATTTTGTGAAAGCACACCCTGAAGAAGTGAAAAAATTTATTGCGGTGTCTAATGATGCTGCCCGTTGGATTGTTGATCATCCACAAGAAACGCTCAAACTATACTCACAAACCATTGGCTTGAATGAAAATATTGCCCAGCGCGTGTTAGATAAACGTGATAAACCCTCGTTAATTCACAACATGAATGAAACGGTCACTCAAGCACAACAGCACATTGCAGATCGTTTTTATACTGAGCAATTAATTCCACAAAAAATAGATGTTCAACAAGCGGTTTGGCAAAACTCAGCACAGTAAATAGATGGGGGCGGTATGAAAATTTTTTGGTTTATTCCAACACATGGTGATAGTCGTTATTTAGGTACAAGCAAAGGTGCTCGCCAAGTAGACCATGCCTATATGAAGCAAATTGCAGTATCTGCTGATCGGTTGGGCTATGAAGGTGTACTGATACCTACAGGCCGTTCTTGTGAAGACCCTTGGATTGTGGCAGCCAGTTTAATTGATGCAACAACACGCCTTAAATTTTTAGTGGCATTGCGACCTGGTGTAACAACACCTGCATTGGCTGCACGTATGGCAGCAACATTTGATCGTTTGTCTGGTGGTCGTGTGTTATTAAACTTGGTCACAGGAGGCGATGAGCAAGAACTCAAAGGTGATGGTATATACGAAGACCATGCAACGCGTTATGAAACAGCCAAAGAGTACGTGCATATCTGGCGTGAAATTTTGACCCGCTCACATACAGGTGAGGGGCTTACATTTCATGGTCAACGTTTAAGTGTAGATGATGCCAAACTATTATATCCGCCTATTCAAAAACCGTATCCACCATTATGGTTTGGTGGTTCATCGGAAGTCGCAACTGATCTGGCGGCAGATCAGGTAGATACCTATTTAACATGGGGTGAGCCACCTGCGGCAGTGAAAGAAAAACTAGCAGTGGTTCGTGAAAAAGCCAAAGCACGTGGCCGTACCCTTAATTATGGTATTCGCTTGCATGTGATTGTGCGTGAAACCAATGCCGAAGCATGGGCTGCCGCCAATGATCTGATTAGTTATCTAGATGATGAAACCATACAAGCTGCTCAAAAGAAGTTTGCTCAAATGGATTCGGTGGGTCAACAGCGTATGGCCGCATTGCATGGCGGTAATAAGGATCGTTTAGAAATTTCACCAAATTTATGGGCAGGTATTGGTTTGGTACGTGGTGGCGCAGGTACAGCATTGGTAGGAGATGCTGAAACAGTAGCAGCCCGTATTAAAGAATATGCAGATTTAGGTATAGATACCTTTATTTTTTCGGGTTATCCACACTTAGAAGAGTCTATTCGTTTTGCAGAACTGGTATTTCCTCTATTGCCTTTGAAAGTACAACAAAAACTGACACAGCCAAGTTTAACAGGGCCATTTGGTGAAATTATTGCGCACAACTACACACCGAGTGAAAAAAATAAAGCACAGCAGGTGGCTACATGAGTCAGCAAAAAACAAGGGGGAGGCTAAATCCCTTAAAATACCTTTTACCGTGGCTTGTTCCAATTGGACTCATTGCCATCTGGCAAATTGCTTCTTCTTCTGGCGTACTGAGTGCACAAATATTACCTGCACCTAGTGCAGTGGTATTGGCATTTTGGCATTTATTATTGAGTGGAGAGCTTTGGCAAAATGTCAAAGTGAGTGCAGGGCGAGCATTATTAGGTTTGTTGGTGGGTGGCGGTTTGGGTTTTGTGCTTGGCTTACTCAACGGTTCATCAAAAATTGCATCTACACTTTTTGATACTAGTATACAAATGGTGCGTAATATTCCTGCCTTAGCACTGATTCCTTTAGTGATTTTATGGTTTGGTATAGATGAATCAGCAAAGCTATTTTTAGTCGCTGTTGGCGTTTTTTTCCCAATCTATCTCAATACTTATCATGGTATTCGTTCGGTTGATCCAGATTTGATTGAAATGGGTAAAAGCTATGGTTTAACACGTTGGCAATTGTATAAAGACATTATTTTGCCTGGGGCAATGCCATCTATTTTAGTCGGTCTACGTTTTTCACTGGGTTTAGTATGGGTGTTATTAATTGTTGCAGAAACCATATCTGCCCAGTCTGGCATTGGTTATATGACCATGAATGCACGAGAGTTTTTGCAAACAGATGTGGTGTTGGTCGGTATTTTATTGTATGCCTTGTTAGGTAAGCTGGCCGATGTGTTTGCTCATTATTTAGAGCGTTATTTATTGCGATGGCATACAGGGTATCAGGGTAAATAGGAGCAGTGAACAATGTCAAATTTAAGTGTGACCCATTTAGAGCAACAGGTTTTAACACGTTCAAGCCCTGTAGCACATACACCAGATGCCAAAGGCATTGAAATTCAAATTAAAAAACTTCATAAATATTATGGGCAAGTGACCGTTTTAGAAAATCTAGATTTAGATATAAGAGCAGGTGAGTTTTTGGCAATTGTTGGGCGTAGTGGTTGTGGTAAAAGTACCTTATTACGTTTGATTGCAGACTTAGAGCAAAGTAGCTCAGGTCAAATTTATTTGAATGGTCAAAATGCAAGTCATGAGCCAGATGTACGGGTCATGTTTCAAGACCCAAGATTACTGCCGTGGCGAAGTGTGGTAGATAACGTGAACTTAGGTCGCTCAAAGGCAGAAAAAGTACAAGCGTTTACCTTATTGGAAAAAGTGGGTTTAAAAGAAAAAAGCCAATTATGGCCAACACAGCTTTCAGGTGGTCAGCGCCAACGGGCGGCACTCGCAAGAGCATTATTGCATCGGCCTAAGGTTTTATTATTAGATGAACCATTGGGAGCTTTAGATGCACTGACGCGTTTAGACATGCAACAACTGATCGAAAATTTATGGTTAGATCAGGGATTTACTGCAATCTTAGTCACGCATGATGTCAGCGAAGCAGTACAGCTTGCTGACCGTATTATTTTACTCAATCGTGGTGAAATTGAATCACAATTTGCAGTGAATTTGCCAAGACCAAGACAAAAAAATACAGCATTTACACAGTTGGAACAACGTGTATTAAATGCTGTATTGGCTACTTAATTGGACGTAGCCACTCGGTAAATTCAATAATCGAGTGGCTTATTTGTCAAAGACTTGCTTGATATGCGCGTGCACGAGCAGCATGTAATTTTTTATAGCTGTCGATTAAGCGTAAATGACGGTCTAAACCTTCAAGTTGCATATTGGTTGGGGTGAGGCCAAAGAATTTAACCGTACCTTGTACAGAACCCAGTACGGCATCTATACGCTCATGACCAAACATACGGCGGAAGTTAAATAGGTAGTCTTCTAGCTCAAGCTCATCATCTAACATGACTTCTAAAACAACATTCATGGCTTGATAAAATAAGCCACGCTCTACCGTGTTGGTGTTGTATTGTAAAAAGGCCTCGACTAAATCTTTGGCTTCTTCAAACTGTTGTAGTGCAACATAAATGAGTAATTTAAGCTCTAAAAGCGTGAGCTGACCCCATACCGTATTGTCATCAAACTCAATACCAATGAGGGTTTTAATCTCGGTATAATCGTCAAGCTCTGCTTCTTCTAAACGCTCAACCAAAGCCTCTAAAGCGTCATCATCAAGTCGGTGTAAGTTTAAAATGTCTTCACGGAATTGAAGTGCTTTATTGGTGTTGTCCCAAATGAGGTCTTCAACTAAATAGACTTCTGAGTAGTCTGGTACTAAAATACGGCAAGCTGTTGCCCCAAGTTGGTCATATACAGCCATATACACTTCTTTGCCCATGTCTTCTAAAATAGCAAATAGCGTGTCGGCTTCTTGTGCTGAAGCTTGCTCACCTTGTGCAGAAAAGTCCCACTCTACAAATTCAAAGTCAGATTTTGCACTAAAGAAATGCCAAGATACTACGCCAGTTGAGTCGATGAAATGCTCGACAAAGTTGTTGGGTTCAGTGACGGCATGACTGCTAAATGTAGGTTGAGGTAAGTCATTGAGCCCCTCAAAACTACGCCCTTGTAATAGCTCAGTTAAACTGCGTTCAAGTGCGACTTCTAGTTTTGGGTGTGCACCAAATGACGCAAACACACCGCCTGTACGTGGGTTCATGAGTGTCACGCACATGACAGGGAATTGCCCCCCCATAGAAGCATCTTTAACCAATACAGGAAAACCTTGTTCCTCTAAGGCTTGAATGCCTGCCAAAATGCTTGGGTACTTTGCCAATACCTCTTGAGGCACATCGGGTAAGGTGATTTCTTTTTCTAAAATTTCACGTTTTACTGCACGTTCAAAAATTTCAGATAAACACTGTACTTGTGCTTCAGCTAAGGTATTGCCAGCACTCATACCATTACTTAAAAATAAGTTTTCAATCAAATTTGATGGGAAATATACGGTTTCGCCGTCAGATTGGCGCGTATAAGGCAGGGCACAAATACCACGTTCAGTATTGCCTGAGTTGGTGTCAAATAAATGTGAGCCACAGAGTTCTTCGTCTGGGTTGTAAATCTCTAAACAATATTCGTCAAGTAAGTCACTTGGCAGCTCATCATTTGGGCCGGGCTTGAACCAACGCTCATTTGGGTAGTGAACAAAATCTGCGTGTGCAATCTCTTGACCCCAAAATTGATCGTTATAAAAGAAATTACAATTGAGGCGTTCAATAAATTCACCTAATGCAGAGGCTAAAGCACTTTCTTTGGTTGCTCCTTTACCATTGGTAAAGCACATTGGAGATTGCGCATCTCGAATATGTAATGACCATACATTTGGTACAATATTTCGCCATGATGCAATTTCAATTTTCATACCAAGGTCGGCTAAAATTGCAGACATATTGGCAATGGTTTGCTCAAGGGGTAAGTCTTTACCTGTAATGTAGGTTTGTGAGGTAGGATTTGCATCTGCAATCAGTAATGCTTGAGCATCTGCATCTAAATTGTCGACTTCTTCAATAATAAATTCAGGGCCTGTTTGTACTACACGCTTGACCGTGCAACGTTCAATCGAACGCAAAATACCTTGACGGTCTTTGTCTGAAATATCATGTGGTAATTCCACCTGAATTTTAAAGATTTGTTTATAGCGGTTTTCAGGGTCAACAATATTATTTTGTGACAAACGGATGTTTTCTGTCGGAATATCGCGTGTTGAGCAGTACAGTTTGACAAAATATGCGGCACAGAGTGCAGAAGATGCTAAAAAATAATCAAATGGGCCTGGTGCAGAGCCATCGCCTTTATAGCGAATGGGTTGGTCGGCAATGACTGTAAAGTCATCGAACTTTGCCTCGAGTCGAAGGTTGTCAAGAAAATTGACTTTGATTTCCATGTGGGCACCTAATTGTTCTTAATCCATCAGTACGATAATGTGCTAAGAATTGGAGATAAAATTGAAGGCTATCGCATATCGAATGATATGAAGGGAGCAATGATTGCCATATTATAGGGCCATTTTAGACGATTAATGACTTTTGTGACATTTTATCTGACATGGGGGATAATACGGGGTCGATCTGTTTAAAAATAATACTTGATGTATTGATCATTTAATGCATAAACAAACTGCATTTTTCTTTGACTTTGCATAGTTTTACTATAAAATGTGCGCTTCCTTACCTGCAGGGTGATTGCAATGGTGCAAACATACCGAACAGGTGCTCAAAAGAGATTACTATGGCTAAGTTAAAAACACGCCGTGGTGCAGCTAAACGTTTCAAAGCGACTGCAAACGGTTTCAAGCGTAAACAAGCGTTTAAACGCCACATTTTGACCAAAAAATCTGCTAAGCGTATTCGTCAATTACGCGGCTGTGTAATGGTTCACGTGAGTGACGTTGCTTCAGTTCGTCGTATGTGCCCGTACATCTAAGGAGATTATAAATGGCTCGTGTAAAACGTGGTGTAGTGGCGCATCGTCGTCATAAAAAAATTCTTGCTCGTGCAAAAGGTTACTATGGTGCTCGTTCACGTGTTTATCGTGTTGCGTTCCAAGCAGTAATTAAAGCGGGTCAATATGCTTACCGTGACCGTCGTCAAAAGAAACGTCAATTCCGCGCATTGTGGATTGCTCGTATCAACGCTGGTGCTCGTCTAAACGGTCTGTCTTACAGCCGTATGATCGCTGGCTTGAAAAAAGCACAAGTGATTGTAGACCGCCGTGTGCTTGCTGACATCGCTATGCATGATGCAGTTGCATTTACAGCTTTAGCTGAAAAAGCTAAAACTGCGCTTACTGCATAAGTGTAAAGATTCAAAAAAAGGGCCGCTATTTAGCGGTCTTTTTTTATTTGCTGATTTACTTTTCAGACTTCCTTAACGTGACTTATTAAAAATAAAAATAAAAAAATCTTGAAAAAACATGATTGCTTTGTACAGAAGCAAAGCTTTAAAGTACATTAAATCAAATAAAAGCTGTTAGAATAAAAAGAATTTTACGTTTATTACAAAGATGCTTTGAGAGTAACTATGTCATTGGAAAACTTGACCACGGAAGCACTAACAGCGATCGCTGCAACACAAGACTTAAATGCACTTGACCAAGCACGTGTGCAATTTACAGGTAAAAAAAGCCAACTTGCCGAGCAGTCAAAAGCATTAGGTAAAATGGACCCTGAACAGCGTAAAGTTGAAGGGGCAAAAATTCACGCCGTACGTGAAGCCATTCAACAGGCATTGACCGAACGTCAACAGGTTTTAGCACAATATGCACTAGCGCAAAAACTTGCCAATGAAACCATTGACATTACCTTGCCGGGGCATGGCCAACAGGTGGGTAGTATTCACCCTATTACTCAAGTGCAAGAGCGAATTTGCCAGTTCTTTACCAAAGCAGGTTTTACAGTAGCAACAGGGCCTGAAGTTGAAGATGACTATCACAACTTTGAAGCATTAAACATACCGGGGCATCACCCAGCACGTGCCATGCACGACACATTTTATTTCGATGCAACGCATTTGCTACGTACACATACATCTGGCGTGCAAATACGTACGATGGAAACTTCACAGCCTCCTATTCGTATTGTATGCCCAGGTCGAGTGTATCGTTGTGATTCAGATCAGACACACTCTCCAATGTTTCGTCAAATTGAAGGCTTATATGTGGCTGAAAATACAAATTTTGCCGAATTGAAAGGCTTACTGATTAACTTACTGAATGAGTTTTTTGAAAAAGAGTTGAAAGTGCGTTTTCGTCCATCTTATTTCCCGTTTACAGAGCCAAGCGCTGAAGTCGATATTATGGATGAGCGTGGCAAATGGCTTGAAGTGTTGGGTTGTGGCATGGTACACCCAAATGTATTGCAAGCGGCAGGTATTGACCCCGAAAAATACAAAGGCTTTGCTTTTGGTTTAGGGGTGGAGCGTTTTGCAATGCTACGTTATGGTATTAATGATTTACGTATGTTTTACCAAAATGACGTACGTTTTTTACGTCAGTTTGCTTAATTTATTTTAAATAAAACAATGCATTGATGCAGATATGTTTATTGAGCAAGTAAATAAAATTTTTAAGGTTATATTCAATGAAAATTAGCGAAAATTGGTTACGTACGTGGGTCAATCCACCTGTAGATAGCGATACTTTAGCCGACCAACTCACCATGTTGGGGTTAGAAATTGATGATGTTTTACCTGTAGCAAAGCCTTTTTCGGGTGTAGTTGTTGGTGAGGTATTAACAGTAGAGCAACATCCAGATGCAGACCGCTTGCGTGTAACGACTGTAAATGTAGGGCAAGATGAAGCACTACAAATTGTATGCGGTGCACCGAATGTACGTGTGGGTTTACGTGTACCTGTGGCATTGGTGGGTGCAGTATTGCCGGGCGACTTTAAAATTAAAAAAGGTAAACTACGCGGTGTGGCATCTCATGGCATGTTGTGTGGCGCATCTGAAATTGATTTAGAAGATAAAATAGATGGTTTGCTTGAGTTACCAGTAGATGCACCAATTGGTGTAAATATTCGTGACTACTTAAGTTTAGATGATCAAGTACTCGATATTTCAATCACGCCAAACCGTGGTGATTGTTTTAGCTTACGTGGTATTGCACGTGAAGTGGGTGTAATTAACCAGCTTGCTGTGAGCACACCCGAGATCAAAGATGTTGCTTCAATACTCAACGAAGAAAAAGCAGTTGAATTGGCAACAGATGGTACAGCACGTTATTTAGGACGAGTGGTTCGCAATATTGACTTTAATGCAGTTACGCCAGATTGGATGGTACAGGTATTACAACGCTCAGGCATTCGTACACATAGCTTGTTGGTTGATATTACTAACTATGTACTGCTTGAACTTGGTCAGCCTATGCATGCGTTTGATTTAGATAAAATTGCAGGTAAAGTAACTGTTCGTCAAGCTAAACAAGACGAGCAATTGATATTGCTAAATGAGCAGACTGTTAAATTATCATCAGACATCATGGTGATTGCAGATGATGAAAAAGCCCTTGCTTTGGCAGGAATTATGGGTGGTTTTGAGTCACGTGTGACCGAAGACACAAAAGCAATCTTTTTAGAAAGTGCCTTTTTTGACCCATTGGCAATCGCTGGTCGCGCACGCCGTTTTGGTTTACATACAGATTCATCACAGCGTTACGAGCGTGGTGTAGATTTTGAATTACCACTACAAGCTATGCAAAGAGCTTCTCAGCTTATTCAAGAGATTGCAGGTGGTGAGTTTGGCCCAATTACGATAGTACAAAAAACCGAAAACCTACCAAAACGTACACAGATTTATTTAGAGTACACTCAAGTTAAAGCACTACTTGGTTACGACATTGCTCAAGATTTCATTACAGATGCACTCATGCGTTTAGGCTGTGATGTTGTTACTCAAAATGACACTTGGACAGTTACACCGCCATCGTATCGCTATGATTTAGTGATTTATCAAGATTTAATTGAGGAGATTGTGCGTATTCATGGTTATGACCATATTGAAGTGGCATTACCGAAAATAGATGTAGCATTGTCTCGTTATCAAGACCAATTTGAATTGACACAGTTACGTCAAACAGTTGTCACTTTGGGTTATCAAGAAGCGATCAGTTTTAGCTTTGCAGATGCAAAACTTGAGAAGCAACTGAACCCAAGCGTACAGCCACTCATGCTTGCAAACCCAATTTCAAGTGATTTGGCGGCAATGCGTAGTACGCTATTATCTAGTTTGATTCCTTGTGTACAATATAATTTGAATCGTCAGCAAAATAGAGTGCGATTTTTCGAGTTAGGCCTACGTTTTGATTATCAAAATGCCAGTCATTTAGATGAGTTAAAGCAAATTCCAACACTTGCAATGATTGCTGTGGGTTCGCTAACACCAGAACAGTGGCATGCTAAACCACAAAACATGGATTTCTTTGACTTTAAGGGTGAAATTGAAGAAATACTTGCCGCAGGTCGTGTGAATGTGACATATGAGCGTTCAGAACGTGTTTGGCTGCATCCTGGACAATCAGCAGAAATTTTATTGAATGGTCAATCTATTGGCTATTTAGGGCGTTTGCATCCATCTTTAGAGTCAGATCTAGATTTGGGCGTAACGTGGGTTGCAGAACTTGATCAGAGTGCTGTTTTACAGACTTATGTATCTAATTTTACAGAATTATCACGTTTTCCTTCTGTTAGACGTGACATTGCGCTTTTAATTGATGATAAGATAACTGTAAAAGACATTCAGCAGTTAATTATAAACACGGGTGGTGAGTTACTGGATTCAACATGGTTGTTTGATGTATATACAGGTCAAGGTGTTGAAAAAGGTAAGCGTTCGTTGGCATTTGCATTGCTATGGCAACATCCATCACGTACTTTAGAAGATGCTGAAATTAAACTAGGTATGGATCAAATAATTAACGTGCTCGAAAGCACATATCAGGCAACATTGAGGGCGTCATGACAGCATTAACGAAAGCAGAAATGGCAGATCATTTGAGTGAGCTTACCGCATTAAACCGCCGTGAAGCGAAACAAATGGTTGAATTATTTTTTGATGAAATTAGTCGAGTGCTCGTTGAAGGTGAGCATGTAAAACTATCTGGCTTTGGTAATTTCGAGTTGCGTGATAAGCGTCAACGCCCAGGCCGTAATCCTAAAACAGGCGAAGAAATCCCAATTTCTGCACGCCGTGTTGTGACCTTTAGAGCAGGTCAGAAATTTAGGCAACGTGTGGGTACAGAACAAGAGTAATTATTACTTTATTTTCTGTATGACATGACAAAACCCCTCGTGTATTTATACGCTAGGGGTTTTATTGTTTTTGCCAACGGTAAAACTTTTGATCTGCTAAAGCCAACATTGCGCTGTCGTTGTTAGAATCACCATAAGCAAAAATCTGCTCATAGTCAGTTAGGTTGTAGCGTTGTTGTACTCGGCGCGCCTTTTCTTCGTAGCCACAATCCCCGCCAAGAAATACTCCTGTGTAATGTGTGCCATTATCCGTCATTTGATTACAAATCACATCAATGCCTTGTTTTTCACACCAAGGTTTTAAGTAAACATCTAAAGATGAAGAAACCACAACCACCCGATCGCCTTGTGATTGATGCCAAGTAAGGCGTTGTTTGGCATGTGGAGATATAATTTGGTCGAGGTAGGTATCTGCAAATGTTCGCCCAATCTCTAATAACTGTTTTTTATGATATTGAGCGAAGGCAGTTTGACAAATTTTTTGCCGTAGCTTTTGGTCTGTAATCATCTTACATTGATAACCTACAATATAGTGCAAGAGTTTAAAGTGGCCTTTATAGTATGCTGTTTTAGACAGGCTATAAGACAGAAAAGCTTTAAAGCTATCTGTGTGGGTAAGTGTATGATCAAAGTCAAATAACGCAAGATTTACCATATAAACCCATAAAAAAAAGAGCCTTGAGGCTCTTTTTTTCTAGTAAATCGAAAAATCGAATTACTTAGCAGCTTGAGAAGCAGCAGGAGCAGCGTCAGACGCAGCAGCTACAGCGACTACAGCAGAAGCAGTTGCTTGAGAAGCTACAGCAGTCGCTTCAGAAGCAGCAGCTACAGCTTGAGAAGCAGCAGCAGTTGCTTCAGATGCAGCAGCAGGAGCGCTTTCTTTTTTAGCACAACCAACGAAAGCTAGAGTTGTAGCAACAGCAGCTACGATAGCGAATTTTTTGAATAACATGGCATCACTCTCATAATATAATTGAGAAAAAAAAACCAACGCCAACCTCTTTAAGCTTTTATTATCACTATACGTTTTCGATAGGTAACAACGCATGGAGCAGGTTAACTGGTATGCGTGTATGCTATCACTGAGTATATGGAATTACTACTAGGTAGATGAAAAAAAAACAAAAAAAAGGGCCTTTGAAGCCAATTTTTTAACAGAAAAAAACAATCAAATATAGATAGTATATTGGTTTAATTACTGATTAAGTTGTTTAAATGGCTGTGGTTTTTTAAATCAATTGAAATTAAATGAGATGATATATTTAGTTGAAAAATAGCTTTGTTATTTTATGTAAAATAGAGTAAGCCGAAGCCTTTGATATTTAAAGACTTCGGCAAAACTAGTTATTGCTTACGTTTCATCTGTTCAAAGAAATCATCATTGGTTTTGGTTTCTTTCATACGGTCAAGTAAGAACTCCATTGCTGTAAGCTCGTCCATTGGATGGAGAAGTTTACGCAAGATCCATACTTTACGTAAGTTATCTTCAGACATTAAACGTTCTTCACGGCGTGTACCAGACTTTTTCAAATTCATGGCAGGGAAGACACGTTTTTCTGAAATACGGCGGTCTAAGGTGATCTCTTGGTTACCCGTACCTTTAAATTCTTCATAGATGACTTCATCCATTTTACTGCCTGTTTCAATGAGGGCAGTAGAGATGATCGTTAAAGAACCACCTTCTTCAATATTACGTGCTGCACCAAAGAAGCGCTTTGGTCTTTCTAAAGCATGAGCATCTACACCACCGGTGAGTACTTTTCCTGAAGACGGTACAACGGTGTTATAGGCACGTGCTAAACGTGTAATGGAGTCGAGTAGAATGACAACATCTTTTTTATGCTCAACCAGACGTTTTGCTTTTTCAATCACCATTTCTGCTACTTGAACGTGGCGTGCAGGGGATTCATCAAACGTTGAAGCAATGACTTCACCACGTACACTGCGTTGCATTTCAGTGACTTCTTCAGGGCGCTCATCAATAAGTAGCACAATGAGGAACACTTCAGGGTTATTACGAACGATTGATTGTGCAATATTTTGTAACAACATTGTTTTACCGGCTTTAGGAGGCGCAACAATAATTGAACGTTGGCCTTTACCGATAGGGGCAATCAAGTCTACGACTCGAGAGGTTAAATCTTCACGGCTACCGTTACCTAGCTCCATGATTAATTGTTCAGTTGGAAATAAGGGAGTAAGGTTTTCGAATAAAATTTTGTTGCGGGAGTTTTCAGGTGTGTCGTAGTTAATTTGATTGACTTTAAGTAATGCAAAATAACGTTCGCCTTCTTTAGGTGGGCGAATAGTTCCTTCAATATTATCGCCTGTACGTAAGTTAAAGCGACGAATTTGAGATGGGCTGACATAAATGTCATCAGGACCTGCAAGATATGACCCTGCTGCTGAGCGTAAAAAGCCAAAGCCATCTGAAAGGATTTCTAATACACCGTCACCAAAGATTTCTTCACCATTTAGGGCGTGACGCTTTAATATAGCAAAGATAATATCTTGTTTACGGTTACGTGCCATGCCATCAAGGCCCATAAACTCAGCAATTTTAATGAGTTCGCCAATCGGTTTTTTCTTGAGTTCTGTTAGATTCATAGGTGGTTCAGTATAGATAAGAACATTGAGGGTCAAAAAGAGAAAAGTATAAAATCGGTCGAATACAGCAAGCATTGATGAGCTGTCTGTCTATTGTACAATGTAAACTCAGATAGATGTTTATTTGAAAAGGAAATAAACGGTTCAATTGCTGTGCCGAACGGCGATTTTGTATGTTGTATCTTAAAAAAAAGAGCGAGCGAATGTGCTTTGCTTTTCTTAGAGTTGAAATATAAGTGACGTATTGAGAATTGTCAATTTTATTAAAGGTAAAATACGCTATAAATTAGCGTATTTTACGATTAGGCGGTAAATATTAAAAATTAGATGTTTTCGTCAATAAATGAGACTAATTTTGAGCGAGGTGATGCCCCAACTTGTTGTGCAACGACTTCACCGTTTTTAAACAGCAATAATGCAGGAATATTACGAATATTGTAATTCACAGCAGTACCTTCGCATGAAGTCACATCGACTTTAACAATTTTTACTTTACCTTCGTATTCACGAGATAGATCTTCTAAAACAGGCGCAATTGCTTTACATGGACCACACCAAGCTGCCCAAAAGTCTACAAGTACTGGGGTTTCTGCTTCAAGTACGTCTGATTGAAATTGAGAATCAGTTGTATTAATAATGTTTGACATGCGTTTGCTCCAAATGAGTATGGTATCTTCTGCACTAGTCTAGCTAAACACTACACTACACAGCAAATGATTTAGGAATATAGTAAATTTAAATCAATTTAATTGTCTACAGCGGATTTGTCTAATAGAGGTTTACGATATGTACAATTGTCTTGAACAATGATGTAAAAAAGCAAAAAACTTTGTTTCATTGTAACTAAAGCACTTTTCAATTCAAGGTAGGTGAATTACTCTAAGGAAAATTTACTTTTGAGCACTTTGCACAATGTCTGACTTTTTAATCGATGAAGAATTACTTGCAGCAATTGACATGGGCTCCAATAGCTTTCATTTAGCAATTGCCCGTTTAGATCATGGTGAAGTCAAAAAAGTCGTATCCATGTCAGAAAAAGTACAGCTTGCAGCAGGTCTAGATGACAATAATAATTTAACAGATGTTGCACAACAACGTGGGCTTGCCTGCTTATCTCGTTTTGTTGGGCGTTTAAGTTCTGTACAAGCCAACCGCTTACGTATTGTTGCGACCAATGCTTTACGCCAAGCTAAAAATGGCCAAGATTTTATAGATAAAGCTGCAAAAATTTTACCTAAACCCATTGAAATTATTGCAGGGCGAGAAGAAGCCCGTTTAATTTACTTGGGTGTTTCACATACTATGGCCAATGGTGGTCGCCGTTTAGTGATTGATATTGGTGGTGGTTCGACTGAGTTTATTATTGGTGAACAGTTTGAACCGATTTATACAGAATCTTTACAAATGGGTTGTGTGGCATTTACCAATAAGTTTTTTGCTGATGGTGAAATAAATGTAAAGAATTTTAATAAAGCGGTGTCGGCTGCAACGAAAGAATTACTAGCGATTGCAAATGTATATAAAGAAGAAGGTTGGGAGACGGTTGTTGGCTCTAGTGGTACCATTAAGGCATGTCGCCAAATAATTATTAATTTGGGATGGAGTGATGAAAAGCAAACCATTACTCGTACAGGTGTTGAAAAGCTTAAAGAAAAACTACTGAAGTACAAACATATTTCTGAGCTTGATTTCGAAGGCTTAAAGGAAGATAGACGAGCAGTTTTGCCAGCAGGTTTTGCCATTCTTTATGCCATTTTTAATGTTATGGACATTGATCGCATGATGTATTCAGATGGTGCATTACGAGAGGGCGTGATGTATGACTTGCTTGGGCGTTTTAAGCACGAGGACATTCGTGATCGTAGTGTGCAAGCATTAGTTGGTCGTTACAATATAGACATTAAACAAGCAGAACGCGTGGTTAAAACTGCACAAAAACTATTTGATGATGTTGCTGAATCATTAAAATTAACCAATGAAGACAGTGATTTACTGCGCCGAGCTGCTTATTTACATGAAATTGGTTTAGCCATTAGTCATGGTGGATATCATCGTCATGGGGCATATGTACTTGAACATTCCGATATTCCAGGGTTTTCTCAAATTGACCAAAATTGCTTATCCCATTTGGTGGCACATCACCGTAGAAAAATTAAAGCGGATTTAAAAAATGAGGTGTTAAAAGTCGGTACACCTGCATTGGTTTATTTGTGTTTATTGCTTCGTTTAGCTGTTTTATTAAACCATAGCCGTAGTGATCAGATGCTTCCTGCCATTGAATTAACCGTATTGAATGAGCAACAATGGTGCCTAACTGTTTCTGGTGATGCGAAACAATGGCCATTACTGGT
Source organism: Acinetobacter boissieri (assembly GCF_900096955.1). GTDB lineage: Bacteria > Pseudomonadota > Gammaproteobacteria > Pseudomonadales > Moraxellaceae > Acinetobacter > Acinetobacter boissieri. The sequence continues at coordinate 152,417 of NZ_FMYL01000004.1, read as the reverse complement.
TGCCGATTTGCACGATGAGCAAGCGCAATTTAAGCATTGGAACATTGATTTGATCATTCAGTCGGAAAAATTTATTGATTAACGCAATAAGTTAATTTAAGGATAATATTCGACCTATGAAAAATAAATCAGCCCAAGTAAAAGCATGGAAGACGGTGCAAACAGCCCGTCACCCTGAACGTCCACAGTTTTTGGACTATGCCAATGTGCTTTTTGATGACTTTGACGTGCTACATGGTGATCGCCTATTTGGTGACGACAGTGCAATGGTAGGTGGGCTTGCACGTTTTGAAGGTCAACCTGTAATGGTGGTTGGTCAGCATCGTGGACGCTCTACACGTGAGCGTTTAAAGTATAATTTTGGTATGTGTAACCCTGAAGGTTATCGCAAATCACAGCGTCTTTTAGATTTGGCAGAACGTTTTAATTTGCCAGTATTGACCTTTATTGACACGATGGGTGCGTACCCAGGTGTAGGTGCAGAAGAGCGTGGCCAAGCTGAAGCAATTGCAACAAGTTTGGCGCAATTGTCTCGTTTGAAAGTCCCTGTGATTGCGACTGTGCTTGGTGAAGGTGGCTCTGGCGGTGCATTAGGTATTGGTGTGGCTGACCGTGTGATTATGTTATCACACAGTATTTATTCAGTCATTTCACCTGAAGGCTGTGCTTCTATTTTATGGAAAACTGCAGACAAAGCAGAACAAGCCAGTGATGCGCTTGCACTAACAGCAGATAAACTCAAAAAAATGGGTATTGTTGAACATATTGTTGACGAAGGCGAAGGCGCGCATTTAAATGCAGATTTAGTGATGGAACGTTTGCGTCATGTCATTAAAGAAAACTTAGTTGAATTACAAAGCATGGATGCAGATGAACGATGCGAAGCACGTTATCAACGTTTAATGAAGTTTGGCAGCGAGAATCCAGGGCTGGCTTCGTAGCTGTTGCAGACAGTATTTTTACTGAAAAACGCTTTCTTATAGGGTGTAGTGGTGGCATGGATTCCATGCTGTTGCTGCACCTATTTTATTGTCTTTTTCCTGACCGTGTACGTGCGATTTATGTAGATCATCAGTTGCAAAGTGTGAGTGCGCAGTGGGGTGAACAAGTCAGGGAGTATTGCACACAGCTTGGTGTACGTTGTGAGTGCGTACCTGTGCATGTTCAGTCAGGTAATCTAGAGGCTGAAGCACGAAATGCACGTTATGATGCATTTAAGCAGCATATTCAGGTTAACGAAGTCTTGGTGTTGGCACACCATGAGCAAGACCAAGCAGAAACCTTGTTATTAAACTTATTGTCTGGTGCGGGGGTATCTGGTCTATCTGCCATGAAAGCCATAGATTGCCGTGATGATCTGCTGATATGGCGCCCCTTTTTGCGGTTATCTCGTGAAAGAATAAGCCAGTGGACAAATACTTTAAACCTACCTCATGTGAATGATCCGACCAATTTAGATACACATTACGATCGAGCATGGGCAAGGTCTGAGCTATGGCCGATATTATCAAGTCGTTTCCCACATATGCAAGCAGCAGTTGCTCGTACCGCATTACTTATGCAAGATGCAGAAGAAATTTTAAATGACATTGTATCTAATGACTTAAAACTGTGTGTTATCGCAAATAAATTAGATTTGAAGAAGTACCAAAATCTTTCATCTGCACGGCAACGTCAAATGTTGTCAGTCTGGTTAAAAGCTCAAGGCGTTTATCGGCCGAGTTATGCACTGGTTGAACGGTTACATCAAGAAGTAATTTATGCCAGAGCAGATGCTCAAGCCGCTTTATTTTGTAAGCCTTTTTGGTATGTGCGGTTTGGTGATTATGTTTATCAACTCTCTCAAACGCAATATTTAGCTAAAAAATATGACCAAATTGAAGCATCTAGTCTCTTAAAATTAAAACAGAATATGTCATTAGACTTGCTCAGTGGCACATTTGAAGTACAGCGGACACAAAATATAGGTTTATCATCACAAATTTTTGAAAGAGAACTGTTATTAAATCAAAGAGTAGGTGGTGAAAAAGTTCATTTATATGGTCGAGTAGGTCATTGGCCACTGAAAAAAGCCATTCAACAGGCGGAAATTTTCCCTTGGTTACGCCATAGAGTACAAATTTTGCAATCAGAAGGTGTTATTCTAGGGGTCTTTACCCCACATGGTTTTTGGCTTGCAGACTCTAAATTTTGTGAGCCATGTGGTTGGTTGCCAGTATTGGTGCAACAATAGATGATCAGGCGAAAAATATGAGTATTGCTTTGAGTTGCAATGTTGGTTTTTTGGGTGGTAGTGGTGTGGCACATGCTTTAATTGGCGGACTGCTGTCACGTGGATTTGCTCCCGAACAGATTAAAGTGGCTGATACAGATCAACATGTGCATGAGCTTTTACAAGAAAAGCATATTTTAGTGAGTACAGATTATATTGATGCATTACAAGATGTTGATATTATTGTAATTGCACTAGATTTTGATTTGCTTTCTCAGGTCGTGCCGAGTTTACTTCCTTATTTAAAAGATAAGCTCATTTTATCTTTACAACGTTGTGTGAATGTAAATACTTTAGCTCACCTGTTGGCGACAGATCGGATTGTTCGCGTAGTCAGTAATTTACCTGCATTGATTCAGACGGGTGCGCATGGTATGTATGCTGAGCCATCGGTAACTGAAGCTGATCGAACACTAGCAGCGCAAGTGATTTCAAGTACCGGTTTAACGGTATGGGTAACACAAGAAGCTGATTTAGATACGGTATCTGCTGTTTCTGGTTCAGGATCAGCTTACTTTTTTTATATGATGGAAAGTATGATTCGTGCAGGTCGTAATTTAGGCTTAGACGAAAAAGCAGCTACAGCACTGACGTTACAAACAGCTTTAGGTGCAGCACAAATGGCAATTAGTAGTGGACTATCACCTACAGATTTACGTAAAAATTTAATCTCTGCTCAAGATGAAACGAGAGCAGCTTTAGAGGTCTTTGACCGATTGTCAGTATCACAGAGTATTCAAATTGCTTTAGCTGCCGCACAAAAAAGTAGCCAAATGCAATTACAAGAACTTAGTGATCGTACTAAATCATCGAATTAGAGGTAGTGATATGGGTGCAGGTAGTGCGCTAATTTTCAGTGTTGTTGTAAATGCTGCAATTTTATTAGTATTTTTTAGATTTTTAACGCAGTTAGCAATGGTGAGTCCATATAATCCTGTGGTATTGGCTACGTTAAAATCGACACGCTTTGTAGATATGTTTAGTCGAATTTTTCCGACTTTAGCAAAAGGTCGCATCAATATTGCAGCAATTGTTTTATTACTCATCTTATTTTTATTTAAAGTTTGGGGGTACAGTAACTTTGGCAAAGGTATTGAAATTTTTGATGAAAAGTATGTCAATTTAGGTAGTAGCGTTGTTGGACTGTTGCTCGGTACATTTATGGCAGTCACTGAGAGTGTGATTTTATTTTGCCGTTATTTGATTTTTGCGACGATTATTTTAAGTTGGGTGGTGATGTTTACACAGTCACGTTCGCCTTATATTGAAGTGATTCAGGAGTTGGCAGAGCCTTTATTGGCACCGTTTCGTAAGATATTACCGAATATGGGTATGATTGACTTATCTCCAATTGTGGCTTTTTTAGCTTTAAAATTGATTGAAATGATTATGAGAGAAATCTCTATTGTACTGCTCGCAACATTTTAAAAATAAGGGCATAAAAAGTATGCCCTTATTTTTATATACTATATTTGGCAATCGCTAAGAAATGTGCGCCTGCGCCAAGTAGTACAAATATATGCCAAATGGCGTGGTTGAAGCGAATGCGTTCAATGGCATAAAAAATAGCACCTACTGTATAGGCTAACCCACCAATAACAATCAGCTGAAGGCATTCTGGTTTGAGGTAAATACGCATGTCATTGAACATTAGAACAGCAAGCCATCCCATGCCAATATAAGCAAATAAAGACATTTTCTCAAAACGGTGTGCGAAAAAAATCTTAAAAATAGTGCCTATTGCAGTAATCATCCATAAGGTAATCAAGATATAATGTGCTTTAGTGGTTGGAATGTTGATGTAAAGTAACGGTGTATATGTTCCTGCAATCAGATAATAAATTGCAGTGTGGTCTATTTTTTTATAGATCCGCCGTTGCTGTGGTGTTTTTGACCAGTGGTAGAGTGTCGAACTGCTGAGTACAAAGATTAAGCCGAAACAGTACACCCATAAACTTAGCCATGCGCCTGTTGCGAGTTCATGTTGTTGATACAGCACAATCGCGCTTGCAATGATCGCAATCACAGCACCAATGCCGTGGGTGAGTACATTCAATTTTTCTTCTGTCGAATCATAATCTAACGTTGCAATTTGGTTCATCATCAACACTTTATTTAAAAATACACTTGTATATTAATTGAAATTTCGCTGTGAAGTAAACATATTTACAGCGAAATTGTAACTATTTTAAAGGATCATGCCATGTCTACAGCCATCGTACTCTCTGAACAGGCCATCTCATTTGCGGCTTTACTCCGTCAGAGTTTTGCAAATGGGCATTTTGATCGTTTAATTTTAAGCCAATACACAGGTTCGGAGGTTGATTTAGAAAAAATTACCTTTCGTACAGTACAATTACAACAAGAACAAAAAATATCTGTGTTGTATCGTTATAAAACCCAAGATATCACTAAAAATTATACACTTGAGCAAGGTTTAGAAGTATTTGACGCATTATTTTTACACGTGAAACAAGCAAATTTTTGGGAGCTACAGCAACAGATACAGTTTAAGCGAGGTAAGAAAAGAGATTTAATGACCGTGCAGCCGTTAGTGCAACAAAAAATGATAGCCGTACAACATGATCGTGAAAAAAAACGTCTGATAGAACAAACAGCACCTTATTTATATACGCTTGGTATTACAGACCATGCTGGTGTTTTAGTGCCAAGCATGGCTAAAAAGTGGAAACAAATTAATAAATTTATTGAAATTTTCTCTCAAGCACTCTCTGAGCAAAAGCAAATCACCGATGAAATAAATGTGGTTGATTTTGGTTCTGGTAAAGGTTATTTAACTTTTGCAATGTATGACTATTTACAAAAAAATGCATGGGAACCACACATTACAGGCGTAGAGCTCAGAGAAAATTTAGTTAAATTTTGCCAAGATGTGGCAGAAAAAAACCAATTTAAATCATTAGATTTTTTTGAAGGCGATGTGAGAAGTTACCAGCCCGAACGCTTAGATGTAATGGTGGCTTTACATGCATGTGATATTGCAACAGATTTTGCAATTCATTGTGGTATACGTTTGAATGCATCACTGATTTTATGTGCGCCGTGTTGTCATAAAGAGCTTAGACCGCAACTAACTAGCCCAAACGTATTACAACCGATGTTGCAGTACGGAGTGCATGCAGGGCAACAGGCAGAAATGCTGACAGATACTATCAGAGCATTGTTGTTAAATGCATATGGGTATGAAACGAAAGTTTTTGAATTTGTTGCACTGACGCATACCAATAAAAATAAAATGATTTTGGCAGTAAAGAAAAGACATGTAGATAAACCTGATGAAAAAATTATGCATCAGATTCAAGCGTTGAAAGATATGTATGGCATAACTACACATAGTTTAGAGCAGTTATTAGCAAATGAATTGGTAGATCAAGACAAGCACGGGTGTCGTTGTTAAATAACCAGATATAAAAAATAGCCCAGTATAATACTGGGCTATTTTTTATATAGAGCCGTGTAGTTGGCGGTATAAACCAGGGGTTACACCCGTCCATTTTTTGAATGCACGATGGAAGGTACTGGTTTCACTAAATCCAACTTGTTGAGCAACATCTTCTAATGTCAGTTTTGGCTGTAATAGCAGGTGAATAGCAGCATCACGCCGTAAAGCATCTTTTACCCCTTGATAACTTCGTCCTTCTGCAGCAAGGCGACGACGTAAAGTTTGTGGTGAAAGATACAGCATCGATGCAACATCATTCAGTGTTGGCATTTCTTCGCCAATATGACTTTTTAATACATCTCTAATACGAGATGTGAGTGAGTTAGTGTTTTTAAACTTGACTAAGAGTTGGGTTGGGCCAGCTTTTAAAAACTCTTCTAAACTTTCTACATTTTGGCGAATAGGTAGGTCTAGATAATCTGCGGCAAAAGTGACTTCTGTACGAGACATACCAAATTGAATAAGAGGTGCAAAAAATAATGCATCATATTCGTCTGCTTGCTCTGGGCGAGCATAATTAAAGTGAACACGTTCAAGTGGAATACGACGGTCAATGAGCCAACATGCTAGGCCATGCCAAATCATGAGCATACTTTCAGTCATGTAATGGTCAGGGTCATCTGCTTGAGGAATAATGGGTACAAAGCGTGCTTCGTGCTTATCTTTTTCTACTGAAATAAACCAATCATCGCCAAACAAGCGGTAAAACTGACTTGAAAGCTCTAATGCTTCACCTAATGTTTTTGAGTGAATAATTAGTTGGCACATAATGGCAAATGTACCTAACTTACGAGGTTGTGGAGAAAACCCCGCATGCTCGTCTTGTGTGACCATCCATAACATTTTAACAAAGCGTGTATATTGTTCTGGAGAAATACGTGCTTTGGGTTGTTTGAGTAATTCGGCTTCAATACCCACATGTGACAGGAGTGTTTCAGCGTCCATGCCTAGTTTTTTTACGCCTTTTAAGGCCGCATTAACAAAGTAGATACTAATCGTATCACGGCTTACGCTTAATTCTTCAAGTGCTCTCATTATCACAGCAAGTTAACCTAAATGTTTGTCATATAATCATATTATGGTCGCAGACTTTTGGCTTTTTACCTACCGAGGTTATAATATATAACGTATCGGGCATTTTGGCATAAAGCTAAATAATTGCTAAACCTATAAACTGAGCAAGATATTAGCATGTTTTACATAAATAGAGTAAATACTTTATTTATTGAGCTATTTTGTGATTTTAAAAAGGCGATTAAATAAAATATTCTATTTAAAATAAATACTTAGTTGAATTTATTAATCATACATTACACTTTAAGCTATCTATCAAATGATTAATAAAATTTTATATTCTTAATATTCAATATCTTAACAAAATAAGCTACAAGTGTAACAAAATAAATAGTATGCTACGCAAATCAACAAATAACATAGGATGTGTAACGTTGAAAACAACAAAATTAACATTAACTAGTTGCGTATGTGTTGCCATATTAGCAGGATTAACACAAGCGCAAGCGTCAACTGCTTTTGACAGCAATAGCCCATATATGTTGGGTGATTGGAATGGGCAAAGAGAAGTACTTAAATCACAAGGTTATGACTTCTCATTGGGTTATACGGGTGAACTTGCAACAATTCTAGATTCAAAAAATACATCAAGCCACCCTACCAAGTATGCAGATCAGTTTAGTCTGGGTGCAGATTTAGACTTAAATAAAATTTTAGGTTGGCAAGATACGCAAGCAGGTATCACTTTAACGTATCGTAATGGTCAAAACTTAACAAGTAGCGCTGATGCACTACAACACCAAGTCAGCCAAGTCCAAGAAGTATATGGGCGTGGTCAAACATGGCGTTTAACGAATCTTTGGGTTAAAAAACAATTTTTTGATCAAAAGTTAGATATTAAAGTTGGGCGTTTTGGTGAAGCGAGTGAGTTTAATAGCGCAGATTGTAACTTCCAAAACCTTGCATTGTGTGGTGGACAGGTAGGTAACTGGGCAGGCGATCAATGGTATAATTGGCCAGTAAGCCAATGGGCAATACGTGTTAAGTACAATTTACAACCAGATCTTTTTGTACAAGTAGGTGCGTTTGAGCACAATGCTGAAAACTTAGATCGGGGTAAAGGATTTAACTTAAGCACAGATGGTTCAAATGGTGCATTAATTCCAGTGGAAATGGTATGGCAGCCAAAATTGACTGCACAGCATTTACCGGGTGAATACCGTGTAGGTTACTATTACAGCACAGTAGATAAAAACACAAGCGGTCAAAGGATTGACCATAAGCAAGGTGCTTGGGTTTCGGCGAAACAACAACTTACTGCTCAAGCTGGCGATACAAGCCGTGGTTTAACTGGTTTTGCAAGCGCATCTTTCTTTGATCATGACCCAACCAATAGTGATGATGGTCAAGTATCAAATATGCAAAATATTGGTTTAAGCTATGTTGGCTTATTTGATTCAAGAGCAAAGGATGAAATTGCATTAGGCTTTAGTCGTATACATAAAAACGTATCAGGGTATAATAGCGAATATAATGCTGAACTTTACTATGGTATGAATGTAACAAATTGGCTTACAGTTCGTCCAAATGTTCAATATGTACGCCATGTTGGTGCCTTGAAAGATGGTAATAATGCTTGGGTTGGCGGTGTAAAGTTCACCACAGCATTCTAATAAATGCTTGATACAACAATTTTGTAAAAAGTAATATATATTTTTCATCATAGATCGATGCTTGTGCGTTTTAACGCTGAATTAAAACCCAATACAAGCATGGATCTGTCCCTATTGATATAAAAGATTGGCAAAGTGAAAGTAAGGTGTATGTCTTCTTTACTTGGCTTTAGCCATAAACTAGAGGTGATTATGGATCAACCCTCAAAGAGCTCAGGAATGAGGAACTTTACTGCTTTTATCCTAGTGGTATTAGGTCTCATTGTACTCGGTTTTGGTGTTTATCTCGCAGTACTTGGCGGCTCGATGTATTACGTAATAGCTGGCTTGATGTTACTTGTATCAGGCGTTTTACTATTTCGTGGTTCAATCTTATCTTATCTAATTTATGCGGTTTTAATGCTAGGTACAATAATCTGGGGACTTTGGGAAGTCGGTTCAGATTTTTGGGCGTTGGTACCACGTTTAGATATTTTAGGTGTGATTGGTGTATGGATGTTAATTCCTGCGGTGACCCGTGGTCTTAAACAGCCAACAGCGCCAAGTCGACTCGTACTTGCTGGTTCGTTAATCATTGCTATTTTAGTTATGGTTTATTCTATTTTTAATGATCCGCAAGAGATTAATGGCGAAATTAAAACGCCACAACCAGCAAAAGCAACGACTATACCAGGTGTTGCAGATGCAGACTGGCCTGCGTATGGACGTACTCAAGACGGTCAACGTTATTCACCATTAGCGCAAATCGACGACAAAAATGTTAAAGATTTGAAAGAAGCATGGGTATTTCGTACAGGTGATTTTAAAACAGCAAATGATCCAGGCGAAATTACTAACCAAGTAACACCGATTAAGATCGGCGACAATATGTTTATTTGTACCGCGCATCAGTGGCTTATTGCACTTGATCCAAAAACAGGTAAAGAAAAATGGCGCTTTGATCCAAAAGTGAAGTCAGATATTACGTACCAGCATTTAACATGTCGTGGTGTGTCTTATTATGACGCGAACAATACACAAGAGTTTGCAACAAGCTTACAATTTAAGAAGTCAGAATCTACTCAATGTCCACGTAAAGTAATTTTACCAGTCAACGACGGTCGTCTTGTTGCTGTAAATGCAGACAATGGTAAAGTATGTACTGACTTTGGTAAAAATGGTGAAGTTGATCTACAAAAAGATATGCCATATGCGTATCCAGGTGGTTACAACCCAACATCACCGCCTGTTGTGACTGGTACAACAATTGTGATTGGTGGTGCAACAACAGATAACTTCTCTACTAAAGAGCCATCTGGTGTACTTCGTGGTTACGATGTGAACACTGGTAAGCTTCTTTGGGTGTTTGATACAGGTGCACAAGATCCAAACTTAATTCCTGGTCCAAACCAAAACTTTGTAAATAACTCACCAAATGCGTGGGCACCGCTTGCGTATGATGAAAAACTAGATATGGTTTATATTCCAACAGGTGTTGGTACGCCTGATATTTGGGGTGGTGACCGTACTGAGTTGAAAGAGCGTTATGCAAACTCTGTACTTGCATTGAATGCAACGACAGGTAAATTGGTTTGGAACTTCCAAACAACGCATCATGACCTTTGGGATATGGATGTACCTTCACAACCAACATTGGCTGACATTAAAGATAAGTCAGGTCAAATGGTTCCTGCTGTTTATGTAACAACTAAAACAGGTAACGTGTTTGTATTTGATCGCCGTAATGGTAAAGCAATTGTACCAATTACTGAGCGTCCAGTACCTCAAAAAACACTGATTGGCCCTGAAACTAAAGGTGAACGTTATTCACCAACACAGCCTTTCTCTGAACTTAATCTTGCACCAAAAGATAAGTTAACAGATAAAGACATGTGGGGCGCAACAATGTTTGATCAGTTGTACTGCCGTATTTACTTCAAAAAGTTAAACTACCAAGGTATTTATACGCCACCATCTGAAAATGGTACGTTGGTATTCCCTGGTAACTTAGGTGTGTTTGAATGGGGTGGTATTTCAATTAACCCTGATCGTCAAGTTGCGGTTACTAATCCACTTGCATTACCATTCGTTTCTCGTTTGATTCCGCAAGACCCTAACCGTGAAATTTCTGCAAAAGGTGCTGGTACTGAACATGGTATACAACCAATGTATGGCGTACCTTATGGCGTAGAAATTTCAGCATTCTTATCACCACTTGGTTTACCATGTAAACAACCAGGGTGGGGCTATGTTGCTGCAGTCGATTTAAATACGCATGAAGTTGCATGGAAAAAACGTATTGGTACGATTCGTGATAGTTTACCTAAACTATTCCAACTACCAGCACTTAAGATCGGTGTTCCTGGTCTAGGTGGTGCAATTTCAACTGCTGGTAATGTGATGTTTGTTGCGGGTACACAAGATAACTATATCCGTGCATACAATATTACAAATGGTGAAAAACTGTGGGAAGCTCGTCTACCTGCAGGTGGTCAAGCAACACCAATGACGTATGAAATTGGTGGCAAGCAATACCTTGTGATTATGGCTGGTGGTCATGGTTCATTTGGTACAAAAATGGGTGATTACCTTGTTGCTTATGCTTTACCTGATACAAAATAATTTAACTTAGTATAAAAAAGCCCAGTTTCGACTGGGCTTTTTTTATAGCTATATTTTTCTTTATAAGAAAAACCGCTATTAAATATGCAAAAAAAGCATTTCGCTGATAGATGAAATGCTCGTATGCTATGAGCATAAAATTAATTTTACTAGCTAGACGCCATGTATTTATATACCAATGATGACCAACAACTTGTAAATGAGCGAGTTGCTCAATTTAGAGATCAAACGCAACGCTACTTGGCCGGTACTTTGTCTGAAGATGAATATCGCCCATTGCGATTGCAAAATGGTTTGTATGTACAGCGCTATGCACCCATGTTGCGTATTGCTGTACCATATGGACTGATGAACTCAAAGCAACTGAGAAAAATTGCTGATATTTCTACACAGTACGACCGTGGCTACGCTCATATTTCAACACGGCAAAATATTCAATTGAATTGGCCAGCTTTAGAAGATGTACCAGATATTTTAGAAGAGTTAGCAACTGTACAAATGCATGCCATTCAAACCAGTGGCAACTGTATTCGTAATACGACTACTGACCAATATGCAGGTGTTGTTGCAGGTGAGGTGGCAGATCCTCGCCCGACTTGTGAGTTGATTCGCCAGTGGAGTACTTTCCACCCTGAATTTGCTTTTTTACCGCGTAAATTTAAAATTGCTGTTTCTGCTGTGGCTGAAAAAGACCGTGCAGCTGCTTCTTTTCATGATATTGGGGTATATATTGTTAAAAATGAAGCAGGTGAAATTGGTTATAAAATTAAAGCAGGTGGTGGCTTAGGCCGTACCCCAGTGATTGGAAGTGTAATTCGTGAGTATTTACCTCGCCAAGATTTAATTGCTTATCTTGATGCTGTTTTGCGTGTGTATAACTTACATGGTCGCCGCGACAATAAATATAAAGCACGTATTAAGATTTTAGTCAAAGCGATAACTCCTGAAGTTTTTGCTCAAAAAGTAGAAGCTGAATTTTTACACACGCGTGAGCATTTAACTGTAGCACCAAGCTTGCTTGAAAAAATGGATTGTGTGTTTAAACCATTTGAGTATAAAGATACGCCAGATGAAAATTTTGTAGCATTATTTAATACATACCCTAAGTTTAAACAATGGTTTAATGTGAACACACATGCACATAAAGTGTCTGGCTATCGTATTGTGAACATTAACTTGAAACGAGCGGGTATTGCCCCTGGCGATATGACCACTGAAGAAATGAATTTTATTGCAGATTTGGCAGATGAATACACTTTTGGTGAACTCAGAACCACACACGAGCAAAATATTTCTTTAGTAGATGTAGAGCAAGCGCGTTTGTTTGAGTTGTGGCAGAAGTTAGAAACAGCGAATATGGCAAGAGCACATATTGGATTTTTAACTGATATTATTTGTTGTCCGGGAGGCGATTATTGCTCACTCGCGAATGCAAAGTCAATTCCGATTTCTGAAGCAATTACTCGCCGTTTCGATGATTTAGACATGCTGTATAACCTAAGAGAAATAGATCTGAATATTTCTGGGTGTATGAATGCATGTGGACATCACCATGTTGGGAATATCGGTATTTTGGGTGTAGATAAAAAAGGTGAAGAGTTCTACCAAATTACATTGGGTGGACATTCAGACCATGATGCTTCAATTGGTAACATTTTAGGCCCATCTTTTGCAGCAGATGTTGTTCCTGATGTGATTGAAGAGATTTTAAATACCTACTTAGATATTCGAGAAAACGAAGAAAAGTTTATTGATACCTATCGCCGTGTTGGCATTAAACCATTTAAGGAGAGAGCATATGCTTAATCTTGATTTTCCTGTTTTACAAAAAGATGGTTTAGTTGCAGAAAATACCTATACGTTGGTAGAAGAGACGGGTGAGTTTCCATCTGCTGATGTTGTATTAACGACAGCACAGCTTGATTTACTTTCACAGGTCAAAGGTAAAAAAGCATTATTGATTACAGTAGATGATTCGCCTGAAGATCATGTTTTTCCACTGGCTGAGCTAGACAGTATTTTTATTGAATTTGCTGGCTTTAATGATGGAAGAGGTTATTCCTTCGCAGCCCTTTTACGCCGTCAAGGTTTTAAAGGCGAACTTCGCGCTGTAGGTGATATTTTTAAAGATGTTTTAAACTATCTAAAACGCTCAGGTTTTGACAGCTTTGTGTTAAAAGAAGGTAAGAGTTTGGAAGAAGCTAAATCTGGACTGAACGATTTTAAGCATCCGTATCAGATTTCAACTGCAGTGCCAAACCCAAATTATCAAACTGGTCAGATTCTATCTTAAACGATATATAAAATAAAAATAGAGCCTGTCAGGCTCTATTTTTTTAGGATAAATATGCCATTGTATCTTACATTGAACAGATTAGACTAAAACTTGATATGCATTGAATCGTAAGTGAGAAAGTCGAAATGCAATGCTCTGTAATTGTTTTTGATGTGTTTGGTACGTTGTTAACAATAGAAAAAAGGCGTTCTCCTTATAAACGACTATTACATGCCTTAGCCAAGCAGGGCCGTAGACCACAAGCCAATGATGTATCTATGGTAATGTCTCATTGTAAGAGTTTTGCTGAATTAGCAAAGTTTTGGGGGTATGAAATTTCAATAGATTTGGTTAAATCATTGGAGGCTGACTTGGCTGAAGAATTGGACTCTATTTGTTTATATGATGACACACGAGAGACATTGCTAAAGTTAAAATCTCAAGGATTTAAATTGGCTTTATGTTCGAACTTAGCCATGCCATATGGCAATGCAGTATTTAATCAACTTCCATCTTTTGATGCGTATGCTATGAGCTATGCAGTGGGTGCGACTAAACCTGATCCTAAGATTTATCAGCACTTGCTGAATGAGCTTCACTGTGATGCTAAAGAGATGTTGTTTATTGGAGATACACCCAAAGCAGATGTGGTTGGACCAACTGCATTTGGTATGTGTGCCCGATTGATTGAGCGTAAAAAAGGGCAAACTTTACGACAAGCAATGTCTGGTTGTGTTGATATTTAAAATTATTTTTTGTTTAATTTTATATGGTTTTTGCCTTTAATCTAAAAAATATAAAACTTGCTGCACAGGTCATGAGTCCTAAACAGACAAATGTGTATTGAAAAGATTGCAATATATGTATTTTTCCATACATTTGAGAAAAAGTATTGAGCGCAACACTGGCGAGCGCTATGCCCATACTCATAGAAAGCTGTTGTACAACGGAAAGTATACTGTTGCCTTGACCTGCTTTTTGATGTGTAAGGTCTTTAATACTCACAGTATTCATGGTGGTGAATTGGATTGAATTGACAACACCAAATAAGAAAAAGTGAATGACTTGCCACCAAATTGGGGTGCTAGTAGAAAGTAAAGCAAAGCTCATCATACCTAACCCAACGAATACAGTATTTACAGTCAGTACATAGCGATAGCCAAAGCGGTCCACCAAACGTGTGATATACTTTTTAATCAACATTGAACCCAATGCCAAAGGAATCATCATTAAACCGGCAATGGTTGGGTTTAAATTCAGCACAACTTGTAGCATGAGTGGCAGTAAAAATGGAATCGCACCATTGCCTAAGCGAGCGAAAAAATTACCTAAAATACCAATACGAAAACTACGAACATTAAAAATATCTGCTGCAAAAATTGCTGTCGGTTTCCTTTTGGCATGAAAATAATAAAGAACAGCTGCAATTACAGCAAAGCCCAATAAAATAAGCGTATTGGTCATTTGAGGACGAGATTCAGTTAAGTGCTCAAGTAAAAAAGATAAACTGAGCATGGTCGTGGCAATTAATATAAATCCAAGATAGTCAAAAGGCTGAAAGTTATCTTCTTTAAGATCTGGAAGTATTTTAAGGGTGAAAATTGCACCGATTAGACCAATAGGTACGTTGATGAGAAAAATCCAGTGCCAACTTGTCCATTCAACCAATACACCACCTAAACTTGGCCCAATTAAAGGGCCAATTAAACCCGGAATACTTACAAAGCTTAAAGCTGCAAGTAGTTGTGTTTTAGGCATGACTTTAAGTAAAGTCAGGCGACCTACAGGTTGGAGTAAAGCGCCACCAATACCTTGAAATACCCTAGCAACAATCAATTGCGTCAAACTGTGAGATAAAGCACAGGCGACTGAGGCTGTGCTAAACAAAATAATGGCTGCAAAATATGTTTTTTTTAAGCCATATTTGTCAGTCACCCAACCACTGATAGGAATGGTTACAGCCATGGCTAATACATAAGCCACCACAATGCCATGCATATTCAGTGGATCTTCATTTAAATTGAGCGCAATTTGAGGAAGTGCTGTGTTAATAATCGTACTGTCGAGCTGTTGCATGAAAAAACCAATCGCAACCAACCATAAAATCGCACGATATTGCTTTTCTATAGGTTGATGCTTACTTGTTTTCATGATTATTCTCTTTTTTGTACGAAGATATATTATATGAATCAGTTACAGCGTTTACTTATTTGGGTCTTGCAACATCACCTTGTAAATGCACAGGGAGTTCAAGTACAGATACTTCTGTGCTTTCTTCTAAGCTCTGCGGACGGGCAATCACTAAAGCGAGGTATTGATTCGATTCAAGAGCAATACGATTAACCACTTGTATACCTGTACCAATTTTAGATAATACATCAGGTGCTATACCAGTGCCTTCAATTAAATGTAGCCATTGTTTCGGCTGCGCTTTGAACCACAAACGTGCAATGACTTCTTGTCCAAGATAGCATCCTTTATCATACGCTATAGCATGTTGCTGATGTAAACGAAGCTCTTGTGGCTGAAAGGCGTGTGCAGTCGCTTGTGTAATCCAAGCTTGGCCATCTGCAATGGCTGCATGTTGCCATGCCACAATATCAGTTTTTTGTGCTGAAAATACAGTGCTGTGTTGTTGTAGTGTAGGAAAAACCTCACCAAGGGCAGTCAGAGTAATTTTAGCAAAAGCACCATATTTTCGAATATGTTGTTCAAAATCATGACTTTGATCTGATACAACCGTAATTTCAAAATGTTCTGAAGATATTTTTTTAAGCCAAATGCCAAAATGAATACGCCCTTTAAGATCGCAAATAACAGTATATTGTGTGATGTTATCTTCTAAACGTTCTGCATGAATGGTCACTTGCCCTTGTAAAAACTTGGTTGTATCTGAACCAACTAAGCTGTATTGAGTAAATGAAAGTGTGCTCATTTTAAATCTCTATTGATCAGTTATTTGCTTTATTCTGTCGGATTCTACAGAAAAAATCAGCCGTTAATTGTGATGGATGATATTTGGATAACACTAAAATAAAAATTAAAAAAGAAAATGGTTACAATATAGTCACTTTTAAAAAACTGCATCAGGCTTTATATTAATTGAACCGCAACATATTGTGTCGGTTTACAACATAAAGAATTGAACTAAATAATGAGGTGAGTATATGTCAGGTTGTTATGAAATTTCAAAAGCAAAAGATGATCAATTTCGTTTTGTACTTAAAGCAGGTAATGGGGAAATCATTTTAACGAGTGAACTATATAAAGCGAAAGCTTCGGCACAAACAGGTATTAGTTCAGTACAAAAAAATTCACTAGATGACAGTAAGTTTGATCGTTTAGAAGCAAAAAATGGTAAAGCTTATTTTAATTTAAAAGCAGCGAATCATCAGATTATTGGAACCAGTCAAATGTACGCTTCTGTCGCATCACGTGACAACGGAATTGAATCTGTGAAAAAAAATGGTCCAACAGAAAACATTAAAGATTTAACGCATGTAGAATCATAAATATAATGTGTTGCATCGCATTAAAACGCCTCGTTTAAATTATTTTTAAACGAGGCGTTTTAGTTTAACCAACCTACGCATTAAGGTAATAAGTAGGTTGGTATGAAAGACTTAGTCTTTTGATGCGCTTAAATCGGTTACAGGTGAAGAAATTTTATCTTTACATAAAAAGCTGTAGACCGTGAGTCCTAAAAATGCACCAATAAACCAGTTAAATGGTGCAATTGGGTGAAATGTAGGTACAAAAGTGAGAATGAGTCCAACTAAAACAGAAGGGATTAAAGTGAGAATTGCTTTAGGATTGAAACCATTTTTATACCAGTAACGCCCTGTTTTACTTTCACTGAATAATTCATCTGTAGACACTTTTTGTTTATTTACAAAATAAAAGTCTGCAATCAAAATACCAAATAGAGGCCCAATAAAAGCAGCTAAAGTATCTAGGGTGTAGTGAATTAACTCTGGTGAATGGAATAAATTCCATGGTGTAATCAGTACTGAACCGACAGCCGCAATCATGCCGCCTGTTCTAAAGCTAATTTTCTTTGGAAAAACATTCGAGAAGTCAAAACCTGCAGAAACGAAGTTCGCTACAATATTAATGCCAATGGTTGCAGTCAGTACAGTAACAAGACCAAGTACAACAGCAAAGGTACTGTCGACCAACGCAACAGTTTCAAGAGGGTCTGTGACCATTTTTCCGGTCATACTGTATGTTGCAGAGACTGTGACGACAGTAATAAGCGAGAAGAATATAAAGTTAAATGGTAAACCCCAAAAGTTCCCTTTTTTAATACTGTTCATGTCTTTTCCATAACGAGAAAAGTCACCAAAATTCAGTAATGGCCCAGAAAAGTAAGAGACAACCAATGCAACAGCAACAGCAAACTGCATCCATTGCTCAGAAGAAGACAGTACTTTATCTGTAAGGTTAAGTGAAATGTTTGACCATCCAACTTTACTGATTAGCCATGCGACAAGCGCTAGCATGACCACATAAACCATTGGGCCGGCCCAATCGATAAATACTTTAATGGCATTCATGCCTTTCCAAAACACAAGGACTTGTAATACCCACATAAAGCCAAAGCAAATCCAACCAATGGTCGTGAGTCCAACAAAACTAGTGGTGGTGAGTGGGGCAAGGCTTGGGAAGAACTTGAGTAACATGAGCATAAGTGCATTAGATGCTAACCATGTTTGTATACCATACCAAGAGACGGCAATCACACCTCGAATCAGTGCAGGAATATTGGCACCATATACGCCAAAAGCTTGACGGCTAATCACGGCATAAGGCACACCACTTACTTGGCTAGGTTTAGCGACTAAATTGGCACACAATTGTACAATGACAATTCCAAGTAGTAGAGCAACAAATACTTGCCAGCTAGCTAAGCCTAAAGTAAATAAACTTGCTGCAACAACGTAGCCCCCAATACTATGTACATCTGACATCCAAAAAGAAAAAATATTGTACCAAGACCAATTTTGTTTTGCTGGTTTTAAATCCTCATTAGTGAGGTTTGCGCTATATGACTGATCTGTCATGCTTGTATTCCTAAAACTTATTTTATAGTTGTTACTAAGCAGGAATCAGACCAAAAATAAGATTTAGTTGAATACAATACTAAGACTTAAGTCTAAATTAGATAAATAAACAATTTTTTACGTCTTTTTGTACTTAAATTAGGTATATAAATAAGAAAACTTAAGTATTCAAAGAGTAAATATTATGAAAATACAAGTGATTAACCCAAATACGTCTATAGAGATGACGCACTCGATTGATGCAAGTGCAAAGAATATTGCATCATTTTCGACAGAAATTGTGACTGTATGCCCAAAAAAAGGAGTTGAATCGATAGAAGGACACTACGATGAAGCAATTTCAGCCATTGGGGTACTTGAGTTAGTGCAACAAGGACGTTTAGATGGTATCGATGGACACATTATTGCGTGTTTTGGTGATCCAGCTTTGCATGCAGCGCGTGAAATTGCTGATGCACCTGTGATTGGTATTGCTGAAGCTGCTTTTCATGTGGCTTCACTCATTGCAACAAAATTTACGATTGTGACGACACTCAGTCGAACAAAAATTATTGCAGAGCATTTGTTACATGAATATGGTTTTTCCCATAAGTGTTCTAAAATCCGATGTATTGATTTACCTGTGCTTGCTCTAGAGCAAGATGAAAATAATACGTATCAACGATTGAAAGAAAGTTGTTTATTGGCAAAAGCGCAGGATGACATTGGGGCGATTGTTTTAGGGTGTGGTGGTATGTCTAAAATGGTTAATCAGTTGAGTCAGGACATTGGAATTCCTGTGGTTGATGGTGTTGGAGCTGCAGTGAAGTTGGTAGAAGCACTGGTAGGGCTTGGGGTGAAAACCAGTAAATGGGGTGATTATGCGTATCCAACAACAAAGTCATAGTATGTATGATCAGCCTATTCCAACTGCACATGATGTAGATTGGGGGAGAGTCTATGATCTACCGATTATAAATTCAGATGACCCCTTACAAGACACGAAATTATTGCTTAAATATGGTGTGTTTACCTCGCCGGCATATTATCTTCAAGGTATACAAGGGGCGTTAAATGAATGCTACATTCGTGCGTCTTTAATTCAACGGTTAGAATATGCGGCCTCTTTTTTGCCTAAAGGCATACACTTGTTGGTATTAGATGGTTGGAGGCCCTATAAGGTACAAATGGCATTGCGAGCATCATTTGCGAATTTTATTCAAAAGAATTACGCAGATTTATCCGCCTATAAGCAATTAGAATTATTAAATCAATTTGTTGCTGAGCCAAGTACCGATGTCTTTAAGCCAAGCCCACATTTAACAGGTGGTTCTGTCGATGTCACGTTGTGCGATGATCAAGGTAATCCACTTGATTTGGGCACAGCTTTTGATGAAATTTCGACTCAGAGTTATAGTCATGCTTTTGAAAATACACAACATGTATCTATACAAGCGCATCGACGCATGTTGTATTGGAGTATGGTTCAATCTGGGTTTAGTAATTTACCATCAGAATGGTGGCACTTTGACTACGGTAATCAATTGTGGGCACATCATTACAATATGCCCTCAGCACATTATGGTGTAGTCAGTCTATTAGATCATTGAAGGTGTTGCTTGAGATGAATAATCATTTCATCAACCGATTTAATTCTTTTCACGACTTGCCATAGATCTTGTGCTTCAGGATAGGCTTTACTCATCATACCTAGCCATTGTTTATAGCGCCCAACCATAGCGAGTTCAGTTTTGCTTGGGCCAGTGAGAAACTGAATTTGGAGTGTAATCAGTTCTGACCATGTGAGTAACGCTTTATGCGATTGCTGAAGAATACATTGGGTCAAATCTGGCGTAGTCACAGCGCCACGGCCTAACATGAGGTCATGACATCCTGACTGTTTACGGCAGTCAATTGCATGTTGGTAATTCCAAATTTCTCCATTGGCAATCACATTAATTTTTAATGCGTCTTGAATAGGATGAATTTTTTCCCAATATGCAGGTGGGGTATAGCCATCTGCTTTAGTACGCGCATGTACCGTGAGCCAATTTGCCCCTGCATCTTCAATTGCATGGGCATTTTCTAGCGTATGATTTTCATCTAAATAACCTAAACGCATTTTTGCAGACACAGGAATATGGGCAGATACAGCATCTCGTACCGCTTTAACTAAGGTATGTATAACTTCTGGTTCATCGAGTAATACTGCACCACCTTTGTGTTTGTTAACCGTTTTAGCAGGGCAACCAAAGTTTAAGTCAATGGCAGGTGCACCGAGTGATACAGCTCGTTCAGCATTAGCTGCTAGCATATTTGCATCATTACCTAAAAATTGTACATGTACGGGTGTACCTGATGCTGTTTTTCCATCCGTTTTAAGTTCGGGGCAATAATTGTAATAGACATGGTCTGGTAAGACGCTATTGGTTACTCGAATAAACTCTGTCACGCACCAATCAAAACTCCCAACCTGTGTGAGTACATCTCGCATGATTGGGTCAGTGAGTCCCTCCATAGGGGCTAAAATGAGTTTCAAAGGAACTCCATACATATAAAGCGCAAAAGTGAATGATATGATATTTGCAAATAGGTAATATAAATTTTATGAACGCCCTAAAATCACTTCTAAAATAAATTTACTACCAATAAAACCTAAAGCAAGTAAGAAAAATCCAATAATAGTAAATCGAATGGCTTTTTGACCACGCCAACCAAATTTGAAATGTCCAATCAATAATGTGGCATATACAAACCAAGAGATAATACTAAAAATAGTTTTATGGGCAAGGTGCTGTTGTATAAAATTATCGACCATGAAGAAGCCAAATAATAACGCTGCAGTGAGTGTAATGAACCCTGTAATGAGCATGTCAAAAAGCAATGATTCCATGACTTGCAATGGTGGTAGTAGATTAACCCAAAGACGTTTTTGTTTCTTTTTCAGTTCTTGGTTTTGTAGCCACATCATGACGGCTTGAATCGTTGCCATAAGTAATACAGCATAAGAAGACAGCGATAATATAATATGTAAATCTAAGCCAATGGTATGTTGGCTTGCATATTGATTTGGCTGACTAAAAACAAAGCCTAAAATTAGACCGCTGGCTGCAACAGGAATGCCGAGTAAGTTCAAGGCAGAAACGGGGCGGTAGCTACTATAGAGCATGCTTAGTACAAGCATAAGGCCTGAGGTAAATGACAATAAGTTAAATACATCATAATTAATGCCATATGCTGTGACCATATCGTTACGCAATACATAGGCATGCAACACAAGACCAATCAATAAAATGATGGCCATAAAAAGTGTATTGGCTTTACGTTTGGCTAAAAGATGCGTAAAGGTGTACCAAAATCCCGTGGTATAAGCCACTAAAGAGAGTATTGTGTAGACCAATGGAAGACTGATCATGTCAAACCTTTGTTACAATGATGAATATTCATGCTATACGATGTAAATTTTGAGAGAACTCAAGTATCCTATAGCAATTAATGCATAAATTTTCTATTTTGAAAAAGATTTTTTTGCAACAGACCATTTAAAGCGGAATTTGCAATGTTTGATACCTTAACAGAACGACTCACGCAGAGTCTAAAAAATGTCACTGGTTCTGGTCAACTGACTGAAGACAATATAAAAGATACCTTACGTGAAGTACGTATGGCACTTTTAGAAGCGGATGTTGCTTTGCCTGTGACCCGTGAGTTTATTGCCAAAGTCAAAGAACAAGCGTTAGGCCAAGAGGTGATGACACAACTGTCTCCAGGTCAAGCCTTTGTCAAGATTGTACACGATGAATTGACCCAAATGATGGGTGAAGAAAATAAAACGTTAGACCTTGCTGCAAAACCACCTGTTGTGGTGTTGCTTGCGGGCTTACAAGGTGCGGGTAAAACCACAACCGCAGCTAAATTGTCACGTTACTTAAAAGACCGTCAAAAGAAAAAAGTCATGACGGTTTCTGCAGATGTATATCGTCCTGCAGCGATTAAACAGCTCGAAATGGTATCGAATGAAGTGGGTGCAATCTTTATTCCATCTGACGCATCAGAAAAGCCAATTGATATTGTAAACCGTGCCATTGAGCAAGCAAAAATTCAATTTGCCGATGTACTCATTGTAGATACAGCAGGCCGTTTACATGTCGATGACGACATGATGGATGAAATTAAAGCATTACATCAAGCAGTAAACCCAACAGAAACGCTGTTTGTGGTCGATGCAATGACAGGGCAAGATGCGGCCAATACGGCCAAAGCGTTTAATGATGCTTTGCCACTTACAGGGGTGATCCTTACCAAGACGGATGGCGATGCACGCGGTGGCGCTGCATTATCTGTACGTGCGATTACAGGTAAGCCAATTAAGTTTTTAGGTATGGGTGAAAAGCTTGATGCATTAGAGCCATTCCATCCGGAGCGTATTGCCCAACGTATTTTAGGTATGGGCGATGTGCTGTCTTTGGTCGAAGAAGTTGAGCGTAAAATCGACAAAGAAAAAGCCGAAAAAATGGCAAAAAAACTGCAAAAAGGCGGTAGCTTCAATTTTGAAGATATGCTAATGCAGTTTGAGCAGATGAATAAAATGGGTGGCATGATGGGCTTTTTAGACAAACTGCCCGGTATGAGTAATGCAGGTATGCAACAAGCGCTTGAGCAGGCGAACCCAGAAAAACAAGTGAAAAAGATGCAGGCCATTATTCAGTCGATGACGGTCAAAGAACGCCGTAATCCAGACTTAATGAACCCGAGTCGTAAAAAACGTATTGCAGCAGGTTGTGGTACAGACGTTGCAGAAGTTAATAAACTGATTAAACAGCATACGCAAATGGCAAAAATGATGAAAAAATTTGCCAACCCAAGTGGTATGAGTAAAATGATGCGCTCTTTGAGTGGTATGCAAAAACAGTTTGGTGGTGGAGGAGGTGGCGGTCCATTGTTTGGCGATAAAAGTAAAAAATAACATATTTAAAAAAAGTAATAACTGACTCTGATACCACTAAAATGGTGTCAGAGTTTTTATTTTGATGTGTACTTAAAGAGAAGTAATTTTAATTTTTAAGATTAAATTAATAAATAAAATGTTAAATATTTAACATTTTTTATATAAAAAAGTGAATATTGTTGCCATATAATAGATTTTCTTTTCGTTATTTAGATTATTTTATCTTATGAAAGCTTACGTTTTATCTCCTATTTTATTTGCAACTATTTTTTTGAATACAACTCCAAGTTTTGCTGAACAGCATGTGCCAAAGATTACTCAGCTAGAAGTAGAAGCCCAGCAGCAAAAGTGGTGTAACTCTTTAGTCGCGATTAGTCAAACATATCTCAAAGATGGCCAATTGGCTGCAAAAAAAATGGCATCTGATGTGTTAGATGATCAGTATGGGTATAAAGACAATACGGTTCTATTTAAGCCAACCCTCAGCCAAAAACCACAAACATTCAGAACAACGAAAGAAGGCGCTTTGGCTTACTTTGTTGCAAATGATGAAAAATTCCCAAATGATACTGGTTTTGCATTAAAAGGCTGGCAAAAGTGCAGTGTGGAAAATGATGCTTTTAATATTTCTAATGATTATGCATTAGTGATGGGGAAAGTTTATTTGGAAGATGGTAAAGGTAAAATTACGACAGTCGATAAAACCTGGGGTTTTGTTAAAGATAAAAATAGTAAGTTGAAAATTGTTGTACATCATTCATCTTTAGAGTATCAGCCAAGTTAAACTATTTCGGGGTAGTTAGAGAAAGAGGTATTTTCATACTCTGGCTACTCTTGTTAATCTATGCTTTGAGTACGGTATATTTATAGTGTAAACAGAATTGGGGTGACCTAAAATCTATACAAGTTAATCACGAATAAAGAAATTTTTTATGAACATTTATTTAAAATCTATTTATCTGTATTTGAATATCAAATTTGTCATAAAGTAAGGTGACTGTTCAGGTCGTGAGTACTCTTGGTTTAAATAAGATTTAGGTTATTAAAAATGATATCTATAATAGATATTAGAGACAGAGTTTTGACTAATTATTAATCTTTTTTATGACTTATTAAAGCACTAAAGTTTATGGCTTTACTGTATAAAATAATCTCTTTTTCTTAATCTGTATTTTCTTTTTATTGCCTCCGTCCAAATAGATTTTTCTTTTAAAATATCTTCTTGAGTGAGCTGTGTTGATTGAATTCTAAAACTTAATTTGATTGATTCTTTTTCTTTTCGTATGTTATATTATAAATTAAGAGATAGTATTCTTACTTTTTTATTTTAAGAGTATCAGAGAAAAATTATAAACGTAGCCTCTCAAAAAACTCAACATAAAAAAGGAAAAATGAAATGATGGATATGATGCAATCCCTTGTGCTGACATATCCATTCACAATTTTTTTCATGTCACTCTTATTATTGTTAACTTATTTTCTAGTTGGCCAAGCCAAGTATTTAATACAGTTGGGTACTGCATTTTTATCTATTAGTATAGGTGTAGTGCTTCAAATTACACACTTCCCAAACCAAGACTCTTTAAATAGCGTACTCAGCGGACTATTTTTTTTAATTTTTAGTTATTCTATTGCTCAGGGTATTGTTTTATTAGAGGGCAAAAGCCTAAACCCGGTCATTTGCTGTATTGTATTTATTATTGCATTTGTAGTCCGTTGTATTAGTTCATTAATGCCACCACTAGACGAGTACTATTTTATATCTGTATTTAGTGTATATAGCGCTCTGGTTATTTTTTTAGGGAGTAGCTTGTGGAAAGTTAGGCATTTAATATTTGGTGATTTCTTAGAAAAAACATGGTGTTTTGTCATCACTATCTGGTTGTTATCTTTAGTGGTACGCCTCGCTTATGTGTCTTATTCGCCAGATATGTTACGTGTACTCTTATGGAAAAGCGGTAAAGTTTATTATTCATATCAGCAGTTTTCACTTTTACAACATTTATTTTATTTGATGGCACTATTTTTTAGTGTTCTTACAATCTTGTTGGCAGTTAAACGGCTGATCTTTGATATTAACCGTAAAAGTCGTTTAGATAGTTTAACAGGGGCTTATAATCGGCTTGGATTACAGTATTTTATTGAACTTGAGTTGCCAAAATTAGAGTCATTTAACTTAATTATGTTAGATATTGACTTTTTTAAGGCCGTCAATACTCGCTATGGTCATCCCATCGGCGATGCGGTAATTAAAGAAATGGTCCTGTTAATTAATAAGAATTTATCTGATGTAAAGCACCACACCATACGACTCGGTGGAGAGGAGTTTTTAATTATCTTACCTGACTTATCTGCCGAAGAGTTGCCTTATTTAGCAGATAAACTACGTACACGTATTGAAAAACATAACTTTTCTAAAATTGCGAATGGTTTGAATATCACTGTGAGTATGGGTGTTGGGCAATACCAGTCAGATTTATGTTTCCAAGAAGCCTATAAAGACATTGACTCTAAACTGGCAGTTGCTAAACAAAGTGGACGGAATCAAGTGGTTGAGTTTGTATAAATTATATTTTTTGCTGTTTCACATAGCACTGTAAGCCTTGTAATAGTAAGTCTTGCATAACGGTTGGGTTAAATTTAGGTAAATGCTGAGCAAATAAGGTGGCATCTCCACCTGTTAAAATGAGTGCTTGATTGGGTTTTTGTTGCATGACTTTTTCAATACTACTAACCAGTCCCAGTAAAATGCCGTGATGTACGCAGTCAATGGTATTTTCACCAGGGGTAAGTATTTGAAAGGCTGAATCTGGAATTTTAATGCCTTTGGTATTTTGAATCAGGGCATCTCGCTGTAAATACAAATTCGGTAAAATATAGCCCCCCAAGTGTTGCATGTCTTCTATTAAGTCAATGGTGAGTGCGGTACCACAACCAACCACACAATAGTTCTGCTCTGGTTTAGCAATAGCAAGCATTTGTAGCCAACGGTCAATACCAAGTTGTGCAGGTACATCATACCCACAACGTAATCCGGCACAGGTTTTGTCTACTGTAGCAAAAATGATTGGGCAATTAAGCTGTTGTAAAGTCTTGGCAATTTGGTTGTTATTGCGGGTATCTAGCACTGAGGAAATGCCAATTTGGTCGATATGTTGTTTTTTAAAATAACGCAATAATCCCAAAAGTAGGTCGGCAGGTGATTGCAAATGTAATTCAGCCAAATGATCTATGATTTGGTCATGTTCTGTAATCCAATATTTAAGCCGTGTATTGCCAATATCTAGCCAAAGACTTTTCATAAAATTTGCCTATATTATTGTGTTGTTGTACTTGGGCGTAAACGGCCTTGGTAGAAACAGTGTATTTGATCTGTCGATTGAATGCGTACTGCACCATCGTGTTGTATGCCCAAAAAAATCCCACTTTGTACGCCGTGTTGATGCTCGAAATCGACTTTTTGGTCTTTAAAATGTGCAGATTGGTTAAAGCGGTGGGCAAGATTTTGACTGTTGTGGTCAAACCATTGTCCTGCATGTTGTATGGCTAAATATATGTCTGCAATCACTTCTATTCTGCTATAGGCTAAGTGTCCAATTTGGGTCAGGGCTGTAGTTTCTTGATCGAGATTTTGAAGTGTTGGGTGTGAAAAAAGATTTACGCCAATGCCAACAATCGCCTGTGTTGTTGAAATAGGTTCAACCAAAATCCCCCCCCATTTACCTTGTGCGCTGTATAGGTCATTTGGCCATTTCACAGAAAGATTAAACCCTTCTAAACAAGGCATGTGTAGCACATTTAAAGCCACTTCAAGTGCGAGTCGTCCATCTAAAGGGCGTGTGGTTGTGAGAAGTGTACTTAAATAAATATTACCTGTAGGAGACACCCAGTGACGTTGGTGTTGGCCTCGTCCTTGTGTTTGAGATTCACTACAGACTAAAATACGCTGAAACCCTTGTTTAGCAAACATTTTTACATCATCGTTGGTTGATGTTGTGCTTTGCTTTAATAAAACAACATCAGGTGCATAGGCACTGGACTTAAGATGAGCTTTTAAGGTGGCGGTATCTGAGATCATTTAAACAATACATTGCAGGGGGTAGTTGTGGAGTTAATCATATATTTGGCCATTGGTGCAATTGCAGGATTCACCGCAGGGTTGTTTGGTGTGGGCGGTGGTTTAATTATTGTACCCATTTTATATATTGTGTTTCGTCATCAGGGCTATCCGAGTGATGTGTTGATGCATTTGGCTTTAGGTACATCTTTAGCCACAATTATGGTGACGTCAATTAGCTCAATTATGGCGCATCATAAAAAAAAGGCAGTGCTATGGCCTGTAGTGAAAAATCTTGCCATTGGCTTGTGTTTAGGCTCTTTTTTAGGGGCAGGTGTTGCCGACTTATTACCGAATTATATATTACAAGCTGTGATTGGTTTATTTGCCATCAGTGTGGCATCAAAAATGTATTTTAATAAAAAGTCAGAGATAGACCAATCACGTACACTTCCTTCACCTTTGCGCCAAGGTGGTGCAGGGGTTGGGATTGGGATTGCTTCAGCAATTTTTGGTATTGGTGGTGGGTCTTTAACTGTGCCATATTTAAATCGGCATGGTGTGGTCATGCAACAAGCTGTTGCGACATCGGCTGCTTGTGGTTTTCCAATTGCTGTGGCTGGTGCAATAGGCTTTATGTGGTTTGGTCATCATGGCAGTGTGAGTTTGCCTCATGCGATTGGTTATGTGCATGTGTATGCTTTTGTTGGTATTAGTTGTATGAGTTTTATCACTGCAAAATTTGGTGCGAAATTGGCACACCGTTTATCACCCCGTGGTTTACAGTGTTGTTTTGCTGCCATGCTTTGTGTTGTGGGCTGTTATTTTATCGTTCAGGCAATACAGCAGATGCTATAAAAGCGCCAATTGTTGTTGCAACTTCAATGGCATGCTGGGCAGCAAAGTGATGATCTGACGCCTCTATAACATGCAGTTTGGCCTGTGGTAAATACTGTTTTAAGCGTGTGGCAATGGTCAGTGGACTGATAGGGTCTTGGTCTGCCCAAATGAGTAAAATGGGTTGTTTAATCTGCTGTAGCAGAGCTTGATAATTTGGTGTGTTTTCAGTGAACCAGTGCGGTATGGTCGGGTGATCTTTTTTGTAGTGTTCACGCCAGTCTGTTAGGTCTAATCCATGAAGATCTATACCGCCAGACGTAGCGACCAAGACCAATGCTTGCACCAAATGTGGGTTTTTAAGGGCATGGCGAATGGCAAATAACCCACCCATAGATTGTGCAATAACAATGCCTTTTTTAGGCATGTGCTGAATGACATGGTCACTCAGTTGTTCAAAACTTTGAATATGTGCTAATGGTGGCGTGTTGTGAAAAGCAGGATAAGCCATCACTTGGCAATCATGCATTGGTAAATGCTCAATCACGGGTTGCCAAAAAGTGGTATTCCCTAATGCACCGGGTAAAAAATAGAGGGTATGATTCATATTGCTTTTGCCGTATTTTTAATCAAAAAGTGGTTCGAGTTGTACTTTATTGTATAAATCTGTGATTACTCTAGCATGAGATACTGACACATACGCATAGATATGGCTTAAAATACCGCAAAATTTATGCGAACACCGAGAACCCATGCGTTTAAGCAGTTTAAAAATTTCAGGCTTTAAATCATTTGCTGATAAAACCACATTGCACTTTAAAGCCAATCGAAGTGCGATTGTTGGCCCAAATGGCTGTGGTAAGTCAAATGTGATTGATGCAATACGTTGGGTGATGGGAGAGTCAAGTGCACGCCAGTTGCGTGGTGGCAACATGCAAGATGTGATTTTTACAGGCACAGCAAAGCGTAAACCTGTGGGTATGGCCAGTGTTGAATTAAAATTTGATAATACGGAAGGTAAACTGGGAGGGCAGTATGGTGCATACACTGAACTTGCAGTGCGTAGACAAGTCACACGAGAGGGTAAGTCGGAGTACTTTTTAAATGGTACACGCTGTAGACGCCGTGACATTACCGACATTTTTTTAGGTACAGGGCTTGGCCCTCGTTCGTATGCCATTATTGAGCAAGGCATGATTAACCGATTAGTCGATGCCAAACCCGATGAAATGCGGGTATTTATTGAAGAAGCAGCAGGTATTTCTAAATATCAAGCCAGACGAAAAGAAACTTTACAGCATTTAGAACATACTTCTCAAAATTTGGCACGTTTAGAAGACATTGCTTCAGAGTTAAATCATCAGCTAAAAACACTTAAAAAACAGTCAGAGTCTGCACTTAAACATAGTGAACTGAGTCAAGCGATTCATCAGCACAAAGTAGACATACTGTCTTTTCAATGTCAGCAGAGCCAACAGCAACAACAACACCGTATGGCTGAAATGGATATTTTAAGTGCACAGTTTAAACAAGCACGTATAAACCTTAAAGAGACAGAAGAGCAATTATCACAACGTAGTCAGTTATTTCAAAAGTTGCTTGAGCAGTCGTCCCCTTTACAGCAACAGTGGCAAACCGCAGACCAGAAGCGTCTACACTTGTCATTGCAACTTGAACAACAGCAAAAAGAATTGCAACACCACACCACACAGTTGACTGCCTTACAACAGCAATATACAGATATAAAACAAAAGATTAAGCACTTAGATATTCAGCTAGATGATGCCTATGCCAACCAAGAGCCTTTACAGATACAGTGCCAACAACTCAAACGACAACAGCAACAATTAGAGCAAGAGGGACAAACTACAGAGCAAAACTATAAACAGGTGACTGAAGACTATCAAAACATCAAACAGCAATACATGCAGTATCAGCAACAACAACAACAGTTGCTGAACCAACTTGATCAGCTTGATAAAAACTTACTTAGAATGCAACATCAGCAAGAAACCATGTTGTCACAAACACAGCGTATGCAGTGCTCAGAGCAAGAAAGCTGTCAGTCTTTACAGCAACAACATCAAGATGCATTGTCGCACGTGGCACTGACAGAGAAAATTTTACAAGATGATGCAAGTAAGTTAGAGCAGATTCAAAAGCAAACAGATGATGCTAAAAACCAACGCGATGAATTCAATATACAACTCAAAGCATTGATGGTTGAACAAAGCCATTTAAGTAAACGTATGCAAAAACGTGCAGGTGTTTCATCTGAGCACACACTTTTAAAAGCTTTACAGTTACAGCCACAGGCGAAACAGTATGCCAATTTGATTGAGCAATGTTTGGGAAATTGGTTGGGTGCAGATGTTTTAACGACAGAGCAGGCGTATCAATCTAATATTGCAAGACAAATAAAAATAGATCAAACCATACAAGCTATGCCAAATACATACAAAACACTGGCAACATGGGTTAAAGCACCGCAGTGGTCATGGCTAGAAAATATATGGCTTGCAGACGATTTAAAAACAGCGCTAACACAACAGGCACAACTTCAAACAGGTCAAAGTATACTCACGCTAGATGGTTATCATATGGGCGTAGATTGGCTGATTGCATTATCTTACGATACGCAAGCACAGAACACAGGTATTTTAAGTGATCTGGTGCGTTTTGAACAGATTGAAGCACAGGTAAGAGACTTAAAACAGCAACTAGAACAAAGTGCTGAGGTATTTAAAAGTGAACTAGATACACTGCAACAACATAAGCAAATCATACAGGCACAGCAGTTACAGTTAAAACAGCAACAGGCGCAGGCGCAGGTATTGGGTATTTCTGTGGCGAAAGCACAAAGTACTGAACAGGCACAGCAGCAGCAAAAACAACAGCTAGCCGAACAAGTCGCACAGTTGAATGTGCAAATTGAAGAAGATCGTATGCAAAAAGATGATTTAGAAATAGATTGTCATGCGTTGGGGTTGAAAATTGAACGTTTAGCGCCGCAGTATCAAACAGTACAACAGCAGTACTATGACTTAGAGCAACAACAAGAGCAGTCGCGTGAGCAACAGCGAGTAACTCAACAACAGTATTTACAATTGCATCAGCAAGTGACTGACCAGCAGCGTCAAATTGAACTTCTAGAAAAAGATTTGGCCTTTGCTAAAATGCAACAAGTACAGCTGAAAAGCCAAATGGATACCATACAGCCACAGCTTAATGCATGTGAGCAACACCTGCCACAACAGCAGAAAGACTATAACGAACAACAACAAGTTGTTGAAATACTGCATAAAAAATGGGATGCATGGCAATTTGAGCTCAATACAGCACAGTCTGAGCAACATGTATTGACACAGCAACGTCATGTACAAGAGCAACAAGAACAGCAACTCCGAGAAAAGTTAGAAACGCAGCGTTTGGCATGGCATCAAGCCAAATCAGATTATGAACATTTTTCTGAGCAACTCAGCACACTCGATGTAACGATATTGCCTGAAGTCAGCATTGATTTAGCACAACATCAGGCCAACTTAAAACTGTTACAACAGCGTTTTGATAAATTAGGTCCTGTAAATTTAGCGGCTTCTCAAGAATACAGTGAAGTACAGGATCGTTATGATACTTTGAAGCACCAAATGGATGACCTAGAGCAAAGTGGTGAGCAGTTAAAACAAGCCATGAGAAGCATAGATCTAGAGACTAAAAAACGCTTTATGACTACTTTCGACCAAGTCAATGCTGAGTTAAAACACCTGTTTCCAAAAGTTTTTCATGGTGGTGAGGCCAGTTTAAGCCTTGAAGATGATTGGCAGTCTGGAGTCAAACTGATGGCACGACCACCAGGTAAGCGAAACAGCTCATTGGCATTGTTGTCTGGGGGAGAAAAAGCAATGACTGCCTTGGCATTGGTTTTTGCAATTTTTAGATTAAACCCTGCGCCATTTTGCGTTTTAGACGAAGTTGATGCACCATTAGATGATGCAAATGTACAACGTTTTTGTAATCTGGTAAAAGAGCTTTCCGAACAGGTGCAATTCGTTTACATTACACATAATAAACTAGCCATGACCATGGCAACCGATTTACTTGGTGTAACTATGCCAGAACCAGGGACATCAGCACTTGTTACGGTCAATTTAGAGCAAGCAAAAGAACACGGTTTGGTTGCGGAGTCCTAAGAACATGGAACAAAATACAGTTATTGGCATTGTGATTGCCGTTTTAATCATTATTTTTGCTTTATATTTAATGTTAAGAAAACCAAAAGTAGATGAGCCATCGCTTGATGGTGAACTACAAATTAATGCTGAAAGTAACCAACCTGTATTGCCTAGATTTGTTCGTCAAAAACTAGATGCTGAACCTGTTGTGCAAAACACAGTACCCAACGTAGACAGTGAAAAGACAACAGATGCAGTGCAAACTGAAAAAGAAGCACCTCTTGTGCAAGAGCATAGCGAAAAAGTAGATACTGAAAAAAATAGCGAAGCTCAAACTGAAACAGCATCTGAACATAAACAGCCGTTGGTTGAAGATAAAAAAGCATTAGAGCAAACAAAAGAGGTTGAATACAAACTCAATCCACATATGGAAAAAGCACAGATTCAAGCATTTGAAGATGACAGTACAATCTTAGATCAGCATTTACATGAGCAACAACGCTTTGACGATGAAAGTGCTTTAGCGACTGCTAAAGAAATTATTGCCTTAAACGTATATTCAACGCATCAGCATGTGCTGTCAGGTGAAAAAGCATTAAAAGCATTGTTAAAATATGGACTACGTTTTGGCGAAATGTCTTGTTTTCATCGCCATGAACAGACAGACATACCAAGCTCACTGATGTTTTCAGTATTGCGTATTACTGAAGAAGGTCCAGTTGGATTTGATTTAGAAAGCCTATCTACTGAACAAATACATGGTTTAGCATTCTTTTTGGCCTTACCACATCCCCATGCACAGCAAGGTTTTGATATGATGGCAAGTATTGCAGGGCTAATTGCTCGTGATCTTGGTGGTAAAGTATTTGACGAAAATAATGTTGAATTATCGCCACAGATGAAAGATTATTTACGCCATCAAGTGATTGACTTCAAATAAAGTTAATCTGATGATGTATATAGGTTTATTGTTTAAGGTGGAAAATATTCCACCTTTTTACATGGTGAGTAATTTATGTTGGATCATGAAAAAAATAAGTTAATTGAGCGTATGCGTCAACTCATACAAGTACTTGCGCAGCATAACCATGCTTACTATGTTATGGATCAACCCAGCATTTCAGATCATGAATATGACCAAATTTTTCACCAACTCAAAGACCTAGAACAACAATATCCAGCATATGTACAAGCAGATACGCCTACGCAAAAAGTAGGGGGGAAAGCACTAAGTAAATTTGTAACAGTACAACATGCTGTGCCTATGCTTTCTTTGGGTAATGTTTTTAAACAAGAAGATCTATTTGCTTTCGCCCGCCGTGTAGAGGAGCGTTTACCTCAGCAAAACATTCAATACGATGTAGAACTTAAGCTTGATGGTTTAGCGATTTCTTTGTGGTATGAAAAGGGTGTGTTAGTCAAAGGTGTGACCCGTGGTGATGGTGAAACAGGCGAAGACATTACGCAAAATGTGAAAACTATTCGTAATTTACCAAAAGTACTTACTACAAAAAACTTTGTACCTGAGCTGTTAGAAGTCCGTGGCGAAGTGCTCATGCCAAAATCGGGCTTTGAAAAGTTAAATGTTTACAATGAAAGTGTTGGTGAAAAAACTTTTGCTAATCCTCGTAATGCAGCCGCGGGTAGTTTAAGGCAGTTAGACCCTACTATTGCAGCATCTAGACCATTAGCATTTTATGCATACGGCATTGCACAATGTGAACCTATGCATGAGCTAGACAGTATGCATGAAAGTTTACATTGGTTGACGACCTTTGGTTTTGAAATTGCAGAACGACAATTCTTGTGTGACTCTATTTCGGAAGTACAAGAAAAATATGAACAAATTCAGCAAGAGCGTGACGAACTTTCTGTTGAAATTGATGGTATGGTCATTAAAGTAGATAGCTTAAAACAACAAAAGCAACTGGGTTTTTTAAGCCGAGAGCCACGTTGGGCAACTGCTTATAAGTTTCCTGCGGTTGCAGCATTGACTAAAGTTGAACAGATTGACTGGCAAGTGGGGCGTACAGGGGCACTCACGCCTGTAGCTCGTTTGCAACCTGTGACAGTGGGTGGCGTAGAAGTTTCTAATGTGACATTACATAATATTGGCGAAATTCAAAAATTAGATGTTCGTGTAGGCGATACAGTGAGTGTGTACCGTGCAGGTGATGTGATTCCTAAGGTAGAACGTGTATGGCATGACTTACGCATTGATAAGTTGACTAAAGTGAATTTACCGTCACAGTGTCCTGTCTGTGACTCGCCTGTGGTCATGCCTGAAGGTGAAGCATTAGCACGTTGTTCTGGCGGTTTATTTTGTGCAGCTCAACGTATAGAAGCTATACGACACTTTGTCTCTCGTAAGGCGATGGACATTGAGGGTTTGGGCGATCGTTGGGTTGAGTCATTACTTCACTTAGAATTGCTCAAAGATGTTTCCGATATTTACCAGTTATATTTACACCGTGAACAGCTACTTAGTATTGAAAAAATGGGTGAAAAGTCTGTTCAAAATCTGATTGATGCTATTGAGCAAAGTAAAAAGACCACGTTAGCACGATTTATTTACGCTCTTGGTATACGAGGGGTAGGCGAAACGACTGCACGTATGTTGGCAAGCCATTTTCAAGGTTTAGATGCAATACGTTGTGCTAATGTAGAGGAACTGCAAA
The DNA here is from genome assembly GCF_900096955.1 of Acinetobacter boissieri. GTDB lineage: Bacteria > Pseudomonadota > Gammaproteobacteria > Pseudomonadales > Moraxellaceae > Acinetobacter > Acinetobacter boissieri. The sequence goes on along the minus strand of NZ_FMYL01000004.1, from coordinate 117,385 downwards.
AAGTACCCGATGTGGGCGAAATTACTGCTGAGTGGATTATTGACTTCTTTCAAGCGCAACATAACATTGAAGTGATTGATCGGCTTATGACTGTAGGTTTAGTGTGGGACGTGCCTACAGCATCGACCACGCAACCATTAAATGGCCAAAGTTGGGTGCTTACGGGCACATTGTCTGAGTTAAACCGTGAACAAGCCACACAAATGCTACAGGCACTTGGCGCACGTGTGAGTGGCAGTGTGTCGAGCAAAACCAAATGCTTGGTTGCTGGTGAAAAAGCAGGTTCAAAATTAGATAAAGCTCAAAAACTTGGTATAGATATTTTATCTGAGCAAGAATTTATTGTGCTCATGAACAGCTATGGCCAGTCATCAAATACTTAATTTGAAATGGAAATAATAGCTATTCTTTTTAGTTACAAAAATATATATGGCATATTTTGATACTCTAACTGTTTAAATCGAAGTTGTATTTGGTTTAAACAGTTATTTTTTAATAATAAATTACTTTTTATTTTTTGTAAATGCGTATGCTTCTCATTTTAATTTTATATAAATCAGTAGTTTAGTTAATTTTTGCTTTTGCAATCCCTGTTGAATGTCCGCATAATGGTGATTATTGAATGAGGAGTAATAGCATGCGTGGAAACCCAGAAGTTATAGATTATCTGAATATGCTGATTGGCGGTGAGTTGGCAGCACGTGATCAGTATTTGATCCATTCACGTATGTATGAAGATTGGGGTCTAAATACAATTTATGAACGTATTAATCATGAAATGGAAGAAGAAGCAACTCATGCAGATGCAATCATTCGCAGAGTTCTTTTTCTAGGTGGTACGCCTAATATGGCACGAGATGGTCTAGATATTGGTCATGATGTTGTCTCGTGTTTAAAAGCAGATTTAGCGCTTGAGTATCATGTACGTGAGCAACTGGCTAAAGGCATTAAGTTGTGTGAAGAAAAAGGCGATTATATTTCACGTGATATGTTAAGACAGCAACTTGCAGATACTGAAGAAGATCATACATACTGGTTAGAAAAGCAACTACGTTTAATTGAATTAATTGGTTTACAAAACTATATTCAATCATTGATGTAAGTTTTGATATGCAATAAAAAACCGAAAACTTGAAATTTTCGGTTTTTTTATTGCATATTAGATCACTGAATTAATAGTTCATACTGATGAATTTCATCTTCTAAATATTGAAGTAAACTTTGCATTTTAGGTACAGTTTTTCTGCAAGCGACTAAGCCCACTTCTAACTGATCCAAATAGCTGGTTAACGTAATATTAAGTGCTTGACCATCAAAAATAACTGAAGCAGGATAGATTTCTTCGAGTTTAGCACCATTCCAATATAAGGCTTCTCTTGGGCCTGCAAGATTGGAAATCACAATATTGAATGGCTGTTTTTTGGGTCTTAAGCCCGAAATAACATTTATGCCAGCTGCAGCATATACGAAGGCACTATAACCCAAAATTTGATTTTGATTCATACGCTTAAAACGAGTTTTTGCAGTATTTACACTATTAGAAATAATCTGCGTACGTTCCTTACGATCACTAGAGTCTGTGGCCAAATTCGCTAGAATCATCGTAATGCGGTTGCTACTATCTGTTTGGTCACTGCGTACAGATGCTGGAACCATCGCAATCAGTGGTTTTTTAGGCAATTGATTAAGACCAATTAAATAGCTACGCAATGCACCTGAGCAAATCGATAAAATGACATCATTAACTGTGACATTGAGTGCTGTTGCAATATTGCGAATCCGTGCTAATGCAAAAGATTGGGCAGCAAAGCGTCTTGATGCTGAGATTTTTTGATTAAATATAGATTTTGGTGCTTGAAAGCTCGTAACGTAGTGTGGGTCTTCTTTACGGTCATGTAAAGTTTGTTTTAGTTCTTGATAAATGATTTGTGGTGATGTTTCAACCTGTTGTTTTAAGTCGGTTACTGTATGCCATATTTTTTTGATTTTAGACGTTTTTTCTTTTTCTTTTTTATGCTCTAGACACCAAGGTGGAATCATGCTGTGTATATATTGGTCTTTAGCAAAAGCTTTTTCCATTAGACGCATACCTGCAATACCATCTGCAATTGCATGGTGCATTTTAAAGTACAGTGCAAAGCGATTGCCTTCAATGCCCTCAATGAGTGTGCAGGTCCATAAGGGTTTAGCCCGATCAAGTAAGGCACTATGTTCTTGTGAAATAAAAACCAGTAGTTCTTTAATACGTGCGGGGTGGGGTAAAGAGATATGTCTAAAATGGTGGTCTAGGTCAAAGTCTTCATCTGCTCGCCAAGACATTCCGCGGAGTACTTGATTAAATGGTGCAACAGGTTGACATTTAGATTGCTTAATATCTTCAACCAGTGATTGTACGAAATCACTGGGTGCACTGTCTGGAATTTTAAAGAGAAGTAATCCACCCACATGCATGGGTTGCTGTCTTTTTTCTAGAGATAGAAAAATGAGATCAATCGGGTGGAGTAAACGCATATGGTAAATCTCTATATCATTTCAGTGATGATATTAAAGCCAAATGGCCAATTGTCCAAGCGTTAAGGGTATATTGATGCGTAAAGTCATACTAGGTAGATTATTTTTTAACATTACCGATATGTAATCCACATTCTTTTTGTGTTGCTTCTTCCCACCACCACCGTCCTTCACGTTCATGTTGATTGGGTAATACAGCTCGGGTACATGGTTCACAGCCAATAGAAATAAAGCCTTTTTCGTGGAGTGGATTATACGGAATTTCCATCATACGGATATAACTCCATACTTCTTGGCTACTCCAGTTGGCCAAAGGGTTATATTTAATCAGTGACTTATCTATGCCTGAAAAACCAGTATCGGATTGAATCACAGGAATATCGGTGCGCGTGCCTGGACTTTGGTCTTTTCTTTGCCCTGTAATCCAACCATCTAAGGTTGCAAGTTTCTTTCGAAGAGGTGCAACTTTACGGATACCGCAACATTCTTTATGCCCATCTTCAAAAAAGCTAAAAAAGCCTTTTTTAGTGACTAATGTGTGTACGTCAGTGGCTTCTGGAAAACAGATTTCAATATCTATATTATAAAATTTACGTACAGTGTCTAAGAATTGATAGGTTTCTGGGTGTAAACGTCCTGTATCTAAGCTAAATACACGAAAAGGTTTACGTAAGCGATATGCCATATCAATCAGGACAACATCTTCAGCACCTGAAAATGAAATGGCAATTTCACCTGCTTGATTTAAAGCAAGTTCAATAATTTCACTTGGGTCTTTCTTTGCATATTCTTGTGAAAGTGCATCAATTACGTCAATTGAGGGGATTGTGGTGGTCATTTGCTGTTCCTGGCTGTCGGCTTGGAGCGAAATAAAAGACAGTAATTACAAGCATGGCTATATTAAAGTAATTTATTGTTTTAAATTAGCATTTTTAAATAGATACTTATACTTAAAGCTGATTTAGCGACTTTTATGTTGTGATTGTAACGTGATCATGTTGCAAAATGTGTAGGTAAATCTTGCCAATGTTGATGATGTCTGTAAAATTATAGCTAATGAATGAATTGAAAATAAAATAATGTGAAAAAGCTTGTTGAGCTGTCCACTACATTTGTTGTTTCATGTTGTTAGGTTGTTTCATTGCCTCAGTATAAGCCGTAGAAAAATACGCTGTTTTACATTTATCCACTCTCTATACTTTATCAATAAAAGCCAAAATTATGAATATTTCCCCGCAAACGATTGCCCCGAGAACAGACTCTGATGGAAGTTGGGTCAGTGTGATTGCTTTAGCACTTGCCGCTTTCATTTTTAATACCACTGAGTTTGTGCCAGTTGCATTACTGACTGATATTGCAAAAAGCTTTGATATGCAAGCGGCTCATGTGGGTATTATGATTACGATTTATGCTTGGGTAGTGGCTTTAGCCTCATTGCCCATGATGTTAGTCACACGTCATATGGAGCGTAAACGCCTGCTTTTGTCCTTATTTGTGCTCTTTGTATTTAGCCATTTAATTTCAAGTATTGCATCTAATTTTATTATTTTACTCATTAGTCGAGTAGGTATTGCCTTCGCACATGCAATTTTTTGGTCAATTACAGCGTCTTTGGCCATACGAGTTGCACCTGTAGGTAAAGAAATACAAGCTTTGGGTATGCTTTCTACAGGCACTGTACTGGCTTTGGTACTCGGTATTCCATTCGGTCGTATTATTGGTGAGCTTTTTGGTTGGCGTATTACTTTTGGTTTAGTGGGTGGTATTGCTGTTGCTACAGCAATTGTATTGTGGAAAACACTGCCTGAATTGCCGAGCCAAAATACAGGCTCTATAAAGAGTTTACCTGTATTATTTAAACGTCCTGCATTGGTATTGTTATTTGTTACTACGATTGTGATTGTAATTGCGCAATTCACTGCGTATAGCTATATCGAACCATTTACCACAGAAGTTGCACGCTTTACTTCAGATCAAACCACAACACTGTTATTGGTGTATGGTGGATCGGGTATTTTGGGCTCTATTTTATTTAGTCGTTTAAGCCGTAAATTACCACGCGCATTTCCAGTGATTGCAATTTTTGGTATTACTCTAAGTATGTTCTTATTATTACCACTGGCATTTAGTGTTTGGGGAATTATGGGAATGTCTGTATTTTGGGGCATTGCGATTATGATTTTTGGTTTAGTGATGCAGTCTAAAGTATTACAACTTGCTTCAGATGCAACAGATGTAGCAATGTCTGTGTACTCTGGACTTTATAATGTCGGCATTGGTGGTGGTGCTTTGCTCGGTAGTATTGTTGGTTTAAATATGGGCATACAGTACGTTGGTATTGTTGGTGGTGTACTCGGCGTATTTGGCCTTATTTTGGCGATTTTGATGGTACGCCGTAAAGATTTTATGTTGATACATCAATAAGAAATCATTAAAAAAGCGACCTTCTTGGGTCGCTTTTTTTTAATTACTTTTTGATGTTGAGTGTTTTGTACACAACAAACATGATGAATATCCAAACTGGTAAAATAATAACTGACTCTTTAAAACCTTTACACCACATAATAAATAAGATAGTGACAATAAATGCCAACACAATATAGTTGCTGATCGGGTAAAAGCAGGCGGGGTATGTAGTTTTTACGCCTTGTTTTTTCAGATGCTGTCTAAATTTTAAATGAGTTAAACTAATCATCGCCCAGTTGAGGACCAATGCGCCGACGACAATGTAAATTAAATGACTTAATGCACCTTCTGGCATCACATAGTTTAAAATAACACAGCTAAAAATCAGAGCAGCTGAAAATAAAGTGGCAGGCATTGGTACGCCTTGTTTATTAACTTTTGTAAATACCTTTGGCGCATTGCCTTGTTTGGCAAGGCTAAATAACATACGACTATTGGCATACATACCGCTGTTATAAACAGACAATGCTGCTGTTAAAATAATAAAATTTAATAAGTGTGCTGCCCAGCCAATGCCTAACTGACTAAAAATCATTACAAAAGGGCTTTGTTCTAAGCTACCAAACTTTAATTGATTCCAAGGAACTAAAGACAGTAAAACAACTAATGCACCCACATAAAAAATGAGAATTCGAAAAACAACTTGGTTAATGGCTTGAGGAATCGTTTTTTCTGGATGATCTGTTTCAGCTGCGGCCATACCCACCAGTTCTATGCCACCAAAAGCGAACATAATAATAGCGAGCATATAAAATAAGCCATCAAAACCATTTGGGAAAAATCCACCATGCACCCAAAGGTTAGAAAATTGAGATATTGAATTTGATGGAGCGGTAACGAGTAAATATATTCCGAATCCAATCATAGAAATGACAGCGACTACTTTAATTAAAGACAGCCAAAACTCAGCTTCACCATAAAACTTCACATTAAAGGTATTTATAAGCGTTACAATTATAAAGAAAAAGAGTGCAGATCCCCATGCAGGCATATGAGGCCACCAATAATTTATATATTTAGCAATGGCAGTAAGCTCACTCATAGCAACTAAAATATATAAAATCCAATAGTTCCAACCCGTAAGAAAACCTGCAAAACGTCCCCAATATTGGTCGGCAAAATGACTAAAAGAGCCAGCAACAGGCTCATGGGTAATCATTTCTCCCAAGTGACGTAAGATTAAGAAGGCAATAAATCCACCAATGGCATAGCCTAAAATAATAGATGGGCCTGCAGATTGAATCACTGAAGCGGAACCAAGAAACAGTCCTGTACCAATAGCACCGCCCATTGCAATCAGCTGAATATGCCGATTTTTTAAACCACGTTGTAGTGTGTTACTACTGTTATGACTCACGATAATACAACTTGTTGCGACAAAAAAGCTATTCTAAGCGATGCAAGATCATAGACCAAATATAACGTTATATCGTTTTAGCTATAGATAATCGCTGTAAGTGTATAAAATGTGCGCTTTATGGCAAATTAAGATAATTTTTAGACGTAATCAAGTATATTTTTTTGAAAAAAATAACAAGAAGCGTGATAATGCAGTTTTATGACTGAGCACTTACGTGATGACCTTACCTGCATGTATCCAATGTAAATCTGAATATACCTACCAAGATGGTGACTTAATTGTATGTCCTGAATGTGCTTTTGAGTGGAAAGAGGGTGAGCAAAATCAGTTAACTGATGAACATACGGAAGTAATTGTTGATAGTAATGGTCAAGTTCTTGAAGATGGTGATTTTGTGACCGTGATTAAATATCTTAAAATTAAAGGATCATCTTCTGTGGTAAAAGTAGGTACAAAAGTGAAAGTTAGATTGGTACATGGCGCATCAGATGGGCATAATATTGACTGTAAAATTCCAGCGATTGGAGCAATGAAGCTCAAATCAGAGTTTGTTAAAAAAGCTTAATCTAAATATTATTCGAGGCGATTGTGTCAATATCTATGCCAAACGTTGTAGATGTCTTAAATACTGCGCAACAACAAATTCAACGTGATTTAGAGCAGGTACTTCATTTATTTGAGCTACCTGAGCCGCTAAAAAGTGCAGTACACCATAGTGTCATGTTGGGTGGGAAACGTATTCGACCTGCTTTGTGTTATGCAGTGGCAAAAATCACTACATCAAAGAGCTCATGGCCTGCTGTGCGCCGTGCTGCTGTTGCAGTGGAGCTGATACATTGTTACTCATTGGTACATGATGACTTACCATGTATGGACGATGATGATTTAAGACGAGGGCAACCAACATGTCATGTTGCTTTTGGTGAAGACACTGCATTACTGGCAGGAGATGTTCTACAGTCCATGGCTTATGAAGTATTGAGTAGCCAAATTTTTGATGAAGAATTCAATGAGTTAAGCCCAACTGTTGCTTTAAAGCAGGTTTGTCTTTTGGCAAAAGCCAGTTCAGCCATGGTGTCTGGTCAGGTGCTTGACTTGCAGGCGGAAGGCATGCGAATAAATCAACAAATGTTGGAAAAAATACATAAAAACAAAACAGGTGCACTCATACAGGCCGCTGTAGAAATGAGTGCTGTAACTCAACTAGAATCATCTAGCCAGCAAATGTTGGCTTTAAAGACCTTTGCTCAAGCGATTGGTCTAGCATTTCAGGTGCAAGATGATATTTTAGATATTACTTCTGAAACGGCTGTGCTTGGTAAAACTGCAGGTAAAGATGTGCAAGTTGAAAAGTCAACTTATCCTGCTTTAATGGGGCTTAGTCAAGCACAAGCTTATGCAAATCAATTGCATAAGCAAGCATTGAGCGCTCTTGAAATTTTTGGGAATGGTGCACAAGATTTGCATGCCATTACACAGTTTTTATGGCAACGCCAAAACTAAAACTAAGTTAGAGTTTGCGTCCCATAATGCCACGAATGGTACTGAGTATATCTGCAGGTAATACAACTGTTTTTGCATTGTTTGATTTAGCCATATCTTGCATGGCTTTTACGTACTGCTCACCTAGTAAGTATGCGACAGGAATTTCCTTGTCGCCTACAGCGCTTGTAACGAGGCTAATGGCTTGCTGTGATGACTCAGCCAGTACAATTTGAGCTTCAGCATCTCGTCTTGATGCTTCTAAACGGCCATCTGCTTCCAAAATAGCAGCTTGTTTTTCACCATCTGCTTTAGTTACTGTCGCGCGTCGTTGACGCTCTGCAGCAGCCTGTGCTTCCATAGCCGCTTGCATGGTAGGTGAGGGTTGAATATCTTGAATTTCTACTGTTTTAAGTGTAATGCCCCAATCGGAAATGTCATCTGCAATGGCCGCTTTAAGTTTTGCTTTAATATGATCTCTTGATGAAAGTGCATCGTCTAAGTCCATTTCACCCACAATTGAACGTAGCGTTGTCTGTACAAGGTTTTGAATCGCCCAATTAAAGTTTTCAATACCATATACTGCTTTTTCTGGTACAGATAAATTAATATAAGCCACGGCATTCATCAGAAGCACAGCATTGTCTTTAGTAATAACTTCTTGTGATGGAATATCAAGCAAAATGTCTTTAGTAGTGATTTTGTATGCAACTTCATCGATGTAAGGAATAATAATACTTAAACCTGGGTTTAATGTGGTGTGGTATTTTCCAAGTCGTTGCACAATCCATTTATAGCCTTGGGGTACGATGCGTACTCCTTTTAAAATCGTCACTGCGACAAAAATTAAAAAAGCGATACTAATAATTGTTGTAATCGACATAGTACGTTCCTATAAAGTTAGATATGAGTAGATGTAATCTGTTTTTTGACCATGAGTAAATGGTCTTTAATGTCTGTGACTTGTACTTTATCGCCAATCACAACATGTTCTACACATAGCGCGGGCCATTCGTCTGAACCTAAAATAGGCATAGGAAAGCGTAAAGTGATGTGTTGATTGACTTGATTTTGAGTGACCATACCAATTTGCCCAACCATGATTTGCTGTGCGTCTGGGCGGTTGAGTTGTTGTTTTGATTTGGGTTTAATGTATTTAAACCATAAAAAAGTGCATAGGCTGGCCAAAATCCCCCACATAAAAATTTGTACGGCTGTACTGAGTTCAGGATATAGCCAGTAGAGTAGACTCACAATTAATGCAGCAATACCAAACCAAAGTAATGCAAATGTTGTGATTATGAGTTCAAGTAAAATAAGAACAATTCCAAAAACAAACCAATACCACGGTTCAAGTCCGCTCACGTTTAAATCGCCTTATTTTTAGTCATATGCCATATATCATAGCTGATGATTTGACTAGGATATATGACAAAATCACATATTATTAAAATTTGGCTTGAGGTGCTGGTGCAAATGCAGCGGGTGATTTTTTAAACTGCTGAATTGCTGCTTCTATGGCTATTATTTGTTGTTGAGTGGCTTTTTCTCCAGCACTAATGGCAGTACGTGCTGAACTTAAGTCCATGACACCTAATTGATTAACTTTAGGTGTAATAACTACATTGGCATATTTAAGTTCTTCTTGAATGCTTTGTTGTCCCATAATATTAATGGTTTGATCAAGTAAACCCCAAAGACTCGTCGTATTTTTATTACTATTGTCTGGTCGTGCAGAAATATCCACTGCAATGATTAAGTCAGCCCCCATACTCTTCGCTGTTTTTACAGGGATAGGGCTGACTAAGCCACCATCTACATATTGAATTTTATTAATTGTTGCTGGAATAAATACGTTTGGAATGCTGCATGAAGCACGAACAGCTTGCCCTGCATTACCACGAATAAATTCAGTCTTTTGTCCATTATTCAGTTGTGTTGCAACCGCTGCAAAACGTATTGGAAATTGCTCAATTGGTTTATTACCTATGTGACTATTTACATAGTCTTGTAGTTTTTGTCCAACAATAAAACCCTGTCGACTAAGCGTTAAATCTCTAATATCTGACTCTTTGAGCTGGTCTGCCAATGTTTGCATTTGTGCTGCAGTTTTCCCACTCGCATAAATACTACCAACAAAACTACCCGCACTTGTTCCTGTCACAATTTGTGGTTTAATTCCATGAGCTTCAAGTACTTTAATGACCCCAATGTGCGCAAATCCTTTAGCACCGCCACCACCGAGTGCTAATGCAATAATTGGTTCTCTTGGTTTAAGCATTGATGAGGGGGTATTTGTATTGTGTTGTGTTGTACTACAACCCAATAAAATCATGCTCAGTAAAAAAAATACAATAAGGTGACGTGGTATACGCATGGAAGATCATTGAAGAGGTATAAAAGGTGGCATATATGAGCAGATTTAGCTTCAATTTACTATATTGATTACAAAAAATTATCTACTATTGGGTATAAATTTGGCTTTTGTTACATCATGTGATTTGATCATTTAGTATAAATATTGAATAACTAATAGTTAAAAACGATAAGCGTACTTATATTTTGATCAACATATATCTCTTTTGTATATATTCGATAGATTTATACTTTTGCACAAATTTGGTGTGTTGCTCAAAATAAAAAAGAATTATTGCACCTTAAATGCGCTTCTTTGTTGATGGTTTATGTATTGTTCTGATGTGTTTTGGTGATTTTGAATTGATTTAAGTGTTTTTTTGTATATTTGGTATGGTTTTTGCTTAATCTATAAAAGAAGTGTACTATGACGAAATCATTAGGGTGAATTGTAGTATTGCTTTGATTGATAGCATGTTGTCGTACACTGGCTTTTACATTTCAAACTTTGAGTGATGACTAAAAAAATGAATAGTTTCAGGCCATTATTTTGATTTAGTTATCATTTTGAAAGAAATTTAAGTCACTTAATTATCTCTTTTTTCGACATGATTTTTGTTTTAATTGTTTTTTTAAATCATGTTAAGAGTTGATTTTAATAAATGTTTGATTTATATATTAAATGTATTATTGAGTTGGGCGTTTAATTTAATAATGCATCGAATAAATAAGCATTTATAAAAATATGCACATCTACTGTCATAATTTTGTTACTTTTCTTTGTAATAGTATAAAAAGTTAAGACGGTAACTAACTTTTTTTGTTTAAGGGTGGAAAAATCTGTGGTTAAAGTGAATAAATTAGCACTTTCAATTGGTGCGGCTTTGGTGATGGGGGCTGTGGGTTCAACTCAAGCTGCAACGACAACAACACACACACAGAAAAAAGTGGTTGAGTTAGAGTCTCAAGTTGCTCAATTACAACAGCTAGTACAACAGCTTTCTGCTCAACAGCAGCAGCAAGTGGCTCAACAGCAGCAAATTGCTCAACAACAACAAGAGCAATCTGTACAGTTACAACAAAATGCAATTTTAGCGCTTGAAAAACCGAATGTTGCGCCAAAAGAGTCAAGCAGCAAACCAGGTTGGATGACACTTGCAGATGGTCAAACACAACTTAAAATTTATGGTAACGTACGTGTAGATGCTGTTTATGACTTTGATGGTTCAACTTCAAGCACTGCGGATATTTATAATAGAACGAACCTTGCTCCACTTAATTCTACAAATGCGACTAAAGGTGCATTGAACGTGAGTGCTGCGAACTCTCGCTTAGGTATCGACTTACTTCGTCCAACAAGCTATGGCGACTTAAAAGCGAAGATCGAAGCTGATTTTATGAGCGGTACTTATACTAATGGTTCTGGTGGTTTCCGTGTACGTCATGCATTTGTTGAGTTAGGTAAATGGACCGTAGGTCAGACTTTATCTCCTTTTGCAAACAACGATACAACACCTGAAACTGTTGATGGTAATGGCCCAATTGGTCAAGGTTCTACTCGTGCAGTACAGGTACGTTACACTCAACCAATTACTAAAACACAAAAAGTGTTAGTTGCTTTAGAAGGCGGTGATGTTGACAACTTCTCTGGTGCATCACAAACAGCTGGTGGTAGTCGTTTACCACAATTGACTGCACGTTATGATATTGCGACTGCAGACAAGAAAGGTTTAGTACAAGTACATGGTTTACTTCGTGAAAACCGTGCTTCAACAAATGACAGTAATGATAAAGAAAGTCTAGGTTGGGGTGCAGGTATTGGCGCAAAGTATAATTTCACAGCAAATGACAGCATTTTTGCAAACTACTCGCACGTAAAAGGTGCTGGTAAAGCAAATATGTTATATGCAAACAACTCGTATACTACCGTTACAAGTGGTACATCATTTAATATTTTGGCATCTGAGCTAGATGCAGTAAATATTGGTTATGGCCGTAAATGGAATAACGAATGGCGTTCAAACCTTATTTTAGGTGGTATGTTGTATACTGATGACAACGCATTTGCGAAAAAAGCAATTGCTGATAAATCAACAACATTGAACAAAAGTGTTTATAACATTATTGTGAATGCAATTTATACACCTGTGAAAAATGTAGATTTAGGTGTTGAATACACTTATGGTCAACGTGAAACATTCCTTTCACAGAAAGGTGACTTTTCTCGTTTAAACTTAATGGCTAAATATAACTTCTAATCAGTTATTCGGCATTAAGTAAAAAAATACCCTGTAAATTACAGGGTATTTTTTATAACAATAAAAAAAAATTAAGCCCTTTTTAAGTTGTAAAAACTACATTGTGCAAGTAATACTAGAAGTAAATTATATTTTTATTACACTAATCATTCATATTATTTTCACCATCAGATGTACTAAGTCATTTTATGTAAAGATATTATTGAAGTGATTTTAAATGATATTTTAAGTATGCATTAATGTATAAATTCAATTGCCTTTGCAAATATAGACATTTTTGATCACAGAAACTATTGAATGCAAGACATAGCTTGTTCTATGATTGACTCATACTGTGAATTAATCTTATTTTAAATATCTCATCGTATCGTAAAATTAACATTTTCGTGAGCACAGAGACCCCATGACAAAAATATTAATCATTGAAGATGACTTCATGATTGCTGAGTCGACAATTACGTTGTTGAAATACCATGGCTTTGATGTTGATTGGTTTAATAATGGTTTAGATGGTCTAGCTTCACTAAATAAACAATCGTTTGATATTATTTTGCTTGATCTGGGCCTACCAATGATGGATGGTATGCAAGTTCTAAAGCAAATTCGTCAAAAAACACAAACGCCGATACTTATTATTTCTGCACGAGATCAATTAGAAAATCGTGTAGATGGTTTGAACCAAGGTGCAGACGACTATTTAGTAAAGCCTTATGAGTTCGAAGAATTACTCGCACGTATACATGCGCTGTTACGCAGAGTAGGGCTAGAAGCACAATCTGCAACTGAAAAGATTTTGAGTAATAATGAGTTGATTCTAGATGTAGAGCAACATATTGCAAAATATAAAGGTCAAACAATTGAGCTTTCTAATCGAGAATGGGCAATCTTAACGCCGTTGATGACTCACCCTAATAAAATATTTTCTAAATCAAACCTAGAAGATAAGCTCTATGATTTTGATAGTGAAGTATCGAGTAATACGATAGAAGTGTATATACACCATTTAAGAACAAAGCTAGGTAAAGACTTTATTCGTACGATCCGTGGTTTAGGCTATCGATTAGGCCATACTCAACAACAATCATAATTTTTGAGTATGATATGAAAAAAAGCCGTAATTCACTCAATACACGGCTCATTGTGATGACTTCGTTATTAAGCGTGGTCATGGCATGTGTATTAATGTTTTCAACGTATCAAATTGCATTAAAAGAACTCACACATATTTTAGATGCACAAATGCAGTTCTTAGCCAGTCGAGCAACTACCCTTAAATTAAAAAGTACGCATAGCCAGCTCAATTTAAACCCTAACCAAGATCAAGAAGAATTATTTATTGATATTTGGGCGTATGATGACGTAGATGCTCTGAATAAAAATCAGCTGTTAGTCCCTAAAGTGAAAACAGCAGGATTTTATCAGCACGATACGGATACAGGTACATGGTATACTTACGTTTTACCGTCACAAGATAATCAAGTACAGATTAGCCAACATCAAAGTGTACGTGAAGTATTGGCTTTAGAGCTTGCAGGTAGCATGGTGTTACCATTTTTGCTAATTATGCCATTGGTAATGTTGGTGATCGTTTATATTATTAAACGCAGTTTAAAACCCTTTGATGTGTTGAAGACTGAATTAGCACAGCGTGATTCAAATGAGTTAACCCATGTGACTGATGAGCAATATCCAATTGAATTACTTCCAGCCATTCATGAAATTAATTATTTGTTTGACCGTATTTCTAAAACGCAACAAGAGCAAAAACAGTTTGTGGCAGATGCGGCGCATGAATTGAGAACGCCGATTACAGCGCTTAACTTACAAACTAAAATTTTGTTAAGAGATTTTCCAAATAATTTAGCTTTAATTAACTTAAGTAAAGGTTTAGCACGTATTCAGCATTTGGTGAGCCAATTATTGTCTTTAGCAAAACAAGATACGTCATTACATGCTCTGGAACAGCCCAAACGCTTTATTTTAAATGATGTTGCGCTCAGTTGTGTTGAACAACTAATGAACTTGGCAATGGAAAAAGACATTGATCTGGGCTTTGTACGTAATGAAGAGATAAAAATACAAAGTTTTGAGCCTACTGTACACTCTATTATTTATAATTTAATTGATAATGCAATTAAATATACGCCAGTCTCTGGTGTGATTAATATTTCTGTATATCCTCATAATAACCGATGTACAGTATGTATTGAAGACAGTGGGCCAGGTATTCCAAAAGAACAATATGAAGAGGTTTTGAAGCGTTTTTACCGTGTACACCATCATTTAGAGGTGGGAAGTGGTTTAGGATTGTCTATTGTACAAAAAGCAATTCAGCGTGTTGGTGGTGATTTTGAGTTTACACGCAGTGAAGAATTGGGTGGGTTAAAAGTGCTTGTAACTATGCCTTTACAATTAAAGCATTCAGAAGTAAAAATATTGCAATAAGTTAGAATATTGAAATAGAACTGGGCTAAATTATTTAGCCCAGTTCTATTTGAATGCTTATAAATCAGCAATTTGTTTCATGTTGTGCTGTATTTTTTCAAGTTGCTCTACAAACTCAGCAAGTTTTGCTTTTTCACCGTCTACCACAGCAGGCGGTGCTTTTTTCACAAAGCCTTCATTACCAAGTTTGCTCGCAATTTGATCATGTTGTTTTTGAATTTTATCCAAATCTTTTTGTAGGCGAGCAAGCTCAGCCTTTGGATCAATCAAACCTTTCATTGGTACAAATACAGAAGCATGACCGACAACACTTGAAGATGACAGTGGTGGTTCTTGGTCAATAGTTAAGTATTCAATGCTTTCAACTTTGGCGAGTGCCTTAAATAGGGGTTCAATACGTTCAATACGTGTACGTTCAATATCTGAAATGTTTTTAAGTAGTACAGGCAGTAAGCGAGCATTACCTAAGCCCATTTCACCACGAATATTACGAACAGCACCAATTAAACCTTGTAACCATTGCATGTCTGTTTCTGCTTGATCATTGATTTTACTTTGATCAGGCACAGGGTAGGCCGCAGTCATAATGGTATCACCTTGTTTACCAATCATTGGCGCAAGAGTTTGCCAAATTTCTTCAGTCAGATACGGCATAAGTGGGTGAGCCAAACGTAGTGCAGCTTCCATCACGCTTAAGAGTACACGACGTACTTCTGCTTTACGTGTAGCAGACACATTTTCATCATTGAGTACAGGTTTCGTGAGTTCTACATACCAGTCGCAATATTCATTCCAAATGAAGTCATAAATGGTTTGAGCGGCAATGTCTAAACGGTACGAACTGAATGCTTGGTGAACGTTGGCTTCAGCTTTTTGTAAACGGCTAATAATCCATTGTTCTGGAAGTTCCCAAAGCTCTGGCTGTGCATGTTGAGCAATGTCTTGCCCTTCAACATTCATGAGTACAAAGCGGGTCGCATTCCAGATTTTATTACAGAAATTACGGTAGCCTTCAACACGTTTTAGATCAAATTTAATGTCACGCCCTGTATTGGCAAGTGCACAAAAAGTAAAGCGTACCGCATCTGTACCATAGGCATTAATACCGTCTGGGAACTCTTTGCGGGTGGCTTTTTCAATTTTTCCTGCCTGTTTCGGGTTCATGAGCCCAGAGGTACGTTTTTGTACTAATGTTTCTAGGTCAATACCATCAATGAGATCAAGTGGGTCGAGTACGTTTCCTTTAGACTTAGACATTTTTTGCCCTTCGCCATCACGCACAAGACCATGAACATAGACTATTTTGAATGGTATTTGTGCTGAACCATCTTCATTTTTCATGAAATGCATTGTCATCATAATCATCCGAGCAACCCAGAAGAAAATAATGTCAAAGCCTGTAACTAATACGTTGGTTGGGTGAAAGGTATTTAAAAAGTCATTTTGAGCATCTTTTTTAGCATCGCCTGTCCAACCAAGGGTAGAGAATGTCCACAATGCAGAAGAGAACCATGTGTCTAGCACATCTTCGTCTTGGTTTAAATGTATGCTGTCATCTAAATTATATTTTTCACGCACTTCTGCTTCAGTACGACCCACATAAATGCCACCATTGGCATCATACCATGCAGGAATGCGATGCCCCCACCAAAGTTGACGTGAAATACACCAGTCTTGAATGTTGTTCATCCAAGCCATATACATGTTGGTGTATTGTTCTGGTACAAACTTAATACGACCATCTTGTACTGCTTCAACCGCAGGGGCTGCAAGTGGTGCAATTTTTACATACCATTGATCTGTGAGTAGTGGTTCTACAATCACACCTGAACGGTCACCACGAGGTGCTTTGAGATCATATGGTTCGATTTTTTCAAGCCATTCTTCTGTTTCTGCTTGAGCAACTAATTTCTTACGTGCTTCAAAACGCTCTAAGCCAGCATACTCGCTTGGTGCAGGAATTGTTTTTGAAATGGCTTCGCCTGCTTTAGCAATATATTCAAACTCAGCTAAAATTTCAGCGTTTTTGTTTAAGATATTGATAATCGCAAGATCACAACGTTTACCCACGTCATAGTCATTAAAGTCATGAGCAGGGGTGATTTTTACACAGCCAGTACCAAAGTCTTTTTCAACATACTCATCTGCAACAATCGGCACTAAACGTCCTGTAATTGGTAAGACAATGTGTTGACCAACAAGGTGTTTATAGCGTTCATCTTCTGGGTGGACTGCAACGGCTGTATCACCAAACAGTGTTTCTGGGCGTGTTGTCGCAACCACAAGGTGGTCTTTACCGTCGGCCGTATTTAAGTTTTTGTCTGCAAAAAAGTATTTAAAGTGCCAAAGCGAGCCTTTTTCTTCGTGGTTTTCTACTTCAAGATCAGATAGGGCAGTTTGTAGTTTTGGATCCCAGTTGACCAAGCGTTTACCACGGTAAATGAGCCCTTGTGAGTGCAGTTGTACAAAGACTTCTTTCACTGCATTTGAAAGGCCATCATCCATAGTGAAGCGTTCACGTGACCAGTCTACAGATGAACCTAAACGGCGGATTTGGTGAGTAATATTGCCACCAGATTGTTCTTTCCACTGCCAAATTTTTTCTATAAATTTTTCACGACCAAGGTCATGACGGCTTATGTTTTGTGCTGCAAGTTGACGCTCAACCACCATTTGTGTCGCAATACCTGCATGGTCTGTACCAGGTTGCCACAGTGTATTTTTACCCATCATGCGATTATAGCGAGTGAGGGCATCCATAATGGCATTGTTAAAACCATGCCCCATGTGCAAGCTACCTGTAACATTTGGCGGCGGGATCATAATACAAAAAGAATCGCCTTGACCTGATGGTTTAAAGTAGCCTCGTTCTTCCCACGTTTGGTACCATTTTTTTTCAATTTCGGTGGGGTCGTAGGTTGTTGCAATATTTTGAGCTGAAGTAGCTTGTGTATCGGTCATAGGGGTAACAGATCAAAAGTAAATTTGCGTCTATTGTAGCAAAAAAAATAATGCTTGGCAGATCATGTGTATTGACAATATGGGTAACAAGACATGAAATAACATGCTAGTGTATATAAAAATTTGTTGGTTTTTTAATTTATGTCGTATGCGGTATATTTGAAAGTTGAAACAGAAACGTATGAACGTTTTATTGCACTACAGCAACAATTAAACGCAGGTGAAAAGAAAAAACTTGCGCATGATTTAGGAGATATATTGGCTGATGTGTCTATACAAATTGTACAACAAGTATTTATTGATTTGTTAGAGCAGCAAAAAAAGCGTTTAAGCAAACCTGAAAGTCATGCAGTGGCTCAAGACTCTGAAAAAGTGATTGAGCATGTGTTAACGGCACTACGAAAATATTTGCCGTGGTCAATCGCGCTGTTAAGTAATGAGCGGTTGTTGCCATTAGTTAATTATTTTACCCAAATGATTAAGCATGAGGGGCAACAGGTGTATGTACGCTATGAAGTAGATACAGCATTAGTTGAAAAAACATTGCAAAAAATTGCAGAGATTAAAGAAGGGCATAGGCTTGCTATTGCACAAGCATTTATTTGTTTAAATGAGATTATTGATGCAGGCGTAACGCAGTTAATTCGTGAGCCAAAGAAAATACTAGCATTTAATTTTGTCGTAGATAAAACTTTAAATGGTGTGATTCAAGTGGCAACAACAATGGCTTATAAACGCTTGGCTTCTTTGGGTCAAGAAGTTGAATTGGCATCTGCACCCTATTATATAGATCACTTTTTAAGTTTTTTACATTCAAGGTGATGTAGTTTTACTTTTAATTGGTCATGAGGGTTATCGTATGCCATTAAATATAAAGTATTTGCCTGTATATACGTATAAAGAGGAGCATCACTTAAATATAAAGGCATCGCCTGAGCAGATCATGAAAGCTGTGCTGAACTACAGTGCCAATGATGACTCTCTTTTTAGATATGCTATTGCTCTAAGAGAGTTTCCTAAAAAGTTATTTTACAAAGAAAAGAGATCTGAAATACTTTTTGGTCTTGATCATTTTACCTTATTAGAGCAACTTGATCATCAAGAGGTTATTTGGGGTTTAGTGGGGCAGTTTTGGAAAGCTGACTATGGGTTGGTGAATATTCCAGATGGTTCATCATTTTTAGAATTTCAGCACGAAAATCACGCTAAGCTTACTTTATATTTTTCTATTCAAAAAATAGATGAAGAGTATACATGTCTTACCACTGAAACTCGTGTCTTCTGTATAGATAGAAAGGCTTTGCTTAAATTTAGGCCTTATTGGTATTTAATACGCCCTGTAAGTGGTTGGATTAGACGGCGACTTTTGTTGCAAATTCAGAAAAATATTCAAAATCATATTTAAAGATATTTACTATACATTCAAAAAGTAGTCATTTGTTAGGTTATAAAAGGTCAAATAAAAGTAAAAAGTGTAAAAAAAACGCCCAAATAAATTGGGCGTTTTTTAATGCGATTTGATGAGTGTTATTGGTTTTTTTTAGCATCTGCACTTGATGGCGTATACACAACTTGGTCCGTATTATAAACCTTCACACCACCACCAAGGGTTTTATAGAGCTCAATCTGATTGTTGAGCGCAGATTGTTGTAATGCTAATAGTGCTTTTTGTGCACTGTACGCATCTTTTTGTGCGCTAAGCACAGTTAAATAGCCATCAATTCCTGCACGATAACGTGCATTTGAAAGCGCATAAGTACGATTCGTTGCATTGACTAAATTGGTCTGTGCTTGTAAGCGCTCACCAATATTTTGTTTAGTGGCCAATGCATCGCTGACTTCTTTAAAAGCTGTTTGAATGGTTTTTTCGTAACTAGCTAAAGCAATTTCTTGATTAACTTGTGCCACCTTCACATTGGCTTTACGTGTACCCCAATCAAAAATAGGAATATTTAATGATGGTGCAACTGACCAAATAAATGAACCAGATTTAAACAGGTCTGATAAGTCAGTCGAGGCAAGTCCTGCGGTACTGGTTAAGCTAATGCTTGGATAAAGCTGTGCTTTAGCAGCCCCAATATTTGCACCCATTGCACTTAAATTGTATGCTGCTTGCTGAATATCTGGACGATTAGTCAGTAAGTCGCTACTTAAACCAGTCGCAAATATACTTTCTTTCGTTACCTGCTTAATGCTCGTTTTTGGCAATAATTGCTCAGGTACAGTTTGACCAACCAATAGGTTGAGTGCATTACGTGCTTGCATTACTTGCGTTTTATAGTTACCTACATCTGCACGTGCTGTTTCCACAGAAATTTCTGCTTGACGCAAAGGTACTTCGCTGTCAATCCCGACATCAAAACGCTTCTTATTGAGTTTATAAGCATCGAGTTGGGTCGTGAGGGTGTCTTCTGCAAGTTTTAAGTTAGCACTTGCATACGCATAAGTTAACCATGCTTCAGACACGCTACTAATGAGACTAATTTGTGTCGCATCTTTCGTACTTTGTAGTGCTAGATAGTTATCTAAAGCAACATCTTTAAGGCTTTTGAGGCGACCCCAAAAATCAAGCTCGTATGATGTAACAGCTAAACCAACAGAGTAGACACTTACTGCTTTATAGCCCGTATCTGAGCTTTTTAAACGATTAAAGCTTGTACTACCATTGAGTTCAGGTAAGCGATTATTTTCACTGATTCTATACTGTGCTTGCGCTTTTTCAATATTAAGTACAGCTGTGCGTAAATCACGATTATTATTGAGCGCAAGATCGATGACTTGAGTTAGATTAGGATCTGAGAAAAAGTCTTTATAGCCCTGTTCGGCAATAGATTTACCTTGCGTTGATGGTGAAGAAGCATAGTTTGCAGGAATGTCCGCTTTAACAGCAGGCTCTGGCCCACGCATGCTTTGGCAAGCAGCCAAAGCAATTGCGAGCGTAGATACTGCAAGACTACGACCTGTAATAGACCATATATTTTGCATTACGAATTATGCTCCTGAGAAGATATTGTTGTATTTGGCTTATATTTAAAAATACTACGAATCCAGACAAAGAATACAGGAATAAAGAAAATACCGAGTAAGCATGAGCTGATCACACCACCAAGTACGCCATAACCTACAGAGTGTTGACTTCCTGCACCTGCACCACTTGAGATAGCTAAAGGTAAAATACCAAAGCCAAATGCTAAAGTGGTCATAATAATAGGACGTAAACGCATTTTAGAGGCATGTAATGTCGCATCGAAGAGTTCTTCGCCTTTTTCCTGTAACTCTTTTGCAAATTCTACAATCAAGATGGCATTTTTCGCAGATAAACCAATCACTGAGATAATGCCGACTTGGAAGTAAATATTATTAACCAAATTAGGATTTTTTAATACATAGAATCCAAAGAAGGTTAAAGATACCGCACCAATAATACCAATTGGAATAACGAGGAGCACCGAAAATGGAATAGACCAGCTTTCATACAATGCCGCAAGACATAAGAAAATGATGAGCAGTGATAAACCATATACATAGATACCTTGACCACTTGATTCTTTTTCTTCTAAAGAAAGACCTGTCCACTCATAAGAGAATCCAGTCATACCCATAGATGGAAGTTTTTGCATGATCTCTTGCATGGCTTGCATGGCTTCACCCGAGCTGATACCCGGCGCAGGTCCACCTTGAAGACCCATCGCAGATGAGCTGTTATAGCGAATTAAACTTGGTGAACCGTATGTCCAGTGGCCTGTTGTAAAGGCAGAAAATGGCACCATGTTTCCAGCACTATTACGTACATACCATTTATTTAAGTCTTCAGGTTGCATACGTGCAGAGGCTTCGCCTTGTAAATAGACTTTTTTGATACGTCCTTGGTCTAGGAAGTCATTAACATAACTACCACCCCAAGCCACGCTCATTGCGCTATTAATATCGGCAATGCTTACACCTAAGCTACCTGCTTTTGCTTGATCTATACTGACTTGATATTGTGCAGTGTCTTCCATACCATTTGGTCGAACATTACCAATACGTTTGTCCTGCGACGCAAGACCTAAGATGGTATTACGTGCTGCAAGTAGCTTGGCATGACCATTACCACCAACATCTTTAAGCATAAAGTCAAAACCAGCACTTGTACCAAGTTCAGGCATTGCTGGTAATTGTAGTGGGAAAATTAAAGACGCGTCTTTAACCATACCATTGAGGGCCATTGCACGACCTGTAATTGCACCAATTTGAGTATCTGGTGAAGTACGATCTTTCCAATCTTTAAGTTTAACAAAGGCTAAACCTTGGTTTTGGCCTTGTCCAGTGAATGAAAAGCCCGAAACTGTAAATACAGATTCAACCGCCGCTTTTTCTTGCACGGTAAAATATTTTTCGATTTGGTCTAAGGCTTTGTCGGTACGTTCTAAGCTTGCGTTTGGTGGAAGTTGCACCAACGTCATAATAACGCCTTGATCTTCGTCTGGTAAGAACGAGTTTGGCAATACCTTGATGAGTAGGCCTAAAACGACAATGATTGCAATATAGAATATACCGGAGATCACACGGTGGTGAGTCATACGGTTTACACCGTTTTGGTATCTTCCAGCAACACGTTCGAAGCTGTGATTAAACCATCTGAAAAATTTAGCGACAATAGAGTTGCTTTCAGGTTTGTCTTTTTCATGCTGTTTTAATATGGTGGCACATAAAGCAGGGGTAAATGTTAATGCTACGATCAGTGATAAGATCATTGCAGTTACAAGTGTAATTGAAAACTGGCGGTAAATAACCCCTGTTGTACCTGTGAAAAATGCCATAGGTACGAATACGGCAGTCAATACTGTTGTAATACCAACAAGCGCGCCTGAAATTTGGCTCATGGAGTGCTCAGTTGCTGTTACAGGATCTAGATGTTCTTCAACCATGATCCGTTCTACGTTTTCTACAACAACAATCGCATCATCGACCAATAGACCAATCGCTAACACCATTGCAAACATAGTAAGTGTGTTAATAGAAAAGCCTAGTGCACCAATAATTGCAAATGTGCCAAGCACAACAACAGGTACAGCCAGTGTTGGAATAATCGTTGCGCGCCAGTTTTGTAAGAACAAGAACATGACAATAAATACTAAAACAACGGCTTCAATGAGTGTATGAGCAACATTCTCAATTGAAATTTTAATAAATGGTGTGCTGTCAAAAGCAATATCATCTTTTAGACCAGCAGGGTAGTTTGGTCTTAGTTGTTCAAGTGCTTTTTCAATATTTTTTGATGTATCTAACGCATTTGCACCTGTAGATAAACGGATTGCAATACCTGCCGCAGGTTTACCATTAAATTTAGAATCGAATGCATAGTCAGATGAACCTAATTCAACTTTGGCCACATCACCTAAATAAACAATTGCACCTGCATTATTTTTTAAGATAATTTTTCTAAATTGTTCAGGTGTTTGTAATAAACTTTGAGAGTTGACTGTTGCGTTGATTACTTGACCAGGAACAGATGGTGCCCCACCGACTTGACCCACGCCAACTTGAGAATTTTGTGCTTGAATGGCCGCTGAGACATCACTTGGAGTCAGTTGATAGCTATTGAGTTTTGCAGGGTCTAGCCAAATACGCATGGCATAAGAACCACCAAATACCTGTACCTCACCCACACCACTTACACGGCTTAGGGTATCGAAAATATGGCTATTGACATAATCTTTAATGAATGGACCATCAAGAGAATTGTCTGGTGAATAAAATGACAAGACTTGTAAAAAGCTGGCACCAGACTTTTTAACTGTAATCCCTTGTCTTTGTACAATATCTGGTAAAGATGAGGTTGCAGTTTGCAATTTGTTCTGTACTTGAACTTGTGCAATATCTGGGTTTACACCTTGTTTGAAGTTAACATCAATACTCACAGCACCTGTAGCAGAGCTGGTTGAGCTAATATAACGTAAACCATCTAAGCCATTCATTTGTTGTTCAATGACCTGAGTCACTGTATTTTCAATGGTTTCTGCAGATGCACCAGGGTAAGCGGCACTAATAGAAATTTTAGGTGGTGCAATGGTTGGATATTGCGAAATAGGCATTTTGAGCAAAGAAATAATCCCTGCAAGCATAATGACTAATGCAATGACCCAAGCAAAAATGGGTCGGTGAATGAAAAATTTAGCCATCGTATCCGACCCCTTTAAACTGTTGAAGGTTTTTGTTGTGTACTTGGCTCACTCGCAGTTCCTGTTTTATCTACGTTCTCTGGTTTAGTTTGAGCAGTAGGTGTTGGAGTATTGCTTTGATACGGCTTGGTTTTTACTTGCATGCCTTCTTTGACTTTGGCAACACCATCAACAATGACACGATCACCATTATTTAGGCCTTTAGTAATAATCCAGTTTTGTCCTTGAGTACCGTTTGTTTCAACAATACGTGATTCAACCACACCTTTTTGATTGACAACCATCGCTGCTGCTTGACCTGATGGTAAGCGAGTTACAGCCAATTGAGGAATTATAAACGCATTAGGTACAACACCTTGGACAATCTCTGCTTGAGCATACATGCCTGGTAGTAAAAGGTGTTTAGGATTTGGGAAAACAGCACGTAAGGTTACAGTCCCTGTTTGCTCATTCACACTTGCATCTGAAAACGCAAGACTACCTTCAGTTTGGTAATAGGTTCCGTCTTCAAGCTTTAGGCGTACTTTAGTATTGTTACTGCGATCAATTTTGCCTTGACTTAAGCTTTGGCGTAAGCGTAATAAGTCATTACTTGATTGATTAATATCGACATAAATTGGATCAAGTTGGCGAATCGTTGTTAAAGCAGTGGTTTGACTGGCTGTAACTAAAGCACCGACAGTGACATTAGATTGGCTAGATTGACCCGAAATAGGCGCACGAATCGTTGAATAACCTAAATCAATTTCGCTATTGTTCACTTGCGCTTGAGAGGCTGCGACTTGTGCTTTTGCAACATTAACTTGACCTGTTAAATCATCAAAATCTTGTTTTGCAATCGCATTGCTTGCAAGAAGTTGTTTATAACGATTTAGTTTCGTCTCTAACGCATTTAAATTTGCTTTTTGTTGCAATACACTTGCTTTTGCATTGTCTACAGTTGCACGGTTACTGCGTGAGTCAAGTTCATAAAGTGCTTGGCCTTCACGTACATAGCTCCCTTCAGTAAATAAACGGCGTAAAATAATACCGCTTGTTTGTGGTCTAATTTCAGCGATTTGGTAGGCTGTTGTACGCCCTGATAGCTCAATAGATTGAGCAACGCCTTGAGCTTGTGCAGTGAGTACACCAACTTCAGGTGCTGGCGCTTGTTGTCCCCCTCCTGCTGCACCTTGATTAGATTCATTTTTGCTGCAACCTGCGAGTGTTAGGCTGAGTGCTAAGGCACAAATGCTTAGCGTTGGTGCTAAAAAATTAGCTGACCTCATGATTTCACCTCTATTTTTAACTTTGATTTTTCATGAAAATGGGGGGTGTACTTGTGTTGATAAAGTAAATAAAGCAATGCTACCCAAATGAAACCGACACCCCAACCAGCAAGTACATCGGATGGATAATGTACGCCTAAGTAAACCCTAGAAGTCCCCATGGCAATAGGCCAGTAGGAGATGATGTAAATGCATATATTTCGGTATTTGTGGTGCAAGTCTTGACAGACAAATAATAGAGTAAATGTCGCTAAAACAGCAGCATATAAACTGTGAGCACTTGGAAATGACGCACCATAACTTTGAACAAGATGTTCAATAAGTTGAGGCCGATCACGGTTTACTGCATATTTGAGGGACCATCCAATACCAATAGCGCCAATACTGCTTAGTAATAAAAAAGCGGTTTTGACATATTTCTTTCTTTTTACAAACACAACACCATAGATGCATAGCACAACAATAAAAGCCGGCATGCCACCAAGTTTAGACATTAAGATTGTCAGGCTATCTAAAAATGTAGTGCGATACTGTGTAACCCAAATAAGCATTTGGTCATCTAGAGCATGCAGGGCTAGATTGTGAAGCATATATATGCCACAAAATAAAGATAAGCACCCTAAAAGCAATACGTAATACACCATGTATTACACCTATTATCTGTTGTTTGTAATATGATTATTTTAAAGTGTACTCGTGAGTACACTTTTTTTCAAGTTATAAGGTGTTGCTCAATTTTTTCTTAAGTCTTACTTGTTAAAATATAACCTAAAATAAAATTAATGTTCTTTATTTTGTGTTTGATTTACGTCATTTTTAGCGATAACTTGCCCTTTTGGTGGCCAAAAAAATTCGCTTGGTCGGTTGATAAAGTGGGTAACCACCAATTTCGCCAGTGGTTTCCATTGTTCAAAGCGCACACGTCTAGATCTTAATGCAACAATAATTGTCAGTGAAAAACTCACAAACAAGTTTGTCATACCAATAAGTATTACCCCTAAAATTGAAACCAAAATTAGGCCAAGATCTGGTGTACCATTAATACTCATAAGCCCCTGAATTAAATTGGCAGAAGCAAAAGCAATATGGCGAATATCTAAGGGTAACCCTAAAATAAAACCAATGGTGCCCATGCTACCGAGCATGAAGCCAAAAATAAAGTTACCTGAAATTGCACCGAGATTACGCTCAATATAGTTTGCAAAGCGATCTTGACGTGCTTGTCCTAACAGTTTATTTAGACCTTGATGGTGTTTGAGTCGAGGTCCAATACGTCTATAAATCGCCATATTATCAAAATAACCAGCAATTAGGCCTGATAAAAACAAACATACGCCAGCAATGGCTGCATGAGGGACAGCTAAAGAGGTAAATGGGTCAAGTGCATGTAGTAAAGAGACAGCTTTTGTATTGGTGAGTAATTTTTCATCAAAAAGCATCGGCCAAAGGTAGGTGATTAATCCTGCAACAGGTATAGCAATAGAAATATTGCCTAAAATAGCAATAAATTGCGTACGAATAATATTAACAATCAAGTTTGCTAATTCAGCCAACTGGGCTGTTTTAGAACGTTTTTTATGTTGTACAGTAGAAGCCAGTGCTGCCGCAGTCATGGCAGGTTGCTTGGTTGCGACCGTAAAATGTAATACATGAATGAGCACAAAACCTAAACTATAATTTAAGCTATATGAGATCGCATGAAAAAGTGGTGCAAGGGAGAGCCTTGCAGTCAGAATTTTTATCACAGACATGAGGGCAATAATAGAACCTGCACCAGCGGCTGCACGGTACATAGAGAAAAAGCCTTTTTTATCTGTGCTTACATAGGTTTCCCCAGTTTTACTTGCATTTTCAGTGACTTGTAAAGCAAGCAACTCACTGTTTGCAGAGAGCAAAGCACCTACACGTTTTTCATTGTGGTTGGCTTTGACAAGGTCATAGAGCAAATCACGAATAGCTGTATGTCGCACAGTTGCTTTTTCATCTAAAATTCGAATCAAAGATTCAATGCGTTCTAAACTTTGCTCAAGTACGGTGAGTAAATAGGTCAGATTAAGACTTACACCTATACGTTTTGTGGCACGACGAATGTTACTGACTACACCTTGGCACTGTTCAAGCATAACAAAGACTTGTGCTGAGTCGCTAGGCGTGCAGACACCTATACGTTCTCTATGTTCAATACAGCGTCTAAATTGTTCAATGAGTTCAATAATTTCACGATTTTGTGCTAAAAAAGGAGATTCATGCTCGTTTAGTTTTGGGTCTGCGTAAATGAGTTCTGGGAAGAGGCCAATCCCACTGACACGATAACTTAAAACATTAATTGCTTTTAAAATACTTTCTTCAATATGATATGTATTCGCTTCAGAAGGCTGTTCATGTTCGTCAAGTAAATGTAAAAGTGTTTGCCAATCACTGAGTTCTATGAGTTCAAGCCACTGCGGATCTGTTTTTAAATAAAAAACTTGGCTAATTAAATATTTTAATTCACTATGGTCAGATACAGGTGGCAACACATGAGACATCATGCGTTGGCCAAGCTGATCCCAAAAACCATCTAAAGATAAAATACCGCTGTCAGCATAAAGGTTAGTCTGTTTATATTTAGAAATAAGTTTAAGTAAATAGTTACGAAATATCATTGAATATTGCGTATCTGTAGATAAAAAGTGAATTAGCCCCAAAATGTTTTTTTTCACCTCTTGGCTATTTTTAGGTGACTTGGGGCGAATAATTTCAATGAGCTGAATGAGTGCTTGCTCATTGAGTATTTTAGGTTGTTCAAGCTGTAGTTTTATACTACTAAAAACTTGGTTTAATGACTTTTTAATTTTTCTCATAGGCAGGGTCTTATTGAATACGGTTTAAAGCCAGATGGGCTAAGTTAAATAGTGCCTGGCGCGCTTGAGTGTTTGGCAATAGCTCTAAAGCATCAATGGCAGCTTGAGTTTCTTCGTGGGCTCTTTTACGGCAGTAATCTAAAGCACCGCTGTTTTGTACCACTTGAATCACTTGATCTAGATCATCTAGCCCACCGGTAGCAATACTTTTGTAAATCATTTGATGTGCTTCACCATGCGTATTTTTTAATGCTGTGATTAAAGGAAGGGTTGGTTTACCTTCCATTAGATCATCACCAATGTTTTTACCAAGCGTTTCTTTATCTGAAGTATAGTCTAAAATATCATCAATAATTTGAAATGCATTGCCAAAGTGACCTGCATATTTTTTCAGTGCAGTACGGTATTCAGGTTTACCGGCCAGCATAGCTGCACCTTCAGTCGCTAACTGAAATAGGCGAGAGGTCTTGCCATAAATAATGTCTAAGTAGATTTCTTCTGTTGTTTCAGGTTGGTGTTGTGCTTGTAGTTGTAGTACTTCACCTTCTGCAATTTCACAAGTCCCCGTTGAAAACTCTTTTAAGAGTGGCATATGATTTAAATCAACCAACAAATCAAATGAGCGAGCAATCAAAAAATCACCGACTAAAACCGCAGTTTGATTGTTCCATGTTGCATTTGCTGTGGGTCTTCCACGGCGTAAATTAGATTCGTCTACAACATCATCATGCACAAGCGTTGCTGTATGTAGCATTTCAATGACTGCTGCTAATTTCTGTGTTCGAGTTAAATCAGTTTCACCGCAGGCTTGTGCGGCAAGTAAGCACATAATTGGTCGCATACGTTTTCCGCCTGCTTCAACCACATGTTTGCTTACTGACATTACGAGGGCTACTTTTGAGCTGATTCCCTCATTAATAAATTGATCCATTGCAGCAAAATCTGTAGCAACTGGCGAGAGAATATCTTGCTGGAAGTCTATGGCCATACAATAAAAAACCCTTGTTTGTTGATGACGATAATTGATGTTTGATTGGCCAAAGTACCCGATAAAAAACCAAACATATTTGGCGATGTGTCATTTTAGGCATGTTATACCATAAAAAAGTGTCATCGATATGTGAATACTTGCATTAACATAGACACTAAAATAATTTTACTTAAATCTATCTATAAGCAAAAGCAAGATTTTGAGGTTTAATTGGCAAAATTATAAAATACTGTGTAAATGCATTAACTTAAGCTCAATCATATCGTAATTAGTAATATTAAGGCATATTTTAGTTCTATCTGCTTAGCGGTGCTGGCAAAATAGCTGAAAAAAAAGACATCTGCTCTTGTTGTTAGATCAATTTTTTCATACAATAGCCAACCTTTATGTATCCCCAGTGGCGGGCGTCTTAAGATCGGTATATTCCTTTATCGGCACGACGACACGGGCAAGTTGGAGTACACTATGTACGCAGTAATCCAAAGCGGTGGTAAGCAGCACCGTGTGATTGAAGGCGAAACACTTAAAGTTGAGCTTTTGAAAGTTGAAACTGGTTCTACAATTGCATTTGACGATGTATTAATGCTTGTAAATGGCGACAACATTCAAATTGGTGCTCCTGTTGTAGCTGGCGCTAAAGTCACTGCAGAAGTGGTTGGCCATGGTCGTCACGACAAAATCCGTATTGTAAAAATGCGTCGTCGTAAGCACTATCGTAAACAACAAGGTCACCGTCAATGGTTCACTGAGTTGAAAATTACTGCTATTTCAGGCTAATCACGAGGAGTAATAGACATGGCTCATAAAAAAGCTGGTGGTTCGACACGAAACGGTCGTGATTCAAACCCAAAAATGTTAGGTGTTAAAGCTTACGGTGGTCAAACAATCACTGCAGGTACAATTATCGTTCGTCAACGTGGTACAGAATTCCACGCTGGTACAAACGTAGGCATGGGCCGTGATCACACTTTATTTGCTACAACTGATGGTGTAGTGAAGTTTGAAGTGAAAGGTCAGTTCGGACGCCGTTATGTGAAAGTTGAAGCGGCTTAATTGCTTCTCTGACACAAAAAAGCACGCTTAAGCGTGCTTTTTTATATCTGTTACGTAGCAGTTACCCTATATTCATAAATACTTTAAAACGGCACATTTGAAATATATAACGACACAAAATATTGTATTTTCAATACATTTTTAACTACAGCATTGTAAGGATTGTCCTTACAATAGACATTATGTAAAAATGAGATGTCGTGATGAGTATCAAAACAATTGTAATGAGTGTAACGATGGCCTTGTCTTTGGGCGTTACGCCGTATGTGGTTGCAGCACCTGTGTCTGCAGCGAGTCAGCAGGCTACACAATCATTGGTACACCAATTAACAGGGCTTCGTAGTTTTAGTGCGGACTTTGAGCAAACAACAAAAGCAAATGTAAAAAATAATCTTCCTAAAAAACCTGTGGCAGCACAGCATTTAAATCAAAAATTTACTGGGGTTATGAAAGTTGAGCGTCCCGGTAAATTTTATTGGGAAACCACAGCACCTTCTAAGCAATTGATTGTGACGAGTAGTAAAACGATTTGGATTTATGACCCCGATTTACAGCAAGTAGTACGTCAGACTGTGAGCGATCAAGTTGCAAATACTCCAGCACTATTACTTTCTGGTAATACAGCACAAATTATGCAGTCATATATTGTGTCACAACCAGATTCGAGCAAAAACTATTATACGCTGACGCCTAAAAATACAGAGGGTAGTTTTCAAGACTTAAGTATTGGCTTTGCAAAAGATGGTACACCCAGTGTGATGGTGTTAAATGATGCTCTAGGGCAAACGACTACTATTAATTTTAGTCGTGTAGTAAAAAATGCAAAAATAGCAGCATCTACATTTAACTTTGTGCCACCTAAAGGGACTGACATCATTGATCAGTAAATCGTTGAATCGGCGCACCAAGATACATTTTTACTATGTGCATAGGGTCATGCTCTTTTGTATATTGGCTTTAAATGTATTGAGGTGATGTAGATATGAGATTTTCTAATGGTCAGTTTGGTCTTGTGATTGGTGTGGTTTGTAGCATTGCTCTGATCTCAGGTTGTCAAAAACAAAATACAGAACAAGACAGTGCTAAAACAGCTTCGGTGAGTACGGAAAAAGTCGTGTTGCCAGCCGTGTCTGCTAAAACAGTTGGTATGGTATTGCCACAAAAAGTATATTGTGAAGCTGATGAATGTACTGATTACACGATACAAACAGTCGAGACCAATTTGCCTTGGGTAAATGACTACTTTTCACAGCGTCTTACAAAAGATGCACCATTGGCATTTTCAAAGTCCCCTCGGGCTGTTCCTAAAGATACTAAAGAGCAAGACATTAACCAAAGTAATTACACGGTGAAATTCGTGTCACAAAATTATCATTTGGTTACTTTTGTACTTGAAAGTGATAGCTACTCTGCAGGTGCTGCTCATGGTATGTATCATAAAGAGTATGTGGTTTTTGATCTAAACACGAAGAAACGTGTAACAATGTCTGATCTGTACTCACCTGATCAGCAAGTGAAAGTGTATCAAGCCCTATATAGTGCCAATGAATCATGGTTAAAAGAGCATGGTATAGAAGCGGGCAAATTAGAGCCTACAGATAACTTCTATTATAGCCAAGACGGCATTGTTTTTGTTTATCCACTGTATGAGTTGGCTTCTTATGCTGAGGGTATGACAGAGTTGATTTTGCCATATACAGATGCTAAGGCAGTGATAAATTCTCAATATTTACCGTAAAACTTTGCTTATGTTGAGTTGACTTCGTAAAAATTATTCACGAAGTCAACTCAATTGTATAATCTGATTGTATTTTTAGCGGGGAAACGCTTACACTGTAAGGAGTTTTTTTCATGTAATCAGACTAATTATGATTGACCCAAAGCAACTTAGAAATAATATTGAAGCTGTAAATTTAGCACTTGCAAAACGTGGTATTCAACTAAACGTAGACGAATGGTCAGACTTAGAGTCTCGCCGTAAAATATTGCAATCAAAGACAGAAAGTTTGCAAGCAGAGCGTAATAGTGGTGCTAAACAAGTTGGGCAGATTAAAAAGTCAGGTGGAGATGCGTCCGAAATTATGGCGCGTATGCAAGCAATTGCAGATGAAATTAAAGCTGCTGAAGTCGATTTATCTGAGTTACAAAGTACGCTAGAAGACAAGCTATTAGCAATTCCAAACTTACCAGATGATTCTGTTCCAGAAGGTAAAGATGAAGCGGACAATCTAGAAGTCGCTCGCTGGGGTACGCCACGCACTTTTGACTTTGAAGTGAAAGATCATACCGATCTTGGTGAGATGATGGGTGGTTTAGAGTTTGAAACAGCGACTAAGCTGACAGGCTCACGCTTTAGTGTACTTAAAGGACCACTGGCAAGACTACAACGTGCGCTTACACAGTTTATGTTAGACACGCATACTCTGAAAAATGGCTATACCGAAGCATATGTACCTTATATGGTCAATGCAGACAGTTTGCGTGGCACAGGTCAATTGCCTAAGTTTGAAGAAGATTTATTTAAACTTCAAGGCGAGAAAGCGTACTATCTTATTCCGACAGCCGAAGTCCCAATCACGAACTTTGTACGTGACGAAATTATCGACGCACAGCGTTTACCGCTTAAATATACAGCACATACGCCATGTTTTCGTAGCGAAGCAGGCTCATATGGCCGTGATACACGTGGCCTTATTCGCCAGCATCAGTTTGATAAAGTTGAGATGATTCAGATTGTTAAACCTGAAGATTCTATGCAGGCATTAGAAGATTTAACCTCGCATGCTGAAGGTATTTTACAGGCTTTAGGCTTGCCGTACCGTAAAGTGTTATTGTGTGGTGGTGACATTGGTTTTAGTGCGCTTAAAACATATGACTTAGAAGTATGGGTGCCAAGTCAAAATACATACCGTGAAATTTCAAGCTGTTCAAACACAGGTGATTTCCAAGCACGCCGTATGAAAGCAAGATACCGTACCGAGCAAAAGAAAACTGAATTTGTGCATACACTCAATGGTTCAGGACTTGCAGTAGGGCGTACATTGCTTGCGATTCTAGAAAATTACCAACGTGCAGATGGTTCAATTGAAGTACCTGAAGTATTGCGTCCGTATATGGGTGGCGTGTCTTTTATTGACTAATTTGTCATGTGTTATTGTCTAGCCAGTTGCCAGATTTAAGGGGTTGATGTGGATATTTTTCCCATTTCATTAAAGTTGAAACAACAAATTTGCCTGATTGTTGGTGGGGGTGGCATTGCTTACCGTAAGGCATTTTTACTCAATAAAGCAGGTGCAATTTTACATATTGTTGCACCTGATGTTTCAGCAGACCTAGAGGCACTGGTGCTAGCAGGCAAAGGGCAAATTTTTAAGCGTTACTTTACTGAAACAGATCTAGACTTCCCTTATAAATTAGTTATTGCTGCTACAGACAATGCTAAAGTAAACCAGTCTGTATTTGAGTATTGTGAAGCCCGTAATTTATTGGTGAACAGTGTAGATGATATTCCACACTGTCGCTTTATGGTGCCTGCAATTGTAGATCGTTCGCCATTGGTGATTTCAATTGCTTCAAATGGTACATCACCGGTGCTATCACGCCAGCTCAGAACACAACTTGAAACTATGATTCCGCATGGTATGGGAAAATTGGCTGAGTTTTCAGGCGATTGGCGTGCTCGTGTGAAAGCTAAAATTCCAAGTCCTGAAGAACGCCGTATTTTTTGGGAAAATTTGTATGCAGGTTCTCTCAAAGAACATGTGTTCAATGATCAATTAGAAAAAGCCCAAGCGATTATGCATGATGCTTTAAATACTTGGCAGACACCTAAGGGTGAGGTGTATTTGGTGGGAGCAGGGCCGGGTGACCCAGAATTACTTACACTGAAAGCTCTGCGTTTAATGCAGCAATCTGATGTTGTTATCTATGATCGCTTGGTGTCTGCACCGATTTTAGAATTATGCCGCCGTGATGCTGACAAAATTTATGTGGGTAAATCACGTTCAAACCACAGTGTGCCACAAGATGGGATTAACCAGTTGTTGGTGCAATATGCAAAAGAAGGGAAACGCGTCTGTCGTTTAAAAGGCGGAGATCCATTTATTTTTGGTCGTGGTGGTGAAGAAATTCAAGAGTTATTTGCTGAAAATATTTCTTTTCAGGTTGTACCGGGTATTACAGCTGCTTCAGGTTGTGCAGCGTATGCGGGTATTCCATTAACGCATAGAGATTATGCACAAAGTGTTCGCTTTTTAACAGGTCATTTGAAGGAAGGCTCACCTGAGTTACCTTGGAAAGAGCTAGTTTATGAAAATCAGACCCTTGTTATCTATATGGGGCTTGTAGGGCTAGATACTATTTGTAAGCAATTGATTGCACATGGCCAGTGTGAAAATATGCCAGTTGCCCTTGTTTCTAAAGGAACAACAGCTGACCAAAAAGTTGTGATTGGCACGCTAAGCAATATTGTATCTAAAATACATCAACATGATATTCAAGCCCCTACATTAACAATTATTGGTGATGTTGTTCAGCTTAGAGAGCAGTTACAGTGGCAATAATGTCATTGAAAGAAATAAGGAATTTTACGTGATCCATGTTGTTTTATTTGAGCCTGAAATTCCAAGCAATACAGGAAATATTATTCGATTGTGTGCCAATACTGGCGCACAATTACATTTAGTTCGTCCTTTAGGTTTTGAGTTAGACGACAAAAAGCTCAAGCGAGCAGGTTTAGACTACCATGAATATGCACGGATGAAATTATGGGATCATATTGATGAATGTTTAGATTTTTTAAAACAGCAAGGTGTAGCGCATATTTTTCCTCTTACGACAAAAGGCAGTGCAACTCCCCATACTGTTGACTTAGACAGACCTGTTGCGTTACTCATGGGCCCGGAAACTAGAGGCTTACCAGAGCATGTCCGTTTAATGTTTCCTATTGAGCAATGGATTAAGCTACCTATGGCAGAAAATTCTCGTAGTTTAAACTTATCAAATGCGACTGCTGTGATTGTATATGAGGCATGGCGTCAACAAGGATTTAAGTCTTTAATTTAAATAGGTTTATATCATACGCTTTTTGGGCAGTGATCACTTTATGAATGTTATTTTCTGCCCAATATTTCATTTGGTAGGCTGTATGTGCAAACTCCTTCCCAAACATTGTTAATGCGTACTCCACTCGTATAGGAGAAGTATCTAACACTGTTCGTTTTATAAAACCATCTCTTTCGAGATGTTTTAGTTTTTGAGAGAGTACTTTAGGCGAGATTCCTTCGATATTTTTCTTTAATAAATTAAAATGTTGAGTATTCTTTTCAAGCGTTGCAATAATAAGCAATACCCATTTATCTGCTAGGGTTTCAAAAAATAATCGCGCAGGACACTCTAAGCTGTAAACATTATAGCGCTTTAATGAATCCATTTTCTTCCTCTAGTTACATATAGGTAACTTATTGACAGCTAGTATCTAAAGTATATTATGAATATGACATAAAATATAGAGGTTAAGTCATGACTAAAATTGCTGTTGTGTATTTTTCAGGATATGGGCATACAAAAGTTATAGCAGAGACATTTGCAAAAGCATCAGAAGCGGTATTAGTTGAAATTAATCAAGAAGGAGAAATCAGTCAAGAGAGCTGGGATATTCTAGATCAAGCCAATGCTATCGTTTTTGGTGCACCAACATATATGGGCGCAGCGCCTTGGCAATTTAAAAAATTTGCAGATGCATCGTCTAAAGTTTGGTTCGTGCGTGGGTGGCAAGATAAAGTTTTTGCTGGGTTTACCAATAGTGCAAGTTTAAATGGTGACAAACAAAATACCCTCCTTCAGTTTCAAACATTAGCATCACAGCACGGTGGAATCTGGGTAAGTTTAGGACTATTACCTGCAAATACAAAAAATTCAACACGTGATGATATTAATAACCTAGGCGGTTCAATTGGATTGCTTGTACAAACGCCATCAGATGCAAGTACGAGTGAAATTCCTCAGGGGGATTTAGACACGACTAAGGTATTTGCTAAAAGAGTAAAAGATATTGCTCAGAAGATATTTAGATAAACAGTAATTCAGTAAAAAAACCAGCGAAGATATCGCTGGTTTTTTTGTTTTAATCGTTTTTATATTGTGGCGGTGGAATTTTAAAGCCTTTGGTTTTATAACCTAAGAATAAAACCCCTGCAATTGCCCATACAATACCCCATTTTAAAGCCACGTGATCAATTTGTAACCACAATGCACCTACAGCAATAAAGCCAAGCATTGGAATAACAACAAAGTTAAACATGTCTTTTGGTGTTTTTGTACGTCCTTCACGTAATGCATATTGTGAAATCACAGATAAGTTTACGAAGCTAAATGCGGTTAATGCACCAAAGCTAATGAGTGATACAACATGATCTAAATCAGTGAAGCCAGCTGAAAGTGCAATAATACCGACCAAAATAATATTAAATTTCGGTACAGAATTCTTTTCACTGATATGGCCAAAGTATTTTTTATTAAATACACCATCACGACCCATCACATACATCAAACGTGACACGCCTGCGTGTGCAGAAATACCTGAAGCCATGACTGTAATAATTGCAA
Organism: Acinetobacter boissieri; assembly: GCF_900096955.1. GTDB lineage: Bacteria > Pseudomonadota > Gammaproteobacteria > Pseudomonadales > Moraxellaceae > Acinetobacter > Acinetobacter boissieri. Next base: position 80,622 of record NZ_FMYL01000004.1, on the reverse strand, counting down.
AACCTAATATGACAGACTTAAACAGCTCGCCACCCACAATTTTTAAGATATCTGGCTGTGTTGCATTGACATCAGAGAAGTATTTACTCGGATTTCCTGGGAAATATAGTTGCATAAAGTAGGTTGCAACAATAAAGATTACCCCAGAAATGAGTGCTGTTAAGAAAATTGCACGTGGTAATACTTTATCTGTATCTTTAGTTTCTTCTGCTAACGAGCTCAGTGCATCAAACCCAGTAAATGAGAAGCATAAAATAGTCGCACCAGTAATGAGTGCACCAACTTTGACTTCTTCACTGAATAAAGGCTTAGTTGACCACAGTGTAGCATCATGAGTTTGACTCATTCCTAATGCATTAAGGGCAGTATCACCAACAGATAAATGTTTGATAATTAAAATGGTAAATACAGTAATCACAATCAGTTGGAAAAATACAATTAAACCATTAAAGTTTGCAACAAATTTAATTCCCCTTAAGTTTACCCACGTCATAAATGCAGTGAGGCCAATCACCCATACCCAGTGATTTACACTTGGAAAGATATCTGTTAAGTAAATAACAGCCAATAAAATGTTGACCATAGGGCTAAGAATATAGTCAAGCAGTGAAGACCAGCCGACCATAAAGCCTGCATTAGGGTGAATTGAGCGCTGTACATATGTATAGGCTGAGCCGGATGATGGATAGCGCCTAATCATATTGCCATAACTTAAAGCTGTAAAAAGTACAGCCAAAAGTGCAAAAAAGTAAGAAGTTGGTACATGCTGAAAGCTAGCTTCGGACACCATACCAAAAGTATCAAACAACGTCATGGGTTGGATATATGCCAAACCAATAATGATGATATGCCCGAGCATAAGCGTTTTTTGCAGTGAAGCTGCCGGTTGAGTCCCAGATGTATTAGTCAACGGCGGTATCCTCATAATGTGATCAAATAATAGACCAGTTTTATATTTTAAGGATCGTTTAGGACGAACGATCCCCCCGATTTTAATTTAAGCGGGCGATTTTATAGCAACTTGTTTACTTATGTAAGGAAAAACGCAAGTTTTAACAATTTTTATGAGTTCACGTTTAACCAATGCATATAAAAAAGCCCGATCATTAATATATCAGGCTTTAGTTGATTTAAAATCTTTACCACGCTTTTTCTAAAATATTTTTTAAATCCTGTCGATTTGCTTCTTTCGGATTATAAATAATAGATCCATCATTGATTGCTGTTTCTACAATTTCATCGAATTGCGACAGTGAAACTTGACGAGTTTCTCTGAGTGTACGAGGTAAGTGGGTGAGTTCAAACAGCTGATCTCTTAAATCTAAAATAGTACGAATAGTTTTTTCTGCACGTTGCTCAGGTGGTGTGAGTGCATATATTTCAGGACCTGCAATATGTAATAATAGTTCTGCGACTTTATTACGATTAACTGACAGGTTGTATTCTAAAACATAAGGTAAAAAGAGGTTCATGCAAATACCATGCGGTAATTTTGCAATTGCGCCGAGCGCATGTCCTAGGGAATGAACGAGCCCAACCATAGAGTTAGAAAAAGCAATACCAGCCATGGTAGAGGCTTGAGCAATTTCTAGTCTTTTCTGTGCATCTAGTGGTGATTCTAAAACAGCCAGTAAATTTTGTGTAATCTTTTGCATGGCAGCAGTGGCATATGCATCGCTGATGGGATTAGCACCTAAACCAGTGTAAGCTTCAATGGCATGAGTCAGTGCATCCATTGCAGTCATTGCAGTAATGTTGGTGGGTAAAGTGAAGGTCATACGTGGATCTAAAACGGCTGCATTTGGCAATAAGTGTTGAGATGCAAATGCAACTTTAGTTTTAGACTTATGGTCAGAAATCACTGCAACCATTGTCGCTTCTGAGCCAGTGCCTGAGGTAGTTGGAATCACAAAAAGTGGCTTTAATGGACGTTTTAAATGGTGTGCGCCAGCGTATTGTAATAAATCATTACCACCTTCACTGACTAAAATATTTACGGCTTTTGCAGTATCAATGACTGAACCACCACCAACAGCTAAAATAGCATCACACTCGTTATTACGATACAGTTGCGCTGCCTGTTTTACAGTCTCTACACTAGAATCTGGCGGTACATGATCAAAAATAGCTGTAATATCTGTATTTGCCGCACTAAAAATACTTTCAATCGGTTGCAACAGTTTGTTATGGCGCACACCTTGATCTGTAATAATCATAGGTCGTTTTACACCAAGTATATTTAGCTCAAATGGAATATTTTCAAGTGCGGCATGGCCTGCAATAATTTTTACAGGACAGAAAAACTCGTAGTAGGCATTCATATTACTAACTCCGCTTTAAAAATGACTGAGCAATTTTGAGGTAAATTTTACTGGCATGACTTACTTTTTCTTTCAGTACTAAATCAGATGGGTATTCTTTGACGGCTAAACTGGCTACAGCTTTAGGTAAAATAATCGCTTCCATTTTATTTAAGCAACGAACCAAGCGCACAGCATAAGAAAGGTCACCATCTGCAATCATGCGGTCATTAGCAAATGCTTGTGCAGTACTTTCTTGAAAAGACAACACCATGTAAGCAAAGCTTAAATGTTTAAATGTAATGGTTAAGTCAGACTTTTGCTGAGGTTTAGACAGTAGTAAAAGATGATGGTTTTCTTGAATTTGAATCGTAAACGAAGGCCCTTGTGAAAATACATTCATCGTAAATGTAAAACCAACAGGTAGTGTTGCAAATTCATTTTTAATTTCTATGTCGACTTCATTGGCAGTAACCAAGCCACGGCCAACGATTTGCAACATGGTTTTAACATATGCCATTTGCATAGTGGGTTTTAGATGATGTATAGGCATAGCAACAGTTCACCTTCTATTGAAAAACAACATCAATGTTTGTGTAAAATTGAGTATTTTGCATGTACTGTACAAGGTCATGTTGTACTGTAGCAAGGTCAGTTGGGTCTTCCTTAAGTTGATTGATGCTAGTCATATGTAAATTGGCATATCCGCAAGGATTGATGGTCTCAAAACCTTCAAAACTACAATCTACATTTAATGCAAAACCATGGTAACTACGACCACGGCGAATTTTAAATCCTAAAGAACCAATTTTCTTTTGTCCAACGTATACACCAGGAGCATCTGGTTTGGCGTAAGCAGTAATTTGATGGCGCTTGAGAAGATCGATCATAAGTTGCTCTGTAAAGCTGACTAAAGTTCTGACATTCCAACCTAAGCGATTTAAGTCAAAAAGTAAATAACCGACCAGTTGGCCAGGGCCGTGCCAAGTCACTTGACCACCACGGTCGCTATGTACGACTGCTAAGCCACGATCAATTAAAATATGTTCAGGCTTCCCAGCTTGCCCTTGTGTAAGCACAGCATGATGCTCAAGTAACCAAATTTCATCGGGTAAATCAGTATCACGCTCATGGGTGAAATTTTTCATGGCTTCAAACATGACGCTATAGTCTTGTAATGTTTGAAAACAACGAATAATTAAGCTTGGCTTGTGTTCAAGTATAGGCATGATTGCAGGCCATAATGTATTAAAAATTCACTCAAAAGTGGTTTTTATAGTGCCGTTTTAATTAAAGGGCAAGCCGCTAAGTCTGCATATAATGCATGGACTTGTTCAAGTTCATCAAAGCGAAGCTGCGCAGTAATAGAATGATACTTTCCTGTGCGAGAAGGCTGAATAGATAACGTCTTTTCGTCAAACTCGGGGAAGTGTTTTACCAGTATCTCAACCACCGCTGTTTTAAGTGGATCACCAGCTTCACCAATCAGTTTAATAGGGTAGTCCATTGGGAATACCCAAAGGTCTTCACGTAATTCTCTTGATGGTGTGCGATCTAACATATTGACCTCTTTTAGTAATGAACGCCTGCAATAAGCAGGCGTTTTAAATGGAGATTATGGGCGAAATGGCATAGATTTAGTCATTTTCTAGGAATGAACGTAGATGCTCTGAGCGAGAAGGGTGGCGTAATTTACGTAGCGCTTTGGCTTCAATTTGACGAATACGCTCACGTGTTACATCAAACTGTTTACCCACTTCTTCTAGTGTATGGTCAGTTGGCATATCAATACCAAAACGCATCTTCAGTACTTTTGCTTCACGCTCTGTGAGATTCTCTAATACATCACGTGTCGCTTCCTTTAATCCTTCAGAAGTTGCAGCATCTACAGGTGAAGTAATGTTTGAGTCCTCAATGAAATCACCTAGATGTGAATCTTCATCATCACCGATTGGCGTTTCCATTGAAATTGGTTCTTTGGCAATTTTAAGCACTTTTCGAACTTTGACTTCATCCATTTCTAAGCGTTCACCAAGTTCTTCAGGTGTGGGCTCACGGCCCATTTCTTGCAGTAACTGACGTGATACACGATTAATTTTATTAATCGTTTCAATCATATGTACAGGAATACGAATAGTACGGGCTTGGTCGGCAATAGAACGAGTGATTGCTTGACGAATCCACCATGTTGCATAAGTCGAGAACTTATAACCACGGCGGTATTCAAATTTATCAACCGCTTTCATGAGGCCAATGTTACCTTCTTGAATCAAGTCAAGGAACTGTAGACCGCGGTTGGTATATTTTTTGGCGATTGAAATTACTAGACGTAAGTTTGCCTCAACCATTTCTTTTTTGGCGCGGCGGGCTTTTGCCTCACCAACAGCCATACGTTTAGAAATGTCTTTAATTTCAACAACACGTAAGCCAAGTTCAGTTTCAATATCTGCAATTTTTTGTTGAAATGCTAAAACGTCTGGACGTACTTTTTCTAAATGACCTTTAGTTTCAGCAGGTGTTTTCTCAAGTTGTTGGTCTATCCATGTTGGGTTAGACTCTTGACCTGGAAAAGTTGTTCTAAATAAGTTGCGATCCATACGGCCACGGCGTAGGGCATAGCGCATGATTTCTCGTTCAGATTGACGAATTTGTTCATGTGTACCACGAATCATATTTGAGATTAAGTCAAATAGTCTAGGGGTAAATTTAAACATCATAAAGACGGTAGCAAGGTTCTGTAAGGCAATATCTGCTTCACTAGAATTACGGCCATGCTTTTTAATGGTTGCTTTCGTTTCTTCCCAAGACTTAGACAGTTCATCAAAGCGTGCTTTTGCAATTTCAGGGTCAGGACCTGACTCGCCTTCAGAGTCATCAGAATCGCTTGACTCTTCATCTTCATCTTCGTCATCGTCAAGTTTAACATCTTTGGCTTTTGGCGGACTTGTTTTCGAGCTACTTGTATTTTCTTTATCTAGAGAGGATTCATCCTCAATGACTTCTGGAATATCTTCATCAGTTTCTGGATCAAGATAACCTGATAAAATGTCTGCTAAGCGGCGTTCGCCTAGATTATATTCTTCATATTCTTTAAGTACGACTTCAACCGCATTTGGCCAATACGCGATAGAGTGTAAAACGTCACGAATACCTTCTTCGATTCGTTTTGCAATGCTAATTTCACCTTCACGGGTCAAAAGTTCTACTGTGCCCATTTCACGCATGTACATGCGTACAGGGTCAGTGGTACGACCAGGTTCACTTTCTACAGAGGCAAGAACTGCTGCAGCTTCTTCTTCTGCAACTTCATCGCCTGAGTCATTTGACTCACCAAATACGGTATCGTCATTTTCTGGAGCACGTTCGTGCACGGGTATGCCAACATCATTCAACATTTGAATGATGTCTTCAATTTGTTCGCTTTCAGTAATTGAATCTGGTAGGTGGTCATTAACTTCAGCGTAAGTTAAATAGCCTTGTTCTTTTCCTCGGCTAATCAGAGCCGCTACTTGAGAAGTAGGAGAATTGATATTGCTCATCTTATGCTTACCCTTTAGTTAATCAGTGGCAGTAAAACCATATATAATACCATGCTTTGTCATATTGTTTTGAAGATTTTCCCATTTACTGCATCTAGGATTTTAACTCATATTACATGGTGCATTCTTGCTTATAGTGAATAGTGGGGGCAGGTATTTTATTTTCAAGTAAAAATAATGCTGTACCTTGCAATTTGTCTATGGCTTTCATGTATGCTGACATATGGCCTGACATCGCTTATTGAATGAACAACCATGTCATAAATGAGCTTTTTCCGATTGGAAAAACAAATTTTAAAATATAAATCTTGACATTTATTTTTAACAAAGATATACAGCGCCTAAAGAGATCAATTTTTATTGAGGTGTAGTTGAGTGTCTTCTACCGATTTTGAATTAGATGATAATTATGATGACGATTCAAGTTTTGATGATTCATCGAGTAAAGTGACTGCAAAAGAGTCATTGGAAAAACGTCGTTTAATTGATGAGCTACTGGCACAGCGCCGTTTAGAACGTGAGCTTAAAGAATTTGATTACGATTTTGATGATGACGATGATTTTGATGATGAATAATCATGTTATGGTAGTTCTACATCGAACACCTTGTTAAGCATCATGATAGAGGAAATACAATGAGCTTAGATTTAGATTTGCTTGCCGAATATTTAGATGGTGAGACCAATGAGCATGGTTTAGATTTTGCAGCAACACATGGTTTTTTGACTGCAATAGCCGTTGGCCCAGCTTTTGATCGTTGGTTAGCCGAATTGTTTGATGGTAAGCAAACTGCAGTACCTAAAGATATTGTTGCACAAACTAAACTGTGGTTAGATGACATTCGTCAAGATTTAGCTAATGAAGATGGAATTAGTTTTCCATTTGAAGTTGAAGAAGCTGATACTGAATCTAGCCTAGGAGATTGGGCTGTTGGCTTTGTTGATGCAATGTTTTTAAATGAAGATGCATGGTTTGCACCAGAGTTTGAAGAGCAGTTGGTTGATTTAACATTGCCGATTATGGTGTTCAGTGGTATTGATGATGAAGATCCTCAAATGGAATCATTTCGTCGTAATGGACAGTTAATGGATGAGCTGGCTGAAGAGATTCCAGACAACCTAAATGAATTATACTTAATGTATCATACGCCATAATATTTTTTAAAACACCTTCTTAAAAAGGTGTTTTTTTTATGTTTTTCAGGTTGTTTTATGAATTGGGTAAAGTCGTGTTTGTGCGCTTATATTAGGCCAATACATGATTTGAACATTTAGACTTATTTTTTAAGATCTAAGTGATATGTTCATAATATCAATAAAATATAATGTGAAAAATAATATTTGTGAAGTGTTTTATGATGTACACAATTCTTTCTTTGATCGTGTGTAAAGGGCGAAGAAGAAGTGAGACAGTACTGATTTGACGTGATTAAAAAGACACACAGTATCATCAAATATTACAGCCACATATGTGTAAGATAAGTGCACAAATTTTTCTCAATGGTCTATGGGGGGTAAATGCATCGCTGCTATAGATTGATTTTTTAAAGAGGAGGTAGGTGGAATTTCACCTTACACGGCTTGAGCCCAAAGAAGTCTCTCATCTTGTTAATTTATTATTGAAGAATTTAGAGGCTGAAATGGTGTATACAGCGCATGATAATCTAGAATATTGCAATTATAATAAGCTCATAAAAAAGGCAGCAATGTAAATTGCTGCCTTGATCAAAAAGTAAATAAATTATAGACGTTTGCGTTTTGCAGCCACAATTTGTGATTGACGCATTCTAAAACTTTCTTTTTGTTTATCTGATGTCTGTTCAATACAATACATACATGAAACACCATGCTCGTAGCTTGTTAATTTTGCTTCACTTTCGTTAAGTGGCCAGCCGCAAGCATGGCATTTAATATTAGATCCTTCTTCCATACCATGTTTTACAGTGGTACGGCCATCAAAAACAAAGCATTCACCTTCCCAAAGACTTTCTTCTGCAGGTGTTTCTTCTAAATACTTTAATACGCCACCTTTGAGGTGATATACCTCCTCAAAACCTTCTTGTAAGAGCAAAGAGGTTGATTTTTCACAACGAATGCCTCCCGTGCAGAACATCGCAATTTTCTTATTTTTATGTTCAGCGAGTTGTGTTTTCACATATTCTGGAAATTCACGAAAACTTTCTGTTTTGGGATCAACTGCATTTTTAAATGTACCAGCTTTGTACTCATAATCATTACGAGTATCAATTAAAATAACATCATCTTGTGCAATGAGTTCATTCCATTCTTTTGGGTTGAGGTAGTGACCCACCAGATTACGTGGTTTGACCTCTACACCCAAAGTCACAATTTCTTTTTTGAGCTTAATTTTCATTTTTCTAAAAGGCTTGTCTTCGCTGAAAGATTCTTTATACTCCATGTCGTTAAAGCCTTCGTTCAATAAAAACTGCTGTATAGTATGAATTGCATTTCGGTCACCAGCTACAGTACCATTAATGCCCTCACTAGCAATAATCAGAGTCCCACACAAGTTAATCGTTTTTACCAAATCTAGAAGGCGTTGCTGTAAATTGGCAACATCATTGACTTCTTTGAATTGATATAATGCGGCAACAACCCAACTTGTGCTCGCTTGCTGTTCTACAGGTGCAAGCTGTTCTACAGTAGCGTTCATGGATACTCCAATTATTAAAGTTTTGAAAAAATTGAGCGCATATTTTAGCGTGAAATTTGTAAATAAGCGAGAAATCCATATAGAAATTATGGTTTTTGCAAAAGATTTTGGAGTGTATTTTGAGTAAAGATCATCAGTTAAAAGCATTAACCCCATGTGCGGGTCGTTGCTCAACAGTATTTGGTGATCAAGTGTGTCGTGGTTGTAGACGATTTGACCATGAAGTTATACGCTGGAATAATTATACAGAAGAACAACATTTAGCGGTATGGAAGCGCTTAGACGAACAGCTAGATCGAATTTTGGTACCTATGCTTGTACATGCAGATATATTGCAAGTTGAGCAATTTCTAGATAGAAAAAAAGTAAGATTACCAGCAAATGCAACTTTGGGGCGTAAACTCTATCATGCTTTAAAATTGTGTGAAAAAAATAATCACTTAGCAGATGAAAGTGGTTTAGGAGTAAAAGTATCTGCTGTAAGGGCGGTGTGGGATGCGTTTGAAGCCAAAGTTTTAAAATTAGCAGAAGCGAGTTATGAGCTGGCTTGGATTAGGGCTAATAGTTTTGGTAAAAAATTAATAGATATGATTGAAGAGTAAGTTAAGGCTTGTATGCATTGATTTCATTCATGGCTTTTTGAATATCGCCATGTATAAGTGGGCGAGATCGAGATAAAGCATGATGAATTGCATCATCGATAAGATCTTGCTCACTACGAGGTGCTTTCGTCAGTACATGACCTGCAACACGTTCTTTGCTACCAGGGTGACCAATACCAATGCGTAGACGATGAAAGTTAGCACCAATGTGTGGCACAATATCTTTTAGCCCGTTATGACCACCGTGACCACCGCCAGTTTTTAAGCGAATGACACCAGGGTTCATATCAAGTTCATCGTGTGCGATTAAGATAGATTCTGGGGGGATTTGATAGAACTTACTGAAAGGTATAACGCTTTGACCAGATTTATTCATAAAAGTGGTTGGTAAAAGTAGCCTAACATCGTGACCTTCGATTTGACCACGACCAGAAAGTGCAAAAAATTTTGCATCTGTTTTGAGGCTAATATTGTATTGTTCAGCAAGACGCTCAACAAACCAAAAGCCTGCATTATGTCTAGTTTGGGAGTACTGACTACCAGGATTTCCCAAACCGACAATAAGCGAAATATTTTTCACAAAATAATGCTTAGATTGACTTATGCGCGTTTAAAGTCAGCGTGCATAGGTGTTTCTTTTGAAGGGTGACGTTGTAGCGCTTGAATTTTAACGCTTTCAGTTTTATCGCCAACTTTAATTTCGATAACATCTGTAAAGAACGCATCTTCTTGAAGAAAACGTACAAGTTGACGAAGTTCTAATGTTACAGCAACAGGTGCAGCATCGCCACCATAGATGATTGCTGGAACTTGTGCTGCATGACGAAGGCGGCGGCTCGAACCTTTCCCTTGTTGATCGTTAGCACGTTCTTGAGCATTTAATACAAAGTTTGACATAAAGATGTCCTCATTAAGTGAGTTGGAACTAGATTTGCGACCAATCTAGTGATAAAAAAGACCTTAATAAATATTAAGGTCTTTATTTTTGATAAATACTTATAAGTAGCTATCGAACATAGCGCTGATCGATTCTTCGTTATTTATACGACGAATTGTTTCTGCGACCATGCTTGAAACTGAAACCTGGCGAATTTTACCAAGTTCTAGCGCTTCTGGTGAGAGTGGAATGGTATCTGTAACAACCAATTCATCAATCACTGAATTACGTAAGTTTTCAATGGCTTTACCTGATAGTACAGGATGTGTTGCATAAGCAACAACATGGCGTGCACCAAATTGTTTAAGTGCATCAGCTGCTTTACACAGTGTGCCTGCAGTGTCAACCATATCATCTACAATGACGCAATCACGGTCTTTTACATCGCCGATGAGATGCATCACTTGAGATACATTGGCCTTTTGGCGTCGTTTATCAATAATTGCAAGATCGATATCACCTAAAAGTTTAGCCACAGCACGTGCACGAACAACACCACCAACATCTGGAGAAACAACCATAAGGTTATCATGTTGTTGTTGACGTAAGTCTGCAAGTAAAGCTGGTGTACCGTAGATATTATCTACGGGAATATCGAAGAAGCCTTGAATTTGGTCAGCATGTAGATCGATCATGACAACACGATCAATTCCTACAGTTGTAAGCATATCTGCAACAACTTTTGCAGTAATAGGCACACGTGCTGAACGAGGACGACGGTCTTGGCGAGCATATCCGAAATACGGAATAACAGCAGTAATACGTCCTGCGCTTGCTCGGCGTAAGGCGTCTGCCATCACCAAGATTTCCATAAGGTTGTCATTGGTCGGTGCGCAAGTTGGCTGAACAATGAAAACATCTTTACCACGAACATTTTCAGTAATTTCAACAGCAATTTCACCATCTGAAAACTGGTTAACTGAAGCTGAACCTAAAGGAACGTGTAGGTGACTTACAACTTTTTGAGCGAATTGTGGATGTGCATTTCCACTAAAAACGACAAGATTGGGCATGAAGCAGCCTTGGCGGTTGGCAGGTTTGGAAGAATTTGGCAGGGGTAGCTGGATTCGAACCAACGGATGGCGAGATCAAAACCCGCTGCCTTACCACTTGGCGATACCCCTAGTATTTGCACAGCACTTTAATGTTTTTTGTATCTATTGTCAATAAAATACAAGTTTACGATTAAAAAACATGCTGTATTTTTGTCAAATGGCAGGGGTAGCTGGATTCGAACCAACGGATGGCGAGATCAAAACCCGCTGCCTTACCACTTGGCGATACCCCTACTGATGTTTGACACATATATATGGCAGGGGTAGCTGGATTCGAACCAACGGATGGCGAGATCAAAACCCGCTGCCTTACCACTTGGCGATACCCCTAATATATGTTTTTCAGATGTTTAAATGGCAGGGGTAGCTGGATTCGAACCAACGGATGGCGAGATCAAAACCCGCTGCCTTACCACTTGGCGATACCCCTAATCCTGAAAAATATCATGTACTGGTGAATGGTTTAAACTATTTACCAAGTAAGATTTACATGGCGCATGGTTTAAAATGTCATCAGTAGTCATGTTATTGTTCACTTCAACAAAAACACAAGCACCTGTTCCTGTAAGCTTTGCTTCACCAAATTGGTTTAAATAAAGCAATGCTTCATTTACTTCTGGGTAAAGTTTTTTTGCCAAAGGCTCAAAACAATTTCCAAAAATAGATGGCTGTTGTTGATAGGCGCAAAATTTAGAGGGCTTAGCGTCTCTTGTCAATGTTTTTTGTGAAAAAAGTAATTGAGTGCTGATAAAACAGTCAGGTTTTAGCACGATAAATTGTTTTTGAGGTAATTTAATCGGTGTGATTTGATCTCCGATACCTTCAGCCCATGCATTTTGTCCATGTATAAATAGGGGTATATCAGCACCGAGTGTGCTTGCAATATGCGCAAGTTCTCGGTTATTTTTCCCACAATTCCATACTTTATTCAATACGATTAGCGTTGTTGCCGCATCGGAAGAGCCACCGCCTAAGCCTGCGCCCATAGGAATATTTTTTTCAAGTTGAATGTGTATACCACATGGTGTTGTTGCGCTTTCTCTAAGACCTATTGCAGCTTTGTAGATTAAATTATCTTCTAATTGTATGTCTGAAACACCATCAATTTTAATATCTAATGTGTTGTCTGTTGAGTTAAAGGTGAGCCAATCATAGAGGCCTATTAGTTGGAAAATAGTTTGTAATTCATGATAACCATCTGATCTTTGGTGTGTAATATGTAGAAATAAATTAAGTTTTGCGGGTGCAGGGGCTTTAATATACATGGCTTATCTATTTTCTATAATAAGGGTAATACGGTTTTCTTGGTTGTTATCAAGCATTTGTTTTATAATGATTTTATTGGGAAGTTCTTGTGCTGGATGGTAGCTGAAATTAACTTGCCAGCCATCTTCATCTAGTTGATTAATACGATTTTCTGAGTCATGTTGGATCTGTGCTTGTGACGTTGCTGCTTGACCTTGTATCCATGCAGTTAAATTACCAATAGGTGCATTCCAACCCGTAGCTTGTTTTAGTAATTGTTCGGGTGATTCAGATTCAATCGTACCTGTTTTAGCACTGATCAGCGTGGCATGGTGTGAGTTACCCTGAATGTTCGTCTTTCCAATACCAAGTGCTCCTGAGAGTTCAATATTAAACGTATCTTGGTCTTGTTGCCACGTAAAAAATGCACTACCTGATTGGGTTGGTGTTTTTATGCCAATTTTCCCTTGCACTGAAAATTGGTTACTTGGTGTTGTAGTTGTCTGGGTTGCTGGAGCAAGTACTGGTGGTGGGTTGATTTTTGTTTTTTGATATTGTTGACATCCTGTCAAAAAGATGACGACACCAATTAGTAAAATATGCTGAGGATGAGTTTGATACGACATATAGCGATACTCTATAGCAGTGATTGTGGACGTAAGAGTGTATTGAGTTTTATTACTTCAGCATGTTGAGGGAAGTCTAGCTGTAGTTGTTTTGTGAGTGAGATAAATTTTTTGTTGTCACCAGTTAAGTAAAGTGCAGTGGCGAGGCGTGCACCTGTTTTAGGGCTATGGTTGGCAATATAGGCTTTTTCAAGCACAGGAATGGCTGTTTTGAAGTCATTTTGCAAAAAGGCAATATAACCATATGTATCTAAAATAGAGGCTTGGTCGGGCGCTTGGTCGAGCGCTTTTTCTGCATACATACGGGCATCGTGTAGCCTTTGATTTTGTACTGCCAGTGTATATGCATAGGCATTTAGGTAGGTTGGGCTATTGGGTTCTAAAGTGAGTAAACGGTTTAAATCTTGCTCTAATAGTACTCGGTCTTGAAAAGGATCAAGCAGTAAAACTTGTGAATAAATAAGATCTGGATCATCTGGTAGGTTTTGTATGGCCTCATGAAGAAGCTCAATCGCAGCTTGTTTATCATTTTGTTTTTTTTAAATATTTGCTTGTAATTGGTATAAGAAACTTGCGTGTTGTGGGTAATTTACACGTTCTTGGGTTAAAAAGCGTAATGCATCTGATAACCGATCTGTTTTATCAAAAATACTCATTAACGCTCTGCGTGAAACAGTATATAAGCTTCCATCAACTCGTCTATAATAAACAATGGCTGTTTCGTAGTGTTGCTTGCGCTCAGCATTAATTGCAAGGTAATAGTTGGCTTCATTTTGGTAGCGATTGGAATGACCAAGTTGAATTAAGTAGTGTTCAGCAAGGTCATATCTTTTTAAGTCAATACTGGTAAGCCCCGCAATGAAAAGTGCTTCATCTGCTTGTGGCCACATTTGAATGATGGATTGTAGTTTTTTTAATGCAATTTGTGGCTTGCCAATTTTAGTCAGATACTTTACTTCGGCAAGTCGGACTTCATAATTGTGGCGATGGTACAGACTTGAGTATTGGTACCATGCCTCGGTCGCGACTTGATTGCCGTTCAGTTCAAGCAGATTGGCTTTGAGTAAGATAAAGCTTGTAACATGTGGGCGCTTATGCAATGCGCGCTCTACATCTTTAATGGCTTGAGTAAATTCATTATTTTGTGCTTCTAAGTTCGCGATAAGCACAATGATAGATGGGTTATGTCTTGCTCGACTTTTTCGTAGTGTTTCTAAAAGGGCATTGCGATCTGAGGCATTGTCAGGCGAAATTCCTGTAAGTATTTCTGCAAGGTCAGCATCTGAATCAATGCTTAAAATCTTATCTAATGTACTCGCTGTGAGCTCGTATTTGTGTGCTTTAAGTGAAATATGAGTCAGATAAAACAAGGCGGGAACATCTGATGGATCTTGTTTGACCCAGTGCATGACAATGCTCAAAGCTGCATTTAAATCGTTTTCATCGAGTGCAATATCAAGCGCTCGTTGTTTGGCAATGGTAGAATCAGTGTGTATGGCTAAGTCTGTATAGTTTTGTAATGCCAGTTTTGGTTCGCCATATTGTAAAGCAAATTCGGCAATCATACTGCGTTTGATTGGGAGTGTGTTGTCGTGTGTAGTTGTATGATTTTGTGCAGATATTCTCCCCGACATAAACAAGGCCATGCTACTTACGAGTAAGATTGTGTTAGAATAGCGCCGAATCAGTATTCCTGAATGCTTGCGAGAGAGGTATTGCAAGTTGTTATCCAATTTTTCTGATGACCATACATATGATGCACAATAACACATGCATAATTTTTGTTAAATGATGATATGACTAGATGACGTTTTTTGCCCTTGGTGTCAACCATCATACAGCAACTGTTGAGTTACGTGAGCGAATTGCTTTTAATGCAGATCGTTTATCTGAACTATTGCTCGTACAGTCTAAACAAGATCAGTTCAATGACTTGGTTGTGGTGTCTACCTGTAATCGAACAGAGGTATATGCCAATGCGCACTCACGAGAAGTTTTACTTGAGTGGTTGGCAGGTACTAATAATGTGGCTGTGTCTGAGCTAGCAACTCACGTTTATTGTCATGAAGATATTCAAGCAGTCTCACATTTAATGCGTGTAGCGAGTGGCCTCGATTCACTGATGTTAGGCGAACCACAAATTTTAGGCCAAGTGAAAAGTGCTTTATCTCTGGCAAAAAATCAAGGTACTGTGTCCTCAAGCTTAAACCGTATTTTTGACTATGCTTTTTACGCCGCCAAACGTGTGCGGTCGGAAACTGCTGTAGGTAGCCATGCCGTATCTATGGGCTATGCTGTGGCGCAATTGGCACATCAAGTCTTTAGTCACCCTGAAAAATTAGTTGTGTTAATGGTTGCAGCTGGTGAAATGAATAGCTTGGTTGCAAAGCATATGGCTGATATGGGGGTTGCTAAAATTTTGATTTGTAACCGTGGTGCTGAACGTGCACAACAATTGGCAACAGAATTAGCTCATTCTATTGATGTGGAGGTGATTCCCTTTGCTGATTTAGAGCAACATTTACACCGTGCTGATGTTATCTCTAGTTGTACGGGGAGCTTACATCAAGTGATCGACTTTAAATCTGTCAAGTCTGCATTGAAGCGTCGTCGTTATCAGCAAATGCTATTGGTTGACTTGGCTGTACCTCGGGATATTGATCCTAAAGTTGATATATTAGATGGCGTATATTTGTACGGTGTTGATGACTTACAAACTGTGATTGATGAAAATTTAGCACAGCGCCGTCAAGCTGCAGTAGAAGCTGAAGTGATGGTCAACCAGCTTGCAATGCAATTGGTGTCACATCAAAAATTAAGACACGCTGGTGGTGTGATTAGTGCATATCGTGACGCAGGCCATCATATTCAACAACAAGAATTGGCTTTAGCATTGCAACACCTTGAAGCGGGTGAAGATGCAGCAGAAGTCATGAAGAATTTTGCACATCGATTAACAAATAAGCTTTTACATCCAGCATCTATTTTATTGCGTGAGGCAGTAAAGGAAGATGAACCTGAATACTTCGAATGGCTAAAAACACATTTACAGCAGATTCTGCGTGATGATCGTGCAAATAAGTATTTTGATTAGTGTTTTAGGCAAAATGTAACATTAATAGAAGTCAATATTTTATTTTGAACTTGTTGGTCATTCTTTATTTTTTAATTAACTTTTTGATTTTTATTTACTTTATTTTATAGTATTACTATTTCTTGATTTGAGGTGCTTGGCAGAAAACAACATTTGGTTGTAATATCTTTTGTAGATAAATGACTCGCCAAAAAGCTAAGTGCTGGTTAGTACAACCCCTCTTACTTTTGGCCATAATGTTGCGATTGAGTTGAGGTGATGACAATGAAAAATAAAGATTTAGGTCAGCTATTACAACAGGTGTCTCATGCACAGTGGGTTCGTCATGGTCGTGCTTATCAGCGTTTAGCTTTAATTAAGCTGAATGAGAAAGCAGATTCATTTAAGCAAAACTTCCCTGAAAATATTAAGATTCATTTGCCATCTATTGGCGTGTTTGATGGTGAGTTTGAAGAGTTACAGCAAAAACAAAAAGAGTCTTTGAGTGAAAAACGTATGCATGTACAACAGTTTGTGCGTACCCAATGTAATCGATTTTTTCACTGATTTTAAAAAGATTTAAATAATGGGCAGTTTAAACTGCCCATTATTTTTTATCTCATTGTAGTAATTTGAGGCTAATTTGTTTGGTCAGCTCATTAAGCTTTAAACGCAAGTGTTGTGACTCTGCAAGGGATGAAGGTTTTTTCATTTTCTCTTTAAGGTAATCTTCTTGTAGGCTTAATGAATATTCTTTCGCAAGGTTTAATGCTTTTTCAGGCGATTCAATTAAATTAAATATATTGGTTGTTTTTAAAATCGTTGTAACTTCTATTTGTGCAGCTGTTGTTGCACCAAGCACATAATAGACAGCAGCATCGGGGTCTTCGGGTAAGTGGTCAAATATTTTATCGAGTGTGCTTAACACATAGCCAAGCAAATCTTCTTGCGGTACATAAGCCCGCAACTGTTCAAATTCTTTATACAAAAACGGCTGACTAATCAGTAGTGCAATAGCAAAGTCTTTGTCTTTGGTCTGAATATTAAAAGACAGTGATGCATCATTATTATTTTGAGGGGTAAAGCGTCGGCCAAGTCCTAACTTTTCCCTAAACGATTGTGCTAACAGATAGCGATAAGAGCCTTTAGGAGGTAACATGTTAGTGAGGTTTTTAAGCTCTCCCATCACATGGCTTTTGCCTTCAGGGTGAGTAATATTTTCACCTTGCGTAAGTAGGGCAAATAAAAAATCTGATAGTAAAGGGGCAGTTTGCCAAAGTGACTTAAAATGTTCTAAACCTTCTCTTTGTATCAGTGAGTCTGGGTCGTGATCATTGGGTAGAATAAAAAACTTTAATTCTCTACCGTCTTCTAAAAGTGGTAATGCAATTTCGAGTGTTCTGCGGGCCGCTTTTTGCCCTGCTTGGTCACCGTCAAACGCAATGGTTAGACGAGGGTTACGCTTAAATAAAACATTTAAGTGTTCTGTGTTGCTTGCTGTACCCAGTGTTGCCACACCACCATGAATGCCTGCTTGACTCAGTGCAATCACATCCATGTAGCCTTCAACCATGAGCCAATCTTTGGCTTTATTTTTTGTGCCTTCATATAAGCCATAGAGCAGTTGGTTTTTATGAAAAATATCTGAGTCTGGAGAGTTAATATATTTGGGCTTAATCTCATTGTTGAGTGCTCGACCACCAAAACCAACAATACGACCTTTAGGATCTCGGATAGGGAAAATAACGCGTTCCCGCAGTAAGTTGAAATCTCGACCGTTATCACTGGTACGAATCAGTCCAACTTTTTTAAGCCCTTCAATATCTGATGCAAATGCTTTATCTAAATGTTGCCAATCTTCTGGTGCATAGCCTAAACGCCAATCATTTATGGTTGTTTGGCTTAAACCACGCTGTTTAAAGTACTGTTGGGCAGTCGTACTGTGTTTGAGTTGTTGTTGATAAAACTGCGCTACATTTTCCAGTAAGTCATATAGGTTGCCTTCTTGATCAATATTTTGTGCAATAGGTAAGTCTGAATGGTCAAAGTTTTCTTGTTCAGAGAAGATTGCAAAAGGGTCATGTTCGGGTTGAAAAGTAAGACTTTCTTCTTTGGTATTGATACTACTGGGTGTTGTTTGTGTTGGCGTATTGGTTTTTTTATAGCTCAGTTTTTTTTGGTCTGTATTGTCTTTTGGGAGTTCAATACCTGTTTGACTTGATAAGTCTTTCATCACATCGATAAAATTACGGCTGTCGATGTCCATCAAAAATCGAATAGCATTGCCATTGGCTTGGCAGCCAAAGCAGTGATAATACTGTTTATCTTGATAGACGTGAAAAGATGGGCTTTTTTCTTGGTGAAAAGGGCAACAGCCCGAATAAGTTCGTCCTGTTTTTTTAAGTTTTACGCGTTGGCCAATCAACTCGACAAGGTCGACTCTGTCTAAAATATGGTCGATGGTCTGTTGTGGGATGGCCATGAATCATGTACTCAAAAATTGATGTGTGGCTACAGTGTAGCAAAAGTGAGTCGAATAAAAAAAGGCGAGCATTGCCCGCCTTTATGGTGTATTTGGTTTTATGAATGATCTTTGTCAAGCATACCGAGTGATAAACGGTTTAACCAGCTACGTGATTCCGATGTTTTTGGTTCAACTTTTGGTTGAGGCTGTACTGTACTTTCAACATGAGGACGGTCTAATAAACCAAAGCTTAATTTATTGGTTAAGCTACGTGATTCAGTATTTTGTTGTGATTTGCTTTGTGTATTTTGCTCACCGCGACCAAAAATACCGAGTGTTGCACGGTTAAAGAAGCTTCCTTCATGACGTGCAGCAGTTAAATTGACTGTACCATTGGCTTTCACTAGGTTTGGGTAATTCAGTTTCAGTACATCAATATATTGCTGTGCTGTGGTTTTATCGCCAAGCGCTGTGTAGCCATAAGCAATTGTTGCCAAAGCTTCTGGAATTTGTGGTGTATCTGGGAAGTGTTCTACAACCCATTGACCACGTTCAACTGCAGCCACCCATGCTTGACGTTTAATATTAAAACGTGCCGCTTCCATTTCATGTTCAGCAAGTTCTTGTCCAATAAACTTCATACGTTCAGCAGCATCAACAGCATATTGGCTTGAAGGATAGCGCTGAATAAATTCTACAAAGTTTTGATACGCAACTTTTAAATAACCTACATCACGGTGAGATTGTTTTAAAGACGTATAGCGAATAATGCCATCGTAGTTTTCTTCCATGTTGGCCACACCTTTTGCATAGTATGCATAATCTAGGTTAGGGCTTTCAGGATTTGAACGAATAAAACGATCTGCTGCAGTAATAACTGCAGGGTAATCTTTTTGTTGAAACTTCACATAAATGAGTTCAAGTTGGGTTTGTGCAATGCGCTGGCCAGTAGGGTAGTAAGTATCAATCGATTGCAGATTTTTTGCCGCCTCGTTGTATTGACCTTTATCTAATGCAGTTTGAGCAGCACTGAAGTAGGTTTCTTCGGTTGCTTTTGGTCCAAGATCGGCAGTTTCTTTTTTTGATGGATTACTGCTACAGCCCACAAATGTACAAGCAATGCCTAAAGAAAGCGCAAGCATCGTAACTTTATAACGTGGTAGCGACATAAAAATTCCTCAGTTAATACGGGCAATGAGCTACAATGGCACTATTAAACCATTAATTGTTCTAATGAGCCAAATGACTTTGACAAAATATTCTCATTCTAATCTGACTGAAACAGATTTTAACTTACTTGAAGAGACTGACGCAGCAGATAATCATACTTCTGCGACCACTGCAACACATTTATCGTTGCAGGTTCAGTTAGACGAACAGTATGCAGGACTACGTGTAGACCAAGTTGCTGCCACGATTTGGGCGGATTTCTCACGAGAAAAGCTCAAACAATGGATGAATGATGGCTACCTGTTACTGAATGGCAACAAAGTAAAGCCTAAAACTCGCTGTGAAGGTACAGAAAATTTAACTTTAGAAGTTGATTTAGAGCCACAGACTTACTGCCAGGCTGAAAATATTCCTTTAAATATTATTTATGAAGATGATGATATTTTAGTGATTGATAAGCCGGTGGGTATGGTGGTTCACCCTGGTGCAGGTAATCCAACAGGTACATTGGTAAATGCAATTTTGCACCATGTACCTAAATCTGTTGAGTTGTCTCGTGCAGGACTGGTACACCGTATAGATAAAGATACTTCTGGTCTGTTGGTGGTTGCAAAAACACTTGAAGCACAATTTTCATTGTCTCAGCAATTGGCTAAAAAGACGGTATATCGTGTATATGACCTGATTGTGTACGGCAATGTGATTGCAGGTGGCACAATTGATGAACCGATTAAACGCCACCCTGTAGATCGTATTAAAATGACTGTATTGCCGGGTGGGCGAGACGCTGTGACGCATTACAATGTGAAAGAACGTTTTCAGCATTTTACGCGTGTGCAAGCACAGCTAGAAACAGGGCGTACCCACCAGATTCGTGTTCATTTTAGCTATATTGGTTTTGGCTTGCTCGGTGACCCCGTTTATATGAACCGTGTGCGTGTGCCTGCAGGTGCATCTGAGCGATTGGCAGAGACTTTACGAGGCTTTCGCCGTCAAGCACTTCATGCTGCGAAATTGGGCCTAATTCACCCAAGAACGCGAGAAGAAATGTTATTTGAAGCGCCGTGGGCAGAAGACTTTAAAACACTTGTTGACGTCTTACGTGAAGAAAATAAAGCCTATTAATATGTGTTGATAATGAATAGAGGATTGCCAAATGCATTTTGTAACAGGATTGCCTAAAGGGGTTTATGTTGGGCAAACACATGTCGTGCATTCGGCAACCTTGGCTACTGATCAGCCGAGTTTAAGTGGTTTTAACTTAGCATTACATGTGGGCGATAATGCACAGCGTGTACATGCCCACCGTATGGCATTACTTACAGAGTTAAAACACTATGGTGTATACAAGCTTAGCTGGCTTACACAAACACATAGCACGACTTGTCACCGCATTGAAGATGAAGTTTATTTTCAGCCTTTGTGTGGTGATGGCTTAGTGACACAGCAAAAAGGTCATGCGCTGATGATGATGACAGCAGACTGTTTACCGATTGTTTTGGGTGATGAGCGAGGCTCGGAAGTAGCGACTTTACATGCGGGTTGGCGTGGTCTTGCCAATGGTATCATTGAACAAACCATTGCCAGTATGCAGACTAATCCGAATTGGGCGTGGCTTGGAGCATGTATTAGTCAGCCATGTTTTGAAGTAGGTGCAGAAGTCAAAGCAACGTTTTGTGAACGTTATGCAGTAGAGTTTGCTTTTCGGGCATCAGATAATGAAGGTAAATATTTGGCAGATTTATATGCGATTGCTCGATTCATTTTGGCACAACATGGTGTGCTTGATGTTTTAGGTGGTAAAGCATGTACTTATGCGCAGTCACAAGATTATTTTTCTTATCGACGTGATGCCAAAACAGGTCGTATGGCAACGTTTGCTTTTTTGGCTTAAGTACATTACACAACAGCTAAGCGGATTAATAATACATATGTAAAAGCTGTGTTAAAGACGTATTTTTGATTTGGAGAGTGGTTTATGTCCACCAATATCGAATAATATGAAAGTATATCGGAGCAGAAAAGCAAATAGAGTCCATACGATCTAACATACCACCATGGCCCTGTATTAAGTGCCCCCAGTCTTTTACACCTCGATCTCTTTTTATCGCAGACATGACTAAACCACCTAAAAAACCAAAAATACAAACTGCGAAAGCCACAATCAGTGCTTGGTAAACATTAAAAGGGGTTAGCCCTTTTGTTAAACAGCCAATCAAAGTTGCGAGAAATACGCCACCAACTAGGCCCTCTATTGTTTTTGATGGGCTTAATTTGGGTGCAACTTTACGTTTTCCAAAAAGTTTTCCACATATATATTGCAGTACATCGGATGCCTGTACTACTAAAATAAGCCACATAATCAGCCATATTTTTTCACCAGTAAAGTTTATTACATTTAAATTAAGTAATGCGGGAACATGTGAAATACAAAATACTGAAACCATTAAACCCCAATGTATTTTTGCACTTCGTTCTAAAAAATAAGCAGTATCTTCATATTTTAAAAGAGAAATTGGAACAATTAAAAAAGCATAGAGTGGAATAAGTATAGAATATAGTCCATACCAGTCGGTATAAACTAAGTAGTATTGATATGGAATTAGAATGTAAAATGAGAGGACTAATGCCAAATGATCACCACGCCGTGTGGGCAGCAGAGTAATAAACTCTCTAAGTGCAAAAAAAGAAACGATTGCAAACAGGATAATTAAGCCGAGCTTCCCAAGTAAAATCGCACCAAATAGAATAATCAGCATGACCCACCATGCATTAATGCGAGCATTTAAATTATCTATGACCGCATGTACCTGATGGTTTATTTTTCTTTTTAGAAAAAGTCCTGTTATCGATGAGACTGCTAAAACTAAAGTTACAGTTGCAAAAATAATATATGTTATTTGAGAGTGATTTGTCATTGGTACTCAAATTCCTGTAATACGTTTAATTCAGTTTGAGCATATTGTAAAAACTGATTTTTTTCTGTGCTGTAATTTGTATGCTCTAATGCTTTACCAAATATTACTGTAGATAAAATGGGTAGAGGAATAAATGTACCTTTAGGCATGACCCGATTGAGGTTTGCAATCCAAACTGGAATAATTTCTAGATTGGGATGCTGTTTAGCTAAATGAAATAACCCAGACTTGAATGGGAGTAAATTTTCAGGTTGCTCACGGTTTCGTGTCCCTTCGGGGAAAAAAATAATAGAATAGCCTTCTTGAAGTGCGGTGTAGACATGGAACAGAGGGTCAGTATTTTTTTTATTATGCTCTATGGTAATACCGTTAAATACATCTTGAATAATAAAACGTCTTATTTTGTTTTTGTGCCAATAATTGCCACCTGCAACAGGGCGAGTTTTTCTACGAATTTCTTTAGGTAATGATGCCCATAATAAAATAAAATCAATGTGGCTATTGTGGTTAGCATAATAAATACGTTGTTTTAATCTGGGTCTACAACCCACCCAAAGGCTACGACTACCTGTTAAAAGTTGTACTGCACGCCTGAGTATGTAAGCAATAATTTTACCTAAGTATTTATTCATTATTACTTTATCCTTTTTGTGAGTCAGTTTTGACTAGATACGTCTTGCGCTTTATTATTTGTCTTTTTGTTGGTTTATTTAAAAAATATTGAAAAATCGTTACGAATAAATAAGGTGGAGCAAAAATAATGACAAATATAAAACCATAAATACCGCCATTAATAAACCCTGATTTTGGTATAAAAATATCGCAATAAAAAAACACTAAAATACAAATAAGTGTACCCAACGCCAAAATTGAAGAACTGCGACAGTTGAGCTTAAAAAATAAAATTGGATAAGCCGCCCCCATTCCCAAGACTAAAAGAGCAATAACAAGCAAGTCACCAGTACCATTCCCAGAAGTGTGTATAGGTGCATTATCCAAGATAAAAAAAATCAATACGGGTAAAAGTACCAAACATGTTGTGAATATAAGATTTTTGTGGCGATTCATTTATATTGACCTTGAGTAAATTGATCCTTTTTCATGAAAATTAAACTTTCGTACTGTTAAATTATAGTTATAGTATATTAAATCACATTTTTAATACAAAATTTGAATTTAATCATATAGAGGGTTGGTTGTGCCATCAATTTATAGCTATAAGTCCCAGTTTCAAGATTTACTCAGGCCAGTAGTTAAAGTTTTGTACCATTTTGGTGTTACAGCAAATCAGATCACTTTATTTGCTGCATTTCTATCCATTTTACTTGCACTTTTTGTTGGCTTGAGCAGTGTGAAATACGTTTATGCATCGTTTTTACTGATTCCGCTGTGGATGTTTTTACGCATGGCATTTAACGCAATAGATGGCATGTTAGCAAAAGAGTTTGCCCAACAAAGTGCGCTGGGGGCGTATTTGAACGAGCTGTGCGATGTTGTGTCGGATACAGCTTTATATGCATGTTTTTTATTTTTGCCAACATTTAACCTTTATTTATTATTCGTAGTTATATTTTTGGCTCTAGTGAGTGAGTATGCTGGGGTTATTGCTTCATTGGTTGGTATAGACCGTAGATATGATGGGCCGATGGGTAAAAGTGATCGAGCTTTTTTATTTGGGCTATTGGGCTTAATTGTGGGTCTGTGGCCATGGTTTAAAGACAACACATTTTATGTGAATTGGGTTTGGCAATATGCACCCAATGTTATATTAAGCATCTGTTTAGTATTGCTGTTGGTCACGATTTACAATCGTGTACATAACGGTGTTGTATTGCATACACCAAAGAAAAATGAACTAAAATAAGGATATATATGATGTATATACATACACAGCACTTTTTTGATAGCCACGATAAGGCAAAATTATTTTACCAACATTGGTCAGCAACAAGTGGCTGTACAATAAAAAAAGCAGTTGTGTTACTGCATCGTGGTCATGAGCACTCGGGTCGTATGGCTCATTTAGTCGATGAGCTTAACTTGCCTGATTGTGATTTTTTTGCTTGGGACGCGAGAGGGCATGGGGAATCTGCTGGCTTGCGTGGAGACAGTCCAAGTTTTGGCTGTAGTGTGAAAGATTTACAAAGTTTTGTACTACATATTCAACAAAAACATGCAATTCAACCCGAAAATATGGTTATGGTTGCTCAAAGTGTTGGTGCTGTACTTGCGGCAACTTGGGTACATGATTATGCACCCAATATTAGAGCACTTTGTTTGGTTGCTCCTGCCTTTAAAATTAAGTTGTATGTACCATTTGCACGGGCAGGGTTACGTTGTTTACATGCAGTAAAAGGAAACTTTTTTATTAATAGCTATGTTAAAGCAGGCTTACTCACACATGATAAAGCCCGTGCGCGTAGCTACGATACAGACCCTGCAATTGCTAAAGCCATTTCGGTAAGAATGTTATTGGGCTTGTACGATGCGGCAGACCGTGTTGTGGCAGATGCACAGGCGATTCATGTGCCTACACAGCTATTAATCTCTGGTGCAGATTATGTTGTGTATACCAAACCCCAAATTGAATTTTTCAAAAATCTCTCACACCCTTTAAAAGAGTTGCATGTGTTAGATGGTTTTTATCATGACACCTTGGGCGAGGAAAATAGACATCTTGCGACTCAAAAAATACATAGATTTATTTCCCAATCCTTTGAGATGCTACCTCAACCTTTAGATTTAATCCATGCAGATCAAATAGGACAGAGTTGCAGTATGGCTGAAAAATATAGTGAAGCCTTACCACAAAAGTCATTTGCAAATGTTTATTGGTCGTTTACACAATATAATTTACGTTTAGGTAGTTATATTTCTGATGGTTTAAAATTGGGTCAAAAAACAGGTTTTGACTCTGGTAGTACCTTAGATTATGTCTATAAAAATACGCCAGAAAGCCGCCATTGGTTAGGTCGTGTCATTGACCGGCAGTATTTAAATGCAGTGGGTTGGAAGGGAATTCGGGTACGAAAAACACATATTGAAATGTTATTACAGCAAGTAATTACAAGGTTAAAAGCGCAAAAGCAACCTGTAAATATTGTTGATATTGCAGCAGGTCATGGTCGTTACATTATAGAAGCCATAGAAAAATTAGAGTATAGACCTGACCATGTTTTACTCAGAGATTATAGCCCGTTAAATGTGAATCAAGGGCAAAAACTGATTCAGAGTAAGGCACTAGAGCGTGTTGTAGATTTTGAGCAAGGTGATGCATTTGATAAAAATAGCCTTGCTGACATTAAAGCCAATAAAACCGTTGCTGTTGTCTCTGGGTTATATGAGCTATTTAGTGATAATCATTTGGTCAAGCAGTCTTTAGAGGGTTTAGCTAAAGTGATTGTTTCAGAAGGGTACTTAATTTATACCGGTCAAATTTGGCACCCACAACAAGAATTTATTGCAAGAGCTTTAACCAGTCACCGCGAAGGCAATGCTTGGGTCATGCGTCTGCGTACACAGGCTGAAATGGATCAGTTGGTTGCAGCAGCAGGATTTGTGAAAATAGACCAGTGTATTGATGAGTTTGGTATTTTTACAGTCAGTCTTGCTCAAAGAAAAGAAGTAAAGCATGGCTAATTTAAAGTATGCCACTATAAAACCGCTTCAGTTTTTGGTTTATAAATGTCTTGCATTGGCATTACTCGGCTTCATTTTTTTTACCAGTTATGGTTTTGCCAATTGGTATGCCACGACACGGCTAAATGTACCTGAAATCATGTTTGCTTGGGAAAAAGACATTCCTTTCGTACCTTGGACTATTGTTCCGTATTGGTCTATCGACTTATTTTATGCATTGTCTGTTTTGATTTGTGCAAATGTTAGTATTTTGTCTACACACATTAAACGCTTGCTTACGGCACAATTGATTTGCGTGAGTTGCTTTTTAATATTTCCACTTGAATTTACGGCACACAGGCCAGAAAGTCATGGCTTTTTTGGCATGATGTATAATGCACTCATGGGGTTTGATAAACCATTTAATCAAGCACCGTCATTGCACATTGTACTGTTAGTCATCTTGTGGGTGTTTTATGCACAAAGAACACAACATGTATGGCGTTGGATTGTCCATATTTGGGCTTTTTTGATTGGCGTTTCTGTACTCACCACTTGGCAACATCATTTTATTGATATTCCTACAGGTGTAGTGGTAGCCGCATTGTGTTTATGGGTTTGGCCAGATAGTGAATATGAAAAGCCTCTAAAACAGATACAGATTACTGCCGATAAAAAAAGAACGACTTTAGCGACTTATTATTTTATAGGTAGTATAAGTCTTTGTGTGTTTGCCAGTTATTTTAAGTCATTTGCTTTGTGGTTGTTGTGGCCATCGCTGAGTCTATTGATGGTTGCTTTGATTTATATGTGTTTAAACGCATCGGCATTTCAAAAAAATAGTCATGGTCGTATGTCTGTCGCCGTTTTGATTTTACTCACTCCATATTTAATCGCAGCATGGGTTAATTCCAGATTATGGACACGTAAAAAACCTCAGCCTTCATTAATTATTCAAAATGAAACGCACTTTCCCAAACATATTCAACTTTATTTGGGGCGAATAAGTCGTTTTAAAACACTGCAACAGTTTGATGGTTTATTAGATACGTGTGCGGAGCTTCCTGTGAGTGTACCTGCTATGTGCAAATATCAATTAACACCCATTTTAGACCTCACCACACCCACTTTGGCACAATTACAACACGGTGCAGAGGCTTTAGAGTCACTGGTTCAAAAGCTAGATACACATAAAACCACCTCAAATATACTTATTAGTTGTGCTTTGGGTTATTCACGTAGTGCATGCGTTTTAGCCGCGTGGTTGATTTACTATCGTCATGCCAAAACCGTTCAAGATGCGGTCAATATCATAAAAGTATCTCGCCCTTTTGTTGTATTAAAACTAAATCATTTACAGGTTTTGCAGCAACTATTGCTTATCAGGCAATAAGGATAAGGGATATGATGAATATCATTGAGCTGACACATGCATTTTTTCGCTACTATAAACATATAGATATAACTTCTAGTGTGTTTTTACTTACATTTTTAGTCTTGGGTTATTTTAGTGATCTGTCTTATGGGGTGATAGGGTTATTGTTTACTCAAGTGTTATTGGCTGTTGCTATTAAGTATTACTCATTTCGTTTGTCTATTGATGAGCAAATTTTTAGATCTTTTATACATCAACCCAGTGAAATAGCGTGCCAACAAGCAGAAAACATAGATCAAAGCTTGGCTTTGCTTAAGCTTGCTACGCCGCTTACTCCAACACGCAGTTGGCAAGCCCGATGTGTGGCCACCTTAAAACTTATCAAAATACAATTTTCATTGTTTTTTATACAGGTTTTGGTCGCATTTGTGAGCGTTATATTTTTTAACAATACATAAGTTATTTCTAATGGTTGCTTAAATGGGAGTGACCGTATGCCACATGATTTATGTTGTATTGGTCGAAAAGGTTTTATCAAAGTAGATAAATATGATGAAAAGCTCATGTTTTATTAAATTTTAAATTTGAATTATGTAAATAAGGAAACTTTTTATGTACTCATCACGCTTAAAAATGATGATAGAAGATCTCGGACCAATTACGAAAATGTGTCCAGTACCAGTAGAAATCATTGCGCAATATGAATCTATTCTTAGTCCAACGTTAATTGAAATATGGAAACAAGCTGGGTTTTGTCAATTTGAACATGGAGCATATCAATTTGTTAATCCGACTGAATGGCAACCTGTGGTGGATGCATGGTTGGCAGGCACAGAGTATGAAAAACAACTGGGTGGACATTTTTATGCCATATCACGTACTGCATTTAATGACTTATATATTTTTCATGTGGAAACAAAGAGTCATCTGACCATTGATCCAGTTTGTGGTCAAATTACAGGCAGTATTGAAGATGGAACGGATGAATATGATACAGCAATTTCAAGCTTTACTATTGCTATAAATCAAGAAAAAGTTGACTTAGGCGATATCAATGACAAACCTTTATTTAATCGTGCCGTTAAAAAATGTGGTGGCCTGGGTTGGAATGATATGTACACTTTTGAGCCTGCCTATGCTCTCATTGGTGATGCTGCCCTTGATATTAAGTATGTAAATAAAGCGAATGCCTTGGTGCAAATGATGGTGTTACGGCAAATGATTGATTTACCAAGGTCAATTATTTTTAATATGGACTGGGTGAAAGAAGCTGCACGTCAAGGTTTTAACGATGAATAGAAGTGAAGTCTCTCAATTTGAACAAATTAAAGCAATTTTATTGGAAGCAGGATGTGGCTATGATCGCTGGAGTGAAAGGAATTTAAATATTCCTAGTGCTGAAGGAGAGCGTTTTATTATTCATGAGCTTTTTAAAGTGCAAAAGAGCTTTTGGGGATACAAACCAACTGTTTATTTTATAAAAGGCAGGATTGTGACTGTATAATTATTAGTCACAAATACATTTTTCTTAGTTTGGTTTTGCTACTAAGCAATAGAAAAGCATAGAAATATAAAAGGACTGATATATCAGCCCTTTTTAAGGTTTACTTATGAAACAAACGGGCTTTATCTCGTTGCCAATCACGGTCTTTTTCACTGTTACGTTTGTCGTGTAATTGCTTACCTTTTACAAGGGCAATTTCAAGTTTGACTAAGTGACCTTTCCAATAGCAGGCAAGTGGCACACAAGAATATCCTTTTTGATTCACCGCACCCATCAATAATTCAATTTGACGGCGGGAAAGTAAAAGTTTACGAGTACGTGTATTTTCTGGCACAACATGGGTCGATGCAGAAAGCAGTTGTTGAATTTGAGCACCAAACAAAAATGCTTCATTATTTCTAAAAATGATATAACTTTCGACCAAGCTCATACGGCCTGCGCGTAAAGACTTCACTTCCCAACCTTGTAAAGAAAGACCCGCTTCAAACTTATCTTCAATAAAATAATCATGACGGGCACGTTTATTTTGCGCAATAGTGCCGCCATTATTTTTTTTAACTACGTTTACTTTCGCCATAATTTATTCATTCCCAATCTGCACCTATTGTGCCGTAAAGTTTAGGTGAGGTGAAGCATTTGTGTGTGCGATGTGCTAAAAATGGTGACGATTTTATAAAAAACAAGTTTTTGCTAGAATAAGCAAATATAAAATGACAACGAGCATACAAATATGTCTAAAACACGTCTTATTTATCCGGGTACATTTGATCCGATGACCAATGGGCATATTGATTTGGTGGTCAGAGCATCTAAAATGTTCGATGAAGTAGTGATAGCCATTGCAGCAGGGCATCATAAAAAACCAATTTTCTCGCTCAATGAACGTGTTGAATTGGCAAAACAATGTTTAGATCATTTGCCTCATGTAGAGTTTTTAACATTTGATGGATTGTTGGTCAATTTTGTGAAAGAGCAACATGCGACTGCCGTGTTGAGAGGTTTACGTGCAATTTCAGACTTTGAGTATGAGTTTCAGTTAGCGAATATGAATCGAACACTAGACCCACATTTTGAAACAGTATTTTTAACGCCGTCAGAGCAATATTCCTTTATTTCATCTACTATGGTCAGAGAGATTGCACGTTTACATGGCGATGTCTCTAAATTTGTACCTAAGGCAGTTGTAGAGGCCTTTTATCATAAACATCAACAAGGTTGGTAACGTGTCACTTTATATTACAGATGAATGTATTAATTGCGATGTGTGTGAGCCAGTATGTCCGAATGAAGCGATTTATTTGGGCGAGTTGATCTATGAAATTGATCCCGATTTGTGCACTGAATGCATTGGACATTATGATCAACCCCAGTGCCAGCTATTTTGTCCTGTTGACTGTATTCCTAAAGACCCAGCGCATGAAGAAACGCATGATCAATTACATGCGAAGTATGAAAAAATAATTGCTGAAAAAAATACAAGCAATTCAGCGTAAGATTTGTTAGCATATGCGCCGAAGTGAGCTGGACGGTCGCTGCTATAGAGGTCTTCGTGACTAAAGTAGGGGAGGAAAGTCCGGGCTTCATCGGGTAAGGTGCCAGGTAACGCCTGGGCGGCGTGAGCCGACGGCAAGTGCAGCAGAGAGGAGACCGCCACTGTAAAGTGGTAAGGGTGAAAGGGTGCGGTAAGAGCGCACCGCATGGCTGGTAACAGTTCATGGCAAGGTAAACCCCACCTGAAGCAAGACCAAATAGGAGTCCACATAGGTATGACCCATACTGGACTCGGGTAGGTCGCTTGAGCATATGAGTGATTGTATGCCTAGAGGAATGATCGTTTTTAACAGAACCCGGCTTACAGGCTCACTTCAAATGATTTAAAAAAAATATTGACACAGTAATGTTTATTGAATAATATTCGCAAACTGTTTTAGGCTATGTAGCTCAGTTGGTTAGAGCACAGCACTCATAATGCTGGGGTCACAGGTTCGAGTCCCGTCATAGCCACCATTTTATAGACCATGCACCCTTTGCATGGTCTTTTTTTGTCTGAAATTTGGCTTTAAGCCCAAATCACTTGTTTAAAATGGCTGTTTAATTCTGCTGTACGTTGCGTGTCTTTATTTTGATTACTAATCAGTAAGTCAACTTCATGGGGTTTAGCAAACTCAATACGGCTCACTTGATGTAGTTTTCGTTCATCTGCCAAAATAAACGTGAGTCGGCTATGTTGAACCATTGCTTTGGCAATATTGGCTTCACTGGTTTGATAATTGGTTGCTCCAGCATATGGGTCTATGCCTGCAGGTGAAAGTAAAGCAACATCTGCATAATAACGCTGAATTTCACTGATAGTTTGATCGCCTTGTGTTTGTGGCTGTGTGATTATTTCTCCACCGAGCAAAATTAAATGATGCTTTGAGCCGTCACCCGCACTTAAATTTAAAGCGACTTGCAAACTATTGGTAATAATGGTGAGACTAGAAAGTGTTCTGAGCTCTTCAGCCAAAATAGCCGTTGTACTGCCTGCATCTATAAAAATAGTTTGACCTGCACTGAGTTGCTGTACTGCAGCCTTAGCAATTGCTCGTTTTTCTTTAATCATTTGCCCATGACGTACATTGAGAGGTGCTTCTGCAACGGTTTGCGTGCAAATAATACCGCCGTGCACACGTTTGGCATGACCCGTATTTTCAAGTGTGATCATGTCACGCCGTGCAGTTTCTCTAGAAATAGCTAACTCTTGCATAATACGTTCAGTACTGAGTTGCTGTACTTGTAAAAGTAACGTATGTATGCGGTGTAAGCGTTCTTGTTGTAGCATTCTAAATATCCTCAATTTCTATGTGCAAGCATAGTTGGATTTGTTTATTTTATCGAGTTGTTTGTGTATAAAAAAGTATTTGTGTATTTAATTGCATTTGTGTTTTAATCAAATGAACATAAAAACGAATGTATTGAGGGGAATATCATGGTGACAAAATCTACAATCATGGACACCAATAGCTTTAGAGCAGAACACGCCGAACAATTGGACCAAAACACACGCCGTTTAACCGATAAACGTAGTGAGGTGCTGGGTGAGTCATACCGTTTGTTTTATCGAAACCCTGTACATTTAGTGAAAGGGCAAGGGCAGTATTTGTGGGATGCATCAGGGCAAAAGTACTTAGATGTGTATAATAATGTGGCGAGTATTGGACATTGCCATCCTGCAGTTGTAGCCGCCGTGCATGAGCAAATGCAAAATTTAAATACACATACCCGCTATTTACATGAAAATATTTTAAATTATACCGATGAGTTATTAAAAACACTGCCATCTGAAATTAATCGTGCCATGTATATGTGTACAGGATCGGAAGCCAATGACTTGGCGATACGAGTGGCGCGTGAGTACACCGGTGGTACAGGTATTATTGTGTCGCAAGAGGCGTATCATGGTACAAGCGAGCTGACTTCAGGTTGTTCACCTGCGTTAGGTTCAGGTCAACCATTGGCAAATACAACACGACTTGTACCTGCACCAGATGCATACCGTTTGGGCGGAGAGGATCTAGGTGACTGGTTTGCGGATCAAATACAACAGCAAATAGATGATATGCAAGCCAACGGTATTCGATTTGCTGGGTTTTTAGCAGATTCTATTTTTTCATCTGATGGTGTCATACCAAACCCTGTGGGTTTTTTGAAAAAAGCAGTGGATGTAGTACATAAAAATGGCGGTATCTTTATTGCAGATGAAGTACAGCCAGGTTTTGCACGTACGGGTGATGCATTTTGGGGATTTGGTCGCCATGGGGTTGTGCCAGATATTGTAACTACAGGTAAACCAATGGGTAATGGTATTCCTGTGTCGGGTTTGTTAGCAAAGCATGATGTATTGGCTGCTTTTAGTGACCAAATTCCGTACTTTAATACTTTTGGTGGTAACCCTGTATCTATGGCTGCAGCACAAGCTGTATTAAAAGTGATTCAAGAAGAAGAGTTGCAGTTGCATAGTCAAAAAGTGGGTGCTGAATTAAAGCATGAATTAACACAACTGATGCATAAACACGAGTGTATTGGTGATGTACGTGGTGCAGGACTATTTATTGGTTTTGAGTTGGTCAAAGACCGAGAGAGCAAAGCACCAAATCAAGCACTTGCGCTAGATATTATTGAGGAGCTAAGAAATACACATCGTGTTTTAACTTCGGTGGCTGGGCCTCATGGTAATGTATTAAAACTGCGTCCACCATTGGCATTTCAGCGTCAAGATATTGACTGGTTAGTTGGGGCACTAGATCAAACATTAACAAAGCTAAAAAGATCGTTTTAGTGCTGTTAAGATAGTTGCAAAGTTGCTTTATTTTAACTTATTTTCACTGCAATGTTTAGTTTTTAGGTTGTTTTTTGTGCTTGGATTGGAGTGCATTTTAATATTTTTTATGGTTTTTATAGGTGAAATAGATTAAGTCTAAGTATCTGTTTTTAATTTATATTTTAAGATTTTGGTTGTTTGTGTGAGTTTTTCTATATATTTACTTACATTTGTTTTCTCGACAAACATAAGGCACTCGGTGATTAATAAGCCTATTCTTAAAAGTCGTAGGTGATGATGATGACATGGTTATTTATAGGTTTAGTAATCACCATTTTATTAACACCTGGCCCAACCAATACACTGTTGGCGTCTGCAGGTATTCACAGTGGTTTTAGAAAGTCAGTACAATTAGTACCTGCTGAAGCCATTGGTTATTTTTTATCTATTTCTATTTGGGGAGTAATCATTGAGTCGGTATCAAGTACTGTGCCATGGTTACCCGCGGTACTAAAACTGATCAGTGCGAGTTATATTTTTTACTTGGCTGTGAAGTTATGGAGAACATCAAATGTTGCTACTGATTTAAATCAGCCTGCAATTACAGCCAAAGCACTGTTTGCTGCAACATTATTAAACCCGAAAGGTCTATTGTTTGCTTCGGCAATTTTTCCACACGACGCGTGGAGTAATTTGTCTGCATATGCATTACATATTTCAGTGTTTTTATCACTCATTGTACCTATTGCTTGTTTTTGGATTTCTATTGGTTCTGTACTAGTGTCTAACCGTGTCTCATGGTTAAACCAGTGTAATTTACAGCGTACTGCATCTATTGTACTGATGAGTTTTTCATTACCTCTAAGTTACTCTGCAATTACTTCAATTTAATATATGAAAACCATAAGTATTATATTTATGGTTTTTTTTGCTTTTAAATAATAAAAATAATCGTGTTAGGTCGTGGGTATGACAAAAAACAAAGACATCATTGTATTAATTCATGGCACATGGGCTTCTGGACAAAGTTGGTCTGATTGTAAAGCCTTATTGTTAGACGCTGGGTTTGATGTGTATTGTCCTCACTTACGTTACCATGATTTACCTTTTCAAGAGGGCTTGAACGCTGTTGCGAGTGTGAGTCTGACAGATTATGTTAGAGATATTGAACAGTTACTTTTCGAGATAAATCAGCCTGTATGGTTGGTTGGACACTCATTGGGTGGACTTATTGCTCAGCTTGTAGCAACAAAAAATCCTGCATATTGTAAAGGGTTGATTCTTTTGGGCCCCGCACCAATGGCTGGGATATTTTCGCTTTATCCCACGATGTTTTTAGCATTTTATAAGCATTTTTTACAGTGGGGGTTTTGGAAAAAACCAGTATTACCCAATAAAGATGTATTGGCAAAATATTGTATGAATCGACAAAGTGTAGATGTACAAAATGCGGTGTATTCGCATTTGGTTGCAGACTCTGGTCGAGCTTATACTGAAATGGTATTTTGGTTTTTAGATTCAAATCACGCATCTACAGTGAATACTCACGGTTTTAAAGCGCCTGTCTTAGTGGTGAGTGGTACAGAAGATAAAGTGGTTGTCTCTAATATTGCAAAAGCAACTGCTAAACGTTATACAAACGCGCGTTATATTTTAATGCAAGGGGCAGATCATAGTTATGCAACGGGGCGTTATTTATCTCAAACTGTAGAGCATATATTGGATTGGATTCAATAACATAAAAATTCATAGTGTTTCATATCATACTTAAAGCCTTGTCGTTGTATTAGTGTCGCCACTGACGTGGTGTAATACCAAACCAGCGTTTAAATGCCCTAGAAAAAGCACTGACCTCAGAGTAGCCTAATAAAAATGCCATTTCAGAAATAGACATATGATTTTGCTTCATATAGTGCTCGGCGACTTCACAACGAACGTGATCTACCAATGCAGAAAAAGTTGTTCCATAACTTTTAAGTTTGCGTGTGAGGCAAGTACTCGACATATTTAGCTCTTGTGCAGTACGCTCAAGTTGAGGCTCTCCTTGGCTAAAGGATAAATAAATGAATGAGCGGACTTGGTCTGTCAGTTGTTGTTGTGAGGGTTGAGTATTGAGTAGGCGTAGCGTGTCTTGTATCACGGTGAGTAAAATAGGATCACTCTCAGGCATGCATACAGATGTGTCTGTTTTACTGATTAATATAGAATTATATGGCTGATCAAAATATACGGGTGCATTAAACAATTTACTGTGTTCTTGGCATTCTGCTGGGCGAGTATGCTCAAAGTGAATGGCTCTAGGGGCATAGTGCTGACCTAAAACACTGCGAATAACATTCATAAACATACCCATCGTCAGTTCAGCATCTTGGCGCCGTGCTAAAATTGCGCCGTGCTGTACTTGGTAGTCTAAACGCCAGTGATCAGGTTGTTCGATTAAACGAGTAAGGGTGTCTTTTTGGTGCAAGTGAAAATAGCTCGTCATGTTTTTTAGTGCGTGTTCGAGTGTTGGCGAGCATAGTGCAATGTAGCCAATTAAACCAAGTGCTTTGGGTTTAAATTGTTGTCCGTAGTACAGCCCAAAGTTATCGCAGCCCGATAAATTTGCGGCTTGCTCTAAAACTTGGCAGTAATTTGGCAGTTGTAAGCTGAGTGTCGGGCTTTCAAGAAGTTGGGTGTTGATGCCACTGACGTGAAATACATGTGCGACATCTGCCCCTTTTTCTAAAATAAAGTCACTTAAACCTGTAGCCGCTGCAGATAAAACACCTTGGTTGCCCGTAGGTTGAAATAACTGAGTGGTTTGGCGAAGATATGGTGTGTCCATCTTTATTCTTGCTTCATTTGTTTTCTATAAATGAAGCAAGATATGTACCAATATGATGATTGTATGACAGCTAAATACCCACAGGAAGTTGGTTGTTGAGGTACTTTTTACATAACCTAATCGTGTGGTGAGCCCAATCTGTACCTAAACTATACGCCATATCTGTAGTGGCATGTGAACCAATCCAAGCCAGCATTTGTATACGACGTTGCATAATAAATGCAGGAATGCGTGCATATTCTTCATTGCTAATATGAGCATTTTTCTCATAGCCATTGACCCATTGTTCTACCCATTGTTCGGCAGGTTGGTGGTGTTCGTTAAAGCTTATTGCTGCTGCAAGATCGTGCATAAACCAACCCATACCACAGTCATCGAAGTCAATGACGCCAATTTTTCCTTGTTGTAATAGTAAATTGGTTAGCCTTAAGTCGGCATGGATTAAACCGTAATATTCTGTTGTTTGCCCAAGTTGTTGCATTGAGCCGTCAATCTGATGAATTGCTTCATCAATCACTTGATGATCACTGGTTTTTAAATAGGGTGCATTACGCCAATCGCCCCAATGACTATTGGCACTGACCATGGTGTCATGATTCCAGATAATTCGTTGAAAATGATCGGGCTTTTGCCATTTTTTACTATGTTTGTGTAATCTTGCAGTAATTTCTCCGAGTTGTTTAAATGCAATAGGGTTAACCTCTGTGGTTGGCATATCACCATTAATCCATTTAAACAATACAGCATAGCGAACGCTTCTATCACTGCTTGGTAACGTAAGTACATATTCATTGTTTTGACTCAATATCGCTTCAGGCACAGACATTCCATCTTCCTGAAGTGCTTGTAACCAATGTAACTCACTCAAAATGTCTTGTTTGCTATGGTAGTGAGGGCGGTGAATGCGTAGTGCAAATTTTTCTTGTGAGGTAGACACCATAAATGTGGCATTTTCGGACTGGCACAACAACTTGACCTGTGCATTTTTTGTTTGTGAATAGTGGTTTGAGGCATCTAACGCAATACGTTGTAGTTCATCTATGCTGAGGTATTCATTTTGTTCGACGTATGACATGTTGGTATTCTCGACTGCATGAGATTAATCTTTAAATTAAGCCTATAC
The DNA here is from genome assembly GCF_900096955.1 of Acinetobacter boissieri. Lineage (GTDB taxonomy): Bacteria > Pseudomonadota > Gammaproteobacteria > Pseudomonadales > Moraxellaceae > Acinetobacter > Acinetobacter boissieri. The sequence continues at coordinate 43,273 of NZ_FMYL01000004.1, read as the reverse complement.
CAAATGAAATTTGCTTGACTTGACATTAGCTCACTTTATGTTGCGTTTTAAAGTCAAGTTTTTCTAAAGCACGTGGCGCATGATCATTTTTATTCGGGGTGTGATATTAAAAAAATCATGTGTTTTCGCTAATAAAAGGAGCGTGCAATGACAGAAAAATTAAAACCTACATTGGGTGTGTTTCACTTATGGGGGATTGCAGTTGGGCTTGTAATCTCTGGTGAATATTTTGGTTGGAGCTATGGGTGGGGTGTGGCTGGTACGTTGGGGTTCTTAGTCACAACGTTGATTATTGCCACGATGTATACTTGTTTTATCTTTAGTTTTACTGAGCTTACAACGGCAATACCTCATGCGGGCGGGCCATTTTCTTATAGTCGTAAAGCCTTTGGCGATACTGGTGGTTTTATTGCAGGTATTGCAACGCTGATTGAGTTTGTATTTGCTCCACCTGCGATTGCAATGGCGATTGGTGCATATTTAAATGTTCAATTTCCAGATCTTAACCCTAAATACGCTGCTGTTGGGGCTTATGTTGTATTTATGGGATTGAATATTGTTGGGGTGAAAATTGCTGCAACATTTGAGTTGGTTGTAACAGTTTTAGCGGTGATTGAGCTTTTAGTCTTTGTAGGTGTGGTTCAGCCAAGCTTTAGTTTTTCTAATTTCACACTCAATGGCTGGGCAGGGGCTGATCATTTTAGTTTACCTGCTATTTCTGGTATTTTTGCAGCGATACCGTTTGCAATTTGGTTTTTCTTGGCTATAGAAGGTGTTGCAATGGCGGCAGAAGAGGCGAAAGACCCTAAGAAAACCATTCCAAGAGCTTATATTAGCGGTATTTTAACTTTAGTCATTTTGGCCTTTTTAGTGATGTTATTTGCAGGTGGTGTAGGCGATTGGACGAAACTTTCTAATATTAATGATCCATTACCACAAGCAATGAAAGCAGTTGTTGGACATAACTCGGCATGGATGCACATGCTGGTATGGATTGGTTTATTTGGTTTGGTTGCAAGTTTTCATGGCATTATTTTAGGCTACTCACGACAAATTTTTGCTTTAGGGCGAGCTGGGTTTTTACCTGCCGGTTTAGCGAAACTCTCTCGTTTTCAAACACCGCACCGTGCCATTATTGCAGGCGGTATTGTAGGTATATTGGCTATTTTTAGTGATAGTGTTATTCAGGTTCAGGGTATGAGCCTAACTGCAGCGATTGTGACTATGGCCTGTTTCGGCGCATTGCTCATGTATATTATGAGTATGCTGAGTTTGTTTAAATTACGCCGTAGTGCTCCAAATTTAGAGCGTTCTTTTAAAGCGCCTGGTTATCCTGTTATTCCTGCAATTGCGCTTGTTATTTCTATAGTTTGTTTTGTGTCTATGTTTTATTTTAATCCAACCATTGGTGCTGTATTTATTGGGTTTTTGGTTCTTGGGTATATTTACTTTTTGCTCACTCATCGTCAACGTGAAAATAGTTTGGAACGTACAAACCCATAGTTAAAATAAAAAAAAGCGGTGTAAATTAATTACACCGCTTTTTTTAAATAGTCATTTTAGTACTTATAAGTAACACCTAAAGACAATAGCGAGTCACGGCTGTTGCCAAGGTCAGCTTGAATGTCTTTAATGTTATAGCTTGCAGATGCAGAAAAGTGAGTGGTCAGGTCAGTGATCAGTGCTGTTCTAGAACGGAAAGTTTTAGAGTCTTGGCCATATTCGTAGCCTAAATCTTGGTTGAAGCGTACAGTAGGTGTGATTTTGTACTCATAAAAAGCAGCTAAAGTACCAATCAATTCATTTGTAGTATCTTTTGGCTCTACTTTTTCTTTACTAAAACGATAACCTAAACCTGCTTCAGCAGATAAAGATTGTTTTTCATCTTTTAAAATATTAATACCTACACCGCCAGTAGCACTAAGTTGGTAGTCAAATGCGCTGCTTAAATCTTTTTCAGCAGTCAGCTTACCAAATTGATAGATTGTACTTGAACTACTATGCGAAACTTTTCCAGACAGGAGGTAGCGCTCAATGTTATTTGATGAGTTATTATCATTTGTACTTAGCGCTGTGGCTAAGACTTCTTGGCCCCAAATACCTGATTGACGTTGAAATAAAATACGTCCAGTTAAATTAGATTTGTCTGATTTACTACCATCGGTTGATTTCGTATTGTTAAGTAAGTAGCCAACATCACCTTCTAAGCGAAATGGTTTATTTTCATCTACTTTAATTGAGCCTAAACTTGTTCTAGAGGGCCCTAAGTCAGCAGCAAAAGTGCTTCCTGTAATGGCTGTTAGTAAGCCTAGAGTGATTATTTTATACATAGTATGTTCTCTTATGATTGTGTAAATTTAATTAAGTAATAAGATTTAGTCATTTTATATACCCAACATAAGATATAACGTTGGTATCTTTAAGAATATAAAAGTACACACAAGAGATACATTTTTATTGAAATTGTAGTTTTTTTTAAGTGAATTGGTTGTATTTTTAGCAATATAGTGCACATAATTTTATTAAAGAAAATAAAAAAATCTTTTACAAAGACGTACACTATGCATATGTTGAAACCAAGTGCATCACGATTGTCTATGAAAACACGTTCTTTAATTCTACTCACAATTATTTATACTTTTTGTGTACATGTGCACGCGCAAGAATCAACGCCGATTGCATTAAATGTCATGCCTCCTTTTTTGTATGCGCAAGAAAAATTAAACTTAAATCAGTTTCAGCAACTAAAACAGCAACTACAGCGTCCGATTGTGGCCTTGGTTTTAGGCAGTGGTGGTGCAAGAGGGTATGCTCATATTGGTGTATTACAAGCATTAGAACAACAAAGCTTAAAACCAGATCTAATTGTTGGGACCAGTGCCGGCAGCGTGGTTGGAGCACTTTATGCCAGTGGTAAAACTGCCGCAGAAATTACACAAATTGCTTTAAATATGAAAGTAAACGATGTACGTGAAATTACCTTAACGCGTAAAGGTTTTTTAGATGGTGAAAAAGTTGCTACTTTTGTCAATAAAAATGTTGAAAATAGACCATTGCAAGAAATGAAAATTCCATTCTTTGTTGTTGCAACAGATTTGAAAACAGGTCAGAAAAAAGTATTTAACTATGGTAATACAGGGCAAGCAATTCAGGCATCAACAGCGATTCCGAGCATGTTTATTCCTGCTAAAATTGCAGGACATGAATATGTAGATGGTGGCTTAGTCAGTCCAGTGCCTGTAGATGTTGCACGGCAATTGGGTGCAGATATTGTGATTGCTGTAGATATTTTGCAACCACCGCAGTATACCGAAACAACCAATATGTGGGGACTATTTAATCAAAATATTAATATTATGCAGCAACGACTTTCACAAGTAGAGTTAAAATCTGCAGACGTGGTTATTCGTCCAGATATTCGTGAAAAAGCCCATATTTTTGATGTAAAAGAGCGAGAAACAGCATTGCAAGCAGGTTTTGTTGCAACACAAATGCAAATGCCTGCTATTCAGCAAGCAATTACTCTAAAAGCGCATCAGTTTATACCCGCGGCACCACACTTAGTGCTAGAACATATCCCTTCTGTATTTATTAATCACAGTGACTCATCACAACAATGATGTGTAATTATGTAGAATGAACGGTGAATTATAAGAATGAAATCGTATATAATTTTGTAATAAATCATGTTTTATGTTGGATTTTATTATGCCTGCTTCAGACCAATCCGCTGTACAACCCTCAGATGAGCAGTCTGAATTAACAATGACTGTATTAATGACACCTGATATGGCTAACTTTTCGGGTAATGTACATGGTGGTACTATTTTAAAACTACTAGACCAAGTCGCATATGCCTGTGCAAGTCGTTATTCGGGTAGTTATGTTGTGACATTGTCGGTTGATCAGGTCACATTTAAAGAGCCGATTCATGTGGGTGAATTGGTGACATTTTACGCCTCAATTAACCATGTTGGACGCACATCTATGGAAGTTGGGGTAAGAGTAGAAGCACAGGATATTCGTAAAAGAACTCAACGCCATACCAACAGTTGCTACTTCACTATGGTTGCTGTAGACGAACATGGGAAACCTCAGCCCGTACCCAAGCTAAATCTAGACACAGAATGGAAACGCTGTCACTTCGAAGCAGCTGAACAAAGAAAATCTTTTCGTCTGCAACAGCATGAAAAATTATCTTGTGATATATATAAAGCCAAAAAATAAGTATTGAAGGTGATCTCTTTAAGGCGAAACGACAGAAATTCGCCATAAATTGTTCACTTTTATTTATACAAATGTTGTCTTTGATATTATGAAATATTGTGCGAAAATATCATAGGAATAAAAAGAGATACTTAATTTTATTGTAATATATTTATAATTTAATTAAGTCTTTGATTCGGCTGTAATTATATATTTAGAGTCTCTTTTGTGAACATTTAACCCAAGCTCTACAGCTGATCAGGCGATGGCTTGGGTGGTTATGGCATCTTTTAAGCTGAAATTCAGTTTAACTTTTGACAATATATTTATCAAAAGTGAGTCAAGCATCACATAGTATTGACTGTTGAGCATTAAAAAGTCAGTTGTGAGTGCTGTCAGCCAATCATGTAAAATTTATAAGCGGAAAAAATATGTTTAATCGTTTTCTAGGTTCAGTACTTGTAAGCTGCCTGAGTCTGGCAAGTATTGCTATGACCTCATCTGTGTATGCGGCAACAAAGCCTCATATTAAACCCACAACTTTAACTGTGATTGGGTATCATGAAGTCACTAACCAAGCAAACGATGCACTCATTCCATTTTACGCAGTCACTACCCAAAATTTTGAAGCACAAGTAAGATGGTTGCAGAAAAATGGTTTTCATTTTATTTCCGTCACACAGCTTTTAAGAGCACATGATGGTAAAGAAATCTTGCCTGAAAAGCCTGTATTACTTACAGTTGATGACGGGTACGAATCTTTTTATAGCAATATTTATCCATTTGTAAAAGAAAATAAAATTCCAATTGTACTTGCAATTGTTGGATCATGGGTAAATACGCCAAGTACAACAGAAGTACAATTTGGTGATGATAAAATTGCACGTAATAAAATTTTAACTTGGTCACAAATCAAAGAAATGAGTGACAGTGGTTATGTTGAAATTGCAAGCCATAGCTTTAACTTGCATCATGGTATTTTAGGTAATCCACAGGGTAATTCTGAACCTGCGGCGACAACACGCTTATATGATCCAAAAACCAAAAAATATGAAGGTGATGGTGCATATAACAAACGTATCTATGATGACCTGAAAAAAAATAATGACATGATAAAAGCCAATGGCATACCTGTACCACGTGTGATGGTATGGCCATATGGACGTTACAATTTAGAAACTGTGCGGATTGCGAAACATCTAGGTATGCCAATTACCATTACGTTAGATGATGGCCCCGCTTATTTGAAAAAGTCGTTAGGTGCTTTGAATCGTATTTTGGTTGAACACGACATGAGTTTAGATGACTTGGGTCGAGAGATCGAAAATAGAGAGAAAAATTTAGGGGATAATGCATATCCACAAAAAATTATGCATGTAGATTTAGACTATATTTATGATAAAGATCAAGCACAAGAAGAGCGTAATTTAGGAAACCTGCTTGACCGTATTCAAAAAATGAACGTCAACACTGTTTACTTACAAGCATTTTCTGACCCAGATGCGAATGGTTCTGCGGACATGGTGTATTTCCCAAACCGTTATATACCTGTGCGCCAAGACTTATTTAACCGTGTGGCATGGCAAATTGCATCACGTACACAAGTACAGCGTGTCTATGCGTGGATGCCACTATTGGCATGGGAGTTACCGAAAAGTAACCCTGTGTCTAAAGATTTAGTCGTGACACAACAACCGAAAAAAAGTGACCATTTAAATATGGGTTACATTCGTTTAACGCCGTTTTCTGCGCCAGCACGTAAAGTGATTGAAGGGATTTATCAAGATTTAGGTAAGTCAGCAACCTTTGATGGTATTTTGTTCCATGACGATGCAACATTATCTGACTACGAAGATGCAAGTCCACAAGCGTTGCAAGCTTATGCAAAAGCAGGGCTTTCTACAGATCTTGAAGCGGTAAGAAACAATGAGCAAAGTTTGCAAAAATGGACCTCATTTAAAACCAAATATCTTGATAACTTTGCATTGCAACTTGCAGCCGAAGTGAGACAGTACCAACCTGCACTGCATACTGCACGCAATATGTATGCACAAGTTGTGCTGAATCCAAATGCAGAAACATGGTATTCACAGTCTTTAGAGCAATCGTTAAGTCGTTATGATTTTACTGCAATTATGGCAATGCCTTACATGGAACAAGCCAAAGATAAAGATAAGTTTTATGCAGATATTATTAATCGTGTAAAGCAGTATCCAAATGGACTCAATAAAGCGGTTATTGAACTGCAAGCAGTTGACTGGAGAAAAAATAGTAAGCCAATTGGGTCACAAGAATTAGCAAATACGATAAAGTCTTTGTACAAACAAGGTGCCATGCATGTGGGATACTATCCAGATGATCCAATTAAAGGGCTTCCAGATACCACTTTAATACGTAAAGCATTTGATACTAAAGTGAGCCGCGAGCCTTAGGAGGCGTAGACCATATGTCAGCATTACAGCATTTTTGGCAGTCTGCGTTGCAGTTTGTTTTTTATTATCCATTATTTATGTCTTATTTGTGGATGATTGGTGCGATCATTTTTTACTTGAAAGAGCGAAAAGACCCACCATATACACAGCCAAGACCATTAACTGAATACCCTAAAGTTGCAGTACTTGTCCCGTGTTTTAATGAAAGTGATAATGCTGAAGAAACAATTAGTCATGCATTGGGCTTGCAGTACCCAGACTTTGAAGTGATTGCAATTAATGATGGTAGTTCTGACAATACTGCTGAAGTCTTAGATGCACTTGCGTTGAAATACGATAAACTTAGAGTGGTACATCTTGCACAAAACCAAGGTAAAGCGATGGCTCTACAGGCTGGAAGTTTACTAACCGATGCAGAGTTTTTGTTAGGTATAGATGGTGATGCATTACTTGACCCACACGCTGCAACATGGATGATGCGCCACTTTTTAGCAAATCCGACAGTGGCTGCAGTGACGGGTAATCCTAGAATTCGTACTCGATCTACCTTGTTAGGTCGAATACAAGTTGGTGAGTTCTCATCAATTGTTGGCATGATTAAGCGAGCACAGCGCGTATTTGGTCGCTTATTTACAGTATCTGGCGTGATTACAGCATTTCGTAAAAGTGCTGTACATGAAGTGGGGTATTGGTCTCCAGACATGCTTACTGAAGACATTGACATTACGTGGAAGTTGCAAAGAGCAGGTTGGGACGTACAGTTTGAACCCAATGCATTGGTTTGGATATTAATGCCTGAAACACTCAAGGGTTTATACAAACAGCGATTACGCTGGGCCATGGGTGGAGCACAGGTTTTAATTAAAAACTTTGATGTAATGTTCAGGCCAAGTTTAAATTTTTTGTGGCCACTTATGATTGAGCTGTGTTTGACACTCATTTGGTCATATTTACTCCTTATTATGTCTATGATTTGGCTATTTAATCTATTTGTGCCAAATCATGTATTACCCGCAATGGGATCTCCATTTTTCCCTGACGGAATTGGTATTTTAATTGGTGCAACCTGCCTGTTCCAGTTTGTCATTAGTAAGTGGATGGATAGCCGTTACGAGCCGGGGCTATTTAAGAACTACTACTGGATGATTTGGTATCCATTTATATTTTGGCTCATTACCGTCACTGCAAGTATTATTGCTTTTCCGAAAGTACTGGCAAGACGAGGTGGCAAGCGAGCACGGTGGGTGAGCCCAGACCGTGGTATACGCTCAAAATCACAAGATTAAAGGTTTTTTCGTATGAGTACACAATCATTAATTATTGACTTACGTCAACAGTTACCATGGCATAGACGTTATGCCTCAACAACTACAACTGCTTTGCTTTGGGGTGTTTGGTTTTTGCTGTGGCGTCCAATTTTATTGCTTTTAACTGTCGTTTTATACAGTAAACCATACGGCGTGCATAAATTTTGGAATGCATTTTGGTTTGGATTGCAAGTCGACATGGTTTTGCTATTACTGTGTGCTGCTGTACTGTGTCTATGGTGTAAACTTATTCCATCACATACAGTAAAGCAGTCAAAACGTAAGACCACAGTGGACTATGCTCGTCATTTTGCACTGCCTGAGCAAGAAATTGTCACAGGTCGCAATCAAAAAATCACGACTGTTCACCACAATGAGCAAGGTCAAATTACTCGCGTTGATTAATTTTGACTGAATTGTGCTGAATTGTGGTTTTGCTTGCAAGCACACAGACTCAGAGACCTGCTTGCAAGCGCTTTAGATTTGATGACATATTGTTATGGCAAAACTCAATGCCGCAGAAAGTATTCGCGGCTTAGCCTGCGTGGCAGTCGTGCTTTCGCACCTTAGTTTAGGTTTTTACCCCTACTTACACCATTTTGCGCCTAAAGACAGCATACATGGTACTTGGAACTATACTTTACATCACTCACCATTTGCTTTTTTATATTCTGGTACAGCGGCTGTATTTGTATTTTTTGTGCTCAGTGGGTATATTCTGAGCTATGTGATTTTAAAGAATAAGAATCGGCCTAAAAAAATTTTAGAAATGGCTGTAAAACGTTATCCAAGATTAGCTATTCCAGCATTTTTGTCTTGCGTAATTATATGGCTTGTATTTTTATTTACAAATGTTGACAGCCATTTGGTCAGCGGTTGGTTACAAGCTTATGCACAAGAAGATATTCCTTTTACCCAAGCTGTTTATGAAGGGAGTATTGGTGCCTTTTTATTTGCACAAAGTGCAACAAATTGGGTCTTATGGACTATGCAAATTGAGTTTTTAGGCTCATTATTTTTATTTATTCTATTACTCATTTACCATTATAAACCTGCACTTTTTTTATTGGCATCAGTGGCGTTATTAGTTCCATTTTTTTTCGTGGCCGAAGAAAATTTTTCTTTGGGCATGCTTAGCTTTGTCATTGGCTGTTATATTTACTTATATGCTCGACAGTTGCCTACACTTGTAGGAGTAAGCATACTTATATTGGGGCTATATTTAGCTGGGGTTCACAATAGTAGTCATGCGTATCACTGGCTCTACCATATTTTAGGATGGCGTACATATGAGTATGGTAATTTTATTGCAGGAATTTTAATAGTTTACAGTGTATTACTTACAACTAAAATTAGTGATGTCTTGGATCAGCCTATTTTAGTAGCTTTAGGTAAACTGTCATTTTCTATTTATTTATTACATATGGTGCTCATTTATTTGGTATGTATACCACTATTTAATCTCTTGATTCATTTGGGTTGGTTCTATGATGCATCAGTTGCTGTTGCAACTCTATTCTGCTTGATTGTATTGCTTGGAGTCGCCAAAATTTATAGCCGTTATGTAGATGACTTTGCTGTAAAATGTAGTAATGCTCTAGCAGATCGGCTCATTAAAAAGGAACGATCTGATTCAAAATAATGGATTAATCATATGTCTACTTTAGAAATTATTGCAGTTATCGTAAGTCTGATAGCAGTATCTTTAACGATTATTCGTCATACTTGGTGCTGGTATTTTAATATTGCAGCGAGCCTATTGTACGGTGATTTATTTTTTCAGTACCGCCTATATGGTGAAGTGCTTTTACAAATTATATTTGTAATTATGAGCATGTATGGCCTATGGGTGTGGTTTAAAAATAAACAGCACGATCATGATATTACTGTTGAGCCTTTAGCCATTAAAACATTAGTATTACAACTAATTCTAGCCGCTGTATTTGGTGTACTATTTGGTTGGGGTTTACACCAATTTACCAATGCTTCATTACCTATTTTAGATGCTCAGTTAGCATCTTTTAGTTTGTTAGCAACATATTGGACCAGTAAAAAACATATTGCAACATGGCCTTTGTGGGTTGTCGTCGATCTAATTTATGTAGCAATGTTTGTTTATAAAGGGCTTTTACTCACAGCAGGTTTATATGGCGCTTTTGTGGTCATGGCGATGTACGGTTGGTATATGTGGCAACAGGCCAAAACAAGACAACAACAACTTATACAGCTGTGACTTGCTAAGATATAAAAAAAATTAAATCTAAAAATAGGAGGTTGATATGCCCCATGATTTGTATGTCGTTGTTTTGATCAAACTCGTTATTTCTTTTTCGATACTCATTTCATATATGAGTTTTATCGGTAAAACACAGATAACACAATTCAATGCGATTGATTTTATTGGTAACTTTGTTTTTGGTGCAGTCGTTGGGGGGTCAATTTATAATATGGCCTTACCACTTACACAATTTACTATGCTATTGGTATTGAGTGTGCTTTTTATGTGGTTCTTAAACTATTTGTCAAGACGCTTTATTCCGTTTAGAAAAATTGCGGTAGGTGAGCCGATTGTGATTATCAGAAATGGTCGGTTTTTACTTAATGAAATAGAAAGAAAAAAAAGAAAAATAGATATTTTTCGTGTTCTATCACAATTGCATTGTATGGGCTTTCATTCTTTTAAAGACGTTTACTATGCAGAGATTCAAACAGATGGTTTAATTGCAGCGATTAAAGATACAGCGAATGCACCATCTGAAATTTTTATTCATAGAGGGGCTATTTTAGAAAGTGTCATTAAAGATTTTGATTTCAAAAAAGAACAACTAGAAAATGTACTCACAAGTAATAATATAGATATTAATAATATATTTATTGCAGAGTATTATGAATATAAACTATATATAACGTGTAATGATCAAAGTACAAAATCTATTCAGCTGAATTTGTCTGAAACAGATGATAGTAATAAAGGAGTTTGACTTAATATTAATAAATTCGTCGATTTATTAATACAGTCAAGTTTACTTGGCTTTAAGCACAACAGGTGTGAATATGTATGATAAATGATGCTATTAAAATACAGAATTTAAAGCAAGATATTCAGCTGCTTCGACAGGAATCTTGGCCACCAAAAAATCTTGCTGAAGTTGAAGGTTTGCCTATTTACTATGGAGAGCAGGCTGAAGTCGATGCATATTATCAGCAATGGTCGGCTGTCATTGAACGTGCTCAACACTTATGTCAGCCATTTTTACAAGACGAAAAGCTAAGTGCTATACATTTACCAAGTCACCTTAATTTACCACTGTTCTTTTTTTCGGTAGATCGTATTAGAATTAATAAAACCAGAGCAAAAGAATCTAAAACTTTTCGTAATGCACTGACGTTAATAGATAAGTGTGGACAATTTGATGATGCTCAGTTTCGTGCCATGAAAGCATGGATTGATCACGATGACACAGCAGCATTGGTTGCTCATCGTGAATTTATTGATCTTAGAACTTATATTTTCCAACACAACAAAAGTGATTATACACGCACCCGTTTTTATGTGAATGGCATTGTGCTTGGTGTTGGCTCTACATTTAAATTGATTGATGCTAGAGACAAACCAAGAAAACAACGAAGTGACAGTTATAAAGACCCTCTTGCAGATAATGGTACTTGGACGGTGTTTGGTAAATATCGGTAAATTTGGTCATCTTGAAGAATGACCAAATGATCATTTAAATAATTAAGGCTGTATTTTACGAATACGTTTTTGACAATATTGTTCTTGAAAAATAGCCTGCTTAGTTAACCAACCAAGAAAAAAAGATTGCTCAGTTTTTAGCATTTTCATAGATGTGATTAAAGATTGTAAGTGTTGAGTTTGTTGTAGTGTAATACATGCTTTTGTGGCTTTACTTGCAGTATCTTTTTTAATTGCTAAGTAGTGCGTATAAAACTCAAAATCATGTAGTGATATATCCTTTTGTGTGAGATTTTGAATATTGCTTACTTCAAGTTCAGCAGCAGTATACTTTTGTTCAAGCTGTTGTAAGAACTGAGCCACTGTTATGTCTGAAAGTTCAATTTCATTTTGACTTAAATTGAGTAGGTCAAGGAGTAAAAGAGTCGTTTCTTTTGACATTATACTTTGCGCCAGCTCTGCTCGTAGTCTTGAAAGTGATGGCGCAAGTCCTTTGAATGAATCTAGAGTATAAGGCTGTATATTTTCTTGTAACTCAGAGAGTAAAACATAGTCTGACAACAATTGTTTTATATGTTTAAGCTGTGTCATATGTGATTTTAAGGTATTGTTTGACTCAAATAAATCAATCATTTGTATTAAGTGACTTAAAGATACTTCTGCACATTGATAGTGCGATATTTCTGCAACTTGGTCAGCAATGGCAGCCACACAAGGTAAAAGAGGCCGAGTATAGTGCGTAATTATTTTCGCCAATAGTGGTTTTTTTAGCATTTTTTTTGTTAGGTGAAAATGATTTACTTCAGGCGCTGGGCTTACTTTTTCAGAGCGAGAGATTAAATTTCCTCGTTCTGCCTTACTGCGTACATCTAACCAAATACCATATTGCTCGACCCATTGTTGGGTAAACATAATTAAGTCGGCAACATGACCTGACTTAAGCTCAAACTCAATTTCACAAATCTCTTCGTAGTGTTCATTTCGACCCACACGACCAAGATCAAGGCAAACTTCAATCTCAGATGTATTATATGTAATGATTTTAAACTGGCGTTCAACAATGGTTTCAAACTGAATGACCAATTGATCCGGAGTTTTAATGAAATGGCCTAATAAACTTTCTGCTTCTTTGTCTTTTTTATAGAATTTAAGTTGTAGTTCAGGAGCTTGTTCAGTTTCACCACGATTAATTTCAAGCTCGTAGCGTTGTAGAGCATCATTACTTGCGCCTTTAAGGGTTTGTATCCATTCTTTGCCTTCTTTTCTAAGACGAATAGCGGTGTGTTTTTGTGCAAGTTCAAAAGTGCTGGTATCGAAGTACTGTGCATGTAGTGGGATTTTTTTAGGCTCTAGAGCCTGTATAGCCTTTAAGATTTGCAATTTTTTTTGCTTTGGTATTTGTAGTTTTAATTCAATTTCACTCATGGTACTACTCAATAAAATGATTTTTGATGTGATGTATTTTATGCTCAATTAATAGATATTGAATGACTAAAGCATATTTAGTTGACATTATAGTGTGTTTTTTGATCTATTGAGTATTTTTTATAAAAATATTTTTTAGAGCTAAAGCACTAATAATGAATATTATTTTACTTGTTTACATTCTTTTGTATAAAAAAAGTAGAAAATAGATATTGAAAATTAAAGTAAATATTCTAATAATTCATGCAAATTTTATGGCTTACTTCGCCTCATTATCTCATTTAGGTATGCAAATGAAAAAATTTGTTCAAAATTTAGTTCCAGTAGTTGTTTTAACGACTGTATGTGTAATGGCTCATGCAGAAACAACAAATGGTAAAACCTTTGCAGTTTCTGCAGGCTGGGCACACATCATGCCACAAGGTGAGAAACAGGGCGTACAGTCAGACTCAAAAATTGCAGCATTTAATAATTTTAATGCATCTTCAGGTTTTGATCTCGAAAAAACAGATACAGCAGAATTTAAAATTGATTATTTGGTCAATGATAATGTAAGCCTTGGTTTTGTTTTTGGAGTACCTCCAAAGTTTGATATTAAAGGTGAAGGAAAATTACTTGCAGGTAATTTGAATCTAGATAACTTTAGTAAAGTAGGTACAATTAAAGCCTATAACCCTGTCATGGTAGGTAAATATCATTTTGGTTCTGTAAGTAATGCTTTGCGTCCTTATATTGGTGCCGGTATTATGTATGCACATTTTTCAGATTTCCAACTTGATGGTGCCGTGAGCTCTGATGTGAGTAAAAAGGGTATGGCTATTACTAATGTAAAAGTAAAAGATGCTGTTGCACCTGTTGCTTTTATTGGTGCGGATTATAGCTTAACAAAAGATTTCTTCTTAACAGCATCTGTAAGTTATGTATATTTAAATACTCGTGCAAGTCTAGACATTAATAGCCTTTCAACACAATCAACTGTAGTCCATGGTTCAACACGTATTGAGGTTGACCCAATTGTGACTTACCTTGGGTTTGGCTACCGTTTCTAAAAAATACGATTTGAAAAAATGGCTTGTATGAAGATACAAGCCATTTTTTATTTATATTTTCATTCAACACAATGTGATAAATCCATGAAATCAGCATTATGAAATGACTATTCATTCTGGCTTGAACAGCGTAAAATCATTGGTCGACTGATTACATATTGAGGCTGGCATGCGAGGGTTATATCTCATTACTAATGATGATCCTATCGAACAACTACACTCTAAACTCGATGCTGCATTGGCAACAGGCCATATTCAAATTTTACAATACCGCAGAAAAAAAACGCCATTGACTCAACAGCCCGAAGAAATTGCAAGTATTAAAGCAATATGCGACCGCTATGCAGTGCCTTTCGTGATCAATGATAATATTGAACTCGCAGCCCAGTTTGGTTTAGGCGTACACCTTGGCCAAAGTGATGGTGAAATTCAAGATGCAAAAGAAAAATTACCACAAGGCGTTATTATTGGTAAAACTTGTTCGAGTTCACTCGAATTTGCTGAAAAAGCAGTAAGAGATGGCGCAACGTACGTTGCATTTGGTGCAATCTATTCAACACTTACGAAGCCTGAAGCTGGTTGTATAGGTATAGAGATTTTAAAACAAGCTCGACAACGTTTTGCTTTACCAATCTGTGCAATTGGTGGCTTAAGTGTAGAAAATAGCAAAGATGTGATTGAGGCTGGTGCAGACTTATGTGCTGTCATCACTGATGTTTTGGCACAAGATATAAATCATGTAGCAGCACGAGTGAATGCGTGGGCAGCTCAGTTTAATACAGAATTAAAGTAGGATTATTTTAGATGGCACTTTCAGCAAAACAAGTACAGCTTTTTGAGCAAGCAAGTAAACATATTCCAGGTGGTGTTAATTCACCAGTAAGAGCATTTAATGGTGTAGGTGGTACACCCGTATTTATTGAAAAGGCACAAGGTGCTTATTTATGGGATGTTGATGGTAAGCGATATATTGATTACATTGGCTCATGGGGACCAATGATTTTGGGTCACGCACACCCAGATATTGTTCAAGCAGTACAAGATGCAGCGCAAGATGGATTAAGCTTTGGTGCACCTACAGTACATGAAACCACACTTGCCGATCTGATTTGTGAAATCATGCCATCTATAGAAATGGTTCGTATGACGAACTCGGGTACTGAAGCGACGATGTCGGCTATTCGTTTGGCGCGTGGTTATACTGGGCGTGATAAAATATTAAAATTTGAAGGCTGTTATCACGGCCACTCAGATTCATTATTGGTTAAAGCAGGTTCAGGGCTTTTAACACTGGGTGAGCCAACCTCTAAAGGCGTACCTACAGATTTTGCTAAACATACGCTCACTGTTCCATACAATGATATTGCCGCATTAGATGCATGTTTTGAAAAGTACGGTCATGAAATTGCAGGTGTTATTGTTGAGCCTGTTGCAGGTAACATGAACTTGGTTAAACCGATTAAAGGTTTCTTAGAGCGTATTCGTGAAGTATGTGACCAATATGGATCTGTATTTATTATTGATGAAGTGATGACAGGTTTTCGTGTTGCTTTAGGTGGGGCACAAGCTCATTACAATGTCACGCCTGATTTAACAACGCTGGGTAAAATTATTGGTGCAGGATTACCTGTCGGTGCGTTTGGTGGCAAACGTGAAATTATGTCGTGTATTGCACCGCTAGGTGGTGTGTACCAAGCAGGTACATTGTCAGGTAATCCATTGGCGATGCGTGCAGGGATTTGCATGTTTAAACATTTGCGTGCCCCTAATTTTTATCAAAACTTGACTGAAAAGCTAAGCAAACTCCTTACTGAATTAAAAGCAGTTGCAGATGAAGAAGGTATTGCATTACATACAGAACAAGCAGGCGCAATGTTTGGTTTGTATTTCACCACACAAACTTCGATTGAAAGTTTTGATGATATTTTGAAATGCGATGTTGAGGCTTTTAAAGTATTCTTCCACGGTATGTTGGAGCAGGGTGTGAATTTAGCACCATCTGCTTTTGAAGCAGGTTTTATTTCAGCTGCACATACAGACGAAGATATTAAGCTGACGGTACAAGCGGCAAAAACAGTATTTCGCCAAATGAAAGTGCAACAAAACTAAGCTGGTTTTGTGATATAGGTGGCATAATGCAAAAATAAACGTGTTTTGCCATCTTTAGCATATTGTATTTCGTGCATAAGGTTTTTATTATGGCACGCCTGATTTGTATCGCACAGATGGAATATTGTTTTGCCTGATTTTTTAACCGAGCATCTCATTTATAAAGATGAAGATTTTATGGTCATTCATAAGCCAGCAGGTTTACTCAGCGTGCCAGGCAAGGGTGAAGCATTGCATGACAGCGTACTGACACGCTTAGTGCAAGAAGAGCCAAAAACATTACTTATTCATCGTTTAGATCGTGACACATCTGGTTTGCTCGTGTTTGCACTGACACGTCTTGGACAAAATAGTATTTCTAGACAATTTCAAGAACGTCAAACCCATAAAGTCTATCAAGCACTGGTTGCTGGACATTTAGAAGGCAGTGGCTGCATTGATATTCCTGTCATTTATGATCCAAGTCGCCCACCATTACATGTGGCCGATGCCAGTTACCATAAGCCTGCTATTACACATTGGAAAGCTTTAGAGCATTTTCAAATTGATGGTCATGCAGTTACACGTGTTGAGCTTGTACCGATTACTGGGCGTGCGCATCAACTACGTGTACATTTACAGCATTTGGGTTATCCAATCGTAGGCGATACTTTATATGCAAGCTTAGAACAGCAACAGCTTAAAGATCGTTTATGTTTACATGCATACCAGATTTCTTTTACGCATCCTAAAGCAGCACAACCAGTACATTTTGAATGTCCTGTACCATTTTAATGTGAAATGATATTTTACTTATCGCATTTAAATGTAGCGATATGCATAAATCACATTACAATTTGTATTGTATATAGATATGAATTTGTCAGTTGACACACAATATATTGACATATTGAAGCATATTTATTGCTCATGTTGAGTGGGCTTTATGCGAAAATATTAAAATGAAAATTAAACTGAACGATCTATGACATAGATTCGTTTTGTCTAGACTTAAATGAAAGGTGAAAAAATTGCAACAGTTTGCTATTGGTCAACGTTGGTTATCCGATACAGAAACGGAACTTGGTCTAGGGGTAGTCATTGATGTAGATGAGCGCTCTGTCAGCATTTTATTCCCTAAAAGTGATGAAACACGAGTGTATGCCAAGAGCAATGCACCTTTGTCACGTATTGTTTTCAATGTAAAAGATGAATTGCATGACCAAGAAGGGATTGCTTGGAGAGTAGAGTCATTTGAAGAGCGTTTCGGCGTACTGAAATACCATGTTGTACGTACCTTAAGTAGTGGTGAAAAAGAGCAAAAAACCCTGAATGAAACCCGTATAGGGGCACAAATTCAGCTGTCTAAACCGCTTGATCGGTTACTTGCCAGCCAAGTCGATATTAAAGCATGGTATGACTTACGTGTAGAAGCATTACAAATGCAAGCCAATATGAATAACAACCCGCTTAAAGGGGTCATTGGTGCACGTGTTGGTCTAATTCCACACCAGTTGTATATTGCTCATGAAGTCGGTAAGCGCTTTGCACCCCGTGTTTTGCTAGCAGATGAAGTGGGCTTAGGTAAAACCATTGAAGCGGGACTGATTATTCATCAGCAACTGAAAACTGCTCGTGCTGAGCGTATTTTAATTTTAGTCCCTGATTCATTGCAATATCAGTGGATGATTGAAATGCGTCGCCGTTTCAATTTGAATTTTGCTATTTTTGATTTGACACGTACAGCAGCGATACGTGAGCATGATCCAGAGTTGAATCCATTTAGTACAGAGCAATGTATTATTGCCAGTGTTGATTTAATGGTCGATCATGATGACTTGCGAGAACAAGCAATAGATGCAGGTTTTGACTTATTGGTCGTTGATGAAGCACACCATTTAATGTGGAGTGAAGAAGAAGGCGGTAATGACCGTTATGACTTAGTCGAAGAACTGGCTGAAAAGATTCCTGGCGTGTTGTTGCTCACAGCCACACCAGAGCAGTTGGGTGTTGAGAGTCATTTTGCACGGTTACGTTTACTTGATCCGCAACGCTTCAGTGCGTTAGACCGCTTTTTAGATGAAGAAGAAAAATATCATCATACGGCTAAAATTGCAGAAGTACTCATGTCTGATGAGCCTTTGACACAAAGCCACCGTTATGCACTTGAAAAATTACTCGGTCATGTGATTGAAGATCAACCTGAACAGCGTTATCAAGCGATTCACGAACTATTAGACCGTCATGGTACAGGACGTATTTTATTCCGTAATACGCGTGAAGCGATTCAAGGTTTCCCCGGTCGAGACTGTCGTCCTGCGCCACTTGTTGCACCGCAAACATGGTCAATGACGGGTAAATTACGTGAGCAAATGTGGCCTGAAGAGGCACATATAAATGGTTCTTGGATGCAAACAGATCCACGAGTCATGTGGCTTTTGGAGGTTTTACGTAAAGACCTCAAGCATAACAAAGTGTTACTGATTGCACGTAGTGGCCCTGTAGTTGAAGCGTTAGAAAATGTATTACGTTTGCATGCAGGCATTCGTACAGCCATGTTCCATGAAGCCATGACATTACTTGAGCGAGATCAAGCAGCAGCTTATTTTGCAGAAGAAGTAAACGGCGCACAAATTTTACTGTGTTCTGAAATTGGTTCTGAAGGGCGTAACTTTCAGTTTGCCAGTGACTTGATTTTATTTGATTTACCTGCAAATCCAGATGTACTTGAACAGCGTATTGGTCGCCTTGACCGTATTGGTCAAGAAAATAGAATTCAAATACATGTGCCATATTTAATGGGTACTGCACAAGAGCGTATGTTCCGTTGGTATAATGAAGCGTTAAATATTTTTAATCATATTTCACCGACTGCGCAGACTTTACAAGAAAACTTTATTGCTGATTTAAAATCACATTTACTGACAGACTTAGGCTCAGACTTTGATGATTTGTTGCAAGAGGTTATACAACAGCGTCAGGCACTGGAGGTGGAACTACAAGAGGGGCGAGATCGTTTACTTGAGTACAATTCATGCCGTCCGTTGGTTGCGCAAAATATTGTCAAAGCCTTAGATGATTATGATGACAACACAACCTTGCCAATGTTTATGAAGCGGTTTATGTCTTCAACAAATATTGATTTTGATGAGCAAAGTAATGGCACAGTCATTATTAAGCCAAGTGATCAAATGCAAGTGAGTGGATTAACGCTTGATGAAGAGGGTATGACAGCAACATATTATCGTGACCAAGCACAAATTCGTGAAGATGCAGAGTATTTAACGCTAGAGCATCCATTTATTGAAAGTGTAATGGAAATGATTCGTACACAATCATTTGGTAGTACCAATGTGGCAATGCTGAAATCAAATGCGATTAAGCCGGGTACTGTTTTAGTTGAAGTATGGTTTAAAGTTGAAGCCATTGCCCCGAAAGCCTTAAATGTATTGGCGAGTTTACCAACACAGCTTATTCGTGTGTTACTGAGTGAAAATGGTCAAGATTTGTCTAAAAAAATTGATCCAACGATACTCAAACCACACTTGCATCATTTAGATGGCAACAGTAGTCGTCAAATTGTGAAAGCACGTAGAGATGTGATTGAGCAACGCTACAACCAAGCCTTAGATTTAGCAAAAGGATATTTACCTGAGCTACAAACACAAGGTCAAGAGAACTATAGCAAACAATGGCAGTATGAAATTGATCGCTTAGTGTATTTAAAACAGTTTAATCCGAGCATTCGTGAAGATGAAATTGAGCGTTTGAAGAAATTACAGCAAGAAGGCGCACAAAGTTTAGGCCGCTTATCTGTAGTGCCTGAAGCCATACAAGTCTTAGTGGCAGTCAAGCCATAATAAAAAAGCGCTCGAAATGATTCGGGCGCTTTTTTTATCATCCATCTAGGTTAAATCATTTTAAGTACAGTGAGTTCTTGTTTGATATAGGCATAAAAAATAGGGGCAACAATTAAGCCACCGATGCCAAAAATAGATTCAAAAATGAGCATTGCCAGTAACACTTCCCATGCTTTGGCTTTAATTTTTGTACCAATAATTTGTGCATTAATAAAATACTCTAGTTTATGTATCAGCACTAAATACACTAAACACACCGATGCAACAGGTAAAGAAATGGTTAATCCGGCCAATACAATTAAAGAGTTTGATAATAAATTACCCGCAATTGGAATTAAACCAAATACAAAGGTGAGTAGGCATAAAGTTTTTTCAAACGGCAAATGGACGTGAAATAAAGGCAATATAACCAATGAAAAAATTACAAATAGAACAGTATTAATAAATGAAATTTTAATTTGAGCAAAGACAACGTTTCTAAACGAATCGCCCAAATGGGTAATGCGCGCAGTGAGAGCCACTTTAAATGCAGGTTGTGGTTGTGTAGCTTTGCTATTATTGGTTTGTACTGACACCAAAATGCCAATAATAAGTCCAATGAATGTGGTTGCAATATTATGTAAAAAATCTGTACCTGCACTACGTACGGCCTGAATATTGTTTTTAATGAGTTCCATGAAATTATTTTTTAAATCGCTAATATTATTTGGAATATAGCTTGGGAGAAATTTAGCGATTTCTTGTTGAATGTTAATCAGGGTTTTATCAATTTGTGCGTTAAAACCATCTAAACCATGGTGCCCTTGTAAATCAGATAAAGTGAAATTAACTAAACTGGTAATGGCAAGAACTAATAGTGCAATAATCGTCACACTAAGGACTATACTTAAAATAAGTTTGGTTTTACTGCTTTTTGTATAAGGTTCAATCATTTTGTTGAGTGAGTGGATAATCTCATAAATTAAAAAACCTGCAAAAAAACTGGCCAGTAAATGCAGAGGAATGAGTGCGGTCAATGCAATTATAATGACAATATAACTTGCAATGTGCGCTTGGCGGTCGGTAAATAGACTCATATTTAATCAGCTTGTTATAATCAGGGTAATATCGTCAGGTGACAGTGACCTTGTAGGAACTGTAGTTTTGACTAACTTTTGGTTTTATATTGTTCTCGAGACTCTAAACGTCGTGCGCCTTCTAAAATCATTCGAATCATGAGCATGGTTTGCTCTGCAGTATGTCTCCTTTGTTTGGCATCCAAATCAATGACTTTTGCTCCCATATTGAATACCAATTGAGTAATACCAATCGCAACAATTTCTGGATGTGCCATTTTACTTTTATTTAAATACTCTAGTCGTATTAAATCTTCTTGTAGCTCTTGTTGAAAAAAGTTGAGCTGTTGTTCAACTGCTTGTTTATACGACACAGAGCCAGTATAGCCTTCTCTAAGTAACAGACTGAGATAGCCTTCATCTGTATCTAGCTGTTGTAAAAATATTTCTATAGAAGTTCGAATAATGCCATCTTGTTTTATAGCTCTTAGCCGCGCTTCACGAATAATCTGTCTTAATACTAAACCTGCACGGTTAATCAGTTCAATGGCAAGTTCGTCAATATCTTTGAAATGACGATAAAAGCTATTGGGTGCAATACCTGCTTCACGGGCAATTTCTCTTAAGCTTAATGACGCAATACTTTTTTGAGGGCCAATGAGATTAAGGGTCGCTTGGAATAGTTCTTCTTTTGTAATTGTTGCTTTTCTGCCGACAGTGCGTGCAGTGGTCTTCAGCGGCTCTAAAGGCGGCTCAAGTATTTCATGCGATGTCATTGTAGATAAGGGGACCATATATGTCATTGAAGAAGTTTTCCTGATTATAGCCTTATCTTTAGTGAATTAGAAATATAACAATTCGCTGTTTTAATACTATACATATATATATACATGTGTATAATAATAAAAAGTCATAACCGAGATGGCCTAAATATGAACGTATTACCAAAAAAAAACCACGCAATCAATTTTTTTACAGAGAGCGTGCTTGACCAAAAAGTCATTAACTTTTGGGTACAAAAATTTAATCCAACTTGGTCTACACATGAAATGTTAGGCAGTATTGTTAAAAAACGCAGTACAGCCAAAGATATGGTGACATTAACAATACGTTGTAATAAACGTATGAATTTCGGTTTGCCGGGCCAACATCACCCAGTGATTGTAGAAATTGCCGCACGTCGTTTAGAGCGTACTTATAGCTTAAACCGTATAGACGAACAGCACGTTGAATTGACACTTAAAAAAGTGCCTCAAGGTGCAGTCAGTACTTGGTTATGCAATGTGGCTGAAGTTGGCGATGTGGTTGAATTTGGTCAGCCGTACGGTGAAATGCTGTGTGTTACACATCCTGAAAAAGATGTGATTTTATTGGCTGCGGGTAGTGGAATTACGCCCATGTATAGCATGATCTATGATCTCGCTAAAACAGGTCAATTAGCACACTATCGTTTAAAACTGATGTATTGGGTTAAGCGAAGCAATGATCTTGCTTTTCATGAATTTTTTCAAAATACTGCCAAGCAGTATCCACAATTTAGCTACCATGCGTTTTGTACCCAAGACGACGATCAGACAGCATCTCGCTTAAATGAAAGCCATGTGAATGACTGTGGTGATTTACATGATACTGCTGTGTTTGCGTGTGGTCCTTCGGGATTTGTGAACTCGGCATGTGAGTTGTTTCATGCAGCACGTTTATTTAAAAGCGAAGCATTTACCTTGTCACCTTTAGAAATATCGGACACAGGTACAGTGACTATTACCCTTACCAAATCGCAAAAAATGTTGGAAGTTCCCCGTGGTATATCGCTACTTGATGCATTAGAGCAAGCCAATGAAAAGCCTGTTGCAGGGTGTCGTATGGGAATATGTAACAAATGTTCATGCCATAAAGTCAGTGGCGTAACACAAAATATTTTGAATCAAAACCAAAATGCAGAGCCAGGTAGTTCATTACGTATTTGTATTAATTCGGCAAAATCTGATCTAGTCTTAGATCTGTAAGAGTGAGTTGTATCATGAATATGCACGTAAAAACCCAGTACTTTAAAAACCCAAAAAATCGTGAGTTAAGTGAAGCTGAATTGGAATCTTTAGCGGCAGAACTTGATGCGATTAAACAAGATGTGCTTGATGATTTAGGTGAAAAAGATGCTAAGTATATGCGCCGTGTATATTCAACGGTACGCTATAGCAGTATCGCAGGTCGTGCCTTATTATTTGCAGGATGGTTTCCGCCAGCATGGGTTTTAGGTACAGGACTTCTTGGTATATCAAAAATTTTAGAAAATATGGAAGTGGGTCATAATGTCATGCATGGACAGTATGATTGGATGAATGATCCAAGACTCATGGGACAAAGTTACGAATGGGACATAGCAGGTACTGGCGATAACTGGAGACAGTCACACAATTTTACGCATCATACCTATACCAACATTAAAGGTATGGATGATGACATTGGTTATGGCCTATTACGTTTATTTCCTGAACAACGTTGGAAAAAATCACACCTCTTACAGCCACTGTATAGCATCCCATTTTGTTTCTTATTCCAATGGGGTGTTGCTATACAAAGTCTAGAAATTGGTAAGTTATTTATTGGCCGTAAAACGAAGAAGCAATTGTGGGAAGAGTGGAAGCCTATTCAAAACAAAGTCGCTAAATTGTTATTTAAAGACTATGTATTTTTCCCGCTGATTGCAGGACCAAATGCGATTCCTGTATTTTTTGGTAACATGGCTGCCAACGGCATGCGAAATGTTTGGACGTTTAGCATTATTTTTTGTGGCCACTTTACTAAAGATGTTGAAGTATTTCCAAAGTCAGTTTTACAAAATGAAAGTAAAGGACATTGGTATATGCGCCAAATTCGTGGTTCATCAAACTTGATGGGCTCTGAAGCATTTCATATTTTAACAGGTCATTTGAGCCATCAGATTGAGCATCATTTGTTTCCAGAAGTACCGGGCCGCCGTTACAGAGAAATGGCGCCAAAAGTTGAAGCAGTTTGTGAAAAATATGGTTTAAACTATAACAATGCAAGTTTATTTAAACAATATAGCCAAGTATTGGGCCGTATTTTTAAATATGCATTGCCGTTTAAAAAATAAACACATGATGCGATAGTCATTTACCCTAAACTAAAAAATGAGTTTAGGGTATTTTTTTGTCTAATAAAAATATTTCCAGCACAATAATAGTTATTGTCGTTGACTGTATGAGCAAGTAAGCTAAAGAGATTATATTCTTTGAGTAATGGTTATGAGCATGTTTGATTTCTCCCAATTACAACCACAGATTGTTTGGAAACACTTTGATACGTTATGTCGTATTCCTCGAATATCTAAGCAAGAACAACAGCTCAGAGACGTGTTACAAGCATGGGCCATAGAAAAGAATTTCCCAAGTGTTATTGATGGTGCAGGCAACTTAATTATTACCAAACCTGCGAGTCAAGGTAAAGAACAGGTTATCCCTGTTATTTTACAAGCACATGTAGATATGGTGACGCAAGCTAACCGAAATACAATACATGACTTTAATAAAGACCCCATACAGCCTGTGTTAGAAGACGGTTGGCTGATTGCTAAAAATACAACGTTAGGTGCAGATAACGGGATTGGTGTGGCTTTAGCGCTCGCAGTATTAGATAGTGACGATATTGAGCATGGCCCAATTGAAGTATTACTTACGGTAGATGAAGAAGCCGGTATGAGCGGTGCTAGAGGGTTAGATCCAGAAGTATTAAAAGGTAAGTGGCTTTTTAATATGGATACTGAAGAATGGGGCGAGTTATATTTGGGTTGTGCAGGCAGTCAAGATGTTGAACTCACACAAGCAGTCATAGCACAAGAAACACCACAAGATCAGCTTTGGTTTCAGCTAAGTGTACAAGGAATTAAAGGTGGACACTCAGGGGTGGATATTCACTTAGGTCGTGGTAATGCTAATGTGATTTTAGTGCAATGTTTACATCAATATTTAGGCAATGGCTATTTGGCTTCATTGGTCGGTGGTACTGCACGTAACGCAATTCCTAGAGAAGCGTCTGCAGTCATAGGTTTAACTGAACAACAGTATAGAGACTTTCAGCAACAGGTCTCTCAGTATCAACAACACTGCCTTGAAACATTAAAAGGGATTGATGACGGCTTAGAGATTACATTGATGCCGTGTTCAGTGCCAACACAGATTTGCCCAACGCATGTTACACAAGCATGGATCACTGCACTGGCAACTTGTCCATATGGCATATACCGTATGAGTGAAGTATTAGATGATGTGGTTGAGACGTCAAATAACATTGGCATGCTTGCTATAACTGCTACAGAGGTATCTGCTAAAATTATGGTCCGTTCAATGGTCAATACACAAGCAGCACAGCTTGCTGAAACGATCAAAACACATTTTATCAGCTATGGTGCACAAGCAACTCTAACTCCTCTTGTTTCAGGTTGGACGCCTAACCCAGAGTCTGCGGCTTTAAAGTGTTTACAGCAGGCATATCAAACAGCATTTGGTATAGATGCTAAGCTTAAAGTAATTCATGCAGGCTTAGAGTGCGGTATTATTGCTGAACATTATCCAGATTTACACATGGTTTCATTTGGCCCAGATATTCGTGGGGCACATGCACCGGGTGAGCGAGTAAATGTTGAAACAGTAGAAAAATGTTGGACGTTACTCAAAACGGCGTTGTCTTTGGTGGGTAAGTAAGTTCGACAGCTCCACACTATGAGATAGATTTGCAATAATTAGTGAGTAAGCAATGAGCCTTCTATGTTATGTAGGGGGCTTTTTCTGTTTTGTATATAACAATCTTTGCTTGTGAAATCATTTTAAATATACGTTGTAAGCGATATGTTTAAATCAACGGTATGCTTTTAATCACAAGGTTGATCTATTTTGAGTTATAAGTATTAAATAACAAAAACATGATAGAGGTTTGTGATTTATGAATATACGTTTTCCTCCTCCTTTAGTTGAGGGCGATTTGATCGCAATTACTGCACCATCTATGGGGGTTCCCAATCATTTTCATGCTCGGCTTGATTATGTCATCAAACATTTAAAGGCAAAGGGGTTTAGAGTCATTGAAGGGCACTGTTTACGTTCGGTACACAAGAATGCCAGTGATAACAGACTAGCAAGAGCAAAAGAACTGAACGGTTTTTTACTTAACTCAGAGGTTAAAGCCATTATGCCTCCGTGGGGAGGAGAGCTCGCAATGGATATTTTGGAATTAATAGATTTTAAACAGCTTTCTACATGTGAACCGAAATGGTTTTGTGGGTATTCTGATTTAAGTACATTACATATGCTATTACCACGATTGCAGGTTGGGCAACGTTGCATAGTCCGAATTTAATGGAGTTTTCTATTACATCACCAGATACAACTACAGAAAAAATATGGGATGTTTTACAGGTAAATAGAGGAGCCATTATTCATCAGGCATCGTCTTTACACTATCAAAGTCAACCAAATAATTGGGCATTGAATCCTTCTGATGGTTTTAATTTAACAGTGCCGACACAATGGAAACGTTTAGATGGAGAAGTTTCGCCAATCTCTTTTCATGGTCGTTTCATTGGAGGGTGTTTAGAAACAATCTCTCGCCTCGCAGGTACTGAGTTTGGAGATATTCCTCAGTTTATAAAACAATATGCGACTGTAGGAATAATTCTTTATTTTGAAAGTTCGGAGCTGAAACCTTGTGCACTTGCAAGAGCTTTGCTCAGCTTGAAAATGCAGTATTGGTTCAATGGGTTATCAGGCATTTTAGTAGGTCGAAGTTCAACTAAAGAACAAGAAAAAGGCGCTACAGATCAATTGACCTATATAGATGCATTAAAGTTGGCCCTGGGATATCTTAATATTCCTGTCATTTACGATGTAGATATTGGCCATGTACCACCACAAATGTCATTGGTTAATGGCGCACTTGCACAAGTGAATTTTACGCAAACAGATTGTTCGATTACTCAGCAACTCTAATGATTAAAAAATAAATAGATAAATTTATTTTTTGATCAAACTATTGTCATTATTATGATTTGCTGTGAGTGCTGTTTTAGCCCATTTTTGACTCAACTGAGCAGATAGAAACGGGCTAAAACTCGTTGTGATAGTACAGTTAACAAATAACCAACGGCTTACCACAGTGATTGGGGGAGTTTAATTTTTATCACTTCATTGTTATCTGCTGTATTGGCATTTCGACCAGATGAAAATGGAAAGTTATTGTCATTCAATATGGTAATGGTATCTGGGCTTTCAATAATAATATCTTCAATGGTTTCAAATGGCATCATAAACTGTGTGCCTGTACCTAAATCGCCTGCATATCGGGTGGTTTTGTAGAGTTCATTGGGGTTATTAATTGCCATTAAATTGACTAATTCTTTACGTGTTACTGCGTGTTTTACATCATTGAAATGGACTTGAATAATCTTTTTGTAGCCATTTGGATCATTTTGACTGGCATCTCGTTCAATAATGAGACCATCTTTATCATTAAACATTTGAAAGTCGCCAATATTTGTGGCTTTAGCATCTAGTGCAAAGTAGTAGTAGTTTGGAGTATATTGTTTCTTCTGTATGTCAAATTGAAAAATCAGCAGTTGTTTTTCTTTTGAGTTGAGCAATGGTTTTTCAAGTATAGGATATAAAAACTTCTGGTCAGGAGAAAGAGCCATCCCTTCAAAACCACCACTCTTTTGTACCAATGGTTCAATGTATTGTGATTTATTACGATTAAACTGATTTTGTGGTGATCTTAACGCTGTGTTGGGTTCAAGTGGGTTAGGCAGAGTAACTGGCGGGTCAAGCAATACGCCATCTGCAGAAAAGTGCAGTAAATATGGGCCAAATTCATCACCGATCCAATAGCTCCCATCACTCAATTGTTGCATTGATTCGATGTCAAAATCTGCACCTGTGAGTAAGCGATCAGCTGTGTTTTGATGAATAATTTCAAATGGAATAAGATGATTTGGGTCTTTAAGTTGAATCGTTTTAATAATATTGATGTTCTGTGTGGGGTGTTTTTTTGTTGCAAAGTCAATGTCCAGCGTATACATGCGCAGTAAGAAGTCACTCGAATTTTCTTGCGTACCAAAACCATTGTCAGGCATTACGGTATATGTGCCCGCTTTATTTTTGATCGCAGCAGAGAAACCTTGTATAGGCTGACTTTTAAAAGGGACAGAAAAACCATTTTTACCTTCAATTTTGTGGCCACTACTTGGCCCTTCGGTAAAAGTACCTGCCGGTAAGCTCGCAAAAGCAACTAATTTGGCTGCTTTTGTACTTGGAGTCGGTTGTGTTTGACAGCCCGTTATCATAAGTATTGAGGCTAAAATACTTAAAGCTAATTTCTTATTCATTTGATGTTATACACTGTTGTTGTGAAGTCTAAAGTCTAGGAAGAACACATGAACAATAGATGTCAGTGATATAACTGATCTGTTACCCAAGCTTTTAATCTTGGATTTGTATCTGTATTAAGCAATATAACGTGAGCTTTTATGGTTCATTGCAATCACAAAGTTCAGTACAAAAGCACCTAAGATTGAAATGGCTAATAAGTGCCATTCTACAAAAAAAGATGAAGCAATGAGAATACTCAAGTCTACGCCCATCTGAAATTTACCTGCTGCAATATTAAATCTGCTTTGTAAATATAAGGCTAAAAGATTAACACCACCTAGACTAGAACGATGTCTAAATAAAATTAAGAAACTTACACCCATAATTAAGTTGGCAACAATTGTGGCATAAATTGGGTTGAGTGCTTGAATTTTAATAAATTGTGGCATGATTTCAGTAAATGCAGACAGTAAAACCACAGCAATAAATGTTTTAACGACTAAAGCTACCCCCATTTTTTTATATGCAAAATAATAAAAGGGAATATTAATCAGAAAAAATACTGTGCCAAATTTTAAGCCAGTAATGTAGTGAATGAGTAATGATAATCCTGCTGTACCTCCGGTCATAATGCCCGAAAACTGGAGTAAATTTAGAGCAAAAGATAGAATAAATGTACCAATGAGCATTGCAAGCATATCTTCAAACTTGGTATGTGCATCAATTAGAGGGGGTGACAGCGATTCAGATAGAGTGGATGTATGATTTTTCATATCGATTACCAAAAGTTAAATCCATCAGTTATTATATATCGCATGCACGGCGGCATGCGATACTTAGCTTTAATTATAAATTAATATAGCGTTGAATGGTTTCGTTCAGCTGTTTCAAGTAGCCTGTAAAAAAGTGGTTTGCACCTGGGAAAATGGTGATTGGATGTTTTTGAGGTTTCGCCCAAGTAATTGCATCTGATAACAATGTAATGTCATCACTTTCGCCGTGTATAAGCAGTAAGTCACCTTTAAGTTCAGGTGTTTTATAATGTCTTAAACCTTGTACAGTTGCGGTAGGCAACCCACAGAGGACCAACTGCGTTGGGCGCTCAAGTTGTTCAAGTTGGTCGTACGCTTTAGCAATCACATGTGCACCAAAACTAAACCCACCAGCATAAAATACGAGTTCTGGATGTTGTTGTTTGGCATAGTTAATGACAGCTAGGATATCATCTGTTTCGCCAAAACCTTCATTATGTGTACCTTCGCTGTTACCAGAGCCACGAAAGCTCGGTCTATACACAATACAGCCTCGCTCAGCTAAAATTTTAGCCAAAAGGGCAGGCACTTTGTGCTGTGGTGTACCTCCTTGTAGTGGATGAGGGTGACATATTACGGCAAATCCTTTTGCAGTGATTTGTGGATAATCAACAAATACTTCAATTTTACCGACTGGGCCATTTAAAAAGAGTGTATCAGTCATATCGTTGATATTTCTTGGGTAAGAAGGAGTCTCTATGATACCGATAATTACGATTAAAAACACAAATTAGCTTTAGAAATTCATGACTGTTATAGTAACAGACATGAATATAATAGATGATAGGTAAGACAATGCTAAGCCTCATATCCCCAGCCAAAACATTGGATTACGAAACGGTTTTACCCACAGATCATTTTACACAGCCTCGGTTGCTCGATCAGTCAGCTCAACTGATAAATGTCTGTCGTAAACTTTCTGCAACTCAAGTAGCAAGTTTAATGCATGTGAGTGAGAAAATAGCACAACTGAATGTAGCACGTTTTCAAGATTGGTCGCCGTCTTTTGATTTTGGCAATGCACGCCAAGCTATTTTTGCTTTTAAAGGTGATGTCTACACTGGTTTAGATGCATATAATTTAAGTGAAAAACAGCTTGATTTCGCTCAACAACATTTGCGTATGCTTTCAGGTTTATATGGTGTATTACGCCCTTTAGATTTAATGATGCCGTATCGTTTAGAAATGGGTACGAAACTGCAGAATGAACGTGGTACAAACTTGTATAGCTTTTGGGGTGAGCGTATTACACAGCAAATCAACCAAGATTTAGACGTCGCAAATAGTCAAATTTTGTTGAATTTAGCCTCTGATGAATATTATAAAGCAGTGAAGCCAAGTCAGGTCAAGGCTGAGATTATTCGGCCTGTATTTTTAGATCAGAAAAATGATCAATACAAAATTATTAGTTTTTATACCAAAAAAGCCCGTGGCTTAATGGCACGTTTTGTGATTGAGCATCAGATTACCCGTATTGAAGATTTAAAAGCATTTGCTGTTGATGGCTATTATTTCGATGCAGTGAGCTCAAGTGCAAATGAACTCGTGTTTAAACGAGATGCAAGATAAGCCCATGTATATATCAAAGGTATAATAGCTAAAAGACCATCATACCTTTGAGGGTTTTATTTAAAGGTTTTTAAAAGCGTCAATGGCACGTACACGGCTAGATTTAAGGTCTACGATGGGTTTCGGGTATTCGATGTGGCCAATTTTATGCTCAAATGGGGCATGTACCTGCTTCGCAGATAATGATGCCAATTCAGGCACCCACTGTTTGATATAAGTGCCTTCTGGGTCGAAGCGTTCAGACTGCGTGACTGGATTGAAAATGCGAAAATAGGGTGCAGAGTCCGTACCTGTAGAAGCAGACCATTGCCAACCGCCATTATTGGCCGCCAGTTCTCCATCAATTAAATGTTGCATAAACCAACGTTCACCTTCTCGCCAGTCTATGAGTAAATTTTTAGTGAGAAACATTGCACAGATCATACGTACACGGTTATGCATCCAACCCGTGTTCTTTAACTCTCGCATACCGGCATCTACAATGGGTATGCCAGTTTGACCTTGTGCCCATTTTTCAAAATCGTGTGGTGCATCACGCCATGCCAATCGGGCAGTTTCATCTTTAAATGGTTTTGATTTAGATACTTTAGGATAATCAACCATAATGTGTTGATAAAATTCACGCCAAAGTATTTCACTAAGCCAAGTTTCAATTCCCTTATCGCTTAAAACAAACTCACCGTGATACGGTTGAAACAACGCTTGTAAACATTGTCTGGCTGAAATAATGCCTATATTTAAATACGCAGATATACGACTGGTGCCATGTATGGCAGGCAAGTCTCTTTGGTTTTTGTATTGTTTGACTTGGTGTTGCGTGAACTCATAGAGTTTTTCATGCGCAATAGACTCACCGACAGGCCATTGTTGTAACATGTATTCTGAAACTGGGTATTGTGTCAGCATGTCATCAATAGATACTTGCCGAATGTCATTTTGTAGAGTAATACGCTGTTGTGTTTCAATGTCTGGGTAGCATTTGGGTATGCTGTATTGTAGTCGTTCAAAGCACACTTTTTTAAAAGGGGTAAAAACTTTATAAGGTTGATTGCTCTGTGTACGAATACTTTTTGCAGGAAATAAAGTGTGGTCTTGAAAAAGTTGAAATTTCTTACCCTGTTGTGAAAGTACTTTTAGTACTGCGTCATCACGTTGTTTTTCATGTACAGCATATTCTGCATTGGCGTATACATGGGTTACGCCCAACTGCTCTGTGAGTTGAAGCATATAATTAGCGACATTTTTCCAAAGATTTACTTGAGCCACAATAAGAGGAATATTTTTTTCTAGAAGATGTTGCTGTAGTATTTTGAGTTGTCGAAGATAGAAGTTGATTTTACAAGATGCATCATGATGTATTTGCCATTGTTCTGGCGATAAAATGACGACAGCAATACAGGGTTGGCCTTGCTGTGTGGCATGCCATAGTGCGCTATGGTCTTGTATACGAAGGTCTTGACGAAACCAAATGAGCTGTGTTGGCATAATTATATTTTCTAAACACGGTCTATCTAGTGTAATCATCGGCACAAAAAAAGCAAAGCCGAAGCTTTGCTTTTTTGTTCGTCATCACTTAGTGATGATGACCACCTGCACCATGTACATGGCCGTGGTCTAATTCTTCTTGAGTTGCTTCACGTACGTCAGTTACTTCAACGTCAAATGTAAGGTCTTGACCTGCAAGTGGGAAGTTTGCATCTACAATAATTGTTTCGCCTTCAACAGATTTTACGGTTACGATTTGTACGCCATCATCTGTTTGTGCTTGGAACTGCATGCCCGCTTCGATGTTTTCTACACCTTGGAACATTTGAGCAGGTACTTCTTGCACAAGTTCAGGGTTGTATTCGCCATATGCTTCAGCAGCAGGGATAGTGATTACAAATTTGTCACTAACAGTTTTGCCTTCAAGTGCTTTTTCTAAGCCAGGAATGATGTTTCCTGCACCATGCAAATAAACGAGTGGCTCGCCTTGTGATTTGTCGAGTGTTTCACCTTCTGTATTAGTGAGTGTGTAGTTGAATGAAACAACTTGGTTATTCGCAATTGCGGTCATATCTCATATCCATTTTTATGTGCCAATATTTCAAAATGCATGACTGCATAGAAAAATAGGTTAAGGCATCGTTGCATTGATTTATAGTATGAAGATCATTTGTAAAAAATCAATGAATGGTTGCTTAAAAAACAACCATTACATATTTTTTAGTACAAACAATCAACCTATATAATGTACTTCAAGCTAGTAAAGTTTAATTTTTGGCCCAACACGACGAGTGACAAAGTCTTTTGTCATCATTAAACCTGCTTGCGTATAGCCATGGATATGGGTTTGATGAATACGATAAAGTGATGCATACATTGAACGTGCTAAAGCACCATGTACTTTGACTTGGCCTAGAATTTCACCAATCGCTTTGTTGCGACTTAAAGAAACCAGTGAGCCTTTATCTGTAAAGCTGAACATTGGCATGCTACCACCACGTAAGTACACAGGAATGGCTTCTGCTAAGAAACTGGCCTGTTGGCTTGCGACTTGTGCACGTGGTGCAAGCGGTGGTTCGTGTGCATCAGGTTGGCAGTGGGCACAGTCACCGAGCGCAAAAATGCTTGGTTCGCTTAAAGTTTGCAATGTTGCATACACTTTTAAACGATTAATACGGTCTTTTTCAAAGCCTTCAAGTAATTCAAGTACAGGTGGCGCTTTTACGCCTGCTGCCCACACAATCATGTCTGCTGGAATAGTTTTTCCATCTGCAAATTGAATGGAATCTTTAGTGACTTCGCTCACTTTATGCTCTGTGAGCACATCAATGCCCATTTTTTCGAGCGTTTTTTGTGTTTGTGCAGAGATTGATGCGGATAGTACAGGCAAAATACGATTGGTGGCTTCAATGAGTGTAATCTTGACTGACTTAGGGTCAATATGATCGAGGCCGTATTGGTTGAAATTTTCCTTAGCATCAATGAGCTCTGCTGAAAGCTCTACACCTGTTGCACCTGCACCAATAATAGCAATATTGAGCATTCGTTTTTCAGGTGAGTTTTGTGCATTTAAATACAGATGAAATAGATCTTGTTGGAAAACATCTGCTTGCTCTCGATTGTCTAAGAAGTAGCAGTTGTCACGTACACCCTTGGTGTTAAAGTCATTACAACGAGAGCCAATCGCTAAGACCAGTGTGTCGTAGTGAATGTCTGTAAAGCCTTCGTGATAATATTTCTCTGACAGTTGGGGGGTACTAATTTTAATATTTTTTGTGCTTTTATCTAAACCTTCGAACTGACCCAAAATAAATTGGTAATGATGTTTTTTTGCATGTGCAAAGTAGTTGGTTTCTTCTGAATGTGGGTTCAGTGTACCAGCTGCAATTTCATGCAAAAGTGGCTTCCAAATGTGTGATAATGAGCGGTCAATGAGGGTGATCTGAGCTTTTTTATGCTTACCCAAGGTATTACCGAGCTGCGTTGCTAACTCTAAACCACCAGCACCACCACCAACAATAACTATTCGATGTAATTCGTTATTCATGATTTGGTTTGCCTTTATGTGTTATATGTATTTGACATTCTAAACTGCGTTGTTCCATTTAATATCCCACCTTTTACATCCATGTGAAATGACTTAAAACGACTTTTATTGGTAAATAATAGCTTCTGTAGTTTTATTAGACATAAACGGTAGTATGTGTCTAATCCAATGCATAAATCGTTCAAATAAACTTGCACGTTCTAGTACAACAGGCGCAGAAATTTTTAATTTATCAATTGGTTGATTATTTTGCAAAATGGTGACATTTGCAAGCACCATTTCTCTATTTATTGGTGCAATGAGCTGTTTTTGATCAAGTGTAATATTTAGCTTAATCTGTTGTGGGTTTAACGGTAAAACGGGTTGTTTATTTTCAACAATGACGCCTGTAGTCATATCAAAATTTTGCAGTTGAATTGGCGTGTCTTGAGCATATAAAGATGTGGTCAATATTTTGTTGTTTTTGTAGGTGAAGGTAAAACTTTTTTGCTGGCCATTGATGATGGGTAATTGAAAGAGTGGTTGATTGGCTTTAATTGCAACGATATCTTGTGTATAAGCAAATGCTAGATTCATGAGTTGGTTCGCGACTTGAGCACGCTTGAATTTACTTTTTGTTCCTAAAACCACCACAATGAGTCTGCGTTCAGGTAAAGTTGAATCAGCTGTGAGACGTTTTGCTGTGAGTGCTAAATTAAACCCTGCCGCTGCGGTATAGCCTGTTTTAAGGCCATCTATAGTGTTATCTTTTTTGAGTAACAGATTGGTGGCTTTATGCGTAAGGTCGTCCCATGTATAGCTTTGCTGTTTTGAGTAGTTTAAATATTCTGGGTATTTTTTGATTAGGTGGTCGGCAAGTTTGACCAAGTCGGCAGCAGAGGAGTAGTGGTCTGGCATGGTAATGCCAGCGGGGTTGGTAAAATGGGTATTCGACATACCAAGTTGCTGAGCAGTTGTATTCATCTTTTCAATAAACTGAGGCAAGTTGCCTGAAATTTTCTCAGCCAAAGTCACTGCTGCATCGTTGGCAGACATGACAATTAACCCACTGAGCAGTTGGTCAATTGTAATACGTTCACCGACCTTTAAGCCCATTTTTGACTCATCAAATTTAACGTAATTGACGATACTTGATGCAGTAATAGGGTCTGTGGTTTTGAGTTGTCCTGCATGAATGGCTTCTAAAGTTAAATAAGCCACCATCATTTTGGTTAAAGAGGCAGGTGCACGTTGTATGTCTGCATTATGTTCAGCAATCACTTGTTCTGTTTGTGGGTCAAAGATCATCCAAGATTCGGCTTCTACAGATTCGGGTGCAATGTTAAGTATGGCAGCATTGCTAGAAGTCACAAAAATAAATAAGAAAAATGCGAGTAGAGGTCGTGTAGAAAAAATCAAAAGAATCGCCTTGAAACAAATCAGAACGCAGAACGTTACGTGATCAAACTTAAAATAAATAAAAAAGTGTCACAAAAAATGCACAGTTGTTATTGTTGCATAAAATCATTCAAAAAAAGTGCTAAGCTAAAAGCTCACCTCAATAAAATTGGATTGAAATTCTGACTTATGTTGCACTATCAAATAGCATTTGACGATTATAAACAGCATCTTATTCAGGTGTCGTTCACTTTTTTAGCACAACCTGAGCAAGTGCTATGGTTGCCAACATGGATTCCAGGGAGTTATCTGATTCGTGAGTTTGCCAAGCATGTTGAGTCAGTTCGTGCTCAGACAGTCGCAGGGCAGCCTGTACAGCTTGAAAAATTTGAAAAAAATAAATGGCGAGTACATTTGACACAGGCTCAGGAAATTACCGTGTCGTATCAGGTGTATGCTTATGATTTATCGGTACGTGGTGCGTATGTCGACCAAAATTTATTGTATGTAAACCCTTCGTGTGTGTGTTTAGGGGTGTTGGGTGAAGACGATCAGACATGCCAAGTAGATGTTAAATTACCTGAAGCCTTAACACATTTTACTATTGCTACAGGGCTAAAACATACAAGCGATCAAGTAGGGCATTACACACTGCATGCAGATAATTACATGCAATTGATTGACAGTCCTTTTGAGTGTGCTGTGCAAGATCGGTTTACTTTTGATGCAGAAGGGATTGAACATACATTTACTATTTCAGGCAGACATCAAGCCAATTTACAGCGATTAAAAACAGATCTGACAAAAATTTGTACGACAGAAATACAAATGTTTGGGCATGCACCATTTAATGATTATGTGTTTATGACCATGGCAACAGCCAATCATTATGGTGGTCTTGAGCACCCAAATTCGACCAGTTTAATTGCCCCAAGAACAGATTTCCCAGTGGCTGATGAAAAAGATGAGCCATCAGCGAATTATCAGCGTTATTTAGGGTTATGTAGTCACGAATATTTTCACTCATGGTTAGTGAAATGTATTCGACCTGAAGTATTGGCAAACTATAATTTGCACCAAGAGAGCTATACATCACTACTTTGGATTTTTGAAGGTTTTACCTCGTATTACGATGACCTAATTTTGTTACGTAGTGGTGTGGTTTCTAAAGAAAGTTATTTAACATTGCTGAAAGCACAAATTGACCGCTATTTGCAAAATGCAGGGCGTCAGGTGCAATCTGTTGCTGAGTCAAGTTTTGATACGTGGATTAAATTTTATCGTCCTGATGAAAATACCAGTAATGCAGGTACAAGTTATTATAACAAAGGGGCTTTAGTTGCTTTATGTATTGACTTGAGTTTAAAACTTGAAGGGTCTAGCCTAGACGAAGTGATGCGACAGCTGTATCAAAATGCACAGCAAGGGCAACAAGTTCATGAACAAACCATTTTACAATGCTGTGAAGCATTGACCAAAAAAGATTGGAAACAACGTTTAGATACATGGGTAAACTCAACACAAGAGTTACCACTGGCTGAGTTGTTGACACAGTTTGGCGTAGATTTTGAATTAGAGCAAAAGCAATCTTTACCTTTAGGTATGAAAGTACAAGAGAAACCAGAGGGACTACTAGTGCAACAGGTTCGCCGTGATAGTGTGGCAGCCCAAGCAGGTGTATCTGCACACGATGTGGTGATCGCAATAGACCATTTAAAAGCCACTGAAAAGCTTTTGGCGCAATATAGCGAGCAACAAAAAACGGTAACGCTGCATGTGTTCCGCCGTGATGAGATGCTGACATTACAAGTGAACAGTGCAGATTTAAAACTCGATACAGTGAAACTTACTGTACAAAATGCAGAAAAAGCCAAAGCGTGGTTAGGTTAGTTGGCTTAAACATTCAATAAAAAAGGGGGCAATGTGTTGCCCCCTTTTTTTTCTATAGTGTTAGCGAGTACGACGTCCACGACCTTTTTTTAGATTTGGTCGAGTCGTACCATTGGTAATACGGCGAGGGCGTACTGCATCTGTTTTAAAAATTTCAACTAAGACTTTATCACGTTGTTTATCTTGTTTTTTCGTTTTTTTGTCTACATGACCCGTTTTAGGTTTTGATGCAAAAAATTTCTTTGGTGTTTCTACGTGCTCCATAATTTTTTTAAATTCAGGAAATAACAACGGTTCAATAGAGCGAGTCTCACCTACTTTTAGGCCTAATTCTATTAAGTTAACTGGCCCGACTTGTGTACGAATTAAGCGCAGTGTTGGATAACCGACAGCAGATGTCATGCGGCGAACCTGTCTGTTTCTACCTTCCATAATTTTAATTTCCAACCATGTAGTTGGAATGTTCGCACGGTAGCGAATTGGTGGTGTTCTTTCCCAAAGCCATTCAGGTTCTTCAACAATTTTTACTAATGCAGGTAAGGTCATACCGTCATTAAGTTCCACACCATTACATAATTGTTTCACGGCAGCTGCATCTACAGCACCATCAACTTGCGCTAAATACGTTTTATATTGCTTTTTTTTAGGGC
Organism: Acinetobacter boissieri; assembly: GCF_900096955.1. Classification (GTDB taxonomy): domain Bacteria; phylum Pseudomonadota; class Gammaproteobacteria; order Pseudomonadales; family Moraxellaceae; genus Acinetobacter; species Acinetobacter boissieri. The sequence continues at coordinate 4,951 of NZ_FMYL01000004.1, read as the reverse complement.
TCGTTAAGTATTGGTTTAATCCACCATGATCAGTTAAGATCAGTAAGCCTTCAGAATCACGATCTAAACGGCCTGAAACACGTAACTCAGTATCATGAATATACTCAGCTAAAGTGGTGTGTTCTGCTTCTTCTCTGAATTGTGAAAGCACATTAAATGGTTTATTGAGTATGGTAATTTTCATGAAAGTATCTGCTTTTACGTGTGTCGTGTATATTGATTTTTTAAATGTAGATTATTTCCAACAGAAATGACGCATTGCATCAATTTACTTTAGAATGAAGTCGCATTTAAAAAAATGAAAAATTGTCATAAAGACAATCATGTAAGTTCGCTAAAGATAAAAGGGAGCCTGTAAAATGGGTTACGACAAGATTGTTGCACCGACACAAGGTGAAAAGATTACCGTTAATACAGATCTATCATGGAATGTGCCAAACCACCCAATTATTCCTTTCATTGAAGGGGATGGGATTGGCATAGATATTACGCCAGCGATGAAAGATGTTGTAAATGCAGCGGTAGAAAAAGCCTATGGTGGTGAACGTGCTATCGAATGGTTAGAAGTATACTGTGGCGAAAAGGCAAATGCTACCTATGGTACATATATGCCTGAAGAAACATTTAAAGCAATACGTGAATATGTAGTCGCAATTAAAGGGCCACTCACTACACCAGTGGGCGGTGGTATGCGTTCACTGAATGTTGCTTTGCGTCAAGAGCTTGATTTATATGTATGTTCACGTCCTGTACGTTGGTTTGAAGGTGTACCATCGCCTGTAAAACACCCTGAACAAACAGATATGACTATTTTTAGAGAAAATTCTGAAGATATTTATGCAGGTATTGAATGGAAAGCCGATTCTGACGAAGCAAAAAAAGTCATTAAGTTTTTACAAGAAGAAATGGGTGTAAAGAAAATCCGTTTTCCTGAAGGCTGTGGTATTGGTGTTAAGCCGGTATCTAAGCAAGGGACAGAGCGTTTAGTGCGTAAAGCAATTCAGTTTGCGATTGATAATGATAAGCCATCTGTGACTTTGGTACACAAAGGCAACATTATGAAGTACACCGAAGGTGCGTTCAAAGAGTGGGGCTATGAATTGGCTATCAATGAGTTTGGTGGCAAGCTTATTGACGGTGGCCCATGGGTAACTATTAAAAACCCAAAAACTGGTGGCGAAATTGTCATTAAAGATGTGATTGCCGATGCATTTTTACAGCAAATTCTAATGCGTCCTGCAGAGTACTCAGTGATTGCAACATTGAACTTAAATGGTGACTATGTATCTGATGCTTTAGCGGCTCAAGTGGGCGGTATTGGTATTGCACCGGGTGCAAATATTGGTGATGCAGTTTCTGTATATGAAGCAACGCACGGTACTGCGCCAAAATATGCAGGTCAAGATAAAGTAAACCCCGGTTCAATTATTCTTTCTGCTGAAATGATGCTGCGTGATATGGGATGGACAGAAGCGGCAGATCTCATTATAAACGGCGTATCTGGTGCGATTAATGCCAAAACAGTGACTTATGACTTTGAGCGCTTAATGGATGGTGCAACACTATTAAGCTGTTCTGATTTTGGTAAAGCCATTATTAAACATATGGGTTAAACTCACCGATTTGTTTAAAGCCCTACACCATGTAGGGCTTTTTTATATCTAAATGTATGATGTGAAAATAAAAAAATATTCTAAGTGAAATTGTATCTCATTTTAAAAAATGCCCTTGAGTTCTTTATAATCCGTGCAAATAGAACAATTTAAATTGCCGTGAGGCTTAGGAGAATAGAGAGATGAATATACCTTTAACGATCAATATCTTGCTATTTGTAGGCTTATTATTGCTGTTAGCACAGCTAAGTAAGCGATCATGGAGTTTGTCTAAAAAAGTTTTGACAGGCCTAGGTCTAGGTGTGTGTTTTGGCTTAGGGTTACAGTGGGTTTATGGTGCTTCAAATCCAGTACTTGCAGAGTCGATTACTTGGTTTAATATTGTGGGTAATGGCTATGTGAAGTTGTTACAAATGATTGTTATGCCACTGGTATTTATTTCAATTTTAAGTGCAGTGGCAAAGTTACATACAGCTACGTCTGCTTTAGGGAAAATGAGTTTTATTAGTATTGGCACACTGCTTTTGACGACAGCGATTGCTGCTTTGGTTGCCGTGGGTGTAACACAGTTGTTTGGCCTTACAGCGCATGGTTTGGTGCAAGGTACAGCAGAAACTGCACGCTTAACTGCAATACAAACAACTTATGCAGGTCAAGTGACTGGCCTAAACGTACCTCAGTTTATTTTATCGTTTATACCAACCAATCCGTTTGCTGAGTTAACTGGTGCAAAACCAACGTCTATTATTAGCGTGGTTATTTTTGCTGTGCTATTGGGTTTAGCAGCCTTGCAACTGGCCAAAGATCACCCTGAAAAAGGGCGTTCAGTTCTAAATGCAGTAGATACGCTACAGCTTTGGGTCATGAGATTGGTGCGTTTAGTCATGAAACTGACACCTTATGGTGTGTTGGCTCTCATGGTAAAAGTGGTTGCAGGTGCTAACCTGAGTGATATTTTAAAACTGGGTGGTTTTTTAGTTGCTTCTTATGTGGGCATTGCTATTATGTTTTTAGTGCATGCCATGATTTTAGCCGGTGTGGGCGTAAGTCCTAAACTGTTCTTTAAAAAAGTGTGGCCTGTGCTAACTTTTGCATTTACCAGTCGCTCTAGTGCAGCAACGATTCCTTTAAATATAGAAACACAAACACGCCGTTTAGGTATTCCAGAGTCAATTGCAAGTTTCTCGGCTTCATTTGGTACAACCATTGGGCAAAATGGCTGTGCTGGGTTGTATCCTGCCATGCTTGCTGTGATGATTGCACCCACTATGGGAGTGAATCCGCTTGACCCAATGTGGATTTTAACACTCGTGGGTGTGGTTACTTTAAGTTCTATTGGTGTGGCAGGGGTAGGTGGCGGTGCAACTTTTGCTGCACTTATTGTGCTACCAACGCTTGGTTTCCCTGTTACGCTGGCCGCGCTTTTAATTTCGATTGAACCTTTAATTGATATGGGGCGTACGGCACTGAATGTAAATGGTTCCATGACTGCAGGAACGGTGACTAGCCAGCTCATGGGGCAGACGGATGTAGAGCGATTAAAACAAAGCCAAGATGAACAACCGATTCATCATCAAACCTGAGAACAATAATGTTAAAAATGTACCAAGTCGATGCGTTTAGCCAAGAGTTATTTAAAGGCAACTCTGCCGCTGTAATCATTTTAAATGAGTGGCTTGATGAGTCGCTCATGCAAAATATTGCTTTAGAAAATAACTTATCTGAAACGGCATTTTTAAAAGCCAGTACAGATGAGAGCTACCATATTCGCTGGTTTACCCCAACCGATGAAATTGCATTTTGTGGTCATGCAACATTAGCCAGTGCATTTATTTTGTTTGAAAATAATCCTGCTTTAAAAAATTTGCGCTTTACAACCAATGAAATGGGAGATTTCTATATTCAGCAAGATACAGATGGCTTGATTGTGATGGAGTTTCCTGTTCGTCAGCCCACGGTACTTGAAGAAATACCTCAGGGTTTAGTCGAGGCTTTAGGTACACCATTTAAGACATTATATGTAAATGACCAAGCGTATGTGGTGGAATACGAGCATGCTGAGCAGGTTCTAGAGTTACAGCCAGATTTTCTTCATTTGAAGAGTATTTGTTTAAATGCCAAAGTGAATGATGGAAAAACGAAAGATGTTGTGATTACTGCTCCAAGTGATCAAGCAGAGTACGACTTTATTAGTCGTTATTTTGCGCCTGCCATAGGGGTGAATGAAGACCCGGTAACAGGCTCAATTCATACAGCCCTTGCGCCGTTTTGGTCACAGCGTTTTAATAAACCTGAGTTAATCGCCTATCAAGCATCTACACGTGGAGGGGTATTGTATTGCAAACAATTATCTGCACAGCGTATGCAAGTTGCAGGTTATGCAAAGCTTTATATGGTGGCAGAAATCTTTGTCTAGTTTGACACCAAAAACTTTTTGAAAATATGGCTAAATACCGTTGGTAGGTGTTTGGCCATATTTTTTAATCTATTTTATGGGTTAAAGAGAAAATGCTATGCACACAGATATTTTGAACCATGCAATTTTATTAAGAAAAGATAAGAAATTTGAACAAAGTAGAAAAATATTGTTTGATTTAATCAACTCACAAGATCAAGTCACTGGTGCCATCTACTTAAATATTGCTTGGGCCTATGATAATGAAGGTCGAGAACAAGATGCTTTAGAGTATTATCAAAAAGCACTCCAAGAAACACTCTCGCCACCTGATCTATTTGAAGCAACGTTTGGTCTGGCGTGTACTTATCATAGTCTAGGGCAGTTCATTCAAGCTGAACAGATTTTTATTAAATTACGTGAACATTATCCGTTGGCTTCAGAAGTTCTTCCATTTTATGCGTTATGTCTTCAAGCTCTAAATAAAAAAGATGAAGCACTTCAAATATTATTTGATCTCATGATTGAGCATCCCCCGACAGCAGCAATTTCAGCTTATAAGCCAGCAATAACATATTACGTGCATGAATTAAAATATTAAGGATACAGCACGGGCCTTGGAAAGTGATTTTCTATGATTGGCTATAATGATTTTGAACGTGTTAAATAATTGGGTTGAGAGCATTCAATGTATGAATCATTAAAAACCAGATGGAAAACTTTCTAAATATTAAAATTTCTGTCTGGTTGCTCGTTTCAATGAGCATTATCTAAATTGATAAATGATAAAAATAGTGTAAATGTAAAAATACTTATAGACTGCAAAATACAATTAAAATACACTTTGAATCAACTTAAATACACAAAGTGCATTATGTATCACACTATAGACACCCTGCTCGAAAAACTCGGTATTGGGGCGAAAAATCGTGCTATACACATA
>NZ_FMYL01000023.1 GCF_900096955.1 Acinetobacter boissieri | reverse complement strand
GTACCAATACTAATCGATTGTGTACCTGATGCTGTGGCACCATCACCAATCGCTACCGATGAGGTACCTGAAACGCTTGAGTTATTACCAATCACAACTGAGTTAGCTGCATCTGTTGAAGCAATTGCATTTACACCCAATGCTGTTGAATTCGTGCCACCTGCACTTGAGTCTTTAGCTTCTGTTGCTGCATTAGTATGTGCAAACTTCACACCTTCTTTATTCATTTTTTGGACAGTTTCACCAATCGTAAGGTTATCTGTCGTAGTTTGACCCGCTTTGTTATAGGTCAAGAATAATGAGTCTGGATCTGGATTCGTTGCATTATAATTGCGATTCACTACCTGATCAGTAACACTTACACCATTACCATTACCATCTTTTACATCAGTAATATTACTGCTAATAGCAGAATCTAGCTGACCTTTGTTTACAGCATCTGACGCTTTTACAGCGTTTGCCACATTCGAAATCGTTGTTCCTCCGCCAGTAACAATGCTATTTCCATAACTGTCTGTACCTAATGTTGCTGTTGTACCTTTACCATTGCCTGCCAAAATACTGTCATAATTTGTCGTGCCATCACTATTTTGTGCATATTGCACAGCTGAATCACCGACTGAACCCAGTTGTTTTTGTAACTGAGATTGTACCTCTGCAACTTGACCACCTGTTACCGCATCGGTAGATCCCGTTGCAATTTGACCACCTTTTAGATTGGTAATCGTACCACCTGCAACATCTAAACCAGTTTTCGTAAGTGATGGACCACCTGCAACATTTACACCTGTTGCTGTGACTGCAGTGCTATTACCCAACCCATCTGCAACAGTTACACCAGATGCTGATGAAGTCGTACTGTTGCCTGCATTATCCTTAATGGTATTACCTGTAGCTGTTAAGCTATTGCTGTTACCATTTTTATCAGCAACGTTTGTGCCTGATGCTGTCGTTGAAGTACTGTTGCCTGCACTGTCTTTGAGACTGGCTTCTTTAGCACCATAGCTTGCGTTATTACCTGCACTGTCTGCAACAGTGGTACCGGCTGTGGTGAGTTTGCTGACGTTACCTGTACCATCATCTACCGCAACGCCTACGTTGTTCAGTGTGGTATTGCCTGCTTTCACGCTGTCTAGATCTAAATTACGATTTAAACCGTATTTGATGGTGTTGCCATCTTTGCTGACGGTGAGGTTTTTCTCTCCATCCGCTGTCCCTATCTCTAATGTGTCGCCAGCTTTGATCGCTTTACCATTCGCACCATTGCTGGTGACCGTGAAGCCTTGGTCTAATGCACTGATCGCATCACCCACATTGTTTTTACTCGAACTATTCACGCTATAGGTCGGTGCAGACACGGTACCTGTTGTTGGATCATAAGTTGAGCCACCACCTAAAGCTGATGCGGTGCTATTACCCGAAGCATCTGTTTTGGCACTGCCTGCAGATGTTGCTTCATCCAATAGTTTTTTGTTGACTGCATCAGTGCTGTTGACTGCATCGCCGACATTGGTCACGGCTTTACCACCGGCATTTACACCTGATGCCGTGATGCTTGGACCAGTCACAGCACCCGTTGTGTCTTTAAAGCTTAGGCCTTTGGTATCTACCACGGTGGTGTTGCCTGCTTTATCGGTTAGGGTGCTACCCGATGCACCATAGACTGAACTGTTACCACTGCTGTCTTTCACCGTATTGCCTGCAGCTGTAGTGGCTGTGCTGTTGCCCGCACTATCTGCCACGGTATTACCGGTCGCTGTGCTTGTGTTGGTGTTGCCTGCACTGTCTTTGAGACTGGCTTC
>NZ_FMYL01000003.1 GCF_900096955.1 Acinetobacter boissieri | reverse complement strand
AATACAAATTTGAGTGATGACCTGATGATTTATCACTTTGCTGACAAGCTCGTTCAAGCAGTCGCTAAGTACCGTGCACTAGAAACTCAATCACAAGGTAAAACTACACCATCTGAAAAACTAAGTACGGCACAGCTTTCTGAAAAACAGATTTTTATGTTTGCACAAAAGATTTCTCGTTTGCCTGAGTATGCGGGACAACACGGTCAAGTCGGTGAGAGCTACGATGAACAGGGAGTTCAAAGTTTAATGCCGTATCTCAAGCAAGTGGGATATAAGCAAAACGGCAAAGGCGTATAACCATGGGGATTTATCAAAAGAACCTTGAGCAAAACATGATTGCTCAACAACAAGAAAATGCCAAACAAGTGATTAAGTCTTTAAATGATTTCTGGTCTTTAGATCAAATTTCAGAGCAAATTAAAACGCCGTACCTAGTTTTGGTAGATCTCATTGTGGGTATGCCAGTCGATGAAATAATACTTAGTGACGTTTTAGATAAGTTGGGTGTGGGCGTATGAAACTAAAAATGAAAATGCGTATTACGCAACGCCGTAGACAGCAACGCAATATTTACTACATGTTGAAAGATGCGGATAAACCTGCAGGTGCTACACACTTTGATCCGAAGCATAGCGTGTACTACAAACATGAAAACGGTGAGTGGTTTTACTTTGAGAATGGTTGGGGTGAGTCTTGGGAAGAAACTGAAGTCAAAGTTGATCTGATAAAGCTTGAGGTATGAGTATCCATAATTATGACTAGCATTTCTATATCAGAATACAAAAGACTATATAAAGCCACAAAAACACAGCTAAAACGAAAGAAATTGGGGGTAGGTAAAACGAAACGAAGTGAAGCGGAAATACAATACAACTCAGTATGTAGCTTAAAGCCCTTAAAATAGAGTTTATAGAGGAATATCAATTTCATGATACACGAAAGTGGAGAGCAGACTTCCATATTCTAAATACCAAAATATTAATTGAGGTTGAAGGTGGTATCTGGAGTAATGGCCGTCACACTCGTGGAAGTGGCTATTTAGGTGATATGGAAAAATACAACGCAGCATCAAAGTTAGGTTTTACTATTTTAAGATTTAGTACACAGCAAGTTAAGTCAGGATTTGCGATTAAAGAGATAGAGGGGTTTTTAAAGTGAATATGCCAGTAACAATTATGCAAGCAACTCAGTGGAATAAGTATACTTTTGAAGAGTGGTGTCGTCAGCTAGGTGCTTGGATTAACGGCGATAATGAAACAATGGTAAAAATTGTTAAATTTATGCCAACAAAGCGTATTACTCAGAAGCAGAGGGAAAAACTTATTGCTATGTATATGGGTGATCAAAACTTGATAGATACAATTTTTGATCATAAAAAAGGGACTTGCTGTAATCTCGATTGTAATGAAGCTAGGGCTATACATCGTATATTTATAGATATTAGTCTAATTGATGATGAAATCTTAAATGACTGGATATCATCTATTTGGTCACATCATGTATTGGGCAACTCATTTCGCCGTATAGCACAAGCTAGTGATACAAGTGTTAATCAGATTCGTCAGGATGTTAAATGCGGTCTTGCTTATATGAAGAGTAGATATCCTAGTTTTAATTTTGAAACTTTCCAAAAAAGCACTTGAGTGTGCGCACGCGATGTGGCATATTTCTGTTATAGTGGACGAAGTTTTAGTAAGTCACTAATTAATAAATTCATAGCTCGCAAATAATAAGCGGGCTTTTTTATTTTTGGGGTGTGATAATGGTTTTTAAAAAATTGTTGCTATGTTGTGTATCTGGGGCGATTCTAATTTCTACAACTGTTTTCGCGAAAACAGATAAATTCTATAAGCCTTACGATACGGTTGGGGATGTAGAGCACATTCAGCCAAAACTATATGTAGTTCATAATGTAAATGTTTCTTTATCGAGTAAAATTAATGCTCCTGATTTTCTCAATCAAGAACAAGTTAAAGAGCGCTATATTCAAAAGTTAAATGATGCATTAGGTGCACAAAATATGCTTGCAAATGAGCATACAGAGAAGCCGATCTTAGTGGATTTTGATATTAAGCAAAAAAGAGTATTTGCGGGAGAGGACTTAAGTTTCATTAGTTCTAAAGTTATTGGTAAATATGCCCATACTGAATTTCAGTATACCTCGACTCTAAGTTATAATAATGCTGAGATTGCAAAACTATCTGTAGATAAAATGATTGGTATAGGCAAAAATGGGTCATTTGGGAAAATATATCGTGATTTATCTGGGTCTGGAAAAGCAGAAAATGAGCTTGAAGATATAGATGCATTCACAATGTTAATGATTGAAAATTTACCTAAATAGCCAGATAAGTGGCCCACTCTAGTGGGCTTTAATCTTATTGTGAACAGTACCCGACATGAAAATAATAATCTTACTTTTAATGCTTATTCCTGCCTTTGCAAATGCAGGTTATTGTGAAAATAATGCTCAATTTTATGTACAAGCAGCATTTTGGAAAATCGATGGTGTGCCAAAAGAGGTAGCACTCGATAGAGTTACTGGGTTAAAAAGCTTATTTACCGACTTGAATACTGGGAAAAACCAAACTAAAGAATTTACTGAAATGGTCGATAGTATATATGAGGGTAACTATTTTGAGAAAGGAGACCAAGACGTTCCTAAATATACAAATCTTATGACTGTGAGCAATGCAACAATATTAGCTACATGCTTAGCTGAGCATACGGAGTAGTCTTAAAAATTAAAATAAATTTGCTGATGATGTAATGATTGATTTGATTAGTTCATCTAAGCCAATAAGCCTGACATTAAATTGTTGGGCTTTTTTATTGCCTGTAGATTGACCACCTACAGAACATGCCATTGAGTAAAAAATCAAAGCTAGGGCTATTGGTATGCCCGACCATAAAAGGATCGAAAGCTGAAGCGGTTGACTCTGTGCATGTTAGGTTGGCTTTATTTGGTGAGTAGCGGTAGACCAGTTGCCGAGCTGGTTAATATCGTCATTAAAGGTAGCCTGCTCTATGTTCTGCATAGGGTGGGTTTTTTGTGATTATGCTATTAATATTCTTTTATATATAATAAAAATATTAGATTATAAAAGAGCGATATGGATGTTAGCGACAATTTTACAAAGCTGTTTTTTTATTCCAAATTTGCTAGTCGCTTTAATAGTTGTTTTTCTTGTTCCTATAAAAAGCTATTTCAATTTAAGAGCGATCCAAAAAAATAATGGGAAAGTGAAAGGTTACTTATTACTTAAGATATTATTGTTTTTTCAGCCTACTATATTATTTATCATAGTGTTTTTTTTAAGTATGGGGCTATGGCGTATAGTTTGGTATGTATTCCAATATTTATCTGAAGCTATCAATATATGCATTTATATTTTTATTGCGATATTAGGATTTATTGGCTTAAGACACATGTTGAAAATTATAGAAAATAGAGTGCAGAGATTTTATATTGATAGGCTGGCTTCAAAACCTATAGTACAAAATATGGCTGTGGATATGACTAAAATAGCGATGTGTGATACATCTGTTTCTGTTTACTATATTTATCTATTTTTTGTACCTATCTACTTTATTTCAAAATACCAATCTGTTTCGTATTACGCTACATTGGCTTGATTTATAGGTATTTCATTGTGCTAGTAATCAGATTAATTAATAGTTCCTACATCATTTAAAAAGCTTTATTTATTTCAAAACTATACCGCACACAGAAATGTTGTGCGGTTTTTTATTGCTTAAAATAAATCTAAACACAGGTAGCTGTACTATCAATTTTGGTAGTGCGGTTTTTAAAACTATTATGGAAAAAAGTTAAATACTGATAGTGTTGTACGATTATGTGACTTAATGAAGCAATTATATGGATATAGAGCAACTAACTACTCTGTCGATTTACATGCTTAATGACTATAAAAATGAAATAGAAAAAAGTGCTCTTATTGATTGTGGACCTAGATTGGAGTTGGTATGCAAATGTATAAACATTTCTTTCGAGCATGCTATTGCTATCAATACTTTGTTTTCCTCTAATTTAACTATTCCTGCTTTAACTTTATTGCGAATACAGTTTGAATCTGTTGTAAGAGCGTATTGGCTGCTATTCGTTGCTACTAACAGTCAGATACTTAAATTAAAATTTAAATGGACTTTTGAGGAGCAGTTGGAAAAAGATAATTATCCTACTGTCAGTAAGATGATTAATGAGCTAAATGAAGCTAATCTCCAGTTTATTAAACATATTATTCAAATGTTTTTAGAGTTTAAAAAGTATCATTTAACGCATCTAAATTCTTTTATACATTCAGGAAAACAAGCTTTTGTTAGAAATGCAGTGGGTTTTAATAGTGATTTCATAAAAATATTAATTAAACAATCAAATAATTTAAGTGCTCTAGTAGCACAAATCATTTTTGAACACTCGAATCAAAAGCAACTAATTCACAGTTTACATGAGAAGCATATAAAGTGTTTTTATAGAATTGATGAAGTTGATGTTAAAATGAAGAAAAGGTTTGATTCTTATAAATTAAAAGATTAGAAAGCAATTACTATAAGTAAAATATTTTAATGTTTAATTGGGTCGAATACGATTAGCTCAAAAGTAACTTTTGTGTGGTACAGGGGAAGTATTTAGAGATGCCTGATGATTTGAAGTGGGTTGTAACTTAATTAGACTTAAAGTAAAAAATAATCCAAAATACCTTTTAATAATTAAAAAGGTTGATAAAAAGTGGTTAATTGTATTCGAAAAGAGCTTTGTCCTGAACCGTTTTGTTCATTTATTGATGGATTTACATTTGATCAGAATGGCTTAATAGTTATTCGTTATTCTACTGCAATCAGTCAAGTGGTACATTTTAAAGATAGCTTATACTTCAATATTATTGACGAAGGGGATGCACTTCAACAGCATGGCGAAGATAAGGAAGAAGATCCTAATACCGAGGTAAGACTAAAATATTGGTTCTATGTTTATGATGATTCAACTTTGATAGATTGGTTTAATGAGCAAACTAATAATACTTATAAGGGAACATTTAAACATTATTTTATATATAGTCACAATGAAATGGTTGAGGTGTTAAGTCGATTTGAGCCAGAAATAAGTTTTAAAGAATCAATTAAAACAGAGTCTCATGAAGGTGGACTATTACAATGAAACCGTGGATAAAGCTTGAGTCATGTAATAAAAATGATCTACCACAAACTATCCAAGTTATTTTTGATGAAGTAGGGCATACCTTTACATGTAAGTTTAAGGAATATACGAAAATAGTAAATTTTGAATATCCACGCCTATTAAGAAAAATAAGTCACCAAAACTTCGGAGCAACGATATTACAGGAACAAGAACTAGATCAAGAAACCTGGCTTTTCAAGGCCACTGAATCTGATCTAATAGATTGGTTTAATTGGCAATGTTGTGATATTCGAAAAGGCGAATACGATCATTTCATTCTATTGACAGATACTGAGGTCTGGCAAATATTGAGTTTGGAAGATCCGACTATTACGTTACAGCAATAAATCTTATTAACCACTTTCGGGTGGTTTTTTTATAGGTGGGTTATGGACGAAAAAGAATATAAAGCCCTGACTAAGAAAACACTCCCAAAACGTAAACCTCGCACATTACCACTGTCTAAAGCCAAACAATCTTACTTAGAAGAGGGTCTCCCTTGGTCGGGTGGTCGTGGTGGTAAGTTAGCATTTAAAGCATGGAATATGGGCCGATATGATGAGGCTGAAGAGTTGGGATATCGAGTTAAAAGATTTAATCCAACAGCAGTTAAATTTGGTCATGTCATTACTTGGCTATTAAGTTTGTTTGAGAAGGACGAAGATGGAACAGATTAGACCATTTCCACCGACAGACTTTATAGATCAGGCCGAGGAAGAGGAAAGTATCCGTTTAATACCAGCACCTGATTTAAAACAATGGGTGGTAGAAAATTATTTAACGCTGGGTGGATTACTACATAACCCAGACCATGACCATATATCTGAGCTCATAGATGATGACGAAACCTTTTTAGCCTTTGCATGGGCATCATCTGCCGCCGTGTCTAAAAAACGTATGGTGCTTGGCCAATGTGAAAAAGTCATGTTTAACGTTGGTGGTTGGAAAAAGGCGAGACAAGAACAACAAATGCGAGACTGGTTCGGTTTTGTACCTGTATATCTGATTACCATTGATACAAGCTTTTGTGAACGTGCAAACGACAGAGAGTTTTGTGCCTTATTAGAGCATGAGCTATATCATATCGCCGTGGAGCGTGATGAAGATGGTGAAATGATCTTTAGTGAGCATAATGGCTTACCAAAACATTACTTAGGTGGGCATGATGTAGAGGAGTTTGTCGGTGTGGTTAAACGTTGGGGTGCAAATAAAGACATAAAACGATTGGTTGAGGTTGCAAATAATCCGCCGTTTGTTTCAGATTTAGATATATCAAAGTGCTGCGGAAATTGTGTGATTAATTAATGTTCGAAAAGGATCATATTTTTACTTTCATTTATTCTGTTAATCACATAACTTTGAGTGTAGGAGGAGTAAATATGGCAACTTATAAACAGATTCAAGAGTTTTTGAAAAATCAACATGGCCGAACTTTTAAGTCTTGTTGGATCGCCCATGTTAAGAGTGATCATGGTTTAACTAAAAGACAGGCACCAAATAGATATGAGCCAGATAAAAGAGTGCATCCTTGTCCAAATCACTATCGGCAACATGTAGAAGGCGCATTAAAGCATTTTAATATGATCCCCTAATTTGGGGATTTTTTTTGCCCACCTTGTTATACGTAGTTATACAAAGAGGTAAGTATGGCAACGCTTAAAGAGCCTATTAAAATATTTATAGTTCAGTCACTTGCATGTATGGAAACGCCTCAGCAGGTCGCAGATGCCGTTAAACAAGAATTTGGGCTAGAATTGGATCGCCGTCAGTGCGCAAGTTATGACCCAACAAAGCATGCAGGTCGGAACTTAAGTAAAAAATTAAAAATACTATTTGACGAAACACGGCGTGACTTTCAAGACAATATTTTAGATATTCCGATCGCGAATAAGGCATTTCGACTCAGAGAACTCCAAGAAATGTACGATGACTACGGTAAAATAAAGTCATGAAGCAGAAAGTATTGAGACAAGCCTTTCAAGAAACAGATGGCCGAGTCACACGACAAGAAATTACAGGCAAAGACGGCCAGCCACTAGAAACCAATGTGACTCAAAAACAAGCTGAGGAAGCTGTAGCAAAAGCACAGCAAATCAAGGCAACCCGGCAGCTAGAGATTATATTGCAGCTGTCAACCAAGATTTAGTTGAGCATGATGAAGAGTATAGAAAATCTTTAGTAGCTCAGTTAGATGCTCAAGCATCAGAAACAAATAAACCTAAAAATGAGTGTGATCCTCCAGCAGGTGTTAAATTCAATAAAGTTACACACTATAATAAACATGGGAGAGACCGGAGACCCTAATGTAGGTTCACATGGTTGTATGGCAAAAACAGGGAGTCCGATACACTGGCATTATGATGTGAATTATCAAGCATCTGATGGTCAATGCTTCCTTAAGAAACACAACTTCGATGGCTGTGGAGTAGCACCCCTATGATAGATAAATTTGAAAAAATCATTTCTCATCTACATGATGCAAGATTGTTTGGTCTTCTTCTAGATATAAACCCAAATACAATGGATTTAAATTTAATTCTATATGTGCAAATCTTTTCTGATTACGATTGCGACAATGATCTATATTTACTTGAAAAAGCACTCGTGGTATTTGAAAAGGCTTCAATAAATAAATTAAGTATTAATAATGACTTATCCAATGGACAGTTCTTCATTACTGATATAGTTATTGAAAAATTGCTAGATGATAAATTCACATTTAATTTTATATTTAATGATTCATCAATAGAGTTAGTTTTAGTTGCAAAAAGTATAAATCTTTTTTCTTCTGGGAAAATAGAAGAAAAAGATTGGCAGTTCTTACCAACGAATTGGCAAAACCTTTTTAACTAATTTATTTAAAACCAACAAACCCTACTTGTGTGATTGATCTGGCTGAGTATTTGTTCTTTTTGGCTTAAATTCTATGAATTGTACCGAGTTTGTCAGAGACAGTTCATATAGGAGAGCCATCTTTTAGTAAAGGTGGTTTTTTAATTTCTCTAAATCTCATTTTGAACACTGCCACATGCATAATTTTTTCAAACTACCTACTACGATAAATTCGACTTAATTTATTCATTTTTCAGCTTCTTGAGTTGCGTTTTTAGCTGTTGTAATTGCTCGGTCAAGTTGTTGACTTTTCTGGTTAAATTATTCAGTTGATCTTTTTTCGTATTCTCTATTTCTGTCTGTCGTTCCGAAAATTTGATCAAACTCTGCCTAAGTATCTGATTGTATTCTTTAGTACTCTCGAACATCTGATGCAGGGCGTTTTGTTCTTCCTTGTGTTCCGATCTCATCTGCTCTAGTGCTTTGATCAATTCCCTTTCTAAATTGGTCATTCGCTAAATTCTCTCTAGTGTTTTGTACCTGTTGGCGGTCAATCGCTGGAATTTGGCTTAAATACTCGTCTGCTTGTTCACGGCAGCTGTGAACCAAGATTTAATTGATAAAGACGAAGAAAAGAGAAAAGCTTTAGCTACTGAGTTGAATCAAAAACAACAAACGGCGACAGCAACACCTCCTCATAATCCTGATGATAAGGATAAAGTAATTTTTGGACAAAATTCTAATCAGTCTTATCATACATGGAGGCATGTTGATAAGCTTGGTCTAGACCGAACAAAAGTTGAAGGTGTTATCCGAACCGACCTTAATAAAAATATTACAAATGTAAAAACAGGACAACTTTATAATGGAAATGTAACTGTAAATGGTAAAGCCCTGCAATATACAGCGTTTCGAAGGGCAGATGGAGTTATTAATATCGGACGAATTATTGGTAAATAGTATGAGAAAACTTACACAATCTGAAATATATATTATTGATAAATTAGTTAATGACTCTAATTTGGTTATAAAACTCTATACCTCGCTAAATAATTATTTTTGTGAGGATTCCCTTGATGGTGGAATGGGATCTATAAAAATTTTAACTAATGATTACAATACTATAGTCGAACCAATTTTAAAAACAGTAGATGTACAGTTGATATATCAGGACCTTGATAAATCAACTGTTAGCATTACGCTACTACTAGATCAAGATAATAACTTAAAAGAGTTAGATTGCTTTAAAATGGACTTTTCGCCTCTTTGTGAACCATTAAATAAAAATAATCCTCTATCTTTAGTAAAGTTAAGCTGACCCCTTTAGTACATATCATATTTGACTAAAGTATTTAACTATATAATCGTACTCCAAAGTTAATTTTAAATTAGCTTTGGAGGGGATCTTTGCTCACTTTTTGTCTAGGATCTGTTTTTTATTTTTAATTTATTTAACCTTATTTAGAACGCTCTAACATAGAAATAGGGAGAGAGTTAATTCTCACGCTGATAGTTTTTTTGGGAACTGCTTGATAAAACAGGAAAAAGAATTGCTACCTTAGCTGAATCTAAAATAGCTTTAAGTAACTGCGAGAAATGATTGTGGATATAAAATTAGAAGATATATTCGAAACTTTCGAGTTAGGTGATAGCCGTTCATTATTTGAATGTGACTTTTACGATACACATTATCGATATTTTGATGAAATCGATGATGATTATTTATCTGCAGTAAATTTGTCTGCTAAGGAATTAATTCTATCATATGATATGGGATATCCTGATTTTTATATAAAAATTGGAGTGGAAGCTGCTGAATCACGCAGGAGACCACATGAAAATATTAATACTTGGATGGATGTTAGTTATGAGTATTTATATTATTTTGGCGATTCATGTAGCTATTTAGATTCAAAAGGCTTTAAATTTTTTCTTTCCGCTGCAATATATATTTTTTTAACAATGCCTGAAAAAAATAATAGTTTTATGGATTCATTCATTTATAGGTTTGAGCTCCAGTGGGAAAGAGATAATCATATTTTTAATACTACTCAAAAAAAATTTATTAGATCTTTTTTTATCGAACATTATAAAAAAGATTTATCTTGCGTCATTTAAAGCCAAACTTCAAAAGCTATTAAAATTAGATATGAATAATTGGAGAAATTAATGTCTTGGATTAAAAAAGAAGTTAATGAATATTTAGATATGAT
Source organism: Acinetobacter boissieri (assembly GCF_900096955.1). GTDB lineage: Bacteria > Pseudomonadota > Gammaproteobacteria > Pseudomonadales > Moraxellaceae > Acinetobacter > Acinetobacter boissieri. The sequence continues at coordinate 255,250 of NZ_FMYL01000003.1, read as the reverse complement.
AGACATTGATAGTTTCGTATCTAATAAAGATGGCTTAACTTTTATTTGCAGTTTTAAGTCTGGAAATAAAAAAGTGAATTTTGAAAACTATTTACTATTGAGAACAATGAATGAGGGAGATGCTCTAAGAACTCTAGATGAGCAACAGTTTGACGGGAAAGCTTGGATGTTTATGGCTGATGATTCTGAATTAATTGATTGGTTCAATGAGCAATCATTTGATATTCGTAAAGGTACATTTAAACATTTCATAATCGTTGGAGATGAAATAGCAGAAATATTAAGTGAGTCTATGCCCACCATAACTGCATTATAGCTAAAACCAAAGTTTTACTTAAATCATTCATCTGGCTAAGTAAGCTCTGATCCCAGACAAAAAACCACTCTTTAAAGAGTGGTTTTTTATTACCTAAAGAAAATATCAATGAGAGAAAATAATGGCAATTGAAACAAAAAACCTAGTCATTTACGGCGCTCAACGACAAACAGATACAGAAGACGGCGGTGGGCAATACAACGGCGTAATTATCCAAGATGGTCAAAGTAATAATTTATTTGATGACGTGAGTGAGTTAGATCGAACCATGGGTAATGTCTCCATGCGTAAAATATTCCCTGCAGTCAATACCAGTGATACAGACAAATTGATGGGTGGTATTGCCTTTATTGCAAAAAATCCGAGCGATAACGCAGTGAGTGCTTCATTATTTTCTACAGCTGATTGGACAGATAAACGAAGTTCGGCTCAAAACCGTGTTGAAAACTATCTCGCAAAAGGTGGATAAGGTACATTGCTTGATACGGCATACAAAGGAATGAAGCAGTTTCAAACAGCGTCATTTACTTCCGAAGATGCCTATAGTACAGGTACAACATTAGTACTTGTGCAGAATGAGGGTAAAGCCAATGAGCTATCACAGTTTGTACGTATTACTGCAGTATCAACTCGAACGGCAAAAATGGTCATTGATCAAAAAGAAATCGAATATCGGCTAACAACATATAGCATCAGCGAAGCTTTGCTCTACGATTTTACGGGGTTATCGGCAAGACGTTGGTATGCTGGGGATACATCTGTAACGATACTCAGAGAAACAATCGTTGCTGATACGGGTAAATACTATGCCTCTACAGATTTAAATGAAAATATCAGCATTGGCCAGACAACAGTCTATGCAAAAACAATCTATACGCAATTGATCCCATCTGCACAGTCTGAAACGCCGTTGATTGATGTCAAAGCATCGGGTGAAGACAGCACACTGATTGCTGCGAACAGCCAGACGATTGCCGTAAGTAGTAATGTAACCATCAGCCCATCACAAAACTACTATGTGGGGTCACCTATTTTTCCGAATAGCCTGAGCTTTTCACTGTTTGGCACACAGATTAGTGATAAAGGTGGTGTGATTACTCAGGGCAATGGATCTACGATAAAACCTGACGGCACTAAAATTAAAATGACAGATAAGCCGATTTCAGAAAAAGAAGCACTCAATTATCTGAAAGCCCACATGCACCGGCACAAAAAAACATTTAATGCATCACTCAAAAATGTACGTTTGTCTCAAGTTGAATACGATCTATATGCCGACTTCGTTTATCAGTACGGCATCAATGCATGGACTAAATCTCAAATGCTGACACACCTAAAAAAGGGCAGTATGTGCAAGCGTGTAAATCGTTAGAGCAATGGCGTTTTAGTTGTGTAGGGCCACATAACATCAAGGTGGATTGTCGCCTTAACTCAAAATGTAAAGGTGTTTGGAACCGTCAGAAGTGGCGTATTGATCGATGCATGGGAGTAAATACATGATCTATCTAGCAGTGGTTTTAAAGTTTTGGCGAGAGTGCACCATTGCATTGCTCGCTTTTTTATTAACTGTTTGTCTATTTTTACTCAAACACAAAGACATCGAGATACAACAGCAGAAACTTGATCATGCCAGGTATGTGCAGAAACAGACTGAAGCAAACCTACAAGCTCAAGCCAATGCTCGAAAGATTGAGCAACAGTACGCAACCCAAGCACTTACAGCGGAGAGAAACTACAGTGAAAAAATTAAACAAATCTCACATGATGCTCGTATTGCTGAGTCTCATGCTAACAGCTTGTCAAAGCAACTTGCCACAGCAAACCAGCGTCTGTCCACAGCTACCAGAGAAGCCAGTGACCAATACACCAAAACCCTCTCAAACGTATTCGATCAGTGCGTCACAGAATATCGAAAAATGGCAGAGAGAGCTGATGGGCACGAAGCTGATGCGGAGAGAGTGAATTATTAATTTTATTCTTTAAAAACGATATGATCTATTAAAATATTTTTTGTGGTCTGAATAATACTTTCTATATCGGGTATCTTGCATGCATTCATGCGACGTTCAACTCTTTCCTCGTTGGTTAAATCAAGACATGTTATTCTAGCAGTAGTTCTATTTTGAAAACCAATAGATTCATATGCTTCTCTCAAATTATTTTTACATTCTTTAAGGGCGCTACTATTCGATATGTCACAGCACAACGAATAGTTTTTTTCTACTTTATTAATTTCACCCAAAGCATCCTTTGTTTTAGAAATTAATTTTTTGATATCTTCATCACCGCTTTTATTTATAATATTTTTTATTTCGTCTAATGATTTTTCAATGTCATACAACATAAAGTATAAAGACTTAAATTCAGCAGAGATTAGCTCTTTATTTTTCTGAGTATGCCAAATTTTATAAGCTAATAAAAAGCAAGCTAGAGTGACTATAGGAGAGATAACAGCTTTGAAAAAGTCTATGAAAGAAAAATACAGATATACAGAAGATGTATATTTTAACAATACCAGGAGTACTAAGTTTAAAATTAACGATATTGTTAGACCAACATGTATTCTCTTTATTTTCATCATTTCTACCCATCAACCATATTGGCCCAATATTGAATATCTTGCGTCTATCATCTAAATATTGAGCATGATTTTGTGGTGCTCTAATCAATGATACACTATATTAAAATTTGTAGACTCGTTTGTAGACGGTTAGTGTGACTTAATGTCAAGTATAGCCAATGTTATAGTTTATTAAATTCAATCATTTATAGTTATTGGTGGCGTAAGTTATTTAAGACGAAGTTATATTTTCAGAACTGGCGTTTTTAATTGCTGTGTGAGATATGAATAGAGTGTTAACTATTGGAGTGGTAATGAAAAAAGTATTTTTATTTGGTTTGGTTGTTTTGAGTCTGATTGGTTGTGGTCAGAAAAAAGTGTTAACTGACAAAGAAGCATGGGACAGTTTTTGTAAGTCTGCAAAGGGTGCTGCTTTTAACATTATGACAGATCGTCAGCAAGACATTACTAAAGACGCTGCTTTAGAGCATGTAAAGAAAATTCAACAACCTCACGCACAAAAATACTTAATCAGCTTAATTGAAGAAGCATATAATGTTCCGATTTATGAGCAAATGCAGAAAAAAGAACAAGCCATGGATGATTTTTCAAAAAATCGTAATGAGCAATGTTTGACTCAAGCGCCATAATGAACATAAAAAAACCATCGTCAAGATGGTTTTTTTATGTTCATTCATGTGATTTGTCACAAAAGCATTACATTCTGATTCATATCACTACTTGTTTGATGGTAAATAAAAAACTATGATTTTAAGAATACTTTAAGTCTTTTAGATTATTGGCTGATGTATTTACAAAACTAAAAACACATTTATTCTCAGATTGTCAGGTAGAGTATGAAGCCATTCAGTAAATTATTTGTTGCATTAAGTTTATCAGTGCCGTTGCTATATGGCACAACATCATTTGCGGAGAATAATAGCATGGTTCAACAAGGGCAAAAATTCTTAGTGGGCACGTGGACAGGTCTACCAGAGGGTTCTAAAGTTCCATCACATATTGCCAGTGAGGGGCTTTATACAGTACAACTTAACCAAGATGGTAGCTTATTACCAATTAGCGAACTAGAAATTCCACATCCTTCTTGGATTACATTCTCAAAAGATCATCGCTTTGCTTATGTCACAAACGAAATGGAAAAGGGCCGTGTAACAGCTCTGGCCGTTGAAGCTGATGGCAAACTTAAAAAGTTAAATGATGTAAGCAGTTTGGGTGACCATCCAACACATTCTACGTTATCACCAGATGGTAAATATTTGTTGGTTGCAAACTACTCAGTTGCACCGAACAATTCAGGCGTGGTTGTGTTACCTATTTTAGCCAATGGTAAGTTGGGCGAAGCAGTACAAAATATTCCATACCTTCAGGGAAGTAATGTAGTTAAAGGCAGACAAGAGTCGGGTCATGCACATTCAGTGACATTCTCACCTGATGGGAAAACAGTATATGCTGCAGATCTGGGTTCAGATTTGGTTAAAGCGTATGACTATCAGCCAGGTGACAAAACACCATTAAAAGCTAACAAATCGAAAGATCTCGTATTTTCTAAAGGAAGTGGTCCGAGACACTTAGTTTTCTCTAAAAACGGTAAATATGCTTATGTAACTGCAGAGATGTCTGCAGAAGTGACTGTATTTGAAGAAAAAAATAATAAATTAGTTGAAGTGCAGCGCGTTGCACTTTCTGAAACTGGCCATGAATCGCATAAAAGTGCTTCGGGGCTGGCTTTTTCACCAGATCAGCAGTTTTTGTATGTAGGTAACCGCAAAGAGATTAATGAAATTGTTGCCTACAAAGTTGACTTAAATACAGGTCTCTTATCACTGGTTGGTCGTTATTCAAGCAGTGGCTTGGAACCTAGAGCATTTTCAATCGACCCATCTGGAAACTATTTAATTGTTTCAAATGTTAATTCACATACTGTGAGTGAATTTAAACGAAACAAGACGACTGGTGTACTTACACCAACACGTATTGCATTACAAATAGGTCAGCCAACAGATATTAAATTTATTCCTTAAAATTATTCTTAGCTGGTTTATTCATCCTAAGAAAAAGGCATGTTATCGAAACATGCCTTTTTTATTTAAGTGTGTTTTACTAAAAATGCATCAATTTCTGTACGCCATGGCACAGAAGGTTGTGCACCCTGTCGTGTGACGGCAATAGCCGCTGCGGCGTTAGCAAATCGTGCAGCTTCTACAGGGGTTTGATTTTCTAATAGTGCGGTTATAAAGGCCCCATTAAAAGTATCACCTGCGGCAATGGTATCAATCGCATTGACTTTAAACCCTGAAATTAGTGATCCCTGATTATTTTCACTGAGCCACACACCACGTGATCCAAGTGTTATTACAACAGTTTTAATACCTTTACTATGTAAAATCGCGGCAGCTTCAGCAGCATCACTTTCATTATGAATTATTTTACCTGTTAAGCTCAAAGCTTCGGTTTCATTTGGCGTAATGATATCTACTAATTTGAGTAGATCTTCTGGGAGTTCACGAGCAGGTGCTGGATTTAAAATCACTTTCACATTTGCCTGTTGTGCAATTTTGCAGGCTTCAATAATACTATCTATCGGGGTTTCTAACTGCACCAATAGTGCATCTGCAGAAGTAATAAGGTTTTTTTGTTCTTGTACATATTCAGGCGAAAGTTTAGCATTTGCACCAGAACAAATACCAATACAGTTTTCGGCAAGCGCATTGACAAAAATAAGTGCAACACCAGTAGTTTCACCTGGTACAGATATCACAGCTTGAGTATTTACTTGATCTTGATTGAGTTGAGCTTTGATGGATGTACCAATAGCATCTTCACCTACGCAAGCAATAAAATGTGTATTGGCACCACTACGGCCTGCAGCCACAGCTTGGTTTGCGCCTTTGCCACCAAAGGCAACTTGATAGGATTGCCCATGTAATGTTTGCCCAGGGTGTGGAAACTGTTCTAATCTGAGTATGTGATCTGCATTAATACTACCGAGTACAACGAGCTTTTTTTTTAGGTACGTGTTCATGAATGGTTTAATCTAAGTTCATTTGTGTGGAATCATACCTTTTTTCAATCGCTTCTTCACTGTCTGAAATGCATCTGACTTTATCTTTCTTTAAAATAGTGAATAAACGAGTGATAAAAATATGCATAAAAGCTGAACGAGCAAAATCAGATTTGATAAAATGGGTCGATATTTTTTCATAAATTTGATAGATTATGCACGCTCAAGAAGCAATTAAAATTAAGTTACTGTTTAACAAGACTTAATTTTAATTGCTTCTTTTTTATATGTATTGTGCTGATATTTTGGCTTAATTATTGCTTGATTAAAGCATCTGATTTTACTCAGAAAGTAGATGTTTTATTTTTGCACGACTTATTGTTTAATTTAAATATTGTAGCATAACTGTTGCTGTAGGCTTAAATACAAGCCAATACAAGGGGATATGTTACGGAGAAAAATATGTCTGAATACCGTGGCTTAATTGGGATCTTAGCTTTACTGCTTATTGGTTATATTTTTTCAAATAATAAACGCATGATCAAAATGCGTACTATTTTATCTGCGTTGGGATTACAATTTGCTTTAGGCTTGTTAATTTTATATGTACCTCTGGGGAAGTATTTATTCGAACAGCTGGCTGTTGGTTTTAATAAAGTCATTGGTTATGCAGATGCAGGGAGTGGCTTTTTATTCGGTGCATTGGTTGGCCCCCAAATGAATACTGTTTTTAATGGGGCAGGATTTATTTTTGCATTTAAAGTATTGCCAACTATTGTATTTGTTACTGCACTGATTTCAATTCTATATTACCTTAAAATTATGGGTTTTTTAATTCGGTTACTCGGTGGCGTATTTCAAAAATTACTAAGTATTAGTAAGGTTGAATCTTTTGCCGCAGTAACAACAATTTTTATTGGACAAAATGAATTACCTGCTGCATTGCGCCCATTTTTACTCAAAATGAATAAAAATGAGTTATTTACTGTGATGTGTAGTGGTATGGCTGCAGTGTCTGGCTCTGTCCTTGTGGGATATGCTGGTATGGGTGTACCACTAGAATACTTACTTGCAGCATCTTTAATGGCAATACCAGGGGGTATTTTATTTGCACGGTTACTGAGTCCAGCAACTGAAGAAAGTCAAGTTGAAGTGAAAGAGCTTACTTTTGGAGAGCATAAACCTGCTAACATTATTGAAGCTGCTGCGAGTGGTTCAATGCTTGGTTTAAAAATTGCTGCTGGGGTAGGTACCGTAGTCATGGTCTTTGTCGGTTTATTGGCTTTGATTAATGGTATGGTTGGTGGACTTAGCGGTTTGTTTGGTTTTGCCGATATTTCACTGAATTCTATTTTTGGTTATATCTTATCGCCACTGGCTTATTTAATGGGTGTAGAGTGGAACGATGCATCACTTGCAGGTTCACTTCTTGGCCAAAAGTTGGCCATTAATGAGTTCGTTGCTTACCTTGGTTTAGCACCGCATTTGGCAGACCATTCTATTTCTCCACACACGGCAGCAATCATTTCTTTTGGTTTATGTGGTTTTGCAAACTTTAGTTCTATTGGTATTGTTGTTGCGGCATTTAGTGTTGTTGAGCCAAGCCTGAGCCCTATTTTATCAAAACTTGCTTTTCGCGCATTACTGGCTGCAACGCTTTCTAATTTAATGAGTGCAACCATTGCAGGGCTTTGTCTTTCATTTGCTTTGTAAATAAGTAAGTATGATGTGTCCTATATGGCAGATGATCTGTGTATCATTTGCCAACCAGTAAAGGAGTAAATGATGCACATTGCAACAGTAGATTATCAAACACCAGATGCGGCTAAAAAATTTACCGAGTCACTCAAAAACAGTGGCTTTGCAGTGTTAGTCAATCACCCATTGGAATGGTCACAAATTCAAGCCATTTATGACGAGTGGCTTGTTTTTTTTCGTTCAGAGAGTAAAAATAATTATCTTGTTTCTGCCAATAAAAAAGGCGGCTTATTTTCTACAGCTTTATCTGAAACAGCCAAAGGTGAAACAAAAAAAGATCCTAAAGAATTTTTTCATATTTTTAAAACAGGTATTTATCCAAAAGAATTATCGAATAATGCCTTAAATTATTATGAACATGCACATATTTTAGCAAAACAATTATTGGGTTGGATTCAACAAGAATCCCCATTACCGATTCAAGAGGCATACACTGAGCCTTTACCACAAATGATTGAAGGTTCAGAAAGCCTTTTACGTATTTTACGTTATACGCCAATTGCTTCTACTGAAAATTACGTAAGAGCAGCAGCACATGAAGACATTAATTTAATTACAATTTTACCTGCAGCCACAGCCAAAGGATTACAAGTAAAAAATAAAGCAGGGGAGTGGCTTGATATACCTGTAGAGGCAAACTCGTTGATTATTAATATTGGCGATATGTTGCAAGAAGCATCGCAAGGTTATTATCCTTCAACCACACATCGAGTGATCAAGCATCAAAATGATGTAGAGTTAGAACGTATTTCAATGCCTTTTTTTCTACAGCCTCGTGCTGATGTTGTCTTGTCCGATCGATATACTGCAGGTCAGTATCATACAGAGCGTATGCAAGAGCTTAAAGTGATTCAAGATGGTAAAGTTCTTGTTTAAGTAGTGTCTATGTTGTCTATAAGTTTTACGATTTTATAAAAGGTATTTTTATGTCACTTCACCCACAAAAAATTATTATTGATACAGACCCAGGCCAAGATGACGGCGTTGCTATTTTGTTGGCACTTGCAAGCCCGGAGTTAGATATTTTAGCATTAACGACAGTTGCTGGAAATGTACCTTTGGCATTAACACAGCGTAATGCACGTATGATTTGTGAGTTGGCTAAGCGTACCGATATGAAAGTGTTTGCAGGCAGTGATAAACCGCTGAAAAAGCCACTGGTGACTGCAGAAAATGTTCATGGAAAAACAGGTTTAGATGGTATAGAGCTCCCTGAGCCAACCATGCCATTGCAAGAGCAACATGCTGTTGACTTTTTAATTGAAACTTTTCGTTCAGCACCCGAAAAAAGCATTACCTTATGCACACTTGGGCCAATGACCAATATTGCACATGCACTCATACAAGCCCCTGATATTGCTTCACGTATTAAAAATATTGTACTGATGGGTGGTGGTTTTTTTGAGGGTGGAAATATTACGCCGTCTGCTGAGTTTAATATGTTTGTAGATCCAGACGCAGCTAAAGTTGTTTTCAGTGCAGGTATTGATTTAACTGTAATACCTCTAGACGTCACTCATAAAGCCATGACCAATGCACAGTGGATTAAAGACCTACGTGGTATGCATACAAGTGTTGGTGAAGCTGTTGCTGCGTGGACTGACTTTTTTGAACGTTACGATAAAGAAAAGTATGGCTCAGAAGGCGCACCATTACATGATCCATGTGTGATTGGATATTTACTACGTCCAGACTTATTTTCAGGACGTCATATTAATGTTGAAATTGAAGCAGATAGTTCACTGACTGCAGGCGCAACAGTTGCAGATTGGTGGGGCGTGACAGATCGTAAAGCGAACGCATATTATTTAAATCATATTGATCGTGATGGTTTCTTTGAGCTATTGACCGAGCGTTTAGGTCGTCATGCCTAATAGTTACTCTATGAAGTAATATGACCACTACTTTTATTGAAACACCTAGTGTATAAATAAAAGTAGTAGGTTTTGCTCACAGATTCTTTTTTATCTGTGAAAGTGGTTATACACTTTCAATGGTATCACTTAAACCAATAAACTGTTTTTCAATGGGCGTAAATTGGTGCTCAGCACGTGTAATTAAATACAAGCCAATATTGCGATATGCTTCAGGTGCTTCTGTGTAATATTCAATTTTAAATTTAGCAATTAGAGATTTAGCAATCATAGAAATGCCCATGCCCAGCTGTGTAAATTGTACAAGCGCATCATGGTCGTAAATATGTGTGAGTTCACCTTTTTCAATGCCGTAATCTGTATACATACGTTTTAACGTTGTTGCATAACAACACGCTTCTGATGCTAATAAAATATTCTGTTTATTTAAACCCTCTTTTAATGTTTGGTGGTTCATTAGACTTTTTCCAATAATAACCAGTTGATCATTACATTTATGAATATACTGTAGGTTCTTCTGTGTTGGGTAGCCTAAAACATAACCAATATCTAAATGTCCTGCTAAAATTTCATCTTCAATATGACTGGTAGAGCCTGTTTTAATATTGATGGAAATATTGGGGTACGCTGTATAAAGTTGCTCAAATGGTGAATAAAAGCGCATGCTACCCAAGCTAGTATTGGTACCAAAACGTAAATAATGTTCTTGTTGATAGATTTTATTTTCAGTTTCCTCCCAAGTGAACATCATTTTTTTGTACTGCTTATATAAATGCATGCCTGAGTCGGTGAGATCGACGCCTTTGGGTCTTCTAATGAAAAGTTGCTTCTTATAATGGTTTTCAATCTTTTTTATTTTTGCAGTCATATTTGATTGTAAATAATTGAGCTTATGCGCAGCAGCAGTAATGCTTTTTAATTCAGCAACGGTAATAAAAGATTTGATATCACTGATGTCTATATTCATGATAAATAGCCCATTATAGAATAACTTTAAAATGCTTTTTTAAGCAGGCATCAAAAAAAATGATGTATACATTAAAACATAGCATTATTCATGATGTTATTTATTTTTTAAACTGATGTGAATTGATAAAGGTTGAGTGAATGACGATGAATATTCGAGTGATCAGTGCAATTGCGCTTTTATGCTTGGTTTGGGGCTCATTGTGGGGATTGGTTAAGCACATTTTGCATGTATTCCCGCCTTTTTTATTTATTTCAGTGCGTTTAATCTTGGCTGGATTAACATTGATGATTGTTCAGTGTATTTTAAAAAGATCAATCTTACCTAAAGCCAATGAGTGGCCACGTTTAATTATTTTAAGTGCTTTGCTGTGTTTTGGTTTTTACGCAACACAAACATTTGCCATGCAATTTGTAGACTCTGGTTTATCTGCTGTATTGGTATTTACCATGCCTATTTTTATTGCAGTTTTAGCACATTATATTTTACATGAGCATCTCACTCGTCAGAAATTATATGGCTTAATATTAGGAACGTTAGGGTTAATTGCAATACTGTGGCCACAATTACATCATCTTGCATTTAATGTATCACTACTTGGACAAGTGATTTTAATCCTGTCTGGTTTTTTTTGGGCAATATCAACCATTTATATTAAAAAGTACTTTGCAAGCTATGACAAAATTAAATTGACCATATGGCAATTTTTGATAGGTGGAGGGGTTATTTTTATCTTTGCTTTAATGTTCGAGCCTGTAAATTTAAAGATTTGGTTTGATACGTCAAATGATTTAGTACTGTTTTATATTTCTATTATTGGAACAGGCTTTGCATTTGCTTTATGGAATTGGATTGTGAGTCAGGTCGATACTTTTATTGCATCCATTTCTATTATGTGTATTCCAATTTTAAGTCTATTTTTTGGTTCTGTGATCTGGCATGAGAAATTAACGACAAATATTATTATTGGCGCAATTTTTATTTTAATGGGAATTTTGCTGAGCTCGTTGAAAAGAAAGACCAGAAATACTCATCTAGAACAAATCCACTGTCATAAATGAGTTGGTTCAGCGCCACTCATATTTAAAGTACCTATAAGCTAGTAGTGGTTATTCTGAGTTATCTGGCTTAATCAATTGTAGCTCCAAGAGTTGCTACAATTGATGATTAAAAACTATTGAACGAGAACCACCTAATATATTGAGAACAAGAATATTACATTTGAATTGTTTTAAATCTTCAACCAATCTGCCACTCTTTTCAGAGTATGGCTAAAAGAAAATATATCTTTTTAATTTAGTTATAAAGTACTTTAATTGATGGTTATATTTACAAAGCACATTCTACTCACAGTAATAAAAATCAATTGATGTATTATAAAATCTATGTATTTCAGTAACGATTTAACTTTTATTTAGATATTTTAAAAAATGATTAGATAAATCTGAGTGTGGTATATATTGGTTTTTATAGGGTTTTAAAATAAGCTTCTGAAAATATAAATTTTTAGAATAGCGAGATGTTTTATTTATAAGTGAGGGTGAAGTATGCATTTAATTTTAAAGGCTTTATCTACAGTTGCGCTCTCTATTTCTTTGCTATCATTCGCCTCAGCAGCTTCTTTACAAAATGAGGTTGATCTGCTTTCAAAAAAAGGTTGGCAGATTGGCGTATCTATTTTAGACATGGATAAGACAGTGGTTTCAATCAATGGAGATCAAAGATTCCCTTTAAACAGCACTGTAAAAGCAATTGCGTGTGCGAATGTACTGTCAAAGGTCGATGCCAATAAACTTACCTTAGATACTTCCAAAACGATTACCAAAGACAGTCTCGTTGTATATTCTCCAGTCGTTAAAAACTACGTTAATAAAAAACTTACACTGAAAGAAGCCTGTCAGATAGCGAATGCTTATAGTGATAATACTGCTGCAAATTTTATTATTTCTGAAGGGGGGGGGCCTGAAGGGCTTACGGCTTTCATGAAATCAATGGGTGACGATATTACTCGATCAGATAGATATGAACCTGATTTAACAGTAAATCCAGAAGGTGATATTCAAGATACTACGAGTGCAAATGCAATTAATTTAAGTCTTAAAAAATTATTAACAGGCCATGTGTTGTCTGAATATTCAAAAGAACAATTAAAACAATGGATGATGGGTAATAAAGTTGCAGATAATATGTTAAGGGCCGTTTTACCACCAAATTGGAAAATTGCAGACCGAACGGGTGCGAGCGATTATGGTATTAGGGGTTTAATAGCTATGGTTTGGTCAGACAACCATACCCCTGTCTTTATTAGCATTTATGTACGAAAGAATGGCTCTTCTGTTGATGAGCGATCAAAAGTGATTAAACAATTAAGTGAGCATGTTGTTAAAGAATATCTTGTCAAATAGTTCTAAGTATTTTATTACTCGTTACTACCAGTCTATTTTAGAAAAGTCTTGGATGTACCAAATAAAGCCGTATGAACAAGATACGGCTTAGGTTGTGTTAGAGTTATTTTAAATAACATGCCGTTTTATATTGATCTGTAGTGCTTTACAAAGACTTTTTTGGATTGAAAGATAAATCTTTTGAAAGATCTAAAAGATGATTGAGTGAAGTGGTTGCACCACCACATACAATAACCAATACATCAGACAGATGAGAAAACTCGACTTTTTGATCATATAATACAGATAAAGCAGCACCACAGGCAGGTTCTACTAATGTTCTGTGGTCATCTAAAAATTCAAAACAAGCCTTTAGAGCATCTAAATCAGAAACTGTTACCCCTACAATCTGCTCTTGCTGTGATAAATCAAAGGCATGTTTACAGATTTTTTTCGCAGCCAGCGTTGTTGCAATTCCTGTGACTTTATCTAGGGTAATGTGTTGTTTTTTCTGCATAGCTGTATTTAAAGATGCAGTACCTTCTGTTTCAACAGCATACACGGGGATATTGAGTTTATGTTTTTTTAAACCATGTTGTATACCTGAAAGTAAACTACCACCACCGATAGATAAAACAATGGCATCAGGCGTAACCCCATCATTGATAATTTCATCGACGATGGTAGAAATACCTTCCCATAAATAGGGGTCGTCAAAAGGGTGAATATAGATATTTTCTTCAGTGACATAAGACAACGCCAATTCATTTGCTTCAAGCCATGAATCACCATGAACAATGACTTCTGCATGATCTTTTCGCATTAATTCAATGGCAGTTTTAGAGGTTGTTTTAGGTACAATCACAGTAACAGGAATATTTAATTGATGACCGATGTATGCCACTGCAATACCTGCATTTCCACCAGAAGAACTAATAAATTTTTTTGCGCCTTGTTTTGCATACTGTGTGCATGCATGGCCAATACTTCGTTCTTTAAAAGAGCCTGTGACTTGAGAAGATTCCATTTTTAGCCAAACATTACAGCAATTTAATGCACTGAGTTTTTTGGATCGAATAAGAGGTGTTTTCATGTGTGTGACTCAAATGTAGATATTTTAACTTTAAATTATTTGACCTGAATGGTCTATTACCCATATAGATGAATTTAAGGTAAAGTATTGTTCTTTATGAAAATGTATATCTGTGTGCTGATGTGGTTACTGCTTTAGAGGATACGTAAAAATACTTTATATTCGCTCGAATGATTTAAAAAGAACAACAGTTTTTAGAGAGATATTTACTTAAAAAAGACATGATTTTTTGTATTGAGGCTATCGGTTTTTCATTTTTGCGTTATAATCAAGGCTCAATGTAAATATACGTGCGATACATGCACGGATTCAAATGGAGTATTTAACATGCAATGGACTAAACCTGCATACACTGATTTACGTATTGGCTTTGAAGTAACGATGTATTTTGAACACCGTTAATTTTTCAACGTAATACATGTAAGCCCTAGATTTTCTGGGGCTTATCTATTTTTAAAGCAGTGGTGAGTTATGTATATTTATGTTTTAGGTTCGGCCGCAGGTGGTGGCTTTCCCCAGTGGAATTGTAACTGTGAAAATTGTGCAGGTGTGAGAAACGGTACACTTAATGCCAAAACACGGACTCAATCATCGATCGCCGTGTCTGTAGATGGCATAGACTGGGTATTGTTTAATGCATCGCCAGATATTCGCCAACAACTTTTTGATTTTAAAGCAGCACAGCCTGCACGAGCATTAAGAGATACAGGTATACACAGTGTGGTGTTGATGGATAGCCAAGTTGACCACACCACAGGGCTATTAACCTTACGGGAAGGCTGCCCGATTGATGTATGGTGTACAGACATGGTACATCAAGATTTAAGTACCGGTTTTCCGCTATTTAATATGCTAAAGCATTGGAATGGTGGTTTACAGCATCAAAAAATTGATCCAACAGCCGCTTTTACTATTCCAAATATTGCAGATCTTGAATTTATCCCCCTCATTATACGCAGTGCAGCACCCCCATATTCTCCGCATAGAAATGACCCGCATGACGGTGATAATATTGCCATGATTGTGAAAGATCATCGCACACAAAAACAGCTGTTTTATGCGCCGGGTCTTGGCAAAATTGATGACCAAATCATGCAAATTATGGCTGAGTCAGATTGCGTGATGATAGATGGTACGCTGTGGAGTGACGATGAAATGCAAAGTCGTGGCGTAGGTACCAAAACAGGTCAAGACATGGGACATTTGTATATACATGGCGAAGGTGGGTCGTTGTCTTATTTAGACCAACTGCAAAAGCCACGTAAAATATATATACATATTAACAATACCAATCCGATCTTAGACGAAGACTCTACTCAATTTGCAACCTTAAAAGCCCATCAAGTCGAATTGGCTTTCGATGGTATGCAGATAGAGCTGTAATATAAGGATATATATCGCATGAGTGATTCAAAGTCAGCTTTAAGCCTAGACGACTTTAAAGATGCCATTATGGCAAAAGGACAGTATTATCATATTTATCACCCCTTTCATGTGATGATGTATGAAGGAAAGGCCACACAACAGCAGCTACAAGCATGGGTGGCGAACCGTTACTACTACCAAATTAATATTCCGCTTAAAGATGCTGCCATTATGGCAAATTGCCCAGACCAACAGGTTCGCCAATCTTGGATTCAACGTATGATTGATCAAGATGGTGAATATCCAGATGGTGGTGGGCGTGAAGCATGGTTACGTCTCGCCGAAGCAGTTGGACTGACACGTGAACAAGTTATTTCTGAAGAGCTAGTATTGCCAGGTGTACGCTTTGCAGTCGATGCTTATGTGAATTTTGCACGTAGAACCACATGGAGAGAGGCGGCCAGTAGTTCACTCACAGAACTTTTTGCACCACAGATTCATCAGTCACGCTTAGACTCATGGCCAAAACACTATCCTTGGATTAGTGAACAAGGCTATGACTATTTCCGTTCTAGACTCAGTCAAGCACGCCGTGATGTAGAGCATGGCTTGACCATTACTTTGGATTCATTTACCACCTATGAATCGCAACAACGCATGCTAGAGATTTTACAGTTTAAACTTGACATACTATGGTCTATACTTGATGCGTTGACGCTTGCATATGTGCATCAACAGCCTCCATATCACAGCGTGACGGATCAAGCTGTATGGCATAAAGGATTATTTAAATGAGCCAATTCAATACCCAAATTATTCCTGTATGGCAACGTGGCTACCGCTTCCAATACGAGCCATCGCAACAGGCATATATTATTTTATACCCTGAGGGGATGATTAAACTGAATGAAACGGCATCAGCGATTGGTCAGCATATTGATGGCGAACGTTCGGTGGCAGATATTATTGCTTTATTAAAACAGCAATTTGGTGATATCGCTGACATTGATAAAGATGTCACAGATTACATGTTGGTTGCAGAAAAAGAAAATTGGATAAAACTTTCTCATGGCTGAAGTTGGTTTACCGTTATGGTTGCTTGCGGAGTTAACCTATCGTTGCCCATTACAATGTCCGTATTGTTCTAATCCGTTAGAATTTGCATCGATGCAAAATGAGCTTACTACAGCACAGTGGTTTGATGTGTTTAAAGATGCACGGCAAATGGGTGCAGTACAGCTTGGTTTTTCGGGTGGTGAACCTTTGGTTCGTCAAGATTTACCACAGCTGATTAAATACGCACATGATTTAGGGTTTTATACCAACCTTATTACCTCTGGTTTGGGGCTTAATGAAGAGAAAATTGCACAATTTCAGCAAGCAGGGCTTGATCATATTCAGGTGAGCTTTCAAGCCAGTGACCCTGTCATTAATGATATGTTGGCAGGGTCTAAAAAAGCCTTTGAAAAGAAAAAGCAGATTGCTAAATTAGTCAAAAAATATGAGTATCCAATGGTGCTCAATTTCGTGATTCATCGGCATAATATTGACCAAATTGAAGAGATTATTCAGCTTTGCATTGAACTTGAAGCCGATACAGTGGAGCTTGCCATTTGTCAGTTTTATGGTTGGGCGTATTTAAACCGCCAAGGGTTACTCCCGACTAAAGCACAGCTTGAACGTGCAGAGCGAATTACCAATGAGTATCGTGCCAAGCTCAAAGCCGCCAATAACCCGTGTAAGCTGATTTTTGTAGTGCCTGATTATTATGAAGAACGTCCTAAAGCATGTATGAATGGTTGGGGAAGTATTTTCCTTACCATTACCCCTGATGGTACAGCTTTACCGTGCCATGCTGCCAGACAGCTTCCAATGCACTTTCCAAATGTCAAAGATCAACCTTTGTCTGATATTTGGTATAAGTCGACAGGGTTTAATCACTTTAGGGGTGATGCATGGATGCCAGAGCCGTGTAGAAGCTGTTCTGAAAAGAAAAAAGACTTTGGTGGTTGTCGTTGCCAAGCCTTTATGCTGACAGGCGATGCTGCAAATACAGACCCTGTATGTTCTAAGTCTGAACATCATCATATGATCATTCAAGCCCGAAAAGAGAGTGAAAAACAGTTGGCTTTGTCTGAGTTGACCTTTAGAAATAAAAAGAACTCCAAGATGATTTTGGTTTCTAAAGGCTAAGCAGGGTAGCGTATGGTTTTTGATGGTCATAATGATTTACTGGCACGGTTATGGCTGTCATCACACCCTGATCCTGTAGGTGCATTTTTAAATCAGACTTTAGATGGGCACATAGATTTACGCCGTTGCCAACAAGGGCGCATGCTTGGTGGTTTGTTTGCCATATTTGTGCCACCATTTGACTATGTGAAAGCCAATGCGCCACATAAACTCATGCAGTGTTTGCCTGATCAGACGGACTATATTGCCATGCAACGCTATGATATTTGCATGGCTCAATTTGAATATGCAAGGCAGATTGAGCAAAGGTCACAAGGCCAAGTTAAAATTTGTCGGAGCATGGCAGATATTAATGCATGTATGCAGAACAAATCTTTAGTAATGGTATTGCATTTAGAAGGGGCAGAAGCCCTGACCGAGTTATCACAACTTGATGCATGGTATGATTTGGGCTTACGGAGTGTTGGCTTAGTTTGGAATCAGCCATCACAGTTTGGGCATGGCTTACAGGCCAAGTTTCCACATTCACCGAATACAGGTTTAGGCTTAACAGCACTTGGCGAAGCATGGGTATTAGCGTGTGAAAACAGGTCGATGCTGGTTGATGTTTCGCATATGAATGAACATGCATTTTGGCAAACGCAGCAACTGTTAACACAGCCGATGGTTGCGACACACTCTAATGTCCATAGACTTTGCCCACAAGCCCGTAACTTACTCGATACTCAGTTAAGTGCGATTAAAGCAAGTGGTGGTGTGGTTGGGGTAAATTTTGACACTGCCTTTTTGCGATCCGATGGCAAGCGTAACAAAGATACGCCGTATCAGGTGATGTTTGCACACTTTGATTATTTACTTGAACATCTAGGTGAGCATGGTGTGGCTTTTGGGTCAGATTATGATGGTGGTTTTATGTCTAGCTACTGGCCATCGGTCGACTATTTTCCATACCTCATTGATGCTTTATGTGATTATGGTTATTCTGATGCACGTATCGAAAATATATGTTATCAAAATTGGCATGCCGTGTTAAATAAGATTTGGAAATCATAAAAAAAAGCCCATATAGGGCTTTTTAAGTTAATAAATATATTATTCTTCATTACTCATGGCTGAGTAAAATTTAACCCCAAGTTTAATACGTTCACGTCCCTGACTTTTACGGAAACGATTGGTATCTCTTAATGAGTAGACGCAGCCACAGTACTCTTGTTGATAGAATTCTTCTTGTTTACTAATTTCAATCATACGACTTGAGCCACCGCCTTTACGCCAGTTGTAGTCCCAATAGGTCATGTCTGGATAATGAGAGGCAGCACGTTCACCACAGCCATTAATTTGCTTCATGTCTTTCCAACGAGAAATACCCAGTGAGCTTGAAATTACTGGAAAGCCATGCTCATGTGCATACAGTGCAGTGCGTTCAAAGCGCATGTCGAAACACATGGTACAACGAATACCTCTTTCTGGTTCATTTTCCATGCCTTTTGCACGTTCAAACCAGTTGTCTGTGTCATAATCACAGTCAATAAATGGAATATTATGTTTTTCTGCAAAGCGAATGTTTTCCTCTTTGCGAATCAAATATTCTTTTACAGGATGAATGTTTGGATTATAAAAAAAGATTGAGAAATCAATACCAGATGCGATAATCGCTTCCATCACTTCACCAGAGCATGGTGCACAGCAAGAATGAAGCAATAATTTATCTGCCTTATTTGGCAATTCTAACTTGGCTCTTTGCATAAAACTAACAAAACAATTGGCTGGAAATAGCCATGTATTATACGAGAAAAAATGATTTTGTATGTTTGTTTTTTATACACTAAGCATTTTTGAATGCTTAGTGTATGGTTGATGATACTCAAAATGGCTTTTTTACTGTTCAGCCCAAGGTGCTATTGTTACACTATGATGGTTCATTTAGATTAAGTTTGCGTATGACACAGCCATCTGCTAGAAAAAGTTTTGTAGAAATGAGTTTAAAACTCGTTCATAGCTACATGGGTTTTTTTATTGCACCGTTTATTTTTATTGCTGCACTGACAGGCGTGCTGTATGGCTTAACCCCTCAGTTTGAAAACTATCTTTATCAGCGTCATACACAAGTCACTTCAATAACGGATTCAGCACACCTTTTAAGTGAGCAAGTGGGTCGGGCACAAAAGGCATTACCTGCGGGGGCGCATATTATGGAAGTTCGCCCTGCAAGTACAGATCACACAACCACCCGAGTGTTGTATATGGATGATCAGTCACCTGATGACATGACCGCTATTTTTATTAACCCCTATACTTTGGCATTGCAAGGGCGTACACAGGTTTATGGTAAAAGTGGTGTATTTCCTGTCAGAACTTTTCTAGATCACTTACACCGTGATTTACTGTTAGGAGAATATGGCCGTATTTATA
Source organism: Acinetobacter boissieri (assembly GCF_900096955.1). Taxonomy (GTDB): domain Bacteria; phylum Pseudomonadota; class Gammaproteobacteria; order Pseudomonadales; family Moraxellaceae; genus Acinetobacter; species Acinetobacter boissieri. The sequence continues at coordinate 235,306 of NZ_FMYL01000003.1, read as the reverse complement.
GTGAATTAGCTGCCAGTTGGTTGGGGCTTTTTGCTATAACAGGTTTTTGGCAATGGTTACGAAAAAAATCATTATTAAAAAATAAAGATTCTAAGTCAGCAAAGATTCGTTGGCATATTTGGCTTGGGCTGTGTGCATTGCCCATGATGCTGTTTTTTTCTATAACGGGGCTAACGTGGTCTAATTGGGCAGGGACTAATATTGCACAGATACGCCATATGTTTAATGGCGATACACCCAGCTTAAATATCAGTTTAAATACAGCCGTTCAATCATCTGTATCACAGCAACATGCGGAACATCAGCAATCACATACTCATCGTGTGGCCCAGTTTAGTATAGATGAGCTTAAATATTTTGATGAGATTGTGAAAACAGCACGTTCAAATGGTTTAACGGCCTCAGCACTTCGTATTATTCCGAGTGATGATATTCACTTACGGGCATGGAGCGTACAAGAATTACAACATACTTGGCCAACAAAAGTAGATGCTTTGGCTGTAGATATGCGCAGTACAAAAGTAGTGGATCAAACACGTTTTGCAGATTATCCGTTGTCTGCAAAGCTGACACGTTGGGGGGTCGATCTACACGTAGGAATGTTATTTGGTTGGATGAATCAACTGGTATTAGTAGTTAGTGCCATACTTATTTTAGTTGCCATTATTTTTGCTTACGCATCTTGGTTTAGTCGATTAGGGTTTCAAGCCATTTTTATGGGTTTTCATCAGCATATTGCGTATTGGTATCGTTCGGGGAGTTGGCTACAACTTAGTAGTATAGTTGTGGTTGTTATTCTTTCATATTGGCTGATTCCAATCTGGACGATAAGTTTAATCGTAATGCATGTATTGGCTTTGGGATTATATGCGATTGCGCAGTTGAAACAAAAAAAGACCAAAGTGTGAGGCTTTAGTCTTTGAGTTGGTCTACTTAAATAGTCTTAAACAGTAAAGTCATCGCCTAAATACACCTCACGTACTGTAGTATTGGCAAGTACTTCCTCAGCTGTTCCTTCCGCAATCACAGCGCCTTCACTGACAATATACGCTTTTTCACAAATTGCCAGTGTTTCACGTACATTATGGTCAGTAATTAAAACGCCAATACCACGATCTTTTAAATTTTGAATAATATCTTTAATGTCACCGACTGAAATTGGGTCGACCCCAGCAAATGGTTCATCAAGTAACATAAATTTAGGATCTGCTGCTAAAGCGCGTGCGATTTCTGCACGTCTGCGCTCCCCCCCAGACACACTCATACCTAACGAATCTTTAATATGTGTAATTTTAAAGTCTTCAAGGAGCGTTTTAAGGCGTTGCTCACGTTGGGCTTTATTTAACTCTTTCTTAGTTTCTAAGATGGCCATAATATTTTCGCCAATGGTGAGTTTGCGAAAAATGGAGGCCTCTTGTGGTAAATAGCCTAAGCCTTTACGAGCACGTTCATGCATCGCAAAGTGGGAGAGGTCTTGGTCATCTAAATAAATTTCACCTTTATCCATGCGAACAAGGCCAACCACCATATAAAAGCTGGTGGTTTTACCTGCACCATTGGGCCCAAGTAGGCCCACAATTTGTCCACTTTGCATTTCAAAAGACACATCTTTGACCACCCAGCGTTTGCTATAGTTTTTGGCAAGGTGTTTAATCTTTAGTGTTTGCACATGTTGGTTCATCGATTTACGGCTCCTGGTGCAACTTGAGAGCTGTTAGCAGGGATGGTAATTTGCACACGACCTTGGTTTTGAGACGCACTGGTTGACGTGGCTGTCGTACCACCTATGCGATCACCAACTGCTTCAATATCACCTCTGTTCATGCTATAGCGTAACGTTGCGCCACGAATACTGGCACCGTTTTGGTCAACTGTTGCATTGCCTGTGAGGGTAATAATTCCTGTATCTGCACTATATACAATTTTCTGTGCTTGACCTTTTGCTGTTTTATTTGCATCGGTTTGCTGTTGAAAACGTGCAGGTGAACCTGTGGCAGAGACTGTGCTGATTTGGCGTGCTTTATTCAGCTGAGCAGTGACCGCTGTTGCTTGTAGCTTCATTGTGCCTTGTTCAATTACAACATTGCCTGTATAGGTTGTAAGCCCTGTTTTTTCATTATATGTTGCTTTATCTGCAACCAATGAAATGGGTTGGCTACGGTCACTTGGGAGTGCAAAAGCGGTGAGTGGCTGCACCAATAATGCACTAAGTAAAGCGATTTTTAATCCTATTTTACGCTGAAATAACGGTGTATTAAGGTGCATATTTGCCTCGAATATTAAAAAATTCATATTGACCCGAATTTAGATCTGCTTTTAAGCCTTGGCTTGTAAAATGGCCCTGTGGCGAGTCAACTTGAATGGTTCGATCTGTCTGTATAGTTTTCTTGTCTGGGTATCCAGTCAGTTCGGTCGTGTGGAAAATCATATCACCCTGAGGGGTTGCTTTTTGAGCAACAACTTGGTCTTGTAAAACAACTTTTTCATTGTTGTTGTAAGCTATTGCTTTGGGTGCCGTGTAAATGGTGTCTTCTTTACCTGCAATATATGTCGTGGCTTTTAATGTATGCAGTTCGGTCATGGCCGTTTGTTGGTTTTGTTGGGCTTGTTCAACAGACGCGCGTACAGAAACCATACCTTCGGTATCGCTTTGAGTGAGTTTCACATCGTTAGCAGAAAAACTCATTTGTGATGAGCTATCGCTGTCGAGTTTCTTGCCTTTACCACTAAAATAGTAGTAGCCACTGCTGAACGTAGCAATGATTAAAGCAATCATATATATGTTTCTGGTTTCCATAAGCTCTGTTTTAAGCAAGTTATTGTATTAATGGGCTTGATTTAGATATTTTTCAAGTAGCTCTTGGTAAACACCTTTTGCATGTAATAGCATATCACAGACTTCACGTACTGCACCGCGACCGCCCATGGCTTGCGTGACTAAATCTGCACGTTTACGTACTTCGGTGTGTCCATTCGGTACAGTCACTTTCATGCCTGCAATTGCAAATGCAGATAGATCTGGCCAATCATCACCCATATATAAGCATTCTTGTGGTGAAATATTGAGTGTTTTACAGGCTTCTAGTAGTGCTGTGCCTTTGTCTTCACGGCCTTGATAGACTAAATCTACCCCTAAACTAGACATACGTTGGTTGACAATATTACTTTGTCTACCTGTAATAATAATTACTTTAAGACCCGCTTGTTGTGCCAGTTTCATGCCTAAACCATCGCGAATATCAAATGATTTAAGTTCATCACCTGAATTAGTGAGAGTAACAAAACCATCACTCAGTATACCGTCTACATCGAGAACAAGGGCCTGAAGGTCTCGTGCTTTTTCAAGTAAAATATAAGAGGCCATGTTAAGCAACTCCTGCTTGAATAAGGTCATGCATACTGAGTACACCAATTACTTGGTTATGTGTATTAACCACAATAAATTGATTAATTTTTTTCTCTTTAAGTTGTTCTAATGCATCTACAGCGCGCAATTCTTGGCTAATCGTACTCGGATTTTTAATCATGACTTCACTCACAGGTCGGTTAACATCAAAACCTTGTTCTTTGTCAATTAAACGTCTTAAATCGCCGTCAGTAAATACGCCAAGTAAAGTATCTTGTTCATCAACGATTGCGGTCAAGCCTAGGCGTTTGTCTGTAATTTCAAATAAAACTTGTCCCATTGGAGTATCAGGTCGTACTTTAGGGAGTTCATGTTGGGTGTGCATTAGATGTTTAACATATAGCAATAAACGTTTACCAAGCGCGCCTGCAGGGTGTGAGCGTGCAAAGTCATCTGAGGTAAAACCACGTGCATCAAGTAAAGCCACCGCAAGTGCATCGCCTAAAGCAAGTGTGGCTGTGGTGCTAGATGTTGGTGCTAGACCAAGCGGGCAGGCTTCTTGCAGTTCGCCCAGAGTCAACGCAACATCTGCATTTTGTGGCATAGGCCCTTGGTCTGTGGCGCTGATGGTAATTAAAGGAATGTTGAAGTGTTTAATGAGCGGCATAAGCATCATGATCTCATCGCTTTTGCCTGAGTTAGAGATGGCAATGACGACATCACCTTTAACTAACATCCCTAAATCACCATGACTGGCTTCACCAGGGTGCATAAAAAATGAGGGTGTGCCTGTAGAGGCAAAAGTGGCAGCCATTTTACGGCCAATATGACCAGATTTACCCATACCTGTCACAACCAGTCGGCCTTTGCACTGTAAAATAATTTCGCAAGCCTGTACAAATCGTACATCGATTTGAGTGGCTAAAATTGCCAATGCCTGCTGTTCGATATGCAAGGTTTCTAGCGCGACCTTTTTAAAGTCGATGGTATGGGGTATAAGGGAAGCCTTCAAAACATATTACCTTTGGTCATCATCTAAATTGCTATGCAGAATATGCAACAAAAACGTTTTGCATATTAGCATAAAACTGTCTAAGCAATGTTTGAAAATGTACCCAGTTGAATGAACTTTGCTTTTTTTGTGCATAACTGTTTGTGAAAAATTATGTATCAGTTATGATGAAGTATCTTTGTTTTGAAGAAATTTAAGATTTTATGCAACCATTTGTTTTATATAACTCCGAGCAGCGAAAAAAAGTTGAATTTGTACCACGTCAATCAGGGCATATCGATATTTATGTCTGTGGTATGACGGTATATGACTACTGTCATATTGGTCATGCTCGCACAGTGGTTGCATTTGACTACATTGTCCGTTTCTTGCGCAGTCAAGGTTGGTCTGTGAAATATGTGCGTAATATTACAGATATTGACGACAAAATTATTAAACGTGCCAATGAGCGAAATGAAAGCATTCAGGTACTCACAGATCGTTTTATTGATGCAATGAATGAAGATTTTACAGCTTTAGGTTGTGTTGCGCCTGATGTGTCACCACGTGCAACAGATTATATTGATAAAATGCAAAATATGATTGGTACACTGGTCAATAATGGTACGGCGTATGCTGCCAATAATGGCGATGTATATTTTGAAGTCGATCAATTTAAAAAATATGGTCGTTTATCTGGGCGAAAGCTAGAAGACATGCAAGCGGGTGCAAGTGAGCGTGTTGATGTAGAAGTAGAAAAGAAACATCCATTTGATTTTGTATTGTGGAAACGTGCAAAACCGAATGAGCCCTTTTGGCCATCGCCGTGGGGGAATGGTCGGCCGGGGTGGCATATCGAATGTTCTGCCATGTCTACATGCTGCCTAGGCAATCACTTTGACATTCATGGTGGTGGTGGTGATTTACCTTTTCCACACCATGAAAATGAAATTGCACAAAGTGAAGCTTCAACAGGTGAGCAATATGTCAATTACTGGATGCATGTTGGTTTTGTAAATATTAATGGTGAGAAAATGTCTAAGTCATTAGATAACTTTTTTACTATTCGAGAAGTGCTAGAAAAATTTCACCCAGAAGTGGTGCGTTACTTTATTACTGCTTCGCATTACCGTAGCCCAATTAACTTTTCTGATACAGCACTGAAAGAGTCAAAAACTGCACTCAGCCGTTTTTATCATGCATTTAAAGGCTATGAACAGGTCTATGGTGCATTAGCACCAACGCATCAGGCAGATGCAGACTATGTGACTCGTTTTAATGCGGCGATGAATGATGACTTTAATACGCCTGAAGCGTTTGCGATTTTGTTTGAAGTCTCTCGTGAGCTGAACCGTGCACTCAAAGAACAAATCGAGGCAGATGCTCACCGTTATTGTGCAACGCTGAGACATCTTGCAAATGTATTGTGTTTAGTTCAACACCCGATTGATGAGTTTTTACAATCGACCATTGGTCAAGAAGCCAATGGCTTGTCTGATGCAGAGATTGAAGACAAAATACAAGCACGTGTTGATGCAAAAACAGCCAAGGACTTTGCACTGTCTGATGCTATTCGAGCAGATTTACTCGCTCAAGGTATTGTGCTTGAAGATACGCGACAGGGTACAACATGGCGACGTGCGGATTAATCATTCGCTTTAGATATTAAAAAACTGCCCATTTTCGGGCAGTTTTTTAATTCATATCTTGGCTATTTTGATGTGAAGTAAATAATTATTTGTCTTTTTTAAAGGTAATAATTGAACGTGTAGTGCCTGGCCAGTTTGGCATTTGACGCCACGGCGTCAGCACATTCAGCGTATCATCAGCGTTCAACTGAAATTCTCGGCACTGTTGAGTACCCACCCATTTAGGGTTCCAAGCTGCTTCAACATCAGTACACCATTGGTTCCCTTTAATTGACCATTTCCCTGTATATGCAATCACTGAGTCAAGCAGCGCTGCTTTTTCTGCATCTGTTTTGGCATTGGTATTTCGATTATCGCCTGTAAGCACAAAGTTAATTCGATGATCTGCGGTAAAAATCACGCGTCCTGTAGGATGCTCCCCCATAGCAGGGATAAATTTATGCGTGGCTTGGTCTTCTACTTTATAGCTTTGTAGCACCCAAGATCCTTCAATTGATGCGGGAGTCGTTGTTTCTGCTGCAAATACATGTGTACTCAAACAGGTTAAAGACATTAGTGTGGAAGATAGAATTTTATTGAATGAAAACATAATTTCCCCGAGGTGTTAAAAAATGAAGATTTTAAAAATAGAAAGTTGATGATTTTACGATCAAAAATGCTTTGGTTTCTCTAAAGTTGGCATTTTTGTATATTAAATCACATACATTGTAATTAAATTTTTATAAAAAGTATCTGTTTTTATTCGAGTTACTTTAATACTGTTCGATTCTTTGCAGTGTTCTCATTTATCTATCTTATTTTACGACTTCTTGTCTTACATAAACCACGATGATTTAAAATTATAGTACAGATTATTTTAATCTTATTTGTTTTTGATGAAAAAAGTCATAGATAATAAAAAATAGTTCACTAAACTTCATGTATGTTTACTTATTGTAAGTAAGATTCTTTAGCGTCGTGTCTTATGTATGTTTTTGAGTACAAAAATAGGCGCATCTCACTTTAGCTGAATTTAGGCCATAACAATGAAAAGTTTAATTCAATCTATGCATTGGAAAATGTGGGGATATTCATCAGTACTTGTTTTATGCCCAACGCTTTATGCCCATGCGGCACAAGATGTACAACAATTGCAACCTATTGTTGTGAATAGTGATACTGCTAATACCACAAAATATGCAACAAACAGTACTGAGTTAACAGGTTTTAGTGGGCTTCAATTACAACAAACACCTGCATCATTGTCGAGTATTACTGCAGGGATTATTGCAGATCAGCATGCAAAAATTTTAACTGATGTGGTTAAAAATGATGCTTCTGTTGGAGATGGTTATGCAGCTATAGGGTATTACCCAAACTTTATGGTTAGAGGGTTTTCTTTAGACACGGCATCAAGCTATTTAATTAATAATAATGTGGTACGTGGTGAGCAAAATATCGCTTTAGAAAATAAAGAACGAGTTGAAATACTTAAAGGTATTTCTGCAATACAAAGTGGTATGTCTACACCTGCAGGTGTGGTGAACTATGTGACTAAACGCCCTAAAGATATTAAAACCATAACTTTAGATCTAGACCAATATGGCGATCGTACAGTCTCTACAGACTTAGGTGGTTTTTTTGGCTCGGTAGATCAGCTTGGTTATCGTCTAAATTTGGCGCAAGAACGCCTGCACCCTTATGTAGAACAGAGTAAAGGTGAGCGTTACTTTGGTAGCTTGGCTTTAGATTGGAAAATAAATGATCAATCTAGTCTGGCTTTTAATATTGAGTCACAACGTCAACAACAGCGTTCTGTACCAGGTTATCAATTATTAGATGGTCAGATAGTTCCACAGAATATAGATTGGTCTAAATTATTGGGCTACCAAAGTTGGAGTAAGCCTGTCACTAATAAAAGTTTAAATACAGACTTAACTTATTATTATCAATGGTCTGAACACTGGAAAAGCAGTTTAACTGCTTCACGCAGTAAAGTGGTCATGGATGATTATTCAGCTTTTCCATATGGCTTTTATGCCAATGGTGACTATGATGTATATGACTACCGTAGCCCTAAAGATACGTATGTGACGAATCAAGTGAAAGCACAGCTTGAGGGGGAATTTACTACAGGTGTCATAAATCACCACACTGTTTTTGCAGTGTCTGATTTAGGAAAATCACGTACTCGCTATAAAGGAATTAATGAGTATGTGGGTACAGCCAATATTTATCAAAATAATACAGATTTTGAACCTTCAGCAAAAACCAATTTAGGTGCACGTTACAAATCTCTAGACAGTAAACAGCTTAGCCTGTTGGCTTCAGATTTAATTGACTTAAATAGCCAGTGGTCAGTGTTATTGAGTGGCCGTTGGATTCACTTAGATGAGCAAGCTTACAAAGCAAAAGGTTTAGTACGCTCAACAAAATTGGATCAATTTTTACCACAGGGCGCGATCATTTATAAACCGTCAAGTACGACGACACTATATGCAAGCTATGCGAAAGGCTTATCTGATGGTGGTACTGCGCCGTGGTATACCAATAATGATGGCGTGACTTTAGCCCCTCGTCACGCGACACAGTATGAGTTAGGTCTCAAACAACAATTGAATCAGGCTTTATTTAGCTTATCTATTTTTGATTTAAAGCAAGATAATCAATACAGCAAAGCCAATACAGATGGTTCGCTCGATTTTGTGCAAGAAGGCAAGCAACATAATCGTGGTGTGGAAGTATCTGTGAGCGGTCAACTCTTTGAGCGTTTAGATCTAAGCACGAGTATGAGTTATACCAAAGCACGTTTGCAGAATGTGAGTGATGTAAGTTATCAGAACCATCAAATACAAAATGTACCGACATGGCGTTTTGCAACTTATCTTTCTTACACTTTGCCTGTGTTCGATGATCGTTTGCGTATGCTTGCAGGAATGCAAAATAGCGCTACTAAATATGCCAATAGAGCAGGTACAGTGAAAGTTGCAGGGTATAGCGTATTTAATGTAGGTGCCGCATACACTGCTAAACCGTTTGGATACGATACAGATATTCGCTTAAATGTAAATAATGTATTTAATAAGCAATATTGGCGAGATGTCGGTGGATTTATGGGCGATGATTATATGTTCTTAGGTAATCCACGAACAACTCAGTTATCTGTTACGTTACACTTTTAATTATTTTCTTGCTGTAAATAACCCCATTTGCGTGCGTCGCAAATGGGGTGTTTTTTTACACAAAATCAATTTGCATATATTGTTCAAGTTTAGTTGTACTTAGACAATGCAGCTCATCTAAAAAAGCCACATTAAAAATACCTATACTTTGTGATTTCTGTGCAGCCAATTGACCCGCAATCGCAAAGTGTACATGCGCAGCGATTGTTGCAATTGCGGTGGGTGCAACAGCGCAATAGGCTGCAATGAGTGCACCGAGAGCACAACCTGTTGCAGTCACTTTGGGCTGTAGGGCGCTACCACCACTGACTTTTACAATATGTGGTAAATCATTCGAAATAATAAAATCTGACTCACCAGAAATTGCCACACATGATGTGAATTTGAGTAAAGCGGTTGCAGTATGATAAGTATCTGCACTACTTTGCGTGCTATCTACACCTTTTGCTTTGGTTTCATCTCCTGCAAGGCAAGCAATTTCAGAAGCATTACCACGAATGACTGATGGTACAAAATTAAGGAGCGATTGTGTCATTTCACTGCGCCATTTGAGTATGCTACTGTAACCTACAGGGTCTAATACCCAAGGAATACTTTGCTGATGTGCCGTGGCTGCTGAAATTCTAATGGCTTGCATTTGCTCAGATGTAGGTGTACCAATATTAATGCTGAGCGCATTACTCACTCGAGTAAAGCTTTCAGCCTCATAAGGATTATCTACCATGGCAGGAGATGCTCCACAAGCAAGCAGTACATTTGCAGCATAGTTTGCCGCTACAGTATTGGTAATACATTGTACTAAAGGCGTTTGTTGTTGTAACTCAATCCAAGCTTGGATGATTTGTGTTTTTAAATCATTAATTGCTGTCATGGGAGTACGTACCTTAAATCATTTACTGGGTAAAATAGTGGTCTCTATGCTTGCACTTACGACAAATCATAGAGACATAACTTTGAGCATCATATTCAATATCTAACTCATTTGAACCGCAATGCATACAGCGTTTGTCTGAGTAAAAGCCTAAGCGTGGTGATATTTTTTGCCATAAATGCCATACGGGTTGGCTTAAAATTTTTTGGTCATGATTTAAAAATTTGAAGTAAAGAATTTCTCCCATTTTGTGAAAAGGCAGTTGCTCTGGACGAGGAAAATTGGGTGTTTCCCAGCGCTGTGATATGGCTCTTTCACGATATTGTATAATGGTTTTTTTGAGTCTATGTGTATTAATAAAGCCATCATTTCGTGTTTCTAGTGCATTCTTTTCATGTAAATAAGATAACGCCGTATAGACTAAATGAAATATTTGTTCAACAGCCAGTTGATCTAATAGTTGATAACATAACTGTCTAAATGAGGCATGACCAGCAATTTGAATATTCCATGGTTTACAGGTGAACATACAAAATTGTATCACCTCTTGGTAGAGCATTAAATAAAGCACATCTTTGACTTCATTGCTATCTTCAAAAGGTACACCTTGGCTTAAATTTTCATAGAACCATGCTCTTAGCTGATGTGTAATACTAAATAAGCTAGGCTCTGTGTAGCCATCTAATCGTACATTAATATAATATGTAGCACAGTCATCTTGTTGTTCAGTTAGACAAATAATATCTTCTTTTTCAAGTTGTTTAATTAAAGCATTTTGGAATGATATATTGGGTGAAATAGGGGCATATTTTAACCTATTCCAATCGATATACTCTTTATGTTCAGAGTCTTCTCGTATATTGTCATCGAGTACAGCCAATAAAAAAAGTTTATGTAAAAAAGATATTTTATCTAGACGAGGTGTAGGTCGGTCTTTAACTTTCTTTTTTTTGTACTCTTGAATACGTGTCTCTTTTAAAAGGTTTTTACGCTGTTTTGTGCATCGTTCGCAGTGACAAGTAAAATGCTCACTTTGAAATACACGGTGTTGGCAGTGGCTACACTCGTGAAAATTAAAGTCATGCTCAAGTTGCTCTGCATCGACCCAGTACATTGCAGCTTGGCATAGAGGACATAAGGTACTGCTATCTAATTGTTTTTTGACTACTTGAATAAACACAAAAAACGACTCTGATTTAGACTTAATTTAAAGTATACAAGCCAAACGCCAATAAGTCAGTGTGATTTAATATTTTTGTATGAAACAAAGCCATTTTAAATATATTTAAAATTATTTATCTGATAAGTAATCACATAATCTATAAAATAATCATTTGATATATAAAACATTAACCTTTGAATAGATGAGGAAAGTAATCGCTCAATATGTGTGGAATATTATTTGGAAAAACTGTTTCAGGTGTGTTTTTGAGTTCATTCAAATGCCACCACTGATATTGCTTAATGACGCTTTTCTCATGTTTGGTCCAAGAGTCCATTTTAATGTCATTGTTTTCAATAAAAACAGCAAAAAAATGTTCATCAGCGATCACAGTCTCGGCGCTTGGTAGTTGCATTTCAAAACTGCGTGTGGCGATGCATGGCCCAACATCATTTATACTAAGCCCTGTTTCTTCTAATAATTCTCTACAAGCCGCTTGTTGGAAAGTTTCATTGGTTTTGACACCACCACCGACAGTTGCCCAGTAGCTTTGTCCTGCTAAAGCATCTGTTGTGTGACAAAATTTAAAAAGCAATATTTCTAAGTTTTTATTGATAAGTAATACTCTGGCTTATTTTCTAACACGCATAGGAAAGACTCTTTTGTTAATATTTTATTTATTTAGTAGATTGAAATGATAAAAACCAATGAAGTGATTTTATGACTTAATGTACAAGTGTTAATTTTGCTTACAAAAGCACTGTTAGTATTATCGTGCAAAGGATAAAAATTATAAAGTGGTTTAAGTTTGATCTCTTAGAATCTAGTAATAAACATATTCAAAAAACTGTAACTATATGGCATGTTTTTTGTATTTAATGCACAAATCAAAGTCAATTGAGCAGTGATCTATTGAATTTCTAGTGTGACTGCCTCATTAATGACATATATAACGACAACACTTAACAAAAGAAGGTTAAGTTGGTGCAACCAATAGGATCTAATATGAATATAGCTGCAAACCCTGTAGTACAAGCAGATGAAACGGTTTACCTAAAAGACTATCAAAAACCAACATATTTGGTTGAATCAGTTCACTTAGACATACAAGTCTTCGATGATTACACGATTGTTAATAGTGTGCTACATATGCAACGTCAAGCTGAAGGGCCATTGGTATTGCTAGGCCGTGAGCTTGAACTTAAATGTGTGAAAATAAATGATGATGTTCTGAGTGAAGCACAGTATCAGCTAGATACAGAGCAACTGGTGATCTTAAATACACCAGAGAAACTAAAGCTTGAAACATCAGTACATATTCATCCAGAAACAAACACCATGCTTGAAGGTTTATATAAAGCAGGTGATTTATTTGTGACACAAAATGAACCTGAAGGATTCCGTAAAATTACCTTTTATCCAGACCGTCCAGATGTACTGTCTGTGTTTACAACACGTGTAGAAGCAGATAAAAAATATCCAATTCTGCTGGCCAATGGTAACTTGCTTGAAAAAGGCGAAGTGAATGCCACACGCCATTATGCGATTTGGGAAGATCCAACCAAAAAACCTGCGTATTTATTTGCCTGTGTGGTCGGTGATTTAGCTGTACTAAAAGACCACTATGTGACGTCTGAAGGCCGTGATGTGGCTTTAGAGATTTATGCGATTGAAAAAGATATTCCTAAGTGTCACATTGCGATGGAAGCCTTGAAGCACTCTATGCGTTGGGACGAAGAGCATTACGGACTACCGTATGATCTAGACAACTATATGATTGTTGCTGTAAGCCAGTTCAATATGGGAGCAATGGAAAATAAAGGTTTAAATATCTTTAATACAGCGTGTGTATTGGCAGATGAAGAATACACCACAGATGGTGCGATTATGCGCGTACAATCGGTGATTGCACACGAATATTTCCACAACTGGACAGGGAACCGTATTACGTGTAGAGATTGGTTTCAGTTGTGTTTAAAAGAAGGCTTAACTGTTTTCCGTGATCAATCATTCTCGGAAGATTTACAGTCAGCGGCTGTACAGCGTATTGATGATGTATCTGTATTGAAATCACATCAATTCCCTGAAGATGCAGGCCCGTTATCACATCCACCGCGTCCAGACCACTTTGTAGAAATTAATAACTTTTATACTGCCACTGTGTATGAAAAAGGTGCTGAAATTAACCGTATGATGGCGACTTTACTGGGTAAAGCCAAATATCGTGCGGGTACAGATGAATACTTCCGCCGTCACGATGGTCAAGCCGTTACAGTAGAAGATTGGATTACTTCATTATCAGCAGGTTCAGGTGTTGATTTATCTGCATTTTTACGTTGGTATAATCAACCAGGTACGCCAACACTACATGTTCATGCAGACTACGATGCTACGGCGAAAACATACCAGCTTAGCTTTAAGCAAAGTCTAAAAGCCAATGCAAAATATCCTGATTTAAAAGCTGTACCGATTCCTGTTGCAGTCGCATTGTTTAATCCAAATACAGGTGAGCAATATACGTTGCATTCAAGTGACTTATTTGAAAATCACGTACAAGATGGCATGTATTTATTTGATCAAGATGAAGCAAGTATTGTTTTTACAGATGTAGCGCAAGCACCTGTTGTATCTCTATTGCGTAACTTTTCGGCGCCTGTGAACTTGGTCTTTGATTATTCAGATGATGCACTGGCATTTTTAATTCAACATGAAACCAATGGTTTCAACCAATGGCAAGCAACACAAACCTTGCTTGAACGTATTTTACTCAATGGTCACGCTGCACAAAGCTATATTGATGCGTTAAAGCATACTTTACCTGCGGTAGTGAAGAAAGATCCGTTACTGGCCTCTCGTTTGCTTGACGTACCTTCTGAAAATTATTTAGCTAGTCTTATAGATAATAACTATTCACCAGAGCATGTGAAAGCAATTCGTAGCCAATTAATTCAAACTGTTGCTGAAGCGATGGGTGAGTTTTGGAAAGACACTTATAAATCGCTAGATCCTGCAAAGCAATCTGAGTTTTCACAAGCGATGGGTGAGCGTGCTTTAAAAAATATTATGCTGAGCTATATGGCGACTCAAAAAGACAAAGAGGTCTTTGATTTGGCATTTGCACAGTTTAGTGACAGTAAAAACATCACTGAGCGCTTGGGCGCATTAAAAGTTTTGGTTTGGTATGATGCACCACAAGCGACGGATGCCTTGGCAACATTCTATACACGTTTTAAAGATGAACCTTTAGCACTTGATCAATGGTTTATGATTCAAGCAGCACATCCAAACTTAACAGAAGCGCAGTTAAAAGCATTGGCTACTCATCCAGATTACGACTTAGGTACACCAAACCGTATTCGTGCAGTGATTGGCGGTTTGAATAGTCGTCCTGTCAATGCATGGAGTTTTGGTGTACAACATGCCGTTGAGTTGGCGAAGTATTTAGACGAGAAAAACCCAATTATTGGGTCTCGACTATTACAAGCCTTGTCACGTTGGTATACGCTTGCAGAGCCAAAACGATCTGAAGTGTTGCAGGCGTTAAAAGACGTGCAACCAAGTATCCGTTCAAAAAATGTATCGGAAACACTCAGTAGTATACTGAATGCATAAGCAAATTTTTAAAAACCGTATCACGATGTGATGCGGTTTTTTTTAATATTATTAGGATGAGCTACAATGAACAGTACACAACTCATCAATGAAATAGATAAATTAAAACTTCCAATACATGAATATATTGTTGTTGGGGGCGGTGCTTTAGCCATTAGGGATATTCGAGAGACTTCTGATATTGATATTGTGGTAACGCCAAAACTATTTGAAGAACTAAAAAATAATCCTGATTGGATTTATAAGGTACGTCCAAATGGAAAACCTAAGTTATATCATCATGTGGCTGAAATTTACCTTGATGTAAATACTGAAAGCTTCTCATTAAGCACCAGTGAATTATTTGAACATGCCGATATTTTTCATGAAGTTCAGTTTATTGATTTACACACTTTAGCTAAATTTAAAAAGCACTATGGACGAGAGAAAGATGCTCAAGATCTCGAGCTAATTTATGTAGCATTAGGGTATATATTAGATTGAGATCATGAAAATATAACTGTTATATTTTGAAATAAAAAGAATTTTTATAGATAAAAGATATGCTGTTTCGCTGAAAAGGAATCATAAATAAATGAAAAAAACATCTATTTTAGGGTATACAGATTATCATTTTGACTGTGTTGTTAAATTTGGAGGAAGTTTACTCCTAGAACACGACAAAATGTACTCTGCTATTCAGTCTTTAGAACTGTGTAGACAGCATGGTAAGAAAATACTAGTAATACCAGGGGGTGGTCCAACAGATAAAACCATTGAAAGTATTAATAAAAAATTTCCATTGTCCCCTGAAACGCATCATGCGGCCTGTGCAAGAGCGCAAGATCAAACGGGGTTATTCATTTGTGATAAAGTTTTTAGCCAATTTTTACGGCCATGCACGACACTTTCTGAAGCTCGGTGTATCTCTGAAGAAGGGTTTATTCCAGTAGTCTTGCCTTCAAAAATTATTTTTGCTATGGATCCCTTTGAAAAAACTTGGGATATTACATCTGATGGCATCGCAGTTTGGTTTGCTTGGGCTGTACAAGCGCCAATCACCATGATTTTAACCAATGTGGATGGCATATTTCCTATAAATTCAGACTTTTCAAATGCAATTCCTATTCAAAATATTTCAGCAAAAGACCTGCTTACATTAGGTCATACTTCTGTAGATAAGTGCGTTCCAGATTTTATTTCAAAACGAGGCGGTAAAGTTTGGGTTGGAAGTGGGTTTTATGAAGATCGGCTATATAAAGCTTTAATTGGAGAAGATGTTTTGGGAACCTTTATTTTTTAAGATCTACTCATTAGATGTATAGTTTCAAATGCTAAACCTATAAATAAAAGGAAGTTTATCTACAATGATAAATTATGCTGATCTTTCTTTAGAATTAATCACTGAGTTTCAACTCAGCCAAGAAACAAAAGAGCAAATAGCCATATTGTTACATGTTGCGTTTCCAGAAGAAGACTTTCATGGTCGGCACTATTTTAAACAACTTCCACATAGTCGATTTTTGTTGAAAGATCATACTCAGTTGGTTGGTCAAATTGGTCTAGATTTTCGTGTAATGACGTTAAATAAACAGCCCATTAATGTATTGGGTCTGATTGATTTTGCAATTGTACCGGCATTACATCATCAGGGTTTAGGTACATTTTTACTTAAATCATTAATAGAGCAAGTCTCTGTATTGAGTGACAATATTGATTTTTTATTGTTATCGACAGATAAGCCTGATTTTTATGAAAAATTTGGTTTTAGATTAACTAGTCAATATGTAAAATGGCTCGTTACAGAAGAGCATGTAAATTATGGTATGAAAGAAGAACATGTTGGACATTGTTTGATGTATAAACCATTGGCTAACAAGGAATGGGTTGAAAATAGTGTATTAGAAATGATGGGATATTGGTATTAATAACATCTTGTTAAATATTTAACGATAAATAATATTTAATTTTCGGAGATATAGGTGAGCAGAGCATTACTGATTATAGATATGCAAGTTTTTATTGAAGAAAGAATACAAGCGGGCGTTGCTTTTTTTCCACCAAATGCCATAGATAATATGGTTTATGTACTTCATAAATTTAGAGAAAATAACGTGCATGTTGTACATGTCATGCATGAAACAGTTGAAAAGGGAAGCTTTTTACATAAAGAGGCGACCTCTTACCCAATAATTTCTAAGTTTCAAAGTCAAGCAAGAGAACCAGTTTTTATTAAAAATACATCATCTGCATTTGTGTCAACCGATCTTGCTGATCACTTAAAGCAAATACAGGTGGATGAAATTATTGTAATTGGTGGTGTCACAGGCTTTTGTGTAAATTCAACCATACGACATGGTGCTGATTTAGGCTTTAATATGTGTGTTGTTAAAGATGCGACCATCAGCTTTGATTTAGCAACTGATGGCTTAGATGCCGAGATCATTCACAATACAACAATATCTTTACTTGATGCTGACTTTGCCAAAGTACTCTCGATGCAAGAGGTTTAGTGAGCAGATGGTTACTATGCACTTAATGTGATCCCCATTTTTTATATTCAAGAACTACATATAGAGATAAAGATACAAACCAATGCTGTTTTTAAACAGAACTTTATCTATATTTAAGATTTAATAGAATAACGATATATGAAATGTGATGCGGAGTAGGAAAATGAAAAAGAAAAACTTACTGTTTGCAACAGTGGCAATTGGCGTAGGCGTGGTGCTATACCGGAAAAAGAAAAGTAAATCGGTTACGCATACCCCTCAAGCAATAGAAAGTGTTGATCTTTCAAAATACTTAGGACAGTGGTATGAGATTGCTCGATTACCGAACTATTTTCAAGATCGGGCCAGTTATAATACATCGGCACATTATGCGCTGAACCCAGATCAAACCATTGCTGTAACTAACCGTTGCATAGATAAAAAAGGCCGTAACAAAACAGCGAAAGGTACCGCATTTGTTCAAAACAAAGGCAACAGCCAACTTAAAGTGAGTTTTTTACCAAAATGTTTGCAGTGGTTACCTTGTACAAAAGGTGACTATTGGGTTTTACGTTTAGACGAAGACTATCAAACCGCGCTGATTGGTGATGGTCAACATAAATATTTATGGTTATTGGCACGCACACCTGAAATTTCAGAAGAAACGCGCCAATCTTTTTTAGATACAGCGATTGAACAAGGTTATGACTTATCATCTCTCATTGTTGGTGAGCATCGTTAAACCACGTTATTAACTCTGTTCATTGAGCAATGTATGTAAAATACTCGAGAAGTTAATGGCAGGTTGACAATGGTAGTCGTGCTGATGAGCTAGACCTAAACTGACTTTTGTGGTGTCTGGATGCAAAGCTTTATAGCGAATGCCTTTTATATTGACTTGTTGGGTTGTTTCAGGAACCAATGACACACCCAAATTAGCTGCAACAAGCGATAGAATAGATACAATTTGTGGTGCACTTGGGCCAAATATAGGCTCAAAGCCACTTTGTTTACAGGCATTAATGGTCGCATCGTGTAAGCCTGCGCTCACTTCGTATGGTGATACAATAAATTTTTGGTCTTTGAGTGAGCTGAGTAAAATGTAAGGCTCGCCCGTACAGGGTGTGTCTTGATGAAGTACAGCAACTAAATTTTCATAAACAAGATGTTGAATGCAAATATCTGAAGGGTAGTTGTGAGGTGTACGAATTACAGCAATATCTAATTCATTATTTGCAACATCATCTATTAATAATAATGAGTTTGCTTCTTTTAAAATAAGATTGACATTAGGATACTTTTTTTGAAAGGTATAGATTGCTTGTGGTATGAGTGGGTTTAATATAGCTGTACCAGTAAAGCCTAACCGTAATTCCCCCATATCGCCATTTGCAACGCGTTGCGTTTGTTCTATGGCCGATAATAGTTGTGCTTCAATATTCGCCACAGACTTTAAAAACACTTCACCTGCAGCCGTAAGTGTTGCACCTTGCGATGTACGATAAAATAATTCGCTACCAATTTCTTCTTCTAAATGTTTGATTTGAATACTTAAAGGTGGCTGACTAATCCCTAGCAGTTGTGCTGCTTTTGAGAAATTATGTGTTTTTGCCACAGCCATAAAGTATTTTATGTGACGTATTTCCATATTTAAAAAGTATAGTTCTATGATGTCTAATATATTATACATATATATTTCAAATTGTTACCATATTTCACATCTAATATATATTTTGTGATCATTTAGGCACATCATGAAAACTCAGTCAGCGACAGATTCTCTGGAGCAAAGTACATCAACACCTATTCAAAATGACCGCCCTTATGAGGGTATTAGCTGTGGAACAACAGACTATCAAAAAGCTGGAATATCTATATTCTTATTAGGCTTTGCCAGTTTTTCTTTAATTTACTGCGTACAACCTTTATTGCCTGAATTTACACATGCTTTTGGTGTAACAGCAAGCACTAGCTCATTGGCTTTGTCATTAACCACAGGGTTTTTAGCATTTTCTATTGTATTATCTAGTGCATTTTCGCAAGCTTTAGGCCGTAAAGGGCTTATGTTTTGTTCTATGGGGCTTGCCGCATTACTCAATATTTTATGTGCAATTTCCCCAAGTTGGAATTTAATGCTTGTTGCACGAGCAGTTGAAGGGTTTATTTTGGGTGGTGTGCCTGCGGTTGCAATGGCGTGGATTGCTGAAGAAATAAACCCAAAACATTTAGCACGCACAATGGGCTTATATATTGCAGGTACGGCTTTTGGCGGTATGATGGGCCGAGTAGGCATGGGCTTAATGACAGAGTACTTCTCATGGCGAGTTGCTATGGGTATTTTGGGTATAATTTGCTTTATGTGCTGTGTAGGCTTCTTTTTTCTACTGCCTGCATCGCGTAATTTTGTTGCTAAAAAAGGGATTAATTTTAATTTTCATTGCCAAGCATGGGCAACGCATTTAAAGAATAAAGTTCTCGTCACCAATTATGTGATTGGCTTTTTAGTGATGAGTATTTTCGTTACATTATTTAACTACGTGACGTTTAGACTATCTACTGCGCCTTATGAGCTGACTCAAACGCAAATTAGCATGATTTTCTTGTCTTATAGTTTTGGTATTGTATCGTCTACACTTGCAGGCTATATGGCTGATAAATTAGGTCGTACACCTATTATGTGTTTAGGTTTTTTATCTATGCTCATTGGTGCGCTAATTACATTAAGTGGTCATCTATTTGCGATTATTATTGGTGTTGCTTTTGTTGCAACAGGGTTCTTTATTGCACATGCAATGGCAAGCAGTAATGTAAGCTCAACCGCTAAAACCAATAAAGGGCATGCCTCTTCTTTATATTTACTATTTTATTATTTAGGCTCAAGTATTGTGGGTTCTTTTGGCGGTGTATTTTGGCAACATGGTGGTTGGCCTGCAGTTGTTGGGTTAAATATTGCATTATCAATAATTGCATTATGTTTAATTTGGCGAGCGGTCAAGGTTAAAATTTATGAATGGTAAGCGATAACAGTCTATAAAAGGCCACACATTATGTTGTGGTCTTTTTTATACAGTCATAAGTGAGTGATTAAACCATTAAATAAAATAAATAAAAAAATTATTTTAGTATATTAAATGTAGTATTTGGAAGATGGATTGATTTTAAGTGACAAGTTTTAGAAACCATATCAATTTAAATAAATGTCAGCAAATTAATATGGTATAGGTCTATATATACAGGTCTGTTTACAGATTACTCATCGCGAGTTTGATACCGAAACCAATAAATAAACATCCTACAATCAAAATAGAAATACTGGTTAGGCGTAAGTTTTTAGCAAAGTAGCTTGAAAGTTTGACCCCAGAAAAAATCAATAAAGTTAAATAAGTAATACTAATGGCTTCTAGAATTAGAGATAACACTAAAAAGCTCAATAGAGGAGAGTCATGCTTAGGATCAACAAATTGAATAAAAAAAGAGAGGAAAAATAAAATGGCTTTCGGGTTAAGTAAGCTAATGGTAAGTGCAGTTTTATAAGGTGTTTCTTTTCTGTTAGTGACATCAAAGGAAATTGTTTCGCGAGCAACAGGGCGATTTCTATTTTTCCAAGTGGTTATGGCATGTTTAATAAGCTTAATACCCAGATAAGATAAATAAATTGCACCACCACTTTTTAAAATTAAAAATAAAATTGGAAAATTATGTAATAAAGAGGCTGCTCCAAAAATTGTTGCTAAAATGAGAAAGAAATCGCCAGAAATGACACCAAAAGCCGCTTTATATCCCGCTTTAATACCATATTTGGAAGCAATAGATAAAATATAAAAAGAGTTTGGGCCAGGCAGAATAATAATCATGACTGTACCAATAATAAACGTAGATAAATTAATGATACCTAGCACGGAAAACCCCTTTTTTATTGAAATGAAAAACCGACACTGTAAAAGTATCGGTTTATATACTGCTTATATTA
This sequence comes from Acinetobacter boissieri, assembly GCF_900096955.1. Classification (GTDB taxonomy): domain Bacteria; phylum Pseudomonadota; class Gammaproteobacteria; order Pseudomonadales; family Moraxellaceae; genus Acinetobacter; species Acinetobacter boissieri. The sequence goes on along the minus strand of NZ_FMYL01000003.1, from coordinate 214,073 downwards.
AATGATTTATTTTTTAATTTCAGCACTTACGCCCAATGATTGATGTAGTAGTTCGCTTAATTGCTCTCTAGCTTTAATAAATCCATCAATACCAGATTGCAATAATTGAAATGCCATAAGATCATGTTCGAGTTGTTGTTTAAACTCAGTTTCATTTATTGCAGTGGTTGTTTGTGTTGCAGATGTAGGCACGCTGAGTTGTTTTTCTACAGGAGTTGTTTCTTTCTCAAGATCAGCCAAAATACTTGGTGAAATTGTCAATAGGTCACAACCTGCAAGGCCTAGTACTTGTGCTGTGCTACGGAAGCTTGCACCCATAATTTCAGTAGGAATACCATGTGTTTTATAATAGGTGTAAATTTCTTTTACAGATAAAACACCTGGATCTTTCTCAATTGGATAGTCTGAAACATTTTCAGCTTTTTTATACCAATCTAGAATACGGCCAACAAATGGTGAAATCAATTTTACATCTGCATCTGCACAGGCTTTTGCTTGATGTAAACCAAATAATAATGTCAAATTACAATCAATACCTTCGCTTTGTAAAATTTTCGCCGCTTGAATACCTTCCCATGTCGAAGCAATTTTAATTAAAATACGGTCGGCTGAGACACCATAGCTTGCATAGAGTGCAAGTAGTTCTTTAGCTTTTGCAACAGTAGCTTGTGTGTCATAAGATAAGCTGGCATCTACTTCAGTAGACACACGGCCTTTAATTAATTTTAATATTTCTACACCAAGTTTTACAGTCAAAATGTCAATTGTACGTTCAATGAGTGCATCTGATGCATAACCTTCTGTTTTTGCTTGAGCATATGCATCTTCAATGAGTTGAAGGTTTTGAGGTTGATTTGCCGCAGCAGTAATTAATGATGGGTTAGTGGTTGCATCAAGTGGTCTAAATTGCTCAATTGCAAGTAAGTCGCCACTGTCTACAACAACAGTTGTCATTTGATTGAGTTGAGACAAAGCAGATTCAGTCATACTATATTTCATCATAGAGTCATACGTGGGGTATTTATACCATATTTGAGCAATTTTTTGATGACAATTCAGTGGCTATTTTTATCAGCTCTTTGTTTCTTCACGTAATTTATTAAAAACTGGCTGGCAACACCATGTGCGTGTTCCTTATGCCAAACCAAATCAACAAAGTAATTCAGTTGTTCAGTAAAGTTAATGACATTTAATGTCTGAATTTTTGCTTTCTTTTGGTCTATGTGTTGTAGCGACCTGAGTGGGAGAAATCCCCAGCCTAAATGTTCTTGAATCATAGAAACAGCCAAATGATGCTGATTGGTCCGCCAATACGTTTTAGAAAATAGTAATTCAGGCTGAATATTCAGTTGGCGACTGGTGACCACAATTTGCCGATATTGCTCTAAATCCTGTAAAGAAATTTCTTTAAATTGTGCAAGCGGATGATTTTGACTGACTACGGGTACAATGCTTTCATGAAAAAGTTCTACAAAGCTTTCTCTATAATCTAAAATTTCACGCTCAAATAATAGTGCAAACTGTACCTGATTATGGAGTAATAGTTGCATCGCTTCTTCTTGTGGTGCAGTAAATACATTAATTTCTAAGCTTGGAAAGGTCTTTTCTAGTAATAAAATATATTCGATCCAAGGGGTATAAATGAGTTCAGAAGCAATCACAATATTGAAATGACTTTCTAACCCCTCACTGAGTGCATGTGCATGCTGTTTCCATTGGTTCATTTCACTGAGTAAATATAATGTCTTTTGATATAAGCTGTGTGCAGCAGGTGTGGCAATCGGTTCACGCCCTTGTCGAGTAAATAACTGCATATTTAAATCAATTTCTAAATTTGCAATTGACATACTTACTGCCGAAGGGACTTTACCAAGCTGTCTTGCTGCAGCAGAAAAAGAGCCAAATTGCATAACGGCTTTAAAAATAAGAAGTTGCTCTTGATTAATATTCATCTATCACTATTACTGAAAGTTTCTAACTAGATATATCACTATTATAGAAATAAAATAAGCTCATATTATTAAGATTAAGAGGTTTTTTTAAATGTTTATTTCAAAACGTAGATTGATTCATGCATTAACTTATGAAGTCATTTTACTTGTTATTATTGCTGTTGCATTGAGTATTTTTTTACAAATGCCACTTGAGGTGACAGGTACTCTAGGGATCATTATGGCTGTTACCTCAGTCATCTGGAATATGATTTTTAATTATATGTTTGAAAAAGCTGAACATAAATATAAGCTCAAGAGAACAATTTTTGTACGTATTTTGCATGCCATTGGCTTTGAGGGTGGATTAGTTTTAGCGACTACACCGATGATTGCATATGCATTAAAGATCTCATTGTTTGAAGCTTTCGTATTAGATATTGCGCTTGCACTGTGTATTTTGGTTTATACATTTATTTTTCAGTGGTGTTATGATTTGATTGAGCAACGAATGATGCTTAAACAAAGATCTGAATAGGCTATATTTGAATATGAAAAAAGAGGTGTCTTGAAAAGGCTATTCTACAATGAATAGCCTTTTTTTTTATGTATTTTTGATATATGTATAGCGACATGCTTAAAGTGATCTGAATAAATATAGAGTATGTTCTTTTATAAAATGTCATATGAATATTGGCTTTAGAGGGGTAATAATCAAATGCCTAGAGTAAGCCGTGTATTTAAAGTTTACAAAATGAAAATGCCCCCAAGTAAACTAACTTGAGAGCATTAGATTAAATAATCCATTTAAAATGATGGATATTTAAGTCTTTGATCTAAAATATAATTTAGATTTTACCTACGAGGTCGATAGATGGCGCAAGTGTTGCATCACCTTCTTTCCATTTTGCAGGGCATACTTCACCTGGGTGAGCATGTACATATTGTGCAGCTTTTACTTTACGTAGAAGTTCTTGTGCATCACGGCCAATACCGCCAGCATTTACTTCAACGATTTGGATTTTACCTTCTGGATCAATGACAAAAGTTCCACGGTCTGCAAGGCCTTCACCTTCGATCAGTACTTCAAAGTTTTTAGACAGTGTCCAAGTTGGGTCACCTACTAAAGGATACTGAATTTTTTTAATTTCTTCTGATGTATCGTGCCATGCTTTGTGCGTGAAATGAGTATCTGTAGATACACCATAGATTTCTACGTTAAGCTTTTGGAACTCAGCATAATTATCAGCTAAATCACCAAGTTCTGTTGGGCATACAAACGTGAAGTCTGCTGGATAAAAGAAGAATATAGACCATTTGTTCTTAAGATCTGCTTCAGATACTTCGATGAATTGACCATTTTTGTACGCAGTTGCATTAAACGGTTTAACTTCTGTGTTAATCAAGCTCATAATATGCTCCGATTGATTATGGTTGCGTTTTAATAATTGGTTAAATGGTAAAAAAAATATCTTATACGAGGAAATGGTATTTTTAAATAAAGATTATCGGAAAAATAAATCACTTAGTATATATAAAACCGATAGTGCTTTCACAGTGCCTAAATATCGTGACATGCTGATGAATGACATGGGGCGCTTTTTATTTTTTTCAAGCGATTAGTCAAAAAAAACTTTAAATATAGTCTCTTTATATCGCCCTTAGAGTGGCGTAAAATAGCGCTCTTATGAAATTTATGTAGGGAATAAGTTCAGTGCAGAACGATTTATTAGATGTAGATCATTTAGTTATGGCACGTGACCGACATCATTTAAATCTGTTGGGTAAACAAAAAGGCAAACAATCCGAACAGTATATTCATGCATTTGAACGTTCAAATCATAAAGTCAAAGCACGTGCACAAACAAGGCCACGTATTCGTTTAAATCAAGATTTGCCTGTCACACGTTATGCGGATCAATTGATTACTGCTATTCAAAAAAATCAAGTGATTATTGTGGCGGGAGAGACAGGTTCGGGTAAAACAACACAGTTACCACAAATTGCTCTGCTCGCAGGGCGTGGTCTTACAGGTATGATTGGCCATACGCAACCGAGACGTCTAGCAGCACGTAGCGTGTCACAGCGTATTGCAGAAGAAGTGGGTGAAAAGCTAGGTCAATCTATTGGCTTTAAAGTTCGTTTTAATGAGCAGGGTTCAAACGATGCTTTAGTTCGTGTCATGACAGATGGTATTTTACTTGCCGAGTTGGTGAATGATCGTTACTTATTAAAATACGACACGATTATTATTGATGAAGCTCATGAGCGCTCACTCAACATTGACTTTATTATGGGGTATTTGAAGCAGTTGCTTAAAAAACGCCCTGATTTAAAGGTGATTATTACTTCAGCGACGTTAGATGTAAACCGATTTAGCCAATATTTTAACAATGCCTCTGTATTTGAGGTTGAAGGGCGCAGTTACCCTGTAGAGCTAAGATATCGTCCAATTTCAGAAATGAGCATCGCGAGTAGTGATGACGATGAGTTCGATGACTTTGAAGAGTTATTACCTCGTGCAGTAGTTAATGCTGTAGAAGAGTGTTTTGCAGATGCAGACCGTTCAGGGCACCCAGAACATGCCGATATTCTAATTTTTGCCAGTACTGAGCGAGAGATTAGAGAATTACAAGAAACTTTACAAAAGCATGGCCCGCGTCATACCGAAGTTTTGCCGTTATATGCACGCCTTGCGCTTTCTGAACAACAAAAAATATTTAACCCAAGCGGGCGAGGTCGCCGCATTATTATTGCCACCAACGTGGCAGAAACAGCACTCACAGTACCCAATATTCGCTATGTCATAGACAGTGGTTTTGCACGTATTTCTCGTTATAGTTATCGTTCACGAGTACAGCGATTACCGATTGAAGCAATTTCTCAAGCAGCAGCCAACCAGCGTAAAGGACGTTGTGGTCGTATAGCGCCAGGTGTATGTATTCGTTTATATAGCGAAGAAGACTTTTTAAGTCGTCCCGAGTTTACCGAACCTGAAATTAAACGTACCAATCTTGCTTCTGTGATTTTACAAATGCAAAGTTTAGGTTTGGGAGAGCTTGAGCAATTTGATTTTATTGAACCACCAGATCATCGTTTAGTGAATGATGGGCGTAAGCTACTTATAGAGCTTGGGGCAATGAATGAGAAGAAAACCATACTGACAAAAGTGGGTCAAATGATGGCAAAAATGCCCATTGACCCAAGACTTGCACGTATGATTGTGGGCGGTGCACATTTTGGCGTGTTGCAAGAAACACTCATTATCGTCAGTGCTTTGGCAGTACAAGACCCTAGAGAACGTCCTGCAGATAAACAAACCCAAGCAGACCAAAAACATGCATTGTTTAAACAAGCTGATTCTGACTTTCTATTTTATTTAAAGTTATGGGAAGTGCTCGAAAACAATAAAATAGAGATGAGTGAAAGTAAGCGTAGGCAGTTTGCTCGTCAGCATTTTTTAAGTTGGCTACGTATACGTGAATGGAAACAAACGTATATTCAATTGGTTGCATTGGCTGAGAGTTTAAAACTTTCTATGAATGAAAAGCCAGCCAGTTATGAAAACTTACACCGTGCTTTACTAACAGGATTATTGTCTTTTATTGCCAATAAAACAGATGAAAAAAATGTATATATGGCTGTTAAGCAACAAAAAGCACGTATTTTTCCTGCCAGTACTTTGCATAAAGCAGGTGCATCATGGGTAATGGCCTTTGAAATGGTTGAAACCTCGCAGGTGTATTTGCGAAGTTTGGCTAAAATTGAGCCAGAATGGATTTTACTGGCTGCACGAGATTTATTGAAATATCATTACTTTGAGCCACACTGGTCTAAAAAAACAGGCATTGTGCACTCATATGTGCAAATGACCTTATTTGGATTAGTTATTGAACCCAAACAATTGACTAATTTTGAAAAAGTAGACCAACCTGCAGCACATGAAATCTTTTTGCGAGATGCACTGACTACTGGGAATTTGGGTATTACACCGCCATTTCTAAAGCATAACTTGTTGAAACTACAAGAAGTCGAGAGAGTTGAAGACAAGCTAAGACGCCGTGACTTGGTGGTGGATGAAGAAACCATTTTTCAGTTTTATGCCAGTAAAGTACCGACAGATATTGCGAGTCGAAAAAGTTTTGAAGATTGGCGAGCTACGGTAGAAAGTAAAGATGCTCGCTATTTATATATAGATGAAGAATCACTATGGCAAGATGACCGACCAACTACGCAACAGTTTCCTGATTATTTACAGAATGGTGGTTTACGATTGTCCACCAGTTATCACTTTGACCCAAGTCATGATGAAGACGGTGCAACGGTTAAAATACCACTACAAGCACTGTCACAAGTCGATGAAAATATATGGTCATGGGGTGTTCCCGGTTGGCATTTAGCTTTGATCGAAGCATTACTAAAAACATTACCTAAAGATAAACGCCGTCATATTGTACCTATTCCAGATACAGCACAGCGTTTACTACGTGCAGTCGATGCTATACATTTAAAGCAACATATTTTTAAATATTTGGCGTTTGCGCTGCGTGGCGAGCAAATAACGACACAAGATTTTTCATTTGAGCGTGTACCAAGCTATCTTGTCCCTTTGATTAAAGTGGTTGATGATAAAGGGCGTGTGATTGAAAAAGGGCGTGATTTAGACGAATTAAAAGCCCGTTGCCGTGTTGAAACCCAAAAACCAGTTGTACAAACCAGTGGGGTATTAAGTAGTTTTCCTGAGCAATTTACTTTTGAATCAGCAAAAAAAGTGACAGGTGTGATGGTTAAGCAATACCAAGCGCTTGTACCAGAAAAGTTATTTTCTGAATTAAAATCAAAAGAAGATGCGAACGTAACAGTTCATACTTTACATGATGAATCAGAAGCATTACGTTTACATAAAGAAGGTGTGATTTTTCTGCTATATGCTCAGCTTGGTGACATGGTTCGACAACTGAAAAAGCAAATTAGTAGACCGCTGGCATTGGCTTATTCGCCTTTGGGTGACAAAACACAATTAGAAAATATGCTAGTCTACGCGACTTTAGATAATGTAATTAGCCAAGTTGAACTTCCTCAAACACTTGAAGCATTTCAAAAGCTACAGCAACATTTAAAGCAACAATTTTTGAGTACTGGCCAAGTGGTATTACAACAATTTCATCAAATTTATACGGATTGGCAGTCAGCGAGAACACAACTTGCACGCTTAGATGAGCGTATTTTTGGTGCGAGTATAGATGATATTGAAGATCAGTTGTCATTGATGCAGTTAGATCAATTTGCTTACACACAACCTGTATCATTGTGGCAAGAGTTTCCGCGTTACTTAAAAGCATTACTCATTCGTTTAGAACGTTTGCCTAATAATTTGAGTAAAGATAATGTTGCGATTGATGAGATTGATCCATGGATGGAAAAACTATTTGATAAAAAACGGCCATATACTCATGAGTTTTATAAAATGGTGGAAGAATTTCGGATTTCACTATTTTCTCAGCCAATGAAAACTAAAGTGGCTGTATCTCCAAAACGGTTACAACAGGTATGGAATAAACAGTAATAGGACTTTTGGTATTGTAAGCTGTTAGATATAAGTGTGCTGTTTGTATTGGCTTTAAAGATGCAAAGAGCATCAATATTTAATCATGTATAAAAAAATAGGGAGCTTAAATTGCTCCCTATTTTTTGCTGGTTTGAAAATTAGTCAATTTCAGGATGTTTATCAGCTAAACCTTGACGTTTTTTCTGTAGTGCAATGATTTTCTCATCAATTTTTTCAATACTTTCTTCAAGTGTGCCATGAAATTCCTCAAGCAATTCTTGCGCTTCTTCTTTATTGGTTGCCATTGGCGTACCACCAAAAAGTGGTTTATTGGCTGTCTCTTTTAAATTCCATGCAGTAATAATACCAATCACACCAAATACCATCAGATAGTATGCAGGAATCATAAGGTCTTTTGTCGACTCAACCAAAGCTGCAGAAATTGTTGGTGTTAAGCCAGCCACAATAATTGAAATATTAAAGGAAACAGCTAAAGCACTATAACGAATTGCTGTAGGGAACAATGCTGGTAATGTGGATGCCATCACGCCTAAGAGCATACTTAAGCTTAATGCTAAAATAGTAAGTCCTGCTACAATTGATAGCGTACTACCCGAGTCTAATAGCTTAAATGCAGGATAAGATAAGAAGAGTAATGATAAGCTACCTGCGAAAATAAATGGACGACGACCCCATTTATCACTTAACCAACCAATCAGCGGTTGGACAAATAACATACCAATCATCACTGCAATAATCAGAACCGTACCATGGGCTTCGTCATACTTTAAGTTATGTGTAAAGTAGCTTGGGAGATAGGTCAGCAACATGTAGTAGGCTACGTTGGTACATAATACAATCCCAACAGATAAGAACATGCTACGTTTATATTTTGAAAAAACTTCTTTGAATGAAAGCTTTGTATTTTTTTGTTCAGATTCACTATATTGTTTAAAGGCAGGTGTTTCTTCAAGAGAGTGGCGTAGGTAAAGACCGACAATACCTAACGGTAAAGATAAGATGAATGGAATACGCCAGCCCCACTCTTGGAATCCTTCTTGCCCCATCCATGAGCTCAGCAATGAGACTAAGCCTGCACCAAGTAAGAAACCCGCAATAGATCCAAAATCTAGCCAGCTTTCCATAAAACCACGTTTACGATCTGGTGAGTATTCAGCAACGAATACGATTGCGCCAGTATATTCGCCACCAACAGAAATACCCTGCAAAATTTTAATTAAAAGAAGCAGAATCGGTGCCCAAATACCAATGGTATCGTAGGAGGGGAGTAGACCAATAGCACATGTGCTAGCAGTCATTAATATAATCGTGGTTGCCAGTACTTTTTGACGTCCGTATTTATCACCTAGACGACCAAACAAAATACCACCGAGTGGTCTAAATAAAAATGGTACAGAAAAGGTCGCTAATGCGGCAACCAATTGTACGCTTGGACTAACATTTGGAAAAAATACTTTACCCAGCACATACGCTACATAACCGTATACACCGAAGTCAAACCATTCGATTGCATTACCTAGAGCGGCTGCACGAATGGCTTGTTTTGATTTATTTTGGTCGACAATGCTTACATCAGCAATATCGACAGGCTTTGCCTTTTTTCTAAATCCACGCATGTAATATTCCTAGTCTTAAGGGATTATTTTTTATAGACATCAGAAACTAAGATGAATTTAAAAAACAATCGTTTAGAGGAAAAAATTTTAGACATGACAAGAGAAAATAGGTGCGAAAAATAACATTCAGCATGTATTTTTTCTTGTAACGTTTAAAAATGAAAAAATTCAATGACTTAAAGTCTATTATAAAAGATTTGTAGCGGGGTACCGTGGTTACTTTATATGCTTAGTGTGTGGTATTTGTGTCTTTATGTATTTAAACTTGTTGGACAGTGTAAGTTTTTGTAAAATAATAATTACGATTAATACAGAATAATATTATAAGCTAATTATTGCTTAAAAAAAGCCCTATTAAGGTCATTAATAGGGCTTTTAAATATTTTCCAATAACATTTATGTTTTTTGTTGCTCTTTAAGTAAAAATTCGATTAATGCTTTTTGAGCATGTAACCGATTTTCTGCTTCATCCCATACTACTGCATTTTTATGCTCAAGCATGTGTTCAGAAATTTCTTCGCCACGGTGTGCAGGTAAACAATGCATAAATAAGCAGTCTGAATGTGCCAATTGCATGAGATTCTCGTTCACTTGGTAGTTGGCAAATGCCTTTTCACGTATTTTCTGTTCTTCTTCTTGGCCCATAGATGCCCAGACGTCTGTGACGATCAGATCAGCATTGACTGCAGCGTCTTCAGCAGAGGCAACAACTTCAGCACAGTGTGCGTATTCTGTTAAAAATCTTTCTTGTGGTTCGTATCCTTTTGGAGATGCAATTTTGAGTTTGAATCCCCACATGTGAGCAGCTTCAATATATGAGTTACACATATTATTGCCATCACCAATCCAAGCCACAGTTTTACCTTGTATTGAACCACGGTGTTCAACAAATGTTTGTATGTCTGCAAGTAACTGGCAAGGATGATGATCATCTGTTAGTGCATTAATGACGGGGACTTTCGAGTAAGATGCAAAGCGTTCAACGATATCGTGTCCAAACGTACGAATCATGACAATGTCTAACATACTTGAAATAACACGTGCAGAATCTTCAATCGGTTCGCCACGACCCAGTTGTGTATCTCTAGATGATAAAAAAATAGCACTACCACCTAACTGGCTCATGCCAGCCTCAAAAGAAACACGTGTACGAGTACTCGATTTCTCAAAAATCATACCCAAAACTTTACCAATGAAGGGTTGGTAGGTTTGGTGACTATGTTGTAGTTTTTTTAACTCTTGTGCACGGCTAATAATGCGTTCTAGTTCTGCAGAGGATAAATCACGCAATGTTAAAAAATGACGTAGAGCCATACTTACTCCACGTAATTGCTTGGGCAATTACTTATTTGATTGTGAATAAAAAAGAATCGTCAAATATACTACAGTCGATTAGAAATTCAAAAAGATTGTTTGTATTCATGCGCTTTTAGAAAGTTATCAACACAATATGTAATGTATTGTTGTATATCATTGGCAGGTTGGGGTTCAGAAATACCCATGAGCATTTGCCATTCAAAGTGCCATACTGAACCCAGTAGAGCTCTGGCGGAATACGTTGGATTGTGGCATATAATGATGCCTTGTTCGGTTGCTTTAATAAGATATTCTTTGATATTTTCAATAATCTGTTGCAGACCTTTTTTATGTAGGTGGTTTGCAAGTGCAGAATCGTGGTTGGCACGTTCTAAAATTAACCGCAAAAATTGAATATTTTTAGTATCGATCAGATGATTATGAAAATTTTGTAAAATTGTTAGAAAAAAATTTCTTAGGTCTGATTCATAGTTTTCAGTATTTAAATAAAGATCTTGTAAACAAACATCACGCCGATAGTCACAAATTGCTTTGAATAAACCTTCTTTGTTACCAAAAAACTTATATATAGATGCTTTAGAGCCACCTGTATGTTGGATGATATCGCTTAATGACACCGCATCGTAGCCTTTTTCCAAAAAAAGGTCAGTCGCTATATTTAAAAAAGCGATACATCTTTCCATGCCTCTTTTGGTTTGTGGAGGCTCATGAATATATTTATCTTTTGAATCTGGCATAAATGATAATTAACAAGTGAAAAGACGGAAGATTGTTAATTATATAACAAATTCTATAAGTTTCTCACTTGCTTTAATGTTTTAGGTGATTTGAAAAGTTGAGCCAGTGCCTAAAATGATGTTTATGAGCTGCTCATCTTCTTTGCTAAGTGTATATTCATCTTCAATTTTTTGTGCCAATTGAATAATTTTTTCACCTTGTATCAATTGCTCTTGTGCACATAAAATTTGACCAAATTGTTCTAAAGATGAAATATTCTTATCTGTTTGAAATGAGTGTAAATACCAATTTTTTGCATCATCTAAGTAATTTTGTTGTTGATACATTTGTGCAATGTAATGAGATGTATTAGGTAAATCTAAGTCTAATGCTTGAGTTAAAGTATCTTGTGCAAGGTCGTATTGCTTTCGTAATAGGTAGCACTGTGCCAGTGGAATAAATGCTTCGTTGTTATGATGTTCAAGTGCTTGATAAAAACAACCCATCGCATCTTCAATACGATACTGGTTTAGTAAAATCTTACCGAGTGGTATAAGCGAGCTATGATGACCATATTGTATTGCAGATAGGAAGTAGTGCTCTGAAAGTATATGATTGTGTCGTTCAGATTCTATTTGTCCTAGATGATCAAAAGCGATTGCAAATTTGAGTTGTGCGGCTTGCATGTAATAATGATAGGCGAGGGTCGTTTCTCCTTGGTAGTGATGTAAATTTCCTAAGCCGTGCATCCAGCGTGCATCTTTGGGTTGTTGTTGTTTAATCTGTTCAAGTAAAATTTTTGCATGATCAAATTGTTGTCGGGTAATTGCCGAGTTGGCTTGCTCAAAAAGAGACTGAATATTTTTATCTAAATCACGTATTGTATTTTTAAAGTCTCTAAATGCACCCATCTTCGCATACCTTAATATAAATGATAATTATTATCTTTTATAGCATGTTTTTGATAGGGGTGCTAGATGCACATACCCGTATGTGCATCTTTGCGGTTTGTACTTTAGCTTGAATCAGTCGCCTTTTTCATCGTCTTCGTCAGCAGAGTCATCCATTCCAAGTTCTTTGAGTTTTCTCGTTAGTGTATTACGCCCCCAGCCTAAGACTTCTGCCGCATGGCGCTTTCTACCTCGTGTTTGCTCAAGTGCAGCATTAATCAAAGTGCGTTCAAAAATAGGCGTAGCAATATCTAAAATTTTAATATCACCATTTTTGAGTTTGCTAACCGCCCACTCACTTAACACCTCATCCCATGCTTGTGTTGCGACACGTGTTGCTTTTGTTGGATGATCTTGGCTTTTTACAGCAACTGTTTGTCTAAGTTCTGCTGGTAAATCATTGGGATAAACTTCTCGTCCTGTAATCATGACTGTTAACCAGCGACAGATATTTTCGAGTTGTCTGACATTGCCTGGCCATGCTAGTTGTTGCATGTAGCTGATGGTTTCTTGGCGTAAAATTTTAGAGCTTACGCTGAGTTCTTTGCCTGCTTGTTCCAAGAAGTGTTGTGCTAGCATAGGAATATCTTCGCTACGGTGCGCAAGTTTTGGAATATGTATGCGTATGACATTTAAGCGGTGGTACAAATCCTCTCGAAAACGTCCTGACTCCACCAACTTTTCTAAATCTTGGTGTGTAGCCGCTACAATTCGTACATCTACTTTTACAGGAATGTGTCCACCAACACGATAAAACTCGCCATCTGCAAGCACTCGAAGTAGGCGCGTTTGTGTTTCAAAAGGCATGTCTCCAATTTCATCTAGAAATAATGTACCGCCATTGGCTTGTTCGAAGCGACCTTGTCTTTGAGAGTTTGCTCCTGTAAAGGCCCCTTTTTCGTGACCAAAAAGCTCTGTTTCTATGAGGTCTTTAGGAATTGCCGCCATGTTAAGCGCAATAAACGGTTTAGCCTTTCTTGGAGAGTGGCGGTGTAGTGCATGAGCAACTAGCTCTTTACCTGTACCAGACTCACCATTAATGAGAACAGTAATGTGTGATTGAGAGAGCCTGCCAATTGCTCTAAAGACCTCTTGCATGGCAGGCGATTCACCAATGATTTCGGTGGTTTGTAAGGGTTTATAGTTCTGTGTTGCTTCTTGGTTTTGTAGCTTTTCTAAATGTAATATTGCACGGTTAACCAGTGCAAGTGCTTCATCAATATCAAATGGTTTAGGTAAGTATTCAAAAGCACCTGTTTGATAACTAGATACGGCAGATTCAAGATCTGAATGCGCAGTCATAATAATGACAGGTAGGTCAGGGTGGTTGTTTTTTACACGGCCTAGAAAGGTCAAGCCATCTATGCCAGGCATACGAATGTCGGTGAGTATGACATCGGGGGTATCGCTGTGCAGTTGGTCTAAAGCGCTTTGAGCATCTTCAAAGCTCGTTACATTAAATCCCTCTTCTTTAAAGGTTTTTTCTAGTACCCAACGCATGGCACGATCATCATCAATCACCCAAATTTTATTTCGTGACATGTTTCGACTCCCAAGGTAAATATAAACTGAATGTGGTTTTTCCTGAAACAGATTGGCATACAATGACGCCGTTATGTTGGTGTATGATGTTTTGAGCAATACTCAAGCCAAGCCCTGTACCGTTGGCTCGGCCTGTAACCAGTGGGTAAAATACAGCCTCTAGTATATCTGCTGGAATACCTGGCCCATTATCTTCAATATCAATACGAATCGCTGAACGGTGTAATACGTTGTTAATGGTTACAAGACGCTGTATTCGTGTTCTAAATGTAAGCTGTGGTGGCTGGTCACGTTCGTGATAAAATGCTTTATTTTCAAGCATGGCTTGTACGGCGTTCACACTGACATTAAGCATGACTTGTATGAGCTGGTCACGGTCTGCCTGTATACTTGGTAGTGATAAATCATAATCACGTACCAATTTAATTTTCTTTTTCGTTTGGTTGTTGACCAAAGAGTAAACACGCTCTAAAGGTTCGTGTACATTTACATCAATATAGCTAGGCAGTTGTCTAGAACCAAGCATCGTATCTGCTAAAGTACGTAGGCGATCAACTTCATTAATGATAATTTCGGTGAACTCATTGTATTTTGGGTCATTTAAACTGCGCGCAAGTAGTTGGGTTGCACCACGTATGCCACCTAACGGATTTTTAATTTCATGGGCAACGCCTCTGATCAGTTGGCGAGTGACCTGATGTTGTTGAAGTAAATGCTCTTCTTTAGAGATTCTTAGCATTCTTTCAATTGGATTAAGCTCAATGAGCAAAAAAGGTGCAGTACTTTTATCTACATGAACACGAGACACTGAATAATCGACATGAATGTTTTGAAAGTTGACGCGAATAATTGCTTCTCTACGCGTATAGGCTTGGCCTTTTTCAAGGGTTTTGATTAATGCTTTTTCAGTATCAAACTCATCATCTGGGATTTCAAGTAACTGTAATACTGAGTAATTGCGTGCACGTAATGCGCTAATATCGAATAGTGATTCACAAGTAGGGTTTAAATAAAAAACGGTGAGTTTTTCATTTACAAGCAGTACGGCTGTGGATAAGCTATCTACCAAAAGCTGATAGTCAATCGCAAGTTGCGTAGTCATTTTTCAGCAATTCCTGTATTGAAATAGGGCGTAAATACAGTATTCATGGTCGCTCTTCTCTGTTGTAGCACGTGTTTGCGTCATAGTTCATAATAAATAAAGCAAGATACAAGCCAACTTTTTTGCTTTATGGTGCGTATTTTTTCTTTGTACAGCAATTTTTATAGACTATAGCTGTATTTGAGGGTTTTAATATAGGCTATATTTTTTATTTTGCACAGTCGTGGTGCGTTATTTCTTGAGTTAAATCTGTGGTTTTGTTTTAGTGCAATTTACAATCTGCGTGTTTTAAATCTATGCTTATGCATTGAAAAGTCATACAATACTCGCATTCTAGTAGAGTGCTGAGTTCCATGAAGTCCCCCAAAGTCGGTTTTGTTTCTTTAGGTTGTCCTAAGGCATTGGTTGATTCTGAGCGTATTTTAACCCAATTACGTATCGAAGGTTATCAAGTTGCATCAGATTATGAAGGTGCTGATTTAGTTGTTGTCAATACCTGTGGTTTTATCGAGTCTGCGGTACAAGAGTCTTTAGATGCAATTGGTGAAGCCATTAATGAAAATGGCCGTGTAATTGTGACAGGGTGTTTAGGTAAAGATGAAGATAAAATTCGTCAAATGCATCCAACTGTCTTAAAAGTTACAGGTGCTGCGGCATATCAGGATGTCATGGAAGCAGTACATCAGTATGTACCTGCACCCCCTAAAAAGCATGACCCATTTATTGATCTCGTACCAGAACAAGGTGTTCGTTTAACACCTAAACACTATGCGTACTTAAAAATCTCTGAAGGGTGTAATCATCGCTGTACATTTTGCATTATTCCAAGCATGCGTGGCGATTTGGTTTCTCGTCCGGTCAGTTCTGTGCTTGATGAAGCAGCAGCACTAAAGCGTGCAGGGGTAAAAGAAGTCTTAGTGATCTCACAAGACACGTCTGCTTATGGCTTAGATACCAAATACAAGCTTGAGTTTTGGAATGGTCAGCCAGTAAAAACTAAATTTTATGACATGTGTGAAGCGCTAGGCCAGTTGGGTATTTGGGTACGTTTACACTATGTATATCCATATCCTCATGTCGATGCAGTGATTGACTTGATGGCGCAAGGTAAAATTTTACCGTATTTAGATATTCCTTTTCAGCATGCAAGCCCACGTATTTTAAAACTGATGAAGCGTCCTGCGCACAGCGAAAATACACTTGAGCGTTTAAAAGTCTGGCGTGAAAAATGTCCAGATTTGGTGATTCGTTCAACCTTTGTGGTCGGTTTCCCAGGTGAAACAGAGCAAGATTTCCAACAACTACTTGATTGGTTAGAAGAAGCACAGCTTGACCGTGTAGGGTGTTTTACTTATTCACCTGTGGAAGGTGCAACAGCAAACGATTTACCAGACCATGTATCTGAAGACATCAAACAAGCGCGCTATGAACGCTTTATGGAAGTACAACAGAAAATTTCAGCAGCGAAATTACAAAAACGTATTGGTCAAACCATGACAGTGCTTGTAGATAGTCTAGAAGATGAATTTCCTGTTGCTGTAGCACGTTCTTACGCAGATGCACCAGAAATCGATGGTAATGTTTTCGTTGAAGATATAGATAAATCAACCATTAAAGCAGGCGATATTTTGGTAGTTGAAATTACAGATGCAGATGAGTATGACTTATTTGCCAAACTGATTGACGTAAAAACAGCTTAAACCGACAACATATTGAGAGAAAAATTATGGCAGATCCAAATAGCCCTCGTTATTCAAGAATTCTACTTAAGTTATCAGGTGAAGCTTTATCTGGTAACCGTGACATGGGGATCGATGCTCAAGTACTTGACCAAATGTCACTTTCTATTGCGCACTTGGTGGGTTTAGGTGTGCAAGTAGGTATTGTTGTTGGTGGTGGTAATTTGTACCGCGGTAGCCAGTTACAAAAAGATGGCTTAGTTGGTCGTGTAACAGGTGATCAAATGGGTATGTTGGCGACAGTCATGAATGGCTTAGCACTGCGTGATGCCTTAGTACGCCGTAATATTAAAACACGTTTAATGTCTGCATTACATATTGGTACAGTAGTTGAACCTTACTCAAGTCGTGATGCGATTCGCCATTTAAATGGTGGTGAAGTATGTGTGTTCGTTGCCGGAACAGGCAATCCGTTCTTTACTACAGATACAGCGGCATGTTTGCGCGGTATTGAAATTGAAGCAGATATGATTATAAAAGCCACTAAAGTAGATGGCGTATATAACAAAGATCCAAGTAAATATGATGATGCCGTTAAGTATGATCATTTGACATTTGACCAAGTTTTAGATGGTAAGTTAGGTGTGATGGATTTAACAGCAATTTGTTTATGTCGTGACCACGATGCTCAACTACATGTGTTTGATATGAATAAATCAGGTGCGCTTTTATCTGTAGTTATGGGTGAAAAAGAAGGAACTCACGTCACGAAGTGATGTACGTGAGTACGAAAGCTCTTTATACTAAGCCCAATTTTGGTTTTAACTCTTTTAATTATTTAGGAAGATCATATGATTAACGATCTCAAAAAAGACAGCGAACAGCGCATGCAAAAATCAATCGAATCTTTAGAGCAAGGTTTTGCTAAGGTTCGTACTGGTCGTGCGCATCCATCGATCTTAAACGGCGTGATGGTGTCTTACTATGGTTCAGATGTGCCATTAAACCAAGTAGCGAGTGTTGGTATTGAGGATTCAAGAACATTACTTGTACAACCGTTTGAGCGTCAAATGGTCACAGTGATTGATAAAGCGATTCGTGAAAGTGATTTGGGCTTAAACCCAATTTCAGCAGACAGTATTCGTGTACCACTCCCTGCACTGACTGAAGAAACACGCCGTGATATGCAGAAAGTTGCACGTAACGAAGCGGAGAATGCCAAAATTGCCATTCGTAACATTCGCCGTGATGTATTGGGCGACATTAAAGCATTGTTGAAAGAAAAAGAAATTTCAGAAGATGATGATCGCCGTGCAGGTGATGATATTCAAAAAATTACTGATAAATATGTTGCTGAAGTAGATAAGCGTCTCGCTGCAAAAGAAGCTGAATTACTGAAGGTTTAACAGACTATGACGATCGTTGAAGATATTTTTCCTCCTCAACATGTTGCTATCATTATGGATGGCAACAATCGTTTTGCTAAAAAAAGAGATTTACCAAAAGGTGAAGGGCATCGGCAGGGGAAGTTGGTTTTAGATCCTGTTGTTGAACATTGTCGTAAGGTTGGTGTGAGAGCATTGACGGTATTTGCTTTTTCTAGTGAAAATTGGAATCGTCCTCAAGCTGAAGTCGATTTGCTCATGTGGCTTTTAGAACAAGCCATTCTTGAGCAAATTCCACGAATGATTGAATTTGAAATTGCTTTAAGGTTTATTGGTGATCAAACACGGTTGCCACCTCATTTAAAAACACTTGTTTCAGACACTGAACGAAAAACTGCACATTTTAATAAAATGACGCTGACCATTGCAGTGGGTTATGGTGGTCAATGGGATATTGCAGACAGTGCTCGAAAAATTGCCCAAGATGCAATAGACGGAAAAATTTTAGTTAAAGACATTAATGCTGAATTATTTAGCCAATATGTCTGTTTAGGGGATTTACCTCCAGTTGATTTGTTGATTCGAACAGGTGGAGATTATCGCATATCTAATTTTTTGTTATGGCAACTGGCATATGCAGAGCTATATTTTAGTAAAGTATTGTGGCCAGAGTTTTCCATAGAAGAGCTAAATAATGCGTTTAAGGTATTTGCAGAGCGTGAGCGCCGTTTTGGTAAAACGTCTGAGCAGATCCAACAAGATAAAATTGAGAATTAATACATGTTTGAGCGGATAAAAACCGCATTGGTTTTAGTGGTCGTAGTTTTAAGTTGTATGTTTGCCACGCCGTCTCATTACCCAATGCTGATCTTAATGGTGATTGTAGCGACACTTGCAGGTAGTGAGTGGTACAAACTTATGCCTAAACCAGAAGCTGCGGGAGTTTCAGCTGTCGCTTCTAAGGTATATGCAGTAATCATTTTAATGACCTCTGTACTCACATTATATTTTAAAGATTTATCTTTGTTACTGTGGTGTGGTGCAATTTTTGTAGCCATATTTAGTATATTTTGCATTAAAAATTATCCTGAATATGACGCGTGGTATAACAAAGGTTTAACTATTGTCGGGGCAGTACTTATTACAGCAGCAATCACTGCTATATTTTCTGTGTGGCTGATTTCTGCTTGGTGGTTAATGTACCTCTTTTTATTGGTATGGGCTGCAGACAGTGGTGCATATTTTGTTGGGCGGAAATTTGGTAAAAGGCCAATGGTGCCGAATGTGAGTCCGAAAAAAACCATAGAAGGGCTGTGTGGTGGTTTGGCGACATCAGCGGTCATTATTGTTGTGGTGCAAAGTATTTATCTTGACCACTTAAATTTACTACAACACGCGGCATTCTTACTACTATCGTTGCTGACAGTATTGGCCTCGGTTTTGGGTGATTTAATAGAATCTATGCTCAAACGCCGAGCAGGTGTAAAAGACTCTGGCAATTTACTTCCCGGCCATGGTGGCATATTAGATCGTATAGACTCTCTATTAACAGCTACGCCTGTATTTGCAGCAGGTATTTATTTATTAAAACTGATTGGTGTTGAACTATAATGCGACAAAACGTATGTATTTTGGGTGCAACGGGTTCTATTGGTGACAGCACACTTAAAGTTTTGGCACAGCATACGGCGCAATATACTGTCTTTGCTGTTACAGGCTATCATCGTATAGATAAGTTGGTTGAAATCTGTTTAACATATCGACCAAAAGTTGTCGTTGTTCCCCAAGAGAAAAAACAAGAAATATGGCAAAAGCTACAGCATCACAATTTAGTTGATATAGAAATATTAAGTGATGAAGAAGGGCTCGTTTATATTGCATCACATGCAGATGTTGATATTGTTATGGCCGCCATTGTTGGCGCCGCAGGTTTGTTGCCAACACTTGCCGCGGTGAAAGCTGGAAAACGAGTATTACTGGCAAATAAAGAAGCCTTGGTCATGTCAGGTGATATTATGATGCAAGAGGCAGAAAAGAATAATGCATTATTGCTTCCTGTAGACTCTGAACACAATGCCATTTTTCAGTGCTTACCTCATGATTATAATACAAAAAATACAGAGATATCTTTAAGCCAAGGTATTTCACAAATTCTTCTCACAGCATCTGGCGGTCCATTTTTAAACAGCAGTGCTTCAGATTTAGAGCATGTCACTCCAGCACAAGCATGTAAGCACCCGAACTGGTCTATGGGGCAAAAAATTTCTGTAGATTCTGCAACACTTATGAATAAAGGTTTAGAGCTGATAGAAGCTTGCCATTTATTCAATATTTGTGAATCTAAAGTCACAGTTGTTGTGCATCCACAAAGTATTATTCACTCTATGGTGCAATATGTTGATGGTTCAACTTTAGCACAAATGGGTAATCCAGATATGTGTACGCCAATTGCACATGCATTGGCATGGCCTAAGCGTATACATACATCAGTACCGGCACTCGATTTGTTTGCAAATCATCATTTGGATTTTCAACCACCAGATCATCAAAGATTCCCTGCATTACAATTGGCAAGAGAAGCAATTCAAGCCGGTGGTATTATGCCAACTGTACTCAATGCATCGAATGAAATTGCAGTAGATGCTTTTTTAAACGGGAAAATAAAGTTTACAGATATTCCTAAATTGATAGATTTTGTGTTAAACAAAATCGACAATGTTGCTGCAAATAGTTTAGATATTATTTTAGGTCATGATACATTGGCTCGTCATACAGCAAATACATATATTCAAAGTAAGGGGCAGTAAATAAAATGAATGTACTTTTTATGATTGCTGCTGCTGCATTACTATTGGGTCCTTTAGTTGCAATTCATGAGTTTGGGCATTACTACACTGCACGAAAGCTCGGTGTCAAAGTGCTGGTTTATTCGATTGGTTTTGGGCCAACACTGTTTAAATGGACATCTAAAAAAACAGGAATTCAATACCAACTTTCTGCATTACCATTAGGTGGTTATGTAAAAATGCTAGATGAACGTGAAGGAAATGTGAAAGCAGAAGATTTACCTTACGCGTTTAATCGGCAGTCAGTATGGAAGAGAATAGCCATCGTTGCGGCAGGACCGGTTATTAACCTGATTTTAGCTGTAGTGTTATTTTGGATTTTATTTTTACCAAAGCAGGAGCAGCTTAACACCCGAGTCGGTAAAGTCATGAGTGATACGCCTGCTGCACAGTCAGGGTTAGGAGTTGGTGATAAAATTATTGCAGTAGATGGCCAAGCAGTATCTACATGGGATGCTGTTAATTTTGCATTGGTACGCCGTGTTGGTGAAACAGGCAATATACAGATTCAAGCAGAGAATCAAGGGAAAATTAAAATCTTTGATCTACCAGTCCAACATTTTTTGAACGATCAAAAAAAATCGGTCTTTGATAGCTTGGGTTTTTTACCATATCGACCTAAAATTGAACCAATTGTACAGAAATTAAGTGATGACGGTGCAGCCGTACGTCAAGGAATGCAAGTTGGTGATCGAGTCGTTTCAATTGATGGTATTGCTACACCTGATTGGTTTGATGTGGTTGATATTGTTAAAAAATCACCAGAGAAAATGCTGGATATTACAGTGCTTCGTAAAGCACAAGAAATTCATTTGAAGGTTATGCCACAAGGGCACCGTGATGACATGGGTAATGTGACAGGTGTGCTTGGTGTACAAAGTAACAGCAGTAAAATTGTTATTCCAGATGACTACAAGCAAACAATACAGTATTCTCCTATAGAAGCATTTAGTCGAGCGATTCATAAAACATATGATGTTTCTGGCATGATGTTAAACTCGATTGTTAAAATGGTTCGTGGTTTAATTGGTTTAGATAACTTATCTGGACCAATTACGATCGCAAAAGTAGCTGGGCAAAGTGCTGAAATGGGTTGGCAAACATTTATCTCTTTTATGGCTTTAATGAGCGTAAGTTTAGGTATTTTAAATTTATTACCCATTCCTATGCTTGATGGTGGGCATTTACTGTACTACTTTATTGAAGCAATTCGGGGTAAACCTGTTTCAGAACAAATACAGCTATTTGGCTTAAAAGTCGGTATGGTACTGCTTGGTAGCATGATGATCCTTGCTTTATTTAATGATTTTATGCGTTTATAAAAAACAAGGCTTACACAATATTTAACTTAGTGGAAAAAATAGGCATGCGTCACACACATCTTTTTATGCCTCTTGCGCTCGTTAGTGCAATGGCAGCAGTACAACAAGCTTATGCGGCTGATGACTTTATTGCACAAAATATCAAATTTGATGGTCTAGTTCGTTTAACACCAGCCAATGTCTCGAGTATGTTGCCTATTAAAAGTGGTGATCGTGTCAATGATGCCATACTCAATAGTGCAATTCATACACTTTACGATACAGGCATGTTTAATGATATTAAAGCATCCCAACAGTCTGATGGGACATTGTTATTCAATGTTTCTGAACGACCAGTTATTGCAAAAGTAGAATTTAAAGGCAATAAACTTATTCCTAAAGAGGCCCTACAAGACGGCCTTAAAAAAATGGGAATTGCTGAAGGTGAAGTCCTCAAACCTGCTTTACTACAAACGGTTGAGACTGAACTTGAGCAACAATACACGCAGCAAGGTCGTTATAATGCGACTGTTAAAGTCGAGACGACTGAGAGACCAAACAACCGTGTAGACGTCACTGTAAATTTTGTAGAAGGTAAATCTGCAAAAGTTATTGAAGTGAATGTGGTTGGCAATAAAGTGTTTAGTGATGAAGATATTAAACAAGTATTTGCACTCAAAGAAGCACGTTGGTATTCAATTCTGACACGTAATGATGCATTTGCTAAAGAAAAAATGGCAACAAGCCTAGATGCAATGCGTGCACTTTATCTGAACAATGGTTATGTGAATTTTGAAGTAAATTCATCTGATCTAAATATTAGTGAAGATAGAAATAAAATCTTTATTAACCTTTCAGTCAGTGAGGGCCAACAATTTAAAGTAGGTACAACTAAATTCTTGGGCGATACTTTGTATAAACCTGAAGAATTAAAAACACTCCAAATTTATAAAGATGGCGAAGTCTATTCACAAGAAAAAATTGATGCTGTTAAAAATTTATTATTAAGAAAATATGGAAATGCAGGGTATTACTTTGCACAAGTCAATGCTGTTCCTCAAATTGATAATGATAAAAAAATTGTAAATGTAGTTTATTTTATCAATCCAGGACAACAAGTTACCATTCGCCGTATTAATTTTATGGGTAATACGAAAACAGCAGATACCGTTTTACGTCGTGAAATGCGTCAAATGGAAGGTGCTTTCGCAAGCAACGAAAAAATTGATTTGTCAAAAATTCGCTTGCAGCGTACAGGTTACTTCAAAACAGTAGATATGAAAGTGACACGTATTCAAAACGTGCCAGATCAGGTCGATCTTGATGTAAATGTAGAAGAGCAACACTCAGGTACAAGTACGCTTGCGATTGGTTACTCACAAAGTGGTGGTGTAACGTATCAGGCAGGGATTAGCCAAAGTAATTTCTTGGGCACAGGCAACAGTGTTGCTTTTGACTTCACACGTTCGTCATATTCAACAAACTATAATTTATCGGTTACAGACCCTTACTTCACCATCGATGGCGTGAGTGCTGGCTACAATGTTTATTATCGTGAAACCAAACCGTATGAAGATTATCACGTTAGTGACTACTACTCAAAAGCACTCGGCGCAAGTGCAAGCTTGTCTTATCCGATTGATGAGAACCAAAGTATTAGTGGCTCTTTAGGTATTGAAAATACTAAAATCACCACAGATATTTATGGTTCTATCGCTTATGGTGGCTATTTATTAAATCATGATGGAAAAATTAAAAATAGCACAACCACCACAGCGGGTACCTATAATGAATATCAAGGCAGTTATTTAAACTACCTTGCTAATTTAGGTTGGGCATTTAATACCCTAGATCGTCCAATGTTCCCAACTGCTGGTCAACTTCACTCTGTCAATTTAGAAGTCGCATTGCCTGGTAGTGACTCTGCGTATGAGAAGTTGACTTATAGTGGGCAAGTATTCTTCCCAATTGGTAAAGGCTTTGGTTTACGTGGTTACGGTAAAATAGGTTACGGCCATGACTTACCATTTTGGAAAAACTTCTATGCAGGTGGTTGGGGATCAGTCCGTGGTTATGAAGACAATACACTGGGCCCAAGATACCCTGGTGAATATTATAGTGGTACACAAACAACTGACTCAAACAAAGATCCAGTAGGTGGTAATGCTTTAGTACAATTTGGTGGAGAAATTATCCTACCTGTACCGTCTAAAGGTGACTGGGCTAGAAATGTAAGACCTGCTTTATTTGTTGAAGGTGGGCAAACATTTGATACAGAATGTAAAAATATCTCGGATTTTTACGACGGTACGACTAAAGTAAGTGGCAAGCAATACTGTAAAGATAATTACGGCTTTGATTTATCAAACTTACGCTACAGTGCGGGTGTTGGACTCACATGGAACACTATGATTGGACCACTTTCAATCAGTTATGCGTATCCGTTAAACAAGAAAGACGGTGATCAAACCCAGTCCATTCAATTCCAAATCGGTCGTACTTTCTAAGTACGACTACTTAAAGCGAAATATTAAAAGGTTATCTTATGAACAAATTAGCAGCAACTTTACTTATTTTAAGCTCTACTATTGCAACAGTATCTCATGCAGCAGGTTATGGCGTAGTTGACATGCAACGTATTGTAGAGAGCAGTACGTACTTGAAGCAACAAAATGACTCGCTACAACAGTCAGTAAAACCAAGTGCAACGCGTGCTGAGCAACTCAATCAAGAAATTCAAGCGCTACAAGAAAAAGCAGCTAACGCTAAACCTGCTGAAGTACAGCAACTTAAAACACAGTATGAAGCGAAAGTAAAAGAAATTAATGGTCTAGAGCAAAGTATACAGCAACGTGTACAGACAGCATCGCAAACGACAAGTCAAATTTTTACTGCACGTGTACAGCAAGCTGCTGAACAACTGCGTAAAGAAAACAATTTAGATGTGATTTTGAATAAAAATGCTGCTCTTGCATATGACAATAATAGTGATTTAACTGATAAAATGCTTCAAAAAGTAAATGTAGCTAAATAATCTATGAATCAACAACACCATAAACTTTCAAATGTAACTCATCTTGTACAAGGTGAGTTACTTGGCTCGGCAGACTTTCTTGTTCAGGGCTTAGCTAGTCTTGAGCAGGCAAATGAAAATCAGATTTCTTTTGTTAATGGCCAAAAATATCTGCCACAGGCGATTTTATCTAAAGCGGGTGTGTTAATTATCACATCCGATTTACAAAAAGAATTACCGAAGACTAAACAATATATTATTGTAGATAATCCATACCTTGCTTTTGCACAACTCACACATGCATTTGAAATTCAAGGTCAGCATTCAGGTATTGAAGAAACTGCACAAATTCACTCGTCTGCGATTGTCGCAGATAGTGCATACATTGGACATTATGCGGTCATTGGTGAAAATTGCGTGATAGGTGATGCGACACGTATTCAGTCACATGCTAAAATTGACCGTGGTGTAGAAGTGGGAAAGAACTGCTTTATTGACTCTCATGTTACAATTACAGGTTGTGCTAAGCTTGGTGATCGTGTCAGAGTTCATGCAAACACTGTAATTGGCAGTGAGGGTTTTGGCTTTGCACCGTATCAAGCAAAGTGGCACCGTATTGCGCAATTAGGTTCTGTTCAAATTGGGAATGATGTCCGCATAGGCTCAAATTGTTGTATTGACCGAGGTGCTCTAGATGATACAATTTTATCTAATGGCGTGATTATTGATAACCTTGTGCAAATTGCCCATAATGTGAATATTGGTGAAAACACTGCAATTGCAGCAAATTCAGGTATTGCTGGCAGTACGGTGATTGGCAAAAACTGTATATTAGCAGGGGCATGTGGTGTGAGTGGGCACATTAAAATTGCTGATAATGTGACGTTAACAGGAATGTCAATGGTCACAAAAAGTATTTTAGAGTCCGGAACTTATTCTTCAGGCACAGGTTCTTTTGAAAGTAAGCAATGGCGAAAAATGGTTATAGGCCTAAGACAATTAGCAGATGTGCCATTGACCAAACTTGTCAAACGACTAGATCATATACAGACTCAAATAGAGTCAATTGAATCCACTTTAAAGATGCGTAAGTAATATGGTCACAGAGTCAGAAAAAACAAATCAAAATAAACCCGAATTGCCAATGAATATCCAGCAAATTCGTGAATATCTACCACATCGCTACCCATTTTTATTGGTAGATCGTGTGGTAGAAATTACAGACAATGCGATTGTGGGTTATAAAAACGTTTCAATTAATGAAGAGTTTTTACAAGGGCATTTTCCTGAATATCCTATTATGCCTGGTGTACTTATTGTTGAAGCACTTGCACAAGTATCCGGTATTTTAGGTTTTGTGATGAATGATGTTAAGCCTACCCCAGGCTCATTATTTTTATTTGCTGGTGCTGAGAAAATACGTTTTAAAAAACAAGTTGTTGCAGGTGATCAGTTGGTTTTAAAGTCTGAGCTCATTATGCAAAAACGTGGTATTTATAAATATCAATGTACTGCTTCTGTTGACGGAATTGTTGCAACAACAGCAGAAATTATTATCTCCCATCAAAAGTTATAGAGTAGGCATGAGAAATACGGCAAATATCCACTCCACTGCGATTATCGACCCATCAGCAGTTATTGCATCAGATGTTTCGATAGGTCCGTATTGTATAATTGGCCCAGAAGTAACGATTGCATCTGGAACAGTGTTACATTCACATGTTGTTGTCGCAGGCTACACGCGTATTGGTCAAAATAATCAAATTTTCCAATTTGCGAGTATTGGCGAGGTATGCCAAGACTTAAAGTATCATGGTGAAGAGACATGGCTTGAAATTGGTGATTATAATACCATTCGTGAACACTCAAGCTTACATCGTGGTACAGTACAAGACCATGCCTTGACCAAAATAGGGCATCATAATCTATTGATGGTGAATACGCATATTGCGCATGATTGTCAAATTGGTGACCATAATATTTTTGCAAATAATGTTGGTATAGCGGGTCATGTTCACGTTGGTAGTCATGTCGTTGTGGGCGGTAACTCAGGTGTACATCAATTTTGTAAAATTGATTCTTATAGCATGATTGGTGCTGCTTCTTTGATTACTAAAGATGTACCATCATATGTGATGGCTTCTGGTAACCCGGCACATGCTTTTGGACTTAATATTGAAGGCATGAAGCGTAGAGGTTGGTCTAGAGAGATTATTAATGGCTTACGTGAAGCCTTTAAACTAATCTATAAAGAAAACTTGACCACAGTACAAGCAATAGAGCGTATTCGCTCGGAAATTTTACCGAACGTAACTGAAGTACAGCTTTTAATTGATTCTTTGGAACAATCTAAACGTGGTATTGTACGTTAATTAAACGGTTTGGTAAAAAAGACGAGCTATATAGCTCGTCTTTTTTATTTCTATGATTAGCTTTTTGAAGTCGTTTTAAAATAACCAGCTTCTTTCGAATCTTGATATTTGCTTAAAATAATTTGCTTATACTTCGTTGCTAGAGCTAGATTATGATCAACTTCTTTTGCAATACTATAGAGTTGATATAAAGCACGAGAAGCTTTATCTGATTCAGCATACTGTTTGGCAACAATATCATAGTTCTTTTTTGCTGCCACGTAATTTGCAGGTGTAATGGCAAGATTAAACTCCGCTAACCAAAAGTGGGCATTACCAATATAAATACTTTTAGGATAATTTTTAATGAAGTCTTGCATAGGTGCAATTGCTTTTTTAGCCCCACCTTGTTTGTAAGCTTCTAGCGCAAGCGTGTAAGCCTCTTTCTCGGTTAAGTCTGTTTTTTTTGTTTCGGCTGTTGTTTCTGGTGCAATACTGGTTGCTTTGTTTGTACTTGCTGGTTTATTGGTTGTAGTAGGTGGAACAACCGTTTTAGGTGTAGCGGGTACAGAAGGCGCTACTGGTGCAGCGCTAGGTTGTTGTGCTTGTTGTTGCTGTTGATCATCAACTTTCTGCTGTAGTATCTGTAGTCTTTGATCTAGGTCGGCATAATGGTTATCTAGGTCTTTTTTCAGTTGTTGTATTGTATTTTCATGCTCTTCAATAGTGCCACGTAAACGGCGTACCTCTTCTTCTAACTTTTCACTTTTTTGCATGAGCTGCCAGTTAATATTTACAGGTACAGTACTATTGTCTGAAGTAGATGTATTGTTTGTAGCTGTTGTTGGTGCAATAGACGCTGTGCTATTTTGGCTTAAAGACATACTTTCAATAGGTATGGCCGCATAAGACACAGAACAACTCAACAGAGAGATTAAAGCATAATTGTATTTTGATAATTGCATAAACAGACCTAATTTAAAATTTACCCATGTGTAACTAAATAATCGTCAAATATCAGGGTAATAATACATATTAAGAAGATACTTTACAGTTTAAGCATTTTTTTTATTGGGGTACATCATTTTAAGTGATTTATTAGTAATCAAACACACTGTATTTGTACGAAAAAGTAGGTTTTTGACTTGTGTGAATTAAAAAAATCTCTATACTTGTCGTTGTGATGGTGATCCTACTGGTTATCTCGCAATTGTACCCTGTAAACCCCGCCAGGACCGGAAGGTAGCAACGGTAGCAGATGTGCGATGTGCCGAGTCTTTGCTAGTAGGATTGCCTCCATTTATTTATAAGTCTTCAAAATCTTCTTCCTTCATTTCAATAATTTTAAAAATAGTATCTAAACTATACCCTCTATATTGTAGAAATCTTACTTGTTTAGCTTTGATTTTGGGATCAGTTGCAATCTCTTGCCCAAACCTTCTTACTTTTAGTGTATACGCTTCAGCAAGCCAATTGGTCGACTCGAGTTGTGCTTCAATAAATTGTAGGTCTACAGATTTTTGCTGTACTTTCTGTTTAATACGTTGTGGTCCTTGTCCTTTATTTAGCTGACTTCTAAACATTTGCTGTGCATATCGTTCATCATTTTGGTAGTTATATTCAATCATTTGCTCAACAATCACGTGTACTTCATCTATGTCTTCTGCATATTGCTGTAATTTTTGTGTGAGTTCTGCTTTAGAGTATTCTTTGCGACCCAGTAGTCTATATGCGTAGGCACGTAGCTTTGCACCACTCAGTTTTGGTCGCTCATTTGGGCTTTGGATTTTTTGGTGATTTTTATACATGGTTTTGCAGTCACAGCAGTTTGATATTAAAAAAACCGAGCAATGATGCTCGGCTTTAGTGAATACTATTTACTCATCTAACGGTGCGAGTTCGTCATCTACTTCTTCAGTTACTGTTACTTTTGTGAGTAGCTCAGCACGAATTTTTGCTTCAATTTCAGCTGCTAAACTTGGGTTTTCTTCAAAATAACGGATTACATTATTTTTACCTTGACCAATTTTTGCATCTTGGTATGAGTACCAAGCACCTGCTTTTTTCACAATATTTTGTTGTACACCTAGGTCTACAATCTCACCCAGATGGTTTACACCCTTACCATATAAAATCTGGAACAGTGCTTCTCTAAATGGAGGCGCCATTTTGTTTTTAACGACTTTAATTTTGGTTTCTGAGCCAATGATTTCATCGCCTTCTTTGACTTGACCTACACGGCGAATATCTAAACGTACAGATGCATAGAATTTGAGTGCATTACCGCCTGTTGTTGTTTCAGGGCTACCAAACATCACGCCAATTTTCATACGAATTTGGTTAATGAATACAACCATACAGTTTGAACGTTTTGCATTTCCTGTAATTTTACGTAGTGCTTGGCTCATGAGGCGTGCTTGTAAGCCCATGTGCGAATCGCCCATTTCACCTTCAATTTCTGCACGCGGTGTCAGTGCTGCGACGGAATCGACAACAATCATATCTACTGCACCAGAGCGTACCAACATATCTGCAATTTCTAATGCTTGTTCACCGTGGTCTGGCTGTGAAACCAAGAGATTATCAATATCTACACCCAGCTTACGTGCATATTGTGGATCTAGAGCATGTTCAGCATCGATAAATGCACATGTACCGCCTGCTTTTTGGCATTCAGCAATCGCTTGGAGCGTCATTGTTGTTTTACCAGAAGACTCAGGCCCATAAATTTCAACAATACGCCCTTTAGGTAAACCACCTATGCCAAGTGCAATATCTAACATTAAAGAACCTGTCGAAATGGCTTCAACTGCTTGTACAGTGTTACTACCTAAGCGCATTACTGAGTTTTTACCAAATTGTTTTTCAATTTGTGCCAGTGCTGCATTTAAGGCTTTGCCTTTATTTTCGTCCATGTGAAGACCTCAAAAAGATAAATATAATTGGTAACCCAAGTGGACGTTTGAGTACATCTTGATTCCACGAAGGCTATACTGACAGGTTTAATTCATTTCTACCAGTAAGTTTTCACTTGATGCGACATTATGTGTCGCACTATTTTCTTATGGATATGTCCACTGTTCGTCGTGGCTTTGTTTAAATTTATGAATCTGGCGACGATCTTTTTTATTTGGTCGATGATCTGGTTTTGCTAAGTTATCCAGTTTACGTTGAGATGCTAATAACTCTCTACGAGCAATACTTACCGCAGTTTCTTCATACAATAATTGAGCTGTAGGCGCAGGGCCACGTTGATTAGATAGTCCTTGAATGATAACGGTTTTTTTATCTGAGCCTTGTTGTATTGTGAGTTCTAAGCCAATATACACTTCTTTAGAGACTTTTACCCGATCAGATAAGTGATGGACTTTACCCCCCTCAATGGCTGTTTTAGCTAAACTGCGAGTTTTAAAAAAACGTGCTGCCCAAAGCCATTTGTCAATACGCATACGTTCTATGTGATTTGTAGATTCATTGACTTGTTTCATCGTGTTCCTTTAACGGTTTCGGTAGGAATTTGAGGAGGTCGGTGAGTTGATCTAGCATAGGGTAGTGATGATTCGCGGTGATTTGTCTTGTACTTGAAGGCTGTGCAATGCCCCATAAGTGTTTGAGGCCAAATTGCTCAGCTTGTTGTAAGACAGCAAGCGTGTCATCTATAAATATGCTATTTTTTATACAAAATGGAAATTGTTTATGCAGTGTATGCCAAAACTGAGCATCTTCTTTTGCATAACCAATGTATTCGCTACTAATGATGTGTTTAAAATAAGGTCCAATCTGTGTTTTTTCAAGCTTAAGCTTTAAAGTTTTTAGATCTGCATTGGTCACTAGCCAGCATTCATGTCCTCTTTGATTTAGTTCGGTGAGGAGTTCTATACAGTAGGGCCGAGTACAAATATGTTCGGCATATTGTTGATGTATATTTACGACGTCGAGCTGTAATTTTTGTGACCAAAACTGAGTTGAATACCAAGACAGCGTGTGTTTGTATTGTTCGTGGTAGTGGTGCATGAGTGAATGAATGTCGTTATAAGTTGTTGCATGTGCTCTGACGTAGTGTTCGGGTACTTTTATATTCCAAATCAAGTCATCATACGCAAGATCGAGTAATGTACCATCCATATCAAACATATAAATTTGTTTTAACATCATGCTCATATATTTATAAAGTCTATGAAATTATGGCATGTTTTGATCTATAAAATCCACGTTTTGGTTCTTGTATAAATAAGGAGTATGTTTTACAGCAAAAAATACTGTAGATTAACCTTATTTATTGCTATTTTATTATGATGTTTAAACAATGTATTGCACCAAAAGACACACTGTTCAATGAAATTATTGTGCTATTAGATAAAGCGAACCAAATTTTAAGGGAACAGTATCAGCAGTATTTATTGCACAGTGATACTTTTAATATTCAACAAAAAGAAGATCAATCTGCAGTGACTCAAGCAGATTTTAGTGTTCATTCCTATTTTTCTACAGCATTGCAAAACTTAACTCAGAAGTATCCTGTTTTATCTGAAGAGGGAAAGCATAATGAGCGCCATGCATGGGATACTTTTTGGTTGTTAGATCCATTAGATGGTACAAAAGAGTTTCTAGCTAAGCGACCTGAATTTACAATTAATTTAAGTTTAGTACAGCATGGTAAAACGGAACTCGGTATTATTTCAGTACCACAAGAAAACTGTCTTTATATTGGTTATGCTGGAAAAAAGCCTTTTAAATATCAATTTTCAGACCATACATGGTGGGTATACGAAAAATCAGATATATGCTTAGCAGACCAAGTTTTACGCATTGGTATGAGCCACCAGAGTGACTCTAAACAGATGCAATACTTTTTACAACAGTTAGAAAAAATTAGCCCTCTACAGATCATACATGCAGGTAGTGCTTACAAGTTTTGTTTAATGTTAGAAGGTCTGATAGATATTTATCCAAGATTTCACCCTACATGTGAGTGGGATACCAGTGCAGGGCAATGCTTGCTTGAAAGTATTGGAGGTGGGTTGTGGTCACACACGCAAACTCCTTTTATGTATAACCAAAGAAAAACTTTATTAAATGGAAATTTTATTGCTTTTACTCATATGCAGTATGCAAAGTACGCATTTCAATGTTTGTAATATCATGGGTGGGTGATTTTTATTTTTATTGAGGAGCAAAGTATGACTTTAGCGAAACTCCCTGCAAACATGCTTGATGCGATTGCTTTGTTACCCAAAAATATTCCTGTTGTGTTATTGACTAGACACTCAATTCGAGAAGTTGTAAATGGTCAAGGATTAGCGGGTTATGATTTGCAACTTACGCCAGATGGAGTAGCCCTAGCACAAGCATGGGGTAGGCACTTAGCAATGCAAGGCGTTGTTTTTGCTAGTGCCAGTACAAGCCCTATTCAGCGCTGTGTAGATACAAGTCGCTATATGTTGCTCGGTGCAGGTAAAAATACTTTGCCTAGTCTACAGCAGGTCTGTAATCCATTATTGGTTGAACCGGGTAGTTTTGTACTGAATATAGAAAAAGCTTCGCCCTCATTTAAACAATATGGTGCTTTAGGGTTTGTGAATGCTTTTTTAAAAGAACAAGTTCCAGGTATGAAGTCTGTACAAGTAGGTGTTTTTGATATTTTGACGGATCTATATCAACTCACGAAACAAAGTGAGGGTATGCATCTTGTTGTGACACATGACACCATTATGGCAGTAATTTATGCACACTTAAGTGGTGTAGGTGCTTTAGAGAAACACCATTGGCCACAAATGATGGAAGGCATGTTTTTGTGGTTCGAAGGTGTAGAATTTTTAAAAAGTGATTTGGTATGGATTTGGCGTGGTAATGTTTATCGTATAGCAATAAGCAAAGTATTTGATAAACCCCAGCTTTAACAAATATAAAAAAGCCTCCTTAAAGGAGGCTTTTTTACTTAATACAACTTAGTTAGAAGCAAGTGCTTTAACTTGTGCATTTAAGCGGCTCTTATGACGAGCAGCTTTATTTTTGTGGATAATGCCTTTGTCAGCCATACGGTCGATTACAGGAACTGCTTTTTTATAAGCATCTGTAGCAACAGCATAGTCACCAGAAGCAATCGCACTTAACGTACGTTTTAAGTAAGTACGAACCATTGAACGCAAGCTTGCGTTGTGTTTACGTGCTTTCACGTTTTGACGTGCACGTTTTTTTGCCTGAGCAGAGTTTGCCACTCTTGCACTCCTTGAATTAGATTGGTCTGGGCGGGCTGAAACAAAACCGAAACTACGACAGTTTCCCTTAACCAGCCCGTAAACAAGTGCGATATTGTGATGAATCACAGCGATGAAGTCAACCCTTATTCGGTCAGCAAAGCCGTGTGTTTTCTTTTAAATGTTTAAATGTGCTTACAAAGTCTATAAATTTTCTTGTATTGTATGTTTTATAGTCATTTCATGTTTTTAAAATAATTTCATAAAATAGGCCGTTTATTATTTCGTCTAAGTCAATCATTGTGCAAAATTAGAAC
Organism: Acinetobacter boissieri; assembly: GCF_900096955.1. GTDB lineage: Bacteria > Pseudomonadota > Gammaproteobacteria > Pseudomonadales > Moraxellaceae > Acinetobacter > Acinetobacter boissieri. The sequence continues at coordinate 180,240 of NZ_FMYL01000003.1, read as the reverse complement.
ATAACAATACGCTTAGATACATGCTAATATCTAGCTTTATGAAAATGCAGATGATGTATTCGGTCTATGTTTATTTTTGAAAAAGAAATTTCAGCACTCCAGTTAGATCAGTTAAAACACAAACAAAAACGTTGGTTAGGTAGTGTAACTGGGTCTGCAATCAGTTTGCTGATGAAAGAAATTTTAGCCACAGAGAAAAAACAACTTTTTGTGATAGTGGCAAAAAACACGCAACATCTTGTGCAACTCGAGAGTGAACTGGCTTTTTATGGAATACACGCCTTTGTGTTTCCAGATTGGGAAATTTTGCCTTACGACCGCTTATCACCTCATCAAGACATTGTGTCAGAGCGTTTAGCCATTTTATCCGATATGCCAAGCAGTGGCGTTTTATTACTGACAGCATCTACATTTTCTCAGCGTGTCGCCCCCACTTCTTGGCTTTTAGGTGAACATTTTGATATTCAAATTGGTCACCACTTTGATTTGGAAATACAGAAAAAACGTTTAATTCAAGCAGGGTATCATTTAGTTGACTCTGTATACGACCACGGTGAGTTTGCTGTACGTGGTAGTATTATGGATATTTATGCTTCTGGACAAACACAGCCTATACGTATAGATCTATTTGACGACGAAATTGAAACTTTAAAGTTTTTTGATCCTGAAACTCAGCGCACTACTGAAAATTTAACAGAATTTCGTGTGTTACCTGCCAAAGAATTTCCATTGAAAGAGGGTAGATCAACGTTTCGTGAGCGTTACGCGCAGAGTTTTCCACGTTCAAATAGTAAAAAAAATCCATTTTATCAAGATATTCTTGAAGGTATTTCTTCACCAGGGATTGAGTTTTACTTTCCACTGTTCTTTAGTGAAGAAGCCATGTTGGCTGACGGCTATGTATCGTCTTATTTACCTCGCCACTCTATTGTCATTACATATGAAGGTATTGATGATGATTTATTACATTTTTGGCAAGATACCTATAGACGTTTTGAAGACCGTAGACATAACTTAGATCAGCCACTTCTTGCACCAGAGCAACTTTTTTTACAGCCAAACCAAGTATTAGAACATATAAATACTTTTCGCCGTATTGAGCTGTCTGAAAATTTATTAGCAGATAAGGTGGGCGTCGTTAATTTAACAGCCCAATTGCCCAAAAAATTGGCTGTTGATATTAAAAAACAACATCCGTTTGCCGAGCTGAGTGAGTTTATTGTATCGCAAACAGCGAATGTGCTGATTGTTGCAGAAACAGCAGGGCGTAGAGAGTCACTAAAAGATGCACTGCGGCCGCATTTAGGTGAAGTTAAACAGGTTCACTCTTATGCAGATTTCATTAAGAAAAAGTATCGTTTAGCGATTACCAATGCGCCGTTAGATCGTGGTTTAGATGTGCCTGAGCGTTTAGTTATTATTTCTGAAAACCAACTGTATGAACATCGTATCATTCAACGCCGTAAGAAAAGACAGCAAGAAGTTTCTGAAGAATTCTTAATTAAAAGCTTGACTGAGTTAAGTATTGGCTCGCCAATTGTACATATAGACTATGGTGTTGGTCGGTATGCGGGATTAGTTTTTTTAGAAATAGATGGGCAGGCACATGAGTTCTTACAATTAAACTATGCAGGTGAGGCGAAGGTATATGTACCTGTATCGAATTTACATTTAATTAGCCGATACAGCGGTGGAGATCCAGATTTAGCACCATTACATAAACTGGGTACAGATGCTTGGAATAAAGCTAAACGTAAAGCATTAGAGCAAATTCATGATGTTGCTGTTGAGTTATTACACGTACAAGCACGGCGTCAGGCTAAACCAAGTTTTGCGTTTAAAGTCGATAATACTGCGTATCATTTATTTGCAAATTCATTTTTATATGAAGAAACTTTAGATCAAGCCAATACCATTGAAATGACATTGCATGACATGCAACAACCTAAACCTATGGATCGCTTGGTGTGTGGAGACGTAGGCTTCGGTAAAACAGAAGTGGCCATGCGGGCTGCTTTTGTGGCAGTTGAAAATGGTAAACAAGTTGCAGTACTTGTACCAACCACATTGTTGGCACAGCAACATTATGAATCATTTAAAGATCGTTTTGCAGATTGGCCTGTACGTATAGAAGTACTTTCTCGCTTTGGCTCAAATAAAACCCATCAAAAAACCATTCAAGATCTAGCAGATGGTCAAGTAGATATTGTGATTGGTACACATAAAATTTTGCAAGACCATATTGTATTTAAAAATTTAGGTCTGATGGTGGTTGATGAAGAGCACCGCTTTGGTGTGCGTGATAAAGAACGGATTAAAGCACTGCGTGCAGATGTTGATATGCTGACTCTTACCGCAACACCTATTCCACGTACTTTAAATATGTCGTTTAGTGGTATGCGTGATCTATCTATTATTGCGACGCCACCTGCACGCCGTTTAGCCGTAAAGACATTTGTGCAAGAGCAGACTAGTGCAACCATTACAGAAGCAATTTTGCGTGAGCTGTTACGTGGTGGACAAGTCTACTTTTTGCATAATGAAGTCGATACTATTGAGCGTACCGCAGAAAATATTCGTAACTTAGTGCCAGAGGCACGTGTGGCTGTTGCACACGGTCAAATGCGTGAACGTGAGCTTGAGCAAGTTATGCAGCAGTTTTATCACAAAGAACATAATGTTTTGGTATGTTCAACGATTGTAGAGACGGGTATTGATGTACCGAATGCCAATACTATTATTATTGAACGTGCGGACAAGCTTGGTTTAGCGCAATTACATCAACTTCGTGGTCGTGTTGGTCGCTCACACCATCAAGCATATGCATACCTTTTAGTGCCGTCAATTAAAGGCTTAAAAGGAGATGCAGAAAAGCGTTTAGATGCAATTCAAAGGGCCTCTCACTTGGGGGCTGGTTTTATGTTAGCCACCGAAGATCTAGAAATTCGAGGTGCAGGTGAGTTACTCGGTGAAAAACAAAGTGGTTCGATGCAAACTATTGGTTATAGTTTGTATATGGAAATGCTTGAAAAAGCAACAAAAGCAGTACAGAAAGGCAAAACAGCAAACTTTGATGCACCACTGAATTTAACTTCAGAGATTAATTTACATTTACCTGCATTAATTCCAGATAGTTATTTGGGAGATGCGCACCAGCGGCTACTTTTTTACAAACGTATTAGTAATACCAGTACGTTAGATAAGCTCAATCATATACGCATGGAGTTGATTGATCGTTTTGGTATATTGCCCGACGCTGTAAAACAGTTATTTGCAGTGCATGAAATTCGCTTAACTGCAGAACAATTGGAAATTAACAAAATTGATATTGCGGCCCAAGGTGGATATGTAGAGTTTTCGCCAACCACACCTGTGCAAGCGATTACGATTATTCAGCTCATGCAAAAACAGCCCACATATTTTAGAATGGAAGGCGGCCAACGTTTAAAAATTACTGTTAATCTGACCGAATATGCACAGCGTATTGCTTTTATTAAAGATTTACTGCAAAAGCTTTTATAAGATTGGCATGGTTTCTTTTGATTGTTGCTAAAGACAGCACTCTATTGGCAAATATTGTCACAAATAGAGTGCTTAGATATTCACAATAGCATCTATATGTTAATATGAAGCAACTTCTACTGTCATGATCTATAAAGATATGTTTAGTTTACATCCACAATTAGCACAAGACACCTTTTTTGTTGGTGACTTTCCATTATCGACTTGTCGCTTAGTTAATGATATGCAATTCCCTTGGTTGATTCTTGTACCAAGAGTGCCAGGTATTACTGAGTTATATGAGCTAAGTCAGGCAGATCAAGAGCAATTCTTAAGAGAGTCTAGCTGGTTGTCTAGTCAATTAGCAAAAGTTTTTCGTGCAGATAAAATGAATGTTGCTGCGCTTGGTAATGTCGTATCTCAATTACATTTTCACCATGTCGTGCGCTATCAAAATGATACAGCATGGCCAAAAGCTGTTTGGGGTTTAAATGCTGTACCATACAGCAGTGAAGTATTATCACACATGCGACAAACTCTGATGCTTGCTTTACGTGGACAGGGTGATATGCCGTTCGATTGGCGTATGGATTAGTTCATACACACTATATTCATCAATATACTGGTTGCATAGGCGTGTATAGATGCTGTTTGATCGTATTTCAATGAATAGATTTGCTATAGAAAGCATTTATCGTGCGGTTGCATATACGATACTTTCTGTTGCTGTTTTTATTTACTATACAGATGAAACCATGCGGTTGGTTTATTGGACAGTGCCAATTGCCAGTGTGATTTTATTACCGATATCTATTAAAACATTTTATTATTTAAAATATAAAATTAATAATGAAGCCATTGCACGGCACTGTATTTTTGTATTTGATGTTATTGTTGCTGCATTAGCAATTGCATCTGTTCATTTTTCACTCGTTTTTAGTTTGCTGTTAATCATTAGTCTTATTTTTATTGGTAGTACCTTTAAAGCTTCATTTATAACCACAGTAGCTTTAAGTGCAATTGGCATAACAACCATTTACTTGGCCAGTATTTCAGCATTTGGTTTTAAAAATTATTTTAATTTAAATCAAATACATTTGGTTCTTTATAGTTTTTCATGCTTTTTACTCTTTCTGGGCTCAGTTTCTTATTTTTATAAAAACTATTTGGAACGTGTGAAAAAAACGAAACACTATTATCAAGAGCAAATGGACCGCTATGTCCAATTTTCAACGCAGTTAAGTCGCTATGCACCAAAACAACTGTGGCAGTCAATTATGAGTGGTGAAACACAAGCTAAAATTGATTATAAAAGAAAGAAAATGACGATTTTCTTTTCAGATATTCAAGGCTTTACTGAGCTTGCAGAAAGTTTGCCTCCTGAAGAGTTGGCATTTTTACTCAATGATTATCTAGACCATATGACCGAAATTGCTAAAAAATATGAAGCAACATTAGATAAATTTATTGGAGACGGGATCTTAATATTTTTTGGTGATCCGCATACGAATGGTTTAGAGCAAGATGCTAAGAAGTGTATTGAAATGGCACTTATGATGCGCCAACAAATGCATGTATTACGTGAAAGATGGTTAAAAATGGGATTTCCTGAATTACATATTCGTATGGGTGTGAGTACAGGATATTGCCACGTCGGAAACTATGGTTCAAATTACCGTATGTCTTACACTGTCATTGGTCATAATGTGAATTTAGCATCTCGTTTACAAGCTGTTGCTGATATTGATGAGATTTTAGTTGCAGACAGTACATATAGCTTAGTGAAAGATCAGTTTATTTGTATTCCAAAACAACACTTGCAACTTAAGGGTATGCAAAACCCTATGAACACGTGGCAAATTTTGGAAAAATATACGGGTAATACTGCAGATATGCAGCAATGGTTTGACTATAACTATAAAGGCTTTCATTTACTGTTGAATTTAGAAGAAATACAGCACTATGAGCATACTAAACTCATTAGCATTTTAGAAAAAATGACAGAAACGCTCAAAAATCAAAAAAATATAACCACGACTCAAGGTGTTGCTAAGTTAACACTGAGTGATGAAGTGATTGAAATTTTAGATAGGGAATAAATGCTTAGAATAAAGTCTAAGCATTTATCTTATCTAGGCTGTTAATGACTGCCTTCTGAAGCGTGGTTAATTGTATATTTTGGAATTTCTACTTCTAAATCTTCATTTACAATTTTAACTTGGCAAGATAAACGAGAGTCAGGTTCAAGTCCCCAAGCACGGTCAAGTAAATCTGCCTCTACATCATTCATTTCGTCTAGGCCATCAAATCCTCTACGAATAACAACGTGGCAGGTCGTACAAGCACATGACATATCACATGCATGTTCAATTTTGATACCGTGCTCATGGAGGCTTGCACACAAGTTGCTGTTTTCTTCAACTTCGAATTCTGCACCTTCTGGACAAAACTGTGCATGAGGAAGGACTTTTATACGTGGCATATCGGTTACCTATTTAGTACTTGGGGTGGACCAGTCATCAAGTTTAGTGCCTTTGAGGGCATGGTCAATATGACGGTTCATTCGTAAAGCAGCAAATTGATCACTCTGTTGCTTTAATTGCTTTACTGCACTTTCGATGTTATCAATTTGGTCACTTTGTAATGCAGTACCTAATTGTTGCTGAACGTGCTGCAATTTTAACAGTTGCTCTTCATTAAGCAATTGAGCATCTGCTGTAAGGGCTTGAGTGAGTGCTTCTAGTTCACGTTCTGCTTCCATCTTGGTTTCGTGCAAATGACGCAAATGTTTATCTTCTTCTGCATATTTATAGCCATCGAGCAGTAAACGTTCCATGTCTGCATCAGATAAACCATAAGAGGGTTTGATGTCGATATTTGCTTGTATGCCGGAGGTGGTTTCTTGTGCAGATACTGAAAGTAAGCCATTTGCATCGACTTGAAAAGTGACCTCAATACGTGCTTGACCTGCTGTCATGGGTGGAATGCCATGCAAAATAAATTGACCAAGAGATCGACAATGTTCAACTAAGTCACGTTCACCTTGTAGTACATGAATCAACATTGCAGTTTGACCATCTTTATACGTGGTAAACTCTTGTTTTCGTGCAATTGGAATAGCAGTATTACGTGGAATAATACGTTCGACTAATCCCCCCATGGTTTCTAAACCAAGAGAAAGTGGAGTCACGTCAAGTAGTAAAGCCTGTTCTGTACTGTTACCAATCAGTTGATCTGCAGTCATTGCAGCACCAATTGCAACCACTTCATCTGGGTTAATACTACACAGCGGTGTTTGATTGAATAGCTTCTCGACAGCATCTTGAACCGCATATGAACGGGTTGAACCACCAACCAATACAACCTGTTTGATCTCGCTCAGCTCGAGCTTAGCATCTCTCAGTACACGTTTACATACGTGTAGGGTACGGTCTAAAGCAGGCTGTATAATTGTTTCAAATGTTAATCGATCTAATTCAACACTATGTTCTTCAACAGCAATATTCACATGGGTTTGTGTAGATAATGCTTCTTTTGCCTGTTTTGCAGCGTTAATAAAGTTTGCATAACTCGTGTTATCTATATTTTCAAGATTGAGTTGTTGCTTCAGCCATTTTACAATCAGGCGGTCTAGGTCATCACCACCTAAAGCAGTATGCCCGCCTGTAGCCAATACCTCAAATACGCCTTGTGAAAAACGTAAAATAGATACGTCAAATGTACCGCCACCCAAATCATAAATGACATAGTTTTGGTCAAGCTCTAGTTTAGATGTTTGATCTAAACCATAAGCAACAGCTGCCGCAGTGGGTTCGTTGAGTAAGCGCAGTACATTGAGTCCTGCTAGCTGTGCAGCATCACGCGTGGCTTGTCTTTGAGCTTCATCAAAATAGGCAGGTACAGTGATAACAGCACCTTGTATTTGTTGAGCTACGCTTTGTTCAGCACGGTATTTGAGCTGTTTGAGCAAATCAGCCGAAATTTCAACAGGCGTTTTTTGACCCGCAGCTGTTTGAAATGTTGGCATATCTTGTGCTGTACCCATGAGTTGATATGGGTGTTGAAATTTAATATCTGCTTGAGAACGACCCATAAAACGTTTTACAGACGTAATGGTATTACTTGGGTCATGGACTAAAAATTTTTGAGCTGCGTAACCATACGAGGTATTTTCAGCCGCATAATGCACTACTGATGGGAGTAATACATGGCCATCTTGGTCGGGCAGTACATGTGCTTTGCCAGATCGTATGGTTGCTACTAAAGAGTGAGTTGTTCCTAAATCAATACCAATGGCGATACGGTGTTGATGCGGCTCACTTGATTGTCCGGGCTCTGCAATGTGCAAAAGGGCCATGTGTTAAAAATCCTTGATAAGTGTAAAGTGAATTAGAAGTCATCATCTAAATTTATGTGTTGATCTAGAATGTCTTCTTCTGCTTTATCTATATCGTTTAAAACTTTTTGGAAAAATTGTAATTTTCTAACGCTATCTTGAGCATCTAACCAGTGTTGTTGGGTGAAATGCGCGTTGAAAGTATTCGTTAAGGCTTGAATATGTGATTGAATCTGTTTTTTTAGCTGATCAAGTTCTTCGGTAGATGTTGCTTCATCAAGTATTTCTCTAAACTCTAGAGCGGATTGTAAAAACTCTAAATCATGAATAGATTGGTCAAGATGTTGGTCTTGTTGATGTAACTTGAGTAAGTAGCCTGCACGCGAGTCGACCTGTAAGAGTATTTTATAGGCTTGATTGATTTCACTGGATTGAATCAGTGCAGCATTTTTATCTTTTGCTTGATCTGGATGGTATTGCTGTTGCAATTTCAGAAAATTAGCTTTAAGTGCATTTAGGTCAAGATCTAATTGTTCAGGAAGATCAAACTGTTCAAAATAGTTCATACGTCATTGCCATAAAAAGCTAAAAACGGTGAAACACCGTTTAAAGGATATGATAAAAGGATGAAAGTTTGTTTAAGACTTAAACAGTAAATGATTCACCACAGCCGCATTCCCCTTTTTTATTAGGGTTGTTAAACTCAAAACCTTCATTTAAACCATTTTTAACATAGTCCATTTCTAAACCATTGATATAAACAAGACTTTTAGGGTCTATAAATATTTTCACCCCAAAATTCTCAAATATTTGGTCATGTTGGTCTATATTGTCTACAAATTCTAGAACATATGCTAAGCCTGAACACCCTGAAGTTTTCACTCCTACACGAATGCCTTCGCCTTTACCACGATTTGTAATGTAGTTGCGAATATGTGTTGCAGCACTTTCGGTTAAGTGGATCATGAAAACTCCATCAGTGGTTAGGGTATTTAAACGCTAGATTTTTTAGTACGAAAATCTTCGATTGCAGCTTTGATTGCATCTTCTGCAAGTACTGAACAGTGTACTTTTACAGGAGGAAGGGCAAGTTCAGTTGCAATATCAATATTTTTAATGGCTTGTGCTTCGTCTAAAGTTTTGCCCTTAAGCCATTCAGTCACTAAAGAACTTGATGCAATGGCTGAACCACAGCCATATGTTTTAAAACGCGCTTGTTCAATAATTCCTTCGTCACTGACTTGGATTTGTAAGCGCATGACATCTCCACATGCAGGCGCACCGACCATGCCTGTACCAACATTTGCTGCATTTTTGTCTAATACACCAACATTTCTTGGGTTTTCGTAATGATCAATTACTTTTTCGCTATATGCCATGATATTTCTCCTAACCTGGGGGTTACCTAAGTTCTGTAATATATGTGATTCAATTGAAAGGTTGGTGAGATTAGTGCTCAGCCCATTCAACCGATGAAAGATCAATCCCGTCTTTGTACATATCCCAAAGTGGAGATAGGTCACGTAGCTTTTCAACAGCTGACTTTGTGATTGCAATCACGTGGTCAATTTCTGCTTCAGTCGTATATTTACCAAAGCTAAAACGAATTGAGCTATGAGCGAGTTCATCAGATAAACCAAGCGCTCGAAGTACATAAGATGGCTCTAATGTTGCAGATGTACATGCTGAACCACTTGATACTGAAATATCTTTGAGTGCCATCATGAGTGATTCGCCTTCAACAAAGTTGAAGCTGATATTCAAGAAGTTTGCAACATTATGAACAGGATGTCCGTTTAAAAAGACTTGTTCTAAATCTTGTAAACCATTCCAAAGACGATCACGTAAAATACGTAGTCTTGCTTGCTCAGCAACAAGATTTTTGCCCGCAAGTTCAAATGCTTCACCCATACCTACAATTTGGTGTGTTGCGAGTGTGCCTGAACGCATACCACGTTCGTGTCCACCACCATGCATTTGTGCTTTTAGACGTACACGTGGTTTACGGCGTACATAGAGTGCCCCCATTCCTTTCGGGCCATACGCTTTGTGCGCAGAAAAGCTCATTAAGTCGACTTGTAGTGTACTTAAATCAATATCTACTTTACCCGCTGCTTGCGCTCCATCAACATGGAAAAATGTTTTGTTGGCACGTGTAAGCTCACCAATTGCTGCAATATCTGTAACTGTACCCAGTTCGTTATTCACCATCATGAGTGATACTAAAACGGTATCTGGGCGTAGTACGTCAGCAACCATTTGTGGTGTAATCAAACCAGTTTTTGGTTCTGGTTCAATGTAAGTGATTTCAAAGCCTTCTGATTCAAGCTCACGGCAAGTATCTAAAATTGCTTTATGTTCAATTTTACTGGTAACAATGTGTTTACCTTTTTGTGAGTAAAATTGAGCAATACCTTTGAGTGCTAGGTTATCAGCTTCGGTTGCACCAGAAGTCCAAACAATTTCACGAGGGTCTGCTTTTACAAGGTTAGCAACTTGTTCTCTTGCATATTCTGCTTTTTCTTCAGCTTGCCAACCATGGGCATGTGAGCGTGAAGCAGGGTTACCAAAATCACCTTCAAATGTAAGACACGCCATCATGCGTTCTGCCACAATAGGGTCTACGGGTGTTGTTGCTGCGTAATCAAGATAGATTGGACGTTTCATGTTAAATACCTGTCGCCTGTAATGTGGCTGAATCAATATGTGCTGATTTTTGGCGGATAGCTATAGTCTGTACATTCTTGGTAGAAGTAAGGTCAGCAAGCGATATCTTTGCTAAATAATTTTCAATGTGGTTTGACAAATTATGCCATAGGTCGTGTGTAAGGCACATTGCACCATTTTGACAATTGCCTTGATGGTCACAACGTGTTGCATCGACTGTTTCGTTCACAGCTTCAATCACATCTAAAACTGTGATCTCATCTGCGCTTTTTGCAAGGTGGTAACCACCATTTGCACCACGTACGCTTGATACGAGGCCGTGACGTTTAAGTTTAGCAAAAAGTTGTTCTAAGTAAGCCACTGAAATAGTCTGACGGGTTGCTATTTCAGTAAGCGTAATTGTTTTGTCTGCTGGTTGTAACGCAAGATCTAAAAGGGCAGTCACTGCGTAGCGACCGCGAGTAGTTAGGCGCATGACTCGATACACATATTTAAGACTAGAGATTACAATTTTAAGAATCCTGACTAAAATAGTCAAGTTTTAACTCAATAAAAATAGTGGTTGTGTAAATACATCACTTTTTTTAATGAATATGACTATATATTAACGCAATAATTAAGCTTAATGTAATGATAAAAAAGATAATGTTTATTCGTTTTTGCGATGATTTGATATGCCGAACACGATTTTTAAGCTGTTTATTTTCAACATATAAGTGATTGATTTTAGCACGTTGTTCATCTATTTTTTCAAGTAAGGCAGATGTACGAAGTGGAGCACTTGTAGTATCTTTCCTATGATTAGGTGTGAAAAGCCATTTTTTCCAATCACTGCCTAAATGTGGCAGTGATAAAGAAAGTAAAAAGTCACGAAGTTGATCTTTTGTTGTTGCATCTTCACTATAGATTTTTATGCCATAAATACTTTTTTTGTTTCCTAAAGCCAATGCTTGAACATAGCCGAAAATAGTACTACTGACTTCAAGTATCGTTTTTTGTTCGGGTGTATTTAAATTAAATAACAACCCTTTCTTTGAAAAGCTGACATAAAAATTGAAGTAAGGAATATAACAATTGACTTTAAGCGCAATATTATTGTTTACGAAAGGCACAGCTTGTTGTTGTATAACATTGTCATGTTTAAAAACAAAGCTGTAAAATGTTTCTAAACCAATCATGAGTGCTTCAAGTAAGAAAGAAAGTAATTTTTTTTCTTCTGTTGGTGTGTTCATGATGAGGCATCCTCAATAAAATGTTGTTATACACATTCTGGGCGTATTTATGTTTGTCTTATGACTTAAGTTGCTTAACTCAGCTTTAGCTCACTTTACTTTAGCCAACCAATTCAATGCGATTTTATAGTGGCTATTTAAAATAGATGAAAAGTAAATGTGTAGCAAGGTTATCCCCTTTAATGACGTATTGTTGCATACTTCTTAGACATCTTGTTATATAGCAGGTATATATCTGTAAGTCGTTGCTTTAACGTGTAGATATTGTGGCTTGAGGTCAAGTAAAAGTGTTTAAAACAGTATGTTTTGATGAAATATACTCGTTTTGGTATTTTTTTTGTTTTTTTAAAATTAAAAAGTATGAAAAGCCATAACAGAGTCTTGCCTTTTGCCCCAAAGCATTGATATAAAGGCACTGAGGCAAGAGATAGAACATGACTAGATCTTAAATAGACTATATTAGAGGACATAAGCTTCATGAATAAATCAGAATTGATTGATAACATTGCACAAAATGGGGGATTGTCAAAGGTTGATGCTGGTAAAGCACTTGACGCAACGATTGCTTCAATTACACAAGCACTACAAAAGGGTGATGCAGTCACTTTAGTTGGATTTGGCACATTTGCTGTAAAAGAACGCGCAGCTCGTACAGGTCGCAACCCAAAAACTGGTGAAGAGTTACAAATTAAAGCAGGCAAAGTACCAAGCTTTAAAGCCGGTAAGAGCTTGAAAGATGCGGTTGGTTAATCACAACTTGCACAAAAGCGCGCCCGAAGGCGCGTTTTTTTATGCAGACGACTAAATAAATCTGGCGTAATGCATGCATTGATGGTGTGATTTCAGTTAGAATTGCAAACAAATAAGATATTGGAATACAGATGGAATCGTTTCGTAAACTGATTAAAGGTTGGTTAGGTATTGTATTACTTGTTTTATTCCTAATTCCTTTGGCGCTTGTGGGTATTGAAGGCTATTTTAGTGGATCAAACAAGGGAGATGTTGCTAAAAAAGTCAATGGTCAGGATATTTCAAATAAAGAGCTTGATGAGTTGGTAAAATCTTATCAACAACAGTATTTACAGTATGTTCAAGGAGATGAATCTCTTTTGAATACAGATGTGATTAGAGAGTCGGCGCTTAATACTTTAATTGCTCGAACATTACTGTTACAACAAGCAGGCAAATTGGGCATTCAAATGAGTGATACTCAATTTGTACAAATGTTGTCTCAGTTGCCTGATTTTCAAGTCAATGGCAAGTTTAGTAATGAAGTATTCGGGAACTATTTACGTAGTCGTGGTATTACGAAAGAAGCACTATTGGCGAATTTAAAGCAAGATCATGCTTTAAAAATGCTTACGGCAACAGCATCAAGTTATGCTCTAACCAGTAAGCAAGGTGTTGAAAACTTTGTAAACTTACAATCTGAGCAAAGAGAGATATATTTATCAAGTATAAAGCTAGATGAGTATAAAAAAGGAATCACAGTATCGAATCAAGATATTGCCAATTACTATGAAAAGCATAAAAATGAGTTTAGACGTAGTGCATCTCTAGATGTAGATTATGTGGTTGTTAAGCCAAGTATGTTTGCGCAAACGATGCCAATAACAGATGCAGAACTGCAACAAGCATATACACAGTATGTAGATGCGCAAAAGAATAATGCGACAAAAGAAGTTCGTCATATTTTGATTACTAAAGACACGCGTACTGATGCAGATGCACTGAAGTTAGTCAATGATGTTGAAGCCAAAATTAAAGCAGGGTTATCTTTTGCAGATGCTGCGAAACAGTATTCAGAAGATCCAACATCTAAAGCTAAAGGTGGTTTAATTGCAGGTTATCAAGTAGGAACATTAGGTTCGACAGAGTTTGATGATGCAGTTAAATTATTAAAAGACAATACAGTATCAGCACCTGTAAAAACAAACTTCGGTTACCATATTATTGATGTAAAAACAGATGCTGTAAAAATAGCGTCGTTTGAGCAAGAAAAACCACAGCTTCAAGCAAGTTTGGAGAAAAGTAAACTTGCAAATGCATATACAGATGCAGTAAATGGACTAAACGATGCTGCAGTGAGTGCAGATGCTTTAGATGTGATTACGCAACAAGTAAAAACTGCAACCATTCAGAGTGCTAAAAATGCGACTCTGTGGACCAGTAATCCGTATTTGAGTCAGCCTGCTGTAAAAGCAAAACTATTTAATAATGAAGTTAAAAATGGTGATCGTAATATTTCAGCCAGTATTACATTAGCGAATGGTGAAACATTGTGGTTGAAAGTACGTAACTATTACCCTGAAGGTCTGCAAACTTTAGCGCAAGCAACAGATGCAATTAAAACTACTGTGCTCAATAAAAAAGCTGCAGCAGTTGCAACAGCAAAAATTGCTACCACGCTTGAAGCATTTAAAACAGAGCCTGCGACACAAGTCCTTGCTAGAAGTAATATTAAATTCGAAAAACCTGCGCTATTTAGTCGTCAGAATTTGAGAAAAGATATTGCGAATGTTGCATTTACTCAGCCTGTACCTAAAGCGGGTATGTGGTCAGTAGGTACAGCAGATTTGTCTGATGAATTGGTGATCGTTGCTGTATCTAAAGTAGATAGAGATGCTTTTAGTAAGCTGACACCAGAGCAAGTCCAGCAAGCAACAAAGGCTTATCAACAACTTCGTGGTGAGCAAGAGTTGGCAGATTATATCGATTACTTAAAATCAGTTGCAAAAATTAAGTAATTCATTTGTATTGATGTCACTGTTATAGCACAACGTATACAGTGACATTATTTTATGATTAACCCTTGTCAGCATAAATAAAATAGCGTATTTTAAAATGAGATCATATTTATTTTGAAGACTATACATGACCTCGTTGACGCAATCTGTTTTTTCATACGTATACTTTTGGCACTTTAGATAGCTGCCCTTATGCGTATGGGCAAAAGATAGGTTGCTCATCACATTTATAAACCTGATTGGGCAAATACCAATCAGGTTTTTTTTATATTATATTTTGGAGATTTCACATGACTGACCAGCTTTTTAACCTTTACTTTTTTTATAGCAAATTTTACGTAGCCCAAGATAATCAGCATCAAAGACGATCTTCCCAGAAATAAATTAAGGGTTTCGACCCCCATAAAAGGACATATAATGAATACTGTTGTTTCACCCATTCAAGAAAAAACACTGCCTACACCACAGCAACTTAAAAAAGATTTGCCACTTTCTAGTGTACTTAAATCACAAATTGCCCAGTATAGACATACTGTAGATGCCATTTTGGCAGGTCAGGATCCTCGATTATTGTTGATTATTGGACCATGTTCTATTCATGATCCGATTGCCGTTGTAGAGTACGCAAAAAAATTACAAAAATTACAACTAGAAGTAAAAGATCATATTTTCATAGTTATGCGCGCGTATATTGAAAAACCAAGAACAACAGTGGGTTGGAAGGGCTTTTTGTATGATCCAATGTTAGATGAGAGTGCAGACTTAAAACAAGGGATTGAAAAATCTAGAGCGCTGTATCTTAAATTGGCTGAAACGGGCGTACCCATTGCGAGTGAAATTCTTAACCCTATGGCAATTGGTTACTTTGATGATTTGATCACTTGGGGTGCCATTGGCGCAAGAACTTCTGAATCACAAATTCATCGTGAAATTTCAAGTAGTCTACCTTTTGCAGTTGGTTTTAAAAATGGTACAGATGGTTCAGTTCAAATTGCTTTAGATGCAATACAATCTGCTGCTGCAAAACATGATTTTTTTGCATTAGGTCAGCATGGTGGGCCTGTACTTAAAAGTAGTTTAGGTAACCCATTCCCACATTTAATTTTACGTGGGGCAAATACGGGTAATAACTATGATGCAGAATCAGTGCAAACGATTAAAGATGTCGTGGGCGAACGTATGCCAGCGTTGGTGATTGACTGTAGCCATGGAAATAGCGGTAAAAACCCTTTAAAACAACCTGCAATATTAAAGCAAATTATTGCAGAAAAATCTGTAACACATGTCAAAGGTGTAATGGTTGAAAGTCATTTGGTCGATGGTGCTCAGAAAATTTCTAGCAATATGACGTATGGTCAGTCAGTGACTGATGGCTGTTTAGGTTGGGAAAAAACAGAGCAATTAGTACTGCAAGTTTATGCAGATTTATCGACTTAAACAGCGTATGTAAAAGAAAACACAGGCCTATTGGCCTGTGTTTTTTATAATCCTGCTTCGTATTCTGTGTTGGATAATAGTTTGTCTATATCGCTTATGTTGTCTGGTTTTATTTTATAAATCCAACCTTTACCATAAGGGTCATCATTAATAAAATCAGGATCATCATCTAGTGCTTCGTTTACTTCAACAATTGTACCAGAAATAGGCATGTGAATATCTGATGCTGTTTTGACTGACTCTACAACGCCTGTTTGAGTCGTTGCTTCAATGTGTGTTCCAATGTCAGGTAGTTCAACATAGACTAAGTCGCCTAACGCATCTTGAGCATGATCTGATATACCGGTAACAATTAAATCACCTTCGACTTTCGCCCATTCATGCGTTGAGGCATATTTTCGATCTGCTGGGTGCTTCATAAGGATGTCCTATTTTATTTGAAGTTTTATTGTATATTGAAGTGAAAAAACCTGCCAATCGTCATGAGCAGGTTTTTTATGAATGACTATAGATTACTCATCTGGATAAGCGACCTTTTTAAGTGATTTAATGTTGGCTTCAGGCGAGCATAGCGAAATAAAGTCGTAACCATAGCCACGCAGTAAGTGCCCTTTACGCACTGCAATCCATGTCGTATTGATATCAAAGAGTGATGTTTTTATTTGAGATAAATGAATATCTCGTTTTTCATCGTAAGCAATACTGTTAATAATACCAATACCCATCCCAAGTTCAACATATGTTTTAATGACATCTGTATCGAGTGCTGACATGACGATATCTGCATCTAAATGCGCATCAATAAATGCTTGGTTGATTTTTGCTCGACCTGTAAAACCTTCATGATAGGTCACAATTGGGTATTGTGCTAAATCTTCAAGCGTAATGTGAGCAAGTTTTGTTAGTGGGTGATCTTTAGGTGTAATAATGCTGTGTTGCCATGTGTAATAAGGAATACCTGCCAGATTGTCTTCTGTTGTGAGTGATTCTGTAGCAATACCAATATCTGCTTGACCTTGTAACAGCATTTCTACAATTTCAGACGGGCTGGCTTGTTGTAAAACCAAATGTACTTTAGGAAATTGTTTTTTAAATAAGTTCACAATTGGCGGTAAAATATAACGTGCTTGTGTATGTGTAGTTGCAAGGGTAAGCGTGCCTTCATCAATTTTATTAAATTCATCGGCAAGACGTTTGATGTTATCTGCATCTATAAGCATACGTTCAACCACTGAAAGTAATGCTTGCCCAGGCTCGGTTAAGCCCAATATTCTTTTTCCTTTACGAATAAATAGCTGAACGCCGAGTTCATCTTCTAAATCTTTAATGTGTTTACTTACACCCGATTGTGATGTGAATAGAGCAGCAGATGCCTCGGTTAAGTTAAAGTTTTGTCTAACCGTTTCACGAATAATACGTAATTGTTGAAAATTCATGTTGTTGTACTCTTATTGTTAGGCCACAGATGATGGCTTGGTTTCAAATAGATGTAAATGCTTTGCAGTAATCCACACTGTTTGACCTGTACTAAGTGTTTGTGCACTGGCTTCTTCAGATGACACAAAAATTTCAATGGGGTTGTGATTACGATCTTCTAGTTCAGCAATAATTTTGCCTGCGACCCAAACATAACGCAAGAAAGTTGCTTCAATCGCATGTGCCACAGCAGTGCTGTGAATAATAAGTTCATGTGGTCGAGCAAATGCAGTCACATGACCCGTTTTGTTGTGGCTATAAGTCAATTCTAAGCTGTCGTTGCCGATATGTAACACATTATTTTGAGTTGTGCCTTCAAAACGATTGGCTTGCCCTAAAAAGTCGAACACAAAAGGTGTTTCTGGTTGTTGATAGACTTCACGAGGTGAACCAATTTGTTCAATGTTTCCTTTATTCATAACGACAATTTTGTCTGCAACTTCTAGAGCTTCTTCTTGGTCATGTGTTACAAAAATAGAAGTAATGTGTAATTCATCATGTAAGTGACGTAGCCAACGTCTGAGTTCTTTACGTACTTTGGCATCGAGTGCACCAAAGGGTTCGTCAAGCAGCAAAACACGTGGCTCTACGGCTAAAGCACGGGCAAGAGCAATACGTTGGCGTTGGCCACCGGAGAGTTGTGATGGGTAACGGTCTGCTAAGAAGTCAAGTTGTACAAGTTCTAGGAGTTGACGTACACGCTGTTTGATTTCTGCATCTGAGGGGCGTGTAGACTTTGGACGTACACGTAAGCCAAAAGCAACATTTTCAAAAACTGTCATGTGCCTGAAAAGCGCATAGTGTTGGAATACAAAGCCAACTTGGCGTTCTCTGACATGTGTTTTAGTTGCATCTGAACCTTCAAGAATAATTTTTCCTGAATCTGCTTGTTCTAATCCTGCAATAATTCGAAGTAAGGTGGTTTTACCACAACCTGATGGGCCGAGTAGAGCTACTAATTGGCCTTCTGGAAAGTCTAAGCTAATATTGTTGAGAGCGTGAAAATTACCAAAATGCTTTTCGATATTTTTAACTTGGATACTCATTTTACATGCTCCCTATGTGGTACTTGAGTTGTTTTTTTCTTGGCGAATCTCTACCCATGTTTTAATAATAAGGGTGAGTATGGCTAAGAATGCGAGTAGTGATGCTACAGCGAAAGCAGCACTATAGCTGTAGTCGTTATATAAAATTTCTACGTGTAAAGGTAAGGTGTTGGTTTCACCACGAATATGACCAGAGACGACAGATACCGCACCAAATTCCCCCATTGCACGTGCATTACATAAAATCACGCCGTAGAGTAAGCCCCATTTAATATTGGGTAGTGTTATTTTCCAAAAGGTTGTCCAGCCCGATGCACCTAGTAAAATAGCAGCTTCTTCTTCTTCATTGCCTTGAGCTTGCATGAGTGGAATCAGTTCTCGTGCGACGAAGGGTACAGTAATAAAAATAGTGGCCAATACAATCGCAGGCACAGAATATAAAACTTGAATATTATACGTTTGAAGCCATGAGCCTAACCACCCCTGCGTACCAAACATAAGCACGAGCATGAGCCCTGCAATCACAGGAGACACTGAAAAAGGTGTATCTATGAGGGTAGTGAGTAGCGTTTTACCTTTAAAATTAAATTTTGCTACAGCCCAAGCTGCCGCGACACCAAAGACAATATTTAAAGGTACAGCAATCGCTGCAGTGAGCAAAGTAAGCTTAACTGCAGAAAGTGTGTCTGGTTCAATCAAGGCTTGGAAGTAAACTTGGATACCTTGTCTGAAGGCTTCTATAAATACGAGAACCAAAGGTAGAATGAGTAAGCCGAGAAAAACAATAATACTAATGCTGAGTAAAACTTTCCTTACCCATGCTGGCTCACGTGTGGCATCCTTACTTTGTAATTGTTTGGCAAGATGTTGATTAGAGCCACTCATTAGACATTTCTCCCTGTACGGCGTGTTGCCCAAGATTGGAAAATATTAATTAGCAACAAAATAGTGAATGACAAAATGAGCATAATGACTGCAATGGTTGTGGCGCCTGCATAGTCATATTCTTCAAGCCTTGACACAATCATGAGCGGTGCAATTTCAGTTTTATAAGGCTGGTTACCCGCAATAAAAATAACAGAGCCATATTCACCCACACCACGTGCAAAAGCGAGGGCAAACCCCGTAATAAGTGATGGCAAAATAATTGGAAAAATCACACGAATAAAGGTTTGCCAGCGTGTTGCTCCCAGTGCAGAGGCAGCTTCTTCAAGTTCAGTTTCTAAATCACTCAGCACGGGCTGTACTGTACGTACAACAAAAGGTATA
The DNA here is from genome assembly GCF_900096955.1 of Acinetobacter boissieri. Lineage (GTDB taxonomy): Bacteria > Pseudomonadota > Gammaproteobacteria > Pseudomonadales > Moraxellaceae > Acinetobacter > Acinetobacter boissieri. Next base: position 160,529 of record NZ_FMYL01000003.1, on the reverse strand, counting down.
CCAATAAAAATAAGTGCTAATGTAATCCCAGTAGAGGTGTATGCTACTTTTATGCCTAAAGGTTCTAGGTACTGACCAACCCAACCTGTAGAGGCATAGAGTGACGTCAGTGCAATACCTGCAACAGCAGTTGGTAAAGCAAAAGGAAGGTCAATCAGCGCATCGACAATACGTTTGCCAGGAAAAGTATATCTGACCAAACACCATGCCAAGAGTAATCCTAAAAAAACATTCACTAAAGCGGCAATAAATGCAGTCGTAAAGCTCAGTTGTAGTGCTTTAAGTATACGAGTGTCTTGGATAATATCGAGTAGTCCATTCCAGCCAATACCGAAAGATTTAATAAATACTGCTGACAAAGGTAAAAAAACAATAATAGATAAATACAGAATTGTATAACCTAAAGATAAACCAAAACCTGGTAAAACAGCTTTGTTGTTACGCATGATGATCTCTCAAATAGCAGTCGATTTTTTCATATAGACTGCACTAAAACATGATTTTTATGGCTTCCTACCAATGCATAATGTGCATGGTCTCGTATGTTTTGTTTTTGCATTGCAACGAGATGAGGTAGCAATTGAGGAAAAGCACCAAAGCCTGAGTCGACATTAATATGTCCGACCTCTCCTAAATTAACATAAGGGACTTGCCATTGTTTAGCAAAATATTTTGCATCTTCAAAGTTGAGCCAAGGATCATTTTCACTAATTAGCATGACTGTAGGCACAGTAATTTTTAGTGATTTAAAATATTCGAGAAAATGATCATCGTCTTGTGTGGCAAAACCATATTTTGAAAAGCGCACAGGGTTGGCAGGCGCAACTAAAATGAGCTTTTCAATACGTGATTGTAAGTGCGGATGTTGAGCTAATGCTGCAATACTGGTTAAACAACCAAAGCTGTGGGCAATAATTTGTAATTTTTGCCCTTGCGTTGTGGCAATAGTATTAAGCCACTGTTGTACCCATTCTTCTAAAATGGGCTGATCCCACTGTTGTATGACACGTTTGCTATGAGGGAGGCGTTGTTCTAACCATGTTTGCCAATGTGATGCATTACTACCACCCACACCAGGAACAATAATATTGTATTGTTGAGTCATATTACTGCTCCTATAAGGTGTTGAAGTGAATCTTTATTTGCTTTGTGCATTGGCTTTAATGATTTGGTCAAAAATCCCATCATTTTCAAAATGAGTTTTTTGAACTTTTTTCCAACCACCAAATTCTTGGTCAATGGTCACTAAAGTGAGTGGCTTAAATGTACTACTGTATTGTTTAAGTACAGCAGGGTTACGAGGGCGATAGAAGTTTCTCGCAATAATGTCTTGTGCCCATGGTGAATATAAGAAATTCACATAACCTTGAGCAACGAGCGCATTTCCATCTTTTTTCACATTTTCATCAACAACTGCGACCGGTGGCTCTGCTAAAATAGACAAAGATGGAGTAATGATGTCAAACTTTCCTGGCTGTTCACGTGTTGCTAGGTATGCTTCATTTTCCCATGCGATCAGTACGTCACCAATACCTCGTTCTGCAAAGGTGGTTGTTGCACCACGAGCACCAGAGTCTAAGACTTTCGTATTTTTATAAATTTTACTGACAAATGTTTGCGCAGTTTGGTCATTACCCTGAGGTTGGTGCTTTGCCCATGCCCATGCGGCCAAGTAGTTCCAACGTGCACCACCAGAGGTTTTAGGGTTTGGTGTAATAATGGCAACGTCTGGACGTACTAAATCGTTCCAATCTTTAATGTGCTTAGGGTTACCTTTACGTACTAAAAAAACAATAGTAGATGTATATGGAGATGAGTTTTGTGGGAGGCGTGACTGCCAGTTTAATGGCAGTTTACCTGTTTTTTCTGCAATCGCATCAATATCTGCTGCCAGTGCTAGTGTCACGACATCTGCATTTAAGCCATCAATCACTGCACGTGCTTGTTTACCAGAACCGCCATGTGATTGTTTGAAGTTAATGCTTTCACCTGTACGTTGTTTCCAGTACTGGCCATAAGCTTGATTAATTTCTGTATAGAGCTCACGTGTTGGGTCGTAAGACACATTTAAGAAGTCTTTGGCAGCCATACTGTATGATGATGCACTCAATAAAGTTGCAACAACAGCTATTTTAATCTTCTTAAATGACATAGTCTTGTTTCCCTGTAGCTAAGTATGGCGAGGTGAATAGCAAGAATACCTATAATTATTCAGCATAAAAAATAATAAAAAATCATGTTTATATGAATTAAATGAATAATTGATTTTAGCTTTGCTGTTGATTTGTATTTTTCTCTGCTTGTTGAGCAAAACGGCTGGCTAAAATACCGCAAGTAATGAGCTGAATTTGGTGAAATAGCATCAGAGGTAAAATAATGAGACCAAAAGCATGGCCTGCAAATAAAATTTTTGCCATAGGTACGCCACTGGCTAAAGTTTTTTTAGAACCACAAAATAAAATAGTAATTTGGTCAGCACGATTGAAGCCAAGTTTTTTGCTTGAAAAATAGATTAGAAGCATGGCAACAAAGAGTAGCACTATACAAATAATAACCAATAAGATGAGCTGATCGGCAGATACTTGTGTCCAAACGCCTTCTATAACTGCTTCGCTAAAGGCTGCATAGACCACCATTAAGATAGAACCTTGATCAACCATTTTAATTCTAGCGGGCTGGCGTTGTAATATTGGACGTATTTTCTTACTACAGATTTGGCCTAAAACAAAGGGTACCAACAATAGCCCTATAATATTGAGTACGGCACTGAACGAAAAAGAAGATTGTGAAGAAGAACCTGTGACTAAAAATAACCCGACCAAACAGGGAGTAATAAACATACCTAGAATGTTCGATGCTGATGCACTGCATAAAGCGGCGGGTACATTGCCTTGTGCAATAGAAGTAAAAGCAATAGAAGATTGTACGGTCGAAGGCAATAAGCATAAGTATAATATGCCTAAATATAGTTGATGACCAAGCATGGGTTCGAGTATTGGTTTTAATGCTAGCCCAAGTATTGGGAATAAAATAAAAGTTGCTGCAAAAATTGTTAGGTGTAAACGCCAGTGGGTTATACCTGCATAAATAGCTTCACGAGAGAGCTTTGCGCCGTGTAAAAAAAACAACAATGCAATCGCACAATTGGTCAGAGTATTAAATATAGAGGCTGCTTGACCATGTATTGGCAATATGGTTGCAAGAATAAGCATGGCAACAATCATGCAACTAAATCGGTCTGGCAAATATTTCATCATCTTTAATCTTTCTCTTGACTAGAAGTGGTTTTTTATATGGCTTAGATTGTCTAGTCAAGGGATTAAAAGAATATTAAACAAGATATTGCACCCATTTTGATACGACTTAGTCAATTAAACCATTGGCATCATAAAACGGGTAAGTTGGACCGTAATTACCTATATTTAAGTAATGTGTTGTGAAACCATGTGCTATATGCCAACGGTGTAATAACATACCTGCTGGTTCTAAGCTAAAGTGTGCGGGACCATCTAGACGAAAATCAGCAGCGACTTGGTGTGATGTACCGGGTGCACTACAGACAGTCGTCCCTGCAAGCGTTGTCGTAATAAAACGATGTAAATGCCCACATAATACACGTTGTACCTGAGGGTGTTTCTTAAGCGTACTTTCTAAACGTGTAATTCCACGTAAATTTTGTGCATCCATGTGCCCAATACCACTGAGAAATGGGTGATGATGCAACATGAGTACAGTCGGCTTATTTGGATGCTGAGATAAAGTGTGTTCTAACCACTGTTGTTGCTTTTCACAAAATTCACCCCACGGCTTTTGCGGAACAGTGGAGTCTAAACCAATAATCTGTATGGGCAGGTGATCTATAGACCAATTAAAAAACACACTTTCTGGTGGGAGCCATGGTTGATCCTGACATGCAGATCGAAGGTTTGTTCTGTCGTCATGGTTGCCTGCAATCGCGACCCAAGGTAGTTTGAGTGAGGCAATCACTTCTTTAAAGGCATCGTATTCATCGCTACGGCCAAAATCAGTTAAGTCACCTGTAATAGCGACCAAATCTGGTCGAGGTGTAAGTTCATTCAAATAAGTAATACAGTGTTTAAAAGCTTGTAAAGTATCTACTTTTTTATAAGAAAGTTTACTGTGAGCTTTAATATGTAAATCACTAATTTGTGCGATAACAAACTGGTCTTTCAAAATACATGTTCCTAAATTGCGTGAAATAGTCGTTCAGGTGAAATATGTAAGCTTACCTGTTGCCCAATATGCCATTGCTCATGGGGTGAGCATGTAATTGTGAGTGTATGATTGTTTTGATCGGTGACAATGAGTTTTTGAGTTTGTCCTAAAAAGATAATTTGGTTAATTTGACCGTGTGTAAAAGCTGATGTTTGTTGGTTGAGTAGTAAGTCTTCAGGGCGACAAAATAAAATTTTGTCATTGATTTGAATATGATTGGTGCTTCCTACAAAGTGAGCGACAAAAGCAGTTTCAGGGTGTTGATAGATTTGTTTTGCCGTTCCAATTTGTTCAATGTGACCATGTTGCATAACCGCAATACGATCGCCTAAAGCCATGGCTTCTTGTTGGTCATGTGTGACATAAATGGCAGTAATTCCCAAATCCTTGAGTAATTTTTTTATGTCCTCGCGTAGTTTGTCTTTTAGTTTGACATCAAGTGCGGCTAGTGGCTCATCAAAAAGTAATATTTTCGGTCGGGCTGCAAGGGCTCGTGCTAAGGATACGCGTTGTTTTTGACCACCAGAGAGGGTATTAATGTTGCGGTCGTGATAGCCTGCCAAATCAACCATATTCAGCATTTCTTCTACACGTGCTTTTATTTCATGAGCAGGAAGTTTTTGTATTTTAAGTGCATAAGCGACGTTTTGACCAACAGTGAAATTTGGAAACAGTGCATAATGCTGAAAAACCATGCCTAGATGACGTTTTTCAATGGGAAGTTGGGTGACATCTTCATCATTAAAAAAGATTTTTCCACCTTGGTCAGGTTGTTCTAAACCACTGATTAAACGCAGTGTCGTGGTTTTACCACAACCTGATGGCCCAAGTAATACTAATGTTTCACCCTCAAAAATGTCTAAATCGAGTGGTCTCAGTATTTGGTTATTCGATTGAAATGTTTTGGCACACTGACGTAAACGAATATGGATAGTTTGAGTCATATTTTTTTCTCGCTTGAAGGGCTAACCAAATGGCGAATAAAGTGTAAAGTCAGTAGTAGTGGAATAATCATGACAAAAAACAAGGTAGTATATGCAGAGCCTACCTCTAATCGCATTGATGCATAGCTATCTGCAAGTCCTACAGGTAGCGTTTTAGTCATGGGTGTATGTAGCATCCATGTAATATTAAATTCACCAATCGAGAGTGTAATGACAGCAAATGCACCTGCAAGTATGCCAGTCACACAGTTTGGAATAATGACATTGAAAAAGCGTTGTCGTGGGCTTGCACCTAAACTTGCTGCTGCTTCATCAAGTGTGTGTAGGTGGGAGGATTTCATCACGACTAAAATAGAGCGCACCATAAAAGGTAAAGTAAACAGTACATGACCCACTAAAATAAAGGCCCAACTTTCACGGAACTCACGAAAACTACCATAAATGAGTAATAGACCAAGTGCGGTTGCCATACCGGGAATAGCCACAGGTAGCATAAGGCACTCTTCAATGTACGTTGCAATTTTTGATGGGCTTTTCAGCAATGCCCATGCTGTGGGTAAGCCCAAAGCAATGGTAATACATAAACAACTTAAAGCAATAATGAGCGAGAGCCAAAATGTGTTGGCATACATGGCCCACACTTCTTGAATCCAACGTAAAGTAAAGCCACTTTTAATACCTATAAAATAGTTTTCTGTAAAACTTGCTAAGATTGACATTGCAATCGGTACAAGTAAAAACAGGCAAACACAAATGGTTAGGCTTAATTGTAATGTGAAGATAACATAACGGTTCATGGCAGACTCCCAGCTGAGTTGCCTGTTAATTTTCGGGTAATAATGAGAGTGAACCAACAAATAAGTCCCATGAGCACAGAGAGTGCCGCTGAAACAGTGAAATTTGCGTAATTGGTAAATTCACCATAAATAGTCAGTGGTAAAACATTAAGGTCTGTGCCTAAAGTAAAAGCAGTTCCAAAAGCACCAATACTGGTTGCAAAGCAAATGGCCATGCTTGACACAATCGCAGGAGAGAGGCTTGGAATAATGACATCTTTTACAACACGCCAACGACTTGCACCCAGCGAACGTGCAGCTTCTTCGAGTTGAATATCTATCTTTTCACATGCAGCAACTAAAGTCATAATAACGCGAGGAATAGAAAAATAAAGATAACCCAAAAACAGCCCAACTAAACTGTATGCAAAAATAATTTTACCCATACCTAATGCTTGCCCCAGCTGTGCAAAGACACCCTGACGGCCACCGAGCATAATGATAAAAAAGCCGACCACTGCACCGGGAAAAGCGATTGGAAAGGTGAGTAGTGTCAGCAATAGCTTTTTACCCACAAAATGTTGTCTTGCTAAAAAGTAAGCAATTGTGGTTGAAATAAGTACAGCAATGATTGCAACTAACGCAGAAATTACAAATGTGGTAATAAAACTTGTTAAATAATGTGGTTGGCTAATTACAGACCAATATGCCATTTTTTGATTGGATTGGTCGGGAAGGGTACCTAAAACAACTAGGTACCCAAAAGGAATAAGCCAAAATGCACAAAACGCAATCATGGTGGGAATAAGTAACCATACTGTTTTTGGCAAAATATTTTGCTTAAACCCAAATTTCATTATTTGACCTCACGCAAGTACTGCTGTGAGAAGTCTTTTTGGATGTCTGCCATTTCTTTATAGTTGAGTGTATGCGCACGCTTGTATTCACTATCAGGTAAAAATTGTGCTTTGGCTGCAGGTGAAATGGCTTTTTCATCAACAGGTCTTAACCAGCTGTCTGCCCAAATTTTTTGTCCACGAGCTGATAATACATAGTCGAGGACTTTCTTACCGTTTTCACTATGTGGTGCATTTTTAACAAGCCCCATCACATACGGTACTTTAATTGTGCCTTCTTTTGGAATGACAAATACAACATTGGCTTTATCTTTGTATTTAGCGCGGTATGCATTAAAGTCATAATCAATAAGTATAGGAATTTCACCCGAAAGTACACGAGGATACGCCGTTTGTTTTGGTACAATTGGTTTGTTCGCACTGAGCTTTTTGAAGTAATTAATACCTGGAGCAAAGTTTTTTAATGTACCGCCTTTGGCCATATTCACTGCGGTCGCTGCTGCATAGCCTACAAATGCACTTGATGGGTCTAAATAACCAACCATGCCTTTATATTCAGGTTTTAATAAATCATCCCAGCTTTTTGGAATAGGTGCGCCGTTTAATGCATCAACATTGACCATAAAACCAATGGTTCCCGAATGTACAGCAACCCATTTCCCATTTGGATCTTTCAAATCTTTCGGAATTTTATCCCAACCTTTAGGTTTGTAAGATGCCAATACATCTGCTTGGTCAGCTTGCATGCCAAAAGTAATACCTAAATAGGTAAAGTCTGCGACAGGGCTTGCTTTTTCAGCCACCAATTGTGCTAAAGCTTGACCTGAGTTTTTATTATCTGCTGGTACAACGACGCCAGTATCTTTGGCAATCGCTTGAATTTGCACCCCCCAGTTTGCCCATTCAGGTGGGCAGTTATAGCAAATCGCTGTATTATTTTGTGCGAATGCAAGTGTTGGCAATACAGATGCAACACACAGCATGCTACTTAAAAGCTGTTTTTTCATAAAATATCCTTATGAGTAATAGATGTTGTTTGAGGTGCATTTGACATGCTTTCCTCTAGGTTAAATTGAGTACATAGGGTTTGTGATGTAACGGTCTGACCAGAAATCATCTGTAACAGTGTTTTTACTGAGAGCCACCCCAAAAGCTCTCGTGGTTGTGCCACAGATGACAAAGCGGGATAAAGCGTTTTACCAAGAGCAATACCATCAAAACCAACGACAGAAATATGCTCTGGAACTAAATAGCCTAAGCGTTGTAGGTTACCAATACTGCTGAGCGCTAAAAGATCATTTGAGCACAATAAAGCAGTTATATTTTGTTTTAAAAGAGGCAACAAAGTATCGATTTGTACTTGGGTATGACTTTGCATTTCAACGACTGGCAGAGCTGTTAAACCAGCTGCTGTCATTGCATCGGCATAGCCTTGGTAGCGTAAAGCGGAACGATCTGATTGAAAAAAAGGTCCAGTGATCATGGCAATATTATTGTGACCATATTGAATGAGGCGTTGTGTTGCATCATACATTGCAGCATAGTTGTCTATACTAATTGTAATAAAATCTGTGTTTTCGACAGGGTTATGGGTGAGAACAGTAGGTATTGATTCTTGTTTGATTTTATTTAAACAATCACTTTGTTGTGCGTTAGCAACGGTTAAAATGAGGCCATCAACACGTTGTCTAAGCATGTTTTCCAAGACTTCAAGCTCTGACTGAGGGTCGTATTCAGTGGTTGCCACCAATAAAGAGTAATCATGCTCTCTGGCCATTTTTTCCATGGCTTCTAGTTGCCCACTAAAAATTGGGTTGTCAAGCGTAGGGAGCATAACGCCTAACATTTTACTACTTTGAGTTCTCAGCTGACGTGCTGCATAATTTGGTCTAAAACCAAGTGTTTTTGCGACTTGGTATATTCTTTCTCGTGTTTCGAGTTTTACTTGCTCAGGGGATGAAAATGCCCTTGCAACAGTTGCTCTAGAAACACCAGCAATTTTAGATATTTGAACTAGATTACTCATAATAATTACTCAAATGAGAACGATCTCATTGCTGAGTATCATAACAAATAGAATATGACACTTCTGTGACTGTTTAATGATACTTTGGTTTCACAAGTAGCACAATAGTCTTATGGCAAGGCTTGTTTCAACTGCTTTTTGTAGTGTCTAACAGAACGAGCATACTTTTTTGCTTTATGACGTGTGAAAAAACTAGAGCTATAGCCTGTAGGGCCCACGTTATAATAGGCAGAAGCTTTAAACCAAGAACCAGAAAGAGTTTTGTATTGCGCTAGAATATAAGCATTACAGTAAATATTTACACGATCATCATATAAGTTACCCGGACATGTATTTGACCAATAGCTAGGTATAATTTGTGCAAGGCCAATCGCGCCACCAGTAGACCTAAGCTGACTGCGATAATTAGATTCTTGTCGAATCGTGGCTGCAATTAGTTCTGCAGGCACATGATATTGGTCAGCGGATTGAATAATTAATGGAGAAACGGCATTCGCTTTATCATAGGGTACATGGTAAGCACGTTGCAATGCAGTAGACAGTTTGGCAGATCTTTGTTGTACTGAACCACCATGTGGTCCAAGGGTTGAGCATGCGCTGAGTAGGCCAGTCATTATTAATATAAAAATTTTAAAAAAAGAATGTACTGACATAAGTGCTGACTCAAACAATAGATATGTCATGTTAGTTTTTTATGAAAGGCATCATGTTGATGTTATGTAAATAAAAGTATTTATGTGTTTTACTTTTTGTATATTAATCAGACAATTTATTTAATAGAAAAGTAGGTGAATACGCCATGATAAAAACAATCAATATTTATGGTGCACGACAAAACAATTTGAAAAATATTTCTTTGCAAATTCCTAAAAATCAAATTGTAGTCTTTACAGGAGTTTCTGGCTCTGGAAAGTCCTCTTTGGTGTTTGAAACGATTGGAGCTGAAGCACAGCGTCAAATCAATGAAACCTATGACACATTTACTCGAAATCGTTTGCAAAGTGCGCCACAAGCAGAAGTTGACCGTATTGAAAACTTAAATGTACCGGTGATTATTGACCAAAAACCACTGTCTGGAAGCATTCGTTCAACCGTTGCAACAGCGACTGATATTTATGCCAGTTTAAGGTTGTTATTTTCTCGTGTAGGTACGCCGTTTGTTGGATACTCACAAGTATTTTCGTTTAATCACCCCAGTGGTATGTGCTTACGCTGTGAGGGAACAGGTTTTGAACAAACACTGAACATTTATAAAATTTTAGATCAAAACAAATCATTAAATGAAGGGGCAATTTCATTTCCAACGTATCAGCCGAATGCGTGGCGTTGGCTACGTTATGCAGATTCTGGATACTTTGATTTAGATAAAAAGCTAAAAGACTATAGCACTAAAGAATGGGATATTTTACTCAATGCCAAACAACATAAACCGAAAAATCCAACAGCACAGTGGAAAAAAACAGCGCTATATGAAGGTTTAATTACTCGATTTGAACGCAATTTTATGAAAGGACAAGCCCAAGAAAGAAATCGTTACAAAGCGAGACTTGATGACATTATTGAAGTAAAAGCATGTTCTGAATGCCATGGGCAACGTTTAAATACTAAATCGCTCAGTTGCACCATTCAGGGTTTAAATATTGCACAGTGTACAGCACTTTCAGTCACCAAGTTACATGACTTTATTGGTACGATGAATGCACCAAAGTATCAAATTTTACTCGATGAAATTGTGCATAAATTAGATATGCTGGATTTGGTAGGGTTAAGCTATTTAAGTTTAGACCGTACTAGTAATACGTTATCTGGTGGTGAAGGGCAACGTATTAAAATGGTCAAACATTTAGGTAATAGCTTGGTTGACTTACTTTATATTTTTGATGAACCCAGCGTAGGTTTGCATCCAAGAGATGTAGAAAATATTGCGCATATGATTGAAAAAATTAGAGATAAAGGCAATACCGTATTGTTGGTTGAACATGACCCAGAATTGATTAAAATCGCAGATCAAGTAATTGATATTGGTCCAAAATCTGGTGTACATGGCGGTCAGTTGGTCTATCAGGGAAATTTTGCAGGATTGGCACTTTCACAAGGCGTAACAGGACAGTACTTCTCACAGCCTCGACATTTTAAAAAGCAAGCGAGAACATTCCAACAAGTGATGACTGTGAAAGATGCTAATATTTTTAATTTAAAAAATATCACAGTTGATATTCCTATACATTGTTTAACTGTAGTCACGGGCGTTGCGGGGTCTGGGAAAAGTACATTAATGACACAGGTATTACCACAGCAGTATCCGCATGCAAAAGTGATTGATCAGTCTGCGATTATGGCCAGTGTACGCTCTAATTTGTTAACTTTCTTAGATTTATCAGATGATGTTAGAAAATTATTTGCCGAACAAAATCAAGTGAGTATGAAGTTGTTTAGCTACAATAGTGAAGGTGCATGCCCACATTGTCATGGTTTAGGCATTGAAAAAATTGAACTGGCATTTTTAGATAATATTGAGTTGACGTGTGAAGTTTGTCAGGGCACAGGCTATAAAAAAGAAGTTTTGGAGTATATGTATCAAGGCAAAAATATTACCCAAGTTTTAGCCATGACAGTATCAGAAGCACAACACTTTTTCACACAAGATAAAATTCAACAAAAGTTACAACGCTTAATACGCTTAGGCTTAGATTATTTAGCATTAGGTCAGCGTTTAAATACATTTTCAGGTGGGGAGCGTCAGCGCTTAAAGCTCAGTAAAGAGCTTGGTCAACGTGACCATATTTTGGTGTTAGATGAACCTAGTACGGGCTTGCATCCATCAGATACAGAAAAGTTATTACAGCTTTTAAATTATATTGTAGATGAAGGCAATACTTTAATTTTGATTGAACATAATTTAGATTTGATTGCTCAAGCAGATTGGGTGATTGATATTGGGCCAGATGCAGGAGAACAAGGGGGACAGGTTATGTTTGTAGGTACAGTCCAAATGTTATTAGAGAAACCACAGATTTCACTAACAGCGACTTACTTGAGTCATTATTTAATGGGAAATAAGTAACAAAAGTTGCTTCTATGTATGTGTGTAGTGAATAAGTGATTTAACTTTGTATATAAAAAGAACATACAGTCATGTTAATGTAATGCATGCCTCATGTTTTTTTATAAACTATTTTTTGTATTAATGAATATAATTTATGAAGAAATAAAAGCAATAATACTTGATGCTAGTACATATTTTGTATAAATTACTATGTTAAGTTGAGTTAAAATAATAACTTAGATTACTTTTGTGTGACGCTATAAAATGAAAAGTATGTTAAGGGCGATCTGATAACGTACAATTTAAAACACTGATACTAAAACAATATCTATTTTTTAAATAAACATAGTTGTAAAACTTGATTTACATAAAATATAGTGTTTGTAACATAAACATACATTAAGTTAGGGATATGTCTAATATGAATAATAAGTTTCAAGTCAAACTTTTGACATTGCTTGTTGCCAGCAGTCTGTATCCTGTGGTGCATGCAGAAGAAAATAACACTGCACCAGCCAGTACAGAAAACAAAGTACAAGCTTTAAGTGCAATTATTGTAACTGGTACACGTAAAGTAAACCGATCAGCCACTCAGTCTTCGCAACCAATTGACGTTGTGACTGCAGACGAATTACAAAAACGTACAGGTAGCAGTGAGTTAGGTACAGCATTATCTAAGCTTATTCCTTCAATTAACTTTCCAAGACCTTCAGTTGCAGACGGTACCGAGTTTGTGCGACCAGCACAGCTAAAGGGCTTATCTCCTGATCAAGTGTTGGTTTTAGTCAATGGTAAACGCCGTCATACCAGCGCTTTTATTAATATGGGTGGAACAATTGGTCGTGGTTCATCACCAACAGATTTAAATGCGATTCCAATGTCTGCTGTTAGCCGTATTGAAGTACTTAAAGATGGTGCATCTGCACGTTATGGTTCAGATGCGATCGCAGGTGTAATTAATATTATTCTAAAAACAGACACTAAACATGGTGATGTTGGTGTACGTTACGGTAAGTATAGTGAAGGCGATGGTGAACAAAAACAAACTTATGTTTCTGGTGGTACAAGTTTACAAGGCAAAGGTTTTGTAACTTTTGCTGGTGAATTGGAAGGTGATGACAGTACCAACCGAGCAGGAACAGATAGTCGTGACCCTAAAGCAACCACGTATGGCCAACGTACGTTCCGTTACGGCGATCCTAAACAAGAAAGTGTGAAAATTGCTTTAAATAGTGAATACGATTTATCAGACAACGCAACCTTGTATGGTTTTGCAACATACAGCCGTAAAGATGCTGAATCTGCTGCATTTTATCGTTTAAGTACTTCAAGTAGTAATATTTTAGCATTGTATCCAAATGGTTATTTGCCACTTATTTTTGGTCAATCTGAAGATCTTGCAGCTGTTGTTGGTGTGAAAGGCGATCTTGCAGATTGGCGTTATGATGTGTCTGCAGATTTTGGTCGTAACAAATACCAAGTGCGTACAGATACCATTAACGTAAGTACGTATAAAGACTTTGGCTATACGCCAACACGTTTTTATAACGGCGCACTGATTAATGATCAAACTGTTATTAACTTAGATTTATCTCGTGATTTTGATATTAAAGGTTTAAGCGGCCCGCTGACATTTTCTACAGGTGCGCAATATTTAAACCAAAACTACCAAATTAAAGCAGGTGATCCGAATTCGTATTATAAAACAGGCTCTTCGGGCTTAGCTGGTTTTAGAGATGTCGATGCAGGCAAATGGTCACGAGATAATATTGCGGCTTATTTAGATTTAGATGCAAGTATTACAGAAAAACTATCTGGCTCTTTAGCGTATCGCCATGAGTATTATAATGACTTTGGTCATGCAGACAATGGTGCGTTATCACTACGTTATGCAGTCAATCCAACGATCGCATTTCGTGGTAATTTCTCTTCAGGCTTTCGTGTACCTAGCTTAGCACAGTCAAATTATACGCAGACATCATCACAACTTGTGAACCAAAGTATTGTTGAAGCGGGTACGTTCTCAACGACATCACAAGTGGCACGGTTACTCGGTGCAGAAGATTTAAAGCCTGAGACATCTCGTGATTATAGCTTAGGTTTTGTATTAACACCGGCGGATAATTTTTACCTCACGTTTGATGCGTACTTAATTGATATTAAAAACCGTATTAGTTTGTCGTCAAATATTAGTGCCAGCAGTGCTACCGTTAAATCTTATTTAGCAGCCAATGGTATTAGCAATATTAACTTTGATACGGTACGTTTCTTTAATAATGCGGCAGATACACGTACCAAAGGCTTAGATTTAGTCGCGAATTATGCATGGAATAACTTACCATATGGTCAGTTAAATACCTCGGTTGCATATAACTACAATGAAAACAAAGTAACAAAAATTCGTGCCAATCCTGCCATTTTGAATGCGTTAGGTGTGAACTTAAACCGTATCGATCGCCGTGAGCAGTATGGTATTTTGGCGGGCAGTACACCAAAACATAAATTGACCATTACCAATGACTATACTTTAGGAAACTGGGGTATTAGTACGAATGTGACACGTTACGGAAGTTTTGTGTCATATAGCAATACGAGTCCAAGTCTAGATCAAAAGTACTCTGCAAAATGGCTACTTGATTTGGCATTATCATACAAGACGGGCAATTGGAAATTTGAAGTGGGTGGTGACAACATTACCAATGTTTATCCAGATAAAGACCGTACCACTGCAAGTTCTACGGGTGGTAGTATTCAATACAGCTTGTTCTCACCATTTGGTGCCAACGGTGCGTTTTATTACACGCGTGTAAATTATCACTGGTAAGTTTTCTTTATTAAAACATGCATGTACCTATATATAGGTACATGCATGTTTTTACATTTGTAGGATATAAAAAAGATGTCCTTTAGTAATCGAGCTTTAACACTGCTGGGTTTGTGCGTAAGTATAATATTGGTGGGTTGTGAACCCCATCAAAATAGTGACTCTTCGGTTTCAAATGCAACCATACTCACCATGCCAAAGCCGATGCGAGAGTTGTTAGCACGTAATACAATTCCAATTCATGGTGCAATAGATCAAGCGGCTGTTGCTAAAATTCCTGTAAATTATCATCTTGTTAATTCAGGTTATTTTACAGTGGCTGTGATTGCAGGAAATTCACCACCCATTACAACTCTTGCCTTGGATAATAAAACACCAATAGGCATAGAGGTTGATGTTGCACGGTTAATTGCAGAAACATTGGGATTGCAATTAAAACTTGTGCCGACATCTTGGGAAGATTGGCCATTGGGTATTAACTCAGGTAAATATGATGCAGCTTTAATTAATATTTCGGTGAGTAAACCCAGAAAAGAACGCTTTGATTTTGTAACCTATAGAAAAGATAGTTTGGGTTTATTTGTGGCTAAAGATAGCCCTATTCAGCATATCTCTGAAGCAAAAGATGTTGCAGGTCAACGTGTGATTGTAGGGGCTGGTACAAATCAAGAAAAAATTTTACTGGGTTGGATAGATGAAAACAAAAAAAATGGTTTAGCACCTACCACGCCTGTGTACTTTGAAGATAAAGCCATGGCAATTTTAGCAATAGAATCTGGGCGGGCTGATGTGTATTTCGTACCTAATCCATCGGGCACTTGGCGTATGGAAAATGGTGCCAATATTAAACGAGTGGGTTACTTAAATGGTGGATGGCCTAAAACAGCAGATATTGCTGTAACCTTAAAAAAAGGTGCTGGACTCGATCAAGCCATACAAATTGCAGTCAATAGCAATATTAAAAATGGAAAAATGCATGCTGTTCTCGCACGTTGGGGGCTGGCCAATGAAATATTAGAACACTCTGAAATTAACCCATCAGGTTTTGGAGAGTAGGTTATTATTATGGATCAAAACTCGCAGTTACCTTATCGGGTCGTGAAAGCCCGTCATCCTATGCGCTATATTGGTAGTGCTGTCGCTATATTACTGATTTTAATTTTACTAGAATCTGTATTTTTTAATTCCAAATGGGAATGGTCTGTTTTTCGTTTGTGGTTTTTTGACCCTGCAGTAATTAGCGGATTGTATTTGACCTTAAAGCTGACGTTTGCCGCTATGTTGTTGAGCTTTTTTTTAGGTGGTATTTTAGCCATGATGCGTTTGTCATCATCTTGGCTTGTACAGAGCGTGGCATGGTTTTACATTTGGTTATTTCGTTCAGTGCCATTACTGGTGGTTTTGATTGTTTTATATAACTTTTCATATTTGTATGAAAAAATTGCGATTGCTATACCTTTTACAGAAGTTGTATTTGCAAGCTATAAAACCATTAATGCATTAGATCAATTTACAACAGCACTTATTGGGCTTGCAATTGTACAAAGTGCATATACGGCTGAAATTATTCGTGGTGGTATTTTAGCGGTAGACAAAGGCCAATTTGAGGCATCATCTGCATTGGGCTTGTCTTGGTGGCATCGAACATACCGTATTATTTTTCCACAAGCCATTCGTAGTATTTTACCTGCGCTGGTCAATGAGTGTATTAGTTTGTCTAAAGGTACAGCAATAGTTTATGTACTTGCTATGCCTGAACTATTTTATACAGTACAGATGGTATATAACCGTAATCAGCAAATTATTCCTTTACTTATGGTTGCGGCTGTTTGGTATACCATTATCACTAGTGTGTTCTCTGTTATTCAATATGCGATTGAGTCTAAACTCTCTAGAGCACAAAAACGCAATACTGGTTTTAAAGGGTTATTCCATATTTTAAGATCAAAGTGGGGGAGATGAAATGACACAAGAAATAAAACAGGCCATTGGGCATATTTCAATTCAGAAGATTTCTAAAAAATTTGGTGCCGATTACGCACTCAAAGATGTTAGCTTAGAAATTCCTGCAGGTTCAGTGACTGTAATTTTAGGTCCATCAGGTTCTGGAAAAACCACCTTACTTCGAACCATGAATCATTTAGAAAAAGCAGATGAAGGTGTCATCAAAATTGATGATGATTTTATGGGTTATCGTCTGAAAAATGATACGTTGTATGAGCTGAAAGAAAAAGATATTTTAAAACAACGTATACATGTGGGTTATGTATTTCAGAACTTTAATCTTTTCCCACATTTAACCGTACTACAAAATATTATTGAAGCACCACTTGCACATCAGAAAATAACCAAAGCAGAAGCGGTTGAACGTGCAAAACAATTGCTACGAAGTGTGGGGTTAGAGGAAAAAATAGATGCTTGGCCACAACAATTGTCTGGCGGCCAACAACAACGTGTAGCGATTGCTCGCACATTAGCACTTGATCCTAAAGTTATTTTATTTGATGAACCGACCTCTGCATTAGACCCCGAGTTAGTAGGTGAAGTACTGGCTGTGATTAAGCAGCTGGCAAAGTTGGGTAAAACGATGGTTGTGGTCACCCATGAAATTGGTTTTGCAAAAGAAGTGGCTGATTATGTGGTATTTATGGATAAAGGCGTTGTCATCGAGCACGGTAGTGCAGATGCTGTATTGAACAATCCACAACAACAACGTACACAGAGCTTTTTATCTAAAGTCATTTGATGAATTTATGATTGATCTTTAAGCTGTAATGTGCTTTGATTCTTAATGTCTTATTAATGGTTGTTGCTGTGAAGGCGAAATCGGTATTTTTTGTGTTTCTTAGTTGCTTCTTGCTACTCCAAAGTGTTTGGAATGTGGCTGCAGCTCTGTGCTTACATGAAAATAAAAATACTATCGCTGTAGTAGAGCGTCCACATTTTGGGCACCATGTAGTGACTGAGCGTCATAGTACATTGCATATACAGCTCGATGCATTAACAACCTCAGAACAACATGACCACAGTGACCATTTACCCTCGCTGAACCCCATTATGTTGTCACAACTAGACCAAGAGTTACAGCCAATCGCCCATAACTATATTTCTGTTATGCAAAAAACAGATTGGAATAACTTATACCAGTCACCAGATTTAGCGTTTAATTCACCCCCTCCGATACTTGCCCCGCTATAAGGTGGGGTAGCCAAAAAATTGCCCACCGTCATAAATCTTATTTTATACGGGGCATTTCATGTTCAATTTTATATTCAAACATCGTCGCCAAATGACGCCTGCTGTTTTGTCACAGTGCATACGGGTCAGTACAGGCTGTGCTTTACTTTCGATTGCAATATCATCACAAGCGAATTTAAGTTTAAATGAACTCAATGAGAAAGTGACCGCTTATCAGCAAACACAAAAGGTTTGGCAACAGCAAAAAGAGATATTGCAGTTAGAGCGTAAGCACCAATTGAGTTGGCAGAATCCAATATTAACTGTGCAACAAACAGGATTGAAAAATACACAAGAGCAAGAGTTAGAAGTCTCGATTTCACAACCCATAGATGTATTTTCAGTACGCCGTAAAGCTGCTGATGTAGTGATGCTACAGGCTGAACAATTGGTATTGTTAGAAAAAAGCACGCAGCAACAACAAGCATTGGCTTTAGAGTATTTTTGGGTGCAATTACATTTATTGAGCCAAGAAGTTGCATTGTTGAAACAACAGTTACAGATGAGTCAAGATAATTTAGATGCAACTAAACAACGTTTTAAAGCAGGCTCAATTGCTCAATTAGATGTAGAGCGGGTAAATGTACAGCATTTAGATTTACAAGCAACTTACGCACAGCAAGCCCAAGCATTGCAAGTAATGAAACGTCAACTCTCTCATCTGTGGGGTGAAAATACGACAGATTATGAATTGTCTAACTTAGCGCATTTAACTCAAAATTCATTACTTGAACAACAGAGTATGAATTCTAAAAGTAATGTGAATGTCAGTCTAATGCAATTACAAAATCGTCAATCTGAGGCACAACTTGCTTATTTAAAAGCACAGGCAAAACCGATGCCAACAGTCAGTTTGGGTATGGTGTCTAGCCAAGATGCTGAATCTAAAGTCAAAGATCAACAAGTTCGAGTTGGTTTGGAAATTCCCTTGGCTATTTTTCAACGTCAGCAATATCGCCAACAGATTGAAAAGATAAAAATGCAAGGTGTTGTTGAAGCGCAATCACGCTATCAACATCGTACTGCCTTAAGCAGTAGTACGATTGAAGCTGAATATGACATGTTATATGTGCAGTATCAGCAGATTATGCAACAACAAATCCCCCTAGTGAGCTCAATTAAAGAAAAAACATCACTGGGTTTCATGGCAGGTAAATATACCGTGACCGATGTACAACTGGCGACTACAGCGTTAAAGCAATATCAGTTACATGCATTGCAAATGAAAAAGCAGTTATGGAGCAAGTACTTACAACAAAAAGCAGTATTGTTGGGTATTTCTTTTGAGCAAATTTCTAATACAAATGCAGTAAGTGATTTAAATCAAACAGTTTGGCGTAACAGCACTAATTTACCTGTAGTTGGTGGAGAGTAAGACAATGAATATACAAAAAAAACGTAAAGAGTGGCTATGGGTTTTGGTTGTTGTGATTGTGACTGCATGTATTGCACTGGGTTTATTTTTTAAGTCAGATACACATGCACAAGACGAAGAAAAAGGCCACGAACATGCTGAAAAAGAAGCTAAAACAGCGGGTGAGGAGGAGCATGCACATACAGAGGAAGAAGGTGAGCATGAGGAAGCAAAAGAAAAAATTCATCTGACCTCTGCCCAAGCAACAGCACAAGGTATTCAATTCGCTGAAGTTGAACAGGGCAATGTGAGTGCTACACAGCGTTATCCTGCGAAAATTATGAGTAATCTTGACCAACAGGCGCATATTTCATCGGGTTATGCAGGACGTGTTGAACAGGTTAATGTGGTATTAGGTCAGAATGTTAAAAAAGGTCAAATTTTAGCGACAATTTATGCGCCAGATTTGATAGAACAACAGGCAAATTTAGATATTGCAGTGCAAAACCTTGCTTTGGCAAAACAAGATTATTTACGTGAAAAGACGTTATTTGATCAAGGAATTTCTGCCAAACAAGATTATTTGCGTGCACAAAATGCATTTAGACGTGCTGAAATTGAAGTGCAAGCATTACAAAGTAAGTTTAAAGCACTTGGCCTACGTGCACATGCGCAAGGACGTTACGCCATTGCATCACCTATAGATGGTGTGGTGTCCAAAAAAGATTTGGTGGTGGGTGAGTATGTACAAATGTCAGATCAGCTCGTCACCATTGATCAAACAGGGCGTTTATGGCTTGAGTTTATTTTGCCAAATCAAGTGGTTGTTCAAGCACAGCAAAAAATCAATGTTCAGTTATTACAATCAGATCAAGTTGCTCAAGCTGTGGTTAAGCGTATATTGCCTGAGGCAGATACCACAACAGGGCAATTGAAGATTCAAGCAGAAATTGTAGATCAGTCTAGCTTGTTAAAACCAAATGTGATGGTCAATGTATGGTTGGCAAGTAATGATGACAATGTTGTGGTTCCTCGTATTGCTAAATCTGCCTTACAACAGGTCGATGGTCAAATGGTTGTTTTTGTCGTGAAAGAACAACAAGGACAACTACAATTTACACCACAACCTGTGACTGTTGGTGCAACATCAAGTGATGAAAAGTGGGTCGAAGTGAAATCTGGTTTAACGCAAAAACAGCGTTATGTGACCCAAGGTAGCTTTGTACTGAAGTCTGAATTAGAAAAATCAGAGGCTGGCCATGCACACTAAACAAGATCAAGGCTTACCTCAGCCACAAGGGCTATTTGACCGAATTATACAAGCTTCGATTAAACATGCTCTATGGGTGGTGCTGTTTACTTTTCTTTGGATTGCAGTTGGAATTTTTAGTTACCAAAAACTATCGATAGATGCTGTACCTGATATCACCAACGTGCAGGTGCAAATTAATAGTTCAGCCAAAGGGTTTACAGCACTAGAAACAGAACAAAGAATTACTTATCCAATTGAAACAGCCATGTCTGGTTTACCTAACTTACAGCAGACACGCTCAGTCTCACGTTATGGTTTATCACAAGTGACTGTTGTATTTAAAGATGGCACAGACATTTATTGGGCAAGACAACTGATTAACGAGCGTTTACAGCAAGTCCGTGCAGAAATGCCTAAGTCTGTTGAACCTGAAATGTCACCTATTTCTACAGGATTAGGCGAGATTTATCAGTGGGTGGTTCGTGCTGAACCTAATGCTAAAAAAGCAGATGGGCAAGCCTACACTCCACTAGATCTTAGAGAAATTCAAGACTGGATTGTACGTCCACAATTACAACGTGTTGCAGGCGTTGCTGAAATTAATAGTATTGGTGGTTATAACAAAACATATATTGTTTCACCAAACTTACAGCGGTTACAGCAACTCAATATTTCTTTAGATACGTTATTGCAAGCACTTGAAGTGAGCAATGAAAACCGTGGTGCAGGATTTATTGAGCAAAATGGTCAACAGTTAACGGTACGTGTCCCTAATACCATCAATCGTCTTAATGATATTGAAAATATTATGGTTGAGCAAAAGCAAGGTATTGCTGTACGTGTTGCAGATGTGGCATCTGTTGCTATAGGGCATGATTTACGCACGGGTGGTGCAACCTATAACGGGCAAGAAACTGTCCTAGGCATTGCCATGATGATGATGGGAGAAAATAGCCGTAGCGTTGCTCAAAAGATACATCAAAAAGTACAGGAAATTCAGGGAACTTTACCTGAGGGTGTCGTGATTGATACCGTATATGACCGAACCAGTTTAGTGGACAAAGCCATTAAAACAGTGGCTAAAAACTTAATTGAAGGTGCAATTTTAGTAATTGCCATTTTATTTATTTTTTTAGGCAATTTACGTGCAGCTTTAATTACTGCCTGTGTGATTCCACTGTCGATGCTATTTACTTTAACGGGTATGGCAGAGCAAAAAATTAGTGCCAACTTAATGAGTTTAGGTGCACTCGATTTTGGCATTATTGTTGATGGTGCCGTGGTAATTGTAGAAAACTGTATACGGCGTTTGGCCACAGCACAGCATCAAAAAGGTCGATTGCTCACTCAGTCAGAGCGTTTTACCGAAGTCTTTTTAGCTGCTCAGCAAGCACGTAGACCATTGATTTTTGGTCAGCTCATTATTATGGTGGTCTATATTCCAATTTTTGCTTTGACTGGTGTAGAGGCAAAGTTATTTCACCCAATGGCAATGACAGTTGTGCTTGCATTAATCGGAGCGATTATTTTATCGGTGACTTTTGTACCTGCTATGGTGGCGTTATGCGTGACGGGCAAAGTGCAAGAAAAAGAAAGTCGTTGGATGCAATTTATCAAAACCAAATATGCGCGTAGTTTAGACCTTTGCTATGCGTATAAGCGTGTTTTATTGGTGGGTGTGATTTCAATATTGTGTATTACAGGCATGCTCTTTGTAAAAATGGGTAGTGAGTTTACCCCAAAACTTGGAGAAGGTGACTTTGCAATCCAATTTATGCGTGCACCGAGTACGGGGATTGAACAATCTCTACTGATGCAAGAAAAAGTAGAGCAGCACTTATTGAAAAAATTCCCTGAGATTAAAGCTGTTTTTGCAAGAACAGGTACAGCTGAAGTTGCAACAGATGTGATGCCACCCAATATCTCAGACAGTATTGTATTGTTAAAACCAAGTAAAGAATGGCCAAATCCCAAAGAGAGTATTGCTGAATTACGTGAGCGTATGATGGCAGATGTTAATCAAATTGCAGGGAATGCCAATGAGTTTTCACAACCAATTGAACTACGTTTTAACGAACTGATTTCAGGCATACGTAGCGATATAGGGGTGAAAATTTTTGGTGATGACTTAGATGTTTTGGTACAAGAAGCACAAAAAATTGAAAAACAGCTCAAAAGTATTTCAGGTGCCAGTGAAGTTAAAGTAGAGCAGACACAAGGTTTACCAATGCTGAATGTAGAGGTGAATCACCAACAAGCTGCTCAATATGGTTTGTCTGTGAAGCATATACAAGATTTAGTGGCTTTAAGTGTAGGTGGCCAGTCTGTAGGACAAATTTTACAAGGTGACCGCCGTTTTGATTTTGTTGTACGTTTAAATCCGAGTATGCAAAGCCCAGAGCAATTAAAAAATCTGCCTATACAGTTACCAAATGGTGGTTTGGTTGCCCTAAAAGATGTTGCAATAGTGAATGAAGTATTGGCCGCAAGCCAAATTAGCCGTGAAGATGGTAAACGCCGTATTGTTGTTTCAGCAAATGTGCGTGACCGTGATTTGGGCTCATTTGTTGAAGAAGTACAAAGCCGTTTATCTACAACTAAACTCCCTACAGGGTATTGGATGAGTTACGGTGGTCAATTTGAAAACTTACAATCTGCCACACAGCGTATGCAAATTGTCGTACCTATTGCTTTAATTCTTATATTTGCACTGTTAATGGCAGTCTTTGGCCGAATACAAGAAAGCTTACTTGTGTTTATGGGCGTACCTTTTGCATTGTCAGGTGGTGTGATTGCTTTATGGCTTCGTGATATTCCACTGTCTATGTCTGCAGGTGTTGGTTTCATTGCGTTATCGGGTGTTGCTGTGCTCAATGGTTTGGTAATGCTTAGTTTCATTAAAGAGCTACGTCAAACACATGATATTGTTTATGCCACATGGCAAGGGGCTATTTTACGCTTACGTCCTGTACTCATGACTGCATGTGTAGCGTCTTTTGGTTTTATTCCAATGGCCATTGCAACGGGTACAGGTGCCGAAGTACAGCAACCTTTAGCCACTGTTGTGATTGGGGGGATTGTGTCCTCTACATTACTCACGCTAATTGTGTTGCCTGTAGTTTACCGTTGGCTTAATCAATTAAAGAATTAACCTAAGCTGAAAACTAAGATTTTGTCGGTATTTAGACAATTTATTGATGTTAAAAGTGGTCTTTACGATATAAAAGTTGTAAAGGCCATTTTTTTAAAATTGTGCCTTATGTTAGAATTGCGCGTCTTTTGATATGGCATACGTCCAATCTTTTAGGAGCATTTTGCATGGCAGGTCATTCTAAGTGGGCCAATATTAAGCATCGTAAAGCAAAACAAGATGCAAGTCGTGGTAAAGTTTTTACCAAATATATTCGTGAGTTAGTTACAGCTGCAAAGCTTGGTGGACCAGAGCCACAAGCGAATCCACGTTTACGTGCTGTGGTTGAAAAAGCGTTGTCTGTAAATATGACACGTGACACCATTAACCGTGCTATTGCTCGTGGTGCAGGCGGTGAAGACAATGATGATTTAAAAGAAGTGACTTACGAAGGTTATGGCGTAGGTGGTGTAGCAGTCTTGGTTGAAACCATGACGGATAACTTAAACCGTACTGTACCTGATGTACGTCATTGCTTTAGTAAGACCAACGGTAACTTGGGCACATCGGGTTCAGTTGCGTATTTATTTACCAAACGTGGTGAAATTTCTTTTGAAGATGTCTCTTTAGAAGATCAAATTATGGAAGCAGCGCTAGAAGCAGGTGCTGAAGATATTGAAGTCGCAGAAGATGGTATTTTAGTGATTACAACACCAGAAAGTTTTGGTGATGTGCAAGATGCGCTAAGTGCTGCGGGTTTAAAATCTGACAATGCTGAAGTGGTAATGAGTCCATCAACGAAAGCTGAAATTACGGATATTGATCAAGCAAAAATGATTTTAAAAATGATTGATATGTTTGATGACTTGGACGATGTACAAAACGTTTATACGAATGTAGATATTCCAGATCATATTTTAGAACAGCTTGATGCTTAAACGTAATTTTTCTGATTAAAAAAGGTGGGCTAGCCCACCTTTTTTATATTTTTCAAATGCCTTTAGGAATGGCACTGAGTAATTTTTTAGTATATTCGTGTTTAGGGTGATGGTATAGATCATCTGAATTGGCAATTTCAACAATATCGCCGTGGTTCATGACCATGACTTGATCTGAGATATATTTTACAACAGCCAAGTCGTGCGAAATAAAGATATAACTGAGCTGAAACTCATCTTGCAGCTCTTGTAATAAATTCAGCACTTGTGCTTGTACAGATACATCTAACGCAGAAACAGATTCATCACAAATGATAATTTCAGGTTTTAGTGTTAAGCAACGTGCGATGGCAATACGTTGGCGTTGCCCACCAGAAAATTCATGTGGGTAGCGATTGTATGCACTTTCAGGTAGGCTGACTCGCTTAAGTAACTCAAGTGCAACTTGTTTCCGTTCAGCATCATCTTTGCCAATGCCATGTACTTGCATTGGTTCAATTAAGATTTGCCCAATGGTAAAACGAGGGTTAAGCGATGCATACGGGTTTTGAAAGATAATCTGTATTTTTCGTTGGTATGCTTCAAACTCTCGCTCAGACATGGCTAAAATGTCTTTACCATCAATTAAAACTTTACCACCACTAGCTTCATGCAAACGCATGAGCAATAAACCAATGGTTGTTTTACCAGAGCCTGATTCACCTACTAAACCTAAGGTTTTACCTTTAGCCAGTTTAAAAGAGGCATCTTTAACAGCAACGAACTCTTCTTTTTTAAAAAGTCCTTTACGTGAAGTAAAGACTTTTCTTAAAGATTTTGCTTCAAGTATAATTTCTTCATTACCTTGAATACCACGTTGTCTTTGTTTGACTGTTTGATATAAATGCTCAGGAGTAGATGCAATTTTTTCACCATCTTGAGTCATATAATCAGAAGTGACTGGCAAAAAGTAAGGGCGAGTATCTAGTTGTGGGCGACATTTAAGTAATGCTTGAGTATAAATATCTTTAGGGTGTTCTAAAACTTGTTGAGCATCGCCTTGTTCTCTAATCACACCATAACGCATGACCACTACTTTATCTGCAATTTCACCGACAAGTGATAGATCATGGGTGATAAAGAGCATAGACATTTGTCTACGCTGACGAATACTTTCGAGTAAGTCTATAATTTGCTTTTGTATGGTTACGTCTAACGCTGTAGTTGGCTCATCTGCAATAAGTAATTTTGGCTCGCAAGCGATTGCCATAGCAATCATGACACGTTGCTGTTGACCACCAGACAATTCACTAGGGTAAGCATTGTATTTACTTTCAGGTGCGGGTAAGCCTACTTCAGTAAATAAATCAATCACTTTATTTTTGATTTCACTTTTTGAAAGTGTCGTATGTATTTTTAATATTTCAGCAACCTGTGAGCCTACACTAAATACAGGGTTTAGAGATGACATAGGCTCTTGGAAAATCATCGCAATGTCTTTACCGCATAATTTTCTGAGAGATTTAGTTGAATATTCTAAAAGATTTTTACCTTCAAAAATAATTTTACTGTGTGAATCAATTTTACTTTGCTGTGGGGGCAGAAGTCCCATTGTTGCCAAAGAAGTTACAGATTTACCACTTCCAGATTCACCGACCAACGCAACAGTTTGATTGGGCTCAATCTCAAAAGAAATGCCTTTAATGGCTTCGGTATAACCGTTATCAGATTTAAAATAAACATGTAGGTTTTCAATCGATAGCAATGGTCTAGTCATTTTCGAAACGCCCTTATTTTAACTTTGGATCTAATGCATCACGAAGTGCATCGGTAAAGAGTGAAAATGCAGTGACTAAAATGGCCATTGCTGTTGTAGCAGCAACCAATTGCCACCATTTGCCAAGTAAAAACTCACTTTGTGCTTCACTCAGCATACTGCCCCAAGAGGCTGTTCCTACAGGGACACCAAAACCTAAAAAGCTTAAAATAACTTCAGCTTTAATGAATCCCACTACTAAAATAGACATTTGAACCAATGCAATATGACTTACGTTCGGAAAAATGTGTACAAACATACGGCGAAAATGGCTTACACCAATGGCTTTTGCAGCCAAAACGTATTCACGATGCGTATGTTTCATGTATTCAGCACGAATGAGGCGATAAGTACCTGTCCAACCTGTAAGTGCTAAAATAATGATAATTGACATTAAACCTTGCTTTTGTAAAACAGCTGCAATCGCTAAAATGAGAAGCATATATGGAATAGAGGTAAATACGTTGTAAAACCAGTTAATCACATCATCAATCCAGCCACCGAAATAGCCGGATACTGCACCTAGCGCTGTACCCAAGATGACAGAAAATACTGCAGCAATAATACCGACTAAAATTGAAGTTTCTGACCCTTTAATCGTTTTACTAATAATATCGACACCCCAACGGTCTGCACCAAAAGTGAGCGTAGAGGCAAGCTGCGCTTTATCATCAATAGGGTGTTGCTGAACAGTTTGACGAATGTCTTGCATATCTTTTGCTAAAGGGTCTTCTATACCATAGCTTGGTAAATTGGCTTTACTGAGGAGTGTATCTTGAACAGTGAGCGCATTACTTGTTTCTGCTGTTTTACCAAAGTAGCTCATAAGTGTTGGTGGTGCATAGCTTACAGCCACTTCTTTGTCCCAGTTTTTAGCAATAAGACCTGTCATAGACAAAATGAGCATAACTAAGTAAGCCAATACAATAGCAAAAGAAATCATTGCTGCTTTATCTTTTCTAAGCCGTTTCCAAGCCAGCGCCCATAAGCTATTCGATGGTGAAGATGCTTGAGCCATGCTTGTATCTTTTAGTGAAGGATTTGATGTAGACATAATTAATTCACCGACCTATTTTAGTTTCAAGCGAGGATCAATGGCTTTGTAAATAACATCTGCCAATAGGTTAAAAAGCATGGTAAGTGCGGCCACGTAAATAGTAATGGCTTTAATCACAGGGAAGTCACTGCGTTCAACCGCTAAAATGACTTCACGCCCAATACCCGGAATACCAAAGAAGCGTTCGATTAAAAATGCGCCAATGAGCAAAGCAGGTAGGCCAGCCATAACATCTGTTACAATAGGAATAGATGCATTACGCAATACATGTACAAATAAAATTCTAGGCTCACTCACGCCTTTTGCACGTGCTGTACGAATGTAGTCTTGTCCAACTTCATCAAGTATAAAACTACGGTATAACCTGAGCGTTGGTGCAATACTGACGGCGAGCATAATTAAAATAGGTAGTGGCGAGTAATGAAATAAATTACTCCAAAAATTATTGCCCCAACCTTGTACTGGAAATAGGTTAAGTTTATAGGCTAAGAAGTATTGAAATAAAATAATATAAACTAAAATACTCACAGACATGGCAACGGTACATGCAGCCATAAATGAACGGTCAATCCATGTACCACGTACCAAAGAAATGGCCAGTGCTAAAATGATAGATATAACTGTTTGAAAAATGAGTAACGGAACGAGCAGTGTTAAACTCGGCCCTATACGAGATGTGATCACTTGGCTTACAGTTTCGCCAGTACTCCAGCTCAGGCCATAATCAAAAGTGATGACTTGTTTGATAAATATCCATAATTGCACATAATAAGGCTGATTTACGCCCAGTTGTGTTCGAATATTTTCAATTTGTTCGGCATTGGCCATTTTACCTGCAAGAATATATGCAGGATCACCGCCGACCCAACTAAATAAGAAAAAAACAAGTACGATCACGCCTAACATGGTCGGAACCATTTGCCAAAGCCGTCGAATAATGTACGCCAACATATTTCAATCTCCTGTGTAGTACATAAGTTACTTTAAGCGTTGTCCGCCAATTTCTTGATAAAAAGCAGTGTTGTTGGTTGGGCGTTTTAAAAAGTCTTTAATCAATTCAGTAGCAGGTTTTTGACTGCCTTGAGAAAGGATCGTTTGGCGGTAGCGTTGCCCAACTTGGCTATCCATTAAATTACCTTTGTAAGCAGACAGCATGTCTAAAGCAATCACTTGTGACCACATATAGCCATAATATCCCGCACCATAACCGCTGACTAAATGCCCAAATTGTCCTGGGAACTCTGTACCATCCATATAACCCAATGATGTTTGCGTTTCCATGTTTTTCCATACGGTCATTGGGTCTTTTTGTAGAGCATCTGCTGCATGGATACTCATGTCATACTGCGCATATAGGGTTTGACGAGCATATTGTATGCTTGCGCCATAGTTTTTAGCGGCATTTAAACGAGTGACTAATGCTTGGTCTACAGTTGGGCAAGCTGGTGAACAGTAATGAGAGAGCTGGCTGAGTGGTTGTAAGTTTTTAGCCCATTCCTCATACATTTGTGATGGCGCTTCAACAAAGTCACGTTCAACACTGGTTCCTGCTTGGCCAACATAACGGGTTTTAGACAAGATGTTGTGCATCGCATGCCCAAACTCGTGTACAAAGGTTTCAAGCTCATCCGCATTGAGCCCTTTACGGTTAAAGTTGGTGACGAGTACCGCAATAGGCGTGCGCTTAGTGAGCGTACTTGAACCATAAATTGGCCATACAGCTGCGTGGCCATACTTTCCTTCACGTGGGAACGGGTCGATATACAGTCCGCCTAAAAACTGGTTGGTTTTTGCATCAAATACGTTAAAGTAACGCACTTCTTTTTGCCATACGGGTACTTGGGCTTGTTCGAAGCGCATACCATATAAGTGTGAAGTGATGGCCAGTAGCCAAGCCTGAGATGCTTCAGTTGGGAAATATTGGCGAAGTTGTTCTTGGTCTACTTGATAATTGGCTTTGCGGTATTTTTCACCCCAATAACTGGTACTCCACGGTTGAATTTTTGCATCACTCAGTGGAATGTTAAGCGTTTTTGCTTTAAATGCTTGGAGTTGATCAAGCGTTTGTTGTTGAAGTGGTGTGACAAAGTTTTTAACATTAGCTAAAAATTGATTAACTGTTTTTGAGTCTTTGGCCATACGATTTTTAGTTGCCCAATCTGCATAACTTGGATAACCAAAAATTTGCGCCATTTGGTAGCGTAAATCCATTATATTTTTTAATATGGCTAGATTTTTTTCTGTACCACGGCGGGTAAACTCATAATAGTATTTTTGTCTTGCTTGGTCATCATCTGCCAATTGCATAAACGGATTGTATTCAGGGTATTCAAAACCGAGTAGGTAGTGCCCCGCAGCATTTTTCTTTAAATTAGTAATATAGCTTTCAGGTAATCCCTTGAGTTGATCTGCGGTAAATTCGAGTTTAGTTTTATTTTCTCTGACATTACGATCATATTCTTGGCTCAGTTGAGTGAGTTGTTCGAGTATGTTTTTAAGTTGTACTTTTTTCTCTGTGCTTAAACCTACGCCAGTATCTTCAAAGCTTTCTAAATTGTCTTGTTTAAATTTGGTATCGATGGCATCACGTGGAGCACTCTGTTTAAACTTTTGATAAATGATTTCATTTTGATAAAGATCAGTTGTAAATTTTGTATATTCGACAATACAGTCTTCCGCATGTTGACGTAGCGTTGCATCTGGCGACACTTGACTCAGTATTTCAACAGGACCCATAAAGTCTTGTTGTTTAGCATTAAATTTGTCCCACATGGCAAACCATGATGTATTGTTTTTAGTTTGTTCAAGTTGCTTCACATCATTGTGATAATTTTGAATGTGTTGTTTACAGCCTACTGTTACATCTTGCACACCCAATAATGGAATGGTTGGATAGGTTGCATCAGTTTGTGCATATATGCCAGTTGCAGTGAAGGCCATACTCACTGCAAGTGCTAAGCGTTGTGGTAGACATTGCGTTTTTTTCATGTGTCATTACTCGATTATTTGTTTGTTGTTTTTGTAGTATCTATATATATCCAAGGGATAACACTTGACATAGGGTGGCTTTTGTAGCCTTGAATATAGGGTTGAATTACCGTATTTTCGTATGGCGTACTAATTGGCATAATCGCAGCATATACATCAAGTATGCGCATCATTTTTAAATACAGTGCTTGACGCTCTGGCCCTGCGGGCATGGCTTTAGACTGTGCATAGAGTTTGTCAAACTCTGGAATAGCAGTACAGCCAAAGTTAGATGCATAAGTATTTGGCCCATAAAATAATTGCAAGAAGTTGTCACCATCTGGATAATCTGCAACCCAACCTTGTATCCCCATTTGTAAAGTACACTGTTTTTGTGCTTTTAAGTAATCTGGGAATTGCATGGTTTTATTCACAAATTTTATATGAATGGCTTTTAAGCTACGTTGCCAAAAGTCACTGACTGCTGAGTTACCACTTGTAGCGGTGGTATACGTGATTGTGAGTGGTTTTCCATTCGGAAGTGTTCGATAGCCATCTGCGCCGACTTTATAGTTATATTTGTCGAGTAATAAGTTGGCACCTCGCACTGAATACGGTGTGGTAGATTGATAGTTCGGATCATAACCGACAATATTAGGTGGAATTGCCGAGTTTAAGGGAATACCTACACCGTTACTTAGTACATTAAGGTACTTTTCTTTGGAAAATGACATCATAATGGCTTTTCGTAAAGCAATTTTATCTTTAGTGAGTCCACCCACAACAGGGTCTTTCATATTCCAAAATGCATAAGCTGCGATGAGGTCTGTAATACTTGAGAGAGTCATGCCTGCTTGTTTATATTCAGGTTTGAGCTCACCATGTTCAATTACATCTCCAACCATATTGGCGGGTAAGCTAATCCAGTCGAGTTGTTTTTGTTTAAATGCAAGCCATTGCGACTGAGCTTCTCCAATAATTTGTATATCTACCACACCGATTTGCGGCATTTTTTTGCCAGTCATTTCAGCAATGATTTTTCGGTCATTAAAGTCTTTTGATTTAAAGTTCCAAGTATAGCCTCGGTAGTCTGGGTTGGCTGTTAACACAATACGTGATGCACGTACCCATTTACTGAGTAGGTAAGGGCCCGTACCTACAGGGTTAGCCATTGCATATCCCACACTATTTTTATATTTTTCAATCGCTTCTTTGGCTACAGCAGCAGTTGGTCCATGTGCAAGTATCATTGCTAAGTTATAGTCTTTTTCATTTAAACGTAAAATGAGTGTATAGCGATCTGGTGTTTCAATACCGGGGAATTTGGTATTGTAATCAAAAGTGCCAGTTTTTTTCGATTTATCTACAAACTCTTGGCTACCTACAAGCTTTCCTTCAATCAGCCAGCTGTTCGGTGAGTGTAATTGAGGGTCTAGTAAACGTTTTAAACTATAGGCATAATCGTATGAGGTGAGTTCCCGTTTTTTGCCTTTAAAGACAGGGTCGTTACTAAAGTAGATGCCCGGTTTTATTTTAATAGTATATGTTAGGCCATCTGCACTAATTTGAGGTAAATCTACAGCAGTAAGTGGAATCAGTTTAAGCGGTCTTGCTAAATAGTCATAAGCATAGAGTGTTTCAAAAATAGAATCATTAATTTGGCTAGAAGGTATATCATTTGTAGCCACAGGGTCAAAACCAGTTTCAGCACCTGAAAAGTAAGTGTGAATGACTTTATTGGGGTCTGCTGCATAGCTGTGTAATGGTATTGTATTTAGGCATGCAAAAAGTATACAAGCGAGGCCCTGTTTTTTTATACGAGTGAATGCTTTTTGCTTCTGCTGTTTTGGTTTTAGCCAGTTGAGAGTTAAATTCAATTCAGTTTTCATTAGAAGACGCTCGTAAAGTAAGGGTTTTGCCATTTTTTGTTGCTTTTAGCATGTTAGTTTAAATTAGTGCAATTTTTTATATTTGCACCAAAAAAAAACATACTTGAAAGTATACAAAATGTGGTTTAAATCTCAAAATATGCATTAAATGCGAATATAATGTGTAGATAATGTGAATTTGATTACAAAGTAATCTGAACACGAATAGACATTTATTCTGTTAAGTACACTATAAACCATCTAACAATAGTTGTATGCGAACATTGTGCCAAATTTTCATTAAAATGAAATATAATTAATTTTTATAAGTTTATTAATGGTTTAAGTTTGTTTTTTAGTTGGTATTAGGTTTTTGTATTAAATAATAAAAAAATATAATTTTATTAAATCAAAATATTTTTATTTTTTTAAAAGAAGTGGCATGCTCATTGCAGTTATATTACAAAGTATCGAAATTGTTAACGAATACTCCATATTTTATACCCAATTAAAAGAGGGCGACCATGAAACAGAATCGACTTACCCGTTCTATTCGAGCAGTTTTAACCGGCACGGTTGGAATTGGTTTTACGTTAACAAGTGTAATCAGTAATGCGGCTGATACACCAGCAACTGCTAAAGTTGAAAAAATTACCGTGACTGGGTCGTCCATTAAAGGTGTGGCTTCACAAAGTTCATCACCTATTTCTATTGTCAGAACAGAAGATTTAGCGAAACAAGGGGTAACTACAGCAGAAGAGGCTTTATCTACTGTATCAGCTAACCAATCATCTTTTGTTGCTGCAAGCAATGTAGGGCGTAGTGGTACAGCAGGCTCTGTGGCTGATTTACGTGGTTTAGGTCCAAATAAAACATTGGTATTGCTCAATGGTCGCCGTTTAGCCAATACACCATTCGATACATCTACAGTGGATTTAAGTACAATACCATTGGCACTGATTGACCGTATTGAAGTGCTTAAAGATGGTGCATCAGCAATTTACGGTACAGATGCAATTGGTGGGGTAATTAACTTTATTACGAAAAAACAATACCAAGGCGCAGGAGTAACTGTTGAAGGCGCAGCCCCACAAAAAAGTGGTGGCGATAAACAGAACTACAGTTTATTTGGTGGTTATGGTTCTTTAGAAGACCAAGGTTTTAACGTATACGGTGCAGCGACTTACGGCAAACAAGACAGCGTAATGGCGAATCAACGTGAAGCATCACGCCGTGGCGGTATTTTACCAGAGCTCGGTGTGAACCGTACCAGTGGTAGCTCTTTCCCTGCCAACATTCCAGGCATTGGTAACCCATACGCAAGTACTGGTTGTGGCGATACTACTAAGAACACAGTATCTGGAAAAAATTGTCGTTATAATAGTCAAGCAGACATAGGTATTATTCCTGAAGAAGAGACTTTCTCTGTTTTGGGTAAAGGTACGTTGAAGCTAACAGATAACTTAAATGCGATTGCTGAATATGTGCATTCTGAAAATAGAATGACTACCACTGTTGCACCAGATGTTTTAGCGGGTGGTGGTAGTGATTACTATATACCAAGTACAAGCTCGTACTACCCAGGTAAAGGCATTACTCCTGCAATTTCGGGTGCAAATGGCCAAGACTTGTCACTTAATATTCGTTCTCAAGCTGGAAACCGTATAAGTGAGACTACACAAAAAGCAGACCGTGTTTTATTAGGTCTAGATGGTAGTGTTGCAGATTGGGATATTAATACCGGTATTAGTTACGCAAAAAGTCAAGGCGAAGATTCACTATATAGTGGTTATATAGACAACCAAAAAGTACGCGATAACTTGGCGAATGGCACATTAAACCCATTTGGTGCGAGTGCAAATGCGAATATTTGGAACAGCATGAGCATTAGTGGTTTGTCACAAAGTGCGCAACTTGAAAGTACGAATTTTGACTTTACTGCAAGCCGTGCTATTTTTACTTTACCTGCAGGTGATGTTGGCTTTGCGGTTGGTGGTGGTTTACGCCGTGATGAATGGTCACAAACCCAAAATGCAGCAGTTAATAGCTTGGTTGCAAGTACAGGGGTTGACTCAACTAAGGGTGCTAGTACAGGTACACGTAACTTAAAAGCAGTATTTACTGAACTTCAAGTGCCTATTTTTAAAAGTCTAAGTGCGCAGCTTGCTGCACGTTATGATGATTACAGTGACTTTGGTGGTACATTTAACCCAAAAGTTGCTTTACGTTGGGAACCGGTAAAACAGTTTATGATGCGTGGTAGCTTCTCTACAGGCTTCCGTGCACCAAGTTTGTATGAAATGCATAGTGCCAACTATAAAACCTATACTGCGGCGAGCTGGAATGACCCTGTGCTGTGTAAAGGTGGTACACCTACTGCTGGTGGTAATGCAGTACGCGACTGTAATACACAGTTCTATGCCAAAACTGGTGGTAATTCAAGCCTAGAGGCAGAAAAATCAAAAACATTTACGGTTGGTTTTGTGTATGAGCCAATTAAAAATGTCGTATTATCTGTAGACTACTTTAATATTGAAGTCAAAAATCAGGTAAGTGCTCCTACAGAAAGCGCAATTTTCTCAGATCCTGTAAAATATGCGGCAAACTATGTACGTAAATCAGATGGTTCTTTAGATTATGTGAATGAAAGTCTACAGAATATGGGCGGCACGAAAACATCTGGTATAGATTTAGGTATTCAATGGCGTAGCCCAATGTCTCAGTATGGTCGTTTAACACTAGGCATTGATGGTACTTATGTAGATAGATATAAATTCCAAACTGAAAAAGGTGGTCAGTGGTATAGTGCTGTTGGTCAATATAATTCAAACTTTGGATCTGTCATTACTCGTTGGAAACATAATGCAAATGTAAACTGGAGCTACGACACATGGAGCCTAAATTTACAACAAACTTTCTTTAAAGGGTATGTAGATCAAAACGTAAGTGATCAAAACCACAAAGTATCAAATTATACACTGTATAATCTTTCAGGTTCGTATACTGGCTTTAAGAATACCAGTATTACTCTAGGTATTAAAAATGTGTTAAATGCACAGCCACCGAAGTCAAATGTTGTAGATAATTTCCAAATGGGCTATGACGCACGTTATAGTGATGCGATGGGACGTACCTACTTTGGTCGTGTAACATATAAATTTTAATTGGTAAAACTTTCAAGTTTATCCAACGATTAATTGTGAACTTGGCAGCCAATATATTTTATATTTGGCTGCTTGCAATATAGGTGCAACTATTATGAATTTTTCACAGGACGGCAAAGAACGTTCTACAAAGCGATTCATAGGAATAGGAATAGTTGTTTTACTTCACGGCTTGTTAATTTATGCCTTAGTAACAGGTCTTGATAAACCAATTATTAAACCAGTCGAGCCGCCGGTTGAAATGCAAATTATTCAACCTGTAAAGCCACCACCACCGCCTAAACCGATTATACAGCCGAAAGAAACACCGAAACCTGTTAAGGAAAAAGTTGTTCCAAAACCTGATCCGAAACCAACGCCTAAACCAGTAAAACCAGCACCATTTGTGCCAAAACCACAAATTGCACCGCCAGTACAGGCAGATGCACCGAAGGTGACGACACAAAGTGAAGTAAAAGCACCACCGAGTCCACCTGCAAAAGAGGTGACTGCAACACCTGCGCCACCAGCACCTGAAAAGCCAAAAGGTGAAACAAAAGGTGTATCAGGAAGTGCTTCGGCAAGCTGTCCAACACCGCAGTACCCTCAAGAAGCGCTTGCAAATGAAGAGCAAGGTACTGTGAAATTAGAGCTTGATGTTGGCGCTGATGGTCATGTTGCGAATGCAAAAGTTGCAAAATCATCTGGGTCTAGAAACTTAGATAAAGCAACTGTAAATGCATATAAAAAATGCGTATTTGCACCTGCAATGAAAGATGGTTCTGCTGTAGCTGGATCAATTAGTTTGGAATATACCTTTAAACTTGATTAAGTTTATACATTTAAATAGATTTGGAAGACGAACATGGAAAAAGCATCTTTATTGAAAAAAGTCGCAAAAGCCTCTGCAATGGTTGCACTATGTAGTGCAAGTTTTGTATCTACTTACAGCATGGCAGAAGAAAAACCTGCTGCATCACAAGTAGTAACAGAGCAAAAAGCACCTGCTATGGTATCTTCTTCAGTTCAACCTACACCGCCAGCTGCTGCAGCTACTTCAGAGAAAGTGGAAAATCCGTATGGTTTAGGTGCAGTATGGCGTGAAGGTGACTTCGTTGCTCGTGGTACTTTAATTATTATGTTACTGATGTCTGCAGGTACATGGTATATCATTGTGACCAAGTTCCTTGAACAACAACAAGTGAAAAAGCAAGGTCAGTTGGCACGCCAAAAGTTTTGGAGTGCAAGTACAATAGAGCAAGGTGCAAAAACACTAGATCAAAAAAGTGCGTATCGTTTCATTGCTGAAAAAGCACATTCATCTACACAAAACCACGGCAGTCACATGTTAGACAAGATTGATTTCAATACTTGGGTAACGATGACTATCCAACGTGCTGTAGAGAAAGTACAAAGTCGTTTAGCCGGTGGCCTTGCATTTTTAGCAACAGTGGGCTCAACATCTCCATTTATTGGTTTATTTGGTACAGTATGGGGTATTTACCATGCACTAACAGCGATTGGCGTATCTGGTCAAGCGTCTATTGATAAAGTTGCTGGCCCTGTAGGTGAAGCATTGATTATGACAGCAATTGGTCTTGCAGTTGCGGTACCTGCGGTACTGGGTTATAACTGGTTAATTCGTCGTAATAAAGCAATTTTAGAAGAAGTTCGTTCATTTGGTGCAGACGTGCATGCCGTTGCTCTCAGTGGAAACATGGTTTCTGGTGAAGCACCTGCTCAACCAAAATCAAAAACTGTGGAGTAAAACTATGGGAATGAACGTTGGTTCTGAGGGTGATGATGATGACGTAATTGGCGTCATTAACACCACACCATTGGTCGACGTCATGCTAGTACTGCTCATTATTTTCTTAATCACAGTACCAGTAGTGACGCATACAATTCCTGTGAAATTACCAGAAGAAGTTGACCAAAAGTATGCAGCAAAAGCGGATAATATTACGCTTGCGGTAAATAAAGATGGTCAAGTCTTTTGGAATGAACAGTACATACCAAATCAAGATACATTGTTGAGCAAACTGAAAGAAAATTCAGTGAAGCGACCACAACCAGAAGTACATATTCGTGGTGATCAACAGACACACTTTGAGTCAATTGGCAAAGTTATTGAAACTGTGCAACAAGCTGGCATCATAAAAATATCATTTGTTACTCAACCGCCTGCACGTGGTTAGGGTGAATTGAAAGGAGAATGTTATGGGAATGACGCCGAGCCCAAGTAGCTCAGATGATGATGGTGATGTAATGTTAGAAGTCAACATGACACCATTAATTGATGTCATGTTGGTTTTGATCATTATGTTCATTATCACAATTCCAATTCCAAATAATGCAATTAATATTAATATGCCTGCGCCATCACCACCAACGAATGAAAAACCACCAGAGGTCGTTACCATTAACATTAAACCAAACGGTGATATTTTGTGGAATGGTGAACGTGTTGCAGACAAAACAATATTAGAAGCAAGATTGACAGCTGTTTCTAAACAAGCTGAACAAGATCAAGTGCACATTAAACCAGAAGCGCAAGCTTCTTATAAAGATGTTGCATTGGTTATGGCAGCTGCACAGCGATTGGGTGTAAAAAATATGGGCATTATGAATGGTGAGTAAACCATGAAGTAAAATCTATATTTTAAAGCCCCTAGCATAGGGGCTTTTTTCATTATAATGACAATAATACTCAATTTGTGTGGTGCTTTTATAATATAAAATATTGATAATACTGGGAAAAATAATGAAAAGTAAGTTGCTGGATTGGTTGGAGCAAAGGGTAAATCCATACCCCGACCAATATAAGAACACGCCATTGCCTGACAAGTTTTTTGCTTTTTTATGGGAATGTACCGATGGTGTAAGAAAATATTTACTGATTGCTGTGGTATTAACAGCAATCACTTCTGCTTTAGAAGCCTATTTATTTAGTGCTATGGGCGATATTATTAACTGGATTAATGCAAGTACACCAACACATTTTTTGCAAGACTATAAAGTACAATTGATTCAATTGGTCATGTTACTGTTATTGAATGTAGTCGTGGTATCTGTGCTGTCTATGGTAAAGCATCAAATTTTAGTGCCACTGTTTCCAATGCGATTACGCTGGCGTTTTCACAATATTTTTTTACAACAGAGTTTAGATTTTTTTAGTAGTGAGTTTTCAGGGAAATTGACTGCAAAGGTATTGCAGACCGCATGGGCAGTCAGAGATTTCTTTCTCATTATTACTGAAGTAATCATTCATATTTTAGTGTATTTCTTGTCGATTAGCATTTTGCTAGGAGCAACATCGCCTCAACTACTAGTGCCGTTATTTATTTGGTTTGTTATTTTTATTATTGCTATTTTTTACTTTGTACCTAAGCTTGGAAAAGCTGCACAGGATACGGCAAATACACGTTCAATCATTACAGGTCACATTACAGACACTTATACCAATATTCAAACAGTAAAACTCTTTGCACATACACAGCAAGAGCTAGATTACAGTAAATCATCTATGAATGGTTTTCTAACTGCACTGCTGAAAATGTTTCGACTCACTACAGGGTTTGAAATATGTTTGAAATTCATGAGTGCAGTGCTTTTTATTGGTGTGCTTGGTACAGCCATTTATTTATGGCAACACGGTCAAATTGGTGTGGGGGTGATTGCAGCCGCAACAGCCATGATTTTAAAACTCAGTAGTTTGAGTGAGTTTATTATGTGGCAATTGGCAGGATTGTTTGAAAATGTAGGAACCATTCAAGATGGTAAAAAAACTTTAAGTAAGCCAGTACTGATTACAGATGTTGAAGATGCAAAACCACTTGATTTAAAACGAGGTGAGATTAAGTTTGATGATGTGGCATTTTCATACCATAAAAAACATGTTTTT
This sequence comes from Acinetobacter boissieri, assembly GCF_900096955.1. Taxonomy (GTDB): domain Bacteria; phylum Pseudomonadota; class Gammaproteobacteria; order Pseudomonadales; family Moraxellaceae; genus Acinetobacter; species Acinetobacter boissieri. The sequence continues at coordinate 121,175 of NZ_FMYL01000003.1, read as the reverse complement.
AATGGCTTGAGTTTTACCATAAAAGCAGGTGAGAAAATTGGTGTGGTCGGTCGCTCAGGTGCAGGTAAATCTACACTTATTCAGCTACTATTACGCTTTTATGATGTAAAAAGTGGTGCGATTAAAATAGATGGTCAAGACATTTCTAAAGTTCAACAAGAAAGTTTAAGACATTGTATTGCGCTAGTTACCCAAGATACTTCACTGTTGCACCGTTCTATTCAAGAAAATATTAAATATGGTAAGTTAGATGCTTCAGATCAAGATGTTCAAAAGGTACTCAAACAGGCGCATATTGAAGATTTCTTACCATTTTTAATTGATAGTAAAGGCCGAGTTGGTTTAGAGGCTGAAGTAGGTGAGCGAGGTGTAAAATTATCTGGCGGTCAACGCCAACGTATTGCCATTGCAAGAGTTTTACTGAAAAATGCACCGATTCTTATTTTAGATGAGGCAACCAGTGCTTTAGACTCAGATGCTGAAAGCATTATTCAACAGAACTTAACTGAGCTTATGCAAGACAAAACGGTCATTGCTATAGCACACAGACTCTCTACCATTGCACAAATGGATCGGATTATTGTGTTAGACCAAGGCGATATTATTGAGCAAGGCTCGCATGCGGAACTCCTTGAACATAACGGCGTATATGCCAACTTGTGGAAAAAACAAACAGGTGGCTTCTTGGTCGAGTAATATTTTGGAGTGTTGTTAAAACCAATAAAACCCTACACATTTTGAAATGGTAGGGTTTTTTATCTCAGCCATCAAATACCTATAGATTCAAGTGTGATTACTTTTCTTCTCTTGTCATAATGACATAGGCATTTTATGCTTGATTCCTAAACATATACACCCAATATCAATAAACAACGGCGTGTACTATAACTTGAGAGAATATTTTGAGCGAACAGCCTTTTGATCTAGTCACAGACTATCAACCTGCAGGTGACCAACCAGAAGCGATTAAAAAAATTGTGTCTGGTATTGAGCGTGGTTTAAAAAATCAGTTGTTACTTGGCGTAACAGGCTCAGGTAAAACATATACTATGGCGAATGTAATTGCTCAAACGCAACGCCCAACCATTATTATGGCACACAATAAAACCCTTGCTGCACAACTATATGGCGAGTTTAAATCATTTTTTCCTTATAATGCGGTAGAATATTTTGTTAGTTACTATGACTACTATCAGCCAGAAGCATATGTACCATCATCAGATACATTTATTGAAAAAGACTCGGCCATTAACGACCATATTGACCAAATGCGTCTGTCTGCAACACGCTCACTATTAGAGCGAAAAGATGCCATTATTGTGGCTTCTGTATCTGCAATTTATGGTTTGGGTGACCCACAAGCGTATATGCAAATGCTATTGCATGTGGTGGAAGGCGACCGAGTAAACCGAGATGAGATTATTCGCCGTTTGGTTGAAATGCAATATATGCGTAACGAGCTTGAATTTTTACGAGGGACTTATCGTATACGAGGTGAAATTATTGATATTTTTCCTGCGGAATCTGACCAATATGCGGTACGTATAGAATTATTTGATGATGAAGTTGACTCAATACGCTGGTTTGACCCGATTAACGGTAAACTTGTGCGTAAAGTGTCACGTATTACCATTTACCCTAAAAGCCATTACGTTACCCCGAAAGACAATTTACACCGTGCGATTGACACTATAAAAGAAGAACTTCGAGGTCAGATCGCTCATTTTACTGCAGAAAATAAACTGCTTGAAGCACAGCGTATTGAACAGCGCACGCGCTATGATTTAGAAATGCTTCAGCAACTGGGTTATTCCAACGGGATTGAAAACTACTCTAGGCATTTGTCTGGCCGTCAAGCAGGAGAGGCACCACCCACACTATTTGACTATATTCCTGAAGATGCATTGCTAATTATTGATGAATCACACGTGAGTGTGCCACAGATTGGTGCAATGTATAAAGGTGACCGCTCGCGTAAAGAAAACTTAGTCAACTATGGTTTTCGTTTACCGAGCGCCTTAGATAACCGTCCCATGAAATTTGAGGAGTGGGAAAGAATTGTTCCTACAACTTTATTTGTGAGTGCAACACCTGCCAAATACGAGCTTGAAAAGGCAGAACAAATTGCCGAACAGGTCGTTCGTCCAACAGGTTTGATTGACCCTGAAATTGAAATTAGACCTGTACTCACCCAAGTCGACGATGTTCTATCTGAAATTAATATACGCAGTGCAAATGACGAGCGAGTACTGATTACGACGTTAACCAAACGTATGGCTGAAGACTTAACTTCTTATTTAAAAGAATACTCGGTAAAAGTGGCATATTTGCATTCAGACATAGATACAGTCGAACGAGTAAAAATTATTCATGATTTACGCAGTGGTATTTATGATGTTCTGATTGGTATTAACTTGTTGCGAGAAGGTTTAGATATGCCGGAAGTCTCGCTGGTTGCGATACTTGATGCAGATAAAGAGGGCTTTTTACGCTCTGAACGTTCACTCATACAAACCATTGGTCGTGCTGCTCGAAATGTAAAAGGTAAGGCTATTTTATATGCAGACCGTATTACAGACTCAATGCAAAAAGCGATTGATGAAACTGACCGCCGTAGACAAAAACAAATTGCATTTAACCTTGAACATGGAATCACACCACGAAGCACCATTAGAAAAGTGGTTAAAGAGCTTGATGCCGGTGAAGATATCACAGATGATGAGGGTGCAGTTGTTGTCGCGGCAACAGATACTTTGAGCGCAGATGAGCAGTATATACTTGCAAACCCTAAAGTATTTGCTAAACATTTAGCTAAACTTGAAAAAGACATGCTTAAAGCATCTAAAGAATTACAGTTTGAAGATGCAGCACGGTTACGAGATGAAATTTCACGCTTAAAATCTTATGCATTACAGTAAGCTGAATGAGACTTTATTCAATAAGAGCATCCAATATGAAAATAAAGCATATCTTTTTTGCAATTTTTTTGTCATTACAATGTCATGCCGTAATGGCAGATAATAGTGCGATAGCGCCTATACGAGCTGTCGATTCGGTCAATGTTAATCAATACTTGGGTACATGGTATGAAATTGCCCGCAAACCGATGTTTTTTCAGCGCAGTTGTGTTCAAGATGTACAAGCCCGTTATGCACTTACAGCACAAGGTACACTAAGTGTAGAAAATAGTTGTATTAAGGAAGACAAACAAAAAAGCGTTGCGAATGGCGAGGCATTTATTTTAAATGCACCTCACAATAGCCAGTTAGAAGTGAGCTTTTTGCCTAAAGCCATTCGTGGGTTACCTATAGGCCGTGGTGATTATTGGATTTTAAAACGAGATGACCAGTACCAAACGGCATTGGTTGGAGACCCAGCACGTAAATATTTATGGCTATTGGCGAGAACGCCACATATTTCCAATAGTGTATGGCAAAGTTATTTAGAATATGCCAAACAAATTGGGTATGATGTTTCAGATTTTAAAGCGACCTTACAGATAGAACATTAATTTAGGTCACTTAAAAGCAATAAAAATTCTTTCAATGTAAATAAACGTCTTATTTGAGTAATGAGGTAAAGTGTGGTTCAAGGGATTATTTTTTCTGTGCTTGCCTCAAGTATGTTTGGTGTATTGTACTTTTACAGTCAATTATTGCACGTGTTTGATGGTTCCCAAGCCTTTGGCTGGCGCATGATTTCTTTATTGCCATTTTTGACTGTGTTCATGTGTTTTACCAAAGATATACAGCGTATTACAGAGATTTTTCAGCGTATATGCCGTGATCCTAAGCTTATATTGGGTATGATTGCAACAGCAATTTTAGGTGGTTTGCAACTATGGCTATTTTTATGGGCACCGATGCATGGGCGTGGTATGCAAGTATCATTGGGTTACTTTTTACTGCCTTTAGTATTGGTTCTGGTAGGTTCAGTCGTTTATAAAGAAAAAGTATCAAGACTCCAAAAAACCGCAGTACTGTTTGCACTGGTTGGTGTTGTTATTCAAATTTGGCAAGTGGGTAGTATTGCATGGGAAACGATATTGGTTGCTGTGGGTTATTCTGCCTATTTCTTTTTAAGAAAAGCGATACAGACTGACCATTTAGGCGGTTTTTGGTTTGATAACGTACTCATGTTGCCTGTGGCTTTTTACTTTGTGTCTACATGGGCACAACCTTGGCATACTTTTATAGATCAACCTCAACTTATTGTGGTGATTGCAGGTTTAGGCATATTCAGTGCACTTGGCTTGGGCTCTTATATTTTGGCTAGCCGTTATTTGCCTATGGTGTTATTTGGGTTACTGAGTTACCTGGAGCCTGTATTACTTGCACTTGCTTCATTGGCCATTGGTGAACGACTGACTACAACTCAAATTTGGGGGTATGCACCCATTTGGTTTGCTGTTGTGATTTTAATTATCGAAGGTACGCTACATTTATATAAAAAGCGCCAGCATCGTCAATTATGGCTGACTAAAATTGCAAAATCAGCTGAAAAAAATAGTAAATCTTCTTAAAAAACATAGATTCGTGTAAATAGTATGCGTATCCAGAAAGAATAGTAGCTATACCTCTGTATGAAATCAGGTACAATATGCGACAATACACAGTTGTTTTTATATTTAGAGGATTGGCGCATGCGTTTTGTTGATGAAGCAGTCATTACAGTAGAGGCTGGCGACGGAGGCAATGGCGTAGCCAGTTTTCGCCGTGAAAAATTTGTACCGTTTGGTGGGCCAGATGGTGGCGATGGTGGTCGTGGTGGTAACGTATATATTGAAGCTGACGATAACACTAGCACATTAGTTGATTTTCGTTATACACGCCGTTTTCGTGCAGAACGTGGTAAAAATGGCTCGGGGGCGAACTGCGCAGGTCGTGGTGCACCAGATATTGTATTAAATGTTCCTGTAGGTACAACCATTGTAGATACAGATTCAGGCGATATTATTGGTGATTTGGTTGCAGCAGGTCAACGCTATTTAGTCGCAAAAGGTGGTGATGGTGGTCTAGGAAACACTCACTTCAAATCATCAACTAACCGTGCACCACGTAAATTTACCACAGGCGTGAAAGGTGAGTTTCGTGAAATTCGTCTTGAGCTCAAAGTACTGGCTGATGTGGGCTTACTTGGTATGCCAAATGCAGGAAAATCTACATTTATACGTGCAGTATCTGCAGCAAAACCGAAAGTGGCTGATTATCCATTTACCACGATGGTGCCAAATTTAGGCGTGGTTGATGCAGACAGACATCGTTCATTTGTAATGGCGGATATTCCTGGGCTTATAGAAGGCGCTGCTGAAGGTGCAGGTCTAGGAATTCGTTTCTTAAAACACTTGGCACGTACCCGTATTTTACTACATATTGTAGATGTTCAACCGATTGACGGTTCAGATCCAATACACAACGCACGAGCAATTTTAAAAGAACTCCAAAAATTCTCACCAACGCTATCACAGTTACCTGTGGTCCTAGTTTTAAATAAACTGGATCAATTGGAAGACAGTGCAAAAGATGAGTGGTCTGAACACATCATCAGTGAGCTTGAATGGACAGGTCCAGTATTTAAAACGTCTGGTTTAATGTCTGAAGGCACAAAAGACGTTGTGTACTATTTGATGGATCAAATTGAACAACAACAAGAGCGTGAGGCAGAAGATCCAGAATATGCAGCACAAATGAAAGCATTCCGTGATCAGCTGGAAGCTGAAACACGTGAACAAACATTGGCTGCGAAAGAAGCATATCGTCAAATGCGTAAAGAACAGCGTATGGCTGATCTAGGTGATGATTATGACGACGAAGATGATGATGAAGATGATGGCGAAATGGAAGTGTATTACGTACGCTAAGTACGAGTGAGGAGATCATGATTAAGGTCGTCGATGGACAACGTCAGTTAGAACGTTGTCAGCGTATAGTGGTCAAAATAGGCTCATCTTTGCTCACAGCAAATGGTCGAGGCTTAGACATACAAGCAATTTCTCATTGGGCACATCAAATTGCACAATTACACCATGCAGGGCACCAAATTATTTTGGTGTCTTCAGGTGCAGTAGCAGAAGGTGTTGTACGTATGAAACTTGCTGAGCGACCCATAGATCTTCCGAGCTTACAAGCATGTGCTGCACTAGGCCAAATGGGACTAGTACAAACATGGTCGAGTGTGCTTGATCAACACGACATTAAAACAGCTCAAGTATTGCTTACGCATGACGATTTGAGTGACCGTAGACGCTATTTAAATGCATGTGATGCTTTGCAACATTTGATTGATTGGCGTGTTATTCCTGTTATTAATGAAAATGATACTGTATCGACGTATGAAATTAAGTTTGGTGATAATGATACGCTGGCAGCCATGGTTGCCTGTCAAGTCAATGCAGACTTACTTGTCATACTGACAGACCAACAAGGTATGTTTAACGCAGACCCACGCCATAATCCAGATGCAAAATTGCTTTCAACTGTGCCAGCACTTGATGATGAGCTGTTTAGTATGGCAGGCGATGGTGGCGCGTTAGGTCGTGGCGGTATGGTGACTAAGGTACGAGCAGCACGATTGGCAGCACGTTCAGGCTGTGACACGATTGTAGCCAGTGGTGACAGTGAACAAGTTTTAGTACGTTTAATGCAAGGCGAAGAGCTAGGTACGTTGTTTGTGGTAGATGGTGACCCAATTGCTGCACGTAAGCAGTGGTTGGCGGCGCATTTACAAACAGCAGGACGTTTATTGCTAGATGATGGTGCAGTCACTGCAATTAAAGCACAACAGCGCAGTTTATTACCGGTGGGTGTTCAAGGCGTACAAGGTCATTTTGAACGTGGTGATGTGGTTGAGTGTGTCGACTTACAAGGGCAGCGTGTTGCTGTAGGTCGAGTTAACTTTAGTGCGAAACATGCTGAAATCATTAAAGGTTTAGCCACAGATAAAGTTAAACAAGTACTTGGTGCGAATGTGCTAGGTTCTTTAGAAATGATTCATAGAGACCAAATGGTAATTTATTAATCATTTTTAGGTTTTAAAAAGACGCTGTTTATACGGCGTCTTTGTTTTTTGGATGATAATTAACTTCTATGTCAAAAATAGGTTGACCATCTTGCCCGTTTATAGTCACAGCACCTTCATGGCACATTGAAATAAATGCACCTGTCAGTAGTAGGCTGTCGTACGTTACATCTTGCTCACTGACTGTGTCGCCATTTTTTTGTTGAATGAAAATTTTCTGTTTTTTGGGGCAAAAGTGGAGTTTCATAGTAATGAATATAAATTTATAACTTATCTACTATACAAATAAAAAATGTTTTTTCAAATAAAAAATCGTCATAATTTGCTGTTAAAAAATATACTTTCATTTGAAAAGACCTTACAATTCTGAGCCACTGCTCAGTGGTTCTTTTTAGTAAAGTTTAGGTTTTTCTATGCGACATTGTTCTAAATTTTTTCGTACTTGTACGGTTATGATACTGTGTTTTGGTGTGGTGTCTTGTGGTAAAGATAATGTCGCTACAGATGAAGATACGCCTATTTTAACTGAAAAAAATATTAAAAATCTTATTCCATCACGTGTACATGACCGAGTGTCTTGGGCTAAAGATATTTACAGTATTATGGATACTTTAAGTATTGAGAAAACAAAAACGAACGTCTGTAGTATTGTTGCGATTGTAGATCAAGAATCTAACTTTGTGGCCAATCCACAAGTGCCCAATTTAGGCGATAAAGCAGTGAAAGAAGTAAATAATCGCCTTGAGGAAAAATTCTCTGAAAAATTAGGTGATCGTTTTGGTGCCCCTGTTGCAAAGTATTTTTTGAACGTATTAAAAACACAGCCAAGTGCAGACAATAGTTATTTGTCACAAATGAGAAAAGTTAAAACAGAAAAAGATCTAGATATTTTATATCGTCAAATTTTTGATTATATGACGAAGCATTATCATGTGAGTGCGATTACAGGCGCTGCAAAACTGATTGGACAAGATATTGGCGAACGTATGAATCCGATTACTACATTGGGTTCAATGCAGGTATTGATTAATTATGCACAAGATCATCAACGTAATAGTGTGAATATTTACGAGCTGAGAGATGATTTGTACACTCAATATGGTGGTTTGTATTATGGTATACATCGTTTAATGTTATACCAAGCGGGTTATGCAAAGCCGATTTACCGTTTTGCTGACTATAATTCGGGGATGTACTCAAGCCGTAATGCATCGTTTCAACAAGCTTTGACTAAACTAACCAAAACCAAACTCTCATTAGATGGTGATCTGTTGCTTTATGATAAAAATGAAAACATACAGACGGACCGAAGCCAGTCAGAGCTTGCAATAAATCGATTGTTTGCTGATCATGCGGTAAATATTTCAGCCAAACAGGTACGAAGCGATTTAAAACAAGAAAAGCAAATTGATTTTGAAAAAACACAAACGTACAACGAAGTAAAAATCTTGTATCAACAAAAGTTTGGAAAAGCATTGACTTATGCAATCATGCCAGAAGTGATTATCTCAGGGCCAAAACTGAGTAAAAATTATAATACCAACTGGTATGCTTCAAAAGTAAATAGTCGTTATGTGGCTTGTATGCAACGTACACGGTCGGGTCGTTCATGAAATCTTTAGCACTTTTTGATTTTGATGGCACACTGTACTTAAAAGATAGCTTTACAGGCTTTATTTTTTATACCTTTAAAGCCCGTTACGTACTGAAAACAGGGCTATCTATTTTACCTTGGATTAACCATTATTATTTGGGTTTATATTCAGCAGATAAAATGCGAAAAAAGCTATTTTATAATATGTTTTCTGGTCAGTCGTTGGACCATGTACAACATGATGCCATGAGTTATACCGATGTATTACAGAAGTATTTAAATCCACAACTGTTGGCACAGCTCAAACAACATCAGGCATTGGGCCATGATGTGGTTATTGTGTCTGCTTCAGTCGATATTTATTTAAAACCTCTATGTGATCGCCTAAAGGTAGACCTGATTAGCTCTGAAGTTGACAGTAAAAATGGACAATTAACAGGTTTTTATAAAACACCAGATTGTAGTGGGTTAGAAAAAAAACGCCGTGTAGAACAGCGTTATGATCTCAATACATATTCACAAATTTACGCATACGGCAACACACTTGAAGATGTAGCGATGTTATCACTCGCAACGCAACCTTATATGTATGGGCAAGACCCACTACCAATACTGGGCAAGTTTTAATAACCTAAGCATTTAATGTTTAACCGATTTAAACAACAAAGGATGTATTGTGTCATATCATGTTATAGATTTAGAACAACAAACACAGCCGAATATTATTTGTCCCAGTTGTCAACATTGTGTATTGGATTGGGCTAAGACACAATATATACAACCGTGTGAACATACTGCATTTATTGCACTAGATTTAGGTTTTGAGTATGTTGCAGATGACTTTGAGCAGACCTTAGCCGTCAGTGTTGATGAAATACATCATCAAGAGTTAAATGTCTGGCAACATATACAAGGTTCATCTTTAGCAAGCTTAACCATTTATATGATGAGTTTAGGGGTAGCAGATTATAAGCGTTATGTTGGCTTTACACTCTAGCCATACCATTATTATTTGCTTTATTTGGACATGCATGGCTTTAAGCTTATCAATACCCATAAAACACGTTAGAATAACGCATATTTTTATCTATATTGATGGAGTAATGCGTGGATCAACGTTTGACCATTCGCTCAGAAAGCCTAGCAGAAGCCGCTGAAAACCTAACAACAATACGAGACTTTATTCGCTTTGGCGTAACGGTATTACGTCAGTACGACGCACATCTTGGTCAGGGTACAGAAGACTTCTTTGCAGAAAGTGCAGCATTGGTTCTACAAACACTGGCACTAGACTGGGAAGCTAATGCAGAAATTCTAGATGCAAAACTTCTTCCAAGTGAGAAAACAGAAGTTTTGACATTGTTTGAACGCCGTGTAAATGAACGTATTCCAACGTCATATTTATTAAATCTTGCGTATTTCTGTAAGAAACCATTTTATGTCGATGAACGTGTGCTTATTCCACGATCACCTATTGCAGAGCTAATAGATCAGCGTTTCGCACCGTATTTCTTAGACGAACACGGTGCGATGCGTGAGGCTTTGAATGCGCTACCAGAGCAAACAAAAGCAAAAACACCACGACGTATTTTAGACATGTGTACAGGTTCTGGCTGTATTGCAATTGCACTTGCCGATGCGTTTCCCGAATCTGAAGTAGATGCGACAGACCTATCTCGTGATGCTTTAGAAGTAGCAGCATTGAACGTAGAGCACCACAGTAAACAATATCAAGTTGCGCTACTTGAATCGGACTTATTTGCTAAAATTCCTGCTGAAAATCAATATGACTTAATTGTAAGCAATCCGCCATATGTAGATGCAGAAGATATGGCTGACTTGCCTGAAGAGTTTTTACATGAACCTGAGATGGCTTTGGCTGCAGGACAAGATGGGTTGGATCTCGTACGTAAAATGTTAGCCCAAGCAGCAGATTATTTAACTGAAGATGGTTTGATTGTGATTGAAGTGGGTAACTCAGAATGGGCTATGCGTCAAAACTTTAATCATGTTGATTTTCATTGGTTGAAATTTCAAAAAGGTGGATCAGGTATTTTTGCATTAACGGCAGCACAATGTCGCCAATATAAAGAAACCTTCCAATCATCTGTTGCCGTATAAACAAGGAGTATGATTATGGCAGGAAACTCAATCGGTCAGCTATTTCGTGTAACGACATGTGGTGAGTCACATGGCTTAGGTTTAATGGCGATTGTTGATGGTGTACCACCTGGGTTAAGTCTATCTGAAGAAGACTTACAAAAAGATCTTGATCGCCGTAAACCGGGTACTTCGAAGTTTGCAACACAGCGTAAAGAGCCTGACCAAGTAAAAATTATTTCTGGGGTCTTTGAAGGAAAAACGACTGGGACCTCAATTGGTCTTTTAATTGAAAATACAGACCAAAAGTCTAAAGACTATGGCAATATTGCTCAAACCTTTAGACCCGGTCATGCCGATTATACCTATACCCATAAGTATGGTTTTCGTGACTACCGTGGTGGTGGGCGCTCAAGTGCTAGAGAAACAGCCATGCGCGTGGCTGCAGGAGCGATTGCAAAGAAATATTTGGCTGAAAAGTTTAATATTTTAATTCGTGGTCATGTTACACAAATTGGCAATGAAGTAGCCAAGACATTAGATTGGTCACAAGTAGAACAAAACCCATTTTTCTGTGGTGATATTGACGCCGTGCCACGTTTTGAAAAATTAGTCATGTCATTGCGTGAACAAGGTACAAGCTGTGGTGCTAAATTAGAAATTTTGGCTGAAAATGTGCCTGTAGGGTGGGGTGAGCCTGTATTTGACCGTTTAGATGCAGACCTTGCACATGCTTTAATGAGTATTAATGCTGTGAAAGGCGTAGAAATTGGTGATGGTTTTGCTGTTGCAGGACAATTTGGACATGAAACTCGTGATGAGCTTTCAAGCCAAGGTTTTTTAGCGAATCACGCTGGCGGTGTGCTTGGTGGAATATCTTCTGGGCAAACCATTCGTGCAGCGATTGCGCTTAAACCAACAGCAAGTATTACCACCAATGGTAAAACCATTAACTTACAACGTGAAGACATTGACGTTTTAACCAAAGGTCGTCATGACCCATGCGTAGGCGTCCGTGCAACACCAATTGCAGAAGCCATGATGGCAATTGTGTTGATGGATCATTTTTTACGTCATCGTGCTCAAAATGCTGATGTTGTAGCGCCATTTGAACCAATTTAAGTGTATTTTGTTTTATAAAAAAGCGTCATTATAAAATGGCGCTTTTTTATGTTTTATGTATGACTAAATTTAGAACACTTTATTGAAAACTGATGGATAAACTTTGACATTATTATAAAAGCTGTTACAACTAAGAGAAAAGCATATTAGATAAAGGGAGAGCACATGAAAACTGTGGTCAAATATATTTTGTTAAAAAGTAAAGAATATCAGCTAGGTCATGCATTGTATGAAGATGAAATTGATGTAGCAAGTGACTATTTTGATAAAATTGCCACACATCTTGAATATCAAAATAGATCTTTTAAAGTATTATCTAAAGAGCTCACTCGAAAAAAAATATATGATGATACCGATGCAGTAGAGTCACAAACTATTGTGATTAAAGTTGTTTCAGTCGTTTAAACATGCATAAAAAAGGAAGTGTTCATTGAACACTTCCTTTTTTATGCATTTATTTTTTTGCATCAGTTGGGGTAACTAACTGCTGTAATAAGTGCTTTTCTAAATAGTGAATATCCATGGCATTTTCACAAAACGCTTCATCTTGTAAGATCAGGTCTTTGTGCAATGGAATATTGGTTTTTACACCGGTAAGAATCATTTCATCAAGTGCTTGGCGCATACGTGCTAAAGACGTTTTACGGTCTTTACCATGTGCGATCAGCTTTGCAATCATTGAATCATAATACGGTGGAATTTTATAGCCTGGGTAGATATGCGAGTCTAAGCGAATGCCTGCACCACCTGGCGCATAAAAACTTTCAATTTTACCTGGCGATGGCATAAAAGTGGTTGGATCTTCAGCATTGATTCGACATTCAATGGCATGACCTTGCACTTTAATATCATCTTGTTGAACGCTTAAGCCTAGGCCTGCTGCTACTCTTAATTGCTGCTCAATAATATCAATCCCTGTGACCATTTCTGTTACAGGGTGTTCTACTTGTACACGCGTGTTCATTTCAATGAAAAAGAACTCATCATTTTCAAATAGAAACTCAAATGTACCAGCACCACGGTATTGCATGAGTTCACATGCCGTTACACAGGCTTGTAAGATATCTGCACGTGCTTGTACAGGTAATCCTGGCGCAGGTGCTTCCTCTAATACTTTTTGATGACGGCGTTGCAATGAGCAGTCACGATCATATAAATGAACGGCGTGGCCATTACCATCAGCTAATATTTGTACTTCAACATGGCGAGGGGTTTGTAAAAAACGTTCCATATAGACCGTATCATCACCAAACCACATTTCTGCATCACGCTGAGCAGCTTGTACAGACTCAAGTAAGGTATCTATGCGTTCTACAATACGCATACCACGACCACCACCGCCAGATGCTGCCTTTACAATAAGAGGAAAACCAATTTTTGCAGCTTCTTCTTTGGCATTGCTTGGGGTAACTGCATGCTGTGAGCCAGGTACAGTAGGTACACCTGCTTTACGCATAGCAGTAATCGCAGATACTTTATTCCCCATGAGGCGAATATGTTCAGGTCTTGGACCAATGAAAATATAGCCTGAGCTTTCAACCATCTCTGCAAATTCTGCATTTTCAGATAAAAAGCCATAACCTGGGTGAATGGCATCTGCACCTGTTACTTCTGCTGCTGTAAGTAGCGCAGGAATATTTAGGTAACTTTCACTGGTTGCACCAGGTCCAATACAGACCGCTTCATCTACAAAGCGTAAGTGCATAAGGTCTTTGTCTGCGTCTGAGTAGACACCAACAGTTTTAATACCGAGTGTTTTACAAGCTCGAGTGATACGCAGTGCGATTTCACCTCGGTTTGCAATGAGTACTTTTTGCAACATGGTGATACTCCGTAATTATGCGCGGTAACGGAATAATGGTTGACCAAATTCAATCACTTCGCCATTTTTAACCAAAATTTCCTCTACAACACCGCTTTGAGTGGCTTCAATTGGGTTCATGATTTTCATGGCTTCAATAATACCCAATGTTTCACCCGCAGAAACTGTTTGGCCCACTTGTACAAATGGACTTTCACCTGGGTTAGATGCTGCATAAAATACGCCAACCATAGGCGCTGTTTCAACACTACCACGTGATACTTTTGCCACAGGTGCAGACGTTGCTGGTGCACTTGGTGCTGCAATTGCATTGGTGGTGTAAATTGGTTCTGGGCTACGGCGTGTTAAAGCAATAGACTGATCGCCTTCTTTAACTTCAATTGCTTGTAGGTCAGATTCGATCATTAGATCAATCAGTTTTTTGATTTTACGAATGTCCATGATATGAATATTCCTTGTTTAAATAAGTGGAAAACTAAAGTGTTGAAAGAGCATAATTTAATGCTGCTGTATAACCATATGCTCCAAGACCACAAATGACACCTTTGGCTTTATCGCTTAGATAAGAATGGTGTCTAAATGGCTCTCTTGCATGTACATTTGAAAGGTGGACTTCAATAAATGGAATATTTACCCCGAGTAAAGCATCTCTAATTGCAATAGAGGTATGGGTAAAAGCAGCAGGATTAATAATAATAAACTGAATGTTGTTTTGCACAGCTTGGTGGATCTGATTAATAATTTCAAACTCTGCATTGCTTTGAAAATGGCTGAGTTGACAAGACTGCTGTGCAGCATGTTGTGTTAAGTTCTGATTAATATCATCAAGTGTAAGGTGTCCATAGACTTCAGGCTCTCTTTGACCCAACAGATTAAGGTTTGGTCCATGTATCACAAGAATATGAGAATGCATGTTATTTGTCCTGATCCGTAGATCGCCATTTTTTGCAAGTTGTTTGCAATGTTTGTTGATTTAATCCAATATCTCGCATCTTTTATGCGTTTTTATCGTATTAGATATGGAGTGCAATATAAAATATTGCGCATATCTTGCTAATTTTTACGAAAATAGGCAATGTTAAAAAGTGCCAAATTTTCATTTGGGTTTTAAGGTTTTTTAAAGTAGAGCTTAAAGAGTTTCTTTTGTAACCATTGGCCATAAGGTGGATAGATCATTTTCATAAAACTCAGTTTTGGCCTTACAAAGACAGATTTTTCGTGACTAAAAGTTTTAAAGCCTTCTATGCCGTGGTAACTTCCCATGCCAGATGCACCAACACCTCCAAAAGGTAAGTCTTCTTGAGCCACATGCATGAGTGTTTCATTAAAGCATACACCACCGCTGTGTGTGTGTTGTAGGACGTATTGTTGTTGTGTGCGATTAAAGCCAAAATAGTACAGCGCCAAAGGTCGAGCCCCTTGGTTAATGTATTCAATTGCTTCATCAATGTGTGTATAGCTGATCACAGGTAAAATCGGGCCAAAAATTTCTTCTTGCATGACTTTCATCGCTGTAGTTGGTTGTTGAATCACACAGTGTGCTATTTTTCGCCCAGATGTTTGGCCTGTCATGGTATGTATGGTTGCGCCGTGTTGCTTGGCATCTTGAAGGTAATGCTGTAGTCGTTCGAGTTGTTTTTGGTTAATGATGGCAGTGTAGTCCGGGTTATTTTCAATGTGTGGGTAGAATTTTTGTAATGCTAAAAGATATTTTTCAATAAATTGTTGTTCTAGAGTGCTATGTACCAACACGTAGTCTGGTGCTACACAGGTTTGTCCTGAATTCATGGCTTTACCAAAAGCAATGCGCTGTATAGCTTCATCAAAGTCTGCGTCTTGTGCAATGATTGCAGGTGATTTACCGCCTAATTCTAGTGTTACAGGGGTAAGGTTTTCTGAAGCAGCGCGCATGATGTGTTTTCCAACTGCTGTAGAGCCTGTAAATAGCAAATGATTAAATGGCAATTGTGAAAAAGCCTGTGCAATGCTGGTATCACCTGTAACGACACATACAAGGTCACTTGGAAAGCTGTTTGAAATAATATCTTGAAAGCATTGGGAAAATTGTGGGGTAAATTCGCTCATTTTTAGCATGACACGATTACCTGCGGCGAGCGCTTGGCATAGTGGTCCTATGGCTAAATAAATAGGATAATTCCACGGTACAATAATACCAACAACACCCAAAGGTTGTGGCATAACATATGCTTTTGCAGGTTGAAACAAAAGTCCTACTCGTTTACTGCTCGGTTGCATCCATTGTTCGAGGTGTTTAATACAATATTTAATGGCAGATAAGCTGGGTATGATTTCAGCAATACGTGTTTCATCTATACTGCGGTGGGAGAAGTCTTGGCAGATGGCATGACATAACGTATTTTCATGTTGTTGTAATTGGACCAGTAGTTGTTTTAACCACTGTTTACGTTGGTTGCTATTTGGGTAAGGTTGTTTGGCATAGGCATGCTGTTGATCTTGGAATTGTTTGTGTAGTTGGTCTATCGTATCTTGTGTTTGCATGCCAGTCTCACTGAAAGCTTATCTTTTCATAGTACTATGAAATTAAATACGATGCTGATGAATCATGTATATAAAAATAAACAATATTTGACGGTGATTTATGCTAAATTTTGATAAAGAGATTCGTTTTAATATAAAAGGATAATATGAAGCAATTATTGATATTAAGTGTATTGCTTTTAGGTTCAATGTCAGTCCTTGCTGATGAACCCAGTGCAACAACAAAAAGTAAAGTCACTCAGCCTGATGGCGACATTACTATTGTTCAACGTCCTGTGATTTCTGGATTATGGGGTATGGCGATGCCAAATAGCCAGTGTGTTGAATACTATAACTTTAAAGATAATAACAAAGTTGTGGTGAATAGTAACCAAGAGTGGTCAACAGGCCTGTATGAATACCAACCCTCTGTTGACAATGGTCCTGTCTCAGGATTGGCTTTACAAATTACATCTAATAATTCACAGCCAGACTGTTCAGGTAAAACAACCCCAGTGAACAATGAAGTGCTGCAGTACTATGTACATTGGCAAGATGCCAATAATATTCAGTTTTGTGGTTCAGCTGACAGTCGTAGCTGTGTTGTTGGGTTAAGACGTATTTTGCCGTAGTTTTAGCTTATAGACAGTTGGCAGGTTTAGGCAATCCAGCGAGTCTGCACAGTTGTCGCGCAACTAGCCCTGTATTAAACCCTTGTTGCAAAATTGCATTATTAATACTTGGGTCTTGTTTTGTTAGAAATTTAATCAGTGGCCGTGTACTGGGTGCATGGTCATATTGTTGGTAAAATAAACGGACATGTTCAAGCACAGTTAAATGCCAAGCCTCTAATTGAATATCTAGGTTGTTAGCAAGGATTTGCGCAACTTCTGCATTCCATGTGTTGTGGTCAATTAAGTGACCGTCTTGGTCTAACTCGAATTGTAAAGTCATTTGATGTTCATCTCTAAACGGTTGTTTACGCAATACGTACGACTTTGGCATACTGCAAAATTAGGTCTGCAAATGAGGGGTAGTCAATCACGTGTGGAGTTTGTATTGTTAGAAGTTGTTTCTCACTGTCTAATACATAAACTTTATATGTTGTTTGTATACGGTGAGCATGTAATATGGCTTCACCCATTAAAACAATGGCATCGTCTGCTTGGAGTAATGCGCTGAGTCGTTGTAGTTGTTTTTCCGTATTTGCATAGTTGCTTTGTATTAAAAAGAGTGTTGGGTTTTGCATAGCTAGATTACCAATAAATGACTTGGTCAAAGGTGTGAATAAATGTGGCATCAAACACAATAGGATGAACATTTATTTGTGTATTTTGTGCAAAAGGGTGGTCTTTTTGCTGTTGTTCAATGTAAATATGCTCAATATCGTATAGCTCAAGACTTTCAACCAAGTTGCTTGCAAATTTAAAAGCATGTTGTTGTGTGTTGAATTTTGCTTTGGGACTCATTAGGCTAAGTGCGGCATCTTGCAATAGTACACTAACGTCATGGCCAAAAGTTGCAAAGACTAAAGTGGCGGATAAGCTTTCTAGGGTTTGTAATTGGGTAATATTGGCCTGATTGAGCACAACAAGTATTTTTTTCATTGAGCTACGCCTTAAAATTGAATTATACGTTCGGCTTGACCGAATGCTTCTATAAGATCACCTAAACCTACCAGTTTAAATTGAGCCGCGAGATTTGATGTATTTAGCTGATGGCGTTCTGCATTGTCTTGATCTGTAATCCCACGTTGTAATGCTGCACTTACACAAACGGGTAGAGTAATCTCTAGTGCTTGCCATTCATGGGTTAAGTTGCGTTGGTCATTTTGTACCCAATTTAATGCATTAGCCACATAAACGCCGTCTTGATAGAAAAATACTGTAAACGGTGAACTTTTTTGTTTGAGTGCTTGTGCCAAACCTAAGGCATGCCATGCAAAAATAGTACTTGGCGGTGCGGTAACTAAAATAAGTGTGCTCATTGAGTGGATGTGTCATGATTCAATGTGATTAGTATAAAACGCCGTATACAATACGTCATTGCTTGAATAATTTTTTCTGTGAATCATTGTTTAAAAAATCGCTAAAAACAACGAAATGATTCTTGTTTATATCTGTTTAATGTTTTATTACTAGTGCCATTGATTAAAAACGTGTTTATAAGGAGTAATTAACAATGGATATGCGTATAGAACATGACACCATGGGTGACGTTGAAGTGCCAAGTCATGCGATGTGGGGGGCACAAACACAGCGTAGTCTGCAGAACTTTAAAATTGGTTCAGAGCATTTACCACGTGTTTTAATTTCTGGTATGGGGCTTGTTAAAAAAGCAGCAGCGATAACTAATGCAGAGTTAGCACAAATCCCACAAAATATTGCCAAATCAGTCATTGATGCAGCAGATGAGGTTATTGCAGGGCAGTGGGATGCACAGTTTCCATTGGTCGTTTGGCAAACAGGTTCTGGTACGCAAAGTAACATGAACTGTAATGAAGTTATTGCTAATATTGCTAATCAAAAGCTAGGTCAGCCTTTAGGGGCGCAATACCCCGTTCATCCAAACGATCATGTAAATCGTGCACAATCGACCAATGACTCTTTTCCAACTGCTATACATGTGGCAACCGCTTTACATATACATGAGTTACTCATTCCTGCAGTGACACGCTTACGTGATACTTTACATGCTAAATCTGAGACGTTTGCACCCATTGTGAAGATTGGCCGTACACATTTACAAGATGCAACGCCGTTAACTTTAGGACAAGAGTTTAGTGGTTATGTATCACAACTCGATCATGCCTTATTGCGTCTAGAACATGCATTAAATGGTTTGTATGAATTACCCCTTGGTGGTACAGCTGTAGGTACTGGATTAAATGCGCACCCCGCGTATGCAGAGAAAGCGGCACAGCACTTAGCAACGCTTACGGGACTACCGTTTAGAACTGCAGAAAATAAGTTTGAAGCTTTGGCTGCACGAGATGCAGTTGTTTTTGCATCTGGCGCATTAAAAACGTTGGCTGTGAGTTTAAATAAAATTGCCAATGATATTCGTTGGCTCGCCAGTGGCCCACGTTGTGGTTTTGGTGAAATTCGTATTCCTGAAAATGAACCTGGTTCAAGTATTATGCCAGGTAAGGTAAATCCAACACAGAGTGAAGCCATGACAATGGTGGTGGCGCAAGTGTTAGGTAATGATACAACCATTAGTATTGCGGGTGCATCGGGGAATTTCGAGCTCAATGTCTTTATGCCTGTGATCGCATTTAATATATTACAATCTGTTCGCTTACTCGGCGATGCATGTAACAGCTTTAATGACCATTGTGCAGTGGGTATTGAGCCAAACAAAGATAAAATTGAGTACTTTTTGCATAACTCATTAATGTTGGTAACTGCACTTAATCCAATTATTGGTTATGAAAATGCAGCTAAAGTCGCAAAAACTGCTTATAAAGAAGGTAAAACACTCAAACAAGTGGCTGTTGAACTTAACCTTGTCACAGAGGAACAGTTTGACGCCGTGGTAAGACCTGAAAATATGGTTTCTGCCAATGTGAAGTAAATATCTTTTGCACCTCTTAACTGAAGAGGTGCTTTTTTCAAATATTTTAGTATATCTTTTATAAATTAAGCATAACTCAGGCTCTAAGAGCATTAACCACATTCGTTAAAATTAAAATCATATAAAAAAACTATAGCTCTAAGCACCTTATGTTTTACAATGGCACTTTTGTTTTATGATGATTTTCTATGTTTGATGTTTATCTTACAGATACCAAAAAACAGGTACAGTTTAAAGACTACCCAGGGACGCAAGCGGTCAAATTTATACTTAACTTTAAAAAAATATTCCCAAGTGTGATGGAGCTATTACTACCGGTATTGCCTACAGATAATAATTTAGAAGAAATGCAGTGGGAGTCAACTCGACATGATTTTGAGATTTTTAAATTACTTGTGTCTGGTTGGGGCGTTGTTGAAATACGTCTAACGGCCTTAGCTGGGTTTAAAAGTCGTGAATTTGCTGACCAAATTGTGAAAAAAGCAAGGCAACAGGTTGTCGTTTATAAAGACCGTGCAACCATAGAAAAAGACTACTTATTTTTACACCAATTACATGCTGCAATTGATGCAGAACTTGTTGATATTGGTGAGAAGTTTTATTTACCGACGTTAAGACAATTATGGCAAGGCTACGTTTCTGATGATGTGCTAAAAGCAATCCTTAAATAGCCTAAGTATACTTAAGAGAAATAAAAAAGCCCAGTAAAAACTGGGCTTTTTTAGAGATAAGTTAAACCTTATCTTTTATTTGAATTTAACGCTTTATCCAATTGTTCTTTGTCTAAAGAATTATCCCACCGTGCAACAACAATCGTTGCGCAAGCATTACCAATGAAGTTAGTTAATGCACGGCATTCTGACATAAAACGATCTATGCCTAAAATAAGTGCCATACCTGCAACGGGTACGTCAGGTACTACAGAAAGTGTTGCAGCCAAGGTAATAAAACCAGCACCTGTAACACCTGCTGCACCTTTAGAGCTAATCATAGCAACAAGTAAAAGGGTAAGTTGCTGGCCAATCGTTAAATCAATATTACATGCTTGAGCAATAAATAGAGCAGCCATCGTCATATAAATATTGGTACCATCTAAGTTAAAAGAATAGCCTGTAGGTACAACTAAACCCACAATAGACTTTTCACACCCAGCATTTTCCATTTTACGCATAAGGTTTGGTAAAGCTGCCTCTGACGAGCTTGTACCTAGTACTAACCATAATTCATCTTTTATATAGCGAATAAGCGCAATGATTGAAAAGCCGTTATAACGTGCAACTGCACCAAGAACGACAACAATAAATAAAATAGACGTAATATAAAAAGTAGCAATTAATAGCGCTAAATTCCCAATAGAACCAACACCATATTTACCGACTGTAAAAGCCATTGCACCAAATGCACCAATTGGTGCAAGCTTCATGAGCATGCCTACAAGTTTAAACACGGGTACAGTCAGGGTATTTAAAAAATCAATAATTGGTTGAGATTTATCATTTGTTG
The DNA here is from genome assembly GCF_900096955.1 of Acinetobacter boissieri. GTDB lineage: Bacteria > Pseudomonadota > Gammaproteobacteria > Pseudomonadales > Moraxellaceae > Acinetobacter > Acinetobacter boissieri. The sequence goes on along the minus strand of NZ_FMYL01000003.1, from coordinate 99,942 downwards.
ATGCAAGAGCAATACCAAACAATACCGCAACAACCAACACTTGCAAAATATCGCCACCCACCAATGGGCTAAGTAAAGTTTTTGGAATAATACCCATTAAAAAGCCGACAATAGTCGAGTCATGTGCTTTTTCAACATACTGACTCACTTTATCTGCTTGTAATGTTGCAGGGTTAATATTTAAACCATGGCCGGGTTGAATGACATTGGCAACAATCATACCTACAAATAATGCAAGGGTAGAAAAGGTCACGAAGTAAAGCATTGCTTTACCTGTAACACGACCAACGCTTCCCATATTTTTCATACCCGCAATACCAGTGACTACAGTTAAGAAAATCACAGGTGAGATAATCATTTTGACAATATTGATAAACGCATCACCAAGCGGTTTAAGACTTTCACCAACGCTTGGGTAGAAGTGTCCTAAAATAATACCTAAAGTAATAGCAAAAATGACTTGTATATAAAGCACTTGATAAAATTTTGGTTTTTTATCGGGAGAATGAGTTTGTGTATCCATTGGTTGAATCCCAAAGTATTTACATTTGAAGATGAAATTGAACCAATTTTACTTTAAAAAGATATTCAAAGTCGAAATAATAACTATCAAATATTAAAATGATTAGCATATTGACTTCTTTTATATTTGAAAATAATTTATTTTTTATTTTTAAATATATATATATTTCAGTAGTTTAATTTATTTTTCATCAAGGAGATACATTTTTGTTCTAAAGATCTATGGGCGAAAGATGACATCATACTTTAGTCTTACCTGATAAATAGCCTAAGTATCTATCAGGTAAAAACAACAAACACTAAAAATTTAAACTTTTTCTAATATTTGCTTGAGCTGCAATAACTGTCATAAAAGTGTAAGCACCTATAAATTTACGACTAATAAACATAAACTCTTTAGGAGGAACACTAAAGTAACGTGAAGCCATAGATTTACTTGCCCGTTGCATCACACGTTGGTGTAGTTGACTTTTTTTCCAGTCATATTGGTCTTGATTATTCATAATCCCTTCCGGAATATCCGAATTATTGCTTAAACTACTAAACGGTTCAGTTGCGAGTAAAAATACTTTAGCCATATCCGGCTTAATATTTTCAGGAATTTGGTCAAAGAAGGGGTAACCTTTCATCGCATCAACCATTTGATCTAAGCTATGTAAGTAGCCTGCATGAATTAAATTGTGAGCTAGCGTAAGCATTTCTTCATCAAATTGACGAATTGCGCCAAAATCTAACAAAACGATTTTATCTACTTCTTCGTCTGTTTCGGCAAGTCGAACTAAATAGTTACCAAAATTTGGATCCGTCTGCATTTCTCCCCAAACAAAGAGTTCTTTCACAGCAATTTCTAGTGATGCTTCACCAATTTTGTTACGTCTTTGCTGTGAAAGTGACAATACTTTAGGGCTATTTACAGGCAAACCAGATTCATAGCTCATGCAGAGCACTTGGTCTGTACAGTATTTTTCAATAATTTGTGGTACAACGTAACGCATGTCATCTTTTAAATAATTTGCGAAGCGTAATGTTGTTTGTGCTTCTAATGTATAATCCACTTCTCTGTGCATCATGTCACGCACTTCTTCAAACCATTGGTCAAACTCTCTTGTTTGTGGCAGTAGATTGGTCAATCTAAGCATTTGTTTAAATAGATTCATATCTGAATCTATTGCGCTCGCAACGCCAGGGTATTGTATTTTTAATACGAGCACTTCACCTGTAGATTTTAAGACTGCTTTATGTACTTGAGCGAGAGAAGCAGTACCAATTGGATTGGGGTCGACCTCTAAGTCATTTATTTTATTACCTAGTTGTTGTATAAGGTGAGGGGAGATGGCATTCCAATCCACTGCAATCGTTTGGTTGTTTAGTGTATTAAGCGCATCTGTTACTTCTCTAGGTAAAAAATGCTCTCCATATAACGCCATCATTTGGCCTATTTTTACAATAGAACCTTTTAACTTTCCAATTTCTGACACCAAATAATTAGCTTGTTCAGTCAGTACTTTTTTACGCTTCCGTTCTTTTTCTTCATCGCTTGCAAAAAAAGAAGTCGCATTTGATGTAGCCCAGCGTGTTCCAGCTAAAAAAGAAGCTTTAGCAATAGAAAAACGGCGATCAATAGAAGATGTCTTTAGATTTTTTAATATATCTTTTTGATCAGGCATAGAGAAAATCCTTTGTTCGGTTTGATGTTTATTAAATTGAATAACAAACGTAATCATACAATCATAACAAAAACTATTGTAATTAAAAAATATGCGCTTGTACCAATAAATAACCAAAAGATACTATAAAAATAGCCTAAGTATTTTTAAGCTTTTATTTTAGAAATGGAAATATTGGAAAAATATCTAAATAAAATAATAAAAGAAAAAAAGAAAAAAGAAAAAAAGAAAAAAAGAAAAAATTAGCTAAAATAGTTGATAAATTAGAAGCAATAAAGCATATCAATACAAATATTGATAACTATAAAAAATCACAAAATTTAATAAAGTAAAATCCACTACACCAAAACTTGGTATTTGGTTACAATTAAAAAATATATGTTGTCTAGGTAGGATATACATACAAAGTATTATATTTGGGGCAAAAAATCACAAAAACGATGACTACTTTAAGTATCTAATTGTTGTCGAAAATAAAAAAAGCTGTCATTTAGTATAGGTCTTATCTAGCGAAATATAGAAATTATCAGAAAAGAAAAAATTAGGTTATTAGATAGAGTGAGGCCTTGTTAAATGTCACTGTGTTTATAGATGCATCTTTAACTGGTACGGCGTCAAATATAGCTAATACAATTGTGTTTTAGTTAAATCAGTTGACTAGAATCTTAGTCTTGACATGTAAATCTGTTTAAAAATTTTAATTTTGTGCAATTTTACCATGTCGTAATGGCCATTTATTTTTGGACTAAATAACATACATTTTAGATTTAAAGTAAGTGGTTTTTTAATAGATTTTGATTTTATTTGATAAAATTTTCAGTTTTTTCATACTTATAATAGATCTAATTTGAAAGAGTAGTGCTAAATAAAGCAATATATGGCGTATAGATTCATCATAAAGTACGAAATTGTGTTACACAACTTTTAAATTTCAGTTACTTTTTTTAATTGTTCTGATATACGATCTCAATAAAATGCTTTATGTTAAATTACATACTGTCAATAAAATACTATAGTATCTTTAAGGCACATACGATAGAGTCTTTTACTAGAAGTAGTGCTTTATATTGAAATAAACTTCAGTTTATCGTATTGTTATTCATGAAATTATTTATAGTTAATAAGGACATAAAAATGGCTTACTCATTACCATCACTACCATATGCATATGATGCACTAGAGCCAAATCTAGATGCAACAACAATGGAAATCCACCATACCAAGCATCATCAAACTTATATCAATAATATTAATGCGGCTATTGAGGGTACAGAGTGGGAACAGCTCCCTGTTGAAGAACTTGTTGCGAAAATTAAAGATGTGCCTGCAAACTTAAAAGGTGTTGTACAAAACAATGGTGGTGGCCATGCTAACCATTCTTTATTTTGGACAGTGATGAGCCCACAAGGCGGTGGCGTACCTGAAGGTGAACTTGCAGCTGCTATTGAAAACGAATTAGATGGCCTAGATGCATTTAAAGACGCATTTACTAAAGCTGCTTTAACACGCTTTGGTAGCGGTTGGGCGTGGTTAAGCGTGACTGCAGACAAGAAACTTGTCGTTGAGAGCAGTGGAAACCAAGATTCTCCATTAATGCATGGTAATACACCTATTCTTGGTTTAGATGTGTGGGAACATGCTTACTACTTGAAATATCAAAACCGTCGTCCTGAATATATTGCCGCATTCTATAATGTTGTGAATTGGGCAGAAGTTTCACGTCGTTATCAAGAAGCTTTAGCAAAATAATCTCTAATTTTAATAAAAAAACGGCCTATATTTAGGCCGTTTTTTTATTAAAATTGTTTGGAATAGTTTGTTTATCTATATCTTAATATGTTATAAGTATATATAAATATCATATAAAAGAAGTATTTTAGCATGTATATTAAACAATTTTTTGAACCAAAAAGTGCGACATACAGTTATTTTCTGATGTGTCCATATAGTAAAGAAGCCATTATTATTGACCCTGTACAGTGTGATCTAGATAAATATCTTGCAGAAGTTAAAGAACATAATGCAAATCTACAATATATTTTTGAAACACATATACATGCAGATCACATCACGGCGTCTGATCGTCTAAGAATATCTACGCAAGCAAAATCAGTTGTACATAAAAATGCTGGAGTAGAGTGTGCAGATATTTTTATGACAGATGGCTGTGAATTTCGCTTTGGAGAACAATGTATTAAGGCACTTGCTACCCCTGGGCATACCAGTGCATGTACATCTTATTATGTAAAAGGCTATGTTTTCACAGGCGATACTCTGCTCATTGGTGGTTGTGGTAGAACAGATTTTCAAGGTGGCTCTGCAGAACATCTATACGAAAGCGTTTACAACAAGTTATTTACACTACCAGATGAGACGATAGTGTATCCAGCACATGACTATAAAGGTAATTTATCTTCTAGTATCGGACATGAAAAAAAATATAATTTACGACTGGCTTTAGGTATTAGTAAAGCACAGTTCATTAATATTATGGATCATTTAGACTTAGCTTATCCTGCACAAATAGATCAGGCCTTACCTGCAAATAAATTGTGTGGTAAATCGCCAAGAGACTACCATTAATATTACATTATAAGAGACGGTTATGTTCTTGTTGGCCTGCGAAGGTATATTTATTGGTGTTGTGCTAGGTCTTACTGGAGCTGGGGGTGGCGTACTTGCAATACCTTTACTCATGTGGTCACAGTCTTGGAGTGTGTCACAGGCTGCGCCTATTGCACTTATTGCTACAACAATTGCATCTGGAGCAGGGACCATACAAGGATTACTACAGCATACTGTACGCTATAAAGCGGCTATTTGGATTGCATTGTTATCTATTCCATCCGTATATATTGGCGTGACTTTAAGTAAAATTATTCCTATACACTATATTACTGTTTTATTTTGCATTGTTATGCTGATTTCAGCGTGTCGCTATTTCATTAAAAAACCCATTAAATCATTAAATTTGTGTCATACCCATGAATCTACTGGTCGATTTATTTGGAACACAAAAACAAGAGGTTATTTGGGAGGTTTAGGTATCTTTTTAGGTATTGTTACAGGTTTATTAGGTGTAGGCGGGGGGTTTATTTTAGTTCCAACACTTAAAAAAATTTCTAACCTTTCTATGTGCTGTATTTCTGCAACTTCTTTAATGATTATCTTCTTGGTTGGCTCAATTGCACTGGTTACTCAGATGTCATCTGGTTACCACTATCCTTTGTCTATAACCTTTGTTTTTGTAATCACGGCGTTTATTGGTATGTTCATTGGTCGATTCCTACAACATTATATTCATGAGCAAATTATTCATAAAGTATTTGCACTATTACTCGGTTGCATTGCAATTATTACGCTATATCGCATGTAGCGTTTTGGTTCACTCATCATTTAACTATAAAACAAAAAACCTCATTATTTTCTTATTTTAAAGCAAAAAATTAGACTTCATACATTGGTTTATTTTAGATATAGTATACTATATACATATAAAAGCATTTTAGATGATTAAACATGTATAAATCATGATGTAGTAGCAAATTGGTCTATGTACTTATGCACGATAAAAAATAAATAAGGACTCAAATATGCAAAAAATATCAATTATTGATTCACACACAGGCGGTGAGCCAACACGGTTAATTATTGATGGATTTCCTGACTTGGGTCTATGTACCATGCAAGATCGTCTTAAATGTTTATCTACACAACATGATCATTATAGAAAAGCGGTCATGTTAGAGCCTCGTGGTCATAATGTCCTTGTTGGTGCAGTACTCTGTGAGCCTGTTGATCCTACTGCTAGTGCAGGGGTTATTTTTTTTAATAATATGGGCTATTTAGGGATGTGTGGGCATGGCACCATTGGTTTAATACATTCTTTGGCATATATTGGGAAAATAAAAGTCGGAACACATAAAATAGAAACGCCTGTAGGCGATATCACTGCAACTTTGCATGATGATGGTTCTGTCAGTATAAAAAATGTTATCTCTTGGCGATACAAAAAAGACGTTATTGTTGATAGTAAAAAATACGGTGAAGTTAAAGGTGATATTGCTTGGGGTGGTAACTGGTTCTTTTTAGTAAATGACCATGGTTTAGTTATTGATAAAAAAAATATTCCTGAATTAAGTACATTTTCACTCGATTTACAAAAAGAATTACAGGCTCAAAATATTTTTGGGGAACACGGCGCAATCATCGATCATATCGAATTGTTTACTACAGATACTGATGCAAATAGTCGTAGTTTTGTGTTATGTCCCGGTGGAGAGTACGACAGATCACCTTGTGGCACAGGTACGAGTGCCAAATTAGCATGTCTTGCTGCAGATAAAAAATTAGAACCTTATGAGATATGGCGACAGGCCAGTATTATTGGTAGTCAATTTGAAGCCTATTATGAACCTTTAGATGTTGGTATACAGCCAATTATTCGTGGCTCTGCTGCAATCAGTGCGGAAACAACGCTGATTTTAGAAGATAACGATGTCTTTATTTGGGGTATTTGAATACACCTTGTAGTCAAATCTAAAATAAATTTAATAAGTGCATGCACAGGACATGATGCAAATGGACAAAAATTAAGGATAGGGTATGCAAAATATAATTGTACTAGGTGCAGGTATCATTGGTCTTTCAATCGCATATACGCTATATAAAGCAGGGGACTCTATTACAGTTATTGATCGTGACCCCGCAGGAGATAAAGTATCATTTGGTAATGCTGGCTCTATTGCCGTCATGGAAGTCAATCCTGCAAGTGTACCTGGTGTATTTTGGAAGGTGCCTGGTTGGATGCTCAATCCATTAGGTCCACTGTCTGTTCGCCCTAATTATAGTTTAAAGCTACTACCTTGGCTCTATCGCTTTTATCTTGCTAGCAAAGAACAACATGCTCTACGTTCACATCAAGCCTTAGTTGCACTGAATACACATGCTTATCGTGACATGATTCCAATGTTTAAAGACATTGGGGTGATTGATGCGCTAAAACAAAAGGGTGCATTAGTTGTTTATGAAAGTGATATTGGCTTTCAACAAGATCAAAACATGTGGGCCTTGCGTATAAAATCAGGAATTATCACAGAGTATTTGTCAGGTGATGATGCAAGAAAGTATGAACCTGCTTTAGGTGAAAGAGTAAAACATGGCATGTTTGTTCCTCAAGCAGGTTATGTTACAGATCCTAAGTATATTGTAGATCAATTAAGAACATGGTTAATCAAGCACGGGGTTAAGTTTATTCAAGATGAAGTAAATTCTATTCAAAAATCTCCAAATAATATGTCTTTAGAAGGCAGAAAAACGGTGTATACCGCTGACAAAGTTGTTTTAGCTACAGGTGCATGGTCATCCTGTTTAACGAAGCAACAGGGTGAAAAATGTTATCTGGAAAGTGAAAGAGGCTATAATACAACGATTAGAAACCCTGATATTAAAATATCACGTGAAATTGTATTTGCTGAACGAAAGTTTGTAATAACACCTTTAACATGTGGGTTACGTATAGGTGGAGCTGCTGAGTTTGGTGGCTTAAACAATCCACCCAATTATAAGCGTTCAGATGCTTTGGTGAAATTGGCTCAATTATATTTTCCGGACTTAAAACAGACGATAGGTACTGTATGGTCAGGTCATCGTCCAAGTACGCCAGATAGCTTGCCTGTGATTAGTCGTTCAATGTCTTGTGATCGTTTATTTTATGCATTTGGTCATGGCCATTTAGGCTTAACGCAATGTGCCATTACAGCACGGCTCATTAAAGAAATGATATTTAATGAAACATCTGATATTGATACCTCTATGTATAGTATAGAGCGATTTAATTAAATAGCGTGTATTGATGTTTAGTCAAAAGCTAAACATCGATACACATCAAATCAAACTTAAATTGGATTATACGGTGTGTTTTTTAAACGCATATACACAAAAATAGATAAACTCAAGAATACACCACTAGCAACATAAAGCACTTGTTGATGAGCGAATGAAAAAGAACGATGAGCAGCGTCAACTAACTGTTGAGATATTTGTTTATCTTCAATAGATGTCGCCACATTAAGTGTTTCTGTAACTCCATACTGTATTTCTAATGTCGTAATTTGTTCAGGAACAATAAATGATGCTGTATAAAAATAAGAGAGCAATAAGCCAAAAATAGTAATACCTAGTCCAGCACCAAGCTCATATGCCATACCTTCAATTGCACCTGCAGCTGTTGCTTTGTGTGATGGTGTTGAAGACATAATTGCAGATGTTGATGATAAAAAAGAAATCTCAATACTGAGTCCCATTACAACCATCCAAAACCAAGCACTCATTGCATCGTCTTGGAAGTCTATATTCGCTAATCCTAGAAAACTCAATGCACAAAAAAACATACCTACAGTTGCAATTTTATATAGGGGATATCTATTCATAACATATCCTGCAATAGGACCACCAAGGCTTATTGCGAGCATAAATGGTAGAATAAACATACCTGCTTCAAGTGGAGTGTAATTGTAAATCAACTGTAACTCTTGAGAGAGTAAAAGCTCAAAGCCGACCAATGCAATCATTGCAAAAGTAGACATTACAATACTGGTGGAAATGATTCTATTTTTAAATAGACTTACATCTATCATTGGGTTTATAGATTTTTTTTGATTTCGAATGAAATAAATCAAACACAATAAACCTAGCGAAAATAGTAAAAATACACTCATATTTATAGCATAGAATGCAGACTTCACAGCGTAAATGAGCATTAAAATAGCCGAGATTAAAATTAAAGCCTGTTTTAAGTGGAGGTTTTGACTCTTGTTGGTATTTTGCTTGGGAATATATCTAAGACTTAAAAAAATGACGACTAAAATAATTGGAATATTGATTAAAAATATCATTCCCCAGTCAAAATATTCTAAGATAAATCCGCCTAGTAATGGGCCAACTGCAGCGCCACCGCCACCCACAGTACTCCAGATGCCTAGAGCATAGTTTCTTTGCTTATCATTAGTAAATGTTTGTCTAACACCAGCAAGGGTTGCAGGCAAAATCATTGCAGCACCTAATCCTAGTAGTGCACGAGCACCAATAAGCATGTATGCGCTATTAGAAAATGCAGCCATAAAAGAGGCGAGCGCAAAAACTGTTGCACCAATAAGCATGAGTTTTTTATAACCGATACGGTCACCTAACGCACCCATCGGTAGAATAAGACCTGCCATAATTAAAGAGTAGATATCGAGTACCCATAGTAGCTGACTACTACTTAAATTTAATGCAGCACTGAGCGTTGGCATTGCAATATAAAGAATAGTGGCATCTATGGTGACAGGTAAATAAATCAGAATAATAGCAGTAAGAATAATATATTTTTGTTTCATTTAGCACCTAAAACTAAACTTGGACGCTTGTTCAAAATATAAGGTTATATTTAACTTGAACAAATGTCCAATTTTATTTTATGATAAAAATAACGCTATATATGTACGGGTTTGATTTTTATGAGTTACTTAAATAAACCGCAACGGCATAAAATGATTTTAGATGTGGCAATGAGGCTTGCATTAAAAGATGGTCTGAGTGCTATGACGGTAAGGCGTATAGCCACTGAGGCACAGATATCTACAGGGCAAGTGCATCATCATTTCAAATCCGCATCTCATTTAAAAGCTGAAGTATTTACTTGCTTAATGAATCAATTAACGATGATTGAAAAATCAGTCGAAACTGATAATTGGTACACAAAAATATCTATTTCACTGGGATGTGAAGATATTCAGCAAGTACAGCCTTATTTGAAGTTATGGAATGAAGCTGAAGTAATTTTGGCTCAAGATGAAGAAATTCAAAAAGCGTATAACTTAACAATGGAGCAATGGCATACCAGCATTAAAGACTTAATAGAATTGGGTGTAGTAAACAAAGAATATGTTATTCAAAAGAATACCAATTCAACTGATATTGCATGGCGGCTGATTACATTTGTGTGTGGGCTAGAAAACATTTGTAATCTAGGGTTACGTGGATTGGATCACGATATGTTTCAGCGCCATATTGAATATATTATTCGTAATGAATTGTTTAACTAAATTTTATTTTGTGCCTATATAGCCACTTTTTATAGATAATTAAGTAACAACGGAGAAGGCTAAATGATTAGGTTTAAAGTAGTAATCTAGAGTTGCATAATATCCTATTTAACATAATATACCTTATGCGAAATGGGATATATCCAAAAATAGTAATTAGATCTATGTATATCTGTTATAAATACTTGGATTAAATGAGTAGCTACACTAACTCCATGTTTCAATATTTTTTATTATTTGCTATAAGAAACAGCTACTCATTTACTTTGATTAAACTTTATATTGTCTTGAACAATATGCTCGACTTACTTCAGGTGATCTCAGTCTTAGATGTTTGGTTTTTCGATCTGTTACGCGCTCTCGCCATAAACGAAAGCTCCCAGGTTGCATATGGGTTCGCATCAAATTAATAATCTCTGATTCATTGAGTCCAAACTGATATTCAATTGCTTCAAAAGGTGTTCTATCCTCCCATGCCATTTCAATAACTCTTGATAGATCCTCAGCCGAAAAATCTTTTATTGATGTCATATTATTGATGTCATAGTATATACCTCTGCTGTTTTGTATTTCTGTAGTTTGATTTATTTTGCTTTAAGGTGAACAGATACGTCTTTACTTTGAAATAATAGTAAAACACTAAATATGAATATGTACAATAAGCACCCACATTAAATTCAACTTTGTCTTGTAACATAAGGTAAAGTCACTTCCCATTCGTTGCCTTCAAGCTCAAAATCTTCACTGTGTTTTACCTTATTTATATACTGATCAAATGAATCTAAATATATTTTATGAGAAATAGCCTTTGCTAAATGTGGTGCACCGTGTTCAACTCCAGAAATCATACCAACTAAAGGCCCTTGACTAAGCGATGCACTATAGTTAAAACAATATAGTCTAGAAAAATCAGAATCTAACTGCTTTGATTTTGCAATAAACTCAAAATTAGTTGTTAAATAAGGTGCTTGAGAAAGTGAATTATCAGGTAGTTCATTTGAAATATATTGATCTTTCCATTGCTTTGTATGATCTCTTATATAAGACAGCCATGAATATTTTGACCAGTTTAGAGAAAAACCTGTCGCTAAAATTAAATAATCAAATATAAAGTGATGTTTTTTTGTTTGTATATGAATCTTATTTTGGTATTCTTTCACTGATACGACATGTTCATCAAAGTTAAAGTATGCATTTTTATGATGAGATACTCTAAGTGTACTACCATGTGGTGCAGGTGTTCTTTCTTGTTTTAAGTAATAATTAAAATCCCATTTTTGTTGATCAGACCAATATGGATAAGAATTTAGATATCCTGAATTGAATGCAACTTTTCCTCTATTTACCCGTGGAAAATCCTTACAACGACATAATATTTCTACACTTTTTGCACCACATTCTAATGCTGTGGCAGAACTATCCATTGCACCCGCACTATAACCAATGACACCAATATCTAGATTCTTGAATTTATGATAATTACTACGATGATACGCATGCTCCCAGCGATGATTTGAGACATTATTCATAAATGTAGGTATGTTAGGCGAACTAAAACTATCAATCCCCATAGCCAATATTGTATGAGAAGACATATAAGTTTGAATTTCTCCATTGGCTAAATTTTTAAAATACAATGTACTTCCCTTTTCTCCTACATTTAAATCAATGAGATTATGCTCATAAAGAATATATGGCTGAGTTACTTTTTTAAACCACTGTAAGTAGTCATGCCATTGTAACCGAGGAATTTTATCAAGTAATTCCCAGTGTTCTTGTCCAAACTGAGCTTTGAACCAAGCCTGAAATGTAAGTGATGGAAAGCTTAAGGCAGGGCCAATGGCTTGTTTAGGAGATCTAAGCGTTTCCATACGCGCAGTATTTTTCCAAGGCCCCTCTTCGCCCTCTTTACACTGATCAAAAACAATAGCGTTAATCCCTTCCGTATATAAAGCTAAAGACAGTGCTAAACCAGACATGCCCGCACCAATAATTGCTACATCAATATGATTTTTTTCATTTTCTAAATGATTTCTTGGAATCATCCACGATTTTTTTGGGATGTTTAGATGAGTAAAGTCTTCTTTTATTTGCTGTTCTAGATCTGTTAGGTTTCTAATATTGACCACAATAAATGACCTTATAATTTTTTAATAAACGATGTTTGCTATGCTAAAACAAATATAAGCTTTATGACTATTAAAATAAGTGAAAATCTAATGCAATTTTATATATTTAAATATGATTTTTTATTTATTTTTGAGATGAATACATTTAGTCAAAATATGAAATAATAAGAACTAGATAACACTTGTGATATTTTAATTCAAATGGTTTTGACTAAGTATTATGTCTATGCTTCTTTATCACTTTTTGTTATATTTAAATCGAAAAAATTCATTTGGAGAGTTTAGGGATATGAAACAGCAAATTTATTTAGATTATGCTGCAACCACACCAGTTTATCCTGAAATTATAGATATAATGGCACAAAGCCTTTCTTTTACTGGTACATTTGGTAATCCAGCTTCAAATGGTCATCCTTTTGGGCAACAAGCAAGACAAAAAGTAGAACAAGCACGTAGTGATGTCGCTGTATTGATTGGTGCATCAGCAGATGAAATCATTTGGACCTCTGGTGCAACTGAGTCAAATAATCTTGCATTGAAAGGCGTTACTGAGCGTTATGCCTCTCGTGGTAAACATATCATTACTAGTCAAATTGAACACAAAGCAATTTTAGATAGCTGTGCTAAGTTGGAAACTTTAGGTTTTGAAGTAACCTACCTTAAACCAAAAACCAATACAGGGCTTATTACGCCAGAAGCTGTACAAGAAGCTATTCGTCCAGATACTGTGCTTATTTCACTCATGATGGTTAATAATGAAATTGGTACAATTACAGATATTCAAGCGATTGGTGAAATTGCTAAAAAGCATGACATTTTTTTTCATGTTGATGCAGCGCAAGCCGCAGGTAAGCTAGCTATAGATGTACATGCATTTAATATTGATTTGTTAAGTTTATCTGCGCATAAAGTATATGGGCCTAAAGGTATTGGTGCCTTGTACGTAAATCATCAAAAAACATTTGAAATTGAACCACAAATTCATGGTGGTGGCCATGAGCAAGGTTGTCGTTCGGGAACATTGGCAACACATCAAATTGTAGGTATGGGTGAAGCATTTAAAATCGCTAAATCGAACTTACATATAGAGCAAGAACGCCTTGGTATTTTGCAAAAAAAATTATTTGATGGTTTAACAGAGATGACGAGTATTGTCCTGAATGGTGATTCAGAACAGCGAGTTGCTAATTACTTAAATGTGTCATTTACAGCAGACAACCCTTTTGTACTCATTAACGCCGTGAAAGCATTCGCTGCTGTGTCTAGCGGTTCAGCATGTAATTCTGGTAAATCGGGTGCGTCACATGTTTTAGTTGCTATAGATCGAACTGAAGATCTTGCGAAAAATGCAATTCGTTTTAGTTTTGGAAAATATACGACTGAGAAAAATATTGATGATTTACTTCATCATTTAGAGTACGTTCAACAAACGACTCAGATTGTGACATTTAATTAATGCACTGCTTAATAATGAGTAATTAATACATATTACTTACTTATATAAGTTTATATCGTATTGTTGTTATACAACTACAGATAACTCTCTATAATTTTAATTTATTATAGTTTTACAATTTTATTGTGTCATTTACAGCAGAATGCCTTAGATCTTTCGATTTCAATGATTGGCATATTGTTAGATTAAATTAGGGATTTATATGAAAAAAATATTTTTAATGGGTGTTTTAGGCCTGATTTTGTCTTCAACATCAGCCATTGCAGCTGAAACTAAAAGCTTTTTAAATGTGTCTTATGACCCAACGCGTGAATTTTATAAAGACTACAATAAAGCGTTTGGAGAGTATTGGTACAGCAGAACAGGTCAACGAATTGATTTTAAACAATCGCATGGTGGCTCTGGTAAACAAGCCCGTGCTGTTGCTACGGGATTAAAAGCAGATGTCGTGACATTGGCTTTAGCAAATGATATAGACGAAATTTCAAATGCAGGATATATCCGCAAAGATTGGCAAAAACAATTTCCAAACAACTCTGCCCCTTATACCTCCACTATTGTTTACTTAGTTCGCAAGGGTAATCCTAAACAGATTAAAGATTGGAACGATTTAGCTAAACCAGGTGTAGAGGTAATTACCCCTAATCCTAAAACAGGTGGTGCACCAAGATGGATTTATTTAGCAGCTTGGGGATATGCACTTAAACAGCCTGGTGGTAATGATGCGAAAGCACGTCAGTTAGTGACTAATATTTATCAGAACGTTAAAGTATTAGATTCTGCAGCACGTGCATCTATGACAACATTTACTGAAAGAAATATTGGTGATGTTTTACTGACTTGGGAAAATGAGGCATTATTGGCGCAACAGAACTTACCAAAAGGTGAGTTTGAAATCGTTTATCCATCTATTTCAATTTTAGCAGAACCTTCTGTCGCAATTGTAGATAAAACAGTAGACGAAAATGGTAATCGTTTAATCGCAAAAGGTTACTTAAATTTCCTATACTCTCCTTTAGGCCAAGATCTAGCAGCACAATACAACTTTAGACCTCGAAACAAAGAAGTTGCTTTAAAGTATGCGAGTAAGTTTCCAAAGTTGCAGTTGTTTACTATTGATTCGGTATTTGGTAGTTGGGCAAATGCGCAAAAGATTCATTTCTCAAATGGCGGTATTTTTGATCAAATCTATAAAAAATAATTTTTTATTTTAATTTAAAAGCACCATATAAAAAGGTGCTTTTTTTTACGCCGTAAGTTTTAGATCTTTTATTTATGAAATACGATATTTAGCAACTAAATATGTCTGGTTTAGATGTTTATTGATTGCTTTTATGTATCGGTTTAAAGTGAATACGATTGGCTGCTAAACCTATATACTAAATTCAGAACAGATATTTTTCTTATGTCCTAAAAATTATTGTACTCTTAATTTTATATACCACGCCAATCTACTCTAGCATTACGCTGATTTTTGTATATGTGATTAACATATTCACCAAGAGGAAGTGTGAGTATTTTATTTTTTAATATGTTTGATTCTTCATTAGATTGTAACTGTTCTACTTCCCAAGGTGTACCTTCTACATTCAATATTGGTGCAACCATACTACATATTGCAATATCAGCAAGTGTTAAATAATCCTGAACCATATAACCTGTATTTGTTTTTAAAAGTTGCTGATTGAATATATTTATTATATTTAAAATATGTGCTTCAATCTCATTTAAATCGTGAGTGTTTAACTGAAAGTGTTTTCTCAATACCAAAGAAAGCATAGGTTTGCTATATTTTTTAAACTTTTTTAAATATCCTTTTTCACCAATTAGAATATCTATAGAATGGCTATTAGGTAAAATAATACCTCCTAAGACCCAACGCCGTACATAGTTACCCAATTCATTCGCTAAGTCATTCATTTCTAGTATGTGTCTATTTATTGTTGGATTATGATGAACTAAATTATTTTCTGGGTAGCATTGATCTAAGTGTATTGTAATTTTTGTAGAGTCAGCAATCCAATGTCCACAATCATTTAATAAAGGAAGTGTATTTACACTAGCTTTACGTTGCGTAAAAAAACGATGTATTCCAGGTGTTAAATTATGTGCAACATAATCAAGTTCTTTATGATCTAAAACCCAACGTGCTTTTTCACAAAAGTGAGATAACGGAAATTGATACAAAGTACGCATATGCTCTTTACTCTAATAATCCAGACTTATTTTTATATGTGATATTATAAGCAAATAATAAAAATTGCGCATAAAATTATCATAAAAACAGTTATTCCTGACTTTATTTTTACTTTAATGTAGAATTACGGACAATTCATATAACATTTTTGTGAGTACTTCATGGGTTTTAATTGCGGTATTGTTGGTCTACCGAATGTTGGCAAGTCAACACTTTTTAATGCCTTAACTAAGGCAGCAATTGCTGCTGAAAACTTTCCTTTTTGTACCATTGAGCCAAACACAGGTATAGTGCCTGTACCAGACTCAAGACTAGAAAAACTAACAGCAATTGTAAAGCCACAACGTGTGCTACCTACTACAATGGAGTTTGTAGATATTGCGGGTTTAGTGGCAGGTGCATCTAAGGGAGAAGGTCTTGGCAACCAATTTTTGGCAAATATTCGTGAAACAGATGCAATCGCTCACGTAGTACGTTGCTTTGAAGACGAAAATGTTATTCACGTTAACGGAAAAATAGACCCACTCGATGATATTGCAACGATAAATACAGAGCTTGCACTTTCTGACTTAGAAACTGTTACAAAATCTGTAACTCGTTTAGCAAAAAATGCAAAAAGTGGTGATAAAGATGCGATTGCTACAAAAGCAGTATTAGAAAAGATTCTACCACTTTTGAATGAAGGCCAACCTGCCCGTGCTGCAGATTTATCAGAAGATGATCATAAACTACTTCGTGGTTATGGTCTTTTGACACTAAAGCCGACCATGTATATTGCAAATGTCTCAGAGGATGGTTTTGAGAATAATCCTCACCTAGACGCCGTACGTGATCTTGCTGAGAAAGAAAATGCAATTGTTGTACCATTGTGTAATCAAATTGAGTCAGAAATCTCGTTATTAGAAGATGAAGACCGTGCTGAGTTTTTAGAAGCTATGGGTATGGAAGAACCAGGTTTAAATGTGGTGATTCGTGCAGGTTATGGTCTACTTGGCTTACAAACGTATTTTACAGCAGGTGTACAAGAAGTTCGTGCTTGGACTGTGAAGGTTGGTGCAACTGGCCCTGAAGCTGCAGGTGTTATTCACACAGATTTTGAAAAAGGCTTTATTCGAGCTGAAGTGATTGCATATGATGACTTTATTCAATTTAATGGAGAGTCTGGTGCTAAAGATGCTGGAAAATGGCGTTTAGAAGGGAAAACTTATATTGTAAAAGATGGCGATGTAATGCATTTCCGCTTTAACGTTTAAAACATAAAAAGAGGCTATCAAATAAAAATGATAGCCTCTTTTTTAATAGCTTTATTCATTCAAAATTTATTTACTTGTCCAATTGCCTTTAATTGGTTTATGTAATATTGCTAGAATAAAAACAAATGACACTTCAATTGAAAATGACCAATAAATATGACCAAGAATTTCACTAAAAAACTCATAACTATTTAAATTCCAAAGCCAACCTGTTGCACTTGAATCATATGCTAAATGTCTGAAACCAAGTGCTGGTATAAGAAATCCATGCATAACAATGGTAATGACTATGCCGTATACTACTCCATATAATGCTCTTATTTTTGGATAAAATGCAGATAAGAATATATAGACAAAAGCAAAAATAAAGCTAAATATCCAGTGATATAAAGTGACTGCCCCACCAACTAAATGTCCTTGGTACATATAATCTAAGCTATTTGAATGAACTCCTAATGGTCCAAGCCATGCATCAATATGTGCGGCGGGAGGAGAAATTTCTCCTGTCATACGAGGCGGCATATTGACTTCTGAGCCCCATTTTACAAGAGAACTAATAAAACCCGCTACAATTGTACCTAAAAATAGTATTTTTAAGTCGATTTGCTTTCCTAGCATATTTTTTCCCTTTGGTTTGTTGATTAAATTTAGTACTTTTATATTAATTTTTAATTAAAAATATACTTAGGCTATTTTAATTAAACAAAGTAAAAATCTTGGCTCCTTAACCCATTACTTTTTAGATATGTGGAAATTTTCCTGTACCATTTGGCCATGGAGTGAGTAACTCAAAACCATGGTCTGTCACAGCCACCATATGCTCCCACTGGGCGGAAAAGGATCGGTCTTGGGTTACTACGGTCCAACCATCATTTAGTTCATTTACCCCTGCTTTCCCCATATTTACCATAGGCTCTATTGTAAATACCATCCCTTTTTTTAATTTTAACCCCTGCCCTTTTTGCCCATAATGTAAAATATTAGGTTGTTCATGGTAGCCTTTACCAATACCATGACCACAGTATTCTCTAACTATACTATAGTCATTTTTGTGAGCGACTGTTTGTATTGCAAAACCTATATCACCAAGTGTTGCGCCAGGTTTAACCTGATGTATACCTGCAAGCATGGCTTCGTAAGTGGTTAGAATAAGTGATTTATGTTCTGGTTTAACCTGCCCTACGCAATACATTCGACTTGTATCACCGTAATAGCCATCTTTAATAATAGCGACATCAATATTAATAATATCCCCTTCTTTTAATATTTCTTGCTCTGATGGAATACCATGACAGACCACTTCATTCTTAGAAATACATGTTGTTTTACTATAGCCACAATAACCAATGTTCGCGGGTATTACTTTTAATTCTTTCACAATAAAATCGTGGCATATATTATCTAAATAAGCTGTAGATACACCTGCTTTGACATGTTCAGTAATCATTTCGAGAACTTCAGCTGCATATTTACCAGCTATTCTTAGTTTTTCAATGTCATGACTACTTTTGATATTTACTTTTGTATTGAACATGGGTTCCTGCTTTTTAAGCATATTATTGCTTAGGCTATTTAAGAGTATTATAACTACAAACAGTTTAACACTAAAATAAACCTAAATAACTCTAGAATACTTATCTAAAAAAACAAAAAATTGCACCAAAATTAACCAACGAGATGTAAAAATAATGTTTAATCTTATTTTTTGCACTAGAATTAGGCAATTTCAAAAATTCAGGCAACTTTATGATGCAGCTCAATCTAAGGGATATTTTAGCACTTGGGTTTATGACCTTCGCCTTATTTATTGGTGCGGGTAATATTATCTTTCCTCCAATTGTAGCCCAACAAGCTGGTGAACATGTTTGGCTAGCCTCTTTGGGCTTTTTAATTACAGCTGTAGGCTTGCCAGTACTGACAATTATTGCATTGGCTCGTGTAGGTGGATCAATAGAAGCATTAAGTTCACCACTTGGAAAAATTGCAAGCTTAATTCTAACCATTACTTGTTACTTAGCTGTAGGGCCTTTATTTGCAACGCCACGTACAGCAACTGTGTCATATGCTATTGGTATAGAGCCGCATTTTGGACATGGTGTTTTACCTACACTTATATACAGTGCAATCTATTTTACAATTGTTGCAATTGTTTCTTTATATCCTCATAAAATCTTAGATACGATTGGTTATATATTGGCACCCTTAAAACTGGTTGCTCTAAGCATTTTATGTATAAGCACTTTGTTTATTTCATTACATTTCTTCGCAGCACCTACAGGACACTATATTGATCGCCCTATTTCAGAAGGCCTTGTTAATGGTTATCTAACGATGGACACATTGGGTGCTTTAGTATTTGGTATTGTCATTGTTCAAGCTGTTCAGTCGCGTGGTGTGACTTCATCTAAATTGATTTTTAAGTATACTTTTATTGCCAGTATTATTGCTGGTATTGGATTAACTGCACTATATCTATGTTTATTTCGCCTTGGAGTTCAGAGTTATCCTTTAACGCCTAATGCGACTAATGGTGCTGTTATATTAAATGCTTATGTACAACATGCATTTGGTTCATCTGGTACAATATTTTTAACGGCATTAATTATTTTAGCCTGTGTCGTGACTGCAATTGGTTTAACATGTTCTTGTGCAAGCTACTTTCATCAACTCACAAAAATATCTTATAAAACATTGGTAATTATTCTTGTGGTTTTTGCATTTATGATTTCAAACTTAGGGCTAGATAAACTTATTGCTTTTTCAGTTCCAGTACTGAGTGCAATTTATCCACCTGCGATTGTTGTTATTATTTTAAGCTTTTTTACAGGGTTATTTTCAAACTCACAACGTATTTTTGTTCCAGTAACGGCTGTCGCTTTCATTTTTGGTATTATTGAAGGGATTAAAGCCTCTCGCTTTCAAAGCTTAGTTCCAGAGATATTACAAAAACTACCGCTCTCAGAACAAAATCTCGCATGGCTTATTCCTTGTGTCTTTGTTTTTGTGATTGCACTTGTACTCAATAAAGTAAAAGCATCTTAATCTAAAAGGGGGGATTCTCCCCTCTTTCTTTATACTGTTTAATTCCAAAATATTATAAATACGATTGTATCGACTACATTTTTACTCAAAAAAAAACTTTGTCATATTTCTTTAACAATTAAGTGGTAGATAATTTTCTTTTATTTAGACTATAATGGTTAAACAATAATTTCTAGCTAGAGGACGACCGTATGAATTCACTCAAAGCTCAAGTAAGTAATATAAAATCTTACCCTAATGTCATTGTTTATCTACTCACAACCTGCGCACTTATGTTAACGCTTGCTATTCAAGGTACAATACAAGGCAATTTACAAGTAACGCACTTTTTGTATGCTTTGTTGGCAAGTGCTGCTTTTGCTACTTGGGCCATATTTGACCTAAAAGCAAGACAGACGAAATTGAATAAATATTAATTCAACATTAATTTTAACTATAAAAAAACAGCAAGTACTATAACAATTACTTTTATAGACTTGCTTGCATAATCAAAACTTCTTTATTCTTATTTTAGGTAATATCACCTGTTATTAAAATATAGGCTCAAAATGAAAAAAATTACTTGTTCAATCATTGCATTAAGTCTATCTGCACTCAGCGCAACTGCATTTGCTTGCCCTAAAGGTACAACATTACAAGGTGGTGAAGGTCCACATCATAAAGGTGGTAAATGTGTGGTAGCAACTGGGGCAACTGCAAAAAAAACTGAAGATAAAAAAGCTAAAGTTGAGAAAAAAGTAGAATCAACTAAAGAAAAAGTGGCAACCAAAGACAAGGTTGAAAAGCCAAAAACTTAATTTATTCATTTAAATATAAAAAAGGAAGGTTTTAACCTTCCTTTTTTATATTTAAATGTCTTTACTGTTGCCAAGTTCAGGATTATCTAAAGCATTTTTGCATAATGCTTTATCTCTTAAATATAATATTTTCGCATCTTCAATTTTGTGACTATCTTCTTGGGTTTGTATTGCACGTGCAACACTATCTAAACTCACCATCGCTTTGCGACATAAAGCAAAGTTACCTTCAGCAACAGAATCCCCCATTTTTATATTAATCATCCAACGGTTTCCTAATTCACGCAATGGTTTACGTATATCATCATCAATTTGATTTTGATTTAAATGACTGTTTGACAGCATATTATCTATTTGGGTCATCAATGCCCAACTTTCTTTGGCGTATTGCGTTGCATCTTTCGTTAGTTTAGGCGCAGGTTTAATCACTACTTTGGGTTCGTCTTTTTGATTACACCCTGCGAGTGCTATAGCACATGCTACTACTGTCAATATTGTTATCTGTCGCATAGTCACCCACATATGTTTCATCTCTTATCATCACGGCGTATCTTGCTATGCTATAAGATTAATTAAATTGCCTCAACTATATACGAGTTGTTCGATTGTCAAGCAGACAACATTTATAATAGATTATTCAAATAACTTGAATTGGGTTAGTATATTTAACTTCAGGTTACAACAAACAAAGGAAAAATCCATGAGCGTTACACTTGGTACACCACTACAACCCACTGCATTTAAAGTCTTATTACTTGGTTCTGGTGAGTTAGGTAAAGAGGTAGTTATTTCACTACAGCGCCTAGGTGTAGAAGTTCATGCAGCTGACCGCTATGACCATGCACCTGCAATGCAAGTTGCACATTATAGCCACACACTTAATATGGCTGACCCAACGGCGCTCAGAAACCTTATAGATACTGTTAAACCGCAACTGATTGTGCCTGAAATTGAAGCAATTGCTACAGATGTACTAATTGAAATTGAAAATAATAATACTGCAACTATTATTCCATCTGCAAAAGCAGTCAGCTTAACCATGAACCGCGAAGGTATACGTTGTTTAGCTGCTGAAGAACTCTCAATTCCAACCTCAGAATATCGCTTTGCTGACTCACTAGAACAGTTTAGAAAGGCGTCTAATGAAATTGGCTATCCTAATTTTGTTAAACCTGTTATGTCATCTTCCGGTAAAGGGCAGTCCTATGTAAAAAATGCAGATCAAGTCGATGCTGCTTGGAAGTATGCTATGGAAACAGCCCGTATCAATCAAGGCAAAGTCATTATTGAATCTAAAATTGATTTTGACTTTGAAATTACCTTATTGACTGTACGTGCAAAAAATCCAAATACGCAATCCATTGAAACACATTTTTGCTCTCCGATTGGACACCAACAACAAGATGGCGACTATATTGAAAGTTGGCAACCCCAAGCAATGACTGAACAGGCCTTGAACAAAGCCAAAGAGATTGCTGAAAAAGTAACGACAGCACTTGGTGGTTGCGGTATTTTTGGTGTGGAGCTGTTTGTTAAAGGTGATGATGTTTGGTTTAGCGAAGTTTCTCCTCGCCCACACGACACAGGTCTAGTTACCCTCGCCTCACAATTCCAAAGTGAATTTGAATTACATGCTCGTGCTATTTTAGGTTTGCCTGTTAATACAACACAACATAGTATTGCGGCAAGCGCAGTTGTATATGCTGGTGTAGACAGCAAGAACTTGAACTATCAACATATTGAACAAGCATTAAGCCATCCTGATACAGACTTAAGACTATTTGGCAAACCAGAAGGTTTTAAAAAACGCCGAATGGGTGTGGTCACTGCACGTGCCACAAATACAGAAGAAGCACGTCATCTTGCAAGAGATGCAGCACAAAAAATTACTGTTAAAGCATAAAAATAAGGCCAATATTTATGAAGTTTACTTCCCTTTCTGACTATCTGGCGAGCCATGAAGGCCATGCATCTATTCAAAAATGGCATCAACACATTGAACAGCAGTTTGATACGTCTTTTGAAAATGGAAATAGTATTCGACATATTATATTGGCCAGATCAAATGCTACCGATGAAAGCTTACGTCTACTTTGGAAGAAAGCAGGACTTGAAGATTCAGAAATTTGCTTATTCGCTGTAGGTGGATATGGCCGTCAAGAAATGTTGCCATACTCTGATGTAGACATTATGCTATTTTCAGAATTTGAGCTAAATACTACACAAGAGCAAGCTGTATCGCAGTTCATTGCCTCTTTATGGGACACGGGGTTTAAACCCGGTGTTAGCGTACGTACAGTACAATCATGTATGGAACAAGCCAGCCAAGACATTACGATTGCAACATCACTGATTGAATCACGTTTAATTATTGGTGATGAACGTCTTTCCCGTTGGCCCCGCCAAATTGTAAATCAAGCATGGACAGACCGCGCTTTTTTTGACGCAAAAATGCAAGAACAAAAAAAACGCTATTCTCAACATAACTTTACCGAAAGTAATTTAGAACCAGATATAAAGAATGCCCCTGGTGGTATTCGAGACATGAACCAAATTGCATGGGTTGCTAAGCGACACTTTAGAGTGGGACGTATTTATGATCTTGTACACCTTGGGTTTATTTCAGAGTTTGAATTAAAAATATTAGAAGCTGCAGAAACATTTTATTGGGAAATAAGGCATCACTTACACCGCTTAACTAAACGTGATGAGAATAGACTACTTTTTGACTATCAACGAGATATTGCAAGTAAATTTGGCTACAATACGCCAAAGGGTCAATCTGCAAACTATGCGGTTGAACAGTTTATGCGTCGTTACTACCGTAAAGCACAACAAGTCGCCACACTAAATGAAGTTCTATTAGCCTTTTTTAATCAATCCGTCATAGAACCAAGATCTACAGACTATGCCAAACAGGTCACTGTACTCAATGAACGCTTTACCATTACTGACCATAAAATTGCAGTACAACATCATCGGGTGTTTTCTGAAAATCCAAGTGCAATTCTAGAAATATTTTATTTAATTGCCATACACCCAGAAATTAAAGGTATTCGAGCACGTACATTACGTTTACTCGTGTTGGCTGCAAAAAACATAGATGAAAACTTTAGACAACAACCTAAGCACCAACATTTATTTTTAAAGATTATACAATCATCAAAACGTCTTTATGAAACCTTATCACATATGCGTCGCTACGGTATTTTGGGTAAATACCTACCTGCATTTGGTCAAATTATGGGACTCATGCAATATGACTTATTTCATATTTATACTGTAGACCAGCATACGTTGTTTCTTATACGTAACTTAGAGCGTTTTAAGGAACCTGAATTTGCCAAAGATTTTCCTGTGGTGAGTTCTGTTTACCAACGCCTTAAAAAACGTGACATTATTATGATTGCTGCACTGTTCCATGACATTGCCAAAGGTCGTAACGGTGACCACTGTATTTTAGGTGCACAAGATGCCCGCGAATTTTGCCAATTACATGGCATTAGTCCTGAAGATACAGATTTGATTGCATGGCTGATTGAAAATCACTTACTCATTTCACTCACCGCACAGAAAAAAGATATTTCAGACCCTGATGTAATTCAAGAAGTTGCATCTAAACTAAAAGACATGGACCATTTAGATTATCTATACACACTCACGGTCGCAGACATTAATGCAACCAATCCAAAGCTTTGGAATACATGGCGTGCATCCCTCATGCGTCAACTCTACACCCAAACCCGTGAAGTTATTCGCAAAGGCATAGATCAGCCTGTAGACTACCAAATGCTAATTGAAGACACTAAGTTCTATGCCAGTGAAAGGTTGGTTCAAAATTTTTCACTGCAACGTGTTGAAGAAGTTTGGCAAGAACTTGGCGATGAATATTTCTTAAAAGAATCTGTTGACGATATTGCATGGTGTACACATGCGATCTTAGAACATGAAGCAAGTAATCAACCCCTTATTAAGCTCAGAGCACATCGTAAGACAGCACAAGATGCCGTGCAGATTTTTATTTATACACAAGATAAACCGAACTTATTTGCTACAACTGTTGCAGTACTTGATCGCATGAATCTTGATGTACAAGATGCACGTATTATTACCTCTAAAACCGACTTTAGCTTAGATTCTTATATTGTTTTAGACCGTTTTGGTACATTACTTAATGAACCACAGCGTCAAGAAATGGTCATCAAAGCACTTTTTGACGCTTTAAGCCATGTCGATGAATACCCTAATCTTATGCAAAGACGTATCCCTCGACAATTGAGACACTTTAATATTGAAAATACTGTCACAATACGGCTTGATGAGTCTCTCAAGCAACATAAAATAGAAATTTCCACATTAGATCAACCCGGCTTATTGGCAAAAATTGGCGGTTTATTTATGATGCAGGGTTTAGACATTCATTTTGCTAAAATTGCCACTCTTGGCGAAAAAGTAGAAGACCTTTTTTACGTAACCAAGAAAAATGGGGGCATGATGTCTAACGACGAGTCAGAACACTTTGCATTTCAGCTCAAATCTGCCCTTGATGAAGCATCAAACCAAATTACCAACTCAACACCGTAAAATTAGTAGTCGATTTATGAATAAATTATTAGAGCATCTTCACCCATACCCATTTGAAAAGCTAAGCATACTTTTTAAAGACATACCCCCTGCAGATTTGCCTGCCATTTCACTGTCTATTGGTGAACCGAAACATCCAGCACCACAATTTGTTATTGATAGCTTAGCTCAAAATTTTCAGCATTTATCTAGCTACCCTGCAAGTAAAGGCATACCCGAATTACGCCAAGTAATTGCAAATTGGCTTAAACAACGTTTCCACCTAAAACAAATCAATTCAGAACAAAACGTTCTTCCTGTATCTGGTACACGAGAAGCATTGTTTTCATTTGTTCAATCTGTCGTGAATAAAGAGGATAATGCTTATGTTGTCATGCCAAATCCATTTTATCAAATCTACGAAGGGGCTACCTTATTAGCAGGTGCCACGCCGTATTTGGTGAACTGCACTGAAGATAATCACTATTTAGGTGATTTCGAGGCTATACCAAGCACAGTATGGGAAAAAACTGCAGTTTTATTTGTATGTACACCAGGTAATCCAACTGGGGCAGTTATGCCTCGTGAGCAACTTAAAAAGCTTATTCAATTGTCTGACCAGTATGGGTTTATTATTGCTTCAGATGAGTGCTACTCTGAGTTATGGTTTGAGCAAGCCCCTGTTGGATTATTAGAAGTCTGTGCAGAGATGGGACGACACGATTATAAAAACTGTGTCGTATTTCATTCGCTTTCTAAACGCTCTAATTTACCCGGTATGCGTTCAGGCTTTGTTGCAGGCGATGCCAATATTTTAACGCCTTATTTAAAGTATAGAACTTATCATGGTGCGGCTATGCCTGTGCAACATCAAATTGCATCTTGTTTGGCATGGTCAGATGAACAGCATGTTGCAGATAACCGTGCTTTATACAGGGAAAAATTTGATTTATTTCAAAGTGAATTAGGCCAAGTACTGCCATTAATGAAACCAGATGCAGGATTTTATTACTGGTTAAAAGTCGATAATGATGAGAAATTTGCACAGCATTTAATGCAATATGCCAACATTAAAGTGCTTCCAGGACGTTATCTTTCAAGAGATACACCTCATGGGAACCCTGGTGAAAACCACGTGCGTATGGCACTAGTTGCAGACTTACAACAGTGTGAACAAGTTGTTCAGCGACTCAAACGTATTTTATAGTCAAATAAAAAAGCAGAGATCATATCTCTGCTTTTTTATTTTTTATATACACTATACTCGGCTAAGTATGTGCTGACAGTTAAACACATTATATTTTTTAATCACAAAACTTGAATGTAACGCCGTTACATTTTCTATTTTAGCCACTCGTCTAAGTAAAATTTCACTGTAATTATCCATATCTTTAGCGACTAGCTCAACAATAAAATCTGCACTTTGCCCTGTCACTAAAAAAGCATTAATCACTTCAGGAATTGCATCTAGCTCTGCCAAAAAATGATCAAATGTTTCACTATCGTGCTTACTTAAAGAGACTTGTAGTAATATATGTAGCTTAAAACCAAGTTTATTATAGTTAATCTCACGCTTTAAACCGGTCATCATTTCAGATTCGATCAATATTTTAATACGACGATGTACCGAACTAATCGATAGATTAATACGTTCAGATAATTCGTTAAGGTTTAAATCTTCGTGGCTGAGTATTTCAAGGATTTGTTTATCAAAGCGGTCTAATTGCATATTTTTCTCTTTAGGCAGTGAAAAATATTTCGATGGCTAGATTACGATTATTATTTTTGGAGTCAAGGGAAAACAGATTGTTTACTTTTAGCATATACTGCGTTGTACACTGTATATCATTCAACAAATGGGTAAATTTGTTTTCACTAAAAGCCGAGTTCAGACCTTTTGGGTCAAGTTTATGGTATCTCCCAATACCTTAAACCGTTTTCTCGATCCCTCTTACACCCTAAGTCATAATATAGCGTAATTGATTTCGAATTATTTTCCTTCATTTGAGTCATTTTTACCGATTTTTAAAAAATTTTCCACATATAAATATATAATTTATAATTTTTTCCATATTTAAAATATATAAGAATTTTTTTATGAATTTATAAAGTTTTTTAGGTATTTATTTTCATCTAGATATAAAAAATGACTCGTATAAAACAGGCCATTTTATTCACTAATAGAGCTATTTTTCTACACGCTTTCCATGCGTTAAAATCCAATTACGTTCTTGATCTTTTTTATTGCGGTATTTATATGCGACATAAAGCCCACCAAACCAAATTGGAGAAAAATACAGTGCGATACGTGTGTCATGATCTAAAATTAAAATTGCAGTTACAAAGAGTAGAAAAACCAGTGTTAACCACGACATAAATATTCCCATTGGCATTTTATACTGAGACGCTTCATGTAAATCAGGAGCTTTTTTACGGTATGCGAGATAAGATAATAAAATAATCGCATATGAAAAGATCATCAAAATTGTGCTAAGTGATGAGAAAATGGTGAATGCAGTCATAACATTTGGAATAATAAATAAAATACTTGTACCAACCACAATACAACACATAGAGAAAATTAAGCTATAAATTGGTACTTTACGTTTAGACAATTGTTTAAATTTTTGTGGTGCATCACGTTCAACAGCCAAACCATACATCATACGACTGGTTGCAAAAATACCACTATTAGCAGAAGACATTGCTGATGTTGTTACCACAAAATTAACTAAGAAGGCTGCTGCAGGCAAGCCAATTAAGGTAAACATATGCACAAAAGGACTTTGGCTTGGTGATACCTTTGCCCAAGAAGTTACAGAAATAATGCAAACCAAAGCACCTACGTAAAATAAAATAATACGTAATGGAATAGAGTTAATGGCTTTAGGTAGCGTTTTATGTGGGTCTTTGGTTTCAGCAGCCGTTGTACCTACAAGCTCAATACCAATGAAAGCAAATACTGCAATTTGAAACCCTGCTAAAAATCCACTAAGCCCATAAGGAAAAATTGATCCAGGTTCTATTAAATGAGATAACGATGCTTTCACACCATTGGGTGAAACAAAACCAGTTACGACCAAATAAATACCAACCAATAAAAAAACAATAATCGCTACAATCTTAATCAATGCAAACCAAAACTCTGTTTCTCCAAATAGCTTTACAGTGAGTAAGTTCAAAATCGTTAATGTGGTTACTGTAATAAAAGCAGGAATCCAGGCCGATAAATCAGGAAACCAAAACTGAAAATACCCTCCAATCACAATAATATCTGCAATCGCTGTAACAACCCAACTCATCCAATACGACCAACCTAAAAAGAAGCCTGCCCAAGGCCCAAGATATGCTGTTGCAAAGTCAGCAAAGGACTTATAATTGGTATTTGAAAGTAATAGCTCTCCCATTGCACGCATTACAAAGTAGAAGAAAAAACCAATAATTAAGTAAGTTAAAACAATTGAAGTACCTGAAAGGCTTAAAGTCTTTCCTGTACCCATAAATAAACCCGTACCAATTGCACCACCTATGGCAATCAGTTGAATATGTCTATTGGTCAGAGATCGTTGTAATTTGTCTTCATCTTGCGGGTCTTGGTTGTGTCCACCAAGTAGATCGCCTTGAATTGCATCACTTGTATTTTTGCTCATAGTATATCTCCTATTGAGCTTGTATTATTGGATGATTAAACAATAAAATTAATTTATAAAATAATGGAAACCTTCGTTTGTTAGAGCAACAAATATGCCAATAAAAGATGATCATCTTTCATAAGTAGGTGATGATTCATTTATATGATTGGTAAGACTGAGTTTTTTAAATCAATTCTGTTTTTCACAGCAAACTTTAATCCAGTACTTCAAACATTCAAAAGCAAAGCTATAATAGATAGCATATAAAATCAAAGTATTACTTAAATTAATTTTGCACTAAAATAGAACAAATAAAATATTATCTACCAACAGGCTTTAAATTGAGCTAAATAAGCATTAGCTTTACTTTTTTACATGACAAATCCATTTTTTATGCATAGATATTCTGTATATTTTCAATCAATAAAGTTATAGACCAAGGAAATATTTTATGGATACTGCAATGAATATGAATGTTGTCCGAACACAATCTAATGATATTGTGACTATGCTTAAATCTTTAGCCAACCAAGACAGATTAATTATTTTGAGTCATTTACTTCAAGAAGAATTAAATGTGTCTGAAATTGAGCAGAAAACCAAAATTGTACAACCGACACTGTCTCAGCAATTAATGATTTTACGTAAAAATGGTGTAGTCACTACTCGCCGTGCAGGAAAACAAATTTTTTATTCAATAAAAGACCAACGTTTTCAAACCATATTAAATAAAGTATCTCAGTTTTATCAATAAGCTATACTTTACTTATTATTTACATTCTCTCCTTTTAAATTATGTAAGAAAAAACTTAATAAAATCATTTATATGATGTAAGGCAGTACAAAAGATAAAGGTCTATTGTTTTTATAAACTGCATCATATAGATGAATAGACGATGATAAAAGTTCAGCGTAACTCACTATTTTTATGCGTATAATACAGTATCTTGTTTTTAGTACTGGAATTGGAATACATCATGGTTAAAAATGCACTGCAAGCTCAGTTGCTTAAGGCGGGTCTAGTTGACTCTAAAAAAGCAAAAAAAATCACAAAACAGGCACAACACGAGCAACGCACCGGACAAGACCACAAAGCATCTTTAATCGCTGATATTGAAAAAACGCAGCAATCTAAACAGCAAAAAGACCTTGAACTAAATGCAGAAAAACAAAAACAACTTGAACAAAGAACACTTAAAGCAAATATTCAACAAATGATTCAACAACATAAAATTGAAAAAACTGAAGGTGAAATTGCATATCAGTTTATAGATGAGCAAAAAATTAAAAAAATATATATTAATCAACAAGTTTATAATGCATTGGTTGCAGGAAGTCTTGTAGTTGCAAAAGCGACTCCATACGTATTACTCGCCACAGCATTGGCTGAACGTATTGAACAGAAAATGGAAGGCTTTATTTTATGGAACAAGTCTGAAGAAAACACCCAAACGACTGACGAGAATGACCCATATGCAGCTTATGCGATTCCTGATGATTTAATGTGGTAATACAATGGAGTCATGGCTTTGTTTCAATGAAATTCATGACTCCATCTTTTTAATGTGGCGTACCGCTATGAAAGCGAAATACGTCATCTGGCTCTAAAATAAGTTTTTTCTCTACTTCCCTAAAAAAATCAACACGCAAAGAAATCGTTTCATTAATATTTTTTAGTTTATGGGTTTCTGCAACCTCTTTTGCAAGTGCGATATAGTCTTCATAATGTCTAGATTCTGACTTGAGTAAATAGCGATAATAACGACCAAGCTCGTCATCAACAATTGGAGCTAAAGCATAAAAACGCTCACACGAACGTGCTTCTACAAAAGCACCAATAATTAAAATATCAATTAGCGCTTCTGGCTCATATGTTCTTACTTCTTTACGTAAGCCACCTGCATAACGCCCTGCACTTAACGATTGCCATGCTTGACCACGTCTTTGCATAAAGCCCAAAACTTGCTCATAGTGTAGCATTTCTTCACGTACAAGCTGTGCCAGTCTAACCTGTAAGTCTGAGAAAAAACTGTATCTAAACATTAAGTTCATAGCTGTACTGGCTGCTTTTTTTTCGCAATTTGCATGGTCTTGCATTAATAATTCTAAATTATTTTTAGCAGTATCTAACCATGCTTGCGGAGTTGTACAACCTAAAAATGCAATCACAGGTTGCATTAGCTCATCATAATTTACGCTTGACATATACCCTCTGCATTGGCAATCGCTTGTTTCATCTGTTTTACAGCAGTTTCTAAACCAACAAATACGCTATCGGCAATAATAGAGTGACCAATATTTAGCTCATGAATGCCTTCAATTTTGGCAATTGGAGCAATATTCTCTAGGTTTAAACCATGTCCTGCATTCACAACTAAGCCTTTATTCTTCGCATAAGCGACAGCTTTAGTAATACGCTGTAGTTCAGCATATTGTTCCTCTACAGTATTTGCATCTGCATATGCACCTGTATGCAATTCAATGGTAGGTGCACCACAAGTAATCGCTGCATCAATTTGAGCAAAGTCTGCATCAATAAACAATGAAACATCACAACCAACCGCAACCAA
Organism: Acinetobacter boissieri; assembly: GCF_900096955.1. Classification (GTDB taxonomy): domain Bacteria; phylum Pseudomonadota; class Gammaproteobacteria; order Pseudomonadales; family Moraxellaceae; genus Acinetobacter; species Acinetobacter boissieri. The sequence goes on along the minus strand of NZ_FMYL01000003.1, from coordinate 68,027 downwards.
GGCTTGCGTTGCTGTGCGCACTTTGTCTAATTGACCAACAACATTTAATCCACCTTCAGTGGTTAGTTCTTGACGACGTTCTGGTACAAAACAAATATGTTGTGGCTTAATCTCTTTGGCAAATTCGACCATTTCTGTAGTCACTGCAATTTCTAGATTCATACGTGTTTGAAGTAAAGGACGCATACGTCTAACATCATCATCTTGTATATGGCGACGATCTTCACGTAAATGTAAAGTAATCCCTTCTGCACCAGCTTTCTCGCAACATAATGCAGCTTTTACAGGATCTGGATACGGTGTGCCACGTGCTTGTCTAAGTGTTGCCACATGGTCAATATTTACACCTAACAAAATAGACATAGTCATTCCTCATTAATGTTGATTTTGATAATACTGTAGCCACAGCTGACGACTTTTTAAAGGGCGATCACCCAGTAAATGGCTAATCATTTGACGATATAAACGGCCTAGTATTAAAAGTTGTACATTCGTTAAAGATACTGTGGGAAAAGACAGTAAGGATAAAAGGTCTTTACCTTGAAAAGACTGATTTAGGTTTGATTGTACAAATCCCTGATCTACAAAAAATTGATAATGTGCTTGCTCTATTAAGGGTTGCCCTAAATGATCTACACTAAAGTCAATGTCATATCCTAGTTCTTTTAATAATACATATTCAAATTGACGTAATGATTGTTTGAGATAATTTTTGTCTTGGCTATTTTTATGTAAATACTGCAATGCATCAATTGTACAGTGATATTGTTGATATAATTGTATTAAAGCATCTTCGAGTGGACATAGCTTGAGCAATAACTCATTTAAATAAAAGCCACAAAAGTAAGCCTCGCCCTGCAAAAAAATAGGCTGATGGTCAATCTCTAACTGATTAAATGTTTTTAGTTCACTTTTTCCAGAAGCATATAGCACAACAGGTTGAAATAATGGCGGTAGTGCTTGACGTACTACCCCATCAATCCGACCATACTCTTGGCTAAAAAAATGAATAATATGGCTACGCTCTTTGTACTTACGTGCATGAATCACATAACCATGTAAACATTGATTTCGCATTTAGTCTTTTGACTTTTTATCATCGCCATCTGGAATAACAGCACCAACCACTGCTGCTGTACCTTTGACAACACCTTTGGTTGTTTTATAGGCTACTTTCACAGGTAAAGTCACAACGCTCGTAATACACCCTTGCAATAATAGTACACATGCTAAGACAGAACATACTTTCACCATGACCTCACCTCTTTTTAGATAATGACTTAGATATCGCTATAACCTAAACTTTTAAGCGCACGCTCGTCATCAGACCAGCCACCTTTAACTTTCACCCACAAGGTCAGCATAACTTTATGCTCAAACATTTTTTCCATGTCTATACGAGCTTCCATGCCAATCTTTTTCAGTTTAGCCCCTTTATCACCAATCACAATGGCTTTTTGCCCAATGCGGTCAACAAAAATTGTAGCATCGATATACATACATGCAGGTTTTGTTTTGCCCGTTTTTGGGTTTACACTAGGTTCTTCAGTTTTAAATGATTCAATTTGTACCGTTAAATCATACGGGAGCTCTTCGCCAAGCTGACGCATAATTTTTTCACGAATAATTTCACTGGCTAAAAAGCGTTCTGAACGGTCTGTTACTTGGTCAAAAGCATAAAGTGGTTGGCCAAATGGTAAATACTTTGAGATTATCTCTCTTAAATGCTCTAAATTTGCACCTCTAAGTGCAGATACAGGCACAATTTCTACAAAATTCATGAGTTTTGTACGCTCTTGAATCAGTGGAAGTAGTGCTTTTTTATCTTCTAATGTATCAATTTTACTAATAACTAAAATGACAGGCATCTCTGCATTGGCTAGCTTTTCAAGCACTAACTCGTCATTTTGTGTCCACTTTTTACCATCAATAACAAACAAAACTAGGTTAACATCACGCAATGCTGAGTATGCAGCCTTGTTCATCATTTTATTCATCACGCGCACTTCTTTTTTGTGCATACCCGGTGTATCTACATACACGGCTTGTGATTTTTCACGACTATCAATACCAATAATTTTATGGCGAGTCGTCTGTGGCTTACGAGAAGTAATCGAAAGCTTTTGCCCTAGCAAGTGGTTCATTAAGGTTGATTTACCAACATTTGGGCGACCAACAATCGAAACAAAACCGCTTTTAAAGTCAGCTGGAATTTGAATATCTTGTGACTTGAAAAATTGATCCACGAGATCATTTTTTTCAGAAGCTTGGGTGTTGTCATCGTTGTTGTGGTCAGATGGCATCGTCATGCAGTTTTTTGCTCCAATAATTTCAAAATTTCTGCCGCAGCAGCTTGCTCTGCAAATCTTCGGCTACTCCCCTCACCATACACTACTGAAAAGTCACTCACTTGACATAGGACTTGAAAGTGTTGGTTTGGTGCGTCACCCTGTATATGGGTTACTTCATAAATTGGCAATGGTTTTTTGCGGGCTTGCAAGTATTCTTGTAAGCGAGATTTCGGATCTTTAAGTTGGTCCGTTGGTGCTATATGACTTAAATAAGGGCTATACCAACGCAGTATAATTTCTTTGAGTGCATCTAAGTCACTACAATCTGTATAAATTGCGCCAATAATTGCTTCAACAGTATCTGCTAAGATAGATTCTCGATGGTGCCCACCCGATTTAAGTTCACCTGTGCTCATAATTAAATGTTCACTGAGTTTTAAATCATTTGCAATTTTACCAAGTGCTTCTTGTCTGACTAAAGTTGCACGCATGCGGGTTAGTCGCCCCTCATTTTCATGTGGGTAACTGTGGTAAAGATAATCTGCAATGATCATACCTAGCAAAGAATCACCTAGAAACTCTAATCGTTCATAATTATATTTATGACTGACCGAACGGTGTGTTAAAGCAAGCTGTAATAAATCACTGCTTTGAAATTCATAGCCAATATTTAAAGTCAAACGCTGATAATTTAGCTTTTTAAATGTTCCTTTGGTCAACTGCTCTCTCGAAAGTTAAAGGAGGATTTTGTGCTTTTGTGCAATGAATCCTTAAATATGATGATAGTGTGTTGTAACAAATTTGAAGTCATTGTAACAATTAACTGATGGCCTCATAATATTTATGCACCTTTTAGTGAAAAAGGTGCATAAGCTTCGTTACAAAGAGTATGGAACATTTTAACATAACTTGATGTTAAATATTTACTTAGTTAATTGTACCGTTACGATTAAACGTTGGTAAATTCAAACCTGGTTCTTTATGCATCCATATATATACCGCACGACCTGTCAAATTCTCTTCAGGAATAAAGCCCCAAAAACGACCATCTGAACTTTCATCACGATTGTCACCCATAGCAAAGTAATTACCTTTTGGTACAGTGACTGACCAATCTGCCCCATTACTTTGAATAAAGGTTGAATTATCTTTTGCAACAAAAGGAATCAAAGATGCATCATTTTGACTTTGCGCATAATTAAACTGTTCAATCAACGGGTTTCTATCTGCTAAATAACGTACAAGATGTTGATGTTCACCCAGTGTTTCTAAACGATAGCTGGTCGAAAAAGAAGAAAGTTTATCTTTTTCACGACTAAAGCTTGTACTCACAGATACTATTTTTTGACCATTAATAAATAAAGTACCTGATCTAAAATCAATTCGGTCTCCAGGCAAGCCGACAACACGTTTAATGTAGCTCACACTTGGTTTGACTGGATAGCGAAATACAATCACTTCGCCTCGCTTTGGTTCACCAATATCAATAACTTTCTTATTAATCACTGGTAAACGCACACCATAATCAAACTTATTCACCAAAATAAAATCACCTGTTTCTAATGTTGGCACCATAGAATCTGATGGAATATTAAATGGCTCAAATAAGAACGAGCGTAAAATCAGTACTATCGCTAAAACAGGCCAAAAATCATAAGCCCATGTGACGATAAAATTTTCATTACCACGTCCGTTATTTGCACGTTGCTTAAAAAGCAATTTATCAAGTAACCATACTATAAATAAGATTAAAGTAACGGGAACGAGGATCAAATTAAAATCAAAATCCATGGACTTATCCTAATGATTATTTTTTATCAATTTGTAATGCAGCAAGAAATGCTTCTTGTGGGATTTCAACACTACCAACCTGCTTCATTCGTTTTTTACCTTCTTTTTGTTTTGAAAGCAATTTTTTCTTACGAGAAACATCACCACCATAACATTTTGCTAACACGTTTTTACGCATTGCTTTGACTGTAGAGCGAGCAATAATTTGTGCACCAATAGCGGCTTGTATCGCAACATCAAACATCTGACGAGGAATCAGGTCTTTCATTTTTTCAACCAATGAGTTACCACGTTGACGCGCTTCATTGCGATGGCAAATCATTGCAAGAGCATCCACTTTATCACCATTAATGAGCACATCTACTTTCACTAAGTTTGAGCTTTGGAAGTGAGTAAAGTTATAATCTAATGATGCAAAACCTCTTGAGCATGACTTCAATTTATCAAAAAAGTCCATCACAACTTCAGCCATTGGCACATCAAATGTAATAGATACTTGATTACCCAAATACTTCATGTCTTTTTGTACGCCACGGCGTTCAATTGCCAGTGTAATAACGTTACCTAAGTATTCTTTAGGCACAAGAATATGACATTCTGCAATAGGCTCTCGTAAGTCTTCAACCAATGTACCATCTAGCATTTTTGATGGACTGTCGATATAAACAACTTCACCACCTTTAGTCAAGGCTTCGTAGACTACTGTAGGTGCAGAGGTGATAAGATCTAAATTATACTCACGCTCTAAACGCTCTTGCACAATTTCCATGTGCAACATACCCAAGAAGCCACAGCGAAAACCAAAACCAAGTGCATCTGAACTTTCAGGTTCAAAGAATAGTGCAGAGTCGTTAATTTGTAGTTTCTGTAATGCTTCACGGAAAGGTTCAAAGTCACTGGCATCGATTGGAAATAAACCTGCATATACTTGTGGTTTTACCTTTTTAAAACCAGGTAATGATGTAACGTTAGGTGTACCAACCAAAGTAAGAGTATCACCAACAGGTGCACCAAAAATATTTTTAATACCTGCGATCACAAAGCCGACTTCACCAGCTTCCAACATACCTGTTTCTGTGTGTTTTGGACTAAATACACCCACAGATGTGACAACGTGTGACTGGCCAGTAGACTTCACCAGCATTTTATCGCCTTTGCGGATACGTCCTTGCTTAATACGCACAAGTGAGACAACACCTAGATAGTTGTCAAACCACGAGTCCACAATCAATGCCTGTAGTGAGTCTTCTCTATCACCTTCGGGTGCAGGAATAACATCAACTAAACGCTCTAGAACATCTTTTACGCCAAGCCCTGTTTTTGCAGAACATGTCGGTGCATCTGTTGCATCTATACCGATAATCTCTTCAATTTCATGAATAACACGCTCAGGCTCGGCTTGCGGTAAATCAATTTTGTTCAGTACAGCCAAGACTTCAAGACCTTGGTCTATAGCGGTATAACAGTTTGCAACAGATTGTGCCTCTACACCTTGCGCAGCATCTACAACCAATAATGCACCTTCACAAGCGGCCAATGAACGAGAAACTTCATAAGAAAAGTCAACGTGGCCTGGGGTATCAATAAAGTTCAGTTGATACTCTTGCCCATTTGAATGGGTGTAGTACAACGTGACCGAAGCCGCTTTAATGGTAATACCACGCTCACGCTCAATATCCATTGAATCAAGGAACTGTGCTTGCATTTCACGATCTTCTAAAGCACCGCACATTTGAATAAAACGGTCTGCCAAGGTAGATTTACCGTGGTCAATGTGAGCAATAATAGAGAAATTGCGTATGTTTTTAATATCAACAGACTTTTTAGATACAGCCATAAAGCACTCAAGTGGTATGTACACAATCATGTACTTAATTACTAAAGTAGCATTTTGATGTGTGTAAAATGAAATATATTAACTGTGGCACAGTATAAGCAAGTGAGTTATAAAAATATAGAGAAAATCAAAAAACTATACGACAACTTCATCTTTCTATTATAAATTTACAGCAAACTGCTTTAAGTCTTATGGATAATACTCTTCATCTAAACCTACAAGCCAATCATTCAAGTCTGGTTGAATTTCATCTAACGATGGAATCATTTTTTGGTCTATTGCATATATCGTGTCGTCAAAACAACGTACCAATGCTCTAACCTGCTGTAGGCGCTTCCTGTTGTTGCTGGGTGTTCAATATCCATACCTAGGATATCATCTACATCAAGCATGATATATTTATAATCAAAGGCAAAAATAAACTGCAAATTTTTTTTGATAATTCAAAAGCTTCTTACCCATACCATTTAAAAAACAAAGGCATTCTCGCTTTAAAGTTAGCCATGACATCTGCTTTAGTGATTTCAAAATAGTAATAAGGCTCTCCATCTACACCTTTGGTCACAATATGTTCTACTTTAAAAAAAGTAGTCCAAAATAGTGGAATAATGTATTTGGGGGAAATATAGTGTCTTTCAAAATCTAAACGGCTATTTTCCTCTTTATCGTGTGCTAAGGTAATATTGGCATAATGACCCATATTAAAAACACCTCTGTTTATTGCAATAAAACTTAACAGTACAGAATAAATATGACAGCTCATAAGCTTATGCGCATAATTTTGCGCATTTATGTGAATAAACAAACTTTATGCGCAAAAATTTACTCAATTTGGCGTTTTTGTGTTAATTTTGAGAAAATATATGCGCATGACCAAAACAATGAAAATACTCACTGTTCAAGCCTTAATTCATCAAACAACATGGCAAGATATTGCAAGTCTGTATCTGAGTGAACCAGAAAAAGGTTCAAGTAGTGTGGCACGCTTAGAGTATGCTTTAGATTATGCCATTGAATACTTAGAACAACGCAACTACTATGCCTGTAGTTTATCTTTACCTGTACAAATGATGGTACAGCATGAAAACAAACATTGGTTTGGCTTTTTAGATGATCTTGTACCCTCTGGTGCTGCACGACGTTATTGGATTAATCACCTACAATTACAACACTATACCTCACAGCAACAAGACAGCATCTTATTAGAAAAAGGTGTGATTGCACCTGTTGGTCATTTACGTATTAAAGAGTCTATTCCTATAAAAGACCCAAACTCAACGTTGCATTTAAGAACATTTGAACTTAGCGATGTCGCAAACCGCCATAGTGACTTTTTAGAGTATGCACAGCAAATGGGGGCAATTAGTGGTGGTGCTACAGGTGCAGGTGGTGAAGCACCCAAATTACTTATTCGATTTTCATCAGATGAAAAAGTGTGGATTGATACCTTTCAAGAACGTTTTGATCAGCCTGACCTGCATTATTTAGTCAAATTCCCTAGAAATCAGCGTACAGAAATAGATTGTAATATTTTAAGAGCGGAATACCACTATTATCATGCCCTAGCAGATTTGGGGTTTAATACCATTGATGTCAAACAGATGAAATTGATTGAAGGAGAACACTATCCCTCCCTATGGCTACCTCGTTTTGATACGGTTTGGATAGATCAACAGTGGCAACGCCGTGGGCTTGAATCGGTATATTCTGTTTTAAATTGCCCTGCGGGAAGTTATCTCAATCATTTTGAAGTAATTGAATCCTTATGTCAGATATTAAAAACCATTGACTCAACATTTAAGAGTTCAGACTTTATCTGTGAGTGGCTACAACGCGATTTACTTAATATTATTTTTGGTAATTCAGACAATCACGGCCGTAATACCTCTTTTTTAAAGTCTGCCGATGCTGTTCAACTTGCCCCGATTTATGATTTTGCGCCAATGAAAGCAGACCCTGAAGGAATTATTCGCTCTACGTCTTGGGGAAGCCCATATGAAGAAGGTGGTGAATATCGATGGGCTGAAATCTGCCAACATTTAGGAAAACACTGCCCGCCTGAAAAATCTATGCAAGCCCTTAAAGATTTGGCACAGCGTTTGGTCGGAATCAAACAAAACTTAATTGATCGTGGTGTACCTCATCAGATCATTGACATGCCTGTATTAGGTCTTAGTTATACTGAAAATAAATTAAAACGGTGGCAACTTTTATGAGCACACGTATTCCAACCGAAGACCGTCAGCAATTACTTATTCAAACCTACATTCAATATTTAACAGGTCAGCTCTCACAAGGTGAGCTTCTACAGTATTTACGCAAATCTATATTGGGATTAACACAGCAACAATATGCAACCTTAGTTAATGTAAGCAGACGAACATTAACCAATATTGAGCAAAACCAAGGCCACCAAACACAACAAGTGTTAGATAAAGTATTTAAACCACTCGGATTGAAAACAGGTTTAATACCTACACATGCGCATATTATTGATAAAGTACTTCATGGTAATAAATAAAATGCCCTCAATCGTAAAACGATAAGGGCATATTTTAAAATCTAAACACTATATTAAAGTAAAACAGCATTTTTAATATGCTTCAGTGCATCTTCAAGACGTTGTGTTTGAATCACGCCGTCTGCTTGTGCGCTATGTGCTTCATCAACTAAAAGCACAAGGCCTGTTTGTTTGAGCACGACTAAAGTATCTAATTGATCTACCACCAAAGCCACTATGCCTTCATTAAGCAAAGCACGCTCAAGTGTCTTATCTTGAATTAACACCGTATTTAAGGCCAATACCACTGGCTTTTGCCCTAAACGTGCTGCACGCTCTGTAGCCGTTACTGTCCCTTGTTGTGATAACTGGGCAGTATGCTCAATCATCGCAGCACCAACAGTAACATTGGTTAAGCGATCAATAAAAATAAAGCTACCTGTATGACGACTATTGATATATTCATCAAACACGACTGCACGGTCAAATTCTACTGTAATATCAGCAATACCATTTAGCTCTACAGCACCATGAGCATCACCCTGTGCTAGAGTGTTTACGTCAATGCGATGATGAATTTGGCTGACTTTGGCAGGTACATTTTGTGTACCTACTTTGACATTATACAGTTTACCTTCAACCAATGGCTGATCTGCCATCCACACCACAGTTGCACGTACTGCACGTGAAATATGTGGTCTAGCCTCTACATGGGTAATCACATCACCACGGCTCACATCAATTTCATCATGCAGTGTTAAAGTAACTGCTTGCCCTATACCTGCTTGAGGCAATGAACCATCATACGTGACGATTTCTTTAACCTTACTACGCTGACCAGAAGGCAATACCACAATGTCATCATTTACTTTTACTGAACCCAGTGCAATTGTTCCTGCAAAACCACGAAAGTCTAGGTTCGGTCGGTTCACATACTGTACAGGGAAACGAAAATCTTGCTGTGTGGTATCTTGTGCAATCTGTACTGTTTCTAAAATACTCATCAAGGTTTGACCCTGATACCACGGCGTATGCTCAGAAACATTGACAACATTGTCACCGTCAAGTGCTGAGATGGGTACAAAATGAATATTTTTAGGGGCACGTTGTCCAAGGTGTTGAATAAATGCATGGTAGTCTGCTTGAATTTGCTTAAACTTCGCTTCATCAAAGCCAACTAAATCCATTTTATTAATCGCAACAACAATGTGACGAATACCTAACAGCGCCGCAATAAACGTATGACGACGCGTCTGCGTTTGTACACCATAACGTGCATCAATTAAAATTACTGCCAAGTCGCAAGTCGATGCACCTGTAGCCATGTTGCGAGTATATTGCTCATGCCCAGGCGTATCTGCAATGATAAATTTACGTTTATCAGTTGAAAAGTAACGATACGCAACATCAATGGTAATGCCTTGTTCTCGTTCTGCTTGCAAACCATCAACCAACAGTGCAAGGTCAATTTTTTCACCTTGTGTACCTGATTTTTTACTGTCACGTTTAACGGCTTCAAGTTGGTCTTCGTAAATCATTTTTGAATCATGTAACAAACGACCAATGAGGGTACTTTTTCCGTCATCGACATTGCCACACGTTAAAAAGCGAAGTAAGTCTTTTTGTTCATGCTGTTTTAGATATGCCAAAATATCCTGGCTGATCAGCTCGGACTGATGCGACATGTGTTTACTCCACTAAATTAAAAATAACCTTCTTGCTTTTTCTTTTCCATTGACCCTGCTTCATCATGATCAATCATACGGCCTTGGCGTTCTGAACTGGTGGTTAAAAGCATTTCTTGAATGATATCTGGTAAGGTGTCTGCACTTGATTCAACTGCACCTGTGAGTGGATAACAACCGAGTGTACGAAAACGTACTGGCTTTAACGTTGGAGTTTCACCTTCACGTAATGGAAAACGCTCATCATCAATCATAATGAGTGTACCATCACGCTCAACCACTGGACGTTTTGCTGAATAGTATAGCGGTACAATTGGAATTTGCTCTAGGTAGATATATTGCCAAATATCAAGCTCTGTCCAATTCGACAGTGGAAAAACTCGAATACTTTCATCCTTATTGACTTTACCATTGTAGATATTCCACAGCTCTGGACGCTGATTTTTAGGGTCCCAACGGTGTTTGCTGTCACGAAAAGAATATACACGCTCTTTGGCACGAGATTTTTCTTCATCACGGCGTGCGCCACCAAAGGCTGCATCAAATTTATACTTATCGAGTGCTTGCTTTAAGGCTTGCGTTTTCATGATGTCAGTATATTTTGAGCTACCATGATCAAACGGGTTAATGTTGGCAGCCATTCCCTCTAGATTTTTATGTTCAATCAGTTCCAAGCCGTGTTTTTTGACCATATCATCACGAAAAGTGATCATGTCTTTAAACTTCCAGCCTGTATTGACATGCATTAGGGGAAAAGGCAATTTTGCTGGATAAAAGGCTTTCATCGCCAAATGCAACATCACAGCCGAATCTTTACCAATCGAATATAACATCACAGGGTTTTCAAACTCTGCAGCCACTTCACGAATGATATGAATACTTTCAGCTTCAAGCTGTTTCAGGTGAGTTAATCTTTCCTCAGTCATCAATATTACTCAGCTTAATGCAAAATGTTAATAAACTATGTTATCACGCTTCTAAGGCCTGCGTACCTAAGCGAGTTATAACGATTTTCACATAACTAAATCAATTTTTATGCTTTAGTCTGTTGCAAAAATTAACGCTTTTTTCTAAAGCATTTAAAGGCAATGGCTTCCTTTTTTTGTTATAACAGAACATTCGTTTTATTGGAAAATAACACATGGATATTTTAGAAGTTGCTCAAACACGCTATACCACCAAAGCTTATGATTCAGACAAAGTGATTGCCGAAGCAGATTTTTTAAAATTACTTGAAGTGTTACGCCTAACGCCATCTTCTGTCAACATTCAACCATGGCATGTTTATATTGCACAAACGCCTGTAGCAAAGCATCGTGTCGCACTGTCTATGGGTGGCATGTACGAAAGCAATGCAGCCAAAGTTCTAAATGCATCTCACACACTCATTCTATGCACTCGCACAGATGTGACAGAAGATCATTTAGCACAATTATTAGAGCAAGAAGACAGATCTGGGCGCTTTAAAAGCACCGAAGCCAAACAAGCTCAGGCCAAAGGCCGTTCAGGTTATGTTAATTTATACCGTAATGAACTACAAAACTTAGATCAATGGTTAGAGAATCAAACTTTTATTGCATTAGGTCAACTACTTTTAGCAGCAGGTGCTGAAGGGATTGATGCCACACCAATTGGTGGTTTTGATGAAAAAATAATATCTGATGAATTTGAACTAGAACAACAAGGCCTCAGACCCTCTGTTGTGGTGACTTTAGGCTATCGTAGCGAGGCAGATAGCAATGCCACTTTACCTAAAGCACGTTTTCAAGATAAATATATTTTTACCACACTATAATTATTCAACTTGGTTTCATCGCCAACATTAAACAAAGCACCGCCACAATAGCCATTGTTACACTTAAGCTTAAACGTGGCGTGAGCTTTTCTTTAAATAAAACAACACCACTCATGACACCGAATACGACAACCAGTATATTCATAGATGCAAAAACAATCGCTGGGCTGTCGTGCAATGCTCGGTGTGCATTGACATACAATGCAATATTTGCAAAGTTCAGCATGCCAACAATGAGCCCTGCGCAAATATTTTGCCACTTTAAAAGCTGTTTTTTGGCTTTAATAAAGGTTGCTAACAACGAAAGCATACCAGCGAAAACAAATATTAAATTTAAACTGATCGCAAAACCTAAGCCTAAACGGCTATTATACTTCAGCAAAATATCGACCAATGCATAGCCTACCCATACTGCGACCAACGCCCAAATACCTTTACTAGACAGATTGGGTTGTGACATGGATGTCTTTTGTAAGACCATCAACACGACTGCAACTACTCCAATCGTAAAACCACAGAATTTAAGTGCTGACATACTTTCATTAAATACGATGTACGCTGCTAAAATGGACAGTACCACTGATAAACGCTGTACAATTTCAGTTTTAATCATGCCTGCGTGTTGTAGTGACTTAGACAATGCAAAAAAGATACTTGGCAGTAACGCGCCCAATAATACAATAAGCCACCATGGTACATTTTGCGGTATTAAATGTGCCATGTCTGGTTTAAACCACAAAAAACATAAAAGTGATGCAACTGCATAATTCCATGTAATGATTGCTAAAATATTTAATCCTTGGCTGAGATATTTTTTAACAATAAGGGATACTCCAACACTGCATAGTGCAGCTAGAAAAATAAGTAACATGTTTTTCCTTAAATTATGATTATATTTTCTTAGGCTATTTTATAGGTATCATAAAAAAACCTGCAACTTAAAAGTTACAGGTTTTTTTAAGGCAAAAGTACGCTTAATGGCTTGGTGTCACCGTAGATGCTGTACCTGTATATTTTTCATCAAGTACAGGCTTATCTAATGCATCAATTTTTGCTTGTTGATCTGCACTTGTTGTAGCGGACGGCGTTGCTGCTGAAGCTGTTGCTTCTGTATGCGCTTTTTCATCCACTTTTTTTGCACAACCAAACATGAGTGGTGTAACCATTGCAATCATTACGAGTACTTTACTGTTCATTACTTATCCTTTTACATTAACTGCGATCTAACAAAGCTGCAACGGCTGGCAAGGTCTTGCCTTCTACAAACTCTAAGAATGCACCACCGCCAGTTGAAATATAGCTAATATTTGCTGCAACGTTGTATTGATCAATGGCGGCCAATGTATCACCTCCGCCTGCAATTGAAAATGCTTCACTGTTTGCAATCGCTAAAGATAACGCTTTTGTTCCTTCACCGAATTGCTCTACTTCAAACACACCCACTGGCCCATTCCATAAAATGGTTTTAGCTGTTTGCAGTAAATGTGCAAATGTAGCTGCTGTTTCTGGGCCTACATCTAAGATCATATCATTTTCAGTCACATCAGCGACTTTTTTCACAATCGCTTTACTATTTGACACAAAACCCATGAAGTCACTACCAATATCTGATGCATCTGCAACCACAACATCTACAGGTAAAGGAACACTAACCTTTGCTGCAATTTCTTTTGCAGTATCAATCAGGCTTGGCTCATACAGTGATTTACCCACATTATAGCCTGCTGCTGCAAGGAAGGTATTGGCAATACCACCACCAACAATCAATTGATCGCATACAGTAGATAAAGAGTTTAAAACATCTAGTTTAGTCGATACTTTTGAACCTGCAACAATCGCAACCATCGGCTTTGCTGGTGTTTTTAAAGCACGGCCAAGTGCATCAAGCTCAGTGGCCAATAATGGCCCTGCTACAGCGCTTGGTGCTAAACGTGCAACACCTTCTGTCGATGCTTCAGCACGATGTGCTGTACCAAATGCATCCATGACAAATACGTCACACAGATTGGCATATTTTTGCGCAAGCTCTGCACTGTTTTTCTTTTCACCGTGGTTAAAACGAACATTTTCAAGTAATACGACTTGCCCTGCTTCCACTTCAACGCCGTCTAAGTAGTCTGTTTCTAAACGAACGGTCTGCCCTAATGCTTCAGACAAATAAGCAGCAACTGGTGCTAAAGACTGCTCGGCTTTTGGCTCACCTTCTACAGGACGGCCTAAATGCGAACACACCATGACAGCAGCACCTTTTTGTAGTGCTGTTTTAATTGTTGGAAGCGCAGCACGCAAACGCGCGTCACTGGTAATTTGTCCTTGTTTAACCGGTACATTTAAGTCTTCACGAATAAGAACACGCTTTCCTTGTAAATCAAGATCTGTCATGCGTTGAAATGTCATTGTATTACTCCCTAGTATTATTTGATCTTCAATGTAATATATCTTAGACCAAGATATGTAAAAACGTTAGTATCTTTAGTATAAGAGATGGGTAAAAAATATTATCATCTTCATTTTAACTCAAACGTGTAATTCGAGCCTTTATGTCTATTCATCCTGATCCAAAAATAAATAAATCTAACGTCTTTCACGAGCCTTTAGCCAGTTGTTGTTTTGACCCAATTACGGGCTACTTCCGTAACGGCTTTTGCCATACTACACCAAGTGATCTTGGACAGCATACTGCGTGTGCATTAATGAGTGCTGAGTTTTTAAATTTTTCTCAAAAAATTGGTAATGATTTAATTACACCTGTACCTGAAATTGGCTTTAATGGCTTACAACCGGGCGATTACTGGTGTATTTGTGTCACACGTTGGGTGGAAGCATACGAAGCAGGCGTTGCTCCTCAACTTAAACTCAGTGCATGCCATTATTCTATGCTGAGCTATGTACCAATGGATATTTTGCTTGATTATGCAGTGTAAAACCAAACACATGCTATATCTGTGTAGACTTATGCTTTAAGATAAGCGAGATCTTCTCCTTGTATACTATATGGAATTATTATGTCGCAGGCACTTAAGGTTCTTGGCGGGTTATCTGCTGAAACTTTCCTTCGTGAATATTGGCAAAAAAAACCGTTATTGGTTCGTAATGCACTGCCTGAGCTTGTCACATTACTTGAACCTAGCGATATTCAAGAACTTGCGCTCGAAGATCATGTCACTGCACGACTTATTTTACAACAAGGCAAAGCACACGATCAGTGGCAAACGAAAAGCTCCCCCCTCAAAGCCAAAGATTTCAAAAAGTTACCACAATATTGGACTTTATTGGTTCAAGCCGTTGATCAGCACAGTTTAGAACTTGCAGAGATGTGGAAGAAATTTTCTTTTATTCCACAGTGGCGTAGAGATGACATTATGGTCTCATATGCCCCCCAAGGTGGCTCGGTTGGGCAACACTTCGACTTTTATGATGTTTTTTTAGTACAAGGGCACGGAGAACGCCGTTGGCAACTGGGGCAAATGTGTGATGCCAACACTCCCTTAGTCCCGAATCAACCGCTTAAAATTTTACCAGACATGCAAGTTCATTTTGATGAAGTTCTACAACCGGGCGATTTACTCTATGTACCGCCAGGACTATCTCACTATGGCGTGGCAGAAAATGAGTGTTTAACTTATTCTTTTGGTTTTCGTATGCCTAACGTTGCCAGTATGCTTGACCGAGTGAGTGATCAGTTTGCAGATAACAATGCGTTTAAAAATCCTGTCGTTGACGTTATCCGCCAAAATAGTACTGCAATCGGTGAAGTGTCTACCCTTGAATTTGAACACTTAAAAGCGCAGTTGATTGATGCTCTCAAAAACAGTACATGTTTTGATGCAGGCATTATGCAACTGATGTCTGAACCAAAATATCCAGACAATATTCCTGAAGCAGATGAACTAGAGCTCAGTGATTTATTAGAAGTTGCTGAAGAGAGTTATCAATTACAAGTCGACCCTGCTTCACGCCTCTTATATCAAACAAAAGCAGATCAAGTAACTTTTTGGGGTAACGGTGAAAAGACCACTGTGTTACTGTCTGAATCTGACGTATTAAAAGCCTTGGCAGATGGTGAAACATTGGCTCTAAACAGCGAAATTTTAGCACATGACAGCATCTCATCAGTGCTTCAGTTCATTAATGATGCTGTACTTATGCTTATTCCACCACAAGATGAAGAAGATATTGTTTAGTGGTAAATACGACCATTAGATTTGGCATGTAAAAAAGCAGGAATTAATCCTGTTAACGCTGAGCGAATATCTTCTCGTTCATTAATTAATTGATGCGACCCTTCTTCTAAAATAAGAAGGGTTTGTAATCTAAATTTTTTTCTGACAAATTCAATATTATAACGCCAATCTACCGTTTGATCTAAAGCGCCTTGTGCCAACCAAACAGGAATACGACATGCAGGTCTTTGTTCCATTTCAAGCATCCACTTAGACATTGCTAGAATCCAAGCCATACCCATCATGCGTGGTTGTAAAGGGTCTTTTAAACGCACAAAGCGTAAAAAAGCAGGGTTATGATTATTACGCCTAAAATGTCTCGGTACTTGTTTTTTTATACGTCGAATGATGCCTAAACCTACAGGATTATGCCACCATGCAGATTTTGCAGGTCTTAATAATGGCGAAAGTAACAATACACGCTCAACATAAGGATTCTTTCGTTGTTGTGCATACTCTAAAATGTGATGCATGAGAATTGCACCGCCAGTACTTTGCCCGATACCAAACCACGGCTGTGGCAACTGAGGTGCATGATTCACATATTGGTAGACCTTATCTAATACTTCTTGGTAATGGTCAAAATGGTCGATATTAGCAGCCGACCCCGTACTTAACCCGTGGCCAGGTAAATCGAAGGTAACAATACTAAAACCTTGAGCTAAAATTTCTTTCAGTAATGGCTGGTATAATGCGCTGTGCTCTAAATAACCATGTAATAAAAATACAGTACCTTTGGGTGCCTGTTTAGGTGCAAATACTTGAGTATGTAATTTAAACCGTGCCAGTTCAATCATTCCCTGCCAATACTCACATACCAATTGATCTAAGCCATATAATTTTTGATAAGCAAGCAACTCACCTTTTGGCTTATATGGACGATATAAATTGAGTGCTGGTAGCTTTTTTGGTGTACCTTCTCTGCTTGGAATAGGTAGCTTTAACTGCTGCAATATATCCGGTGTTAGAAATGGAATATCGGTCATTTATGGAACCTCACGGCAGTCGCTTGTGCCAAATAACATATCTCTAATTGTTGCCAAAAGCTCATAGTTTGCACGGCGACTATGGTCGTAATTTTGCAAAGCAGGTCTCCACTGTGTTAACGGTTCTGGCATTGGTGCACTCACAGGTACTGTTGCAATACCATTTAAAGCAAAAAGGCGCCGTGTTCTTGGCATATGGTAAGCATCTGTAATTAAGATTACATTAGGCGCACCACCTTTTTTCTGCAATAACAATGAACTAAACCGTGAGTTTTCACAGGTATTCATACTTCTATTTTCAAGTAATTTAGCATCGACCCCACGGGCTTGTAACCATGTTTGCATATAGGGAGCCTCTACACCACTTAAGAGGATGGGTAGAGGGTTTTGTTGCTCTATCTGTAACGTGGTTTCCAGTCTTAAGCGTGTATAATTATTCACCATTATTTTTTTTGTCGCTTTATCTAAAGTTAAACCACCACCAAGCACAACAATTGCAGAAGGTTTAGCCGGGTCAGCTCTGACTTCAGTGGTTGTTGTAGATAATTTTTTTAAATCTTGCGTCATCTGATCTGTTACAGGTGATATTGGCTTATCAATTGGATAATGCTTTAAAAAGTAGTCATATTTATCAAGCATGGCTTGGGTGTTTTCATCACTATGTGTTGCGCTCAGCGCAAGAACTTCTTGTTGCATCTTTTGTTTAAGATGCACATGTTGACCATGTTCAGTATGGCTGAGTGGCTCTGAGGCATTCTTAGTTTGTACGACTTCCGATGCACTTTCTTCTTCATCTAAGGTTGTTTTTTGTATTTGCTTTTCCAAGACTTGATAGCGCTGTGCAATGACATTCAAGCTGTTGATATCTTCTTTTTGTGCAGTGTCTTGGAGTACTTTCAAATAGGCTTGGCGCGCAATCCATAAGGCAGAACCTGGCTCTAAATCGTTATGCTCGCTCAGTGCTGCAATTTGCTGACTTTTAGCAGCAACAACATTTACTTCAACAGAAACAATATGGTTAAGTATAAATAGAACTGACTTTGAGTAAAATGGCGTAAACACAAATACAGCAATACAAACACATAATATGGCCAGCCATACAGTCCATTTTATGAGTTTAAGTAATTGCTGAATGGTTTTTGACATCATGAGTTAAATCTATCTACGAGGCAATTGTGCCATTGGGTAAAAATCTGACAGGCTCTGGTTCAAGCCAAATCGAAAATTGCTGTTGCACAGCGTGCTGTACCAAAGCATACGTGTGTTGAACTTCTTGTAAGCCAGCTTGGTCATAATTTACTAAAACCAAGGCTTGGCGTTCAAACATACCTACAGCACCATGTTTACGCCCTTTCCAGCCGACTTGTTCAATAAGCCAACCTGCTGCGACCTTAACATATCCATCTGGCTGCAGATAGTTTGGCATGTTCGGAAATTGAACACTCAATTGTTGATATTGTGTGTGTGTAATGATTGGATTCTTAAAAAAACTCCCTGCATTTGGATATTGTTCGGGGTCTGGCAACTTACTTTGTCTAATTTTAATCACTTGTGACTGCAAGTTTTCTGCTGTTTTTTCATCGCCAACTGCTGCTTTTAAGTCGCCATATGCCAAATTTAAATATGGTGTTCTAGATAACTTAAAACGAACAGAGAGAATAATATAACGTGTAAGGTCTTGTTTAAAAATACTTTGCCTATATGCAAATTGACACTCATGTGCAGCTAAACAAACGTACTGTTTTGTTATGCGGTCATAGACTTGTACGGATTCAATAAACTCCCCAACTTCTACTCCATATGCACCAATATTTTGTACAGGTGATGCACCAACTAATCCAGGGATTAAAGCTAGATTTTGTAATCCATACCATTTTTGCGCTGTGCTATATAACACAAATGTATGCCAATTTTCACCTGCTGCAACATCAACTGTAATATCTGCTGATGTTTCTGTTACTACAGAAATACCTTGTATATGCATATGCAGTATTAATGCATTTAAATGCTCAGGTAGTAACATATTACTGCCACCAGACAAAATCACACAGTTTAGTTGTGCTTCATCTGCAAAATTTAAAGCATCTTCTACATCGATATGACTATAAATTTTACAATAGTGACTGACTGTTGCAGGCAGCTTTAAAGTATTAAAGGCTTGCAACTGAACTTGGGTTTGAATTTCTAGCACGTTTTTCTCTAGCCAATATGTTGTTTTTTAAAGTACGTAGCCCATGCCTGACTGGCAGACTCACATTGATCTAACACCTGATCAAAGCCAAGCTCACCCCCATAATAAGGGTCTTCAATCGGTTGATTAGTTTGGTGAGCATCAGACTCCGTCATGAGTGCCAATGTTGCAATTTTTGATGAATCTTTGACCTGTAAAACTGCCTGCTGCCGTAACTTTTTGAGCTCTTTTAAATTCTCTAAATCCATAGCTAAAATAAGATCGAAATCATACCAATCTTTAAGCTGTATTTGTCTTGCTTTAAGTGTAGACAAATCATAGCCTCTACGTTTTGCATGGGCTTGACTACGTGGGTCAGGTGCAGCATTTGGATGATAGTTACTTGTCCCGGCTGAATCGACCAATACATTTAAATGGTGCTGTTTTAAAATGCAACGTAATACTTCTTCAGCAGTCGGTGATCTACAAATATTTCCTAAACATACACACAGGACACGATACGGTTTCATACTCAACCTCATAAGCTTTATTTGAGTTGGATATCTTCAATCTGTGCATCAAAGGCGTGTAATAAGTTTTTAATCACAGGTTCATTTTCCAACATAGTTTTTGCTCGTGTATAAGCTTGCTTTTTTCTATGCTCTTGTAACATTGATGCAGTCGTCCCATGAACATCACCATATAAGATGGTGAATTGTGTGCTAGGTAGTGTCTTGAGTAGCATCTGTTCAAAATCATTTTGGTGTTCTTGCAAAATTTTGGCATACTCATTTGGAATATGAAAAGTAGACACGCCATTTACTTCACCACTCATGGTGCCATAACTGGCAATATTTTGTATAGCAGGTGAAAGTTCACTTGATCTAAACCAATATTCCCACTTCTCAACGTTCCACTCACCCGACATGGTTTGCTGTGGTATTTGTAAAATTTGCTGTGGTGTTAAGTCAACTTCGGGTTGCTGTACTCGTATTGGAGTATTTTCTTCTAGTGCTATATGTGATTCAAACCCATCGCTGAATGGTTCAGAAATAACTTCCTGTTCAACATCAAGACTGCCCATTTCATCTAAAGAAAAAGGGAAAATCTCTTTTTGTGGCGCGACATATGGTAAATTTACAGCTGTATGTTGTGAAGGTACATCTACTGAGACCAATGTTTCAGCATTAATCTCAAAATTAATTTTTTCAGTCGTATCAGTCGTATCAGTCGTATCAGTCGTATCAGTCGTATCAGTCGTATCAGTCGTATCAGTCGTATCAGTCGTATCAGTCGTATCAGTCGTGAGTATGTCTGATGTGCTTACTGTTGCGTGATTTATTTTTGGTGGAATATATTCATTAATTGCCAAAGGTTTGAATGCTAACAACCTCAATACACACATTTCAAAGCCTTGCTCTTGCGTGACCGCCCACGACAACTCTGCGCGTGCTTTACTTGAAATTTGATAATAAAGTTGTAAATCTTGCGCCGATATACACTGTGCAAGATGCTTAATTTTTTGATTAATATCTTGGCTATACTGCAATGATAAATCAGGTAAGTATTGTATGAGTGCCAATTCATGTAACGTCGATATTAACTGATCAAGTACCAAGGCTACGTCTAAAGCTTGTTGTCTAAACTGTAAAAGTAATTGAGCGACTTTTTGTTGTTGGTTCTCATGAATCGCTAAAATTAAATCGTAAATAATAGACCGATCGATTAAGCCCAACATGTCTTTGACATCTTGGTGATTTATCTGACCTTGCCCATATGCAATCGCTTGGTCTGTTAATGACAATGAATCACGTACAGAACCTTGTGCTGCCTCAGCAAGCTGCCACAACGCATCTGACTCATAACCAATTTGCTCTTTGTCTAAAATTGTGACCAGATGTTGACTAATTTCAGTCATATCTAGTGGACGCAAAGTAAACTGTAAGCAACGAGAAATTATCGTTACAGGTAGTTTTTGTGGATCTGTCGTTGCAAATAAAAATTTAACGTGTGCAGGCGGTTCTTCTAATGTTTTAAGAAGTGCATTAAATGAATGTGTTGAGAGCATGTGTACTTCATCAATCAAGTACACTTTGAAACGGCCTTGCGTTGGTGCATAAGGAACGTTATCTAATAGTTCTCGGGTATCTTCTACTCTGGTACGAGATGCGGCATCTATTTCAATTAAGTCAATAAAACGCCCTTCATTAACAGCTTTACAGGTATTGCACTGCTCACATGGTGTTGAAGTAACGCCTGTTTCGCAGTTCAAACATTTAGCTAAAATTCGAGCAATGGTTGTTTTACCCACACCACGTGTGCCAGTAAATAAGTAAGCATGATGCAAACGTCCTCGCTCTAAAGCACTGGTAAGCGCTCTAGACACATGGTTTTGTCCAACCAACTCGTTGAAGTTACGTGGACGATATTTTCTTGCTAGAACCTGATACATGAATGCTCCCTGACTACAGCTATAAGCATACTGTTTTTCTACCGAATAGTGAACTCACTAACGTTCTGATTCACTTAATTTTAAGCAGTCTATTTAAATTTTCGCTTTACTTGATTGGTAGAAAAGCTCGGCATCGGGGTTTAAATTAAATTTAGTTTTTATATAGTAAGTACAATACAAATCATTGATAAGTGATCTGACTATCTTTATTAATGTATTTAACCTAGGTTATAAATAAATATTGATATTAAAATCCAATCATTGTTGTTCAATTTGAAATAGATTTAGCACTTTTTCTCAATCTGAAATGGCATTTTTTTCTAATTATGAATTTAAATTAAAACAGTATAATTAAATTTTAAAAAATAGCTTAGGCTATTTAAAAAACCGAGTCATGTCTTGAGGTGACCAGATACATAAATTTGGTGCGTTTGCCGATCAAATAAATAGTTATCTGAATTGCTTAATGAAAGTACAACATCTTGCCCTATATATAAAGGACTATTAAAAGACACCGTAAAATCATAGTACGCTGGTAAATTTAGTCTCGCCATCATACTTGCTTGGCTCCACATACCATGTGCAATAGCTTGATCTAATCCAAAAGCTTTGGCACCGAGATCATGTAAATGTACTACATTAAAGTCACCTGAAATAAACGCATAACGGCGAATTAAAGATTGTGTGACTCTCCATTGTGCAATAGTTTGTGTCTTAATGTTTAAGTATTTGAATCTATCTTTGTGCTTTGGTTTCAAATAAGTACTTTTTGATTCTGCAACTATACGATCTTGCTCATAAATAAAGCTCACAAATTCAATTAAAATACCATTTTCTGTCTGAACAGCATTTCCAAACTGACACGTTATTTTGTAAGCCACATTTGCATTAAGTCGTTGATACTGTATGACTTGATTTTTATCATGAATTAACTCCATGACTGCAATTGGGAAATTTTCTTTTGTCATCATATACATATGTAAAATTTGTGCGCGCATTGCAAAGTATATAGCAGGAATATAGCCATCATTTTTAAAACCACAGATTTCATTATATGTAACTAAATGCTTTGGTTGTACTAAACACGGTGCAACCTCATAAGATACGTCAGGTAATACAATTTGCTCAGCGGAAACTTTCTTATTTTTAAATATACCCTTAATTATAGCCGGATAGGTTAAATACGCTTTAGGCAGTCGATTAAAGCAACGAACTTTCACTTTATTTCCTTTAAAATTAGGCTATCTCAGTTTGTATATCATCAATTCTTAAACCAAAATCAAGTAGTTGCGTAAAATACTGCTCCACGACTTGGGCTTGATCTGCAGTATTTTCAACTTGATACATATCTTGTCTAAATTGATTACTACCACGTAATCCTTTGGTATACCAAGAAATATGTTTTCTTGCGATACGGCACCCTGAATACTCGCCGTAAAAATCATACAACTCAGACAAATGGCCTAGTAGAACATCTCGTACTTCAATTATTTCAGGCGCAGCAATATGCTTACCTGTTTTAAGATAATGTGAAATCTCTCGAAAAATCCATGGTCGACCTTGTGCAGCACGACCAATCATTAATGCATCGGCACCCGTTTCATGAAGCACTTGCTTAGCTTTTTCAGGTGAGTCAATATCACCATTTGCAATAATAGGTATACTCACAGTCTGTTTTACTACTTTTATTAAATCATAGCGGGCATTGTTTAAATACATATCCTCACGAGTGCGACCGTGTAATGCTAAGGCAGAAATACCTGCTTGCTCGGCTCGTAAAGCTATACGTAAAATATTTTCCTGACCATTTGAGAAACCAAGTCGTGTTTTTAATGTCACAGGAACATCTACAGCAGCTACAACCGTATCTAAAATACGTGCGACAAGATTTTCATCTTGTAGTAATGCAGAACCTGCAAGCTTATTACATACTTTTTTAGCGGGGCACCCCATATTAATGTCTACAATTTGAGCACCATTTGCCACTTGGTAGCGTGCAGCCTCAGCCAGTTCAATAGGATCTGATCCTGCAATTTGTGCAGAAATAGGTGCGATTTCACCATCAAAATTTGCGCGATACAAACTCTTTTTACTCATGCGTAATGTTTTATCTGATGTCATCATTTCACTTACCGCATGGCCAGCCCCGAAGTACTTACAAAGCGTTCTAAATGGACGATCTGTAACACCTGCCATCGGTGCAACCCAAATCTTCTTATCTATTGATTTATCAAACAATTCTGTAACTACTTTGTTTTTACTCAATTTATAGTTTCCTATATTCTCAATGATTCTTAAACATTTTCAATGATTCTATACTATCCATTGCTAAAATAATGCTACAATTTTTTCATTTGTAGCAATGCATAATTTTTAGCACCAAATTTAGGTATAAATAGCATGGGAACCATTACAAAGCGTCAAAAAGTAGATGGCAAATTTACATATACAGCACAAATACGAATTAAAAGACCAGATAAAACCACATTCAATAAGACCAGGACTTTCAACAAAGAAAATGATGCCAAAGATTGGATAAAAAGAATTGAAGCAGAGATACTGGTTAATCCCGAGTTATTGAATCCTGAATCGGCAGCTAAATACAAAACATTAAAAGATCTGATCAAAAAATATTTAGATGAAGCAGACGGCTTTGCTAGAACAAAAACTTGGACGCTTAACTACCTAGCTAGTTTAAGCATTTCCGAGAAAAATATCTATTCATTAACCAGACAAGATTTTTCAGATCATGCACTCTATCGTAGAAAAGGCGATCCATCTATCGGACTTGAAGGTGTTGCTCCCTCAACTGTTCTTAAAGAGCTAAGTCACGTTAAAGCGGTCTTGGTCCATGCTGAATATGTGTGGGGTGAAGATGTTGAAGGTGTCATCAATGAATATGAAAAGGCTTTAGTAGGCTTACGTAAATCTAGAATTGTGACCAAAAGTAAAACTAGAGATAGATTACCAACAAGCCAAGAACTTCAGGCACTCACAACTCACTTTTATAAAAGTTGGAAAAGAGAAAAACGATCTGTACCGATGCATCTTATTATTTGGTTCGCAATTTACTCTGGACGTAGAGAAAATGAAATATGTTCACTACGGCTGAATGACTACGATCAATATAACTCTCAGTGGCTTGTTAGAGATGCTAAACACCCTGATGGCTCTGAGGGAAATCATAAATATGCCCACCTAGAGCCTAAAGCTATTCACTTGGTTAATTTATTCATGGAGGGTGATACGAGATCTAGAATGCTTGAATTGGGATATGATGCAAATTTACTAATTCCTGTCAGCTCTCGTACTGTTTCATCATTTTTTACTCGTGCATGTAAAGCATGCGGCATAGAGGATCTACGTTTCCATGATCTGAGACATGAAGCGGCAACACGCTATGCCGAAGATGGCTTTTCTATTCCAAAACTACAAACAATCACCCTGCACGAGTCTTGGAATACACTTAAACGCTATGTAAACCTAAAAAAACGTGGTCACAGATTAGAATTTGAAGAAGCACTACATAATGCTGAAGAGGGATTTAATACCCATTATAAAGAATGGAACAAGACACAACGTAGTTATTCCAATATGGACCAATTTGAAGCATTTGGCCTAAACCGTAGTGATGAAATCATCACACCCTACTCCTTTATTAAAGCTCAACTAAATGAGTTTATCGAGCAGCATAAACAAGATAAGTTTTTTATTCGTAAGCATGTTAAAAAGTTAGATACCAAACAGCCTTTTGCTTGGAATAAGGATAAGCAAGAGTTTTATATTGCTGAGATCCAAATTGCTTGGCTAGATTGGTTTACTGAAAATGGTATAGTCGATTGGTCTGAACTTCCAAAAGAAGCGTCCCACTTTTCATTTAAAAATAATCGTGTCATTCGATTATTTAAAAACAGAGTGCTTGAGTTTGATCAAGAGCTAGAGGCTTGGATTGATATATCAGATAACTACTATCTTGATGAAAGACTACATCTCATAAAATAATCTAGTAATATTATAGGCACCTAATGCTCCAATTTATATCTTACATTTTTGAATTTCCAGTAAACTCTCCATCATCAAATATACCATGGGTAGCGGTAGGGGCAATAGTTGCTGCAATCATTGCAGCAACTATTGCATTTATTACTATGGTCGTTACTAAAGAAAATAGTGTTTCACAGTTTCGCCAAAATTGGATTAATGAACTACGAGAAGATATAGCTATTTTTATTAGTAGCATTAATTTATTAGATGATCTCAAAGAAGAAGAACAACAACAACAACAACAAAGATATTCGGATTTCAAATCAGCTGATTTAAAATCTGAGGAGAAAAAACATAAAAATGACTTAAAATATAATATTCATGAGAAATACATGAATATTGATATGAAGTTAAGTGGAAAAGATATATATGATCGAATCTTAAAAGAGTTAATAAAAATTATTTATGAAGATTTTTTAAATAAAAATAGTAACCCTAGTAAAGAATATATGAATTTATTAAATGCAAACTTATTAATCCTCCTAAAAAATGAATGGATAAGAGTTAAGAATGGAGAAAAATGGTTTTCTAGATCAAAAACTATAGTTCCTAGTGCTCTAATAGCACTAGGCCTAATAAATATTGTATTGTTAAACCCATTCGACCATAGCCCATTAATAATATTTTCAGGCATATTCCTGATAATATTTCTCTTTGGTATGGTCTGTCATAAAATTATAATATATACCAGAGAAGAAAATCATACTTATACCAAGGATTATATAGAAAATATTATCAAAAAACTTAAAGATCTTAACCATAATGAAATAATTTCTAAACTAAGTGATAAAAAAACCTTAGAGAAATATTCAAATAAAATATAATCAATTTAACCACATACAGATAATAATTACTTTACTAGTAATATTTATCAGATTGGAAAATATATGACATTTTCGTTACCTACTGATCGTTTCGATAAGTTTCTAACCATAGGGGGTATGTTTCTATTATTTTGGGCGGTAAATATATCCGTTACAAATTATGAGAAAGCCGAACATGCAAGAATTAAAGCGATGGTTATTGCTCAAGATGTTCAATATAAGTATAAAGACTATTCTAATGCAGTAAACAGAGGAGCTGAAATTTATAATAATGCAATTAAAAATAAGGAAGACCCAAAAAAATATAAAACTGAGATTAACAAAAGTCTAAAAGATGTTGAGAAATATGATCCAATTATCAGACAAGCCACTCTTGACATGCTAGAAGCATCTAACAACTTGGTTTTATTTGAAAGAATAAGGAATTTTTGGCTTTTCATAACAATAATTGTTTTTGCTGTAGGTATAATTTCAACTATTATAGGATTAATAAGTTGGTATAAGTCCCATACAGCAGAGCTCAAATAGTCATTTAGTCCAATTCTCGCTTATTCGCTCTGCATCAGCTTCGTGTCCATCAGCTCTTTCCGCCATCTTTCTATATTCTGTGACGCACTGATCGAATACGTTTGAGAGTGTTTTTGTGTACTCGTCACTGGCTTCTCTAGTAGCTGTGGACAGACGTTTGTGTGCAATGGCAAGTTGCTTTGACAAGCTGTTAGCATGAGACTCAGCAATACGAGCATCATGTGAGATTTGTTTAATTTTTTCACTGTAGTTTCTCTCCGCTTCGAGTGCTTTTTTTGCATAATCTTGTTCAATCTTTCGAGCATTGGCTTGGGCTTGAACCAGTGCTTCAGTCTGTTTCTGCACATAACTCGCATGATCAAGTTTCTGCTGTTGTATCTCAATGTCTTTATGATTGAGATACAACAGACAGACAGTGAATAAAAAAGCGAGTAATGCAATGATGCACTCTCGCCAGAACTTCAAAACAACTGCTAAATAGATCATTGATTCTCACCTATACATTTGTCATAGCGTTTGAGCTGACGTGTATATACGCCATAACAATTATTGGATCTGATTGAACAATCACGCCCTGCAGTAAACCGATACTTCAAAAGCGATTTACATGCTTGTACGTAATTACCCTTAATTAAGCTTGAACGAATAGATGACTTGTTGAATGTGCCTATGCCAAACTGATAAACAAAGTCGATATACACGTCATATTCAGCTTGAGACAGCTCGACATTCGGTATCGATTGTTTAAACTGTTTTTCAATTTTAGATACGTGATGACGTAAGTAATAATCTGCTTTTTCACGTGTGATGGGTTTATCTGTCATTTTTACAGGCATACCATTTGGATATATTGTCGTGCCATGGCCAAGTGTCGGAACATCACCCTTTGTTGGAATGGTAGGAATAGATGTATAACCCTCATCTATCTTTATGCCCGCAATCATTAAACTAGAAACCCCTAAAAGTGTAGCGATTACTCTATCTCTTGTATTCATTTAGCTCCGCCTTCTTTTTTTCTATTTCTAGACGGTGTAACTCATCTGCACGTTGATCTTGTTTATGCTTGTAACGCCAATTCATAAAAAAGCTAAATGCTGTAAATGCAAGACTAACCAGGGCAATAGAAATACCTATTTTTGCAACAACATCAAGTTGTGAAATTGCAGATACAATCCCCGCACCAGTCGTTGTATATGCTGCAGTTATTGTTGTTTTACTTGTAAATGCTGTACTTGCTGTATCTAGCAGTTGTTGCCGATCTGTCATTGTTCTACCTTTTGACATTATTAGATTTGATTACTTCATTGAGAGCTTTGAATAAAGCCAATTTTTCATCTGATTTTTGTTTAACGATCTTTTTCGCCGTGGTCCATGCTTCTGACTTATAAAAGCTGTAATCAAAGCTGAGAGGCATATCCATGACATGATTCATCGCAATACCGCTGTCAAAGCCCAGCACATAGCACTTTTCAATGAGAATATTGGTCCAAGTCTTTGAACAATCCGAAAAAGCAACTAGAGGTACAAAATCGCATAGGAGCATCATCTGTACCTCTTACAGTAAATCCATCACTATCTAAGCCAATATCGATCATTAGCCCTGTATCTTCAGATAACATCTTGAAATCATCGAAATAAGCCTCAAACTCACTTAACGGCAAATCTTTTAAATAATTCAAACGTTTCATGAAGCCTTCTTCAAAACTTGAGGCCACTGGATCTAAAAAACCTTTCAACACATCATGCTCTACGTAAGAAAGCTGTATAGCCATACAACATGCGATCCACTCAGCAACACTTTTACACTTAGCCTCTAAATACTCCGCCTCTAATCCTGTGATTAGACGTAAAGAGACGTCCTCATGTTTGAAACACGTTTTAAAGTTTGCGCTATCACCTAAAAATTTAGAAAAATCCACATCAACACCAAGCAAGGTATCGGACTGTGTTTCCAAATACTTCAGCAATAAAAAATACCGCTCTTGTACTGTCATTTTTAATGGATCTACAGTGCCTTTCAAAGTGGCTCGTAAAAACTCACTCAAACGGCGCTCATTCTGTATCTGAGGAATAACTGACACTTTTAGTGCATCATTAAAGCTAATCTCATGCATTTGATAATGCTGATCATGTATAGTGATTGGGTTGAAAGTAATCATTTTGATCCACCATATAACTTAGAAATATCTTTAGCATCCCAAGCGGTTTTACTTACAAGGTTGAGGCTTAATGTCGCATTTAACCTATTCCCATTTTTATCAATTGCACCACCAAGTGGCGTTGATACACTCTCTAAAATAAACGGCGTATAGGTTTTGCCATGTAACGTTAATGAGATAAAAGGCGGTATAGAACTTGGAAATAGTTTGTTATCTAGCTTAGAATCACTCATGCCTTGCACAAGAGTTCCAGCGTATAACTCTTGCGGTAAGCACCACGCTTGCAATGTTTGAATAATCTCTTCAACTTCAGAAACTGCATCTTCAATGGCAATCAAAAAGACAGTCATTGTTAAACGTACCGACTGGGTACTTAGAAAGATTTGCTCTGTATTTACTTTGGTGAGATTAGTTCGCCCTTTTGCACTATCTGCCAACTTTTGTAATGTCCC
The DNA here is from genome assembly GCF_900096955.1 of Acinetobacter boissieri. GTDB lineage: Bacteria > Pseudomonadota > Gammaproteobacteria > Pseudomonadales > Moraxellaceae > Acinetobacter > Acinetobacter boissieri. The sequence continues at coordinate 38,290 of NZ_FMYL01000003.1, read as the reverse complement.
TAAAATAGGATCGGTCACCGCCGATACCGCACTACCAGCGGCATTTCCTAACACACCACCGGCAACACTACCCAATGTTTCCATAAGTTGCCCAGACTGTAACCCGGCCATAAGGGTCGGTAACTTATGTTCAGGGTTCGAGTTTTCAAATGGAGTCTGCCATTGGCTTTCTAATGCCATTTCGCCTTCAACAAACAACGCACTCACTGCCGTGCTCGTGGTTTTTTCTTTGTCATCAAGCAAAGTGAATGTCACTAATTTATGTGGTGAAATTGATGTGTAAACCACACTCGTATTATTTTTTTGTTGTTGATGACTTTGCTGATTGTCAGCAGCAGCTGTTGCTAAAAGTTGATCAGACATAATGGAAGTTTAATTAATTTCTTAACTGCCATTTTAAAGTGATTATTTTATGGGTTTTTGGGTGTTCCAATATGCAAAAAGCGGCGTAAGAAAATCTTACACCGCCATTTACTCAGAAGAGTCTAATTATTTCAACTATGAAAGCCTTTCAACCTGTTCTCAAACTGAGACAGATCAATAAATAACTCTTCATCTTCATTAAGTGACCATCGTGATGTATTTGCCACAATTTGACCAAGATGATAGTTTTTAAAAGCATCGGCAGCGACTAAAGTTGCTAAATCATCAGCTTCTACAGAATACGCTTCAATCACACTTTTAGGATACTGAGTACGCTCATAAAACGCATCTTCGGATTCATTATTTTGTTTCGCAATAACCCATTCAACTGCAGGTAAATATCCACCTAAATATAACCAGAAATCTACACCACGATCCGCCATCAGTTTTGCATTATTAAAAAATGCGTGTTTAATCACATGATCAACTAAATCATTATCCAACACACCTTGCTGTTTAAGTGTCTGGCGAACATCTTCTGTTACTTCATGAATATCATTGCTTGGAGTTAAGTAATTAATCATTTGTATTTCGCCTCAACAATTTCAATCTCTTGATCATCATACCATTGTAGACCAATTAGGTTTTCAAAAGATGCCAGGTCAATAATCCACATACCACCAGCTCTAGACCAATAAGCATACTTTACTGTTTTCTTGAGCGCATTTTTATTTTGGTAGAGAATATTATCTTTATTATCACCTGCTTTTAGACCGATAACTTTTACATTACGAGTATTTGTAATTGCAATACGATTAGCCAATTCAATTTGATTTACCTCAAGTGCTTGGCCATTACTATCCAATAGCACCATGTCTGCAATCCAACGTTTTACAACTGCAATTGTTTTAAACGTATCAATAAGATCATTAGTGTTTGATACCACATTACTGAACAAAGATCGCATTACTGCATTTAACAGCCTATTCAGCTCATCGTTATCAATCCCCTCCTTAAATGCTTTAACCGCTAATCCCTGTTCTGAACTTGTTAAAGCCTCGCTCTGTAAAGAACGAACGGTCAAATCAGACGAAAGAAAAGAAAAAGCCCATTCTTCAGGTACCGAGATGGTTTGATTGATCGAATCAAGATAAGGAACAAAACTTTCATTAAAAAAATAAACATCACTTGTTTTAGCGAAGCCTTGAATATCTAAATCTTTGAGATAAATATTTTGGACTGATACCTTACCCAAAAACTCACTATTTGCATCAAAAGGGAATATACTGTTGTACCCATCGACAACATCAGAAATCGTATCTTTAAGCTCATGTAAACAGCCTTTAGACAGATAAATACGACCTGTTACTTTATGAACTATTCTCCCAGTCCTCACTGAGGTATATTCTTTTTCCCACGCTTGCTGATTTTCAATCACTCGTTGATTTACGAGATTTTCAACTTCAACAATATCTTTTGAAAAAACCAAAGCCCAACGTGGCAGTTTGTTCACATCAAAAACTTTATGCTCTTTACATAAGGCCAAATCATGATGAGCCATAAAATCTAAAGCTATCTGGCGTTTTTTAGGCTCAATCGCTTTATACTCATCACGTTTATCCCACTTTTTAGGGATAGCAATATTTTCATTATTATCTATTGAAGTAATTTTGATATAACTAAACTGACTTCCATCAAGTGATTGAATGAGATCAAGATCACGCCAAAACACCCCATTTTCATCAAGTGCTGCCACGCCATCAACCAACTGTTGTCGCTCAGAAAGACTCCAAGGACCATCTGCATAATCTAAAAATGCCTGTGCTGTTGCCATCTTCATATTATTGGCATTAGATTGAATATTTCTCACCTGATTAAACACGGCGTTATCTAAAGATTCATTTTGATCAACCCACTCGATTGAATCAGAATAGCCAATCTCAGGATTGATAGATCCAATGATACTTTTTGCACTGATACTATATCGGGTACTGATATCAACTTTAGAAGCAAGAGCATTCAATATTTTAGAAGATGCATCATCATCACCCAATAACCCATCATACTGCTGAGTAATCGTAGCAATCTTGGCTTTATATTCCTGAATTACACTGTCTTTTTGAGCTTTTTGTTGTTTTTTAAGCAACTGTATAATACGTTCAAAATCATGCTGTGCTCTGGTGAAAAATAGTGCACTGAAACCAACCGCTTCCTGGTATTTACTTTTCATCATGTTGCGATATAACAACTTCGATTGGGCCTGTGTTTTTGCCAAAAATTCCGATTTTTCTCGATTCTCTTTTGCCTTCATTAAAGAGGCAATCTCATCTGGGTTATTCGCCTTAATCAACTCCTCGTAATCCCTTTTTGTCAATTCACGAGAAACGGTAAGTGTGCCATCAACATTGGTGCCTTGTTGCATAAGTTGGTCGATCCAATCCGACTTACCAGAAATCAAACGTTGCTTATACTCATCAAAGGTCCCATTGGCATTATAATAATACACAGATACCCGATCTTGATTATTACCTTGACGTACACCACGGCCATTACGTTGTTGTATAGAATCTGGGGTCCAGCCTGTCGTTAGATGGTGAATAGCTTGCGTACCAATCTGTAGATCAATGCCTGTTTCTGCTTTTTTGTTCGCAATGACTACAAGATAATGATTGGATGCAAACATATCCTGAACCGCTTGCATTTGCTCAGTATCAGGCGTGCCTTTTTCACCATTAGGTAACGTTTGTGCATTAATAATCGCAATTTGACTCGACCTTACACCACAAAAAGCCATCAAACCGCGCTTAATAATCTGCTGCATTGCCAAGGCATCGCAAAAAATCAATTGTTTTGTAATTCCTTGATACTTTGGACTAGATTGCTCTAGTTTGAAATTTTCAATCATCGTTTGGACTTTAGCAGACAACTTAGGCTTGACCTGCAGCTGCTCTTGATCGACAAGCGACAATAACTGAGCCACAGCACCAGCATGATCAACATTCAATATCAAACGTGAGTTCTGATCATCAAGTGAAACTTGACACTGTACAGTGAATATCTCTGATACACTTCCGTCACTTGCTTCAACAAACTTTGATGTAACTAACTCATCATCAACACTTGGGAAACGGCGTTCCGATTTGATTTTAACCTGCTTAGCATTAAACTTTTGCATGACTTTGTTTGCTACTTCAATGTCACTGGGGTCAAAATCAAATGGTGTAATCCGCATTAACCCCATTTCTTTACCCGTTAAAATCACATCTGACATACGCCCAATCAAATTAAATGGGTGGGCAATCGTTTCATCTATATCACCTGTCATTGCTTTATATTGCTCATATTTCAATAAATCGCTTTCACTGGCATTGATCGCACCACCTTTCACCAAATCTTTCGCGATATCATAAAATCTTTTCATGTCATTAATAGATGCTTGATCGACGTCAGGTAAATCTACAGAAATTTGTACTTCATGCTCATCAGGAATCTTTAAACCCCGTTCCCGGGCAGTTTGAATATTTGCAATACCGTGAATCGCCGACTTTAACAAGTTGACATTTTTAAAGCCGATAAAGGTATCTGGTGCATGTAATTGCCCGGTGATATTTTCTTGTGGGATTGCTTGAACACTTGCAAATGTACTTAAAAAGTCATCTGTTGTGTGAATAGTTTCTCCACCCATCAATCGCATTGCTTCCTTATCACCAATCGCTAATGAAAGCATAGTTAATATTTCAACCGGTGAGTTGGTAAAAGGCGTGGCTGTCAATAGGACCACACCATCATTGAGTGAACCACTCATACCTCTGACATACCATGACTTAATCGCTGCACTGAGTGCCCGTGTAGACAAGGTATTCTCACTAAGCAATGAAAGCCCTTTCACACGAGAAAATGAATCACCACCACTCTTACCATTTTTAAACATTTGAGCTTCATCAAAAACCAAAGAATCGACACCCAAATCCTCGAAATATGCCAACTTCGATTCATAACGATTGAGTTTTTTGATTTTTGTGGCTAAATGAGCATCTTGACGCTCATGATCTTGATTTCGTTCAATCGCTTTTGCATTATTTTCTCGATCATGCTGTTCAATCGTGAGTTCACGCAGTGGAATCATATTAAATGCATCCACTGTGATTAAAATTTTCCGATACTTTTTACCCTGAGCACGCACTAGCAAGGACAAATCAGTTGCATTAAATTTAGAATTTACAGACTCATTAGCCATTTCATTCGTACCAATCACTAGCACATCATCGGTATTGTCATAGGCCATTTTTACATCAGTTTGCCATTTACTAATGGTATGACTTGGCACAACAAACATCGTTCTTTTCTTAACACCAATATTATGCATATTCTGAACCGATGCCAATGCAGTCAATGTTTTACCTAAGCCCACATCAAAGCCACATATCCCACTAAATTTACGAGATAAACGGCGTATTTCTTCATTTTGATAATTATTTAAGGCTATAAACCCAGTTTTCTTCGGATTAAAACCATTGATCGTTAAAGGAGCATCATCTAATTCAACGGCAAACGTTTTATTTGAAGGCGCATTCATGGCTTGATCAAGTTGAGCCATAAACTGATCATTCGACTTTAACCAGACATTAAAACTCACATTGAGCGAGTTGTAATACTCTAAAAGCATATTCTGTAAATGAACATGATCAACTTTGCTCAAGCTGTCGTGATCTGGTACTGAAAGGCGTTGATTATTATTAATAGAGTTAAAAACTCGATTTAATATAAAACGGCGTAATCTGGTATTTGAATCATTCATCAAACCTCGTTCAATATCCGCTTTTTCATATTTAATTAATTCAGCCAAAGTGACCTTACTTTCAACCAACAAACGATCTTCAGCATCTAAAATGGCCAAGCCATCAACAAACTCATTAAAAAATTGTGCTTTTACTTGTATAGAGACCGTTGTACCAATCAAGTCATACTGCAGTTTTTTTACATCAATGACGGAAACTCTGTTTTTGGCTTCATTTTTTTGGTGGATTAGTTTTTCTTTAATCAACGGATCATGTGCCTGGCTTATTTCATACTCAATGTTTGTTAAAAACTCTTGATAATTCCCCACATAATAATCACGAGCAAGCGTCACCTTCGTACCATCTGCATTAATACAAAAGTGATGATCTTCCATCGGATCAAAATCAGGATTACTTAACTTCAATTGCTGAATATCAACTTGCCAATGGTCGGCATTACCTGTGTAAATCGCTTTTTCATAACTTTGTTGAGCACTTAATTCTTGCTCAAAAACCTGAGCCTCACTTTCGCCATGCCAGTAGCGTGACAAACCATCAGGTTGCGATCCATCAAAAACAACAGAGACTGTTTTCAAATACCGCTTAAAATCGCTTGATTTAGGTGTATAGGCACCATTTAAATACGCTTGAGCATATCCGGTCATATATTTAGTCAGCGTTGGATAACGCTCACTATAGGCCATATTATTTTGCGGTTGCTTTAATGCATCGATAATTGACAATATGCATAGCCAAAAATCAAATTGGTGCTTATTTGCACCAGCTATTGCATCTTGCAGAAATACTAGCCAATTAGGTTGCTTTAATTGCTGAGCTAACATTTGCGATTGGTACAATGCTAGCGTATCTAGATCAATATTAGCTTCAAGTAATGCATACGGCGTTTGTAGTACATTACTGTTAAAATTAAATACCGTGTCTACTTGCGTCCATGCACCATTCTCTAAAGTAAATGTCGCCCCATCAACACATCGAGTATCACCCTCTTGCACATCTAATGGCTCAACTTCAGCTGTGGCATCTAACAAAGCATAATCGATACGACTGCTCGGAAACTTTTTAACCAATGCTAGAATATTACTTAATGAGTCATCATTAACAACACGTTCAACCTCACCAAAACGTCCACTGGCAGTGACTGTATCCCCCAATATAAAATGCCGACCATAGGTTTTAAAATATCGACCAGAAATAATATCACTATCTAATACCTGTGCATCAACCAGTGTAGATAGCTCACCATGTTCAAACAAATTATTAATTTTTTCCCCAACATCTCGACCAAACTTTTTCAGCACAATAATATCAGTGGTCACATCAGCACCCGTGGCATCAAATACCTTGTTCGGTAGCCGATATGCACCGAGCAAATCTGCACGGATTAGAATCTGCTGTCTAAACTTTCTAAACTTCACCCCATCTAGCACTTTTGTCGGTACAACAAACATTGCCAAGCCATTAGGGCGTAATTTGTCTAAAGACCGTTTAATGAAGTACTCTTCCAACGTATCACGCTGATATTTTTTATCTAAAATTTTGTTTTTACCGCGATCTGAGTTACTTCCAAATGGTACATTGGTCATCACAGCATCGAACATTTCATCTTCTGTCGCAAATGCTACCTGTTCAAATGGCGATACAGTCACTTTATGCGTATCACTACCATTAACTAACTGATTAATCCCACCTGAGATGTCCGACAACTCCACACTGTGCATCAAAATATCTTTAGGCGCTGTTGCTGAAAATATACCTGTTCCGGCACTTGGATCTAATACACTCCCACCGCTAAAGCCTTGCGCTTTTAGAAGGTCCCACATTGAGGAAGCAACTTCAGTCGGCGTATAGTATTCATAGGCACTTCCCTTGAGCCCATCTTCACCAACTAAGTTACCGCCTGTGCCAGTATATTTTGCTAAAATTTCCTTTTGCTCAATCGTTGCATTTTCACCACTATTTTGAAGCTGTCTGAGCAACTGTACTGCTTGGTTATTATCTTTTTGACGCACCGATGCACTTTTAACACGATCTGAAAATAGTAACGTTTGTTTTTTCGTCATCGCATTTAAAATGAATGACAAAATATCCAAAGCATTGCTAGAGTTAACATGACACATAAGAAACCATAATCACTATATTGTTATAGCCATTATGGTCACTACAAAAGAATGCTTTTTAGCTTGTTCCAATCAAACCAATCGCTCCACCTCAGACAATGCAAAGCCAACTGCATCAGCTACAGATACGGGTTGAGGCTCACCAAATAACCCCAAAGATTGTCCTTCAATTTCATTTTTTTCAATATACTTCGCCAGTGCAGCAAAAAACTTGGCCATTTTTTTTACAGAGCGACTATTTTGACTGACGAATAAGGCAATTTCGGCAACGCCATCAGATAAGTCACCAAATAATCCTTGTTGCTTTAAAAACTCACCGACATCTTGACCTTGCCTTTGTGCCGATACAATCGCATCAGATGCTTCATTAATGGCCGCCATAAGCTCATCATTCATTGATGCATGCATACCATCAACAATATTTGCACTCACATCCTCAACCTGTGCTTGACTGACTACACTCAATGACTTGGCTTCCATGAATTTAACTGCCGATACTGCCAATGCATTAATCATATTTTGTAAATCGGGCTTCGTTTGATCGGCCATCATCTCTAATAATCTTTCATCATCATAGGCTTTTGCAAATAGAGCCTGTCGTACACGAACCACAAATGCTTGTGTAAAGTACCCATTTTTATCTAAGTATTGAGCAGCTTCGGTATCGCCTAGTTTGGCTAAGAATGCTGCTAAAAATTTATGATTGCTTGCTGCCATAAAATCACCATTCTCACTCGGAGAAAACAGTGAAACCACATGATCATCCAGCCATTTTGCATCACTTAATGCTCGTTCAGTCGCTGTTTGACTGAGCTTGTCATCTTGATTGGCTGCAATCGCAAACTCAATACGCTCACGCATATTTGATGATGTTCTGATTCTTACTAATATAGGCTTTTGTATTGCCAATACTTCTGAACGACTAAAGCCTAAATACTCTGCATCTTCTAAAAGATCATGCTTATATTGCTCGGCTTTTCCCTGTGCATAAGCCAACTTAAGGGCCATCGTTCGACCATTACCCGACTCAACCGCCATATCCTCACCGACAATTGGAGCACCTGTATCAGCTCTACGACTACGCCCCAAGCTATCATAATCAATATTTTGTGCCGTTTTTTGTACCCAAGCAATTGATGAATGACGAGAACGATCACGAGGCTGTAACTCTTGTGGATATAACTTATTTTCTGCACCCGTTTCACTATGTGATGCTTGAATTGAATCAATATCAACCAATGCAAGGGCTGTTAAATAACTTTTTCCATTCGCCGTTTTCACCTCAACATGACGGCCCCTAAATCCTGTAGATTGGGCTGTTTTTTGCAACTTTTCTGATAGACGGCTATCGAGGTAATGCAATACAAGATTATTAGATTTAATGTTTTTCATAAAAAAATAGCCAGATAATGTATCTCGCTATTTTTACAAAAACCTCATACCTAATATGGCTATGTTCCACTGACCAATGCATCGTACTCTGATGATGTAATCACATCTTTCTCTATCGCTTCACGTGCTAAGGCTTCAACGGCGTTAGATAACTGCCAGTGCTTTTGATCTTTTTGTGCTTCGGCAAATACATCTCTGACTGTTTGGATAGAAAGTGTTTTTTTACCATCAATCACAGCTTGGTAAAGCGTATTGATTATTTGTTGGGATTGCCCTCCCAATAACATAACAATTTCAATCACTCGCTTGGTCGCTTTAATTACATCAAAACCCTTAATCTGACCAGATTTTAGCTGTGCAATTAAGTGAATACGTTCTTTTGAAAGTTTAATCTGTTCTAGTTTAATCATGACCTGGCACCTCCAGAGAAATCGCATACGTCGCAAAGGCATCGGCAACTTTTTCAAACAAGGTCTGGCTTTCTGGCGTTAAACGCCCATGTATTTCTTCAAGCTTTGCGACCATATCATCAGTTTGTTGATGATCTGAGAAATCAATTTTACCATCAAGGATATCCTGTAAATACTCAACATCATCATCGTTTGACTTATCTGTTACAGTTGGAATCGTTGAGCGATCCGTATTTACAACATAATCTTCTCCTTCAATAAATAAATTCAGTACATATTCATCGTTATTCGACGCATCTGAATCTACAGAATCAAACTCATTGACATTGTTTTGTTTATTTTCTAAACTAATCTCTAAGTTGGCAACACACGAAACAGGTAGGTCAGGTGAAGTATTCACTACACCCCTGTCGCATGTAGCTGTTGCAGATAGAATCCCGTCGAAAGATGGGATTTTTTTTACTTCATCAATACACCCAAATTCATTATCTTTTACCATCTTGACGACATTATCATTTATTTGTATATTATGTGTGTGAGTTGGCACACTAGGTTGGCTACTAGCCAGCAGATGAGATCCCAACTGGTCTCCTGATTTGTAATTAGTAGCACTAAATGCCTCTTTTATTGAGGCATTTTCTTTGCCTAAAATATTATCAAAATGACTAATTTCATCTTCAATAGTGTAATCATATTGAAAATGACCACCTATTTTTTCTTTGATCACAAATTTTACATTTAAAAACTTATTGTCTAATTCAATTTTACTTTGCATGTAATGATAAGCAATTAATCCTTTTAATTTTTCAGATTCTAAATAACTTTCCTTTGTAACTAAATTACTTGCAGTAGCAATCAAATTAGGAATAACTGGAATAATTTTTAGCTTTCTAGTATCCGCACTAAAAGAGGTTATTTTACTGACTCCCTCCCTGCTTATATCCACCATGCTTTGCAAAGCTGGACAATAAACAGGATGACCTCGCATGTCCATTAGTTTTTGTTTTGCAACTTTTAATAATGCTTTTTTCCCTTCAGGCGTATCTGGAAACTCACCAAATTCATCACCTTGAATCACGATAGGCGTATCATCGACTGGTTTAGATCGAGCCAACAATAACTGCTCCGCCTCAGATTCAGTTAATTTTTTCCCTGTTGTCTTGTCTATAATCTGAGTAATTTCAATGTTCACGCCATCATCACTAGATGCAGAATCAAAGCCATTGACTTCATCAACATAATTTGCTTGAATGGAATCAAGGTGAGTAACCTCTCTTTGAGGAAGCCCTTCGGTGATGCTCAGAGCATCCGAACCCACGCTTTGTCGTGGGTTTGTTATTTTTGAAGTCCCCATATAATACAATAACTGCCCCTGCTGACCTGCACCCACCTTTAATGTAATATGAATCTTAAACTGTGCTGTATCTACCACTTTATCAAACTGGTAAAAACCCGTAATGCCATCTTTACGTACTTTACTCAACGGCTCTAACTGCCCCACTACACCTCTTAGCAAGACTTCTGGAATATACGGTATTGCCAATAATTTCATCGGACGAATACGATCAAATATTTTTCCTCTTGACTTACTGCTAATACGAACATCACCCACTTTAGTTTGAACAATCAAGTCTTGTAATTTTGCACTAAAATAACGCTTTGCCCCAGCAGATGGGCGCTCATCTTCTGCTAGATCACCAATATAACCTTGAAAATCCTGTTCAGCCTGTTGGCTATTCCATGCCGTCAATACCTTGCTAGATTCACGATCTTTTGCCTTTTTTTCTTCCAACACCTGATTAGTATTGGCTTGCACTTCATCTAATTGCTTTTTCACAGATTCAATATCAGCATTGAGTTGATCTAATTTAAGTTTTTTATCTTGCAATCTTGCTTGGGTTTCGTTCAACTCTTTTTCAACTTGCTGTTTTTTAGCTTGCGTACGCACAAAACGAGCCGAGTTTTTATTGACTAACTGCATGATACGACCTGCCAGTACGGGCATCGATAAACCTTCGCCCTGGTTAGGTTGGACCACGCCCGTCACATCACGGCGATTAAGTAAAGTTTTCCAAGAAATCAATGTATCGGATTGTGCCAGCTTAGATGGTGTACTGTCTGGGTTATGAAATAATATGGTGATAGTTTGCCCATCTTTCATCAAATACGATACAGCCACTTGTGCAACGCCCTTACGTTTAAACGGCTTGCTTATTTCAATATTCTCAACGTGTACACCACCCTTTGATGCATTATTCATCGCTTTATGCAAAAGGCCCATAAAGTATTCTAAATGCTGATAGTCAACAATGATTGAATCAAATGCTTGCTCAATTGAACCAATTTGCTCTAAATATGATGCCAAACCGTCAAATGAATTTAACAACCCATTATGGTCATCGTGGGATTGCATATCAAATAACAACGTAGATAACTGTCCGCTATGTGACTTTAAGCTCATGTTATCCCACATCGGCTTTTCAGCAGTGGCCACATCTTGCAATTCATTTAATTGCCATGGCTGAATAAGGCGTGGTTTATCATGATAATAAGCACAATCAAGATGACGCTTTAGGCCATATACAGACGTTTCCATCGTATCTACATGTACATTCGCTGAATCAAATAAATGCCCATAATGCATGAGTGCGAGACTTGATGCTTCAACATCATCAACTGCACCCAATACAGCGACAGAATCAAAGTGATCTTCAGACTGAAGGTTCACAACACGCCACTGATCATGTGCTGTGACTGATTCAGTAACAACTGCTTTCAACACACCATATTCACCGTGTACACATCCAAGAAAACATGCTCCTGTGTTCATTATCGAGTCAAACCCTGCAACACAGTAGCTTTGGTATGGTGCATATTGCTGTTTAAATATCGCTGTATTTTTCACACAAAGGCCTAATTATCAAATAATAGCCATTATGTCGGGTTTGAAAACTCATTTTTTTTCATGTTCCAACTATGCCAACATCGGAAACATTTTAGTGAAATTCAACGTCACCATACCCACACCGTTTGCCATACTGGTTTCAAGTGGTAAGTTTGCTGCTTGTAATGCCACAATATGCTCCACCTCAAACGGCCTTGTACTGTTACTATGTTTGTCAAAAATATATATTTTTAATCGCATCAAATAATCTTTCGGTAAAGCCTGTGTACCATCTTCTCTAAACATAACTGACTTAATTGCTTTAGCACTGTTGATAATTGAAGCATTACGAGTTTCAATAAAAGTGATGCTTATATCGCCAGTACCATTTGTAGTGAAGTAATTCAATTGATAATGGCCCACATGAACACTGTCACTTTGAGCATCCATAGTAGACAGATCAATATTAGTGGCGAGCCACATCAGCTTAAAATCAGGATCAATCAGTGGAATGTTCTGTGGTGATTTCGCTGGTGCATAACCACGAGAAAGCATCGTCTTTAAATCAAAAGATGAATATAAATCCACCTGTTTACTCACAATTTCAGCATCATCGTAAAATGCCTCAAGTGTGACACCAAAATGAGCCATAGATAACACATCAAGCCCATATAACTCAGAAAAAACACCTTGTGCTTGATCTCCTGCCATCCCAGCCCAAGGTCCAATATTGCTTATTTTTGGAGTATCGGGATTGGCTTTGACGTGAATAGTATCCATATTGGCAACAACGGCATCAGCCATGATTAAATCTCCTCAGCATCAATATTGTCTAATGTTTGACTTTCCTCACCATCTCCCATTAATGGCGTTTCAACACTTTGAGATAAATCTTTCGCCATGGCGACAGCTTCGTCATAATCAATACCAGCATCCCGCTCTAGCATTTGTACTAAAACTGCTTCACTCAGTTGCAACTCTTTTAGAGCGGCAATCGCTTGTGCTTTAATTGCAACTGCATTCATACGTGTTTGCTGATTACTGATTGCTTCCGTCATTGCAGCAGATTGATCACTGTAAAAATCGATCTGCCATGGATAATCATTATGTGTAAACTCCTCACCAAAAGCATAGCCCCAATCTAAAGCAAGAATCTTGTTAATAAACTCTGAAGTTGCTTGACGAATCATTAAAGAACGGCGCATGATTTGACTTGATGTATGAAAAGCTGCACCGTCGCCTAAACCTCCAGACATCATATCCGCCCAACCAACCATACTTGGGTCTAAGCCTAATCCCCCCATCAATAGCCGTACATTAATCATAAATGTTTCAGTATTAATCGTTTGCTGACGTTGCCCTTTAATATCTCCAATAGGATTTAAAATTTGTTTCTCATTGGTTGTTGGTAGTAGATGGTATTTTGTATTCCATAATGCCTCACCACCCTCTAAAGCAGATCTCACATACTTTTCATGGTCTTGAATGATCCCCTGTAAGCCATCAACATATGCCTTACGTTGAGCCGGTGGCATAGCCGTCATATTAACGGATAGAAACATCTGGTTGACTGCATCAGCAATCTGCTGACTATTCATACTCGATAATGCCAACACGATATTGTCGTAAAATTCTTCAACCTCTGCACAAAATGAACCGCCAACAGGTGCCTGGATAATCGGTAATTCTTCTAATGTATCTGCTTGTAATGTTTTGCTGATATAGAGCGTGTCTGTCAGATCATATTGTGGTACATGGGTAATACGTGGCATCTTCAAACGTAACATTTGAATCATATTTAATTTAGATACCACTTTTTGCCATGTTTTTGCATCTAGAGCCTGATATACAACCGTTTTGTTACCTTGTTCATAGGCTTGTATCAGCGGTGGATAGGTATATTCATTGGCAAGGAAATCAACAACACCGATTCCTTTCTTACCATATACTCGGATATAACCATCACCAAAACCAATCGCATCACGACAAACCTTCACAATATACTTATTAATTAAGCGTTCCATTGGCTTAATACGTTTTTCTAAACGTTGTAACTGTTCCTTACTACCACCTTTTTCAATAGCTTGACGTAAACTTTCCGATGGTGTGATAAATACTTGTTGGCTAGTATTCACATCACCACCGAGAGCAGCTGTAATATGAATACCCATTGCTTCTGATATTGGGGCAAAACGTAACATTTGTTCCCATTTAGTATAAATTTCTTTTCTGGTACGCCGTTTGTTCTTTTTTCCCTCAAACGTACCTAATGAGAATGGATTCATTGCATCTTGAGCATGAGCCATACTTTCTTGGCTTGCTGTTACAATGGCATTTGAACTTACATCACCACTAGATGTTGTATTGAGTAGTATTGCTAAAATATCTGATACAGCCATAAGAAATGCCAAAAACAATTATTCAATTATTTTGGCTGATATTTTTGAGCTTAATCGAGGTTGTTCCAAGCACGAGTTTAGGTTACTCCATGACTGATGTTTTACTTCCTCTTGAATCTATATGAACATGTTTTTTAGTACTTTTACCATCAATTACAATATCAGGAGTAATGATTTTTCCTTTTGTCTGCTCAATATCACCATTAAATGTAGTCTTTCCAGTAAAATTTACATTCGCTTCTATATTTATAATTTGTGCATTAATATTAATATTTCGATCTGCCAATAGCTCAATATTTTTTTGTCTAATACGGCGTACATCCTGAACATTACCCTGACCATGGCTCGAGTAAAAAGCAATTACAGGACGGGCTTGGTCTCCACCATCAAAAAAAATGTATACATCATTACCTTCGATGATCTGACGTTCTGTATCTCGATCATCATCACCCACAGGATAAGCAAAAGTAGCTGTTAAGCCACTCTCTACGCCGTCAGTTAAACCAAAGATATGAACTTGGGCTGTTCGATCGATTGGATTATAACTTAGTATTTTTGCTCTTTGGAACATTAGCCTTACCTTAGTATCTTATTGGACTCTTGAATCATTCGGTGATGGCAACAAACAAAATTCCGCAGATAAATCCCCACTGATATACAGCTTCACTTTCATATTTTTAGAAGTTAAATTATAAATCTGAATAACATATTTCCAATCCCAGCCACCATCAGGATAGTCCACTCTTTTTTTAATCTGTTCAAAAGAAATTAGCTGGTCGATAGATCCTAGCTGACTAGGCACGTTGTAAAGCGTACCCTTTATTTCAAAAGCAGAAATAGCAGACAAAAACATACCATCAGAATCGCCTGGTATTTCAAATACGGAGATAGGATTAATACAATCCATATCTTGTACATTTGACAGCCTCAGCACACTAACGCTTGGCACGCCCAGATCAAGCATAGACTGTACAGCGATATAATCAGGATTATGCGGCTCATAACCTAATTCAGACTGAATATTCCCATTATGAATAATCATCGGCCTATCAAGACGACCTCGTTTGAACGAACCAATCAGCAACGGCATACCATTACTCGTTGGCTGTCCCTGTGTACGATCTTGCACACCCTGCCACTGAATCCCTACCGTTTCACCGAGTACTTTTGTTGTCATCTATTCATACCTATTTTTCAATAGACATAGGTTAATACCTTTACACAAAACTATTTGGTAATGTTCCGAAGTTATAAAGATCATCTATATTCAATTTATATAGTAAGAAATGTACGTCCCTGCCAATCCAAAACGAGTGCATACCCCCATTCATCTACCATTTTCAACGGTGGGTTTGTTAATGTATTGTTTGGGTTGTCTGTAGTATAAATATCCTTTTGTTGACGTGTATTTTGAATCGCCGTTGTTGACTGCTGTGCATGGATCGGAATAAGTCTTAAAGGAATGGCTCGTTTTCTCAAATCACCATCATCTGCTTTCATACCTATAATATTTTCATTATAGCCATTCAATCGATAAAAGGCTTTTCTAGAGTAACCAATGCGGCCATAGCATCCCTCATCATAATGGCCGGTGAGTTTTGGCAAAAATAATTGATTTTCTGTTAGAGTCTTCAGCTCATCAATTAAACCATCATAGATAAAGTTATCTGCATCAAGATTGAATAAAACTTTACCACGAGCAAGACGATGGGCCACATTTTTGGCATAACTTGATGTATATGCATACTCATGAACCATTTCAAAGTATTTAAGCTTTCCCATTTTGAGTTCGTTTAAATACTCACTAAAAATATAATTTTTTAGCCCATCATTCGATTTGTAATCCAATAAAACAATCTCACACTCATCATCAAGTTGCTTGATATTATGGGCAATTGTTTTTTTTAGTTGCCAAAGACGACCTTTACACGTGGTACAAAAAGAAATTTTCATAAACTAGAATTAACTGCAGCAAAAAATACCACTGTAGGCAATATCACTTTATCACCAACTTTTATCATCATTTTTGCATCTTGAGATGTTACATTTTGAAAAACCAAATGTTCTTTCCCTTCGCCATTACCACTGTCGTCATAACAAGAAATTGTATTCGTTAAGTTAAAATAGTTAAAAATATTAGAAATAAAGTTATTCAAACTATTGCCATATTGAATCACATCTTGTGATGTAATTAATTTAGAGAAGTCAGTTCCATTGAGATTAATGACAACAATACGTCCAATATCTGCATCAGCAATAGTACCAAAACTCATCTCAAGATATGTAACGGCATTTACACCATTTGCAACTCGTAATACATTCACATTTGGCACACCCATATCAAGCATAGATTGCACTGCAAGATAGTCTGAGCGATCAGGTTCATATCCTAGCTCAGACCGAATATTCCCATTATGAATAATCATTGGCTTATCAATTCGCCCACGTTTAAATGAACCAATCAGCAAGGGCACACCATTAGAAGATGGTTGCCCCTGTGTATGATCTTGTACACCCTGCCACTGGATCCCTACCGCTTCACCGAGTACTTTTGTAGTCATCTATTCATACCTGTTTTTCAATAGGTATAGATTAATATGCTACTAATTAATTATTTTTAGATGTTCCAATACTAAATTGGAAGTAAAGTAAAATTAAACCCGGTATCTGTTAATGTGAGCGTTTTGTTGGTGTTGAGTGGTGATATCTCAGGTGGCTTCTGCCAATAAGTCTCATACTGGGGATACTTGGATTTAATATCAAAAAACATATTTTTGATGTCTAAATCCATTTTATCGGTATTTGTAATAACCAAATCGTAAATATATACACCATCAGTAGATTCAATTAAATTTACTTTGTAGCCTAAATAGATCAAATCGTAATATATTGCGATTTCAGACGTTGGTAAAAACTCCATAAACCTATCAAAATTTATACCATTTACTGAATAGGATCTGTTTAACCCAATGTTGTCAGCATAATCATTATTATTTTTAACAAATAAGCGAATGATGGCACTATTTGAAGCTAGATATGTACTTTCTAAAACTTCTTGTTTTAAACAAATATCATAAATTTTCTTACCGCTTCCATCACTTTTTGTATAAATACATGGGTTTGTATTTTTATCACTCACTTGCCAATTTTCGATAAAAGATAAATCTGTAATTCGGCACGTATCATCATTTACGAAAAAGTATAAGGTAGAGATAAAACCATCACCATCAGTTAGATTATCCACAAATACCCTGAATGGGTATTTGTCCTTGTTGGCTGGTTGTGTTAATGAGTATACATCTGGTGCTAAATCAATCCTGTTGTTGTCTTTATCCGTCACGGATAAAAACATTCCACCAAACCCGTAAGTAGTTTTAGATTTTAGAGAAAAAACTGCTATAGGCATTGCCCCATCACAGCTAATATTTGTACTTGGTGGTACAGCAGGTATAGGTAATTCACTTTCTTGTTTTTGACTATTCACTTTTAATACATTGATGTTGGATACCCCCATATCAAGCATAGACTGTACAGCAATATAATCAGGATTATGTGGCTCATATCCTAATTCAGATTTAATATTGCCATTGTGAATAAGCATTGGTTTATCAGTACGACCTCGCTTAAAAGAACCAACCAACAACGGTACACCATTAGAAGATGGTTGCCCTTGTGTGCGGTCTTGCACCCCTTGCCACTGAACTCCAACTGCCTCGCCTAATATCTTTGTAGTCATACATCTATACCGATTATTTAGATAGATATAGCGTAAGACCTTTTTTATCGGTGATTTTTAAGTATTCCAATGGAGAAAAGTTATTCATATTCCAAAAAAACACCTCCTAAGATAAGAGGTGTTTTCAATACAACATGAATATGACTATTTTTTTGTACCACATTGCGGACAAAATGCCATGTTAGTTTCTAACTTGAAGCCACATGATGTACAAAAGCTACTCTTTATCGGCATTTCATGAGGCTCACTTTCATCTTGTTTGGCTTGATGCCCCCCTAACACGCTATCATGAGACTTATTAGAAGATAATCCAGATATTTTAGAATGATCAACTGATTTATGTACTGAAGCATTGATTTGATTTAATGTTGATAATTTATCTAAATCACTATTAGCTGTTGGAGCAATAATTAAACTTTGTTCCTGTGCAAAATATACCAAGTGATCTTTCAACTGAACGGCATCATCTTTACATGCAACCATACTTAGAATACTTCGATCTTTGAACTTACCAAAAGCTGTTGTTGCAATTTCAGCAACCCATACTCGAATCGTCATTGTTTCCACATTGATTACTTCTTTTTGAGTCTTAACAGTATCTTCCAAATAACGACCAAAATTCATTTGTGATGCTTGATAATTTCCTTTGACCTCTACCCAAATCAGCTTGGATACAAAATCAAACCGGCTCCATAAATAGCTACCATGAGTAAAACAAAATCTTCCTAATATCCATAGTGATATACCCAAAAAGCCAAGACTAAAATAAGACATATCTAGATAGTGACCATTATAGATGCCTTTTGTAAACATACTCAATAAAATCACTGATGCAAAAAAACATAGAAGTCCAAAACTGTTCAAAACACCTAACCAACGATAGTATTTTTCTTTAAAACATGATGCAAATGTCATATCCTTTAAAGTATTGGCTGGTACAGGTTGTGTTTCTTCTAATATTTCACCCTCAAATGTTCCACGATCTTTATTATTTTCTAAGATTGGCAATATTCTAGAATAGATACGATTTGGTATCGAGCTCACCCATTGGTCTTGAAGGTTTCTCTCCAATTCATCAAATATTTGCATAGGTTGACAATTCATACTCATGCTATCTTGTACCATACCTGCATTTGCTGGAGGTGGACTCTTCACCATTTGAGAAATGACTGCTAGGAAAAATATTCCGATCGCAACGAGTGCCATAACAAGTATAAAAATAGCTTTACCCATGCTTGGTAACCACGCTGGAGCAATTGCATTATGTGTTAGCATTGGAATCACAACAGGCCCAATAATCGCAAGCACAATTAATGCAACAACTTTGAATATTTCAATATTATATGAGCTTGACCCCGTATGCCCCATTGGTTTGACTAAAACAAATAATGTCAAAATATTATAAAATATACCCAACCAATCTAATGCATTTCCAGATGCTCCCATTTTGGTCACCAATGCACTAATCAGCGTAATTATAAAAACAATTGCACTTTGAAATTGAACTTCTGCTGCATTTCGAATAAATAAAGGTGAAAAAATAAGGTTAGGGAAAAGACTATATAAAATACCGTTAATTGGACCTCTTGGCTCATGATAACTCAGTGCACTTTGTCGAAGAAGATCTTTAATACGCTGCGCATTTTGGCTAATACCTATCTCTTGATCAGAATACTCAGGAGCTAAACTGGCAGGCTGATCACGACCAAAATAAAACTTTAAATTAGATAGCCCTTTAGTTAGTAACAAACCACCATAAATCAACATCATAATACCCATGACCAAAGGTATCGCTGCAATGATTGGTCCACCACTCAATGCATTTTTTGCATTAAGCAACAATAAAACACCCGATAAAATAAAAAGAGTTGCCCCTAAAAATTTAAATATATTTTCTATTTTATAAGGATTAGGAAATTCAAAACGTTGATCTTTAGAGTTATATTCGTAAGCCATATTTAATTTATTACCCCTAATAATATTTATTCATAAAATGTTGGTGATTTTACAATAAAACAAATTAAATACAAATATATGAATAATTGGCAACATATGCTAAAAAACTGATTCACCTCTATGACAATGACGCTAACCAAAACTTACTTGCCATCACCGAAGGTCCACCCAATGCACCTGTGTCAAAAACATGTGCTGCCGTTAAAACAACATACTTTTTATGATCTATCTCAACCAAATCGCCTGCATAAATCTGGTCATTGAGTGGCCTGATAATCGTTCCTTTGGTAAGTAAAACCTTATTCATATTGTTAAGCTGTCTTTGGCTCATACCACCTTGTTGTATGACAGCTTGGTCTTGTTTGGTGTCTTCATGCCCAAGCACTGTACTACCATCGGGATCCGTAGACACGTACGATGATTTACCCATATTACGTAAATGCTCGCTATTGACCCAAACCACTGCACTCGCATCAAAGTATGCTACGACTTCTTTTTTGAAGAGTTGATCGATTTTCAATACGCTAAGCTGATGATTGCTATAAGCAAATACAACAGCCTCTTGTTGTGCATACCATGCAAATCGAGTGGTTGAAATCGTGCCTTTTAAGCAAACAAAAGAAAGTAAGGGCAAGTCACTCCCCATAGCCATTTTTACCCCACATGATCTCATCGCATCATTAAATGACGTATCATTTAATACCACTGCATGATTTCGTGCTGAAATCAGTGCATCACAGCCTTGAGGAATGGCGACACAAGCAATCCCTCCTATGGGCTTACCCTCTTTAAGTGTTTGTGTTTCAAGTGGAATCACTTTAATGATAACGAGTTTAACTTTGATTGAACCCACCTGAATGATTGAACCAAGTTTTAATTTATTTTCTAATTGTTCTGTCTTTTGCGTACTAAACTCTAAACTTATGGGTACAGGAATAAGATCAGTACGTAATGTCGCCTTGAGCAAATCAGATGCTGAAATTAAACTACCATCATCAAAGTAAATTTTCATAGGCCCTCAAATGTTTTGAAGCTGATTGGAGGTTCAATAAAAGCTTCATTTTGCATAATTTTTTTAGATTCAGTATATAACTGATTGGCCTCTGCAACACTTAATCCAAACCCGTCTCCCCCCAAGCTACGACTACCTTCGACTAAACGTGCTTGTAATAAATCACAATGACTTCTAAACACAGGCTCAATGATCGCCCATTCATACAACTGTAACGGCGTATTTTCATTAATTAATATCGGAACTGTACTATTGTTTTGTACTTCAAGTACCGCCCAAGATGCATAATACTGTGCGTCAAGTTGTAATGCATGTAACATATCTTCAAGCAATAATGAGTAGCCAGTCAGCGATAACTCTTGATGAAGTTGCTGTGCAAACGCCGTGAGCGTTCCATTACCTGCATACGATTGCATAGCTGTTATCCAAACAATGAGCCAAGAGATCGAGCAACGCCATTGATGGAGTTTGCAACGCCCACTGCCGCATTCGCTGTATTAATGACACTTTGCACACGATTGGTTAAGCTTTGTGCGCCATCTACATTTAACGCCCCTGGTTGGACTGTGCCATTTGTTCCTACACTCGCAAAATTACCGAAATAGTTATAATCACACGGGCATGAGATATGCATGACTTGGGATTTACTTTCTGAATCAAATTCAGCTTGTTCAAAACGAATAGCGCAGTTTAATAACTCATAAACTGCTGTAAATCGATCAATACGGCCATCATAGTAATCACAGTCAATCATGCCACCGCTGGCAACAATATATTCTGCAAATTTTTGATCATGGCCTGCTTCTGTCACAATCATTTGTAAGTTACCGCTATATTTTGTATGTGGCACACCTGCAACAATGCCCATAAATCCACCAGCATAAGCTACTTCAGCCGGATCACCATTCGAGACAATTGGACGCATCGAACCTTTAATCAAAAGTCGCATATCTTCCATGCCACGAGGTACAAGCATGCCTTGGCATGCAAGTAGTGGTGATCCTTGTTGTTGAATGGCTAAATAGTCATTTTTCAGCTGATTAAGTAAGATTGGATTACTTTGAATCATGTTGAGCTCTCAATATTGGCTTATGGATTTATTATCTATTTTTTACCCATCACCATTTAGCGATGTTCCAATTTAGCTCAAATCAAAAAAATGATAGCCTCGCCCTGCAACGGTGATGCCAAATACACTATCGCCTATATCAGTATTGAGTTCATCAGCGATAACTTTTAAAACAATATGTGCAGGCACTAAACGGCGTACAATCGGTGACAGCTCAATAATTTCCTTGAGTGCGACATCACGACTCAAATATAAGTTCACTCGGCTGGTCAAAAAAGTATTTTCAGAAGGTATATCTGTCAAAAAACGTGGATATTGTTTTACCTTTTCTAGGTCATGCCATAAACGTGTTAGCGTCCAATGGTTTTGCCACAAGCAAGTTAAAACAAACTCAACAAAAGTAAGCCCTCTTGCACTCGCCATACTTGACCAATTTGAAAAAATAATTTGCATTAGACGATCTGTTGCATCATCACGGCGTAAAACAACTAAACCATCTTTTTTTGCAAATCTCTCCACCACATCACGGCTACCAATATGAGGACAACCGTAATCTATAAGGTCTTGAAGCTGTGCTTGTAGCATACTTTCAAATACATACTGAAAAGCTGATACAAGGGATGTTTCTAGCCCATCTTGTTTAAATGATGCATCTATGGGCTGAGTAAATGAGTTAATCGCTAAAGTATCCATGCTGTACCTACTGAATCTGCTGTGCGATCAAGCTGGACTGAAATACTTCCTTCACTCAAGTACACCCACTCATGAGGCAAATTGAGCTGTGATGGGATATTAATCACAAAATCACTGACACGATCTTGGAAAGCAGCAATATTATTTCTCAATAAATTTGCGACTTCTTGTGAGTTGAATCCATTGAGTAACCAACGACTAGCAGATAAACTAGAACGGCCATAGCGGTCTACTAAAAGCCCTTTAATTTGACTGACGACACTATCAATATCATGAACTGATGCTAAGCGACCCGTAATTGTCAGGTAAAGCGGCTTTTCAACAACATCGTGTACAATTACTCGCTCTTTAAACAAAGTATCTGCTCGGCCAATAATCGTTTTAATTTCGTTTTCAATCATGGTTTGCTCTGCAGCCACCTTTGCTTTAAATGCAACATGCAGATGGTTTATATCTTTATATGTGACACCGTAGTATGTGTCTTGTACATTCTCATTCCAGACGCTCACAAAGTCTGTGCGACTCATGACTTTTTTACGCACTAAATAATCAAAATTCCCTAAAAATACGGCGTTCTCTCCATACATCGACGGATAACTTGCCAATACGCGTAACTGATCAATACTTAATGCTGTTGTACCTGAGCGAACTAGTCCACCACTTTGAAATACAACACTAATACGCTGTTCATCTGTACTATTCACCTCGGTTAAAGAGGCATCTTTAAGTTTAGAGACATCGATATCACCATACGTTTCTGTAATACCAAAGGTAAATGTATCTCCTGCATGAACAGTCACCCCTGCACGCTCACTGTCTCCAAACTCAACAAATATACGACGTAAACTATCAGTGGTCACATTAATCGCATATACCCCTTTTTCAACATTTAACCACTGTGGCTGAATAAGGTACGTGTTACGTAATGGAATACTGTGATCAACCACAGTTAAGCTGGCAAGATATAAGTCATCGAGTAAATCAATACTTTTTTTGTGGAATGGCTCGGTAATATCTGCAACATACTCTACTTCACGATATTCACTTTGTTCCGCCGTGACCGTCACTGTTTGCTGTGGTCCAACCGTCACCGATTGAAGCAATCGCCATACTCGCCCACCATTGTCTTCAATATGTCGACCTTGACTCAATGTAACAGCATTTGATGCTTTATTTTTTACATCAATTTTAAACTGGCATGCGACTGCAGTTGGCAAGATGCCCTTATTACTCGCATCAGCCAAGATCGATCTATCACGTGTACGAATAAACGGCTCAAGCGATGCAACTTCAATATCTTGGGAAATTGCCTCTAAATAAGATGCTATTGCTCGTACTTGCTGAAGCACTAGAGGATCTTTCACCCAATATCGTTCAAGAATGGCACTATCGGTAATTTGTGCAACCAATCGTTTCTCAAAATCTACTTTTATCGTCATGACTGCATCTGCTGTATGTCAGTTAAATTAATATTGATATTGCCCACACCTAAATAAATTTTCTTTTGCTCAAAGCTGATGTTTTCTGTATAAAGGCTCAATTGATCACTATGAAGTTGTGCCAAAATAGGTAAATCTTCTTTCATTTTGGCAATAAATGTATTTGCAACATCTGATGTCATCGGACGCAAAAGTAACCCATTCAAATCTGCACCGTAACTTGAGCCAAAATATCCATTGGGTGGCGTACTTAACCAATGATTAATCATTGAAATTACATCTGCACTGACAATCATACTGCCCCCTTTGGCCTGATCGTATTCAATAGAGAAAATGCGATATAAACACCACTAAACCACATTGAAATCACGCCAAGTACTACAGCAACAAACCAGACAGAAACGCCTTCACACCCCAATGTATTAAGTACTGTAATTAGTCGCCAATCTAAAAATAAACAAATGATCGACTGTATGCTAATCGCTATCATCAAGAACCATTTCAAACGGTGTATCATAAATTTGAGCATTGGACTAAACAGGGTCAATTCAATACTTTTTTGATGCTGTTTTTTCCAATACATGCAGTACAAGGTCATACATAAAAATGCAAAAACTAAAACCATATCAAGCACAAGATTACTCACGATTTGTCACTCCAAACTATGAGATTACAATGTTTTGTGCTGTCGCTAATTGCTCTTTGAGCTGGATTAACAATACATTTTTTTGCTCAATATTTTGATCAAGTACAAGTTCATCTTCTTTAAGTTGCTTGATCTGAGCCGATGAGCTTTTACTTGAAGAATTCATAATTTTAGGGATAATTACTTTTTCTTTATTACGTGATGCCTCAAACTTCTTTTGACTATTACGAACCAGGTTTGAAACTGATTTTACGCCGTTATCAAATGTCATTTTTACGTCATTAGAAAAATCACCAGCCAGGACAATTTCTTTACCATTCAGATTAGCTTTAAAAGCATCGGCACCTGCACGAATATAAAGTTTAAGTGTTTGACCGCCTTCAAATATAAAAGATACCGGGCAAGCACTGACACCACCGACTCGTTTTAACTTATCTACATTTACAATAGGTATAGTTTGTCCAACTGCTTTTTCTAAAGCATCTTTAATTTTTTGAAGGTATGCATCGGTGGCTTTTAGATCCGATAATTGTAGTGTTGTTGCCATAATATCTCCTCAATTCAGATATGTTCTGATTATGGCACCGTATATTTGAACAAGTTTTATATGTTCCTAAAGATAGTGAAATGCTTAAAACATCATTGGACTAAACTAAAAAAGACCTAGTGAATAGGTCTTTTAGGATTATGAAATGTATAAATTAATAGTAACCAAGTTTACGGCCTTTTTTAAATGACTTAACACGCATTTTAATGGCATTGGCAGTATGTGCTTTCATTCGAGCCTTAGTTAATGCACCTTTTTGCTTCGCTGTTAAGCGTACTTTTTGATTTGGTAACCGCTTATGAACAATTGTTTTTTTACCACGGCGTATGACTGCTTTCGCCTTATACTGAATATTCTTACCAGCGACTTTACGCACCATAGTATGACCAACTGCAAGCGAATCAAACGAGGCTTCGTCATCTTCATGACCGTACACGAAATCGCGAATAAAGATATCTAAAGGCTCACCATCATCAGGCATATTGCCCAAAACGGTATCGCACACGGATTCAATCGCTGCATCAGCAATTTCAAGATCATCGTTAAACATTTCAGCCAATGCACTATCATCAACACCAAAAGCATTTAGTGCATCTTGTAAGCTACCCAATAATAACTCCCAAGCAGTATCATCAGTCTCTTGGTCATCTAAACCATCTGTGGCACTGAGCATGAGTGCATCAAGTACATCTGTTGGTAGAGTGTCTTCATCAAGTCCTTCACCCACTTGCTCAACCAGTGATGCAACTATACCTACTGCTAACTCACGAAAATGCTCTTGCATTGACTGCTGTTCACGAACTTCAGTGCTAGACAATGCTTGCACGCTATCTTGCAAGTCACTCGCTTTCGCACTATCAAAACCAAAGTGAATATGATCCTGCTCTGGTTTACTTTGATTCGCTCGTTTAAATCCAAACATAATTTTCTCGCTTTATTTTACAATGACATCATCAAATACAACTGAACGAACAGCACCAACAACACGGCGTGCTAGATATAATCGAACTCTCTCAAAAGGGTACTGCTCATCTTCTTCTAATTTAAATGCATACGGCTTACCGCCAAGATCAGATGCATTTTTGAGTAAGTCTGCTGACACACAGTTGTTAAGGAATGTCGTGATATCTCGCCCGGCTTCTGTTAAAAAACGGTCAGTTTTTTTAAGCATGTGACGTTTCAGAATATCGATGACTTTATTTTCGGTATAACAGGTAATTTCTGCAGCATTCACGATACGCAATGCACTGTCTTTACTTTGATATTGTGTGAGTACATCACTAAGTACAAAGCGCTCGCCAATATCATAATTTTCTAGGCGTACTACATTGATTTTAGCCACTGCCAATTGCTCTAACTCTTGTGGGCCAAAAACAATATCAGCACGCTGTTCAATCGATTTGAGTGAGAATGGATAATCTGCACCTGCTATGGGTGTACCAATCGGAGGGATACCTTTTGCCGTGACGTTGGCATTTCGCAGAGCCTTATACCCAAGGTACATACCCATAGCATAAGCAGGCTTTTTACGACCACGTAAAGATATTGCATCACGTGGGCGACAAAGATTCGGCGACCAAATTAACTGTACTCGATGATCATTCGCATCAAGGGAATTTGCGATAGCCACTGCTTGGTCTATGGTTAATGTGGGATCTAACTCAATGGTAAAAGGAATATTAAGTTGATCTAAAGCTCTAAGAATAGTGTTATATACACTCAAGTTTTGAAGACCAATGATTGCAATATCTGATGGTCGATTACGTAAAGTAGTGAGTAAATTGAAGGCTTGGTCTGCATCAAATGCACTTGGTTGATCATCTGCTAATGCAAAGGTTGTAACATTCTTACTTAAACTATTTAAGCTATTATAAGCACTACTTGACGTGATCGCCGTGATAAGCGTGGCATTATTGTATGTAATTTCAAAAGATTTAAAATACTCAGTTGCACCTGCAATACTCCATAATGACGCATAATCATCTTCATCATCATTAAGTGTACCTTGCACCTGGTAAATCAAAGTATCTGTCGCTGTATCAACCCAACGTAACTGACAAACAATCTGGCTACCTGTAGTCGGTGTCATCACTTTTGATGAAAACTTGACTTGTAGCTCAACATCACTACCTAAGTAACTATGTAAATCATAGTCAATCTGCAATGTTGCGGTACTGTCCTTTACTGTAACGAGTTGACCACTGGTTAAAACCCCGACGGCTAATGCTGTCATCTTTTACCCCTATTTTCTTTATTGTTGTATTTTGACAAATTGAAAATGGGGCGTTTTACTGTGTTCCAAGAATAGTCCACAGTAAAAATAAAACTTTCTAAAAAGCCTAAAAAACTAGTTTGTAGGAATTAATGTGACTCAGTGCCAATAAGAGTACAAGTTTTGTAATGCTCTTTTAAATAAATCAGGCGCTTGTATTCCTAAAATTAAATTTCCATCTTTATTTAGCAAGAAGCTTACCTCAGCTCTAGTGATTTGATTTTCGAAACTTCCATATAAAACAACTGTTCTTAGAACTTTGAAATCTGGATAGTACCTATTAATATAAAGCCTTTCAACTGGATCATAATTATTTAACTCACTAATTCCTTTAAGCATATTTGAATATACTTTACCCTCAACATTGATCACCTCCATCTGTTTAGGATCCAAAAGAATTAAGTCAGGAATATATACTATTTTAGTCTTATCGCCTGCTTTATAGGCTTCTCTATTTTCGGCTTCATACTTTATTAAAGACAAGTACTGCCCATCAGGTGTAAAAAAATAACCTTTTTCAGAACCGGCATGGTTATCAAATATCGAAAATCCTTCAGAAAAATTTTCTACCAACAAGTGAATAAATATTGTACCTAACTTTTCACCTTTCGTATCATATCGCCAATAATCAACCTGAGCTATTTGAGATGGAAGCTGTAAACCTTCCAAGGTTATACCCAATATTTGAGCAATTCTAATAAATTTATTTTTGCCATTTTGGACGTGTTTCTGAAATAACCCATGATGTGTAATCTCTATTTGTCCTTGATACCCGAGTACCCGTAATGTATAAGCAATAGAACTTAGAGTACCTATATTGGGATCATGAGATAAACTATCACTCTTGAAAAGCCTGCCTGATATTTGTATTTTATTTTCATACTGAGTGATTTTTATAGGAACATTACCTGCGGGTGGATTCCTCATACTATTTTTAGCCGAAATTAGCTCATCAATACTCGTAAAAGGTAAAAAGTCAGTACGATTTTTCCCTAAAATACGAACTCCTTGTGTAGTAAGTAAACGACTACCAAAAATATTGGTATCACTCAACGTTTGATTTTCTTCATTCCGTAAAGAATAAAGCATTATTTTTTGTGCATTTGGATAAAATGAGTGAACATAGCTAAATTTAGATGATCTTTGAGATACTCCTGTATTACGACTTTCTTTATCAGTTGTCTTCGTCTCCTCTATAACATAAACAGGAATGTCTAATTGGGTGGGTTCATAATCTTGATAAAAGACTAAAAAATCCACAAAACTTGAATACCCTGTAGCTATTTTAATAAATATTTTGTTTATTAAAGGTGTATTTATACCCAGAATCTCATAGGTAAATAAAAAATTATTTTTATCCAAAATCGGAATAATTCTAATATTATCAAAAAAGACACCATTACCTCTATCTTGGCAAAACGTACCTACAATCATTTGAATAACAGTTGGTTTAGGATACTCTTCCGTTAGTATCCATAAGTTTTGGTTTTTGAACATTTTATTCCCATGTACTACAATTTAGAAATTGACTATATCAAATTCATAGAATATGATATAAGTAGGATGTAATTGGATGTTTTTATGCGGTATATTGGTGGCAAAACAAAATTGCTCAGTGAAATTGAAAACATGATATTGAAAAAAGTTAATAACCATGGCAATAAAATTTTTTTAGATTTATTTTCAGGAACAGGAGTTGTAGCCTATCATTTCAAGAAATACTTCAAGGTTATAACGAATGATTCACTTTATTTTTCATACATTCTAGCTAAAGGATATGTCACACCCAATAATGTACCAAAATTTACAGGCCTAATTAAACTAGGAATACATGATCCTCTTGATTATTTAAATAATTTATCTGGTCAAATGGGTTTTATTGAATCTAATTATGCGAGTGATAGCAATGGGCGTATGTATTTGACTCCTAAAAATGCTCGAAAAATTGATGATATTCGACTTACTTTAGATCTATGGTTAAATAAAAAACATATCAATCACGAAGAATTTGAATACTTATTAGCAACACTAATAGAAGCGGTTCCTTTTGTGTCTAATATTACAGGAACTTACGGCGCTTATCTAAAACATTGGGATAAACGAGCATTTAAAGATTTGGTCCTTAAACATCCCATTTTGTACAATAATAATAAAATCAACGAATCCTTTAACAGTAAAGCTGAAAATATCACTCACAGTATAAGAGCTGATATTTGTTATATAGACCCACCTTATAACGGCAGACAGTACACCTCAAACTACCATTTATTAGAAACAATTGCTAAATATGATAACCCTGTTATAAAAGGTGTTACAGGTATTAGACGATTTGACGATAATGAAACTTCTGATTTTTGTAAAAAGTCAAAAGTTTATAATGCTTTTAAAAAAGTTCTGGTGCAAGTTAATTGTAAACACTTGTTTTTAAGCTATAATTCTGATGGACTTTTAAATAAAGAACAGATTCAAGAAATTTTACTATCTGTAGGTATTCCCGAAACTTATGATTTCATGGAAATTGAATATCGTCGTTATAAGTCAAAAATTGTTTTGAAGCCTAAAGTAAACGAATATTTATTTTATATTGAGAAACAAAACCATGAATAAACTAACAGTAAAAAACAACCAGCAGATTGTTGCAAGTCCAATGAATTATATTGGTGGCAAAGCTAAATTGCTCACGCAGATGATGCCATATTTTCCAGCTAAAATAGATAATTTTTATGATATTTTTGCTGGTGGAGCAAATGTTGCTGTAAATATAAATGCTCAAAAAGTTTTCATAAATGACATAAATAAATATGTAATAGATATTATTTCTTTTTTTAAAGAAAATGAAATTGATAACATTCTAAACACTATCTATTTTTATATCGAAAAATATAGTCTTAGCAAAACAAATAAAGAGGGGTTTTTGAGACTTCGTACGGACTACAACAAAGATAAAAATCCAATTAAATTATATACGTTAATCTGCTATTCATTTAACTATCAATTTCGCTTTAATAATAATCATGATTACAACAATCCATTTGGATTAGAACGCAGTCATTTTTCTAAAGTTTTAGAAGATAAGTTAATACGTTTTGTGAGCAAACTCAAAGAAAAGGACGTTACTATATCTTGCCAGTCTTTTGATACCTTTTTAAAGGAACAAAAATTTACTCAAGATAGCTTTTTATATTTCGATCCCCCTTATTTAATAACAACAGGTAGTTATAATGATGGAAATCGTGGTTTTAAAAATTGGACAGTTTCCCAAGAAAGACTTTTATTAAATACATTAGACGATTTAAATCAAAATAAAGTGAAATTTGCTCTTTCAAATGTTTTGACTCATAAAGGTAAAACAAATGAGATCCTACTTGAGTTTTCAAAGAAATATCGAGTTATAGAACTAAATAAACATTATAACAACAGTTCTTATAATACAAGTACTGGAGAATCAAAAGAAATCCTATTGCTTAATTATTGACATATTCTGACACACAAAGAATATGATAAAAGCCATTGGAAACAGGACTAAGACCATGAATGCAATGATTAAACAAGCTGTAGATCACTGGCGTTATGTTGCTCCTCTTTTAAGCAGACCTGAAACGGCCGAGGACTATGATACGCTTGTTGAATCGCTCGATGAATTACTTGATATCGTTGGAGATGACGAAGGACATCCCCTTTCAAGTCTTATGCATCAGCTCGGTACATTGGTTTTTGAATATGAAAATGAACATACGCCAATGCCAGACAGTCATGGTATATCTGCAATGGTTTTTTTGATGCAACAACAAGGATTAACTCAGGCTGATCTATCTGATATTGCACCACAGTCAGTTATTTCTGAGATTATAAGTGGTAAACGTCATCTTAATATTCGTCATATAAAACTCTTGTGTAAAAGCTTTAACGTCAGTTCTGATACTTTCTTTTAATAATTTAAAAAAGCCACTATATGAAGTGGCTTTTTTCTTTAGCTTGAAACTAACTGTAAACAATACGACGGCCCAATGTATTTAATTGGGCCAAATTATTTTTAACCTGAGCAACTGCATCAACAGAAGTGCAATGTATTTCAACCTGCTCACCTGTACCAATTAACGTACGTGAATATGGTTCAAACACACGGCGTACACCATTGTTTTTTGCCGTAATCAATAAAATATCTTTCTGCGCCGTAGTTGCTGTACTTTTAGAGCTATTTTCCACTTTCGTATCTGTTGTTGAATCTGTAATTGCTGTTGTATCTTTAGTGGTGTTAGTCACATCAGTTGCAGCTGCTGTATCATTGGTACTGGTAGTATCCGCTTGATCCGTTGTCGTTGCTGTATCATCAGTTGTATTGGTGGTTTTCTTAGTCGCCATATCTCAATGTCCTAAAAAATAATGAATTAAAAATGAGGACACCTCTGCCCTCATTTCCCTACATTAGTTACCCAAAGTTGGTAAGTTAATCAAACTAATCACCGCCACTTGATCGGCATAACGTGATAATGGATTAAGCTCAGCTGCCATTTGTGCTCGTGATCCAAACTCTACATCACGAGAATCAGGCTTGGCTTCACGGAAAGTTGGTGCCTCAGTAATTGTGCCCACAAAAGGATTACGTGTCGGCTCACTACCACGACCGACCAATAGTGCTTCAACTGCATTGCCTTCTTCGGCCAAAAGCCCATATTCAGTCGGTGCGTGGTACACATCTGTACCATCTGACAATGTACCAATACGAACAATCTCACCAAAAGCAGCTGTTGCACCTGTTTTTTTGAAAATAGATGCATCTAATTGATTAAAGTACACGGTGCCTTTATTTCCGACATACAGTGTAAAACCAGCATTAGAACCTGTTGCCTGGCGAATTGACAATTTAGCAAGATCCAATGTTGCCGTTACACGGCCAATCAAGTCACTAAACGTAGTAACTGCGGCAGTCAAGTTACCAGCAACTGAACGAGAAGCATCAAAAGTATATTCTCGGCCATTATATTGTGCTCGTTCCTTACCTTCACCAAGTAAGCGTAGATTCTGTTCTAAGAAAACCTTACCTTGAATTGCAACAAGTGCCGCACCCACAAACCCTAAACCTAACTCTGATGCCAGCTGATTTTGGGTGGTATATGACAATGTAATACGGTTTTGAATAGGCACGGATTGAATGCTGTCATATTCTGGTTTAAGCGATAGGCCAACTGGATTTATTTTGTGTTTTTTCTGTGCGTCTTTTGCATCAAAATCAACGACCAATGCAACTTCAATTATTGCTTCTTCAGGTAAATCAATATTCAACGTGACGCTAATTTCGCTCGTATCTACATTAATTTCACTTGAAATGACTTTGTATTCAATGCCGTTAATCAGCACACCACGCTTTGGCATTGCAGTAACAATACCACTTGCCACAGATGATGATTGATCCGCACGAGTATGAGCAACTTCAATTCCATTAATACGAATGGATACGTTACCTGACAAGAATGGTAATAATACAGCCGTATTATCAGGTGTTTTTCCTTTAAAATCTGCATATGCTGAATGTGCTGTCACGGCGTAAGCAGCATTTCCTTTAGCTGTGAGCTTGAATCGAAAGCGACCTTCTGCATAAGGTAAACCTGCATTTGCACCATCTAAATAATCACCAGCTTGCATCGCACCAAATTTAGAATCCGTGATATAGCGTACAGCGACAACCGGTACACGCACTGAATTACTTGGATTAGGCAACATTGTCACAATAGGTAAACTATTTGCAATCACTGAAGCAATCGTCACAATTGCCATTGCTGGAACGATGGCAGCTTGTTCATAGTTTTGATTACTAATGCTGTCAAAACCTGCAATTTGAGCAATACTGTCAAACATAGGTTTAGCCTGATCACCTTTAAGTGATTGGCTCAGTTGAGATGCTGAACATAATGCGGTCGCAATCACACTGGCATCAGGTAAATCACCACCATTTCGAGCTTGATATTCTGCAACACCTAAACGGACTGCATTATCAATGTCACTGTGATGTTCTACACCAATGCTGTCAAAAATAGCTTGTAAAGCGGTAGGACGGCGTTCTGGTTGCATTGCAACACTGTCAAATGATGCGAGTGTACCATTTTTATAAAAGTACCGCTCACAATCAGCAATACTTTTATTCTGCGCATCGAAAATTTTCTGTACTTCTTTTGCTAAAGTCATTGGATATCCATTCATCAATCAACATATGATGATGGTATGTTTACATAGTTGAAAAACGCCGTTTTTCAGTGTTCCAATTTTCATAGATTTTTCTAACGATAATATTTTTAACAATCCATATACCAAATGGTTTCACCCCAGTCATTATCTGGCACCTCTGGCATCACTTCACCTTGCTTAAAATGACGTTTTTGCATCTTATTTGCGGTGCTATACCAATCCCCTGTTTTTGGGCACACTTTGCCGGCATAACATTTTAAGCGTTGGCCTGTTTCTTCTTCATTGCCAGGGTAGCAAATAATTTGCCAATGTTGCCCATCAAAGCGAATCAGCTCTTTGTTTGCAACCACCCACAACACGCCGTCTTTGGCCTCTACATCGGAAGTGCCACGTATATGTTCAACTTCTTTGACTTTGCTATAACTATTATTTTCATAGCGGTATAATCCATCTTCGGAGGTAATATAAAGTACATGGTTATAATAAGCTGCGCTATAAAATGGAGTACTAATCCCCATGTCTTTTAAATTTTTAAAGCCAGTATTGACATTGCCTTGCAGTAAGGTGCCATATTCACCAGTGACGATGATATCTGTTTGGTTCTCACACACGATGATATTGTTTAAGGTAGACGGGGTTTTGGCATCAATATCAACCCAGTACTCGCCATTAAAGTAGGCAATAAAACCTCGATCACCGTTGCGACCACAAACATATAATTGGTCTGTGGCAAAGCCAGCAATGCCATATAAATATATCTCATAGCCTGACCTTTTATTTAGATCAAGCAAATCTTCTTTTTTAGTTTTTCTTGTATCGATAATTGGTTCTTCTAAGTTAAAACTAACATTACCCCAACCTTCCGAAGTTCGTTGATATACCTTTCCACCACTTCCACAGACATATACCCCAAAACCTAAATCTTTGAGACAAGTAAATGAACCATAAACTAAATGTTCATCTTTGTTTGGAATGACTTTTTCATTGTATTCATCGCCTGGTACTAAAACTTCAAGATCACCTTCAGAGTTCATGGTAATCAACTCTTTAGTACTATCTACAAATTCTGTCGAAACTAGCCCCCAACCATCTAAATCATGATAGCACCAGGCATCTTCACCACTTTCTGTATGTTTATATATAAACATACGTGCATAATAATCCCAATGATCCAATTCGTCTAAAACACAAGCTAAATAAAAATTATCTTCGCTGATCGCTACACCTGTTGTAAATGAAATTGCATTTGCCATTTTAATACCCACTCCCACGTTTCTTGTGACCAAACTCTTTCACATCTATCTTTCGAGCATCATAGCCTTTATTGTCTACCCTCACTATAAAGTCAGGCCCCATACCCTTACTTTGATGATAACTTCTTAGCTGTGTAGCAAGACTAGCTGCGCTGCATTTTTTTAAAACCAACGCTACGGATTTCGCACAAGCAACTTCCACTTCAATCAGTGCTGCAGTGCCCATAGGTTTAAATAAACCCTTTAGTTCCCTCTCAAAAACGTCATGTTGTTCATGAATTTGCCCATGTTGATTTGATGGTTTTGGAGTTGCGCCCTCCACACAAATCACCAAGCCTTCCGCTTCAGTCAAACCACCGTCAATCCCTCCACGCTCAGCCCCTTTTCTTGCACCCAGTCTAAAACATCGATCTGGCACCACATGATGGCCGGTTTTCCCTAACGGTTTACAGGTATCTGGCTTGTACGGCCTGAGTATACAACTTGGTTCTTTGTCATTTTTATTCTTTTTATCTTTATCTGGTGGTTTGGTTTCTTTTTGTTGATGCTGTGCATGTGTCGGCTGACTTCCTGCAGTATTGGTTTCGTAACGATTGGTCGGCTTAGGCC
Organism: Acinetobacter boissieri; assembly: GCF_900096955.1. Classification (GTDB taxonomy): domain Bacteria; phylum Pseudomonadota; class Gammaproteobacteria; order Pseudomonadales; family Moraxellaceae; genus Acinetobacter; species Acinetobacter boissieri. The sequence continues at coordinate 2,511 of NZ_FMYL01000003.1, read as the reverse complement.
CTGAATGTGAATGCCCCGCCATTGCAAGCGGTTGATGGGGAACTTGTAAAAGTTCTTTGACTTTTCTACTTATCTCTTCACAAAGTTCTTTAATATATTTCTCAGTCGCACTCACAATCTTACTGATTTCAATATAAAAAGATTGTATCTTCGCTCGAAGTGGCCCAATGGTCTTTGATATCAGTGTGTTTAACACGTGACTCAGTCGATCTATATTTTTACGCAACACCATCTGTGCATTGGTTGCCAATTGCTTCCAAGGGTCATTTTGAAGCCACCGTTGAGGTGCTCGTCCCCAAGGGCAATGAATACCCACTTTGGCAGTGATTGTTTCTAAAGACTCCATGGTTTTAATCAAGGAAATCTTGGTTGCACCTTTGACTTGAGTGGATTTAATCACCGTTTTGAATAATGAACCCACTTCGGGTATTAAACCGATACTGGTCAGTGCAAGTGCCATGAAGTTTTCAGTATTTCTTTGCCCTTCATCTGACAGTGTGATGAGGTTTGATATTAAATCTCGAATATCACATACCTGATCTACCACAGGAATTAAGCTAATGATGCCCCCTACAACAACCTGTGATAGGGTAGGATCTTTATTAAAGTCGCCTTGTAGCATGCCATAAATCCAACTGGATTTTTCTGACAAGGACACAACCATATTGTGCTGGGTCACGCTTTTATTATATTCACCTTGCCCATAGTAAAAAAATAGCTTTGTCCACCATGACCAACTCGGGTCAGGTTGCTTCACATCGTATTGTATGTAACTTGAATATAGCTTGGGCTGATCATCTAAGTGTTTTGCTAAATCTTGAGCAGCATACCAAAAAGATTTTTGCACGGCTTCAGTATGTTTTGCAATTTCTTGCCAAAATTGATTATTCTGTGGTTTTTCCACGTTCCACTCCTCGGGTATTTATTCTTTAGCGCACACTTTTATTCGAGTGCTTTAAACCAATCGTCATTGGGACTCGGTTTAAATGTTTGATCATTTTGATCTTCGCCATATTGAATAACTACTTTGCCTTGGGGGACATTTTTTAAAACAGCTTTGCCATGTTCATCAAGTTTGCCTTTTTGACGTGTACCATCCATAAATAAAACTTCGAAAGGTGCACCCTGTACGGGTTGTCCATCACTGTGTAAATACTCAACAACAAGATCATTGGGCTTTAAATCAGTTATGGGTAGGGCAGATAACACAAACTGTGCCTTTTCACCTTTCAAAAAGGCATGCTGTGCGGCTTTAAGTTCAATCTGTGCCGGGGTTTTTAGCTCAATCTTTTCATCTACTTTCAGTGATGATGTACCACCATAAAGCTCTATCCCTTTCTTACTGCGTAAAATGATCTTATCTTCAGTCGATTGAATATCTATGCCTAACCTTGCCAATACCGAAATAGCGTTGTTATGGGCTGCAATCTCAATCTTCTCTTTTGCCGACACCGCTTTAATTCCACCTTGTATCGCAAGCGCACTGATTTTGCCGTGTGCATGGGCAATGAAATCACTTTGTGTACTCACATTAATACTTGACCCTGCAGTTTGATTAATCTGACCATTAGCACACAGATGAATGTCTTGGGCCGTACTCAAACCAATGCCATCTGGTGAGCTGAGCAATAACAGGGCTTGATTGAATTTGGCTATGTCTTGTTCCAGATGAGCAGCAAAAGCTTTGAGTTGTTCAACACTTTGAATGGGATCGGTCTGTTGGTTTTTAGCCACTTCACTCAGTACTTGGCTATTGTCACAGCTATTGTTGAGTTGTTGTTTGGCAGCGCTACTCTCTAAGTGTTGGCCTGTGGCTTGGGATTGGGCATACGTAGAGATGAGCAAGCCTTGCCCTGCACGTAGCGCACCCCATTGGTCTGTTCGAAGTTCAAAGCCTTCACCTCGCTCAGCACTGTCTGCCGATTTTTTGGGGTGGCTGAGCTTACCTAAATTGAGTTGACTGGCACCATGACTGCTGTGGAGTTGGCTACTGATTTGGCCAGTCGTGTCATTAAAACGCAGTTGGTTGTAGCCTGTGCCTTTGTATTCTTTGGTTTTAATGCCACTCAAGACTTTGGTCTCTGGCAACTGCCCGACCTGATCAAATTGTGCAGGGTGACGTTGGCCTTCATGAATACGACCCAATACAAATGGGCGATCTATATCACCATCAAAAAAGTCAATGACCACCATTTCATCAATGCGCGGGTGAAGGCGCATACCATAGCCTTCGCCTGCCCATGGCGTCAGCACATCCACCCAAGCGGAGTCGGTGTCATTGTCATTGCTTCCTGCACCGCTGTCATGGCTGTGATCTTCTGCACGGGTAAATAAAAAACGAACTTTAATGCGACCCCATGCATCAACATGAATTTCCTCACCACTTGGGCCAACCACTTTGGCACGTTGCGGGTGCACAACAGGTTTGTGCTGTTTCGGGTGGTACTCTGGAATAATGGCCACATGGCGACGCTGTAGAATCAGATGATTGGCTTGACGTTCATCCTGCTT
>NZ_FMYL01000022.1 GCF_900096955.1 Acinetobacter boissieri | reverse complement strand
TTCACATTCGCAGTATTTGCTTTAATTAAGTAATGACGCAAATACTGCTGTTACGTCACGGCTAAAAAGCACATCTTAGGAAATAAAAACTAAAACAAAGGTACGCAATGGAAAAAGCATATTCAAGAAATGGATAAATATGCTGAAAAAGCAGTGAAAGAAAATAAAGGTAATGCTTTATTAAACTTTAAATTTGAACTATGTAAATAAAGGAAATAAAGATGTCTTTATTGAAGTTAAAAAGATTAAAAAGATTGAAAATGACAATTGATGAACTTGGAGAGATTACGGACACTCGCCCTGTGCCTATAGAAATTATTCAACAGTATGAATCTATACTTAGTCCTACACTTATTGAGATTTGGAAAGAACATGGCTTTTGTCAGTTTGCACATGGAGCTTATCAATTTGTCAATCCGACTGAATGGCAACCTGTGGTGGATGCTTGGTTAGCAGGCACAGAGTATGAACAACAATTGGGCGGACATTTTTATGCATTGTCACGTAATGCATGTAATGAATTGTATATCTTTCATCTAGAAACAAAGAGTAAGCTGACAATTGATCCGATTCTTGGACGTATTACAGGTAGCATAAACGATGGTGATGATGAGTATGATACCGCAATTTCAAGATTTACTATTGCTTTAGATCAGGAAGATATTGATTTTTTTGATTTTAAAAATAAACCTCTGCTTAAACGATCTATAAAAAAATGTGGTGGCCTTGGTTGGGATGAAATGTACAATTTTGAGCCTGCATATGCCTTGATTGGCGATGCAGCCCTTGATATTAAGTATGTCAATAAAGCGAATGCTTTGGTGCAAATGATGGTGTTAAGACAAATGATTGATGTACCAAAGTCGATTATTTTTAATATGGACTGGGTAAAAGAGGCTGCACGTCAACCGATCCAAGACGAGTAAAGTTGAACTAGAAAATCTTTTCACAGCTCATCGCTTCATTCATTCACATTCGCAGTATTTGCTTTAATTAAGTAATGACGCAAATACTGCTGTTACGTCACGGCTAAAAAGCACATCTTAGGAAATAAAAACTAAAATAAAGGTACGCAATGGAGGATAAATATGCTGAAAAAGCAATGCAGGAAAATAAAGGTAATGCTTTATTAAACTTTAAATTTGAACTGTGTAAATAAGGAAAGTAAAGATGTCTTTATATGATTTTGACCGAATGATTCAGAAAATTGGTGCAGTGAGTGAAATTCGGCCAGTTCCAGCAGAGATTATTACTCAATATGAAGCTGTGCTTAGCCCAACGTTGATCGAGATTTGGAAAGAAAAAGGCTTTTGTCAGTTTGCACAGGGGGCTTATCAACTTGTCAATCCAAATGAATGGCAACCTGTGGTGGATGCATGGTTAGCAGGTACAGACTATGAACAACAATTGGGCGGACATTTTTATGCCCTATCACGAACAGCATTTAATGAATTGTATATCTTTCATCTAGAAACAAAGAGTCATCTGATTATTGATCCAGTTTATGGTCAAATTACAGGTAGTATTGAAGATGGAACCGATGAATATGATACCGCAATTTCAAGTTTTACTATTGCTATAAATCAAGAAAGAGTTGACTTAGAAGATATTAATGACAAGCCTTTATTTAATCGTGCCGTTAAAAAATGTGGTGGCCTTGGTTGGGATGAAATGTATACCTTTGAACCTGCGTATGCCTTGATTGGCGATGCCGCGCTTAATATCAAATATGTAAATAAAGTCAATGCACTGGTGCAAATGATGGTGTTAAGACAAATGATTGATGTACCGAAATCGATTATTTTTAATATGGACTGGGTAAAAGAGGCTGCACGTCAACCGATCAAAGACGAGTAAAGTTAAGCTAGACAATCTTTTCACAAGTCATCGCTTCATTCATTCACATTCGCAGTATTTGCTTTAATTAAGTAATGAAGCAAATACTGCTGTTACGTCACG
>NZ_FMYL01000008.1 GCF_900096955.1 Acinetobacter boissieri | reverse complement strand
AAGCAGGATGAACGTCAAGCCAATCATCTGATTCTACAGCGTCGCCATGTGGCCATTATTCCAGAGTACCACCCGAAACAGCACAAACCTGTTGTACACCCGCAACGTGCTAAAGTGGTTGGCCCAAGTGGTGAGGAAATTCATGTCGATGCATGGGGTCGCATTAAAGTTCGTTTTTTATTTACACGTGTAGAAGATCACAGCCATGACAGCGGTGCAGGAAGCAATGACAATGACACCGACTCTGCTTGGGTGGACGTACTGACCCCATGGGCAGGCGAAGGCTATGGTATGCGCCTTCACCCGCGCATTGATGAAATGGTGGTCATTGACTTTTTTGATGGCGATATAGACCGCCCATTTGTACTGGGGCGTATTCACGAAGGCCAACGTCACCCTGTGCAATTTGATCAGATCGGACAGTTGCCAGAGACCAAAGTCTTGAGTGGCATTAAAACCAAAGAATACAAAGGCACAGGCTACAACCAACTGCGTTTTAATGATACGACTGGCCAAATCAGTAGCCAACTCCACAGCAGCCATGGTGCAAGCCAGCTTAATTTAGGCAAGCTCAGCCATCCCAAAAAATCGGCAGACAGTGCTGAGCGAGGCGAAGGCTTTGAACTTCGCACAGACCAATGGGGTGCGCTACGTGCAGGGCAAGGCTTGCTCATCTCTACGTATGCCCAATCCCAAGCCACAGGCCAACACTTAGAGAGTAGCGTTGCCAAACAACAATTCAAAAGTAGCCATGACAACAGCCAAGTACTGAGTGAAGTGGCTAAAAACCAACAGACCGATCCCATTCAAAGTGTTGAACAACTCAAAGCTTTTGCTGCTCAGCTGGAACAAGACATAGCCAAATTCAATCAAGCTCTGTTATTGCTCAGCTCACCAGATGGCATTGGTTTGAGTACGGCCCAAGACATTCATCTGTGTGCTAATGGTCAGATTAATCAAACTGCAGGGTCAAGTATTAATGTGAGTACACAAAGTGACTTCATTGCCCATGCACACGGCAAAATCAGTGCGCTTGCAATACAAGGTGGAATTAAAGCGGTGTCGGCAAAAGAGAAGGTTGAGATTGCAGCCCATAACAACGCTATTTCGGTATTGGCAAGGTTAGGCATAGATATTCAATCGACTGAAGATAAGATCATTTTACGCAGTAAGAAAGGGATAGAGCTTTATGGTGGTACATCTTCTCTTAAAATAGATGAAAAGATTGAGCTAAAAACCCCGGCACAGATTGAACTTAAAGCTGCACAGCATGCCTTTTTGAAAGGTGAAAAGGCTGAACAACCAGACATTCAGCAAGAAAATAAACCGAGCTACCTCAGGTTTAAAATTGCTGATTTAGAGGGTAAGCCTGCCAAAAATGTGGAGTATATGATTTTTAGAGCAGATGGTGGGCAACATATTGGCGTGACAGATGCGTCTGGTCATACGCAAATGATTCAAACAGAAGCTTCAGAGAAAGTGTCATTGCATATTTCTGATAAAAATGCGGCTAAATTTCAAGTATGCGATGAGGATTAAATAAAAATGACGGATAAATATTATATTTTAAATTATAAAATTAATTTTCGTGCAGTACGAGCAAAAGATCGTGAGCTGTCAAATGTAGAATGTATACTTGTTTTCTTTCCGAAAAATGAACAATCGAAAAAGCAAACCTATAAGATTATTACTGATACCACAGGTACAGTTCAGATTCAGTTGGTTGAAAATGGGATATTACATATTTTTGTTAAAGGGTATGAAAATATAAAAAGTAAAACCAAAGAGGTCATGAAGCCACTTCTAGCAGATGGCGATTCAGTGGTTAAGATTGATGATGATATTTTGCTGAGAAATGAGAAATTCATAACCAAAGAAGAGTATGATACCGCAAGGTGCCGTTCGCCTAAAAACGACGATAGAATATCGTATAATCTATTCTATGAAGAATATAAGAAACAAAATACCCGTTACTTTGATAAGAAAAAAACGCTCGTTTTCAAATCATACATCTGGTATCAATTTGTTGATTCGAATGAAAAAGGTATTCCAATCATAGAGTATCAAATTTTCGCAGAAGGACAAGAAAAGCCGATTGTGGGTGATTACCCTATAAAAGTACATCAAGACCAAAGAGCAAAGGGTGTGCCTAAAGAACATGGGTTTACCCAATATGTAGAAACGTTAGAGAGAACTTTTGTTAAATATAAACTCGGTAGCAACGCAATCAAAAGTCCATATTTTGACCCAATCACCTGTGTTGATTTACAAGAAATTTATAAAATTGTTATTCCAACCACGCAAGCGATCACAAAACCCGATCCCAACCATACAGTCGGCTTGTCAAAAGTAGAAAAGCCCCGTGTTGTGATTAGCCCACATGACAATCAAGTACTGTTCCTTGCGCCGGAGTTATATGACGACTTTGACCGTCAGACTAAAGTACTCTCTGATGCAATTAACAAGGTGTATCAAAATAGTGCCGATTTGCAGAAGGCGATACAGTACAGAGACCCTAAAGAAATTAAAGAGCTTGAAGCTCGTTTGGGGTTAAGCCAAGAACTTGCGTTAAAAAAACTCAATGCAGAGATTCCAGAAAAAGAGCAATTAAAAGAAGTTTGGGTGGTTGAAAAAAAAGGCAAAATGCATCAAGTGGGTGCAGAACATACCATAAAAGTACGTCATTTAAATGCCAATGCCTACCAAAAAATGGCGGCACAGAAGCGCAATAAAGCCAGTAAGGTCAATCTCACTGGCGAAAATATGAACCAATACACGCCCCAAAAAATCAAAGAAGGGTTTGATCATTTAGGCCACGAACTGATGAATGAATCGGGCAGTTTAGGCAGTGAAGAAAAAGTCATCTATGATTTAGTGGGTGGTTTAGGGGGCGAAGTGGCTGAGGCCTACCTGAATCGCCATGATATGTATGTGAGCAACGAAGCGCAGTGGTTACGTTTAGTTACAGGCTTAAATGCCGAAGGTTCACTGCATGTGGGTGATAAAGGCGTGGCGATCCGTGGTAATGGCAATGCTTCTGCCAAATTTGCATTGTATGAAGGCATGAAAGAGTGGCGTCGGTTTTTCCCAAGTCCAGACGGTTGGACGCTGGAATACGACAACCATGACTTAGGGACAATTCGTTTTTTAGTTGGCATGGATTTATCGACCTTTGCCGGAGCAAACATTGCCCTTGCGGGGAATTTATCGGTTGATATTTACCAAGATGCAAACAGTAATCAGCAATATATGCGCGCGGCCAATCGTAGGCCTGATCGGTCGATGACACAGCAGCTTGGCCGAGACAACAGACCCACCTTTAACATGGCGCAAGGCACTTTAGAAAAAATAGAAGCCAATAAAAAAGGCAGTACCAATCAGTTGAATGTGGGTGTGCAAGCGTTTGTGGGGGCAACAGCACAGTGCCTTCTAAAAGGTGCCATTGAATGGTTTAAACCCAGCCAAGAGTTGGGAAAAAATGGCCAGGGTGAATTTGTAATCATTGCTTCAGTCACCGCTGGGCTTGGTGTGAGTGGAGGATTCGGCGTAGCAGGGCAATTTCAAATGGGTTATGATGATGAATCAGGGACGTTTGCTATTTTGGTGGCTGCACATCTGTGCGCGAAGGTCGGAGCGAAAGGCGTTGTCGGCTTTACGGTAGGTGCAGCCCACTTGCCGGATTACGTTAGTTTTATTAAACTCAAACTACTGCAGATTGGCTTTAAAACGTTAGTATATATGCAAGCTCAAGCCTTTGAAATGATGGCACGAGTGTTGGCCTATTGCATTGGGGAAAATAAACCACTCGCGCAAAAAGTAAGTGAGTTGGCAGGTGAATATAAAAGGTGGCTTGATAAACTAAATTCAGACCAAGTACGCTTACGTGTGGCTGAAAATACCAACAGTGCTGCAGGGCGCAAAGCATTAATCGATGCACCGCCGGAAAGTAAAGGCATATTGTTGTATGCCGTGACGCATTGGAGTGACCGTACTGCAGCAATTTTTGACAGTAATTTAGCCGATGGCTCGTTTTCACGTTTAGTCGATGGCAGTTTAGAAACTTTTGTGGCACGTAAAACGGCGGTGATTAATATTTTAAAAACCTGTTTAACCCAAGCAGAATGGCACAATACCATACAGCACATTCATCCACGAGGTAAAAAACTGAACTGTGATCAGTTGGGTAAAGTCGAAGGGGATTTGGTGCGCTTTTTAAACCACCATCATGATGGGGCGATTGCACGCAAAGCCATTGATGCGGTCAATACAAATGTACCACACAGTGAAGATCAATTTGAAAGCCCATGGCTAAAAGACTACTTAAAATATAGACAAGCCGCCAGCCAAGTGACTGAACCGTCGTGTCACTATATGTTGGTGAGTAGTCAAGATGATATCCGTTTTAAACAGATGATTGCACAGCAAGGGATTCAGAGCGCTGGTTTTAACACGCCAACATTGACAGCTAAAAACCATCACGAGATGGCTGCGTTTGAATCACCACAAGACACGCCAACACAGCAGGCTTAGCCTGCTGTGTGCTTTGATGCTGCGTTAAGGATTAGCAGCACAGCGTACAGAGTTGTTTAAGTTGACATCAAAAGTAAATTCTTTTCTTGCTGCTTTTTCTGGGTCTGCCACAGGGTCAATGGCATTACGTCTGATGGTTAAAGAGTTGCCAAATAGGCTCATATTGTTCCCATTACCAGGTAACATGCTCCGTACTACTTTCAATGTGCCTGTGGTAGGGCCTTGCGGATTGTGCTCTGGTGATTGTTTATAGTAATCACTGCTGTACCAATCCAGCATCCATTCAAAATTGTCTGTGACCATGTCATATAAACCTAAAGGGCTAGGCGGAAATTGTTGTAATTCGGCAATATGCCCATAAACTCTAAATTTTTCTTCCGATTTTTCTCGTTGTTCAAAGCTCCAAATATTCCGTTCTTCTTCAATTTTACCATTGTCTGTAGCATATAAGACCTCTTGCCCACGGTTACGGGCAGCATATTCCCATTGCGCTTCTGTAGGTAAGTCCATTTTTCGGTTCAGTTGTTGGCCAAGCCATTGACAATAACTGCGTGCCTGTTGCCAATTCACCCCTGCCGCCACCACAGGAATACGGTATCTTTTTATTAATTCATCAAATACCCCAACAGGCTTTTGCCCCGTTACACTGGTGTATACGTCAAAGTCGGCATAGGTGGCTTTGGTGGCACTTAACGAAAAATCACTGAGGGTGACTTTATGCAGTGGCTTACTGTCGCCATGACTGTCGTAAGGCAGCCCATCTGCACGCGTTGTCGGGCCAAAATCCCCCATCATATAGCTACCACCTTTGATAAAAATCAGGTTCTTTTTTGTTTTTTCAAGCAACTGTTGTAATTGTTGCTTTTGTGCAGCAGAGAGATTGCTTTGAGTGGTTGGAATATCATTTGCTTGGGTGGGGTTTGATTGGGTACAGGCACTCAAGCTGAGTGTAGCCAAAACAATAAGACTGAGTTTATTAAAAATCATGTAGGTAAAGCCATTGTATTTAAAATGTATGGTTTAGATTTTAAGTGAATTACATCTTTTTTAATAGATAAATATGATAATTGGTTTGCATATTATTAGATATTGTAAATATCGTGCAGGTGCAAACAAAGTGACTGAACCGTCATGTCACTATATGTTGGTGAGTAGTCAAGATGATATCCGTTTTAAACAGATGATTGCACAGCAAGGGATTCAAAGTGCTGGTTTTAATACACCAACATTGACGGCTAAAAACCTTCACGAGATGGCTGCGTTTGAACCACCGCAAAATACGACAACACAGCAGGCTTAGCCTGCTGTGTCTATTGACACTGTTTTAATGGTTAGCAGCACAACGAACAGAGTTGTTTATATTAAAATCAACAGTAGATTCGGGGGTTTCTTTTGCCCATTGTACACGCTCTGGGTCTGCCACAGGGTCTTTGGCATTACGTCTTACAGTTAATCCATTACCGATCATAGTCATGTTTTGTCCATCATCGGGCAACCTACTGCGTACCACTCTCAGTGTGCCTGTGGCAGGGCCTTGCGGATTGTGCTCAGGTGATTTTTTATAGTAATCACTGCTGTACCAATCCAGCATCCATTCAAAATTGTCTGTGACCATGTCATATAAACCTAAAGGGCTAGGCGGAAATTGTTGTAATTCGGCAATATGCCCATAAACTCTAAATTTTTCTTCCGATTTTTCTCGTTGTTCAAAGCTCCAAATATTCCGTTCTTCTTCAATTTTACCATTGTCTGTAGCATATAAGACCTCTTGCCCACGGTTACGGGCAGCATATTCCCATTGCGCTTCTGTAGGTAAGTCCATTTTTCGGTTCAGTTGTTGGCCAAGCCATTGACAATAACTGCGTGCCTGTTGCCAATTCACCCCTGCCGCCACCACAGGAATACGGTCTGATATAGAGTATTTATCGAAATTTCCAACTGGCTTTTGTCCAGTCACACTAGTGTATATGTCAAAGTCGGCATAAGTGGCTTTGGTGGCACTTAACGAAAAATCACTAAGGGTGACTTTATGCAAAGGTTTACTGTCGCCATGACTGTCATAAGGCAGTCCATCTGCACGCGTTGTCGGGCCATAATCCCCCATCATATAGCTACCACCTTGAATAAAGATCAGGTTCTTTTTCGTTTTCTCAAGCAACTGTTGTAATTGTTGCTTTTGTTCGGCAGAGAGGTTGCTTTGTGTGGTCGGAATATCATTCGCTTGGGTATGGTTTGATTGGGCACACGCGCTTAAGCTGAATGTCGCTAAAAAAAGAAGACTGAGTTTATTAAAAATCATATAGGTAGAGTCGTTGTATGAGATTGGTTTTAATGTGATTTAAGTCACAATATTAAATAAATAAAGTTGTATGTTTAGTATTTATTCCATGAGTTAAAACGATCATGGATCACTCAAATATGAAAAAAATAAATATTATTGTAATTTATCTTTGCTTTATAGTCATTTTTTTGTTTTAATTCCGTAAGTTTTTATTTTTAGTGACTTGAGTCACTTATTTTTATAAAAGAGATAATTTTTTATGATTATTTATATTTTTTTGTAGATTTATTCGTGTTGGGTAGCTAGTTTTAATAGGGGTACATTTTGAAAAATATATTTGTTTTAACAATCTTTTTATCTATCACGGTATTTACAAGCTCTGTTTTTGCAGATGATTCTATAATCAAATTAAAAAAGAGATGTGTCAAAGACTACCCTTTAGTAAAAGATGAAACAGATCAAGATTTACTTGGTTTATATGTGAAAATTTGTGAAACAAGTGACAGTAATATACAAAATCATTTGTTAGTACAAGCTGCACAAAAATACCAACAATTGGGTAAAAACCTCAAGGCACTACAGTTAGTCAGTACCTTATATAGTCAAAATGTATTTAGCACTTCTCTGACTGATGTTGAATTTATGGCAGGCTCACAAATTGCAAATACAGCATTAAATAAAATGAGAAATGAAGAAGTACGTTATTTGACATCTGATTATACCTACCCTATAGCAAAGCAACTTGTTGATTCTATTAATATTGCTAAACCAATTTCTATTATGTCTGATAACTCTACTCATGAAGAAGTTGAGAAATCAACCAAAAGTAAAATTAAATCCACAGTTAAACCAAAGCCAAAACCAAAGTTTGTTGCACCAGAGGCTGTACATAAAACAGCACCTGCTAAGACAAATGTAGAGTCGGGTGATAGCAGTAATCCATTTGCAACCTTGAGAAAATAAGTGAAGGAATTTTAAAATGGTTAAACGAGAAAGTGTTCAAAAAAAATTACAGCGTATTCGACCTCCTCGCGTACAGCTCACTTATGATGTTGAAGTTGGTGATGGTAAAGAAATTAAAGAGCTGCCTTTCGTTGTGGGAGTTGTAGGAGATTTTTCAGCTGCCTCAGAAGTTGAGAAAACTAAACTTAAAGATAAAAAATTTATTAACGTTGATTTAGAAAATATTGATGAAGTGATGGAATCTTTATCTCCTCGAGCATCATTTCAAGTGAAAAATACTATTTCTGACAACGGTGGGAAAATGGGAGTTGATTTAACATTTAAATCTATGGAAGATTTTCGCCCCGAAAGTATTGTTCAACAAGTAGATCCTTTGCGTAAGCTTGTTGAAGCCAGAGAGAAGTTAACGGACTTACGTAATAAAATATCAAATAGTGAAAAGCTAGAAGATTTACTCGATGATGTTCTTAAAAGTACAGAACAAGTTCGTCAATTAAGTAAAGAAGCTGGAGGTGAATGTGAGTAATTTACAAGCTCAATTAGCAGCCTCTACAACTGAAGAAACAAGCCTTTTGGGATCTATTGTTGAACAAAGTCGTATTGCACGGAATGAAGAAGAGTATAATCGCGCAAAAAATTTAATTGGTGAACTGGCAAAAGAGGTCATGGCAGGAACAATTACTGTTTCTGATAACATGACGTTATCTTTAGATAAGCGTATTGCTCAAATTGATGATTTAATTTCGCAGCAATTGAGTGAAATTATACACAATCCTGAATTTCAAAAAATTGAGTCAACTTGGCGCGGTTTATATTATTTTTGTAATGAATCTCCATCAAATCCTCTCATTAAAATTCGTATATTAAATACGACTAAAAAAGAATTAATTAAAGATTTTCAAAGTGCAACAGACTTTGATCAAAGTACACTATTTAAAAAAGTCTATGAAGAGGAATACGGCTCATTTGGTGGCGCGCCTTATGCAACCTTAATTGGTGATTTTGAATTTGATCGCACACCTTCAGATATGTACTTACTTGAGCAAATTTCTCATGTTGCAGCAGCAGCACATGCTCCATTTATTTCATCAGCGAATTCAAATATTCTTGGATTAGAGTCTTTTACAGATATCGATCGACCACGTGAAGTTTCTAAAATTTTTGAAACGGCTGAATATGTTCAGTGGCGTTCATTTCGTGAAAGTGATGATGCACGTTACGTTGCGCTGACTATGCCTCGTGTTTTGGGGCGTCTGCCTTATAACCCTAAAGATGGTATGCAGACAGAAGGTTTTAACTTTGTAGAAACTGTATCTGGCCAAAATCATGAAGAATATTTATGGATGAATGCAGCTTATGCTTTTGGTACACGTTTGACAAATGCATTTGATATGCATGGATGGTGTGCTGCAATTCGTGGTGTAGAAGGTGGTGGCTTAGTTGAAGGGTTACCTGTTCATACTTTTAAAACAAGTGATGGTGAAGTCTCTTTTAAATGCCCAACTGAAATTGCAATTACAGACCGTCGTGAAAAAGAGCTGAGTGATTTAGGTTTTATTCCGTTAGTTCACTGTAAAAACACAGACTATGCTGCATTTTTTGGTGCTCAATCAACACAAAAACCTAAGAAATATGACAGCGATACAGCAAATGCAAATTCTGCACTATCAAGTCAAATTCAATACATTATGGCAGTTTCACGTATTGCACATTATTTAAAAGCAATGATGCGAGACAAAATAGGAAGCTTTGCTTCTGCTGGCAGTGTTGAAGCATTTTTAAATGAGTGGTTGGCACAATATGTACTCCTTGATGATGGTGCATCGCAAGAAGCAAAAGCTCAATTCCCACTTAGAGAGGCATCTGTAAAAGTTGTAGAAGATCCAGCATCCCCTGGTCACTATAAATCAGTAGTTTTTTTAAGACCACATTTTCAGCTAGATGAGCTATCTGTTTCTTTACGACTTGTTACTGAGTTGCCTCAGTCTTCTAATTAAAACAGTTAACTAAAAACCTAAACAAGGAAATCAACATGAAAGATATATACGTAAAATTTACTGGTAAATATAAAGTAGACGGAGAGTCTCGAGACTCTGAACACAAAGACTGGCTTGAGGTGAATTCTTGGTCTCATCATATTCGCCAACCTAAATCTGCAACGTCTTCAAGTGTTGGTGGACATACTGCTGAGCGTGTTGAACACTCAGATATGTTGTTTGTCAAAGACTTAGATGCAACAAGTCCTAAGCTCTGGGAAGCTTGTTCTGCAGGTTATACCTTTGATGAAGTGCAAATTGATTTTTATCGTGCCAATGGTGATAAGCGTATTAAATATTTGCAAATTAAATTAAAGCATGTGCTTGTTTCAACAGTGATCCCTGCAGTGAGCTCAGAAGGGGTTCCAGTAGAAACATTTGGTTTGAAATATGCTGCTGTAGAGTGGACATATAACCAACAAGATATTAATGGAACTGCAAAAGGTGCAGTCACGAAAAAATGGTCTCTTTCTAATAATACAGCGACTTATGCTGCTTAATATTTATTTAAAAGTATCTAAGAGGGTTTGGCGCATTTAGATACTTTTATTTTATTTAGAATTTTAACAATGAGTTTAGATCAAATATATCCTTATGGGTTTAGAGCGACGTTGTTTGATCGTTTGATTCCTAAAGACGAGTATGTAAAAGGGTTGACTGTACAAGAGTTGCGCAAATCTGTTGCTAAAGATCTAGAAGATTTACTCAATAGTAGAATGGTAAATTTAGATCATATTATTGATGACTTCCCACTGGTTAAGCAATCTATTCTTCAATTTGGAATTATTGATTTTGTTGGTTTATCTACTGCTAATCCTTTAGATCGTGAGAAAATTTGCCACTCTATTGAACAGTCCATTTTAGCACATGAGCCAAGGTTAAGGCAGGTCAAAGTTGAAATGCTAATGGACGGCGATAACATGGGGTCTTTGTGTTTGACGATACATGCTTACATTAACATTCATCCTTTGTATGAACCTGTAGTATTTGATGCTCTGTTAAAACCAATGACACAGCAATACGTAATTTTGGCGAGATCTTGAAAAAAAGGAATAAAATGTGATTGAAGAGCTCTTGCCTTATTATGAAAAACAGTTACAGGAGTTTGGACAGCAATCAAGAGCTTTTTCTGAAAAGTATCCTAAAATTGCTCAGCGATTATCAATTAATCAAGAACAAATTGATGATCCTCATATTGAAAGATTGATTCAAGCCTTTTCCTTAATTGCTGCTCGTATTGATAAGAAACTTGCCGATAGTTATGACGTATTTACACGCTCATTATTTGAGGTAATGTTTCCTCAATATTTACGCCATTTCCCTGCATGTACAGTGGTGAGTTTAGAAGATGTTAGTAAAACAAAGCAACTGAATGAAGTAAGTATTATTCCAGTTAAAACATTATTAAAATCTAAAAGTTTTAATGGTATTCAGTGTGAGTTTTTGACTTCTAATCAGGTTAAGTTATTACCAATACACCTGTGTGGTCTAAAGTTTGATACAACTCCAAGCCAACATACTCACTTAAATCAGAATGCAACTTTAAGTATCGGTTTTGAAATATTTAATGAATCAGAGCATTGGCTACAGAAACAAAGTTTACCCATTTATTTAGATTCAATTTCAAATTTTCCGTTACAAGTTTTAGATGGTATTTTTCAAAAAAACACACGGTTTAGTCTAAAAATAGATCAAAAAATTATTAAAATTGATAATCCATTCGATTTGATGGGGTTCAATGAATCTGAAAGTTTGCTGCCAATAGATCAACATACTCACCATGCGTATAGATTATTGCTAGAATATTTTTGTTTTCCGGAAAAATTTAACTATTTAAACCTTAATCTTGATTTTTTTAAACATTTTCCTAAAGGTCAAGCAACGTTTGAAATCTTGGTTCATTTAAAGTTGAATCTGAATGATCAAGCAGTCATTCGTAACTACTCTCAGTTAAATGAAGCAAATTTCAGACTATTTACTACTCCAGCGGTAAATTTATTTGAGAAAAAAGCTGAACCACAAAAGATTAATCATAAACAGCTTGAATATTCTTTAATTACGGATGCGCATCATCCCAAATTTTATCAAGTGTATTCCATCTTAGAGATGGTCATGGTTCGTGAGAAAAACAATCAGAATCAAGCTACTTTTCCTGTATTGCCTTTTTTTGCCATGAGTCACTATCACGGTGATAAAAGCAAATTTTTCTATGCATTAAATGCGATGCAGTATAATAAACATCATACTGAAATAAATTATTCTATTATTTCCAAAGATTTAGATCCTCATGAAATTAAGACAGACTTTCTAAGTACAACGTTACTCTGTTCTAATGGGCAATTGGCACATGAAGCGCTAAATTCATCGCATAATGTGCTTAGTTTAAATGATACGAGTATTGTGCGACGTTGTACTGTTTTAAAACGGCCTTCAGCACCATTTTATTTTGAGCAAAATAAAAAAGAGCAGTGGAGAATAATTTCACACCTTTCCCTTAATACACTTGCATTGATGAAGGGGGATGCGGTTGCTCATATTAAAGAGTTATTAGCACTTTATAATTTGCCAAAATCTAAAGAAAACGATCTCATTATTAATTCTATAAAGTCGATCAATTTTGATTTACAACATAAGTTGGTAGAGGCTAAACCATTTCCAATGTTTGTTCGTGGCATTCAAGTCAAAATAGGAATTGATATAAACGTATTTCGGGGGCACAGCTTATACATCTTCAGCCGACTTTTGAGCTATGTTTTTAATTTAAAAGTTCAGATGAATAGTTTTGTTGATATTGCCATTGTAGATTTAAATTCAGAAGAGGAGTTATACCAATGCGTACAGAACGTTGGTGGAAAAAATCCTCTATAGTTGATGAGTTATTTAATGCACCAACAACTTTTGAGTTTATACAATCTATTCGTTTATTGAGACATGTCCCATACCACAATGAATTTAGGTTTTGGGCCGATCATTTTCATTTTGATAGTTCGATTAATCTTAATTTCCCTCAAGCTGAAATTGAGGATTTACAACTTAAAGATGACAAAATTGAAGTCAAAAATTTGATTGTCGGTTTGACAGGTATTCAGGGTGCATTGCCTTATGTATATACACATATTACTAAACAAGCATCTCGTGAAAATCGTCATGAAATACAAAAGTTTATAGGATTATTCAATCATAAACTGACCGCACAATATATTGATGCAAGCTTAGCGTACAATTTACCTATACGTTATGAAATTGAACAAGAAAATCATTATCTAAATATTGTACATGCCTTAAGCGGATATATAAGCAATCAGCATCAACAGAATGACTTAGAAGATTATTTTGCTGAATTTTCGGGCTTAATGCAGGGGCAAACCAATACATCACATGCTTTAAAGACGATATTAACCTGTATTTTTAAACAACCTGTTGTGATTAAAGAGTTTATTCAAGAAAACTTTCAATTAAATGATATGCAGAAGTCTAGTCTAGGTGGTGATTGTTCAAGTTTGCTTGGTAAAAATACCTTTTGTGGTGAAACTGTACGACAGATTGGAGATAAGATTGAGATCCAATTCAGTGATTTAAGCTATGTTGAGTATTTACAGTACTTACCGAATCAGAATAAAAGTGAGCAATTAAAAACAATTTTAAACAGCTGGTGTAGTCCGACTTTATTGGTCGATTTAAGGTTGATTTTACGAAAAAATGAAGTAAAGCCTTTGCAGTTAGATCTTGGTGTAAAAACAGGATTGGGACAGGGTTGTTTTTTAATGTCAAAACATGAAAAGACAAGTACAGAAACGTCTTATGCCTTGTTGAGAGCTAAACAATGTTAAAAGTGATATTAGGAACGCTCACTAGCGTATTTCTAGCAATAATCTCTGTCACTATTTTTTATTGGAAAGATGCTAAATTTGATCCATCTACACAGCAGATGTATGTTTATCTGCTGATATTTCCTTGTGTGATTAGCATTGTTTTACTTACGCCATATTTTATATTGAAGTGGTACAAATATCAAAAAAATAAAAAGTTAGCTGCAAAAGAGCATGCTGAACAGCAACAAGTTTCAGAGAATTCAGGTAAAGAAATTGAAATTGAACATATTCAGTTTCAAATTTTCACATCATCTATTGAAACTGCTTTTGGACAGAATGATGAGATTATTCATCAATTGATTAATATTAAAACACCTTCATTAGATGAGTTCTTAGAAAATAATAAAGAAGATAAAGCCTTCAGCTATAGAGTAACAACAGTAGATCGTGAGCATTTTAATCAAAAAGAAAGTCATGATCTAAAGCCAATACAGCAACGAATCATTGCTTTAATGAGCAATGAGTTAAAAAAGAATATAGAGCTACTGACTCTTATTACTAAACATTTAAGGCTTTCGGCTTTGTTTTATGACGGTGAACTAGCATACAAATATCGGATGCATCCTTTGTGGACGAATCCAGACATAAAAGTAGCTGATGATCCAGAAGAAAAACAGCCATTACAAGTGTATCGATTAGATCATATTTGTATTCATTTGATTTTTTCAGATCTGTTATTACATGTGTGGGATGAAGCAATAACAGATCAAATAGTGAGCCATTTTCTTGAAGACCTGGGTTTAATTCATCAGCAGATTAAAACGGAATATCATTATTGGGGTGCAAATAATGCTTATTTTGAGTGGATTAAATTGTTGCAAAAAACTCAAAACCAAGTACATCAAGTGTCATTCATACTTGTAATTGATTCTGAAATAGATCAAGACATTTTAACGAGTCGTTATTGGGACAATGAAAATTATGTTCCTGCAGAGTTCATGAGCAGTTGTTGTATTGCAGCAACATCAGTGAATATAGAAAATTTAGATGCGATTAAAAATTTACATATATATCCAGACGCATCAAACATTAAACACGCACTTATAGCGCTAGACATCAGTGATTTAGAGCAATTCCAGCATGAAAAACCATTTGTTTTTATCCCTGATAATATTACAAAACCTATAACGATTGAAAAAATATCAAATAATTTTAAACAATCTCCAATAGCGCAATATCATCATTTATATACTCAAAATAGTTTGGGTGATACTCGACATTTAATTGAAATTTATACATTTATGTTAGGTATGCACACGTCAAAAGATTCATATAGTTTTATTTATAGTCTCGCACTTCCATCTGTACAGGTCATATTTGGGCCAATACAGCCAGAAGATGTAATTAATCAACCAGTTTTATAAGACTTGCTCAAATGAGAAAACAATGTATACGATTTTAGGCTACATGTGGCAATACATTACTAACCCAAAGGCAATTATAGCGCTTTCTCTTTTGGTTACGTTGCTCTCCTTTTATAATATTATGCCACCAATGATTTTTTGGGGATTGTTGTCTACTTATATCTTTGGGTTTATATGTTATGGCATCTATTTGCTGATTCAACGGCATAAACATGCTACTCAAGGAGAGGATCTGGTTGATGCTATAGAGAAGCAAACCGTTTCAGAATATTCAAAAACTAAAGATAAAGATGAATTAAATCTGATTAGTCAGCAGATGAAAGAGTCTATTCAGCTGATTCGTAAGTCTAAGCTCGGTGATAAAAAAGGCAACGCTGCGATTTATGAGCTTCCGTGGTACATGGTGATTGGTAATCCAGCAGCAGGAAAAAGCTCTGCTATTTATAATTCAGGGCTGAAATTTCCATTCGAAGAGCATCATCAAAAAGTGATGTCATCTGGTTTAAGTGGGACTAGAAATTGTGATTGGTTCTTTTCTACAGAAGGGATTTTACTAGATACAGCAGGGCGTTACTCGGTTTATGCAGAAGATCATCAAGAATGGCTAGGTTTACTAAATCTTTTGAAAAAAAGTCGTTCTAATGCACCAATCAATGGTTTGATGGTTGTGGTGAGTATTTCTGAACTGGTGAGTCAAAGCCCAGAAAAATCACTTAATTTAGCAAAAAAACTGCGTGGACGTATTCAAGATATTACAGAACGATTGGAAGTTTTTGCACCTGTTTATATTGTATTTACTAAAATAGATTTAATTGCAGGATTTACAGAGTTTTTTGAATACTATGAAGGAAAAGAAATCGATCAAGTGTGGGGAGCAACATTACCATATGATCCTGAGTCTTCTCACAATGCAACAGATTTATTTGAAAAGCATTATAATATTTTATATGACGGTTTAAAAAGTGTAAGTACAACACATTTGAGCCGTAGCCATGCACACAATATTTCACCGAGTGTAATGACGTTCCCTCTAGAGTTTAAAACCATTAAACCTGCTCTAAAAGCTTTCATTGGTACTCTATTTGAAGATAATCCTTACCAGTTTAAACCTGTGTTTCGAGGGTTTTATTTTACAAGTGCATTGCAAGAAGGCGTGATTGAAAGCCCAATGACTGAGCAGATCGCTGCTGAGTATCATTTACAAAAAAAAGAAGAGCATGATCTGAGTCAAACTCAAAAGTTAGTTTCTCAAAATCACGGTTATTTTTTAAAGGGGTTATTTTCAGAGGTTATTTTAAAAGATAAAAATTTAGTCAAGCAGCATATTAATCCATCAAAGAAACGTCAATATTATGTTGCTTTTATTTCAACGCTATTTTTAGTTGCACTTGTTCTTGGTGGATGGGGCTGGTCATACCGTAATAACCAGCAGTTAGTGATGGATGTGCAAGCCGATTTAAATAAAGTCATGAAGATGGAACAAGCATCGGGTAGTGAGTTATCTACGCAATTAGATGCATTATTAATTTTACAAAATAGATTACAGCAGTTAGATGATTTTGATCAGCATCGCCCATTAAAATTTTCATTGGGTTTATATCAAGGCAATATATTACGTGAAAATCTTAAAGTAGAGTATTTAAAAGGCATTAAACAAATCGTTTTACAACCAACACAAAAGAACATTGCATTGTATTTACAACGTGTAAAAAACAATGAAGATACACTCAAAGCAAATCATGCCAATGCACAGCCTCAACAGGTAGGTGTCGCTAAATCTCAGCAATACTTAGAGCCGTCAGATACGAACTCTCAAGATGCGTATAATGCATTAAAAATGTATTTGATGTTAAGTAATCATCAGTATATGGATACGAGTCATTTAAGCGATCAGGTGACGAGGTTTTGGCGTTCATGGTTAGATAGTAATCGTGGCCAAATGCCACGCGGTGATATGATTCAAAAAGCAGAACAAATTTTAACCTATTCTTTAACGCTGACTCAAGATAAAAGTTTTCCAATACTAGAATCAGACTCCCAGTTGGTTGATCAAACTCGTCAAGTTTTACTTTCTGTTGTACGTGGCATGCTTGCTAGAGATCGTGTTTATAATGAAATTAAAATGCGCGCAACTGTACGCTACCCAGCACTTACAGTTTCACAAATTGTAGGGGATAGTAATAAATCAATTCTTTTAGGTGGGTATGCCCTTCCGGGAATGTTTACTCAGAAAGCTTGGGATGAGTTTATCTCCAAGGCAATTGATGACGTGGCCAATAAGCCAACAGACAGTAAAGATTGGGTACTTAATAGTACTCAAGCAGACGATTTAAGCTTTAGTGGAAGTCCAGATCAAATTCGTAAACAATTGATTCAGCTATACAAGCAAGAATATATTGAACAATGGAAGAAGTTTTTAAATGGATTTCACTATGCAAAAGGGGTTAACTTTTCTGAAGATACTCGATTTATGGATGTTTTGGGTGAGCAACAAAATAGCCCGATTCGTACTTTTATTGAGCGTATAGCTAAAGAAACAAATTGGGATAATCCAATCATAGGAGCTGAATTAGCAGCACCTAAAACAGGTTTCGTAGCTTGGTTTAAGCATAAAGTTTTAATGCAAGATACAGCTGTACCAGTCAATCATGCTGTTGCTCAAACTCAAGGGCCACTTTCACAAGAGTTCTCTATATTTTATCAAATTGTTCGTAAGCGAGATGAACAACAAAATAAATCGTTGCTTGATGAATACTTAATTCAGTTGTCACAAGTCCGTAGCAAGTTTAATGACTTGAAAAATATGGGTGATATTAAACCAAATGCTTTGGGATTAGTTAAACAAACAATCAATGATCAAAACTCAGTATTTAATATGACACAAAAAGTGGTCAACGAAAAAATCTCTGTGGGAGTGAATGATGAATATCAAAAAATTCTTCAAAAACTTTTGGTTTCTCCATTAACGCAATCATTTGAAAGTTTACTGGTCCATGCGCAAGACGAAATTAATCAGCTGTGGACAATGCAAGCATACCAACCCTTTGGAACAAATCTCTCGAAAAAATATCCATTTAATTCATCTGCAACGATTCAAGCTACAAGCAGTGAAATTAATCAAATTTTTGGTGAAAATGGTAGTATTGCCCGTTTTGTCAAAGAGACTTTGGATCCACTGGTTATTCGTAGAGGCTATACACTTTCTGCTAAAACTTGGAAAGATTTGGGTATTAGTCTAAATCCTAATTTTACAATGAATTTTCAAAATTATGTTGCACCGGCAAATGGCATTGCAACAGGTGAAATTAATCAACCAGCAACAACCCCTGCAGCTGCAAATCAATCAAACTTTCAGTTTTATCCTATTCAAAACCCTAAATTACTCTCATATACCATGGATATTGATGGGCAACGTATGGTTTACGAAAATGGCACATCGCAGTGGGTAAGTTTTATTTGGCCAAACCCTGGTTCAATTCCTGGTGTGCGCATTACAGCAGTAGATTTAAATGGTCAAACATATACTATTTTTGATGCGCCTGGTGAATACGGTATTAATCGTCTAATTGATTCAGCACAACGTAAATCACAAAACGGGAATTTTGAAATGACATGGACGAGTTCAAAAGATCCATCCATTTTTGTAAAAGTAAATTTTCGATTAATTAGTGGAAATAGTGGTGGAAATGTTGGTTCTGGACGAGGGTATTCTGGATTACAGCTAGTCGATAAAGTTTTGATCAATAAGGAGCTACACGTTACTTCAGCACAGAACACAGTATTAAATGATTCTAAGCCACAATCTAGAGTTGTATCTCCATGATTAGACAGCAACGACAAACTGTAGAAGGCTTATAGTTATGCAACTATTAAAATCAATACCATTTTACTATGGTAAAAATCCTACACGTGGCGATTTCCTTAAAACAAAAGGCCAACATGCCTTAATAACAGTAATAGATCAGTGGATTACTGAGGCATTAGATATTGCAATGCATGTAGATGGTTTTGCTGAATCATATCGAACACTACCTCCACTAGATTTTTTTATTGCAAATCCAAAAGAGGAAATCTTTCTTGTCGCAAATTTAGTTACAAGTGAAGATAGTTCTGGTCGACTGTTTCCAATGATGCTGGGCTATTTATTAGCAGTTCAAAAACCTACTGAAAATTTGCTATATGCACCATACACGTATAAGTCAGTCCTTATCGATTTATTTCAAAAAAATAGAAGTATCCGTACTGTAGAAAGTTCAGAACTACTTTTTGACAAACTTTCACAGTTAGAAAGTCAAATACAAGTTTTAACGACAGCCGAAAGTACACATTTTTTTGAAAATCAAACAATGCATTCTTTTGCTCAGCTACTCAATATGACAACTTATGAATTAGCGCAAAGCATGATTGGGCTTGGTCTACTATTACAACCTGTTTTAACGCATGGTACGAGTAAACTTAATAAAGTTTTAGTCTTACCAATTAACAACTCAAGTTACTGTTATGAAATTGCTGGGTTTTGGGTCAGCCTTATTGGGCGATTTATGTCTAAGCAAAATACTGAGGTTTTAATTGGATTGCTTCATTCAAAATCACCAATACTTTTGTTTGGCTTTCAAGGTGCAGATATTCAAGCATTGAGTGATATTTTTACTCAAAATTTATGTAGTAAAAGGTGGGTATCCTTAATGGATGCGCATTGGGTGAATCATTATTTAGAGAAAAATGCAGGCCTAGCTGCATTAGAGCAAAATCTATGTGAGCGACAACTTAGCTTAAATCAAGGCATAAAGTTATTTAAACAAACATTTATAGATGGTTAATCACATCATGAAAATTATATTTAAACCAATGATAAAAAGCATAATTTTATATTTGGGGCTATTTAGTTATGCCAGTTATGCTCAAACAATTGTTGTTGAAGGGGTTGTGCCGAATGATGAGAGTAAACAGGCTATTTTAACTAAAATGCACACAGTTTATAGTTCAGACCAAATCTTAGATAAGATACAAGTTAGGGCAGTATCTGCACCAAATGGTTGGAGTGATGCGATTGCGAATATAATTACTCCAGATTTAAAAAAGGTAAGTCAAGGTAAATTGGCTGTACAAGGTACCCAAATTAATTTGACTGGAAAAGTCTCGAATCACAATGATGTCGAATCTGTATCTAAATTATTACAGTCACAAATTAACTCGCCTTTTTCTGTTAATACGAATCTTTCAATGAGCCAAAATGAACAAAAAATTGTAGATGATACTTTAAAAAATCGTATTGTAGAGTTTGAGTCAGGCAGTGTCATTTTAACGCCTGCGGGAATGCGTATTTTAGATGAAATGTCTGTCGCTTTAAGTAAGTTAGAAGGCAAAAGTATTAAGATTATAGGGCATACAGATAGCTCTGGTGATTCAAAAAAAAATCTTATTTTAAGTCAAGGCCGTGCTGAGGCTGTAAAACAATACCTTGTTGCGAAACATATTCTCGCTGAAAAATTAACTACCTCTGGGTTAGGTTCAGAAAAGCCTGTAGCAGATAACACGACAGCTGAAGGACGTAAGAAAAACCGTCGTATTGAATTTGAGGTTTTGTAAGTTATGTTCATTCTAGACTTAAAATATTTTAGTTCTATAGAAATACAGACGATTACTTAACAGTTAAGCATTCATATATTTATATTATTTCGAGTAATTAATATAAATATGAGTTATTATGCTCTTTGTTTTATAATTGTGATACTTGTCACAAAATATTGGATATGCGATGAATAGTCTAAAAGTACTTATTGAAAAACTATCTAAGCCTGCTCGCACTTCACTAGAAGAAGCAGCAAATTACTGTGTTGTGCAACAGAATTATGAAATAGAAGTAGAACACTTTTTTTATCAATTACTAAATACTCAGTCTGAAATTGACCTAGACTGCCTATTTATAAAATATAAAATAAATAAAAAAGAACTACAAGCAAATTTACATCAAACAATCACACAGTTACCTAAAGGCAATACACGTACACCTATTTTTACAACATCGATTGTTCGGTTATTGGAACAGGCTTGGTTATTAGCTTCTGCTGATAAAAAACCAACAATCCGAAGTGGTCATTTAATAATTGCTTTACTCACTGCACCTGATTTATACCAAATTGCATTACGTGCATCAAATATTTTTGATTTATTTCCAATAGATACAATGAAGCATAAATTTTTGCAGATTTGTGAAGGAAGTAGCGAAGATACAGAGTTAAAAAGTGAATCTATAGAAAAAGATAAGATTAATGAACAGCAGCAAACAAGATCTACAACTGTTAATGCGCCTGCTTTAAGTCAGTATACAATTAACTTAACCGAAAAAGCACAGAAGGGTGCAATAGATCCGGTGATTGGGCGCGAATTTGAAATTCGCTTAATGTTAGATATTTTAATGCGTCGCCGTCAGAATAATCCAATTTTAACAGGTGAACCTGGTGTTGGGAAAACAGCTGTAGTTGAAGGTTTGGCTTTAAAAATCGTAAATAATCAAGTGCCAGATGCGCTTAAAAATGTACAGTTACATATGCTTGACATGGGGTTACTTCAAGCGAGTGCAAGTATAAAAGGTGAATTTGAAAATCGATTAAAGCAAGTCATTAAAGAAGTACAAGCCGCAACATCACCAATTATTTTATTTATTGATGAAGCGCACACACTTATTGGCGCTGGTGGCCAGGCTGGACAAAATGACGCTGCAAATTTACTGAAACCTGCATTAGCGCGTGGTGAGCTTCGTACAATTGCAGCAACAACATGGGCTGAATATAAACAATATTTTGAAAAAGATGCTGCGCTGAGTCGACGTTTTCAAGTTGTCAAAGTTGAAGAACCAACAGAAAGTGTTGCGGTAGATATGTTGCGTGCCATGATTCCAGTTATGACACAGCATTTTAATTTATATATTGATGATGAAGCAATTGTAACAGCTGTACATTCATCACACCGTTATATTAGTGGCCGTCAACTACCAGACAAAGCAATTAGTGTATTAGATACAGCTGCTGCCCGCGTTGCACTTACTCAAAATGCTCAACCAGTAAGATTAGATCAACAACAAGCACAGTTACATAATTTAAATCTTGAACTTAATATTTTAGAAAATGAGCATCGTCATAATCCAGTACATTGTATACGACTAGAAAACCTTAAAAGTGATATTTCAAAGTTAGAGCATGATATTGAGTTAACCACTCAACAGTGGGAAAAAGAATTAACACTTGTAAAAAGAATGAATCTTTTACAAGAAGATCAGAACCATATAGCGAATGATGAAATTGAAAAATTACGCCAAGAATTAACGCGAATACAAAATCAGAATCCTTTAGTTTTTGATCGAGTGAATTCAAATATTATTAATCAAATTATTTCAGATTGGACTGGAATTCCTGTTGGAAATATGGTCAGTGATGAAATTAAACAAATTTTAAAGTTAGAAGATAAACTTGAACAACGTGTGATGGGGCAAACGTATGCTTTAAGTCAGCTTGTGCAAGGGATTAAAACATCTAAAGCAAAATTAGAAGATCCAAATAAGCCTCAAGGGATATTTATGCTGGTTGGACCAAGTGGTGTAGGTAAAACAGAAACAGCGCTGGCTTTGGCGAGTGAGCTTTATGGTGGTGAATCACATTTAATCACTATAAATATGTCTGAATATCAAGAAGCCCATACAGTTTCATCATTAAAAGGTGCACCTCCAGGCTATGTTGGCTATGGCCAAGGTGGTGTTCTCACAGAAGCTGTTCGACGTAATCCTTATAGTGTCGTACTTTTAGACGAAATTGAAAAAGCACATAGTGATGTTCAAGAACTATTTTATCAAGTTTTTGATAAAGGTACGCTTGAAGATGGTGAGGGGCGGGTTATTGATTTTAAAAATACCACAATATTGCTGACCTCAAATACTGGTTCTAGCACAATTATGCAAGCTTGCTTAAATCAAGCTGTAGAAACATGGCCAACAGCACAAGAGCTTATAGATCAATTGAAACCAAGTTTATACAAACAGTTTAAACCGGCATTTTTAGGTCGTATGCGAATTGTTCCTTATTTCCCGTTACATGATGATTTACTCATTCGTATCATTGAGCATAAATTAGGAAAAATTATTCAGCGTTTAAAAGAACAATATGGAACAAGCGTTGAATACAGCGAGTCTTTAACCGAACTTATTTTAAGTCGTTGTACTGAAGTAGATAGCGGCGCTCGTAATATAGATAATATTTTGAACTCATCTGTTTTACCATCACTTGCAACAAAAATATTAATTGCACTTAGCTCGAATAAATTGCCTAAGCTCATTGTAATCGATGCAAAAGATGGTCAGATCACCTACAAGCTTGATCCTAAAAATCAGGTATTAAAAAGTATGAACTCAAAACAGATTAATTTAGAAGTAATTTAATTTATATGGCCAAATATCAAGATATTAGTGATTTAGATATTTCTCAATTTCTAAGTCCGATTGCTGAAAATAATTTATGTGGAGAAGATTTATCATTTTCCAATGAATTTCATGTGATCAAAAAAGCAAAAACACAAGATGACCCTTTACTTGATTTAGGGGATTGGATTGTTGAGCCAAAACAAGCAGATTGGGGGTTTGTATCAAATGCAATTAAAGAACTTTTAATTGAAAAAACAAAAGATATACGGCTACTTGTTTGGCTTTCAGAGGCTTGGGGAAATTTATATGGTTATGTTGGCGTTGCACATAGTTTAGAGCTAACGCATGGTATGCTTAATCAATATTGGAATGAGATACATCCACATATTGATGATCATGATTTAGATCAGCGATTAGGTATATTGCAAGGTTTTGTGAACCAACTCCCCAGTTTAATTAAAAAAGTTCCTGTGATTAATAGTCAACCTTTTTACTCACTCATTGATTATGAAAATTTTTTATATCAACAGAATAATCGGTTAAAAAATCCAGATGCAGATGTAGCTGTGTCATCAGATTTTGAGTTATTTAATCAGAGTCTAAAGAGTATGTCTCAGACGATCCAATTACAAAATTATCAAAACTTTAGTCATATGGTGACGCAGTGGGAAAGGCTCAAGCAGGTTATTAATGATCTCATGCAACTCGATGCACCTAGTTTTGCGAGTGTTGACTCCCAAATTGAAGATATTAGTACGTCTTTACGCAAAATTTATAAGGCAGATATTGCTGTAAAAGAAGTAATATCTCAACCAATTCATATAGAAGAACAGACTACTTTTGTAAATACTGCTGTAAGTGGTTCATCCTTCCAGCCTACTCAACAAAGCCATGTACAAAATCGCGAACAAGCCATGCTAGTTTTAGCTGATATTGCTGATTATTTTAAAACCAATGAGCCACATAGCCCTATAAGTTATATGCTCCAAAAAACGATCAAGTGGAGCAATATGCCACTACATGAATGGCTTGCTCAAGTGATCAAAGATGATAATCCATTGATGTCCATTCATGAGTTGTTGGGCGTACAGAAAAATAGCAATGAATTTAATGATGAGTAATTAAAATGTCCAAATCAGAAAAAGTTCTTTGGGGTGAAGGTCTATTTTTACGCCCACAACACTTTCAAGTTCAAGATAACTACCACGAACAACGTTTAAATTATACGATTCGTTCAACAATTCCATTTTCTTATGGTGTTCAAAGTATTGAGTTAGATGAAAGTCAACTTAGTCTAAATGTTTTATCTTTAGAGAAAGCAAAGGTCATTTGGCAAGATGGAGAGATTTACATGGCTCCTGCGCCAGACTTATTGCCTGCGCCTATTTTTATTGATGACTTAGGTTTGGGCGATGAAATGTATGTTTATTTGGCATTACCCATAGTACAGCCAAATAAGCAAAATGTAACGCATGATCAGGCAAATCAACCTACACGGTATCATTCATATTTATCAGAAACACATGATCTTTTTACAGATGCCGTGCCCTCGGATATCACTTTACTACGTCGGCAAGCAGAATTAAAATTATTGGATCATAATGTTGATTTAAATCATGTGCTTGATGGTTTTATTTATATGCCTGTTGCCAGAATAAAACGCCAAAACACAGGTAACTTTGAATTAGATCATAAATTTATTCCACCGATTTTACATATTCAGTCAAATACGATGCTTATGAATAATTTAAAGCGTACGCTCAATATTATTAAAGCAAAAGTGACAACGATTCAGGGTAATAATCGAGAAAATGATCAAAAAATAATAGAGTTTCGCTCAGGGGATACAGTATCTTTTTGGTTGATTAATGCTTTAAACACGGCTTATTCAACACTTAACCATATTTTACTTAATCCACACATTCATCCAGAGCGTTTATTTTATGAGTTGTTACGATTGACAGGCTCACTACTGACTTTTTCAACAGCGTATACAGTAGAAGATTTACCACAATATAAGCACCATCATTTACAAGAAAGTTTTGCTCAGATTGATCTTATTTTAAGAGATTTATTAGACACAATTATTTCAAATCGTTATATCAATATTAAATTAAAAGAAATTCGTACGTCTTATTGGGTAGGTAGTTTAGAGACAGATAAAATTACCCGAGATACGCGACTTTATGTTTCTGTTTCAACCAGTATGATGCAAACAAATGATTTAATTAAAATTGTTCCTTTAAGATTTAAAGTGGGAAATACTGTAGATGTTGAAGAGCGAGTGATAGCAGCTCTAGCCATTCCTTTACGCCATTTAACTCAAGTTCCCACGGCAATTCCTGTTCGTTCAGGTGTAAGTTATTTTGAGATAGAGCCACATGATGAGCTGTATCAACGAATGTTGGACTCCGAGTCAATCTGTATTTATGTTCCTGCTGGTTTTCAAGATATAAGTATTGAATTAATTGCTGTGACAAATGGTTAAGAGGCAGAAATGAATTTCCCAACGAGTACTCCTTCATTATTTGACGATGGTCAAATTGGTACAGGATCAAATATACCAAATACATCAACGACATTAGCTACATCAAGTTTGGTTGATTTACTTTACGATGGTTTCTATATTATTTTTTTATTAAAGAGGCAGCACTTGCCTAGTAACCCGGAGGATTTTAGAAAAAAAATCTTAGAGTTTTTATCTAGGTTTGAGCAACAAGCAAAAAAATTACAGTTTTCTAGTGAAGATATTTCAGATGCAAAATATGCTTTTTGTGCATTGTTAGATGAAACTATTGTTACGCAACAAGATGAATGTTTTTTTGGCTTACAAAACACATGGCTCATTAACCCATTACAATTAAGTTTATTTGGATCACAACTTGCAGGATATAACTTTTTCGAAATTTTAGAACAATTACGTACGAAAGGAAAAGTACGTTTGGCTGCTCTTGAAGTCTTTCATTATTGTTTATTACTGGGTTTACAAGGTAAGTATCGTATTCAATCTGCAGAAAGCCTTAATCATCTTATTACACGACTAGGTGATGAAATTGATTATTTAAAAGGTAAGAAAAATGACTTTTCTCCTTTTGCTGCACTACCAGATCAGATTAAAAATATTATTCATAAAGAGCTCCCATTCACATGGATTCTATTGATATTACTTCTTTTTACAGTTGTATCTTTTACTGGCTTAAATCTCATGCTGAATAAACAGAATATTCAAGCGTTATCTCAGTATCAAGATGTTATTAGCATCCCTGCAGAGCAAGCAAATATTACTGTTTATTTACCTTAATTTATGGATGAGAGATGGCTCAAGATAAACAAACGTCCGTAAAAATATTACAGACACAAATTAAAAGGAAGACGGGTCGTTCACTGAAATTTTTTCTTTTGGGTGGTGTACTTTCAATAAGTTGTGTCTTTATCTGTTTTTTTATCTTTTATAAAATGACAAATCGTATTGAAGCAAACCAAGTTATTGAAGAAAGCAAGGATAGCTCTTTTGAGCACCCTTTAAAAGAAGTGCATAGTTTGAATGCGACAACACCTGTGAATGATGATGATTTAAAAGATTACTTCAAACATCAACCTGTTCAAAATAAAGAAAATAAAGTTCAGTCTAATACGCCGTTTGATGCACTTTATATCAATAATAAACCTAAAGTAAATGAGCATAGTGGTAATAGCATTATTGAAAAATTAGAAAAAAAGAGACAACAGCCTAATATGGCTCAAAAAGAAAATGTTGAAATTTTTGTAAAACCATCATTATTAAATACACTAAACATAGACAATGAGTTAGAAATCCCAGAATCAGATTCTAAAAAAATAATTTCATTAAGAGCTAAAGACAAATAATATGATTGTATTTGTTATTTGTAGCTTTTTAATTTTAGCCGTTGTTTTGAGCCTATTTAGCTCGCATGAGTTACGTGTTAAAACACAAAGTTTTTTTTATTCAATCATGCCAAGAATAAAAAAAAGACGGATGAGTATTTGTAATTTTTCAAAGAAAATGAATTATGCAATGTCATCACAACAAACACAAAAACATTGGTATTTACAACAATGGGGGATTTTGATTACTGGTTTTTTTCTTTTAGGTAGTATCGTGGTGTTTTCTTTAACTCGTACAATTGATCCAACACGTATTGAAGCAAATTATTTAAAAGAAGTTGACCCTCAAATTTATACTCTTTTAAATGGTGAAATGCTGAACCCACCTTCAGAGGTTGACGAAAAACTGGTTGATGAAGCGATTGTACAAGCGATGCGATTGGAGCAAGAATATCGAGTGAATCATCAAAACCCAAAAAATTCATTAATTGTTGATGACGTACATGGTGGCTTTGATACTAAAATGGTTGATCGTAAATGGGAGAACATGAATCCACGTTACAAGCAACGTTTGTTGATGGTATTCAAGATAATGAGAGATCGTTATGATTATGAGTTAGTTTTACTAGAGGGATACCGTAGTCCTGATCGTCAAAATCTTTTATCAGGAGATACAAATACAACTAGAGCTAAAGCATATCAAAGTTATCATCAATTTGGTCTTGCTGCTGACATTGCATTTAAGCGAAATGGGAAAGTGATTATTTCTGAGCGTGATCCTTGGGCATGGCGTGGATACCAACTTTATGGTGAAGTTGCAGAGTCTGTTGGTTTAACTTGGGGTGGGCGTTGGACATCAATAAAAGACTATGGCCATACTGAATATCGTATGCCTGGACTCAAAAAAACGAAAGAAACTGCAGAAAGTCTTATTCTTGAAGGTGCGGCTAAAATGTGAAAATATTCTCATGTTTTAGATTGCCTTATATTCAAAAAAAATTAAAAAATTATCAAAATCTATAAAATATACAGATTATAAATATGTATATTTTCTAATATTTCTTAAGTTAGAGGAGCGTTATTTAATTTTGACTACCATGTATATGGCTTGTTTTTGTAAATGACTTCTAACAGTTTTATTGAGACAGTGTTAGCAAATTGTTCTACACGTCAGTGAGGTAGGTATATAAGCAGTGTAGTTTCAATATTCTCATATATTTATGAAACTGAAACTTAAGTTTATAGCGATTGCAAAACTATGTTTTATAAAATTTCTGTGTAATAAAATGCAGTAGATTAATTAAAGTGTAGTTAATGATATTGCAACATCTTTTGTATAGGTTAAGAAAACGTAAATTTGCTGATTAGGACACTTTACAGCCAAAAAATGTATTAAAAACTGAGCACTAATAATTTCGTCTTATTTCATATCTTGTGTTTATTGCTTTTTTTAAAAGCAAATAGGCAAGAGCGCTCACGTCTGTAAAGTTTTTGTCATATAACTGTCATAATTAGGGTGAACAATATGCGCATCTTATAGAGTCTATTATTTTGGCCGTATGAATCAGCAAAAAACACATCAAGACAATTCTACGCTACTCGCATCAGAGCTGCCAAAAAATGTAAATGTCCCAACGCCAAAGTTTTTTAAGCCAGTATTCTTAACGATCGTGATAGCAACGCTCATTTACATTGGGTTCCAATTGCACAGCGATCTTTCAAGCGTACCGCCACTGAGTTTGTATTCAGTCATTTTGCTGTCTACAGCTTTATTTATTGCGCTTGGTTTTGAGTTTGTAAATGGCTTCCACGATACAGCCAATGCAGTTGCAACCGTCATTTATACCAATGCATTACCTGCACCTGTTGCAGTGATGTGGGCAGGTTTTTGTAATTTTTTGGGTGTTTTGTTGGCAAGCGGTGCAGTAGCTTACGGCATTATTGCATTACTGCCTGTTGAAATGATTATGAATGTAGGTACTGGCGCTGGATTTGCGATGGTATTTGCATTGTTAATTGCTGCAATTGTTTGGAATTTAGGTACGTGGTACTTTGGAATTCCTGCATCAAGTTCACATACCCTGATTGGCTCTATTTTGGGCGTGGGGATTATGAATTACTTGCTGAATACCGCTGCAAATGTACAAAGTAGTGGTATTGATATGGAGCAAGTGCTGAAAGTAGGTAAAGCATTACTTATTTCACCTTTAGTTGGTTTTGTATTTGCTGCGATTGTATTTTTATTGGTTAAATTTTTCTTAAAGAAACAATTAGCACTTTTTCAACCACCAAAAGGCACAGAACCACCACCACCTGTCATTCGTGCTTTACTTATTTTTACCTGTACTGGGGTAAGTTTTGCGCATGGCTCTAACGATGGTCAAAAAGGCATGGGTTTGATTATGCTGATTTTGATTGGTTTAGTACCATTGGCATATTCTTTAAATAAAAATTTAGACAGCGATCAGTTTCAGCAGTTTAAAACACTTTCAAGTGAAACAGCATTGGTGATGTCGGTGAAACAACAGCCAATATCTGATGTAAATACGGCTCGAAATGTACTCACACATTATATTCAAGATAAACATATCACGCCTGAAGTTGTGCCCGCTCTAGCGACAATGACAGCATATGTTGGACAAACACTTGCGCCTTACCAGTCATTAAAAGATGTACCAGAGCATACAGTTGCAGACTTACGTAATGAAATGTATTTAAATACTGCCACGTTAAAGGCATTGAGTAAGCAAAAAGCATTACCAGAATGGACTGCTGAACAGCAAAAAACAGTCAAAGCATACCAAAAAGGATTAGACAGTTTCTTACAGTATATTCCAACATGGGTAAAAGTTGCTGTTGCTTTAGCACTTGGCCTAGGTACGATGGTGGGTTGGAAACGTATTGTTGTGACTGTCGGTGAGCGTATTGGTAAAAACCATATGACTTATGGCCAAGGTATGTCTGCCGAACTTGTTGCTATGACAACCATTGCAGCAGCAGATGGTTTAGGTATGCCAGTATCAACCACGCATGTTCTAAATAGTGCGGTAGCAGGTACAATGGTTGCCAATAAATCTGGCTTACAGTGGGCAACGATTCGAAATATTTTATCTGCTTGGGTGCTGACCTTACCTGTGACAATTTGTTTGTCTGGCGGGTTATACTGGTTGTTTTTACATATTTTCTAATCATAGTTTATTGTTTATATACCCCACACAAGATGTGGGGTTTTTTATTGAATAAGCGCTTGAGTGAAAGTATAAAATGTATTATTTCAGTATGTGTAATGAGATGAGTGCTTGATTTTTCAATAAAAGAGTCCATATTAAATATACAATCAACAGTATTTTAAAATTAGGCGGATATATGTTATTTCAGTTGCCAAAACTGCCTGCAGAGATTTCTGTTACGCATTTAAATGAGCGTTTAGACACCCAAAAAAAGAAAATTAAAGTCATTAAACCTGAGCAAAAATTTTCACTGTTTAAGCTGATAAAATCTAAAAAATCGGCAGGCAAAAAAAGTAAAGAACGGGTTTTTGTTTTAGATTTTAAAGGTGATGTACAAGCCTCTGCTGTGACTAGCTTTAGAGAAGAAATTACTTTAATTATTGCAACGGCAACGGCAGGGAAAGACCGTATTCTTCTACGTTTAGAAAGCCCCGGTGGTGTAGTGCATGGTTATGGTCTTGCTGCTGCTCAGGTTGCTCGTTTAAGAGATGCGGGCTTTCATGTCACCATATGTGTAGACAAAGTAGCAGCTAGCGGTGGTTATATGATGGCTTGTGTCGCTAATGAAATTATAGCATCTCCATTTGCTATATTAGGTTCAATTGGTGTTGTGGCACAAATTCCAAATTTTAATCGCTTATTAAAAGAAAAAAATGTAGATTTTGAGCAATATACTGCAGGTGAATATAAACGTACTGTCACTGTATTTGGTGAAAATACAGAAGAAGGCAAAGCAAAATTTAAGCAAGAGCTACAAGAAACTCATGAGTTATTTAAATTATTTGTAGAGAAATACCGTCCTCAGCTTAATGTTGAGCAAGTAGCAACGGGTGAGCATTGGTATGGAGAGCAGGCTTTAGGTCTAAAATTGGTTGATCAACTACAGACATCAGATACTGTTTTATTAAATCTAATGAGTGAACATGATGTGTATTTGTTAAGTACACGTACTAAACCAACTTTAGGTGAAAAATTAGGTTTACAGGCTGCACAAATGGCTGATGAAGTTGTACCTGTAGTACTTAACAAACTCGTAGATAGTGTATTTAAAGCTAGCCAAACTAAAATTTAACTATTTTTTCTCAAAAAAAGCAGTTCTTAAAGAACTGCTTTTTTTAATGGCCTTGCCATATATTTAATGTGTTTTTGTGCCAATTTCCGTAACTTGCATTCGGTAAGACAATCCAATCTGTACCAAAATGTGCTTTATTCTTTTCTACAGCGGCTAAGCCTTCAGACTTATTCTGCTTACTACTAAAGTCATTTGAGAAATCGTGTAAAGTGTCACCAAGTAGCATAATAATTTGGTAACCCTGAGCTGTAATGGCATCACGTCGTTTTTGTTTTTCTGGCCCAAGCAGTAATACCTGATCTGCATTTACTTGTGGTAATTGAAGCTGTTTTAATGTGGCAAGCGTTGTAGTTTTGTTTTCATCACTTCGATCAGAGACATAGAATATTTTTATGCCTTTGTCATTTAGAAAATTAAAAAAATCTAAACTCCCAGCAATGAGTGTAGGCGTACCATTTTTTTCCCATGCAGACCATGTATCCCAAGTAGACCAGTCATGACACGCTAAAGTATCTCTTGCCAATAAAGCACTATTATCAAGTACTGTTTCGTCTAAGTCGGTGACTACAGCAAGTGGTTTAGTGGTTTGAGGGTTCTGCTCTAAATATTGTTGAATACGTAGTGTGGCTAATAGATAGCTTTGTCGTTGCAATGCTTGAATTTCAGGTGAACCTTGTTGATATTTTAATGCCATTTGATATTGCTGAACGTTACAGTCGGGTGCTGCTTTAGCATATGTAGTTGCAGAGATATATAAGCTAAAAAATAATGTACTGAGTATTTTGGGAAAGTTATTTTTTTTCATAAGATGTCTAAACTAATATTTGTTATGGATAGAAAAAAGCGCTCTAGTATTGAGCGCTTTAATTAGAAATTACTCTAAAAATTTAACGACAGCACCTGCTTTAACCTTGCGGCCTAAATCATTGGCATCCCAATTCGTTAAACGAATACATCCATGAGATGCAGTTTTAGAAATGGTCGATGGGTTTGGTGTACCATGAATACCAAATGAGCGCTTGCTAAGACCAATCCAAATATTACCGACTGGAGCATTTGGGCCAGGTGGTAATGAAAGTGGTTGTAAATTTTTTCCTTGTACGAAATTACTTGGTGAGTAACTATACCAAGGGTTTGGTGTCACACCTGTTACTTTATACACGCCTGTAGGTGATGGTGTATCTGAGCTACCAATCGTTGCAGGAAATGAACCAACCATTTGATTTTTTGAGTTAAATAAGTACAGTTGCTTTGCACCTTTATGCGCAACAATTAAGTGAATATCTTCAGATAAATTGTTACGTACATTAGTCACAATAACTTTTTGGCCTAATTTATTGAAGTCAGCTTTGGGATTCAGCTGTTTAAGAAATGCTTCATCCATATGGAACTTTTCACCCAGCATTTCGGTAACGCGGGTGTAGTACAAGCCTTTCATTTTTGCTTGTAGTGCATAGTCGTGTGGAATTTCTTTGGCATAAGGACCTTTGAGGTCATTTTCAGTAATGGTGTATTCTTGAAAAGCAGGTTTGTCTTGTAAAGCAATCAAAGCATTCCAAGTATCTTGATCTAAAGCACCTGTGGTTTGTAAACCTTGCATTTGTTGAAAAGAGGCAATGGCTTTGAGCATGTTTTTACCACTAGAGCCATCAATTGCACCCGGAGAAGCATGTGCATTGTTTAGCATGACTTGCGCGCGCGCATACGCAGGAAATTGACCACGTCCAAGGCTTGGGGTCCACTCACTGTTGTTTAGGCCATCTAATGTCCAATTACCTTTTTCAGCTTTTCCAACTGATTTTGTATTATTTTGTTTTTCTGGACCAGCATCAATCGTTTGTGCAGTATGTGAGACGTTATCTAAATGTTTTTGTTCTTCAGTACTAATTTGAACTTCAGAAGCACTTGTATTAGAAAGTTGTTGATCTGCCATGATCTGTGAAGCACCTTTATTGTCTAGCGTTAAAGGGTCTATAGGGTCGGCGACAGGTGTAGATGCAACTGCTGAAGCATCTGTCATTGCTTGAGTATCTTGAGATACGGCAAATGCTGCTTGGCACATAATATAGCTTAGGCTCACAGCGAGTATTGAACGAACGAGCATGAATTAAACCTTAGAATTATAGTGTTATGAATCATAGTTAGTATTACAGAGTTTAAAATATCATGCATCAACTATTTTGTGCATATATAATATCAATGCTAAGTATCGTAAGGCCCTGTTATCTAATTAAAGCAGTTTTTGCTATGATAGGTTATAAATGAATAAGCCGTTGGAAAGGGCATGACTGAATTAAAAAATGATCGTTTTTTACGTGCATTATTACGTGAGCCTATAGATACCACACCTATTTGGATGATGCGCCAAGCAGGCCGCTATTTGCCTGAATATCGTGAGACTCGAGCAAAAGCAGGTGATTTTTTATCCTTGTGTAAAAATACAGAACTTGCATGCGAAGTAACATTGCAACCCTTACGTCGTTACGATTTAGATGCTGCAATTTTATTTTCAGATATTTTAACCATTCCAGATGCGCTTGGCTTGGGTTTATATTTTGAACCAGGGGAAGGGCCTAAATTTAGTCGGGTGATTCGTACAGAGCAAGACATTAAAAACTTACCTAAGCTCGATGCGAAACGCGATTTAGATTACGTGATGAATGCCGTGTCTACCATTCGTTCAGCGTTGTCGGGTGATGTACCTTTAATTGGTTTTTCAGGTAGTCCTTGGACACTTGCAACTTATATGATTGAAGGTGGATCAAGCAAAGACTACCGTTATACCAAAGAAATGTTATATAAGACACCAGAGTTACTTCATGCTTTACTCGATCATTTAGCAGATTCAGTGATTGACTATTTAAATGCACAAATTGATGCAGGCGCACAAGCAATTCAAATTTTTGATAGCTGGGGTGGAGCATTGGCACACCGTGAGTACATCGACTTTTCTTTAAACTATATGACAAAAATTGTGTCTGGTTTAAAGCGAGAAAAAGATGGCCGTCGTATTCCAATCATTTTATTTACCAAGGGCGGTGGGCAGTGGTTAGATGTCATGCTTGAGTCAGGTGCAGATGCTTTAGGTCTAGATTGGACAACTAAACTTGATCAAGCAAGAGCACAGGTGGCGGGTCGTATTGCATTACAAGGAAATCTTGATCCTGCAACGTTATATGGTTCGAGTCAAAGTATTGAAAAAGCGGTCAAAGCGATGTTAGACGATGCTTACCGTGGTGGTGAAAAAACAGGCTATGTCGCAAATTTAGGACATGGGATTACTCAGTGGGTAAATCCTGATATGCCTAAAATTTTTGTAGATACCGTACATGAGTACAGTGCGAAGTATCTCGGCTAGATGAACCACGTTTTTTCTCTTATATATACCATAGCGCAGCGTCTGATTTCGGCTGCGCTTTTTGGTATTTTGCTCTTACTTTCTTTTGCTGTGACATCAGGCATGGGTGATCAGGCATATTTTGGTTTTTATCGTTACGATTATTTGTTTTTCTGTGCGGTATTGATTCAAGTTTTAATGTTGTATTTAAAATTAGAGTCTTTAAATGAAGCCAAAGTGATTGCTTTATTTCATGTGATGGCGATGTGTATGGAGTTAGTTTTAACTGCACCACACATTGGCTCGTGGCAATACCCCGAACCTGCTGTGTTAAAATTACTCACTGTGCCATTATTTGCAGGTTTTATGTATTCCGCTGTGGGAAGCTTTTTTGTAAGAGCGATACGACTTTTTGAGGTCAGTTTTATATGCTTACCTCGCTTATATCATATGAGTGCTTTAGCTATTTTGGCATTTATTAATTTTATGAGTAAGTTTTTTATTATAGATATTCGCAGTGTTTTATTTATTTGGAGCATATTCATTTTTTGGCGGACTAAAGTACTATTTAAAGTGAATCAAAACAATATACGGTTGCCAATACTCCCGATTTTAGTGTTTTTTGCATTTTTAATTTGGATTGCTGAAAATATTAGTACGTTCTATGACATTTGGGTGTATCCAAACCAAGCCTACGGTTGGCGTTTGGTGTGGTTGGGTAAAATTGGCTCTTGGTATTTGTTACTGCTACTGAGTTTTGTTTCCGTTTTAGTCTTGTTAGGGAAACGACAGTCTAATGGTAGTTGGCGTATGCGAGAGCATTTTATTGGACATAAAAAAAGATAAGCAAATCGCTTATCTTTTTATTTATCTCTAAGAATTAATAACTTTCTGGTACAGCACTTAAAAACTCGCGGCGTGCTTCAGTATTTTCTTTAAAATCACCTACAAAAGAAACTGTACGAGTTGTTGAGCTTTGTTTACCTACGCCGCGCATCATCATGCACATATGTGCAGAGTCAATCACGACAGCGACGCCACGTGCACCTGTAACACTTTCAACGGCTTCAGCAATCTGCTGGGTTAGGTTTTCTTGAATTTGTAATCGTCTAGCAAACATTTCTGTAATGCGTGCAAACTTAGATAAACCCAATACGTTGCCTTCAGGTAGATATGCAATATGTACACGTCCATAAAATGGCAATAAATGGTGCTCACATAATGAGTAAAATTCAATATTTTTAACCAATACCATTTCACGATTATCTGAAGGGAAAACCGCATTATTGGTGACTTCTTCAAGACTTTTTTCATAGCCAGAAGTGAGATAAGAGAATGCTCTTGCCGCACGTATAGGCGTGTCTTTTAGCCCAGGGCGCTCTAAGTCTTCGCCAATGGTTTGAAGTATATGTTGGTAGGATTGCTGCATAGACATAACAGGTGTTCACTTACACAGATTAAGCAAGGGCGACATTGTAACAGAAAATTCTATAAGCGCATGCTTCAATCTCAAAAAAGCGCTATGCTTTGTCTTTTTTTATCTGCACACTACGTTTGATTAAAACCAGCACAGCACCTGTACCACCTTGTTTTTCTGGTGCACTTACAAAGGCCAAGACATCTTGGTGTTGTCTAAGCCAGCCATTTACATAGGTTTTTAAAATAGCTTCAGGGCCTTTGCCATGCACAATTTTGATCACAGTTTGGTTTTCAGCTTTTGCAATCTGAATAATCTCTAAAACTGCAGTCCGTGCTTGCTCGACTGTACAGCCATGCAGGTCTACTGCTTCAAACCAACGTAATTTACCTGTTTTTAGCTCATCAAAAACTTTGTGTTGGAGTGTCGTGGTACGGTAGCTCAAGTTTTGTTGACTGCTGACCGGGTTTAGTATTGCTTGTGTATCAGATAATGCTGTGAGTTCATGGTCATGTGTGCCTTCAGCAGCAGCACGTTTAGCCAGTAGTTGAGCATCAAGTCTTTTTTTAGGTGATTTAACAGATATCATCGCATGATTGTTTTTGGCAAACTTTTCGACACCTTGCATGGCATTTTGGAATAGCTCATTGTCATTAGGTAAAATGACTTTTTCAGCAATTATCTTAGAAGGCTGATTTGCATGATCTTCTGGTTGCTGCACAGGTGAAATTTGCTTACGAAATGCTTTGAGTAGCTTCTCTTGCTCTTTAGATAAAAAGCTGTCGTTTTTGCTCATGGGTCAATCCATCATAAAAATAAAAAAGCATGATTGATGATGTACGACATCAAAAAAGATGGCCGTCTTTAACAGCCATCTCTACGTGTAAAAGTCATTTAATTCAGTATTAAAGTGACTTAGGTGTGCCAAATAGCTCAAAAAATGCTTGATCTGGTGCAGGTTGTTTCATAAAGCTTTCGCCCACTAAAAAGTGGTTGATCTGATGTTGTTGCATAAAAGCCACATCTTGAGGAGTTGCAATCCCGCTCTCTGTAATCAGAAGGCGATTTTTAGGTAGCATTTTTTTGAGCCGAACCGAGTGAGCCAAATCGACTTTAAATGTTTTTAGGTCACGGTTATTTACACCCAGTAAACAGCGCTCATCTAAAAGTAGTGCACGTTCAAGCTCGTCTTCATTATGTACTTCGACCAAGACATCTAAATCATGCTCAAATGCAGTTTTAGACATTTCTTCAAGTTGTTGATTGGATAGGCAAGCAACAATCAGTAAAATACAGTCTGCATGAATGGCTCTAGATTCTACAACATTGTACGGGTCAATTAAAAAGTCTTTTCTAAGTGCAGGTAAGTTACAATTTTGACGTGCAATGTGTACATTTTCATCTGCACCTTGAAAGAAATCAACATCTGTGAGTACAGATAAACAGGCAGCACCTGCTTTTTCATATTGCTGTGCTATTTCTGCTGGGTCAAATTGTTCACGAATCACACCTTTGGAAGGGGAAGCCTTCTTAATTTCAGCAATAACACCTGGTTTTTTGTGGGTTAATGCATTGCTAAAGCCACGTGTTGGGCTCGCATGTTGTGCCATTTGCTCTAAGTCATATAATGTATGGCGGTGACGTCGTATAGCAAGTTCTTCAATTTTGCGGTCAATAATAGTACCCAAAATGGTGTTTTTTATATTGGTCATGTATTTACTCTACTCTTTTTAAACCAATTTTAGGTTTTGTGTGAATTCAGCAAACACACTCATTTTTTCTAGAGCTTGTCCACCATCAATAATATCTTGTGCAAAGGCAACACCTTGAGCATAGTTTTTTGCAAGCCCAGAAACATAAATACCAGCACCTGCATTGAGTGCAATCATCTGTGCTGCTTTGTCACCGAGCGCTGATTTTTTACGCCCTAGTGCATTTTGAATCAGCTTTAAACTCTGAGCTGCATTTTCAACACTTAAACCTGTAAGGGTTTGTGAAGTGATATTGACATCTTCGGGACAAATAGACCATTCGGTAATTTTGCCATTATAAAGTTCAGCGACATGCGTATGGGTTGCTAAGCTAATCTCATCTAATCCATCTTGTGAATGAACAACCATTACATGTTCAGCCCCAAGTTGTTTTAAAACTTCAGCCAATGGTAAACATAACTCTTTAGAAAAGACACCAACAACTAAGCGTTTAACGCCTGCAGGGTTGGTGAGTGGGCCAAGCAGATTAAAAATAGTACGTATACCTAAATCTTTACGTGCTTTAATGGCATGTTTCATGGCTTGATGGTGATTTGGTGCAAATAAAAATCCAATGCCCATGTCACGAATACAGCGTTCAGTTTGTGCAATATTTAAATCTAGTTGTATGCCTGCTTGTTCGAGCAGATCAGACGACCCAGATGCACTTGAAACACCACGGTTGCCATGCTTGGCCACGTGAGCTCCTGCGGCCGAAATCACAAAGCTTGATGCAGTAGACACGTTAAATAAGTTTTGGCCATCGCCACCTGTACCAACAATATCGACCAAATGATCTATACCTGTGGTATTGACGGGAATGGCTAGGTTGCGCATGACTCGAGCAGCCGCAGTAATTTCTTCGATGGTTTCGCCTTTTAAGCGTAGTCCCATCAGTAAAGCGCCAATTTGTGCATCAGTTGCTTCGCCTTGCATAATGCTAGACATCACTGCAGTCATTTGTGTATCTGTTAAATGAATTTGCTTGGTAATATGGTTGAGTGCTTGTTGAATATTCATGGTGTACTTATTTATAAATCTCTAAAAAATTCTTAAAAATGCTGTGACCGTGCTGACTTAATATAGACTCTGGGTGAAATTGTACACCTTCTATTGGTAAGGTTTTATGTCGAACACCCATAATTTCTTCAATTGAGCCATCTGCATGATTAGTCCAACATGTCACTTCTAAACACTCGGGTAGGGTATCTTGGGCAATCACTAAAGAGTGATACCGTGTTGCAGTAAAAGGTGAGGGTAGATGACTGAAAATTCCCACATCATTGTGGTACATTTCAGATAAACGACCATGCATTACTGTTTTTGCACGCACAACATCACCGCCAAATACTTGACCAATACTTTGGTGTCCTAGACATACACCCAAAATTGGAATTTTTCCTGCAAAGTGTTGAATGGCCGCTAAAGAAATGCCCGCTTGTGTAGGTGAGCATGGCCCTGGACCAATGACGAGGTATTTGGGTTGCCATGCTTCAATGTCCTCTAATGATACTTGGTCATTGCGAACAACTTTAACCTCTTGATTTAACTCGCCAAAATATTGAACGATGTTATAGGTGAAGCTGTCGTAATTATCGATCATTAAAAGCATTTTAGATCCAACCTTCTGAAAAATAATGATTTATTTAAA
The DNA here is from genome assembly GCF_900096955.1 of Acinetobacter boissieri. Taxonomy (GTDB): domain Bacteria; phylum Pseudomonadota; class Gammaproteobacteria; order Pseudomonadales; family Moraxellaceae; genus Acinetobacter; species Acinetobacter boissieri. The sequence goes on along the minus strand of NZ_FMYL01000008.1, from coordinate 148,471 downwards.
TCTGTAGCGTGTGGTACTCATATTACCCATGATAAAAATGAGAGGTAATGGTTTAATTTAGCATTATTTCAAAGCTTTGTGGCAATTTAAGCAAGTAGATATTCAATCTAAGTAATTTTTGTATTTTAATGTATTTTTTTGGTGCAATCGCTGTAATTGCGACTACATTAATTTAATCAAACCTATGTTTTATTTTACTTTAATAGGTAAAAATAAAGGTTTAGTATCGTAATTTAAGACCAAAGTCATATATGATTTATTGTAATTTGCTGTTTATGCACTTGATTTGTGCGTTTTTCGGTGTAAATTATCTTTAAACGCTCTAATTAACAGTTGATGTTTGTTTTTGGTGCGTCATTAAAGGTAATCATTTTTAATTCTGTATATAAAAATATAAAAAAGTGATAATGTATTTTCTTGTTATCAATACCTTAGCCTCAATTGCTTAAGTTGGCATGAGAGTTGCTTTTCTATGGGGTAACAACCAACATGCACTTCGCAAGTGCAATAAAATATGTTAAATGGAGCAAAGAGCATGTCAAATAAGGTTCTTGAACTAATCAAAGAAACTAGTGCTAAATGGGTTGATTTTCGCTTTACCGATACAAAAGGTAAAGAGCAACATATTACGTATCCATCTGATTCAATTGATGAAGATAACTTTGAAGATGGTAAAATGTTCGATGGTTCTTCAATTGCTGGCTGGAAAGGCATTGAAGCATCAGACATGATTTTACGCCCAGATGCAAATAGTGCTTTTATTGATCCATTCTTTGCTGAAACAACGGTTGTTGTGACTTGTGATGTGATTGAGCCGGTAACTGGACAAGGTTACGAGCGTGATCCACGTTCTATCGCTCGCCGTGCAGAAGAGTATTTGAAATCTACAGGCATTGGTGATACTGCATTTTTTGGCCCAGAACCAGAATTTTTCGTATTTGATGAAGTGAAATGGGACATTGATATGTCTGGCGCACGCCACACTTTAATCGCTGAAGAAGCTGCATGGTCTACAGGTAAAGACTATGATGCAGGCAACTCAGGTCACCGTCCACGTGTGAAAGGTGGTTATTTCCCTGTACCGCCAGTAGACTCTCATCATGATATGCGTGCAGAAATGTGTGCAAAAATTGAAGATATCATGGGTCCTGGTCGTGTAGAAGTACATCACCATGAAGTTGCATCTTGCCAATTAGAAATTGGTGTAAGCTTTAACACGATGGTAAGTAAGGCAGATGAAGTACAACAATTCAAATATGTTGTACACAACGTTGCACATCAATATGCAAAAACAGCAACGTTTATGCCTAAACCAATGGTTGGTGATAACGGTTCTGGTATGCATGTACACATGTCTATTGCTAAAGATGGCAAGAACTTGTTTGCTGGTGATGAATATGCAGGTTTGTCAGAAATGGCGCTGTACTTCATTGGTGGTGTAATTAAACATGCGCGTGCATTAAATGCATTGACTAACCCATCAACTAACTCGTACAAGCGTTTAGTACCACATTATGAAGCGCCAATTATGTTGGCTTATTCTGCACGTAACCGTTCTGCATCTATTCGTATTCCTCATGTGTCTAGCCCGAAAGGCAAGCGTATTGAAGCGCGTTTCCCAGATCCAGCGGCTAACCCGTACTTAGCATTTGCTGCACTGCTTATGGCTGGTCTAGATGGTGTACAAAATAAAATTCATCCAGGCGACCCTGCAGACAAGAACTTATATGATCTTCCTCCTGAAGAAGAAGCAAAAATCCCAACAGTGGCGCACAGCCTAGATATGGCTCTTGAAGCTCTCAAAGCAGATCATGACTTCTTGCTAAAAGGTGGCGTGTTCACTAAAGACATGTTAGATGCTTACATTGAACTTAAAACAGAAGATGTACGTCGTTTAAATACAACAACACATCCTGTTGAATTTGATATGTATTACAGCGTTTAATTTTTGTTATAAAGAAAGCTCACTTCGGTGGGCTTTTTTTTATGCGTGTATATTGAGTATGTGTTCAATATCTTAATATTTTTAATAAAAATGCTATACTCTTGAAATAGAACGGATTGATAAAATTGTGAGTGATACATGCTAGAAAAAGATGAACTTCTGAAATTAGAGAACCAACTTTGTTTTGCTGTGTATTCTGCCAATTTATCGTTTAATCAGACGTATCGTAAGCTTTTGCAGCCCTTGGGTCTGACATATTCACAGTATTTGGTTATGTTGGTGTTGTGGGAAAAGCCACATGCAACGGTTTCAGATATTGGTAAAAGATTGTTTTTAGAGTCTTCTACATTAACACCGATGTTAAAACGTTTAGAGGTGCTTGGTTTTATTGCACGCAAACGCTCTTTACATGATGAGCGACAAGTGATTATTACTCTCACGCCACAAGGTCAAGATTTGAAGGCGCTTGCAGAAAGTATTCCTGAAAAAATTCAGTGTGAAAGTGAATATACGTTACAAACGATATTAGATATTAAACATCAACTCAATGATTTACGTGATAGGTTAAATAAGCAAGTTTAGATTTATTGCACATGACTTATTGACATGAAATATATATCGTGTACGATAAAGTTGTAAGATAATTAAATTTTGGAGCACATAATATGTCATTAGAAAAAGTTGTTTATACTGCAAAAGCTGTAGCTACTGGTGGTCGTGATGGACGAGCAACCTCAGATAACGGCGCTTTAGATGTAAAACTTGGCGTACCTAAAGAAATGGGTGGTGCAGGTGGTAATGATGTGACTAACCCAGAACAATTATTTGCAGCGGGTTATTCAGCATGTTTCTTGGGTGCAATGAAGTTTGTAGCAGGCCGTGATAAGCTAAATATTTCTAAAAATGTGTCAGTTGCTGGTGAAGTGGGTATTGGCCCAACAGACACAGGCTTTGCAATTCAAGTGACATTAAATGTCTCACTGCCAGATATGGACGAAGAAGAAGCAACCAAATTGGTTCAAGCGGCTCATATTGTATGTCCATATTCAAATGCAACACGTGGCAATATTGATGTAACGTTGAATGTCACAACTTAATTTTTAAAAATTATGTATAAAAATGCTCACATTTCGTGGGCATTTTTATTATTTGTTTTTAAAATATTAGAATCTAAGTACTTTGTTTTAAATGGTGTGATCAGCAAAAAGAAAAATAGGGTAAAATAAATGGTGGTTTAAGTGGTTTCTTATCAATTATAGTGGTGATGTATGTTCAAAAGTGCTCAAGTCATTTTAGCATCTGACCCCAATCAAATCCCAGATGTTCTACATGCGTGGCTGTATGCCGAAGGTTCACTGACTGTACAATTAAGGCAGTTATCGAATGGTAAATTTAGCGTTGTACCCACTAAAGAAAAATTTGAGCGACCCAAAAGACAATATAATCAATGGTTAAATACACCACTGCATCATACTGCGTGGGTGCGTGAAGTGCTGTTATATGGGGCAGAGCAAATACCATGGGTTAAGGCCACCAGTATTTTTCCCATTCTAAGTATACAAAAGCAAGCCCGTATTTTTAAGTCGCTAGGATGTAAGCCGATTGGTTGGTTTCTATTTCAAAGAACTCAGCCCATATGCAAACGCCGTATACTAAAACTTGATGAAGGCTGGACACGGCAAAGCTGTTATACATGGCATGGATGTCAATTTATCGTGCAAGAAACTTTTCTTGCATCATTTGAACAATATTTATATCAAAAGCAATAAAAAGGTCTGTAATGACAATATCACAACAGTATTTGAAGCAAAAACTGTCTGCATATTATCGGTTATGTCGTTTTGATAAACCGATTGGCACAGAGCTTGTGTTATGGCCAACTTTATGGGCACTTTGGGTTGCATCCAATGGTTTACCAGATACCAAAATATTATTGGTGATGATTCTAGGTGCAATTTTTATGCGTGCCGCAGGGTGTGTAATTAACGACTTTGCAGACCGTAAAGTTGATTTACATGTTGAGCGAACGAAGCATCGGCCTTTAACTGCGGGTGAGATTTCCTCAAAAGAAGCTCTAATTGTGTTTTTTATACTGATTGGGGTGAGTGCAAGCTTATTATTTTTTCTTCCAATAGCAACATTTTATTGTGCATTTGGGGCTTTGTTTCTCGCTTGTATTTATCCATTTATGAAGCGTTATACACATTTGCCACAAGTAGTTTTGGGTGCTGCATTTTCATGGGCAATTCCTATGGCATTTACTGCTGTTGGTCGTCCTATAGATTTCACTTGCGTATTGTTATACATGGGTAACCTCGCATGGACGGTGGCTTATGATACTCAGTACGCCATCACAGACCGAGAAGACGATTTGAAAATAGGTGTAAAGTCTACCGCAATTCTTTTCGGTCGTTTTGATATTTTGGCGATCGTTATTTTGCAATGTTCGAGTGTGTTATTGGTTGCTTGGGCAATGTATAGAGATGATATACTGCATCCTTATGGTACGATTGCTTTAAGTGTGGTGCTGGTTGATTTCTTTTATCAGTGGCTAAATATACGGCATAGAAATCCTCAGCAGTGTTTTAAAATGTTTTTGCATAATCGCTGGGTTGGTGTCATTATTTTTATAGGCATATTTTTTAGTTTGTTATAGTTCGTGCGTCAATCTTGTGGAGATCTGTAGAAAATGAGTCAAGACCAGCGTCAAATCAATAAAAAGCGATGGGTTATTTTTGGTGTGGCCTTACTTTTACCTATACTCTTGGTGCTGTTGTTGTTTGTTGCTGCTTCTCAAGATGCAAAAATGAAAAAGCAGTACGAGGAGCAGCGAGTCGCATATGCTGAAAAATATCAGCAAACAGAAAGTGAGCAACTGATTGCATCTGACCCTGAAGCAAGCACTTCGCCTAAAAAGCCTTAAATATAATCTATAAACCGCCATATTGGCGGTTTTTTTATTAAGACAACAGGTCTTTTCTGAGTTGTGTAGTCGATGGAATAGAGGTATAGCGAAACACACGGTAGCCTGCTTGATTAAGCATGTAATCTCTAAATCGATCTTCTTCTTGTTTGTTGTTATGGCTTGGATCATCAAGTTCAATAATTGCCACCACATGCATATTTTTGGTGGTAATTACAAAATCAGTGACTTTTCTATTAAATTGATTTCGAAATTTATAATCTTCGGTTGTGATGAGTGCGCTAAAAGCCACTTGTGTCAGTATATGATGATGTGGAAAGGCTTGATGTAAACGTATAAACATACGTGTTTCAAATTTAGTGATGATCGGGCGTGAAAAGTAGTGCTGGCGCTGTTTAAAAAAGATGAGCCATATTATATAAATAGCAATAATAGACACACTAATAAAAAGAATGTAGGTGTATTCTGGCATAGGAAGATCATTACTAAATAGTCATAAAAAAACCCACTCTGTTATTGAGTGGGTTTTAGAATTTGGCTCTCCAACCTGGGCTCGAACCAGGGACCTGCGGATTAACAGTCCGTCGCTCTACCGACTGAGCTATTGGAGAATCTGAAACGGATTGTAGAGATTAGGCACTATGCAGTCAAGTATGATTGCAAAAAAAATGTCATAAATACTATTGTTTGCTTTAAAAATGATCTTTTATGCATTTTTTTATATGACTTAAGCTTTTCCTAATTTTATTAGCATACGTTTACTGTGGTTTAGTAAAGATGTGCATAAGATATATTATTCTTTTTTACATGAAAGACATGATTCATTCATGAATATAGTGAATACTGTGCGCTCAAAAGGAATCCATAATTGTATTTGTACTGATAAAAGCAATGCGCTATTTAAAAATGAAGGTTGTGCTATGTCTAGAAAAATAAAAGCCATTGTATGGCTCATTGTGGCTGTGGTCATTGGTGTGGGGGCTTATTTTTATTTTAAGATGCAACCGTCTAAAGATAACAATCCTAATATGAAAATGAATAGAGACACGCCTGTGCAAGTGGGTGTAGTGTCTTCTCAAGATGTACCTGTACAACTAAGTGCTTTAGGAACAGTCGTGGCAGATAAAACGGTGACCGTGACCAGCCGTATTACAGGGCATTTACAAGAGGTTTATTTTCAAGAAGGGCAATATGTTAAACAAGGACAATTGTTGGCGCAAATTGATGTAAAACCTTATCAAGCCACTTTAGAACAATATCAAGGGAGCTTATCAGAGAGTCAAGCACAGCTTAAAAATGCACAACTCACGCTTGCACGCTATCAGCGTTTATATGAAAAAGATTCCATTGCGAAACAAGATTTAGATACACAAACTGCAACAACAACACAATACCAAGGTGCAGTAAAGTCTGCGCAAGGTCAAATTAAAACAGCCACTTTAAATATTCAATACGGGCGAATTACTGCACCTATTTCTGGCTATATTGGGCTTAGAAAAATAGATGTAGGTAATGCAGTTACCGCAGACAGTACAAGTATTGCAGTAATTACTCAAATGCAACCAATGGCTGTGACGTTTAATATTCCACAAACTAATATTTCTAATATTATTCAACCGTTAAGACAAGGTCATGCATTAAGTGTAGATGCATTTGATCAGTCGGGTGCACAACATATTGCACAAGGCCAAGTTAAGGTGATTAGTAATGAAATTGATAGCACGACAGGAACAGTCATGCTAAAAGCGATATTCGATAATCAAAACAATGCTTTGTTTCCAAATCAGTTTGTCAATATTAAGTTAAAAGTAAATACACTAAAAGATGCTTTGATTGTACCGAGTGCCGCAGTACAAGTTGGTACGAGTGGAAAATATGTATTTGTGATCGATGAACAATCTACAGCACACAAAATCACAGTGACAACAGCAACTGAAACGGCAGACAATCAAGTGGTTGTATTAAGTGGTTTAAAAGTGGGGCAAAAAGTTGTGACCAGTGGTGGAGGGTCATTAGGTAACGGTAGTAAAGTGAAGATCGTTACTCCTGAAAAAGTTGATGTAAGCGTATTAGATGCCGCAAAACAACACGATCATAATAAACGCCCACGTTGATGAGTAAAGCCGTATGAATCCATCTCGTATTTTTATTGAGCGACCTGTTGCGACATTATTACTTATGATTGCAGTGGTGCTCACAGGTATTTTGGGTTATAAAAGTTTATCTATTTCTGCTTTGCCTGAAGTAGATTACCCTGTAATACAAGTGACCACCTTATTTCCTGGGGCAGGGCCTGAAGTGATGACCAGTGGAGTGACCGCACCACTAGAGCGTCAATTGGGTCAAATGGCAGGCTTAAGTCAGATGTATTCCACCAGTTCGGGTGGAGCTTCAGTCATTACTTTGAAGTTTAGCCTAAATACATCCTTAGATGTGGCTGAACAAGAAGTGCAAGCGGCGATTAATGTGGCAGACTCACTGCTACCTAGTGGTTTACCCAATAAGCCAAGTTATAAGAAAGTAAATCCTGCGGATACAGCAATTGTCACTTTAGCGGCAACCTCTGAAACATTGCCTTTAACGCAAGTGCAAGATTTACTAAATAACCGTGTTGCACTCAAGTTGTCACAAATTTCTGGGGTAGGATTGGTGACACTTGCGGGTGGGCAACAAACAGCGGTACGTATTAAAGCCAATCCAATGTTATTAGCACAGCATGGTTTGGCACTGAGTAATATTTTAACGGCAGTTGAAGCATCTAATGTGAATGGATCTAAAGGGGGCTTTGACGGCCCTAGCCAATCCATTACGATTGAAACCAATGATCAGTTACGTAGTGCTGAAGAATATAAAAATCTGATTTTAAAATATAACAATGGTAGTGCAATTTATTTAAAAGATGTTGCCGAGGTTGAGCAGGAGCCACAAGACTTATATCAAAGTGCTTCTGCAAATGGTAAGCCTGCAATTATTGTAAATGTTCAAAGACAACCAGGTACAAATGTTGTTGCGATTGTCGATAGTATTCGCCAGCAATTGCCTGCGTTACAAGCCAGCTTACCTGCATCTGTTCAATTAAATGTATTATCTGACCGAACACAAACGATTCGAGCATCAATTCATGATGTGCAGTTTGAGTTAGTACTTGCCATGTGTTTAGTGGTGATGGTGTCTTTCTTATTTTTAAGAACATTTGCTGCGACATTTATTCCAAGTATTACTGTGCCATTGTCAATTATTGGTACATTTGGTGTGATGTATTTGGCAGGCTTTTCTCTCAATAATTTAACACTTATGGCATTAACCATTGCAACAGGTTTTGTGATTGATGATGCTATTGTAGTGGTTGAAAATATACAACGCCATATTGAGCGTGGTGATTCACCCATGCAAGCCGCACTGAAAGGATCAAAAGAAATTGGTTTTACAATTATTTCACTCACCATTTCTTTAATTGCTGTACTCATTCCTTTGCTGTTTATGGGGGATGTTATTGGGCGTTTATTTAGAGAGTTTTCGATTACGCTTGCGGTATCTATTTTAGTATCTATGATTGTGTCATTGACACTTACACCGATGCTCAGTGCTTATTTACTCAAAAATATTCCAGAGAATGAGCATAATCGTATTGCCCAAGCTTTTGGTCGAGGTTTTGAGAAACTACTACATGGCTATGAGCGTTGTTTACAGTGGGTATTAGCCCATCAGGGCTTTACATTATTGGTTGCTGTTGCGACTTTGTTTTTAACTGTGGCTCTATATGTATTTATTCCAAAAGGTTTTTTTCCTGCACAAGACACAGGCTTAATTCAAGCTACAACAATTGCGCCACAAGATATTTCATTTGCAGAAATGTCACACAGGCAACAAGTTTTAGTCGATGTTTTGCGTAAAGACCCTGCAGTAGATGCTATTTCGTCTGTGGTGGGTGTAGATGCAAGTAATAACAGCACACTTAATGCAGGTCGTTTACAAATTAGTTTGAAGGATTTTTCTGAGCGTGAGAGTGCAGATATTGTTATTGCTCGTTTAAAACACGATGCAGAGCAAGTGGCAGGCATTTCGCTATATGCAATTAAAAATCAAGATTTAAGTGTTGATGATCAGGTCACACCAAGCCAATACCAATTTAGTTTAGATGCATCAGACCAAAAAGATTTAGAAGTATGGACACCAAAAATGTTGCATGCCATGCAAGAGAGTCCAATTTTTCGTGATGTGACAGAAAACTTACAAAATCAAGCCAAAGTTGCCTATGTTAATATTAATCGGGTAGAGGCGAGTCGATATGGTTTAACTGCAACAGATATAGACAATGCTTTATACAATGCATTTGGACAGCGCCTCATTTCAACCATTTATACGCAAGCTAACCAGTACCGTGTTGTGCTAGAGGTGAATGAACAGTATAAAAAAGACATGTCTGCATTTTCAAATATTTATCTAGCCAATGCTAATAGTTCAACAACGACTACGACTTCAACGACAAGCACAACAGCAAACCCTGCGATGGTGCCTTTAAGTAGTCTAGTGAGTATTTCTGAGCGTACTGGCTATTTAAATTATACGCGTATAGACCAAACACCAGCAGTGACATTCTCATTTAATTTGTCTTCTGGTTATACGTTGGAAGATGCCAATCAAGCGCTAGCGCAGATTCAGTCTGATATACAGCTTCCACATACAGTAGATTTCAAAGCACAAGGTGCATTGCTTGCATATACGTCTACTGGTTCAAATACATTATGGCTGATTTTAGCTGCTGTCGTGACCATGTATATTGTACTAGGTATTTTATATGAAAGTTGGATTCACCCAATCACGGTATTGTCTACTTTGCCATCGGCTGCGATAGGTGCATTACTTGCGCTCCGCTTGAGTGGTACCGAATTTTCTTTAATTGCGCTGATTGGTATTATTTTGTTGATTGGTATTGTGAAAAAGAATGCCATTATGCTGATTGATTTTGCAATTGAAGAAAAAGCCCAAGGTAAATCAGCCAATGATGCTATTTACCAAGCGTGTATTTTACGATTTAGACCCATTTTAATGACCACTTGTGCAGCATTGTTGGGAGCTATTCCTCTCATGTTTGCAGCAGGATCTGGCGCTGAGTTACGTCAGCCTTTAGGATTAGTGATTGTTGGTGGTTTGATTTTTAGTCAACTATTAACCCTGTTTACCACACCTGTGATTTATTTGGCTTTTGAACGCTTAGTTACGCCTCGTAAAAAAAATCTGTCTTTGGAGCGTTAATATGAACTTTTCCAAGGTTTTTATTTTACGCCCCATAGCAACATGGCTACTGAGTATTGCGATTACGCTGCTTGGTGCCTTGGCTTTTTATTTGATGCCAGTTGCACCCATGCCTAAAGTTGAAATTCCAACAATTATCGTTCAAGCCAGTTTGGCAGGTGCGAGTCCAGAAACCATGGCTGCCACTGTAGCAACGCCGTTAGAGCGGGCAATGGGGCAAATTGCAGGTGTGACTGAGTTAACGTCAAGTAGCGGTCAAGGCTCTACCAATGTGATCATTCAGTTTGATCTGAGTAAAGATATTAATAATGCAGCAAGAGAGGTACAAGCTGCAATAAACTCTGCGCGTAGCTTATTACCAAGCAGTATGAAAACTTTACCAACGTATAAAAAAGCCAATCCGTCAGATGCGCCAATTGTCATTTTATCACTGACATCAACACATTTAAGTAGAGGGCAGTTATATGATTTTGCCTCAAGTAAGCTACAGCAAAAAATAGCACAAATACAAGGAGTTGGTCAGGTATCTATTCGAGGGAGTGCATTACCTGCTGTACGTGTTGGGCTAGAGCCTAAAAAATTAGAAAGTTATGGCATTTCTTTAGATACTGTCCGTAGCGCCATTAATAATTCTACGACCAACAGCCCAAGAGGGTTATTAAGCAATGATCATCAAACATTATGGATTGATGCCAATGGGCAGTTAACCAAAGCTGCAGACTATCAAAATGTTGTGGTGGCATACCGTAATGGAACAGCAGTCTATTTAAAAGATGTCGCTTCTGTGGTTGACTCTACACAAGATATTTATGCCGCAGGATATTTAAATAATGAACCTGCTGTGATGATTTCAGTCACACGTCAAGCCAATGCCAATATGTTACAGACCATAGAAGCTTTAAAAGCAGAAATGCCTGTGCTCAACAGCATGTTGCCGAGTGACACAACGCTGACTTTTACGATAGACCGTTCACCGCTGACTCGTAGTGCTTTACATGATACAGAAAAGACACTGGTGGTTGCTATTTTACTGGTGATTGCGGTGGTATTTTTATTTTTACGTAACCCTCGTGCGTTAATTATTCCTGCAATTGCGCTGCCAATTTCGATTATAAGTACATTTTCAGCCATGTATGTATTGGGCTACACTTTAGATTCACTGTCTATGTTGGCCTTAATTATTGCAACGGGGTTTGTTGTTGATGATGCCATTGTAGTACTTGAAAATATTAGTCGCCATTTAGAAGAGGGCAAAGCGCCTTTACAAGCGGCTTTAGATGGTAGTCGAGAAATTGGTTTTACTGTCGTGTCTATGACGGCTTCTTTAATCGCAGTATTTATTCCTTTATTGCTTATGGGCGGGATTTTAGGGCGATTGTTCCGAGAGTTTGCAGTGACGCTGTCGGTATCGTTATTATTTTCTTTACTGGTATCACTCACATTGACACCAATGTTGTGTGCTAAGTTGCTCAAATCTACACCAGAAAATAAAAGCGACGGTTGGTTCTATGGCAGTATAGAGCGTTGTTTAGGTGGCTTGCATCATGCTTATATGCGCAGTTTAGCGGTGATCATGCGTCATAAAAAGCTGACCATGCTCAGTCTGCTACTGACGGTTATTGGTAATGTATATTTATATACCGCTGTAGAAAAAGGTTTTTTCCCAGATCAAGATACAGGTATTTTAATGGGCATGGTACGTGCCGATCAAAATATTAGCTATCAAGCTTTCGAACCCAAGCTTAAAACGATAGCTGCTCATTTAATGAAAGACCCTAATATTGAATATGTGATGTCTTCAACAGGCGGGAGTGGTTTTGGTGCACGTAATACAGGGACTTTCTTTATTCGCTTAAAAGATTTGAGTGAGCGAAAAGAGTCTGCAATGCAAATCGCTAACCGTTTAACCATGAGCACTAAAAATATGGCAGGTGTATCTTTGTTTTTAATGCCAGCACAAGATTTGCGTTTAGGTGGACGTAGTGCAAATGCAACGTATCAATATAGTTTACAGTCAGATGATTTAACCGAGCTTAGAACGTGGAGTTCAACAGTGTATGCTGCACTGAAAGGCTTGCCTCAACTGACCAGTGTAGATAGCGATGCGCAAACAGGTGGCCAAGAAGTGCGTGTGGTGATTGATCGGGCTGCTGCACTTCGCTATGGGTTGCATATTGAAGACATTGATACCTTTTTAAATAATGCATTTAGTCAGAGGCAAATTGCAACACAATATAAAATGTTAAATCAATATTATACGATTATTGGTTTAGCAGAGCAGTACACTCAAGACCCACAAATTTTAAATCAGTTACATGTGTTAAATAGCAATAATCAAGCCATTCCTGTGTCTGCATTTGCACATTTAGAGTATGCCAATACAGCCCTGTCTGTTGCACACCAAGATCAAATGGCGACAACGACCATTGCCTTTAATTTGGCTGATGGCGTGTCTTTGCAACAGGCGCAGCAAGCGATTGATGAAACCGTGACACGTATTGGTTTACCAAGCAATATCCATGGCAGTTTACAAGGGACAGCGAAATTATATGCGGCTTTGGCACAAAATATTCCTTGGTTAATTTTATGCGCTTTAGTGACGATTTATATTTTACTTGGTGTGTTGTATGAAAGCTGGATACATCCATTAACCATTTTGTCTACATTGCCTTCTGCAGGGGTTGGCGCACTTATTTTACTACTACTGACTAAAACTCAATTTACAGTCATTGCAATGATTGGGGTATTACTACTCATTGGTATTGTGAAAAAAAATGCCATTTTAATGGTGGATTTTGCACTAGAAGCAGAGCGAAAACAGCATCAATCTCCAGAGCAATCTATTGTAGAAGCATGTGCTAAACGGTTTAGACCTATTTTAATGACAACTTTAGCCGCTTTTTGTGGTGCATTACCTTTGATTTTAGAAACGGGAGGAAATGCAGAAATACATCGCCCGTTAGGTTATGCAATTTGTGGTGGCTTGGTGGTCAGTCAAATTTTAACGCTGTATACCACCCCTGTGATTTATGTGTATTTAGATCGCTTTGCAACGTGGGTGAAAAGCCGTTGGGTGGCATGGTATCAGCCTTCGGTGAAAGATCATTCTCATAGGCATTAATATGTTAAAAAATAAAATTATTCAGTCATTATGTGTATTATTTCCAATATATGCGCTTACAGGGTGTATGGTTGGGCCAATCTATCAAACGCCTAAAATGACCATGCCTACGCAGTTTAAAGCATTGGCTGGTTGGAAAGTGGCTGAGCCGAAAGATACTGAAGCACGTGGTGCGTGGTGGGAAGTGTATCAAGATCCGATCTTGAACCAATTAGAGCAACAAGTACAAATTTCAAATCAAAATGTTGCGCAATATGTTGCAAAATATCAACAAGCCGCAGCTTTGGTGTCATCTTCTCGAAGTGGCCTATTTCCTACAGTAACGGCAACACCAAGTGTAACACGTGCAGAAAAGGCATCGAGCAGTAGTTCTAGTGACCGAGTGAGCAATAGTTATACAGCCAGTATAGGTGCCTCTTGGGAGCTTGATCTATGGGGGAAATTACGCCGTCAAGTTGATGAAAATAAGGCTAGTGCGGTAGCGAGTCAAGCTGATCTTGCCAATGCAACGCTGAGTGCGCAGTCTACTTTGGCACAAAGCTATTTTGCATTGCGTATACTCGATCAACGCATTGATTTATACGATTATACAATTAGTATTTATGAAAAATATTGCCGTATTTTGGCTGAAAAATATAAAGAGGGGATTATTGCAAAATCCGATCTTACACAAGCAGAACAGTCTTTATATAGTGCACAAGCATCTAAACAAGATTTGTCATGGCAACGTGCGCAGTACGAGCATGCGATCGCTGTACTCATTGGTAAAGCTCCAGCAACATTTGATTTAGCAAAACAAGTACATTTAAAACTGTATGTACCAGAAGTACCTCATACTGTACCGAGTGAGTTATTAGAGCGTCGTCCAGATATTGCAGCTTCAGAGCGCCGTGTTGCTGCAGCCAATGAGGCGATTGGTATCGCAATTGCGGGGTATTTTCCGAGTTTAAGTTTATCTAGCAGTATGGGTTCAAGTTCAAGTCATTTTTCACAACTTTTTTCTGCGAGTACTGCTATTTGGTCACTTGGTGCATCGGCTTCACAAACACTATTTGATTTTGGCGCAAATAAAGCCAAAGTTGTTTCTTCTCGTGCAGCATATGACGAAACTGTAGCGAGTTACAAACAAACCGTATTAGATGCCATGCAAGCCGTAGAAGATAGTCTTGTAAAATCAAGTAGTTTAAAACTGCAATTACAGGCACAACAAAAAGCACTGCAAGCTTCGACTGAGTCAGCTCGAATTTATCGTAATCAGTATGATGAAGGATTGATTGACTATGCAAATGTAGCAACGACTGAAGCGACACGTTTAACCAGCCAACAAAGCATTTTGCAAACACAATCTACTCAATTACAAAATAGCGTGGCTTTAATTGTTGCATTAGGTGGTGGTTGGCATACGGCACAGTAAATAACAAAACCATGAGTTAAAGGTATTTAAAGTGAAAACAAATAGTGCTTAAACTATTTGTTTTCATTGATTGAGTGCTTGAGGCTTTATATTTAAAATTATTTATTTTTTAATCGTATATAAGCGAGTATTAAAAATAATATACCTGTAAGACTTAAGAAAATAAGTTTAGGTAAAATAATGAGTGTTGGTACACCCATTTGATTGAGTTGTACAAACATTTGAATGGCATGTGTTGAAGGAAGGCATAAGCTTAGCCATTGTAATGGGAGTGGCATAGATTGTAATGGCCATGAAGTACCACTTAAAAGAAATAGAACAATAGACGTAGGTACAAGTACATGCCCCACGCGTTCAGGCATATCAAAAAAAGTGGCCACGAACATGCTTAAACTGACAATACAGCCAATAAAAATAGGCACTGCAAGAAGCATTCCCCAAAAGTTCCCTCCCCTTGGGTAGTCATATAACCAAAATATGAAACCAAAGAGATATAGGCATGCTAAACACCCAATGGTGAAAATAGAGGCAAAAAACCCAAAAAACTCCTTTGACTTAGGTCGCCATACCAATTTTTCACGATAGCCGGCAATGAGCATACCAACACCAAGTAAGATTGTTTGGTGAACAATTAAAGGAGCAACGGAAGGGAAAATATAACTACCATAGCCTGAAAGTGGGTTAAAGAGCGGAATTTGGTGAATTGGTAGTTTTGGGTGAAAGTGGCTGACCTTACCAAAACGTTCTAGATGATTTTGTATAACATACTCTAAAGAGCTCGCCAAACCCGAAGCAATTTGTTTGACACGAATTAAGTAAGCTGAACTGATGTAAAGCCCGACCCCTGTATTTTTAGGGTCTGCGAGAAGGTCAGATGAAAGATGTTCAGGGAGTAACAAAATAGCATCAGCTTTTTGTGTTTGAACTTGCTGCTGTGCTTCAAGAAAGTTAGATGTGACGTGAGCGATACGAATATTCGGATTCGATTGAATGGTATTTATAATTTGATGACTTAATGCACTCTGATCTTGATCGACAATAATAATAGGTAAGTCTTCCGCTTGTTGTGCTTTATAAGCTGTAGGATAGAAAAAACCATACAATATTGCACCCAATACAAGCGTAGTAAAAACAGCAGAAAAGCGTTTAATATCTTTAAATGTTTTTAAAAAATAAAAAAAGAATGATTTCATGTTTCAACCTGCTTGCTTAATTTTTTTAAGCAGAAGAATGAAATCACATAGCCTATAAGACAAAAAAGAAAAAGTAAGCACAAAGAGGGTAGAGAAATATAGATAGGACTCCCAACCACCCATTGTTCTGTTTGTAGTTTTACATAAGGTGTATACGGAATAAGGTTGGACCAAAATTGCGTAAAAAGAGGTGCATTGTTTAATGGAAGTGTAATACCAGCAAAACTTAAAGATGAGCCACCATAAATTGCAATAAGACCAAAAGTGCGGGTTAAATCTTTGAGAGCAAGCGTTACAGCCGTAATAATGAGTGCATAACTGAAGTAAAGCAGAAATAGACCAACACAGAGCAGTAGGCTACTTCCTGCAATAAACCAACCACGAATGATAGTTAACCAAAATAGCCATAAAAGTGACCACCCAAATAAAATAATGCTATGTACCAAACACTTTGCAAAAATAGCCTCACTGAATGAAGTGTTATCTAGCCATGTATGAACAGTATTAAATTTCATTTCTTGACCGACAGAAAATGCAATAGAACAACAAATAATAAGATGTAACAATGCAGGAATAAGAAAAGGTTCGAGAAACAACTCATAGTTAAGTGTAGGGTTGAATAACGGTGATACATTAATATGGGGTGTAGAAATATCTAAATAAGGGATATTGTTTTGAAAATGGTTCTTGGCTAAAAAGTCGGCCGTTGCCTCTGCAGTAGATTTGAGCATGGCTGATGAAATGGTATTTCCTATACTAAAAAAAGATTGGTTATATGCAATCGCAATTTGAGCATCTTGGCCTTGTACAAGGCGTTTTTGGGCACCACTAGGAATAATAACGTATCCCCAAATTTGGGTTTCATTTAACTTTCTTTCTGCATGACTTTGGTCGTTCGTTTCGAGTTGTATATATAGTGAATGATTTAATGCCAAATAGTCTGTAATCTTTGCACTCAGTTGACTTTGGTCTTGGTCAATTACTGTAATAGGAAGATGCTCAGGTTTACCTTCCAGAAGCATACTACCGAAAATAATAATAATCAGTAATGGCGCAAGGGTGAGCATAGAAAGATCCCATTTATGTGTTTTTAAATAGTGAAGCTCTCTCCATATTGCTTGTAGCATTAGTGTTCCTCTTGTACTTTAAAAATAACACTCATGCCTTCTTTTATAGGAATACTGCGATCTTCAGGTGTTAAATGCAGTTTGAAACTACGAATATCGTATCCTCCTGTTTGGCGAGTTGTTTTCACTGTAGCAAAGTTACCTTGAGGATCTATATTTTTAATTTTAAATGTCATATTTCGGTTTAGAGCGGGTACATAGCTTTCAATATTACTTTTTTGATATATCGTTGAATATTGATCTTCTCGAATATTTAAACTGACCCATAGGTGGTCTGTATCTACAATATCGATGACAGGCACACCTGTAGCCACCAATTCAGATGGGTTGCCATAAATGTTAGCAACGGTACCAGAAATTGGAGCAAGGAGTTGGGTTTCAGATTCCAAAGATTTTACTTCATTGACAGCAGCTTGAGCGATTTCAACTTGTGCATCTGCCATAGATTTCTGTTCATTGGTACTGCCATCTTTTGCACGTTTGTATTGCTGGTAAGCAGCTTCTGTCATTTGTGTAGAAGATTGCTGAGCTGCGAACATTTCATCGCGCCGTTGTCTAGAGACTACACCTTCTTTATATAAGTTTTCACCGCGTTGATACGTTGTTTGGGCAAGTTGTTGTTGCGCACGTAAACTTTGCCAATTTGCATATAAACTTGCAATATTTTCCTCACGTGCTCCACGGTTTGTTGTTGATTGAAGCGCTAAAGCAGATTGTAAGGAGGCAAGAGATTGTTGTTTTTTTGCATCAATTTCAGGACTATGTAAGCGAACGAGAGGTTGTCCTTTTTGAACAACTTGTCCTTCCGAGACGTAAATTTCATCAATACGACTAATGAGTTTTGTACTTATATGTATGACTTCTGCCTGCACTCGTCCTTGAATAGAAACTGTTTCAGGTTGATAGCTTTTCCACAGACCAAAGCCAATCAGCCCTAAAGTACAAAGTATAATAAGAATGAGAATGAAAATTTTTAAACCTTTTTTAGTTGGTCTAGTGGAATGATTTGTCTTCATTTCTGATGTATGGTCAGTCGAATCATTCTTCTCGTAGTGTTGTTCGCTCATGAAGTTCTCTTACATACATTAATGAATAAATACGGTATTCGATTGGTTAAGATATTGAGGAAATTGCTGAATTGAACCATTGGCCTGTAAAAGCGTGGCCAGTGCTAAAATATACTTGTAAGCATTCATTGCAGATTCGGCTTGCATCGCATAATAAATATTTTCAGCATCAACAACTTGTGTTGCAGTCCCCATATTTTCTTTAAAAGAAAGCGATTGAATACGCAGATTTTCTTGAGCTGCCTGCATATTTTCTTCTATTAAACGTTGAGTATGTTGCGCACTTTCCATGGTGGTATATGCTTTAAAAATAAGGTTTTGCAATTCTTGCTTTGTTCGTTCTGTTGCAAGACTGCTTGCATCTCGCTGTAATTCGGCAGCTTGTACTTGTTTTTTATGATCTATCCCTGAAAAGAGATTGTAACGTGCTGCAATTCCAACAACCCAGTTTTCTTTGTGATCTATTACGTACTCGCCAAATGCATAGATACTTGGTTTTTGCGATGCACGTTGAATTTTAATATTTTGCTCGGCAAGTTGAGTATCCATTTTCATCTTTCGAAGTAATGTAGATTTATGATCAATTTGGTTGTATATCTCTGTAAGTGGTTGACTCATCGAACGGTTAATAAATAATGCAGTTGTTAAATTTAAATCTTGTGGCATGTGTAGTAATTGTTGTAGTACATACTTACTCTGTTTGAGCTGAATTTGTAAGCCATCTAGTGTTCTAAGCGCATTATTGTAGGCAACCTCAAATTGCATACGCTGTCCTTTGCTAATAAATCCTTGTTGTTCTAATTTTATGGCATTATTGACGTGTGTTTGCATCGCATTTGTATTGAACTGTGCAATTTCAACTAATTTCTTTTGTAATTGAACATTAAAATAATTTTGAATGACTTCAAAGCGCTGGTTATCTTCTTGTTGTTGAACAGTGATTTCACCCCGTGAAGCCTGTAAAGCAGCAAGGTTTTTAGTGCTTGTAATCAAGCCACCCGTGTAAAGGGGCATAATGACAGAAACTGTAGGACGAATGTCATGATCTTTCACTACAATATTGGTTTGGTCTGGAATCAGATTTTGAATACCATCAGAAATATTTTGATCTGCTGCTTGGCTGATCTGACCAATAACGTCTGAATTAATGCCAAGTTGGTTGCCGACTGTTGAAATTTGGCTATTTAAGTTTTGTGAAACACTTTGGTTAATATTATTTTTAAGTGTGGTTAGCGGTACACTCTGTTCAGCACGAAAAGCATAGGCACGTACATTTAAGCTCACACTTGGTAGACCTGCGTGTTTTACAGCGTCAGCATTTAATTGTGAAGCATGTTGTAAGTTTTGACTTGCTTGTGTGGTATAGCTTAATTGTAGTGTTTGTTTTTCAGCTTGTGCGTAGCTAAGATCATAGGCAAAACCATGAGATAAATAGGTTAGTCCAGCCACTAATATAAAGTATTTAGGAAGATTAAAACGAAGATTGAATGTATTAATTACCATCGGTTTTAAAAAATGAAAATTTTGCATATTATCTTGAATTTTGTTTATTATTTCAGTGCGATTATATTTAAAATAGTATGTAGATATCTTGAAGTCAATATATAAAATATTTGTATTTATTAGACGCTGTAATGAAATTGTTTATTATATTAAGTATTTGAATAAGTTATTTATTTAGTTAATATTTGGTTATCATCATAATTTAGAATAGTTTAATTTTTATATTATACAAGTATATATTGAGTAAAATAGTGGATTTGCCAAGTTGGTTATGTAAAGCATCTTGGCAGTTCCAATGACTAACAGGCTTTTAATTGTTGATATAGATTACCTGTTATTGTAGGGTGCTCAAAATACTTTGTGCCTTATTGATTAGCGCAGTATTTTGTTGTTTTTGTGCAGTTTGAAGTACGACAGTCCAAAGCTGTTTTTTTGCATTTATATCTGAAGTTAGACTTGCTGCACGTTGAGCAAGCGCTTGTGCCTGACTCAAATTATTTTTACGTAAAGCCACTTGTGCCAGTAGGGCATAACTATCACTGTTTTGTGGTGCAATACGCTGTGCTTGCAATGCTAAGTGTTCTGCACGATCTATTTGCTGCTGTTTAAAAGCTTGTTGTGCTTGATTCATAAGATTTTGCACAGCAGGTGGTTGATTACTGTTTTGATTCGTTGAATTTTTAATTTGTACAGGTCTAGGTGGTGGTTGTTTCGTAGGAACAACTACAGTTGTGCCTTGGGGCGGTTGTATAATAGGTGGGGGTAAAACTTCTTTTTTAATTTCACCTGTAGGGTATGGGGTAATCACTACACCGTTTTCTGTGACTGGTTGATTTGATTGGGGGGCAGGTTGAGGGCTAGGTGTGGGTTGGAATACCGGTTTTGTCTGTTGTTTTGGAAGCTGGCTACAACCTGCAATTGCAACGACAAGTAGCTGACTGATCAGAAGCGTACGTTTCATGTGTTATTGTTCTCCAATAGCTTTAAAGTCAAGCACGAGACTTTTCCCGTGCTTGACCCTATTCTAGTTTCGTGTAATGTCAATTAAATGTTCTATTGGGTCTGAAGTACTCTCGGGGTCAGATGCGCTTGGACTCTCTGCGGGTACTTCGTAGTTTGGTACAGCACAAGAAATGGCTTGGCTTGGTACTTTTTGAGCCAACAGTGGAATATACATTGCACCAGGGCAACCTTGTGCAGACAAATACCCAGTTGTACTGTCAATCCATTGCCACTGTACGCCATCTGGCTGTTTAATATTTACAGGTTGTTGAGGCAGTTGCTTCATTACACTTGTCCACACGGGCAGTGCACCAGAAGACCCTGTAAGACCTGTAATTTTGTTGTTGTCTAAGCCTAACCAAACAACAGTAACATAGTTACCAGAGTAGCCTGCAAACCATGAGTCACGTGTGTCATTGGTTGTGCCTGATTTACCTGCAAGGTTCAGCGAGCTTGGTAAACTTCTGTAGGCTGCTTGCCCTGTACCTGAGCGTATGACCTCTTGTAAGCCATAGTTTAAAATATAGGCAACATCTGGGTCGATTGTTTGTTGTACTTCTAAGCCATATCGCTCAAGTACTTTTCCATTGTGATCAATCACCGCACGAATTGCTTTGGTCGGATATTTAAAGCCACCTGTTGCAAAGTTACTATAAACACTGAGCACTTCCATTGGAGACATATTTACCGCACCTAAAAAGGCAGATGGGTAAGGTTGAATGTCACTGGTCACACCAAATTTACGCAAATTATTAATAAATGCAGGTACACCAAAATTTTGACCCATATTAACGGCAGCTAAGTTATATGAGTGTTCAAGTGCTTGCACCATTGGTACCATGCCGTGTTCACCACCACTATAATTCTTAGGTGTCCATGTTTTACCACCACTTGTAACGCTAATCATTTTATCTGGAATCAGTGTTGCCCAGTTATATTCTCCAGATTCAATTGCATTGATATAAATCGCAGGTTTAAGTAAAGAGCCAACTTGTCTTTTTGCATCTAATGCGCGGTTAAAGCCTGTAAAATCTTCTGATGATCCAACAACCGCAACTAACTCACCATTTTCTGGACGCTGAATTAGAACAGCACCTTGTAAGTTATTAAGAGCTCGTGGATTACGTTTGACTAAGGCATCAACACTTTGTTTAAACTGACTCTCCACTTTGGTTTGCGCAACGGGGTCTAAGGTAGTGAAAATACGTAGGCCTTGATTGGTTAGATCATTGTCTTGATATTCTGCACGAAGCTGACGTCTTACAATGTCCATAAAGTCAGGGAAACGAGTTGGCCCCATTGATGGTTTGTCAATAACACCTAGCGGGCGTGCGATTTCTTGTTCATATTGGGCTTGGGTCAGTGTACCCATAACCAACATATTATTAAGGACTAAGTTACGGCGCTCTTTGGCACGTTCAGGGTTACGCCAAGGATTATAGAAAGAAGGTCCTTGGACTAAACCGACTAAAAATGCTTGTTGAGAAATATTTAGCTCATTGAGTGGTAAGCCAAAGTAAAATTGTGAGGCGAGGCCATAACCATTAATTGAGTAATTGCCATTTTGACCTAAATGAACTTCATTTAAATAAGTTTCTAAAATTTCATTTTTACTGTAATGCATTTCCAGTAGTACAGCCATGAATGCTTCATTAATTTTACGTTTGTAGGTCTGTTCTGGAGATAAAAAGAAATTTTTAATCAGCTGTTGAGTAAGGGTAGATCCACCTTGTCTGCGTCCGCCAGTAATATTACTAAAAATTGCACGCGCTGTACCACGTACAGATATACCATGGTGGCTATAAAAATCGCGGTCTTCTGTGGCGATCAGTGCATCAACCAGTGGTTTAGGTACGGTAGCCAGTTTAATGAGTACACGGTCTTCATTATGCTGAGGATAAATCCCACCAATAAGTAAGGGTTCTAAGCGGGTAATTCCTGTGTCTGATGGGTGTGTAGTTTGTACATTCAAAATTTGGTCTTGTGCAAAAGTTAAGTCAAGTATTTGCTCAACTTCTTCACTATCGCCAAAATTGAAGCCACGGGTATGTACTTCGACATGGTTGCCATTGACGACAAAGGTACCTGGATTATTTCTGCTATTTGCTTGTTTATAGCCAAGCATATTCAGCTCTTGTAAAAAATTACTTTCACTGATAGGGGCTTGATTGTAAATTTCCAAAGGTCGTGCATATACTTTGGCAGGAATATCCCAACGTTGTCCTTCAAATTTTGAACGTATAACACCGTCTAAGCGAACTAAATAGATACTTAGGGCAATAAACCCAACCACAAAACAGATCGTAAAGATCAATAGAAAAACACCTAAACCACGTTGCGACTTCATAAAAGATGATAAGCTATCTGAAAATAAACTAGACAATCATGCGAACCTTTTCTTAAATTTGCAATAATTATTGTTATAACGATACAAAAACACTGCGTTTTTTCCTAAAATCTATGTGTTATTGTTGATGCCTCATGCGATGGAGAACCTACAATGGTGGAAAAATTTTCTAAATCATTTCATCATATTGGTTTGATTGGGCGACCAGATAAGTCTTCTGTGGTCACAACACTATGTTTGATTTATGATCATTTACTGGGACTGGGCCTCAAACCTATTTTTGAGCAAGAAACTGCAGCGCTTATGCCTTTTAAGCCAGTCGCTAGTCTACACAAAGACCATATGGGTGAGCATGTTGACTTTGTCATTGTGGTTGGTGGAGATGGGACGTTACTCCATGCAGCACGTTCATTGGTTAAATATAATACGCCAGTGGTGGGTATTAACCGTGGTCGTTTGGGTTTTTTGACTGATATTAATCCAGCAGAAGTGATTACAAAATTAGATCAAGTGTTGCAAGGTGAGTTTTTACTTGATCGACGCTTTTTATTAGAGCTTGAAATCCGAAAATGTAATGGGCATGTGTATTATAAAGCACTTGCTTTAAACGATATTGTACTGCACTCAGGTAAATCTGTGCATATGGTCGATTTTAAGCTAGAAATAGATGAAAAATTTGTCTATAGACAGCACAGCGATGGTTTAATTGTAGCCACGCCTACAGGCTCTACAGCCTATGCTTTGTCTGGTGGTGGGCCAATTATTCACCCGAGTATGGATGCGATTGCATTGGTACCGATGCATCCACATACATTGTCTTCTCGCCCGATTATTGTTGGCGGCCAAAGCGAGATTGTGATTACTGCACAAAAAAATCGCTGGCAACCTATGGTAAGTGCAGATGGCCAAGAAAGTATCTCTTTGTCTGATGATGATTTATTATGTATTCGAAAATATCCGCATAAGCTAAACTTACTTCATCCGCCAGGCTATGATTTTTACATGTCTTGTCGAACAAAGTTGGGTTGGAATCAAGATTTTGAAGGTTTGAATGAGGAAGGACACTCATGAATTTAAGTGCCATGTTAGACGTGCTTGACGAACATATTGTTGAGCGATTAAAAACAGCCGTGGAAATTGGTAAATGGCCTAATGGTATTGCCTTAACTGCAGAGCAAAAACAAATCTGTATGCACGCTGTGATGGCATGGGAGCATACCCATTTACCTGCACAGCAACGTACAGGTTATATTGAAAAACCAAAGTCGGCAGACCATAGTCATACAAATGATGATTCACCGATTCGTTTTGTTTAATACTTTTTAGTCTGTGATGGGGCGATGGCGAGTAAGCCACAGCTGTTGTGCTTTGACCAACGCCTCTTCAAAGTCAGACGTTTGTTGCATGGTATATAGTGCAATCGCTAACGTTTCTATAATGGCTGTTTCACCGTATTCATGGCTAATATGACCTAACCAAACTGACTTATATAATTCAAGATCTAGCGATTCTTCGCTTGGACTACGTGAAACGGTAAGCTTTGGTAATTCATGCTCATACAACTCGCCATCTTTGATGCCACAAATTAAAGTTTTGGCATCTGGATTACGTTCAAATTCACCGCCTTCACCTTTAATGACAGCACTGTTTTTATAGCCCAATTTGAGCGCGGCGTGTTGATGTGATGTTCTATAAGCAGGGTGGAAAATAGACTGTAACGTGGCTGTGGCTTGAAATGGGTTAATCAGACGTGCCAACGTATGTATCGGGGATCGTAAACCCATGAGATTACGTAGATTAATCATTTCATCTAATACAGGTGAAATACTTGCGAGTGATATATATGCAAAATGATGTTTCTTGAGTTGTACTTCAACTTCTTGTTGGTTGTTACACAGAGGCAGATCTAGGTAAGCCAAAACTTGTTCAGTATACACGCGGTTGAGTGTGTGGCCTGCCGCACCATGCATTACGATATTAAAACCATGTTTGGCCAAGGTTAAAGCGGCCAATAAAAACCAAGGATAGTGTTTGCGTTTACCTGCATAAGATGGCCAATCTAAGTCGACTTGAATTGGATTAAAATGGAGTTGGTCTTTGGTTGCTTGTACAAAGCCCGCAAGTTCATCAATCGACTCTTCTTTCACACGCAATAGCATTAAAAAAGCACCAATTTGTACATCAAATACTTCTTTTTTTAAAATTAGGCTAAATGCATGATATGCCTCATCAAAAGTTAGAGATCGAGCGCCTGTCTTTCCTTTACCAATAATACGAATATATTGGGCAAAAGGGTGTTCTAAGTCTTTATAGATATTGCGTTTCGTGCTCATTGTCATGTGTACTGTGACCTTAACTTCGGTAAATACGGATATTTGGTAAATCCTATACGTATAATTTTGATGTGGTATTAAATACTTTTTTGTGATGTTTCCGCTACGTCTTAGGGCTAAAAACAGGCAGAATATATCAAGTATAATATAATAAGAAAATGACCTTATATGCAGTTTTAACTTGAAAGTGAGAGGGATTTTTGGTTTTGAATGATCTATTTAAGCGAATTTGACTTTACTTTACGTCATTTTTGTAAAAATCCAAATAGCACTTCTGTTTTGAATGTGGTTATACTTAGTCACAATTCATTTTAGTAAATAGGGCAACGCTGTATATGTCTCAAAATGACCAAAGTCCTGCGCTTAATTTAGGTGAAATTCGTACTCAGATTGATGCAGTCGATTTACAGATTCACGATTTAATTAACCGCCGTGCTCGTTTAGCTGAAACTGTGGCACATGCCAAATTTGCTCAAGAAGAAAACCCTTTATTTTATCGACCAGAAAGAGAAGCGCAGGTATTGCGTAAGATTATGCAACGTAATGAAGGGCCTTTGTCTGATGAAACTGTTGCACGCTTATTTCGTGAAATTATGTCTGCATGTTTGGCACTTGAAGCGCCTCAAAGTATTGCTTTTTTAGGTCCTGAAGGTACTTTTACACAAGTTGCTGCACTAAAACATTTTGGGCAAGATGCTGTTGTGCGTGCTGTATCTACCATCGATGAAATCTTTAGAGAAGTTGAAGCTGGAAGTGCACACTATGGTGTTGTTCCTGTTGAAAACTCATCTGAAGGTGTGGTGAATCATACTTTAGATTGTTTTAAATCATCACATTTAAACGTGATTGGTGAGGTTGAATTACGCATACATCATCAATTTATGGTTTCAAAAAATACCCGTAAAGACAGTATCAAACAAATTTATGCACATCAGCAGGCATTAGCACAATGCCGTCAGTGGCTAGATACCCATTACCCAGATGTTGAGCGTGTTGCATTAAGTTCTAATGCTGAAGCCGCCCGCCGTATTTGTAATGAATGGCATTCGGCAGCGATTGCTTCTGATATTGCGGCAACAACGTATGATTTAGAAATATTGCATCAAAATATTGAAGATAATCCGGAAAATATTACTCGGTTTTTAGTGGTTGGGCGTGAAAAAATTCCACAAAGTGGTCATGATAAAACGTCACTACTGATCTCTGCAAAAAATCAAGCAGGGGCTTTAATGAATATATTAGAGCCATTTTCAAAACATAATATTAGTTTAACCAGTATTGAAACTCGCCCGGCACTTCGTGAAAAGTGGACTTATGTATTCTTTATCGATTTAGAGGGGCATATTGACCAAGACAATGTACGAGCTGCACTCGATGAAATTCGTCCACTGGCCAAAGAGTTACGTGTTTTGGGGTCTTACCCTGTAGCAGTATTATAAATAAAGTGACATGGAAAAGGTAAGCCGATGGATATGACACAACCATTGTTTAAAAAAGTTGCTTTTATTGGCTTTGGTCTGATTGGGTCAAGTTTGGCAAGGGTGATACAGCAACAACATCTTGCTGAACATGTCGTTGCATCAACACGTTCAGAGCAAACATGGCAAGACGCTAAAGCACTTGGTCTGATTACTGAAGGGTATACCGATCCTGTAACTGCAGTACAAGGGGCAGACCTTGTTATTTTGGCCTTACCTGTGCAGGCGACTGAAGTTGTCTTACAGCGTATTGCGCCATATATTGGTGAAAATACCATTTTGACTGATGTGGGTAGTACCAAAGGCAATGTGGTTGCTGCGGCAGAAAAGGTATTTGGTCAACTTCCTCAGGGTTTTGTGCCTGGTCATCCAATTGCAGGCAGTGAACATACAGGTGTTCATGCAGGTAAGGCAGATTTATTTGTAGGGCATAAAATTATTTTAACGCCACTTGAATGTTCTGCTTCGTGGGCTGTACAACGTCTCACACAGCTTTGGCAAGCTACTGGTGCAGAAGTGGTGTGTATGTCTGTAGAAAAACATGATGAAGTACTTGCACACACCAGTCATTTGCCACATTTAATGGCATTTAATTTGGTGGCGCAATTTACCAATAGACAAGATAATTTGGATATTTTTCGTTACGCTGCAGGTGGTTTTAGAGATTTTTCTCGTATTGCGGCTTCGGACCCACAAATGTGGCATGATATTTTTTTATCAAATAAAGATGCGATATTAAAGGCAGTAGATGGTTTTGAATCGCAATTATGCAGTATTCGCACGCTGATCGAAAAAGATGATTCAAATCAGTTAATGCAAGTGCTGAAAGAAGCACAATCTGCACGACAACACTTTAACCATATGCTGAAAAAGAATACTGTTTTGGAGAAACAAGTGACTCAACAATTTTCAATTTTACCTAAAAAGCACCATTTTAAAGGTACATTTACAATTCCTGGTGATAAGTCAGTCTCTCACCGTTCCATTATGTTTGGTTCAATTGCTGAAGGCATCACCAATGTCACTGGTTTTTTAGAAGGTGAAGATGCACTGGCAACATTACAAGCCTTTAAAGACATGGGTGTGCACATTGAAGGGCCTAACGATGGCAAAGTCACTATTCATGGCGTAGGGATGTCGGGTTTAAAAGCACCAACAAAAGCATTGTATATGGGTAACTCAGGTACCAGTATGCGTTTGCTGTCAGGCATGCTTGCTGCACAGCAGTTTGATACAGTAATGACAGGTGATGCATCACTGTCTAAACGTCCAATGGAACGTATTGCAAAACCACTTCGTGCAATGGGTGCAAATATTCAAACGACAGGTGAAAAAGGTACGCCACCTGTCAGTATTACGGGTAAGCAAGCATTACAAGGAATTCATTACGAGTTGCCAATGGCTTCCGCACAAGTGAAATCTGGTATTTTATTGGCAGGTTTGTGGGCGGCGGGTGAAACTTCAGTGGTAGAACCTGAGCCAACACGTGACCATACCGAGCGTATGTTACGTGCTTTTGGTTATGACGTAAAAACTGAAGGTAATACGATTACTCTAAATGGTGGCGGTAAGCTTGTTGGTACAGATATTCAGGTGCCTTCAGATATTTCATCAGCAGCATTTTTTATGGTTGCTGCAGCCATTTGTGAAGATTCAGATGTGACTTTAGAAGCAGTAGGTATTAATCCAACACGTACGGGCGTGATTGAAATATTAAAGCAAATGGGTGCTGATATTTCAGTAAATAACCCTCGTATTGCGGGTGGGGAGCCGATTGCAGATATTCGTATTCGTGGTACACGCACTTTAAAAGGGATTCACATTCCTGAAGATCAAGTACCTTTAGCGATTGATGAATTCCCAGCCCTTTTTGTGGCGGCATCGTGTGCAGAAGGTCGTACAATATTAACAGGTGCAGCAGAGTTACGTGTTAAAGAGTCGGATCGTATTCAAGTGATGGTAGATGGTTTGCAAGCGATGGGTATTGATTGTACGCCAACACCAGACGGTATTATCATTGAAGGGAAGGGTAAGTCTGGCGATTGGTCACCAATTTTTACAGGTGCAGACGTACAGTCACACCACGACCATCGTATTGCGATGAGCTTTAGTATTGCAGGGATTCGTGCATCTGAAAAAGTGACCATTCATGGTACAGAAACTGTTGCAACTAGTTTCCCAACCTTTACTCAACTTGCTAATGAAGCAGGTTTAAGTATTGATACCATAGACTAACCTGTCATGTATTATAAAAAACCAGCGCATAGTCGCTGGTTTTTTATTGCCATTATGTGACAGATCATATCTATTTCATGACAAGTAAATGTCATGTTTTTAATCTGTCATATTTTAGTCAAGTTGTATTGAGCCACTTGCTGTGACAGACACTTTACTGTCACCTGCATTGAAATCTTGAGCAGGTGGTGCACTGGCTGCCATCATTTTACTCGAAGCCATTAGCATGCGAGGTTGTA
Organism: Acinetobacter boissieri; assembly: GCF_900096955.1. GTDB lineage: Bacteria > Pseudomonadota > Gammaproteobacteria > Pseudomonadales > Moraxellaceae > Acinetobacter > Acinetobacter boissieri. The sequence goes on along the minus strand of NZ_FMYL01000008.1, from coordinate 119,288 downwards.
TAAATGACTGTTCATTACTTCTTAAATCTAAGTTAACCAACTGATATTTATTTTTTTGCCATGTTTGAGTGATCAGTTGCGCACGTTTTTGAAAGTTTTGACTTGCACTCACCATAAGTTCATTTTCAACAAGCTGTCTTTGTTGATCTGATACATTAAATTGGATAGATTCAGTTTGAAACGTGTTTTGTAATGTGCTGATGAGTTGGCTCATGGCTTTAAAATCTGTACTTTTTAAACGTACTTCTGCACGGCTACGCCATTCTTTAAGTTTTTGGCTGTCGTTGTCATAAATTGGGTAAGTGCTTTGTTGGCCTGTTTCCATTTTGACTGTAGGGTATTTTTGCCCAAGTGTAGTTGCTTGATTCATGGCTTGATTGATTTGGTTTGCGAGTATAGCTGTTTGGGCATTACTTTTTTCAATATAGAGTACCGCAAGCATTTGATCATTGTGAACATCTTTAGACGCTTCTGCTTGGATATTCACAATATTGTAATTGGTGCTTGAATTGTCTGCGGCAAACACAGATGTTGCTAACATGAGTGGTAGTGTGGCTAATAAGATTTTACGCATACATTTGATCCTTAAATTTACTATTTAGTGTATGCAAAAAAGATGTGTGAATACGCATGCTTTTTTGTAGGGGCTTTGTAAAAAAATATATTGTTTTTATAATGAAGTTTTTTAAATAAAATAATATATAACAACATCTTATGTTTGTCTTTTTACTTGTTTTTATCGTGGTTTAATGAATGTGTCACATTGGTGTCACCTCATTGTAAGCTTTGTTTTTGTTTTTTCATTTAATCAAGATTACACTAGGTAAAGTGATGTCGGAGTACGCTGTGGTAAAAAATAGAAATAAAATGACCTTGGGTCTTTATTTTTATATAAAAAAGCGTATCATCGCCCTCCTAGTTATTTATTGTAAATCATACAGCTAGCTAGAAACTCCTAAAGCACCGAGTCAAAAGACCTTACGTCATCAGACTTATTTCTTTCAACCCTTATCTGAGATGGTAATCCGATATGAGCGTTAATTCTGTAAATTCTGCCAACCATTCCACAAATGAATATTACCTGACTCGCCAAAGTCAGATGGAATCAAATGTGCGTAGTTATCCACGTAAATTGCCGTTAGCGATAGCGAAAGCACAAGGTTGTTGGGTTACTGATGTTGAAGGTAGAGAGTACCTTGACTGTTTAGCTGGGGCAGGTACGCTTGCTCTAGGTCATAATCATCCTGCTGTGATTCAAAGTATTCAAGATACTTTGACTAGTGGTATTCCATTACACACACTCGATTTAACAACGCCGTTAAAAGATAAGTTTACTGAAACTTTATTGGCTGAATTACCAGGTGGTAAAGAAGCATATTGTTTACAGTTTTGTGGTCCATCAGGTGCAGATGCAACTGAAGCTGCAATGAAGCTTGCAAAAACATATACTGGACGTAGTTCAATTATTAGTTTTTCTGGTGGTTATCATGGTATGACGCATGGCTCGTTGTCTGTGACAGGTAACTTGAGTGCAAAAAATGCAGTTAATAACCTTATGCCAGGCGTACAGTTTTTGCCGTACCCACATGAATACCGTTGCCCAATTGGTGTTGGTGGGGAAGCTGGTGTAGATGCTTTAACATACTATTTTGAACAGTTTATTGAAGATGTTGAAAGTGGTGTAACAAAGCCTGCAGCTGTGATTTTAGAAGCGATTCAAGGTGAAGGTGGCGTTGTTGTTGCACCAACTAAATGGCTGAAAAAAATTCGTGAAGTGACTGAAAAACATGGCATTGTACTTATTTTAGACGAAGTTCAAGCAGGTTTCTCACGTTCAGGTAAAATGTTTGCATTTGAACATGCAGGTATTGAGCCAGATGTGATTGTGATGTCTAAAGCTGTTGGCGCAGGTTTACCGCTTGCTGTACTTGGTATTAAGCGTAAATTTGATGCGTGGCAACCGGGTGCACATACGGGGACATTCCGTGGTAACCAACTTGCAATGGGCACAGGTTTAGCATCTTTAGAAGTCATGAAGTCACAAAACCTTGCACAAAACGCGCATGATCGTGGTGAATTTATTCAAAATGCGATGAAAAAACTTGCAGAAAAATTCCCATGTATTGGCAATGTGCGTGGCCGTGGTTTGATGATTGGTATTGAAATTGTAGATGAGCATCAAAGTGCTGATCATATGGGTTCATACCCTGCAGATCCAAAGCTTGCTACTGCAATTCAAACTGCATGTTTTAATAACCAATTGTTGCTTGAGAAAGGTGGACGTCATGGCACAGTCATTCGCTTGCTTTGCCCATTGATTATTACGCAAGAAGAAACCGAAGAACTCATTAAGCGTTTTGAAAAATCGCTTGTAGATGCTCTAGCTACGGTTCGAGGTGCTTAAGTCATGACAAATATTACACAACATCGCCAAGCGTTGTTATGTAATGATGCACAATCCATTGCTGACTATGAGTCAGCAATGGAAAATGCTGTTAAAGCAGTAAGTGCATGGTTGCAAAATGACAAAATGTATACTGGGGGTAGCATTAAATCGCTACGTTCAGAAATTGCTTTTAATGCGAACAAAGAAGGCTTAGGCGTATCTGTTGCATTGCAGCGTATGGTTGAACTTTTTTTAAACAAAAGTTTAAAAGTACACCACCCACACTCTTTAGCACATTTACATTGTCCAACTATGGTTGTGAGTCAAATTGCTGAAGTACTGATTAATGCAACCAACCAATCAATGGATTCATGGGATCAAAGCCCAGCAGGTTCATTGATGGAAGTTCAGCTGATTGATTGGTTACGTCAAAAAGTGGGCTATGGTGTAGGCCAAGCAGGCGTGTTTACATCGGGTGGTACACAGTCAAACCTTATGGGTGTACTGCTAGCACGTGATAAATGTATTGCAACGCATTGGCAAGGTCACTCTGTACAGCGTGATGGTATTCCAAGCGAAGCAATGCAGAAAGTTAAAGTCATTTGTTCTGAAAATGCACACTTTTCCGTGCAAAAGAATATGGCACTCATGGGTATGGGTTTCCAGTCGGTTGTCACTGTTCCTGTAAACGACCGTGCGCAAATGGATGTTGTGGCGCTAGAACAGACCATGGCAACATTGCAGGCAGAAGGTAAAATCGTTGCTTGTGTGGTTGCGACTGCCGGTACAACAGACGCAGGTGCAATTGACCCGCTTCAAGAGATTCGTACTATTACTGAAAAGTATGGTGCATGGATGCATATAGATGCTGCATGGGGTGGAGCACTTATTCTGTCAAATGACTATCGCCACTGGTTAGATGGTATAGAAAAAGCAGATTCTGTGACACTAGATTTCCATAAGCATTATTTCCAAACCATTAGTTGTGGTGCGTTTTTACTGAAAGATGAAGCAAACTATCGCTTTATGCATTATGAAGCAGAGTATTTAAACTCAGCATATGATGAAGAGCATGGTGTGCCAAACTTAGTGTCAAAATCATTACAAACGACACGCCGTTTCGATGCGCTAAAATTGTGGATGACCATTGAAGCATTGGGTGAAGATCTTTATGGTTCAATGATTGATCATGGTATTAAGCTATCTATTGAAGTTGCTCAGTATATTGAAAATACTGAAGAATTAGAGTTGTTGTTACAGCCTCAATTTGCTTCTGTATTGTTTAGAGTTGTGCCAGAAGGTTATCCAGTAGAATACATTGATAGTCTAAACCAAAATATTGCAGACGAATTGTTTGCACGTGGTGAGGCGAATGTAGGTGTAACTAAAGTAGGCGATGTACAGTCTCTAAAAATGACTTTATTGAGTCCTGTAGCCACTTTAGATAATGTGAAAGCTTTGTTTGAGCAGATTTTAACTGAATCTGAGCGTATAAAAGCTTCTATTGTTGATGGTACTTATACACCACCAATTTCTTAGAGAAAAAGGCTACTTCGGTAGCCTTTTTTGTTGTCATAAAACATAATTAAATCGTCATCTATTTGTAACTTAACTGTCATATAAACAAATCAGAATATAATCAAGAAAGCACGGTATAACACACTTTACTATGAGTAAAGTAAGTTTGAGGCATTGAGAGATGACAATGAAGTTAAGTAAAAAATATGCAACACTTGCACTAGCAATTTCAGGTGCAGCTTTTGCTGCAAACGTAAATGCTGCACGTGACACCATCCAGATTTCTGGTTCTTCAACAGTATTGCCATACGCAAGTATTGTTGCAGAAGAATTTGGTAGTACTTTTCCTCAATACAAAACACCTGTTGTTGGTTCAGGCGGTACGGGTGGTGGTTTGAAGCAATTCTGTCAAGGTGTTGGTGATAACACAACAGATATTGCAAATGCCTCACGTAAAATTAAAGACACTGAAATTGAAGGTTGTCGCAAAGCGGGTGTTCGTCAAATTCAAGAAATTAAAATTGGTTATGACGGTATTGTATTTGCATCAAATGCTTCAAAACCTGCGTTTAAATTAAAGCCACATCACGTATTTGCTGCACTTGCTGCACAATTGCCATCAAATGGTAAGTTGGTTCCAAACCCGTATACAAACTGGAGCCAAATTGATCCGTCTTTACCAAATGAGCCAATTACACTTGTTATTCCAGCGTCTAACCACGGAACACGTGAAGTATTCCAAGAGAAAATGATTGATGCTGGTTGTGAAACTTACGAATACTATAAAAACTTACCTAAAGACGATCGTGTAAAAGCATGTTCTACTTTCCGTAAAGACGGTCGTGTTGTAGAAATTTCTGGGGATTACACAGAAACTTTAGCACGTTTAAAAACATCGCCTAACTCTGTGGGTGTGTTTGGTTTAGGCTTCTATGACCAAAATAAAGACCGTTTACGTGTTGCAACTGTGAATGGTGTAGAGCCAAGTGAAAAAACAGTTCTTAATGGTTCATACATTGTATCACGTCCTTTATTTTTCTATGTGAAAGGCGAGCATACAAAAGTAATTAAAGGCTTACCGCAGTATGTAGAATTCTTCTTAAGCAAGAAAATCTCAGGTAAGGGATCTAAGCTAGATAAAGCTGGTTTAATTTCTATGTCTGACGCTGAGCGAGCACAAATACTTGCTGACTTTAAAGCTGGTAAATATGTAAAGTAATGCAATACATTTTAAGGTGAGGATGGGGTGACTCATCCCCACCTTTTTTAGTTTTTATATAATACATAGCGGAGATGATATGAATCTGCTTCTTTTGGGTGTGTTACTTGCTGTTGTTGCGGTAGGCTATCAGTTCGGTCTGAGAAAAAGTCGCCATATTGCAGGTCAGGGCAATAATTCTGCAACATTACATTCAAGACCAGGTTATTACGGCGCACTGGTTGCTTTATGGTGTGGTATTCCAGCAATTCTTATTTTTGGAATATGGAACTTTGTTGAGCCAATGCTACTTCGACAAATGGTTTTTTCTCAAATACCAGCAGAGGTGCTTTCACATTTAGATGTTTCGAGTAAAGAAGTTTTACTTGATCGAGTACAAGCGATTGCTTCAGGTTTTGGTGTAACAGATCAAGCACAACCTTATGAGCTTTCCGCTGCAGCACATTATGCTAGCGCTATGAAAATTGGCGATTATGCACAATTTGCAGTTGTGGTTTGTATTGCTTTAGCCGGTCTAGTTTTTGCACATAAAAAAGTTCAACAAAAATACCGTGCAAGAAATTATGTTGAGCGGTTTATTCGTATTGCACTTGCGTTATGTTCAGGGGTTGCTATTTTAACGACCATTGGCATTGTGATGTCAATGTTTAGCGAAGCACTTAGATTTTTCCATTTTGTTAACCCAACACAATTTTTCTTTGGTACACAATGGGACCCAGGTTTTACAACCAGTGGTACATCAGATGGTAGCTATGGTTTACTGCCGTTGCTTTGGGGTACTTTACTCGTCAGTGCAATTGCTTTGCTTGTTGCTATTCCAATCGGATTATTTATTGCAATTTATTTAGCTGAATACGCATCGCCACGGTTACGTGCATGGGCAAAACCTATTATTGAAATTTTGGCAGGTATCCCAACCATTGTATATGGTGTATTTGCACTGATGGTTATTGGCCCATTCTTTAAACTCATTGGCGAGATGGTAGGCATTCATATTAATGCAACTAGTGCATTAACTGCCGGATTTGTTATGGGAATTATGATTATCCCATTTGTATCATCACTCTCAGATGACATTATTACCCAAGTACCACGTGCACTCAGAGACGGTTCACTAGGCCTAGGTTCAACTAAGTCTGAAACCATTCGTCAGGTTATTTTGCCTGCAGCTTTACCGGGTATTGTGGGTGCATTTTTATTGGCTGCATCACGTGCGATTGGTGAAACGATGATTGTGGTGCTGGCTGCTGGTAATAGTCCACTGCTACAAATTAATCCGCTAGAAGCAGTATCTACAGTCACGGTTACAATTGTGAACCAATTAACAGGTGATACTGACTTTGCAAGTCCACAAGCATTGGTTGCATTTGCGCTAGGATTAACACTGTTTGTGATTACTTTGGGTCTAAATATTATTGCACTGTACATTGTGCGTAAATATCGTGAGCAATATGAATGAGTATGAATAATAGTTCTGCAAGTACAGCATTGGCTGACCAATCATCGGTTGATAAAAAGCAAGAAAGAAAGCAAATTATTATTGACTCTTTATCTAAGCGTCATAGTAAAGAAAAACGATTTAAACTTTTAGGTTTATTTTCGGTGATTACAGGTCTTTTCTTTGTTGCACTTTTATTTGGTAGTATTTTATATAAAGGCCTGCCTGCGTTTTGGCAAACAAGTATGACAGTGCCTGTATACTTTGATCCTAAAGTGATTGATGCAGGTGCACCGCCTGTTAAAAAGCAAGATGAATCTCCTGCAATTTACCAAGAGCGCTATGTTGATTGGCAAACTAAAATGAGTATGGTGGACTGGGATGCAGTCATTACACATGCCATTGTTGCCAAAGATAAAGCTTTAGCGGGTAAAGAAAGTGATTTAGCGAGTATTTATACAAGCTCAGAAACATATCGCTTACGTGATATGGTGTTTGCAGATCCAAGCTTAGTCGGCCAAACAGTTGATTTGAAATTCTTAGCTGACGCAAATGTTGATGTTTGGTTAACCGGTAAAATTGATCGCAGTTTACCCGATGAACAACAACAGCTCAGCCCTGAAATACGTCAATTGGCTGATCAAATGAAAGCACAAGGGATTTTAGAAAATACGTTTAACTTTAAAATTTTCACAAATACCGATTCTAGAAGTTCTCCTGCCAGTAGTGGTTTAGCAGGTGCATTTATGGGGTCTTTATTTATGATGTTTATTGTCATCTTTATTTCAATTCCAATAGGGGTTGCAAGTGCCATCTATCTTGAAGAGTTTGCTAAGAAAAATCTGCTTACAGATATTATTGAAGTAAATATCAATAACTTGGCTGCTGTACCATCTATTGTCTTTGGTTTATTGGGGGCGGCAATCTTCATTGGTTGGATGCATTTACCTCTTTCCGCACCATTAGTTGGTGGTTTGGTTCTGAGTTTAATGACTCTACCAACAGTGATCATTACAACACGTGCATCACTTAAAGCAGTACCGCCATCTATACGCCAAGCTGCACAAGGTTTAGGTGCTTCAAACGTGCAAACGGTATTTCACCATGTACTACCTTTAGCGTTACCAGGTATTTTAACAGGTGCTATTATTGGTGTAGCACAAGCATTAGGCGAAACAGCACCATTGTTATTGATTGGTATGAGCGCATTCGTAGCAAGTGTACCAACAACACCATTAGACCAATCGACTGCATTACCTGTACAAGTCTTTTTATGGCAGGGTAATGAGTTGCGTAATTTCTTTGAAGGACGTACAGCAGCTGCAATTATTGTATTACTTGCAATGATGATCGGACTAAATAGCTTGGCCATTTGGTTACGAAAGAAATTCGAAGTACGCTGGTAATTGGAGAGTTTTAGTATGACAATGAATAATACGTTAGAGCCAACTCGTACGATAGAGAAGGAAAGTCAGGTGCCACTACAGTCAGATAAAAATCAAGATCAGTCTATGCAACAACAACAGCCTAAAATCAGTATTGGTAGTTTTGATCAACAAAAGACTTCGGGGAAGTCAGTAGATCAAGCTAAAGAGGTTAAAATTAGTGCTCAAGATGTTCATGTTTACTATGGTGAAGCAGAAGCGATTAAAGGGATTGATATAGATGTATATCAAAACGAAGTCATTGCTTTTATTGGACCATCGGGCTGTGGTAAGTCAACATTCTTACGTACACTGAACCGTATGAATGACACGATTGATAGCTGTCGTGTAACAGGTAAAGTTTTACTTGATCAGCAAGATATTTATGATCCAAACTTAGATGTTGTATTACTTCGAGCACAGGTCGGTATGGTTTTTCAAAAGCCAAACCCATTTCCAAAGTCTATTTTTGATAACGTTGCCTATGGACCAAAATTACATGGTTTAGCACGTAATAAATATGACTTAGAAGAAATTGTTGAAAATAGCTTACGTAAAGCAGGCTTGTGGGAAGAAGTAAAAGAGCGCTTAAACCAACCAGGTACGGGTTTATCTGGTGGTCAACAGCAACGTTTGTGTATTGCACGTACTATTGCAATTAGTCCAGAAGTAATTTTAATGGATGAGCCTTGTTCTGCACTTGATCCAATTGCAACTGCAAAGGTAGAAGAATTAATTTCTGAGTTGTCTAACCAATATACAATTGCAATTGTTACTCACTCAATGCAACAAGCAGCACGTGTTTCGCATCGCACAGCATATTTCCATTTAGGTGATTTGATTGAAGTGAATTCAACTGAAAAAGTATTTACTCAACCAGATCATGAGCTAACAGAAGCATATATCACAGGTCGTTTTGGTTAATTCGTTAAGAAGAATGGCATGTACTAAAACTGGCTTTATATGAGCCAGTTTTTTTTATGCTACAGATATCATTGTGAATTAAAATAAAATGTTATGCTATGGCAAATTTAGATTAAAAAGTTATGACAATATATGTATGATTTTGATGCTCTAGTATTTATTGGTCGTTTTCAGCCTTTTCATAATGCCCACTTAAAAACTGTTGAAATTGCATTACAACATAGTGCAAAGCTAATTATTGCTTTGGGTTCTGTACAAGCTGAACGTTCGCTAAAAAACCCTTTTTTTTCAGATGAACGGGAGCAGATGATTTTAAATAGCTTATCTTTAGAACAACAAAAACGGATTACGTTTGTTCATTTAGTTGATGTTTATAATGATAAAAAGTGGGTTCAACAAGTTAAAGATAAAGTGTCTCAACATACGCAATCAGCACAGCACATAGGTCTTATTGGGCATTTTAAAGATGACTCATCCTATTATTTAGGGCTCTTTTCAGAGTGGGAATTATTGAGATTAGATAATTTAGAAGACTTTTTATCTGCAACTGATATTAGAAACTTATATTATGCTGGGGAAATTCAGCAAGACAGTTTACCTTCAGGAACTACACATTTTTTAAGTCATTTTATAACAACAGCAGATTATCAATACTTAAAACAAGCATGGTCTATGTTGGATAAATAAGAATAATTTTTTAGATTTCTAAGAGTAATTTCAATGTATAAATATTTGCTAAGTTTGATAGTACTATGTCCGTTAACCACCAGTTATGCTCAAATCTCTAGTTATCAATTGGCTAAAAATGGTCATGTTGGTTTTTATATTAAAAAATTTGCGATTAAAATATTAGAAGCAGAATTTCAGCAGATCGATTCACGTGTAGATTTTGATGCTACACATTTAGCACAAAGTCATATTGCGTTTACCATGAAAGTTGATAGTTTGAAGCTGAGTAATGACTCATTACACGATATGGTGTTAGGGCCTGATGTCTTTAATGCACAGCAATATAAAGATATTGTATTTGAAAGTACCGATATTCAAAATAAAGGCGCTTACAATTACAATGTTCTTGGAAATTTAACCATTAAAGGGAAAACAAAACCAGTAGTGTTTGAAACTCAAATTATTCCTACAGCAAAAGAAAATCAGTTTACTTTTAAAGCCCACACTGAAATTCAGAGCCATAATTTTGCGATGAAGTCAAAATTTGGCTCACTTACAGAACATGTAAATATTTTTGTAGATGGCGAGCTTATTTCAAAATAAGCTTACATCGTTTAGGTGTTTGACTGTTGTAATGTTTTTAAATCTTGCAGAATTTGTTCAGCATGGCCTGCGGCTTTTACTTTACGATAGCTTTTTATCAATTTGCCATGATGAAAAATAAAGGTTGAGCGCTCAATCCCCATCACTTTTTTGCCATACATATTTTTTTCTTTAATCACATCAAAATGTTGGCATAAGATTTCATCTTTATCACTAATAAGATCAATGGTTAAGCCTTGCTTTGCAATAAAGTTTTGGTGTGTTTTAACAGAGTCTCTAGATACACCAATCACTTGTGTATCGAGTTGTTTAAATTGATCAAGCATACAAGAGAAACCAACAGCTTGAGTTGTACAACCTGAAGTTGAATCTTTTGGATAAAAATACAGTACTAACCATGCTGAATCTAATTGAGTGAGGTTAATTTGACCTGTAGCAGTGTTGAAATGTTGTGTTGGTAAAACAAGATTTTCGTCTGACATAAGTGAGATACTCCAGAAAGAAAACTAGCCACAAATGTGGCTAGTTTTAGTTTTAGAATGTTAAATGTTATTGTGAAGTCGTAGGTTGAGTTTGTGGTTGAGCAGCTTGTTGTTTCATTGCTTCTTCAGTCAGTGCTTTAAGCTTTGTAGTCAGCTGAGGGCCAAAACAAGTCTGTACTGCTGCATTTTGCTGTTGAATAAACGGAAGAGAGCTTGGGCTTTTCTTTTGGTTTACAGTGCTAATGATTTGCCATTCTTGTGCTTTAGTAATTTTACCTTCAGCATCGACTTGGCAACTACAGAATTTATCAGCTTCAGTTGAGCTTAATTTACCTGCTTTCGTTGCACTTTCTTTACAGTTGCTAATTAGTGTACTGCGAACGTTGGTACTTTTTGATGGATCTTGTGCTGCATGTGTTGCAGTCGCGACTAAGCCCATAGATGCAAGAATTGTAGATAAAACTAATTTTGATTGTAAAAATTTCATAAATATACCTTGTGTCGTCAATATAATCGTACGGTTGTTAAATACAATGTTCAATTAGAACACTATGCCAGTACGCTATGACAGTCTGAACTGTGAAGTACTATGACCTAGTCTACACTATGTTTTATGTCGATTTACATCATATTCGTTTTGCATAAATGTAACAAAGACATTTTTATATGTATGCGTGAATACTGAGAAGTTTAATTGGAAAGCTAGCGGCCTGTTTCATCTTGCCAGAGTAATTTATGTAGTTGTAGCTGAAAACGTACTGGGAGTTGGTCATCTAATAGCCATTGTGCTAGATCACGGGCAAACTGAGGTAGTTTTGCATTGCCTTTTTCAACAGCAAAAGCAGGTGAAAACCATACAGTATTTACTTTTTTATGGAGTTGATAAAATAAAACTTGTTGTTTGGACCATTCATAGTCGGTTTGATTACAAATCACAAATTTAATTTGGTCTTTAGGTGTTAAGTGGGCCAAATTACTCATTAAATTACGGTGATCTTCACCAGAGGTCGGTGTTTTTAAATCGAGAACTTTAGATACGCGAGGATCTACTTTCGATACATCTAAAGCACCACTGGTTTCTAAAGACACTTCAAAGCCTAAATCACACAGTTGAGTAAGTAGGGCAATGCAGTTAGGTTGAGCTAGGGGTTCGCCACCTGTGACACAAATATAAGGTGTATTGTAACTTTTGGCAGTCGCTATAATTGATTCGAGCGATTGTCGTTGGCCACCTTCAAAAGAATATGTGGTATCACAATAGGTACATCTAAGCGGACAACCTGTTAAACGTATAAATACAGTAGGTAGTCCTGCGGCATCTGCTTCACCTTGCAGTGAGTAAAAAATTTCTGTGATTTTTAGCCCTGCAGTTGGGTCTGTCACAGGAATAGACTTAGAGCGGCGTAACGCATTCATACACAATAATAACCGTATTTTAAAAGAAAAAAATCTCTACGACCCTTTGACCGTAGAGACTTGGTAAACGCTGAAAATTAGTCTTCGCGTAAAAGGTCGTTTAAGCTCGTTTTTGCACGTGTTTGTGCATCTACTTTTTTCACAATAATTGCAGCATACAAGCTATATTTGCCATCTTTAGACGGTAGGCTACCAGGTACAACCACAGAGCCAGCAGGGACACGGCCGTAATGAATTTCACCTGTGGCACGGTCATAAATACGTGTTGACTGGCCAATATAAACGCCCATAGAAATAACAGCGCCTTCTTCTACAATTACACCTTCAACAATTTCTGAACGTGCACCAATAAAGCAGTTATCTTCAATAATGGTTGGGTTTGCTTGTAATGGCTCTAGTACACCACCAATACCTACACCACCAGACAGATGTACGTTTTTACCAATTTGTGCACATGAACCTACAGTTGCCCATGTGTCTACCATACTGTTTTCACCAACATATGCACCAATGTTGACATAAGAAGGCATGAGTACAACATTTTTAGCTTGGAAGCTACCACGGCGAGCAACAGCAGGTGGTACAACACGCACACCAGCTTCTTTAAACTGTGCTTCAGTCCAACCTGCAAATTTTGTATCTACTTTATCAAAAAATGCTAGATCGCCTGCTTCAACAGGTTTGTTGTCATTGAGTTTGAATGATAAAAGTACTGCTTTTTTAATCCATTGGTGAACGATCCATTCACCATCAATTTTTTCTGCAACACGGAGTGAACCGTTGTCTAAACCTTGTATTACTTCTTCAACAGCATGACGAATTTCTGCTGGGCAATCTGCAGCAGTAAAGTTTGCACGGTTTTCAAAGGCTTGTTCAATAATTGTTGACAGTTCAGACATAATCACTCATTCCAAATCTAGTGTATAAAATGCCATTAATTTTACACTAAAAAGTACACTTGCGGGCTGAATTTTTTGTGGACAATTAAATAAAGTACGTATCTGTATTATTTAACCATCTTTATATAGCAAAACATAAGGCATAATTTAAGCTTAAATCTAAGATCGGTTTTGTATATTAAGTAGGTCAGCATGTGCTGTAGATGGGTTTTAAAGTGAGTTGTTGTGGATGATGTATCAAAAAATTATGTTGTTTATATTGAGTGGTTTTGTGTTCACTGCTCCAGCGATGGCCGATGAAAAAGTGATTTTAGGGGGAGATTCAACTGCACAGCAGTATATTCCAGTCGCATTTAGTTTAAATGTAGGGTCACTTGGCTATGGCGTGGCAATGATGTGGGACACACAACAAAATATTGGTATAACTTTGGGCTATAAAAATAACCAGCTTTTGTATGATAAAAATATATCAACCTCATTGGGATCATTCAAACGACAGTCTAAGCAAAGTAAAAGTACTTTTGTCCAAGCAGAATGGCACCCATTTTTAGAGCAATCTTCATTATTTGTTAAGTCGAGCTATTTAGCATTTGGTATGGCATATCTACAACAGGATTATGTGCTCAAAAGTGCCACTAATCATTTAAATGGGGATATGACGAGTCATGAAATATCGCCTTATTTAGGTATAGGTGTTAGACCTATGCTAGGTTTACATTGGGGGTGGTTGGCTGAAGTGGGTGTAAATTATATGTCTCAGCCAAGTTTTTCTTTCAGTGGTACAGAACAGCGACCAAAGTTGGCACAAAAAGATCTGTGGTTACCTTCGGCACAAGTGGGTGTAGTCTACCATTTTTAATCTATACGAACCCAACAATAGTCGGTTAGGCTCGTGTCTGATGCGTTAGGGATGTTACCATCTGAGCTTGGATAACCACTGCCCAAATGTTTGAGCAATCTGCACCAAGATGAGCAGTACAATAATGGTTAAAATCATAATAAAGGTGTCAAATCTTTGATAGCCATATGCATAAGCAAGGTCGCCAATACCACCACCACCGACCACACCTGCCATTGCTGTTGCACCAATTAAACTGATGTTAGCTGTGGTGAGGTTTAAGATCAGTGAGCTGCGTGCTTCTGGTAAAATAAATTTAAAGATAATTTGCAGTGGTGTTGCGCCCATGGCTTGAGCAGATTCAATAATGCCTTCATTGACTTCTAATAAGGATGTCTCAATCAGTCGTCCCATATATGGGCCAATATATACAACCAATGGTACAATCGCTGCAGCTGTACCAATTGTTTTACCTGTAATCAATTTGGTGATCGGAATCATGGCGATCATTAAAATGACAAAGGGGAGTGAGCGCAGTGCATTAACAATTGGGTTTAAAATCTGATAGATTGGCTTGTTGGGTAAAATACCTTTATCTCGTGTCAATACTAAGGTAATGGCTTGTAAGAAGCCCCATATTGCACCAAAGAAAAAAGCTACAATTACCATATAAATGGTTTGCTCAAGTGCTTGAATAAAGTCTTCGACAGAAACGAGGCTTGTCCAAACGGGTTGTGTGATTTGGGTCAGCCATGCAATAAATGCGTCTCTCATGCGTCTACTCCTGCACGTTGCACAGATACATCTGCTTTTTCTAAATGTTGAATCGCTTCATCTACATCTTTTCCTAATAATTGCACAAACATTTGCCCAATGACCGTGCCATTAATCTCAGTCATATTTGCAAATAAAATATTGAGGCTGACATCAAACTGCCGAATCATCGATTCAATGACAGGTTGCTGTGCTGACTGCCCTAAAAATTGTAGTCTGTAGATACTTTGCTGATGTTTGTGCTCTAATTGATTTAAAATGCCACGTGGTAGATGTTGCTGTAATACAGTTTGAATAAAGTTTTGTGTGGTTGGGTGTTTAGGGTGACTGAAAATATCTATTGTTGAGCCATGTTCAATGACTTGGCCAGCTTCCATGACTGCAATATAGTCACAGACTTTTTCAATCACATCCATTTCATGGGTGACCATGACAATCGTAATATTTTGTTCTTTGTTGATTTTTTTAAGTAAGTCGAGTACAGACTGTGTAGTTTGTGGGTCAAGCGCAGATGTTGCTTCATCACACAGTAAAATTTTAGGATGATTCACTAAAGCACGGGCGATTCCCACACGTTGTTTTTGGCCACCAGAAAGCTCATCTGGATAAGCATCTTTTTTATGTTTAAGGTCAATAAATTCAAGCAGTTCATCAACACGTTTTTGTCGTTCAGATGCACTATAACCCAGTAGTCGCATTGGCATAGCAATATTCTGACTTACTGTTTTGGTTTGCATGAGATTGAAGTGCTGAAAGATCATTCCAATGTGCGTACGTTCTTGGCGTAACGTTTTGGCATCTAGTGCGGTAAAGTCTTTTTGGTGAATAATGACTTGCCCAGCATTGGGACGCTCGAGTAAATTAATCAAGCGGATGAGGGTACTTTTTCCCGCACCACTATAACCAATAATTCCAAAAATACTGCCTTCAGGAATCTGTAGGTTAATCTCATTTAATGCGTTTACACGCTGTCCTTTAAGCATATAGTGCTTAGAGATATTTTTAAATTCAATCATATGTCAAAACAATGCTCGGCATGCAAAACAGGTAAAGTATAGCTACTTTACCTGTTCAAAGAGAAAAAGCATAAAATATGCAGTGGCTTATTTTTCAGTCAAGTAGCTAACTGGTTTGTTTACGTCAATTTTAGTTCCACCAAAACGATCAGCAATAAACTTTTTCACTTCTTCACTGTGATACAGTGGAATAAGTTTTTGCAGTGTTGGGTCGTCTTTCTTCGCTTCTGATGTTACAAGTAAGTTGACGTTAAGCTTGGTTGATTGATCAATTGGTTCGTAGAATAATGCATCTTTAAGAACGTTTAAACCACCTTCCATTGCCAAAGTGTTACCTAAAACAATGCCGTCTACATCACTCATAATACGTACGGCTGTTGCCATAGGAATAAGTTTTAACTGTAAGTGTTTTGGATTGGCAGTGATGTCTTTAAGTTGACCATGGATTGGGTCAAAATCTTTCTTAAGCTCTATCAGGCCTGCGCTTTTAAGTAAAGATAAGGCACGTGCTTGGTTTGATGTGTCATTTGGAATTGCAATTTCTGCATTGTTTTTAATGTCATCTATTTTTTTATATTTCGTTGAGTAAATACCCATTGGTTCAATGTATGTAGTGGCAATAGCAACGAGTTTGTCTTTGTTTTCACTGTTGTATGCAGAAAGATAGTTGTATGTTTGAAATGCATTGACATCAATTTCACCGGCTGCAGTGGCTTTGTTCATAGCAACATAGTCAGTCATGTTTTTAACGTCAAGTTTGATGCCTGCTTGTTTGGTTGCAGGAAGTGTTGCGATATAGCGCCAAACATCTGTATCTGAACCATCAGATGCCAATACAATTGTGCTTATTTTCTTGTCTTCTGTTGTACTTGCCTGATCAGATGGTGCTTTACTGCAACCTGCAGAAACTAAAAGGCTAGCACCTAAAAAAATACTCAGTAGTTTTTTCATGTATTGAATTGTCCTATGTCGGTAATATAGGTTCTCTATATTGAGATATTCTCGTTTTAACGGGTAAGTATTGCCAATACAATATTGTAGTTGTTTTGCCAATATTGTGTGCTAAAACGAAAGAGTAAGGTGGAGCAGTCGCTTGTATATAGGGTGTGACAAGGTATGCCTTGTAATACCCAGCCAATATTTGTGCAAATGGTGGCTTTGTATAGCGGTAGACTGGCAAGATTGAGGGCAGTATAAAGTCTATTTTTTATAAGTCAAAACAATAAAATTCACAATCTATATGAATTTTTTTCATTTAAATAATCATTTTATGACTGATAAGTGAAAAATGCGCCCAATGAAAGGCGCATTTTTAATTATTATAGTTGTTCTCTTGCAATCGCACGATAGCCAATATCTGTACGATATTGCATACCAGTAAAGGTTACTTGACCACAAACTTCCAGTGCATTAATTTGAGCTTCGAGTACAGTGTCACCGAGAGCAGTTACACACAGCACACGACCACCAGCAGTCAGAATATGGCCATCTTCACTGAGTTTTGTCCCTGCATGAAATATTTTTGTACCTTCTGGTGATTGACCTAAACCTGAAATGACATCACCTTGGCGAGCCGTTTCTGGGTAGCCTTCAGACGCCAGTACAATACCTATTGATTTGCGTGGATCCCACTGCGCTTCGGCTGGAAGTGTTCCATCTATACCCGATTGAATTAACTCAACAAGTGATGATTGTAAACGCATCATAATCGGTTGTGTTTCAGGGTCACCAAAGCGGCAATTAAATTCGATGACACGAGGTTGACCTTGCTCGTCAATCATTAGACCTGCATACAAAAAGCCTGTATATACGTGACCATCTTTTTTCATGCCTGCGACAGTTGGGCGCATCACTTCTTGCATAACACGTTCAAAGACTTCATTTGTCACCACAGGAGCAGGTGAGTAAGCACCCATACCACCTGTGTTTGGCCCTTGGTCTCCTTCAAAAATACGTTTATGGTCTTGAGACGTAGCCATAGGTAAAATATTTTCACCGTCAATCATACAAATAAAGCTGGCTTCTTCGCCTGCTAAAAATTGCTCAATGACTACACGGCTACCTGCATCACCAAATTTGTTGCCAGACAGCATGTCATCAATGGCTTCAAATGCTTCATCATTTGTCATGGCAACAATCACGCCTTTGCCCGCAGCTAAACCGTCTGCTTTAATGACAATTGGAGCACCATGTTGTTTGATATAGGCTTTTGCTGGCTCAATTTCGGTGAAGACATCATAAAAAGCAGTTGGAATGTCATGACGTTTTAAGAAGTCTTTTGCAAATGCTTTTGAGCCTTCGAGTTGTGCTGCGTATTGAGTTGGTCCCCAAATACGTAAACCAGCAATGCGTGCTGCATCAACCACACCATTGACAAGCGGTGCTTCTGGGCCAACCACAATGAGGTCAACATTATTGCTTTGAGCGAATTCAATAATAGCGCTATTGTCTAAAATATTGAGCGTAATATTAGTACATTTTTTTTCAGTGGCTGTACCTGCATTGCCTGGCGCAACAAAGACCTGTTTAACTTGGTCATCTTGTGCAATTTTCCATGCAAGTGCATGTTCACGACCACCGTTGCCTAGAACTAAAATATTCATGAAGACTCTCTCTATGAATGGGGCATGTTAATGTTCGGTTTTAACATGCCAAGCAAATCGTAAGGAATTTTAGTGGCGGAAATGACGCATGCCTGTGAATACCATTGCAATACCAGCTTCATCTGCCGCTGCAATGACTTCTTCATCACGCATTGAACCACCTGGTTGAATAATGCATTTAATGCCCGCTTTTGCAGCATTGTCTATGCCATCACGAAATGGGAAAAATGCATCTGATGCCATGACAGCACCTTCAACAACAAGCCCTGCATGTTCTGCTTTAATACCTGCAATACGTGCTGAATTGACACGGCTCATTTGACCTGCACCCACACCCACAGTTTGGCGATTTTTTGCATATACAATCGCATTTGATTTCACGTATTTTGCAACTTTCCATGCAAAAATTAAGTCGTTAATTTCAGCTTCTGTCGGTGCACGTTTGGTCACGACTTTAAGATCACTGGCTTTGATCATGCCTAAGTCTTGGTCTTGAACCAATAAACCGCCATTCACACGCTTGTAGTCAAGTTGTGTAGCTCGGTTTTCAATATTTGGTAATTCACCACAGGTGAGTACGCGTACATTTTTCTTAGCTGAAGTTACGTCTAATACGCCGTCTGCAATACTTGGTGCAATAATCACTTCGACAAATTGGCGTGAAACAATGGCTTGTGCTGTTGCAACATCTAATTCACGGTTGAAGGCAATAATGCCACCAAAAGCAGATTCTGTATCTGTTGCATAAGCAAGATCATAAGCGGCTTGTATGCCATCTAAAGATACTGCAACGCCACATGGGTTTGCGTGTTTTACAATAACACATGCTGGTTTTTCAAATGATTTTACACACTCGAGGGCGGCATCTGTATCTGCAATGTTGTTATAAGATAAAGCCTTACCTTGTAATTGTTTTGCAGTAGAGACAGATGCTTCGGTTGCCTTGTCTTCAACATAAAACGCTGCAGATTGGTGAGGATTCTCACCATATCGTAAGTCTTGAGCTTTTTGTAATTGGGTGTTAAATGTACGTGCAAATGTATCTGCTGAACCATCTGTATGACCAACACGTGCACCGAGATAAGAAGCAATCATGCCGTCATATTGTGCTGTGTGTTCAAATGCTTTTACAGCCAAGTCAAAACGTGTTGCTTGAGAAAGCGTATTATCAGCTTTTAACTCCGCAATCACAGTCCCATAATCTGATGCATTGACTACAATACCGACTGAGGCGTGGTTTTTAGCCGCTGCACGTACCATCGTTGGGCCACCAATATCAATATTTTCAATGGCATCAGCTAAGCTACAGTTTGGTTTAGCAACAGTCGCTGCAAAAGGGTATAAATTTACGACAACAAGATCAATGGCTGCAATATCGTGTGCTTGCATAACATCTTCATCAATACCACGGCGAGCCAGAATACCACCATGAATTTTAGGGTGAAGTGTTTTAACACGACCATCCATCATTTCAGGGAAGCCAGTATGCTCTGATACTTCAATGACTGAAATATTATTTTCTTTAAGAAGTTTATATGTTCCACCAGTAGATAGGATTTCTACGTTTAGATCTGAAAGGTTCTGCGCGAATTCAACAATACCTGTTTTATCAGAAACAGAAATTAAAGCACGTTTAATAGTCATGATGTATTTAGTCTTTGAAGTTGGAAAACAAAAGGTAAAAAAAATGCCCACGAAGACGTGAGCATTTTATCATTTATTCACTCATTAATCCGTGAGCTTTCAACTTTTTACGTAGTGTGCCACGGTTCAAGCCTAGAATTTCAGCAGCACGTGTTTGGTTACCACGTGTGTATTCAAGGACTACAGACAAAAGAGGTTTCTCCATTTCTGCTAGCACCATGTCGTAAACTTGCGATGGTTGCTCACCTTGCAAAGATGCAAAATAGTGACGAACTGCGCGATCCACATGGATACGAAGCGCAACATCAGACTGTGCAGTAAAAATAGGAGATTTGCTATTCATGCGTTTTAATCCGAAATCAATCTAAACCTTACCAAAATGGTATTGGTTTTATATTTAAAGGTAGATATAAACTCATTGGTAAAATGAGATATCTAGAAAACGAGTATAGCTTGCCACATTTTTCTCGCTTTGGTTGAAAAATAACCGTAACAAATATTTAAGAATTGTTACAGCCATTAATCAGAAACAAAAAAGAGCTGTATGCGCAGTATTAAATAATGCACATGAGCTTATTTTTTTTCTTCATGGGGTAAGACGAGGTGTTTATTTGGCTAAGCTTTTCTTGGCGCACATAATAACATTGTGCAAAATAAAGTGAGTAAATTTGAGTCAGTTTTTTTGTGTTTTTTAATCGTTTTTTTGAATTGAATTGTATTTTTAATTGCTTAAAATAATATTGGTAGTGCTTTTATTTACAAGATGAAAATTTTATGTGTCTGATTAGGTTGATTTGTTATATTTTTATTGGCATTAACCAATCCCAATCAGTGTATAAGCTAAAACAATTAAAATGAGTAGACCCAAGGATATGAAACAAAAAATAGCAATAATAAGGAGTGGAAAAGATGTTTTTTTCGGTCGATATTGCCCCTTACGTGGATAGAGCCTGAGCGTATGTTGTAATTTGGGTGTATCGTGTTGCGGGTGAATATAATGTGTGTTGTTAAGATACGTTCGTAAATCGATATTAGATGAGTTGCTTTTACTCTCAAAAATTTCAAGTATTGGATGATTGGTCTGTTTGCTCTGGTGAACTGTGGCACTACTCAGTAGGGGTGCATTGTGTATTTGCTGTGGCTTATATTTATTTGACATGCAAAGGTATGCGTTAAAAGTGTTTGAGCACTTGAAACAGCACACCTTTCCTTGAGCTACACGCAGCTGTAAAACAGATACACGGTATTTTGTTTTACAGGCTGGACAAGTACTTGTAATACTTTGCATAGGGGATGAGTTAGCCTAAACGTTTTC
This sequence comes from Acinetobacter boissieri, assembly GCF_900096955.1. GTDB lineage: Bacteria > Pseudomonadota > Gammaproteobacteria > Pseudomonadales > Moraxellaceae > Acinetobacter > Acinetobacter boissieri. Next base: position 98,120 of record NZ_FMYL01000008.1, on the reverse strand, counting down.
CTGAGATACGACACCAATGTTGCTCTCTTTTTTCAACTTCAGTCACTTCAAAAAGGGGAGCATAAGCATCGCAGACGTCCTGCAGCTGTTCTTCTATAACACCTGCTAAAGCAAAGGCTGCATGGGGTTTGGTGAGTCGGCTAAATTCAGGGGCTAACGCCATGAGTGGCCCCGCTAAAATATTAGCGACCAATACATCAGCTTGTTGTGCTTCAAATTGTTGATTAAAGTTTTCTGGTAAGTCAACAAATAGGCCATCTGAAACATTGTTTAGTTCGGCATTTTGGCGTGTTGCAAGTACAGCTTGCGGATCAATATCCGTTGCATAGACTTTCTCTGCACCCAGTAAAAGAGCAGCGACACCTAAAATACCTGAGCCACAACCGTAGTCAATCACAGTTTTGCCTTTAAGGTCAGTTTTTCCTAACCATTGTAAGCATAGAAAAGTACTCGCATGATTACCTGTACCAAAGGCTAAACCTGGGTCTAGTTTTAGGTTTACCGCTTGAGGATCGGGTGGTGTAAGCCATTCTGGAACAATCCAAAAGTGGTCTGCAATTTGAATGGGCTCGTAATAATCCATCCATGTACGTTCCCATACTTGGTCTTCAAGTATATCGTGACGAATAGTTGTGTGTGCTGGTAACTGCATATTTAAAAATGAAATCAGTGCATTGACATCAATGGTTTCTGAATCATCTTGTTGGTATATACCAGTGACGATCACTTTATTCCACAGTGGTGTTTCACCGGGAAGTGGTTCAAGAAGTGCTTGATCTTCTGCATCATCAAGCGTCACACTGACTGCTCCAAGAGATAGGAGGAGTGACTCTGTTATTTCGACTTGAGCTTGATCAACAGTAATATGAATTTGTAACCACTTCACTGAAATAACCTAATTTTGCTAAATAAGACTGTATTGTATCGAAAATATGTCTGCTTAGAAACTTTAGTTTATCGCTTAGTCTGATTCGGTAGGCGAGTTGATACAGATTAGTGAATACTGTGTTGTAAGGTGTTCAACTCACTTTTGCTAAACCCACGTGACATAAGCACACGTTTGATGCCTGTTGCAATGCAATCGTCATCGGTGGTTTGGAGAGCGTGTAGAAGTTGTTCGTTACTTTTACATGCCGAGTCATTTTCAATACATGCAATATTGTTTTTGCCACTGTTGAAAATGTTTTTAGGGAGAAATAGTTTTTGCCAAATACTCATGTGAGCCGTGACCATTAACAAAGATATGTCGAAATATAAATCAAAAAATAAAAAATTCAAGTCATGATAATTTTAGGACATATGTATATAAATTTTGTTCTGACCATATAAAATTATAATCAGTTTTAAAAGATATTGAATTGTTTATAAATTTAATATTTTATTCGTTTAATATTTTGAAACATCTTTGTTTTTTATTTATGTAAGCACATCATTTTATTAAGAGTTTTTTTGAATTAAAAGGTATTTTATTATTGGTAAGTTAGATAATATGTGGCGGTTTTGTGTGACCGCCACAGATGAGTCTTAGCGTTTTTCTAGTAATATTCCACTTTCCACATGGTGGGTGTATGGGAACTGGTCGAACATGGCAAATCGAATAATGCGGTGCGTTTGACAAAGTGTTTGTAAGTTGTCTGCAAGCGTATCTGGATTACATGAAATATAAATAATATGCTTAAAATTTTGCATAAGTTTTAAAGTTTCAGCATCAATACCTGCGCGTGGTGGGTCGACAAAAATTGTGCCAAAATTATAGTCTGCTACCTCAATTTGTGCTTCTTGTAAGCGCCTAAAGGTACGCTCGCCTGTGTAGGCTTGAGTAAATTCTTCAGCTGCTAAACGTGCGATGGCAATATTGTTGATTTGATTGGCTTGAATGTTCCACTCGGCTGCATATACAGATGATTTGGCAAGTTCAGTGGCAAGTACTTTGGGAAACTTTTGTGCAAGTGGGAGTGTAAAGTTACCATTACCACAATAGAGCTCAAGTAGGTCACCTGTGCATACATTGGCTACGTCTGACGCCCACTGCAACATTTTTTGGCAAATTACTGCATTTGGCTGTGTAAAACCATTTTCAATTTGTTTGTATTGATAAGTTTTTTGATCGACTGTAAATTTCTCTACTACAAAATCATCACTTAAAACGAGCTTTTGACCACGGCTACGTCCAATAATTTTGATATTGAGTTTTTCTCCGAGGGCATGTGCAAGCTGTTGCCATTCTTCATTGAGCTTATGGTGATAAATAAGTGTGACCAGCATTTCACCACTTAGACTACCTAAAAAGTCAATTTCAAATAAACGGTGGTGTAGTTGTTTTTGTTGTTTAATTTCTTCAAGCAATACAGGCATGAGCTGATTGATTTGTGTTGAGGCAATTGGGAATTGGTCTACACGAACAGCCTTTTTATTTTTCCCTATCTCATCGGCTTCAAACATGGCATAAAACATGTCGTCATCTGTGTGCCAAATACGAAATTCTGCACGCATACGAAAATTGGTTTCAGGCGACTCAAACACTTCAAGTTGTGGTGGTTGAAAGGTTTGAAATTGGGCAGAAATACGCTCAACTTTTGCTTGCAACTGTTGTTGGTATGCAGAGGTCATATGTTGGTTGGCCACACGCTAAAATAGAAGCGGCAATGTTAACAAACTACGCCATTTTAGCCTAGTGCTGAAATGGCGTAGCGTACGTGTTGTTTAAGACATGGTCATGAGGCTTGCATTACCGCCTGCTGCTGTGGTGTTAATACTGACTGCGTGTTCAATCACTAGGCGCTCTATAGCAACATGTGTGCTATGGCTCGGTTGGTGATGAATCGAAACAATTGCACCCTCTCGTGCTGCAATACGCTCTTGTAGTACAGACAGCGCAGTCGTTTCACCGTGATGTAATACGGCATCTAAAGTTGCAGTATTGGTATCTTCAACAAGGTGAATTTGTGTTTTGACAGCGCTTGGTAAGTCGTTAAAATGCTTGCTGATCACGGCATCTTTAGCAATAACAGCATGTGCATTGACTGCAAAAATAGCCAATAATTGCGTAATATAGTCTTGCTCATTACTGGCAATACTTGCAATGTGTTTACGTGGTTGCATGGTGTATTGGTTACTTTCACCGGTTGGTCCTTGCAGTTCGTAAGTTGTTCCCACAATAAATGGTTGTGTGTCTACAACATTGAGTGTTGGGAACGTGGTTTTTGCCCATGTTTTAAACGCACGAAGTGCTTCAAAATTAGGTTTCGATGGACTATTCAATGCTTGTTTTACTGCGAACGGTGTTGATGTGTCAAAGTCATGTGGTTGCATGAGACGGTGTAAATATAGTGGTCCACCTGCTTTTGGCCCAGTACCTGATAAGCCTTCACCGCCAAATGGTTGTACACCAACAACAGCACCAACAATGTTGCGGTTCACATAAAGGTTACCCACATTTGAGTGATTAATGACTTGTTGGATAGTGTCATCAATACGGGTATGTACGCCCATAGTTAAGCCATAGCCTTTTTCATTAATTCGTTCAATGAGTTGTGGTAGTTCATTTTGTTGATAAGTAATGACATGAAGCACAGGGCCAAAAACTTCTCGCTCTAAGTCATCTAAGTTAGGAAGTTCAATTACTGTAGGTGGTATGAATGTACCTTGAGCTGATGCATGTTGCGTCGCCACATCATCGAACGTGAACTGATGTACGGCATAGCCTTTGGTTCTCATTTTTTCAATATGACGTTGAATGGTCTGTTGTGCTTCTGCATCAATCACAGGTCCAATGTCAGTTTGTAAAAAGTGTGGGTTGCCTAAACGTAATTGTTGCATCGCCCCTTTGAGCATGGTTTGAATAGATGCTGCACAGTCTTTTTGTAGGCATAAAATACGTAGGGCAGAACAGCGTTGACCTGCGCTGTCAAATGCAGAGCTGACGACATCGAGTACGACTTGCTCGGTGAGTGCAGATGAGTCAACAATCATGGCATTTTGACCGCCTGTTTCTGCAATGAGTGTGACAGGGTTACCTTCTGGTGTAAGGCGTTTAGAGGTGGTTTTTTGTAAAATCTTAGCCACGTCTGTTGATCCTGTAAACATAATGCCATGAATGCGTTCATCTGCACTCAGTGCTGCACCTACGCTTGCGCCATCACCGGGTAAAAACTGTAAAGCAGCTTCAGGTATACCTGCTTGATGCAACATTTTAACCGCTTGGTATGCCACAAGTGGTGTTTGTTCAGCAGGTTTTGCCAATACACAGTTTCCTGTAACAAGTGCTGCTGCAATTTGTCCTGTGAAAATTGCCAATGGGAAATTCCACGGGCTAATACATAGTACATTACCTAGCGGTTTAACTTGGGCATCAAAAGTATGTGCTTGTTTGGCGTAATAACGTAAAAAGTCAATAGCCTCTCTGACTTCGGCAATGGCATTGGCATAGGTTTTACCACTTTCACGACATAGCAACACCATTAGTTCTAGTAGTTGATCTTGCATTGTGTCGGCAGCTGTTTCTAAATAGCTTGCCCGCTCTGCTGGTGTGGTATTCGCCCAAGTGTGTTGTATGTGTTGTGCTTGCTCTAGCGCGACACTTACATTTTGGGTATCTGCTTCAATCACATGACCAACAATATCTTGATGCTGCGATGGGTTGAGTATTTCTTTTGCCGCCGTGCTGTAGTCAGAGGCTGTTTTGTTTGCAATCAGCGGAGTGGCTTGCCACTGGTGCTGAGAGAGTGTTTTTGCAACGTGGTTAAGCGCAGTTAAGCAACTGTCGTCTGCCAAGTCAAAACCTTCAGAATTGATGCGTCCTAAACTATAAAGGTCTTTGGGAAAGCAAATAGATGGATGTTTTGCACCAATGACATGCTCTTTGCTCGCAGCAGTTTCAATATCTTGTATAGGTGATTGGATAAGATCTTCAATTTTTACAGACTTATCTGAAATACGGTTAACAAAAGATGTGTTTGCACCATTTTCAAGCAGTCTACGCACCAAATAAGCCAGTAGTGTTTCATGATTGCCCACAGGTGCATAAATACGACATGGTATACCAAGAGTTGAAACGACTTGTTTGTAAAGTGGTTCACCCATACCATGTAAGCACTGGAATTCATATTGAGTAGAGTAGTACTTTTCTGGTTCTGCAAGGTGGTAAATAGTTGCTAAAGTTTGTGCATTATGTGTCGCAAATTGTGGGTAAATGGCTTCAGGCTCTGCCAAGAGTTTCTTTGCACACGCTAAGTAAGAAAGGTCTGTATGTACTTTACGTGTAAATACAGGGTAGTCTGACATGCCTTCAACTTGTGCTTTTTTAATTTCGCTGTCCCAATATGCACCTTTGACTAAGCGAATCATGAGTCGTTTTTCACTGCGTTTAGCAAGGTCTATAATATAATCAATTAAAAAGAAACAACGTTTTTGGTAGGCTTGGATTACAAACCCAATACCATTCCAATCTGCAAGTTGAGGGTCAAAGCACAAACGTTCAAGCAATTCTAAAGATAACTCAAGACGTTCACTTTCTTCTGCATCAATGTTTAAGCCAATATCATATTGTTTTGCAAGGAGTGCTAATTCAACGATGCGAGGGTACAGCTCGTCATGCACACGGTCTGTTTGTGCACGTTGATAGCGTGGGTGTAACGCAGAAAGCTTAATTGATATGCCTGCACTGGCATATACGCCTTTTTTATTGGCAGACTTTCCAATCGCATGAATGGCTTGTTCGTAGTCTTTCATATAACGCTTAGCATCATGTTCAGTGAGTGCTGCTTCACCAAGCATGTCATATGAATACAAAAAGCCTGCTTGTTGCATCGGTTTAGATTTTTCTAAGGCTTCTTGAATAGTTTCGCCGGTTACAAATTGCTCACCCATCATGCGCATAGCTGCGTCAACGGCTTTACGAATAATACCTTGGCCACTACGTGCTAAAATGCCGGTAAGTGTACTACTCATTGTTTTTCGAGTTGGCGTTGCCATTAGTTTGCCAGTCAGCATGAGTCCCCATGCTGCAGCATTTACAAAGACTAAGCTACTTTGACCAACGTGTTCTTTCCAGTTGCCCTGATTAATTTTGTCTTTAATTAAGCGATCACGCGTTGCTGCATCTGGAATACGAAGCAATGCTTCAGCCAAGCACATGAGTGCAATCCCTTCTTGTGAAGAGAGAGAAAATTCTTGCAAGAGGCCTTGTACAATACCAGCTTTGCCCGATGCTTTACTTTTTTCACGTAAATGTTCCGACAGTTTATATGCAAGATCATAAATTTCTTGATTTAACTGGCTTGGAATTTGGGTAAATTCCAGTAACTCAGAAACACTTTCACTTTCATTTGTGCGCCAATGGGTATTAATATTTTTTTGTAGTATTGTGTACTCATGAAGGTTTGTAATATCTTGGAACACTGTAGAGCAAGGTGATGTAGTGTGATCTGGTGTATTCATAAGATGACATCCTAGCGTATGCAACATTAAATAGTGACTTTTGGTTTATAAAATTAATCATTGCAAAAAATATGCCGAATAACTCACTATATTTTTTATTTTTTTTAGGTAAATATTTTATGGCTGATGGAGATGCATCACTAGATCGTATTGATCTTAAAATTCTTGATTTATTACAAAAAGATGGGCGTATATCAAATACAAAATTGGCTGAAGCAGTCAGTTTGTCACCTACAGCCGTTTTAGCCAGAGTGCAACGCTTGGTTGCAGATAGCTACATTTTAGGTTACTACGCACATTTAAATCCAGAAAAACTTAATGCAGGTTTTTTAGTATTTGTTGAAATACTTCTTGATAAAACTACACCGAATGTTTTAGATGAATTTGTTGAAGCGGCACGTAATTATCCAGAAGTTATAGAATGTCATATGATTAGTGGCGGTTTTGATTTTTTAGTTAAAGTACGCAGTAAAGATATGGACGATTTTCGCCGTATTGCGGGGAATGTGATTTGGAAACTACCGGGGGTAAAAGAAACCCGAAGTTATCCGGTCATGCAAATGGTGAAAGAGGGACAACAAATTAAGATATTAACCAAAACAGAAAAGCCAAAACGTTAACTTGATCTGTTTTGAGCGCACGACCCACCGGTAAAGGTGAGTCAGTGCGTTTTTTTTTAAGTTAATTTTTGAGTGCAGGTTGAGCGGCTGCTATAGCAGCAGCTACAGCGTCATCTTCTGATAAATGAGCTGCAGGTTTTTTAGGTTTTACAGTGTCTGTACTTGCCACTTTTTCAGCTTTTACTTTAGGTGTTGTACTTGGTATTTCTTTTACATCAGGCTGATTTTGTGTATTTGATTCCATTGAATCCACATGCTCAACAGTTGCTACTTTTTCTTGCATCTCGTCGTTATGTTTATGGTGTACTTTCTCTACAGGTTTTGCTGCAGGTTCGGCCATGATACTTGATGCTTCTTCTTTACTCATACCTTGAGTTGGTTCAGGAGTTACTTTTGTAAGGGGTTGTAATGGTTCTGACGCAGGATTTTTTGCGACAGGTGTTTCATTTGTTGTTTGGCTTTCTGTCTTTTGTTCTTCGTGTTGTTCTTTTTTAGAGCAAGCCACTAGAATAAGACAGGCCGCGATAGCAGTACCAATAAAAATTTTTTTCTTCATCATTTTTAAGTTCTAATCAAGTGTTGACCGATTCATTATAGCAAAAAAATAGATGAGAGCATGGTATGGCTTTATATTTCACGTCATTTTATTGTAGATAATGTGGGCGACTGTAAATAGTTATGTGAATAGATGCTGAATGACTTTGCTTAAAACGACAGACTCAAGTAAAATTATCCAACATTGCATGCCAATTTAGGCTTGATTGTACGAGAACTCGAATGACCCATTTTATTTTCGTTACTGGTGGTGTTGTATCATCACTTGGTAAAGGTATTTCGGCAGCTTCAGTTGCTGCATTGTTGGAAGCCCGTGGTTTACAAGTGACCATGGTTAAAATGGATCCATACATTAACGTTGATCCAGGGACAATGAGCCCATTTCAGCATGGTGAAGTCTTCGTGACAGAAGATGGTGCTGAAACTGACCTTGACTTAGGTTACTACGAGCGTTTTCTACGCCGTGCTAAAATGACTAAGCTGAATAATTTTACCAGCGGTCGTGTTTACCAAGATGTGTTAAATAAAGAACGCCGTGGCGACTATCTTGGTGGAACAGTACAGGTCATTCCACATATTACAGATAACATTAAAGAGCGTGTACTTCGTGCTGGCGAAGGCTATGACGTTGCTATTGTAGAAATTGGCGGTACGGTAGGTGATATTGAATCACTACCATTTATGGAATCTGTACGTCAGTTGATGGTTGAGCTAGGTCATAAACATAGCATGTTAATGCACTTAACATTGCTACCTTACGTGAAGTCTGCTGCTGAACTTAAAACTAAACCAACACAGCATTCGGTGAAAGAATTACTGTCTATTGGTATTCAACCCGATATTTTAATTTGCCGTACAGAGCATGATGTAGATGCCGAGACCACGCGTAAAATTGCATTATTTACCAATGTGCAAGCACGTGCAGTGATTGTATGTAAAGATGCAAAAACAATTTATGAAATTCCACGTAATTTTTCTGAGCAAAAGGTAGATGACCTAATTTGCGAACGTTTTGGTTTTGATAACCTGCCTCAAGCGGACCTGTCTGACTGGGACCAAGTATGTGAAGCATTATTCAACCCAGAATATACTGTACGTGTTGCGATGGTGGGTAAGTATGTTGAACTGCCAGATGCATACAAGTCGGTGAATGAAGCATTACTGCATGCAGGGATTCAAAATCGCGTTAAAGTACAAATTGACTACGTAGATGCTGAAAGTTTAGAGTCACAAGACCTTTCTATTTTATCAACTGCAGATGCAATTTTAGTCCCAGGTGGATTTGGTGAGCGTGGTACTGAAGGTAAAATGACTGCGATTCGTTATGCACGTGAGCAAGGCATTCCATTTTTAGGCATTTGTTTAGGCATGCAATTGGCCGTGATTGAATATGCACGCCATGTTGCAAATATGTCTGAAGCCAGTTCAACAGAGTTTAATCGTTCAACTAAGTATCCAATTATTGGTTTAATTACTGAATGGTTAGATGAGCGTGGCGAATTACAACAGCGTAATTTAGAGTCTGATTTAGGCGGCACAATGCGTTTAGGTGCACAAAAATCAGAACTTGTTGCGGGTACAAAAACACGTGAAATTTATGGTAAAGCTGAAATTACCGAACGTCATCGTCACCGCTATGAAATGAATGACCGTTTTATTGCACCGCTTGAAGAAGCTGGGTTAAAAATATCAGGGTATTCATCTGTACAGCACTTGGTTGAAACGGTAGAAATTCCAGCCCATCCTTGGTTTGTTGCAGTACAGTTCCATCCTGAATTTACAAGTTCACCGCGTGATGGACACCCTTTATTTGCAAGTTTTATTGATGCTGCTAAAAAGCAATATCAAAAAGTGCAATAGAAAACTTACTTAGGAAGTTTAAATGTCACAATTAAAACCACAACAAATTGTACGTTTAGGCGATATACAGGTGGCAAATCATTTGCCATTTGTATTATTCGGCGGCATGAATGTACTAGAGTCTAAAGATTTAGCGTTTGAAATTGCTGAATCTTATATTGAAATTTGTAAGCGTCTTGATATTCCATATGTCTTTAAAGCCAGCTTTGATAAAGCCAATCGCTCAAGTTTGCATTCATATCGTGGGCCGGGCTTAGAAAAAGGCGTAGAGTGGCTAGGCGAGCTTAAAAAGCAACTGAATATTCCTATTATTACAGATGTGCATGAGCCACACCAAGCTGCAATTGTGGCTGAAGTTGCCGATGTGATACAGCTGCCCGCATTTTTAAGCCGTCAAACAGATTTAGTTGAGGCAATTGCTAAAACTGATGCTGTGATTAATGTAAAAAAAGCGCAGTTTTTAGCGCCGCAAGAAATGAATCATATCTTGCAAAAATGCTTAGAAGCAGGTAATGATAAGGTGATTCTTTGTGAGCGTGGCTCTTCGTTTGGTTACAATAATCTAGTTGTTGATATGCTGGGCTTAGATATCATGAAGGCAATGAATGTGCCAGTCATTTTTGATGTGACACATGCACTGCAAAAACCAGGTGGGCGAGCTGATTCGGCAGGTGGACGCCGTGAGCAGATTGCAACTTTAGCACGTGCAGGCATGGCAACTGGTCTTGCAGGTTTATTTTTAGAAGCACACCCAAACCCAGACCAAGCAAAGTGTGATGGGCCGTGTGCGCTAAGATTATCTCAACTTGAGCCGTTTTTAGCACAGACTAAAGAATTAGATACGCTTGTAAAAGGATTTAGTAAACTAGACACAAAATAATGCACAGAATGCATTAGCATATAATACACAGGAGTTTTTATGAGCCAGATCGTTGATATTCGTGCACGTGAAATTTTAGATTCACGCGGTAACCCAACTATTGAAGCAGATGTGATTTTAGCATCAGGTGTTGTAGGTCGTGCATGTGCACCATCAGGCGCTTCTACGGGTTCTCGTGAAGCATTAGAATTGCGTGATGGCGACAAGTCTCGTTACCTAGGGAAAGGTGTTTTACAAGCAGTTAATAATGTAAATACTGAAATTAAAAAATTACTTGTAGGTCAAAACGTATTTGATCAAAAAGCAATTGATGAAGCAATGATTGCTTTAGATGGCACTGAAAATAAAGAAAAACTAGGTGCAAATGCAACGCTTGCAGTATCACTTGCAGTTGCTCGTGCTGCTGCAGACGAAAAGAAAATCCCACTGTACCAATATATTGCTGACTTACGTGGTCAAACAACATTGTCTATGCCTGTACCAATGATGAACATCATCAACGGCGGTGCACATGCAGACAATACAGTAGATATTCAAGAGTTTATGATTGAGCCCGTGGGCTTTACATCATTTGCAGAAAGCCTGCGTGCAGGTGCAGAAACATTCCATGCACTGAAATCTGTACTGAAGAAAAAAGGTTTAAACACAGCTGTGGGCGATGAAGGTGGTTTTGCACCAAACTTACGTTCAAATGAAGAAGCCATCACTGTTATTTTAGAAGCGATTGAGCAAACTGGTTACAAGGCAGGTTCTGACATGATGTTAGCACTTGATTGTGCTGCTTCTGAGTTTTACTCAAATGGTCAATATGTACTTGCAGGTGAAGGCAATAAAGCATTTTCAAGCCACCAGTTCGCAGATTACTTAGCAGGCCTTGCAAATCAGTACCCAATTATTTCAATTGAAGATGGTCTGGATGAGTCAGATTGGGACGGTTGGTCTTATTTGACTTCAATTTTGGGCGATAAGATTCAGTTAGTTGGCGATGACTTATTTGTAACTAATCCAAAAATTTTACAACGTGGTATTAATGAAAAAGTTGGTAACTCAATTTTGATTAAATACAATCAAATTGGTACGTTAACAGAAACGCTTGATGCTATTTACCTTGCTAAACAAAATGGCTACACCACAGTAATTTCACATCGTTCGGGTGAAACAGAAGACTCTACGATTGCCGATCTAGCAGTAGGTACTGCTGCAGGTCAAATTAAGACAGGCTCATTGTCTCGTTCTGACCGTGTTGCAAAATACAACCAGTTGCTTCGTATTGAAGAAATCACGAAAGCGGTTTACCGTGGGCGTGCAGAGTTCAAAGGTCTGAACTAATTTAATATGATCACATTTTTAAAAGAGACAATGAACTCTTTTTCAAGTGCATTTATTTTAGGGCTTGCGATCATTTTGGTCGCAGGCTTTCAATATATGTACTGGTTTGGAGAGGGTGGCTATTACGACCATCAACATTTAATGCAACAGATTCAGCAACAAGCAGATACGAATCAAACATTGCGTGAGCGTAACCGTGTTTTGGGTGCAGAAGTATATGATCTAAAAAATGGTGCAGAAGCCGTTGAAGAGCATGCTCGTCTTGATCTTGGTTTAATTAAACCGAATGAAACATTTGTTCAAATGAGTACTTTAAGTGCTCCACAGCTACAACAACAATACATTCCACTTCCAGCTAATAGTAAAGACCCAACCAATGAAGACGAAGACAACCCCAATCTCCACTAAACTTTGGGCAGTCGTTCCTGCTGCAGGCTCTGGAAGTCGATTTTCTAAAACGGAATTAAAACAATATCAAAAGATTCAAAATAAAACTGTGCTAGAGCATAGTGTAAATGCACTTTTTCAATTACCTTTGGCCGGTTGTGTATTGGCAGTACATCAAAATGATACTGAGATTAATAATATTCAATTTAATCATTTAGACAAAATACATTTTTGTACTGGCGGGGCAGAGCGGGTAAATTCTGTACTGAATTCACTTTATCATTTGGCAAATATTGCAGACTTAAATGACTGGGTATTAGTACATGACGCAGCAAGACCGTGTGTACATAAAGAGAGTCTATTTGCATTATTAGCAGATGCACAGTTGCATTCAAAGAGTGTTATTTTAGCAACACCGGTACGAGATACGTTAAAGAAAGTACCATGCGATTCGATTGAACAGACGGTATCTCGCGATTGCTTATGGCAGGCTCAAACACCTCAACTGGCACAGTTAGGCTGTTTAATAGGTGCATTAGAGCAAGGGTTGGCGCATCAGCGAACAGTGACTGATGAAGCCAGTGCTTTAGAAGCAATAGGGGAAACGGTACGTGTAGTCATGGGGCGCTCAGACAATATAAAAATTACTTATCCAGAAGACTTAAATTTTGCTCGTTTGGTTTTATCTAGCAAGTAAAGTCATAGTTGTTTATTTAATCATATCTACGATAATTTCCAGCAAAAAGCCGACATTTTTTTTCTCCGCTTTGTATATTGAGTAGCCCTTTACTGAGTGTCATGGCGTAAGTACAGCCATCTTCATTGTTGGTTATTTGGGCTAAATCTGTATTTTGGCTATATGCTAAAAAATGCTGTTGTTGTTGATTTGAGTAACCATAGCCATCAATTTTTAATTTATTTTGCTCGAGTTGATGAAGTTGTAAATAAACTTGCTGTTTAGCAACTTTACCATGTTGATATTTAATAAAATGTTGTGTAAGTGCTTGGTTGAGTGTTGCAAATTCATTAAGTTCTTGAGTGCGCTGGGTAATTTGTTGAGCAAGACATTGTTTGGTTTTACATAATTGCATACGCTTTTGCCATAAATGATGAGTCATATCTAAAATAGAGCGTGGCGCATTACTCACAAAATTTGTTTGTTCAGTGAGTGTAACAAGCTTTTTTTTATCTAACTCATTTTGCTCTTGGCATAAATTTTGTGTACAAAGGCGATCATTTGCGTGTGCTTGGTCGTACGCGCAAATGATTGCGAGTATGACACTTATTTTTTTTATATAGTTCAAAACCAGATGCATGTGTACGAATACTTTAATAATCTAATGCTCATGCTAATATAGCGAAATCGTGCTAAAGAATACAAGAATTCATTTTTCTTTAAAGGAAATTTATTGTGGTTGCAAAAGTAAGAATTGGTCAGGGTATAGATGTTCATGCATTTGAAGATGGTGATTTTGTAACATTAGCGGGTTTGCAAATACCGCATACTCAAGGCTTAAAAGCCCATTCAGACGGTGATGTTGTTTTACATGCACTCAGTGATGCTTTATTAGGTGCATTAGCACTTGGAGATATTGGACAACATTTTCCAGATACAGACGATGCATTTAAAGGGGCCGATAGCCGTATTTTACTTAAAAAAGTATATCAGCTCATCCGTGAGCAAGGTTATCATTTAGGAAATGCAGATATGACCGTGGCGTGCGAACGCCCAAAACTTGCTAAACATAATTTAGCGATGCGTCAAAGTATTGCAGACGTGTTAGAAGTTGATGTTTCACAAGTGAGCATGAAAGCAACTACGACTGAACAGCTCGGTTTTACTGGCCGTCAAGAGGGTATTTTAGCAACGGCGACAGTACTTCTATTTGCAGACTAATTAATTGGCTTGATTACATAAATTTTGTAGTTCTTGAGTGGCTTTACGACCTTGAAGTTGTAATGCCACGTTATGTACAAGTCCTGTCCATGTTTCATTCAACTCCCAAATTTGTTCTAGTAGTTGCTGAGCTTCTACCATATCCATACCCATGTAATATTGTCTATACAGATAAACCAAAGCACTGACTCGTAAATTTTTAGCACAATGTACCCATACACTCTGGTTTTGTACTAAAAAATCAATAGTATCTAAAGCAAACAGTGCTTGTTCTGGAGCGGGTGTGTCCCATGAAATAGGAAGTTGAATATAATTTAAGCCTAAATCTAAACAGATGTGATCTTCATTGGTGAGATGGTCGGGTGAATTGCCTAATGCTAAATTAATGACTGTTGAAATACCATATTCTTTGATATGACGTAGTTGTTCTGCATTGGGCTGCCCTGAGCTAAATAAATGCTCGTGTACATATTGAAAATTTGGAATTTTACAGAGAGTTTCTTCAAGATGATTCATAATGTTTTTCATAAAAAAACGCCATCAATGATGGCGTAAGTTGAGCTTAACGATGTGGTAACACATCTTTTAATGCATTGTGCATTTCTAATAGCACGTTTTCAGTGGTATCCCAATCTAAGCAACCATCAGTGACAGATTGTCCATACTCTAAATCACACAGTTGGGAAGGAATGTCTTGACGCCCCCCCTTTAAATGACTTTCTACCATTAATCCAACAATAGATGTGTTGCCATTTAAGATTTGCTCAGTCACATTTTTGAGTACGAGTGGCTGTAAGTATGGGTCTTTATTTGAATTGGCATGACTTGCATCAATCATAATATTTTTGCTGACTTTTGCTTTAATCAAGGCATTTTCAGCTTGAGCAACTGATGTTGCATCATAGTTTGGCTTGCCATTACCACCACGTAATACAACGTGACCATATTTGTTGCCACGGGTACTAATAATCGCAACTTGGCCGTCATTATTTAGGCCCAAGAAATTATGACCATGTTCAACGGCTTGCATGGCATTAATCGCTACAGTTAAGCCACCATCTGTACCGTTTTTAAAACCAACCGGTGAAGATAGACCCGATGACATTTCACGGTGGGTTTGGCTTTCAGTAGTACGCGCGCCAATGGCAGACCATGAAATTAAATCTTGTAAATATTGTGGTGAGTTTGGGTCTAGTGCTTCGGTTGCACAAGGAAGGCCTTTTTCATTGAGTTCGAGCAATAACTTACGCCCAATATGTAAGCCCTTTTCAATGTCGAATGAGTCATCCATATTTGGGTCGTTAATTAAGCCCTTCCAACCCACAGTCGTACGTGGTTTTTCAAAATATACACGCATTACAATACAAAGCGTATCTTTCACTTTTTCACTTAATGCTTTCAGGCGGTCTGCATATTCGTGAGCCGCTTTAGGATCATGAATAGAGCATGGCCCAATCACAATAAAAATACGTTTATCTTCACCGTCTAGAATTTTACGAATACTGTCGCGCCCTGTAACGACTGTTTCATACGCTTTTTCTGACAAAGGCAGGATTTTTTTAAGCTGTGCAGGCGTGATGAGTGTTTGAACATTACTAATATTGACGTCATCAATATCATTTGAGGTAATAGAATGAGATTCTGAATGATTCATTGCCTTCACTAATCGCAAAATAAATTAAGTAAGATGAAAGAACTATATAGGTCATGGCGGTAAAAAACAAATATTATCATACCGTGAACAGATAAGTTTTTAAAATAGGCTTTAGTATGATCATGGCCTATTTTTTAGATTTTAGCTGATTGTTTCTCAAAACCAATAAAAATATGAGTGGTGTGGCAAAGATCCAAAATGAGAAAAAAGCGACACTATAGCTGTAGTGTTGGCTAAGTAATATAAATGTAGTAAAAAATAATCCAAAAGCCAGTGCTTTAAATACACGAGGCTTTTGAGCAATGATGGCTAGCTTTGAGACAGATACAATTTTTTTTTGCTTATCACTGCTTAAATACAAGAGATAGAATGAAAAGTAGCTCATGGCCCATGCAAAAATAATGATCATACTTGATTTTCCTTTTGCATGATTTTTTGCTGAATTTTCTTGGTTGCTTGCTGTTGGATTGGATGAATATTTTTAGTAATAAAACCTGCAAGTAATGCGAAGAACCAGAAAAATATATCTACTTGAACATAGTTGTAATACTCAGAAATTTGTTTGATATAGCTGTATCGCCACAATATAGCCATATTTAAAATAGGTAGAGCTATGGCTAAGATGGTAAAAATAGATAACTGCGTACGCCATAAGTATTGTTTTTTACATAGTAAAGCGAATAAAAAGCTTAGCCCCCAAACGCTAAAAAACACAACAATTTCTTGGTTGTTGGTACTTGAGTGAGATAGTGTAATAATACGATTGGCATAAAAATAACAGAGTACGGCCATAGGTAAGCCAACAAAAGTCGCAATATTCAGCCGATCTACCATATAGTGGCCAAAATGAAAGGTATTTTTTTTATTTTGGATTTGACGTTTCAAACTCCAAAGTAAAAGCCCTGAAGCCACCATAAAACAACCGAGTATGCCTGAGAAAAATAAAGCCACACGAATGATTGGTTCGGCAAAAGGTGCCATATGTAAGCCATATACGCCATTGTATAAGGTCGCCACAGGATGAGTGTTGCGTGTATCTGCAATTAATTGTCCTTGCGCACTAAATGTAACTTGAGAGGCATTTTGCGTAATCGAGCGATCTTGTTTTTGTTTAATAGTAATTTCAGTGGCCGTTGTGAATGGCTTTTTGACTTCAATAGTATCAATTAATGGTTGATCAGGCCAATGTTGCTGTAAATGTTGACTGATTTGTGTAGCCGTTAACATAGGTGCAATTTGTACTTCTTTTGCTGCTATTTTTGTTTGACTGCGTAATTCAGTAAAAATGTCATAGTTATTTTGAGGATAATATTTTTGAATAGCAGATGGTAAATATAAGTAAAAAAACATGACTAACCCTGTGAGGGTAATCGTGAAAAAGAAGGGTAATGCAATCACAGAAACAATATTATGGAAGTCAAGCCATGAACGTTGTGATTTAAATGTACGTAGGGTAAAAAAGTCAGTGAAGATTTTTTTATGGGTAATCACCCCAGAAATGAGTGCAATAAGCATTATAAATGCAGCAAAACTGACCAATAGACGGCTAAATACAATAGGTAGGCCAAAAAGCTGAAAGTGAAAATTATAAAAAAAGTCTCCGCCTTCGGTCGGGAGTAAGTTTATTTCCTGCTGTGTGCGAGGGTCTAGTTGTTTAAAAACATAGCTGCCATCATTTTTTTGCCAATAAATGGTATTAACGGGATTG
Source organism: Acinetobacter boissieri (assembly GCF_900096955.1). Lineage (GTDB taxonomy): Bacteria > Pseudomonadota > Gammaproteobacteria > Pseudomonadales > Moraxellaceae > Acinetobacter > Acinetobacter boissieri. The sequence continues at coordinate 80,792 of NZ_FMYL01000008.1, read as the reverse complement.
TCTGTTGATGCGACTTGTATATTCCATGACTGTGCATCTATTGCGTTACGTTGTAAGTAGTCAAGGCTTGAAAGTATGGCTTGTGGTTGGGCGATTTGCATGTGATGAAAAGCAGGTTGTGTCCATGCCGTTATATCATGTCGATAGTATGATAGTGAGCCTGTTAAAAAAATTGCAAATAATAACCAACCAAGGAGTAGGCCTGTCCAAGAGTGTAACCAAGCCATAGATTGGCGAATTGATTTATACATCAGTTAACCTATGAGGTAAGACAGCCCGTAAAATAGCAGTGTAATCCCAAAACTGAGTAGGCTTAAACGTTGAATGGATTGAATTGAAAAGCAAGCAATAAAAAAAATGAGCGCAAAAATAATTGCACAAAATATGGCTAAAAAAACAGCTTCTGCACGAGGAATAACCTGTAGGAAAATCGCTGCTAAGCACAGGCTAAAATACACGACACAAAAATAACCAACAACACAAGACAGCAATGTGCGATAAAGCACATTGATTTGATGGGCATATTTATATTTTTGTATCGTGCTTTTCATGATTTAGTAGTTAAACTTCACAGATACAGTGTAGTTCGCAGGCGCACCATAATAGCCTTGGCCATCTTTTAAACCTGTAAGATATTTTTCATTACCAATGTTTTTGGCATTAAGCTGTAAGTTAATATGGTCATTGACTTTGTAGCTCGCCATTAAATCAAACAATGCATATGCACTTTGTGTAATTGTCCCATTGTGTGAGCTAGATGCTGGGTCACGAATACTGTCTTGCCATTTTACACTTGCACCCACTTTCACTTGTGGGAATTGTGGAATAGTATAGTTTGCCAAAATATTAAAGGTTTGAGTTGGGTTGTACTGGCGAGGGTTTACACCTGTTTCAGTATTTTTTAAGCTAAATTTTGTGTAGCCCGCAGAAAGCTCAAGATCATTGGTTACTTTACCGCCTAAACCAAGCTCGACACCTTGAGACCGTACTGTACCTAAGTCAGAACGGTATGCTGTACCCGCAAAGGTTGGGTTTAATGCAAAGTGGTTTTGCTCTGTACTGAAAATTGAAATAGAGCCTGTTAAGCGCTCATCTAACCATGTGCCTTTCAGACCTGTTTCATAGCTTTTACCATCAACAGGTATTGCAATTTGATTGGTTGCATTGTCAATGACGGTTTGAGGCCTAAATATAGAGGTATAGCTCATATAGCCTGTGTACTGCGGGGTAAAGTTGTATGTTAACCCTGCATAAGGTGACGTTTTGTTTTTTACATAAGTATCTTTAAAGTTAATTTCAGAGAAGTTTGCCCCTAAAATAAGCTTTAAGTCATCATTTAGATGTACACGTGTTGCACCATAAAGTGAGCGAATAATATATTGCTGTGTACCTGCATCACTTAAAGTTGCCCAAGTCGGTTCACTTGGTGACCAACTTGCTTGATCTGTTGTTAAGCCAATATAAGCCCCAGCAGCAACATTATTCGTCACACTTTTAGACCATGTGTAACCAAAGTTTGCTTCATGGCGTTGGCCAAAGAGCGGAAATGTTCCTGAAACACTGGTATTAAAGGTTTGTTTTCTAAACTTTTGGTTATAAATGTCTGGATACAAGTAAATACCAGATGTGTTGTCAGTTGCACTTGGATTTCCCCAAAGATAAAGCATTTTATCTTGTGCGGTAGAGTTCTTGCCATCGTAATTTAACTTAGCAACCCAATCGCCACCTAGCTTTTGCTCAATACTTGCAAAATAGTTATTAATGGTCCAGTCGAAATAAGTCCAATCTGGTGCATAGTTATAGCTACGTGCATAGCTGAGTTGCTGACCTGCAGTATTGGTCAGCGGTAAAGCACCCCATTGTGAACCGTTGGTGAGTTGATTGGTGCGAGAAAAACCTACAGACGCTTTAGTGCTGTCAGAAAGATCAGCATCTATAATTGCTTGAACCCCATTTTTTTCTTCAGAGTATTTATCTAAATATGAGTCGCCTGTTTTTTCATAAGCAGTAATACGACCACGTACGTTACCACTTTGTGTTAAAGCACCTGAAATATCTGCTTCATAGCGTTTAGTACTCCAAGAGCCATAGCTGAAACCTGCATTGGCCTGAAACTCTTGAGTTGGACGTTTTCTAACATAGTTAATGGTTGCACCAGGGTCACCAAGTGAGTTGGTGAGCGCATCTGCACCTTTAATGACTTCTACACGGTCATAAAAATAGCTGTCATCATCTGAGCCATTGTAGTTGTAGCTATCTACTTGAGGGATACCTACGCCGTCATACAAAATATTAGAAATATCGAAACCACGAGCAGTATAGGTTGTGCGGTTGGTTTCTAAACCTGTCACAGTCACGCCTGGAGTGTTGCTTAAAATGTCACGAGTACTGGTCAGGTTGAAGTCATTCATTTGCTGACGTGTGACAACATTGACCGTTTGTGGGGTTTCTTGAACAGATAAATTTAAACCAGTTGCGCTGGAATTATTTTTAACAGTATAGGCATTCGTTTGTTCGGAAGGCTGTACAGATGATTTTTCAGATTTAGAGTTAATGGTAGGAAGTACGGCTGTGGCTGAATTATCTGCAGCATATACACAAGACATACTCATTGTTGCAACAATAGCAACAGTAAGGGGAGAGAGTTTGTATTTCATGTAAAGATTCCCTAAATCTAAATGAAAATAATTTGCAGTATCATTACTATATTTGTATTTTTTTGCAAGTGTCCTTTTATGGTTTTAGTGAGTTTTTACAATTAAATTGTAAATTTTAGGTGTTGTATTTCACGATCTTATTTTTTTTATGTGATTTATTTTGTTGTCTAGTTATTCTGGTTTTTTATTCCATATATATTATGAAAGAAGAGTGCTTGCAGATTGTAAGTTTATTTAAAACATAAAACTAGGTTAAAAGAATTTTGTTATTTAAATTGGGTCATAGATTCTTTTCATGTTATTTCAAGCAGGCACATCTTTGATGTAAATAAAGTATAAAAAGTCACATCATTATTGCGATTGTATTTTACAGTGCAGTCTTGTTGTAATGTATTTATAATAGTGATAGACAAAAAATAAGGTATAGACCTGTGCAAAAACGTAAACTTAGAATCGGTATTGTTGTTGGTGAGGTATCTGGCGATACGCTCGGTGCTGAATTGATTCGACAGTTTAAAGCACAAGGAGTTGATGCAGACTTTGAGGGCATTGGTGGCCCGCAAATGATTGCAGAAGGGTTTAATAGCCTTTACGCCATGGATACGCTATCCGTTATGGGTATTATTGAAGTTTTAAAAGACATTAAAGCGCTTTTTGCAATACGGGATGGTTTAATTCAGCGTTGGCAACAGCAACCCGTTGATGTTTTTATTGGTATAGATGCCCCTGATTTTAATTTAAGGGTGTCACAAAAAATTAAGCAAAAGCAATTGGCGATTAAAACAGTACAGTATGTGAGTCCATCTGTATGGGCATGGCGACAAAAGCGGGTGATTGGGATTCGCAAAAACATCGATTTAGTGATGTGTTTATTCCCTTTCGAGAAGCATTTTTATCAATCTCATAATGTACCTGCAATTTTTGTGGGGCATCCTTTGGCAAAACAATTACCATTAATTGATGATATTGTTGCTGCGCGCCAAGACCTCGGTTTAGCTAAAGATCAACAATACATTGCTTTATTGCCAGGTAGCCGTGGTTCAGAAGTACAACGCCTTGTACCATTGGTTTTTGGGGCTGCAGAAATTTTACAACAGCATGGTTATGTCGGCGAGTTTTTAGTTCCTGCAATTAACGAGAAACGTAAAGTTCAAATTCAACAGGTACTCTCTACATTTTCAATGAATTTACAGCGCAGTGTTAACATTTTAAACAATACATATACAGATGCTAAAATTGGTCGGCAAGTCATGGCTGCGAGTGACGTTGTTGCATTGGCATCAGGTACAGCAACGCTTGAGGCGATGTTACTGCATCGCCCTATGGTGACATTTTATAAACTTAATCAGCTAACTTACTGGTTAGTAAAAAAAATGATAAAAATACCTTATGTATCGCTACCAAATATTATTGCAGGTAAAAAAGTCATTGCGGAATTGGTACAGCAAGATGCAACACCTGAACGCTTAGCCCAAGAAATACGCTATTTGATGAATCATGAGCAAGCGCAACTACAAAAAATGCAACATCTTAGTATGCATAAACAATTGATCTCTGGTGAAACAGAAGATCCTGTTTCAGCAATTTTGGCGCTGATTTAGTATTTTATACCGTAGTTCGAATGATCAGCTCATAGCCTGTATATTTTCTCAGGTTAATCACGCCTGTATCCATAAGTAAATATTGACCTTTAATGCCTTGTAATACCCCTGAAATATGGGGGGTTTTATCTAGGTTGTGGGATTTTATTTTGGTTGGATAGTGCTGAATGGGGTAGATGAACTCTCTAACGGGTTGTTGCTCCATATATTCAACGTGTTCATCAAATTCCATATTTAAAGCAAACTCATCGGAGATGGCTTCGATTTGTTCTTCAAACTCTAGGCATAGTTCATCACGAATAGACAGCAAGTCAATTTGCTCAGGTGCTGATTTTAGCAATTTACGCCAGTCTGTTTTATCGGCAACTTGTTCACCAAACATGGTTTCCAAATAGCCTGATAGTCGTCTTGATCCTACTTTCATAATAGGTAATGCTTGGCTTGCTCCTTGGTCTAGCCAGCGGGTAGGCATTTGGCTAATACGTGTAATACCTACTTTTAATGCACTTGAGTTTGCGAGGTAAACAATATGTGGTTGAAAACATATTCGATGTGCAAAACTTTCATCACGGCAAGTCCCGAGGTGGAAGTGACAAGTTTCCGGCTTCATAATACACATGTCACATTCTGCTTTGGTTTTAAAACACTGATAACAATGCCCTTGCGCATATGACTTCGGTGTTTTTTTACCACATGATGTACAGTAAATATGACCAGTCCATAAAATTTCGAGATGCTGACCTAAACTTAATGGGGTATCAACGACGGATTTGTTAAGAACAAAGCTATATTGAACATTGGCTTGTTCAGTATGTTCATCTTTCATACTGATATTGGCTAAATCGGCATGCATTTTATGGCAAATGCCTTGAAATTCCATATAAAATCTCTCTAAATTTTTAAAAGGTGCAGGTTATGGCAGAGCAAAATGTCATCACGTCTTTGCTAGACGATTTGGCTCAAGAGCAACCCATAAAAACAGCGTTGTGTGTTGGACAAAATATTGCACGCTTTGAAACCACACAACCAATATATTGGCAGTATTTTAACGTATCTGACCTGTTAAGTCTGCCATTTACACAGCGTTATGATTTAGGTTTTGTTGTACTGAATGTAGAGAGTATTACGGAGTGTACAGCAGAGCAAAAGTCTCAGGTATTGGTGAAATTAAGAGATTTGTTCGTGAAAAAATTGATTGTAATCTGTGAGCTAGATGACCAAAAGTTATTACGTTCACTCGGGTTTACTCAAATGCTGGGGCAGTATGCAGAGCTCGGACAAAAAATGATGTTATGGCAGTTTAATATTTTGACCTATAAACATGTGCCAGATTGGTTTAATTCTCGTTTTTGGGCGAACCCAGAAAATTGGGATAAATTTCGCTGGTAGGTATATATTCAATTTCGCTTGTATGAAAAAGTAACAGACAGCTACTTTAAAATGGGTTAGTCTTAAATCATAATTTAATCAGCGCAATAATAGAGGTTGTATAAATGACTGATCTGAGTAGTATTGTTGAAACTTTAGCAAAACAAGCATTAGGTAGCCAAAATAACCAAAGTTCATCGGGTTTAGGTGGTGTTTTGGGGTCAGTACTGGGCTCTTTAGGTAATAATAACCAAAGTAGTGGCTCTGGTATGGGTGGCATGTTAGGTTCAGTATTGGGTTCATTAACAGGCGGCTCAAATCAGCAAAGTACTGAAAATAATACATCTTCTGGTTCTGGTGGTTTTAATGCACAATCTTTATTGGTTGCTGTAGTGCCATTAATATTGTCATGGATTCAGCAACAAGGTGGCTTACAATCCGCTTTAGATAAACTGCGTGGTGCTGGTTTAACTAGCCAAGTACAAAGCTGGGTGAACCCATCTGCAAGCGGTGATGACGTATCACAAAGCCATGTACAAGGCCTATTTAATGACCAAGATGTACAGGATGTGGCAAATCAAACCCAAACAGATAAACAAGATGTATATGGTGCAATTAGCACAGTTCTCCCACAAATTATTAATGCATTAACTCCTCAAGGTGAACAATCTAGTTCACAAGAAGCGAATAACGATATTCAAAAAGTTTTAGGTATGGTGTCTGGCTTTTTAAAATAAGTCATGATTCAATAAAAAACCCAGCATATTTAATATGCTGGGTTTTTTATTGATATTTAAAGTGTCAAACAGCTTACAGGGCTGCTTTAATTTTTTCTGCAAAGATCTGGAGTTGTGCTTGATCTGCCATGTCTGAAGCATGATTTTTAAGTGTATGTATAGAGCTTGGAATTAAATGAAAATGCAGGTGGGGTACAGTTTGCCCAGCAGCTTCGCCAGACAATTGCATGAGTACAATACCTTTCGCATCGAGTGACTTTTCAAGCGCTAAAGCAATTTTCTGTACAACTTGTATCGTATGTGTCAGTTCAGAAGTGGGTAAGTCTAACAAAGTCACTGCTTCATATTTAGGAATGACCAGCGTATGGCCATCTGCTTGAGGCATAATATCCATAAATGCTAAGGTATGTTCGTCTTCATAGACTTTAATACATGGGATTTCTTGGCGTAAAATTTTTGCAAAAATATTATTTTGGTCGTAAGCCATGGTGTTTTTCCGAAAAATACAAGTGTTAAGCAACAACCAAAAGCGTTATGCATTTGGTTGTTACTTATACGGCTAATTACAGTTTAATGTCTTTTGGTTTTCTTTAATTTGATCTAAGCGTTGTTGTTCACGTTCGGAGAACTTTGGTTTATTGGTAAAGCAGTTGTCATTTCCATATTTTGCAATCGCCTCTGGCTCTTTAAAACAAAAGCCTTTCGCTGCATAAATGAGGTTGTAGTCGTCTTGTAGTTTTTGGCAAGTGGGTGCAGATGCTAACGCATACGTGCTGAGTAAACTTGCACACATAAGAATAGAAAACTTTTTCATAAATACGTCCTTTGTTGCAATCATCGAAATGACAAAATTGCTCACCTTATACGCTATATATGCGGACATATATGCCAATTTCAAGGCTTACTCTATGGTTAGCTTATTCATTGATTCATACATTTTCGCTAAAGTGGAAAAATCACTGCCATCTTCAGATAAGTGACTTGCCGCTTGTACAAGACTTTGCGATGCGGCAATAATTGGTGCAGATAATTTGCTTTCACGGACTAAATCTAAAGCGATTCCTGTATCTTTTGCAAGCAGTGAGAGGGCAAAAGTAGATGGAAAGCTTCGGTTAAAAACACGGTTTGGTAATACACTTGAAGTAACTCCACTTTGACCACTCGATGCATTGATACAATCAAAGGCTTCTTGTAGGTTAACGCCGTGTGATTTGAGTGTAGATGCGCCTTCGCACGCTGCACATAAATGAATTGCAAGCAACATGTTATTGACTGCTTTTACAGCAAATCCTGCGCCTGAATCACCGACATGTTTAATGAGTTTACCCATGGTTTGCATGGCAGGTAATGCACGATCAAATGCCGTTTTTTGTCCACCAACCATAAAAGTAAGTGTTGCATTTTCTGCGCCAATGGTTTGACCACTGACAGGTGCATCTAAGTATTGTACGCCTTTTTCTAAGAGTATTGGTGCCAAGTTACGAGCACTTTCAGGTACACCGCTCGTACAATCTACCCAAATAGCGCCCGATTTAATGTGAACACTGGCCACTAATTTCTCAACATCTTGGCTTGTAGGTAAGCATGAAAAAATAATATCTGCCTGTACCGCATTTTCTAACGAAACAGCATGTGTGCCAAACTCTTGTGCATGTTTTTGTGCTTTTTCTGTCGTTCTGTTCCAGACACGGACATCACTAAATGCTTTTGGTAAATGCGATGCCATGCGGTATCCCATTGCCCCGAGTCCAATAAAAGAAATGCTTTGTGTCATTGTTGTCTCACATCTATTTGTGTTGAGTTGATTGTTTATCCTAAGTGGCTCAAAGCCATTCGTCTACTGATAAATGCACTAATATTTGAGATTTTTGATGCATAAATTTTAAAAAAATTCATGCTTTTGATTTATTTGCTGAAATTTTTTATCTATATCCCATCTTTATCACTTTCTACTTGACCCACAGATGTGTTGCTATTCAAAATGGAAACTAAATTTAAAGTAAAAAAGAGCTCAGAGTAAATAACATGCATGAAGAAGATGACTTATTTGGACCAAATACCTTAGCGATTCGAACAGGGCATGAACGTACTCACGAAGGTGAGCACAGTGAACCTATTTTTTTAACCTCTTCTTTTGTATATAAAAATGCACAAGAGGCGGCCAATAAGTTTCAAGGTAAAGAGTCTGGGAATGTTTATTCACGTTTTACAAACCCGACTGTCGCTGTCTTTGAAAAACGACTGGCAGTATTATGTGGTGGCGAAAGAGCTGTCGCTACAGGTTCTGGCATGGGCGCAATTTTAGCGATTATGATGGCTTACCTTAAAGCTGGAGACCATGTCATTTGCTCACGTGATGTGTTTGGCTCTATTGTTGGATTGTTTGAGCGTTATATTCGTAAATTTGGTGTCGAAGTTGACTTTGTGGATTTAACTGATTTAGCACAATGGAAAAATTTAGCGAAACCAAATACTAAAATGTTTTTTATGGAATCGCCATCTAATCCATTGGCTGTGATTGGTGACATTCAAGCGATTGCAGATATTGCACACCAGCATAATGCTTTATTGGTGGTTGATAATACCTTTTGTACCCCGGCTTTACAGCAACCCATTAAATTTGGTGCAGATTTGATCGTGTATTCAGCAACCAAATATATTGATGGTCAGGGCCGTGCATTGGGTGGTGCAGTTGTGGGTAAGCATGACTTACTTGAAGATGTGTTTTCTGTGGTACGTACGCTTGGGCCATCAATGAGTCCGTTTAATGCATGGGTGTTTCTAAAAGGTTTAGAAACGTTGAATTTGCGTATGAAAGCACATTGTGAGGGGGCGTTACAGATTGCACAATGGCTGAATCAACATGAAAAAGTCAGTAAAGTTTATTATTCTGGTTTGGAAACACATCCTGGACACGAGTTGGCTAAAAAACAGCAATCAGGATTTGGTGGAATCGTCTCTTTTGAAGTTAAAGGTGGCAAAGACGAAGCATGGAAAGTCATTGACAGTACCACTTTTATTTCAATTACGGGAAATTTAGGTGATGTTAAATCAACCATTACACACCCTGCAACCACAACACATGGTAAACTTTCAGCGCAAGCGCAAAAAGATGCTGGCATTGATGAGAGTTTAATTCGACTTTCTGTCGGATTAGAAGACATTCATGATATTATACGTGACTTATCTCGTGGTTTAGATTTGATATAACGTTGGAGCGTTTCTTATGAATATTAATATGTTAATGCAGCAAGCACAGCGCATGCAAAAAGATGTAGAAGCCAATGCGAAAAAGGCGAAAGAAGAGCTTGCACAAACAGAAGTTCATGCAGAGGCGGGCGGTGGTTTGGTTAAAGTGACCATGACTTGTCGTCATGTGGTGAAACGTATAGAAATCAACCCAGAGCTTTTACAAGATGAAGCAGATATGGTTGAAGACTTGATTGCGGCTGCAATAAACGATGCGTCACGCCAAGCAGAAACTATTTCTGAGCAAAAAATGAAAGCAGCCAGTGCAGGTACGGGTTTACCACCAGGTCTTTCAGGCTTATTTTAATAAGGTAAACAGGCATGTTTAGCCCAAAATTTGATGAGCTCGTTCAAGCGTTGCGTACATTACCAAGCGTTGGGCCAAAGTCGGCTCAGCGTATGGCGCTTAATTTAGTGATGAAAAATAAAATTCAAGCTGAAATATTAGCGAATGCATTACACAATGCTGTAAATAGTATTCGGAGCTGTCAAAAGTGTCACTCTTTGACTGAGCAAGATGTCTGTGATATTTGTTTATCTATTGAGCGTGATGATGGGCTAATGTGTGTTGTAGAGTCACCAGCAGATGTCATGGCCATTGAGCAAACAGGAAGTTTTCGGGGTAAATATTATGTACTTGGTGGACATTTGTCTCCATTAGATGGTATTGGGCCAGATGATATTGGCATTCCTGCGCTTATGGCACGTTTGCGTCAAGGCACTGTTCAAGAAGTAATTTTAGCAACCAATGCAACGGTAGAAGGTCAGGCAACGGCACATTACTTACTCGAAGCATGCAAACATTTACCTGTAAAACTTACGCGTATTGCACAAGGCGTACCACAAGGTGGTGAGTTAGAGTATGTAGATAGCCATACTCTAGGCCAAGCCATGCATCATCGCTTGCAATTTAAATAGCGCTTATATCATTATTGTTTGGATCTACAACATGGGTATGTATCAATTTATTCAAACGCAAAGCCAGCTTACCCAAGTGTTAGATCATATGGTACAGCATAGAAAATATGCGGCAGATACAGAGTTTTTAAAAGTAGATACATTGTGGCCCAAATTAGGGTTATTTCAAATTAATATCCAAGAGCAAATTTATCTGCTTGATGGGACTACTTTAGACTTGACTGAGTTTTGGTCATTACTTACACAAGCAGAAGAAAATATTTTTCATGCCTGTGGTGAAGATCTCGACTTAATATACTTTTATTCTAAACAATCACCGCTGACCAATGTATTTGATACACAGGTTGCATTGTCTTTTTTGGGACATGGTTTGCAAGTCAGTTATCAAAATGCATTAAAGCAACATTTAAATGTAGACCTTGAAAAAGATCAAACCCGTTCAGATTGGACAGCTCGTCCTTTAACGTCTGAACAACTGTGTTATGCGGCTAATGATGTGATTTTTTTGCCTAAACTGGCAAATTTACTAAAATTACAGCTTCAAGAAAAACACCTACTTGACTATGTAGTGGAAGATTGTAAAAGCTTAGCGCAAGAAATCTCTCGAAAAACAGTAACGTCAAAATTATATCAAGATGTAGGTAATTATCGACATTCATCTAGACAGCTCATGCAATTACAACAACTCATGGTTTGGCGTGAGCAATTGGTTAAAGCGGTCAATATTCCACGAAGTTTTGTTTTGAAAAATAGTGCAATGATTGATTTGGTTGAAAAAAATCCTAAAAGTATTTTTCAGTTGTCAGAAATAAAAAGTATACGTGTTTCGGTGATTCGAGAGCATGGTAAAACAATTTTAGACTTACTACGTTTTTTACCTGACAAAGAGCTTTGGCCTAAAAACATCTCTCGTCCAGTGAAGTATATTTCTGAACATGTTGCTGTTAAAATAGAGAACTTGGTTAGCCAAGTTGCTGATGAGTTGCATATTCCAAAAATGGTACTCATGCGTAAGAAATGGTTTAATGAACTGTATGTACATGTCACAGCTGGTACAACAGATCGAGTGACTTTGTCTCCTTACTTACAGGGCTGGCGATATGCTGTGCTCACACAACCTTTATTGTTGTTACTAGAACAAGATAAGGAAAACTTACTACAGCAAGTTGCTGTGAAACGACAATTTTAGTTTTCATACACATTACTTTAATTTAGGTGATTTATGCACTGTAATATTTATCGTTCAAGTAAAAAAGATGAAATGTATGTTTACATTGCAACAAATGAACAAACAGATGAAAGTATTGAAGGGGTAGACCCGCTAGAAATTTTGCCTGAGGCCATGCGCCAAGCTTTTGGTCGAGCAACGTTTGTAATGCATTTAGAGCTGACTGAAGCAAGAAGATTAGCAAGAGCAAATACTCTGCACGTGTTAGACTCATTGCAAACGAGAGGTTTTTTTATACAAATGCCTCCAGAAGGTTTGATTAATCCTAATGCGGTAGAACCAGAGGGGCTAAGAGGTGCTTAATACACAAACAGGAATGTTGCATCAGTTACTTTCATTACTTGATCAGTTTCCTGAAGGAGCGATTGCAATTTCTGTGTATTGTGGTGGTACATTCATTGTATTACTGTGTTGGTACCTTATTACAAAACCGTACTCCAAGTTTTGCGCAGTATCTTCTTTGGTCTTATTTGCTTTACTTGTCACGCCAACGGTATCTGAAGGAAATAATGCAGCTGTTTCGCCTGCAATTTTTGGTTTGTTGTTTGGTATATTAACCAAAGAGCATAATCTAATTTGGTTTAATGCTGCTGCAATTGTATTTGTGATAGGGCTTGGGTTGCTTAGTGGCTTTTGTATTATGAAGTTTCTAAGAGCTCGTGCATAAATCGATGTATATATGTAAAGTGTTTACAGTTTTAAAAGAGCAGATAAAATAAAACGCCACCGAGGTGACGTTTTATCATGCGACCATTGTGGCCATCTTTTGCCAATATTGTGCTTTATAACTGTCACGTTCTACACGGAAGCCTTGAATGTATAATTCAGCCAAGAACAGTGCAGATTTACCGTGTCCAGCACGTGCAACGTTTTCTAAGTCTGTTACAGCATCTTTAAAATTCATTTGTGATTGAATAGTATGAACTGCTGTAGTGTATACATGATCTAAATCATGTTGAGAGAGTTGTTGAATCATATTTAAATCTCCTAAGTGTTGTAATTATGATTTTAAGGACTTCTCACAAGTCCTAATAAGATATTAATTTAAACTTATTTTATTAAACTAATATTACATTCACACAATTGTGTCAACCCAATATTAGGGTTGCTGAGTAGAAAACTGATGTTACATGAATAATAAGTAAACAAAAAGTCTTTTGCTGAAAATTTTTAAGAAAAATTTAAGCAAATGTTTCCATTTTTTATGAAAAGCAAAGGATGTAATTAAAAAACATAGACATATACAATATTTGAGATAACCATTTATTTAGGATTGTTATCGTCGTACATTCACATTAGACTGAACAGAAGAGGTTTAATATGTTTAATTTTGTTCAGTTTCCATTTAAAAATGAGTCATTAAAGCTGGCTTTAGTCTATTTACATCGTTTTATGCCTATATTTTTAATTCTTGTTGTCTTTATTTTTGGGTATTTTTTACTGAAAAATCCGATCAGTGATCGTCAGTATACACAAGTACAACAGATTTCAGAACAAATGAAATATCGTCAAACAGAATCTATGGCAAAAGTGTTATTACAGCAAGACCATGTGACTACAAGAGATTACTTTCGTTTATTACATGCATATCATACAGAACAAAAAAGTATAAAAACTTACCCTGCGATACAGGTAAAAACACGTTAAAAGAGATACGTTACGTGTATGAAAGCATCAGTACGCAACATGGATATATGTTAAGATTATAATTTTTATAATGCACTGTTTTTCAAGGGACCAGCATGCAAGAGCAAAACAATGTGTCTAACAAGTTTCTAATTGATACAGAGATCGGTGATGACGATGTCACGTTACCTAGCTTACCTGTGGCCAATGTCCCGATTATAGAACAGCCTCTAGAACAACTTTCAGAGCCTAAACAACCAGAAGAAGAGAAATCGAAAGGTGGTTTTTTTGGTCGTATGAAAGAAGGCTTGACTAAAACTAGAAAGAATTTTACTGATGGTATGGTCAGTATTTTAATTGGTGGTAAAGAAATTGATGATGAGCTGCTTGAAGAAGTTGAAGAGCAATTATTGGTTGCAGATATTGGCATAGATGCCACTAAACGTATTATTACTAACCTGACAGAGCGCACAGCCCGTGGTGATCTGATTTACTCACACTCGTTGTATAAAGCATTACAAGAAGAGTTAGTGAGTTTACTTGAGCCGTGCGTTAAACCACTACAAATAGACACTTCAAAAAATCCGTATGTAATTTTAGTAGTTGGTGTGAATGGTGTAGGTAAAACAACAACCATTGGTAAACTGGCTAAAAAATTACAGGGTGAAGGGAAAAAAGTCATGCTTGCAGCTGGAGATACGTTCCGTGCTGCTGCGACAGAGCAATTACAGATTTGGGGTGAGCGCAATCAAATTCCTGTGGTTGCACAAGGGCATGGTTCAGATAGTGCATCTGTTATTTTTGATGCTTTTGAAAGTGCAAAAGCCAAAGGGATAGATGTTTTAATTGCAGATACAGCAGGCCGTTTACACAATAAAAGTAACTTGATGGAAGAACTCCGAAAAGTTAAACGTGTTATGCAAAAGGCAGATGCAACAGCCCCGCATGAAATTATGTTGGTGGTTGATGCAGGCACAGGGCAAAATGCGATTAACCAAGTAAAAGAGTTTGATCAAGTGGTTGGTTTAACAGGAATTACCATTACTAAACTTGATGGTACAGCCAAAGGTGGAGTCTTGTTTAATATTGCGAGTCGCACTCAAGTACCTATTCGCTTTATTGGCGTAGGCGAAAAGATTGATGATTTACGCCCATTTTCGGCTAAATCTTTTGTAGCAGCATTGTTTGAAACAGATAAGTAAAATGATTTAAATAAAAACACCCATGATTGGGTGTTTTTATGCCAGCTGTATGTTGCTCATTAAATGATTATCTAGAAAAAAATCGATGAGAGGGTTTAGGTTTTCAGGGTGTTCTAGACGGTGGTATCCTCCCCAATAAGTTTTTATAAACATAAATTGCTCTAATAGTGCTTTCGTTTCATGCATATTTAAAACTTCATCACCAAGTTCAATATAGGCCAATTGAGGTATGTCATGTTGAAGGTCGCTGTCTTGGATATCTGTATAATCATTTCTAAATCGTGGTTTTAAACTGGGATTGGCAATAATTGTGGGTATTTTAAAAAAATAAGACAGTTTAAGTGCCCAGTAGCCACCTATGCCGTGACCAATCAATAAGTTAGGTTGAATTTTGTCAATCGTATTGATATATAAGTCGAGTACAGTCTGAAAACTAAGATGACGGTAATCTACATCAATACAATACTTGTTCTCACAGGCAATCGCATCAAATTTTTTTGATGCTTTAGATGAATCTAAACCGTGTAAAAATAAAATTTTTGCACTTTGCGCGGGGTGTATTTTCATTATTATCTTTCTTTTAAATAGACCAATCAAACTGACTTAATCTATTGATCTTACCTTGCTTTAACGCGCTATCAACTTAGCAAATGGTCTAATAGGTGGTTATATCTAAGAGAATGTTTTGCATCTAATCTCAAGAAGAGATGAAAATTAAGTACGAATTCTGCTATGCTATCACCTTTATTTCTTTTGATATTTTATAGAGGCAGAGATGGCGCAACAACACGCTCAGTCGAGTTCTGAACCCACTATTTCCGAAAACGATTTAATTGCACAGCGTCATGCCAAGTTAAAACAGATTCAGGCACAAGCTAAAGAAAATGGCACAAGCCCTTGGCCAAATACGTTTAGACGTGAGCACTATGCAGGTGACTTGCAAGCGCAATTTGATGGGGTAGAAAAAGCAGACATTGAAGCCGCTGAACACGTGCATGTAAAAATTGCAGGTCGTGTCATGCTTAACCGTGGCTCTTTTATTGTATTACAAGACATGACAGGTCGTATTCAGCTTTATGTAGATCGTAAAGGGCTACCAAGCGAACAACTTGAGTCGATTAAATCATTAGATTTAGGTGATATTGTAGCGGCCAGTGGCTATATTGGTCGTTCAGGTAAAGGTGATTTATATGTGCATTTGCAAGCTTTTGAGTTGCTTACCAAGTCATTGCGTCCATTACCAGATAAATTTCATGGTTTAAATGATACTGAAGCAAAATATCGTAAGCGTTATTTAGACCTGATTGTAAATGAAGAAACACGTAAAACGTTTGAGATTCGTGCCAAAGTCGTGGCTGGTGTACGTCAGTATTTGGTTGATCAGCGTTTTATGGAAGTTGAAACACCAATGATGCATATTATTCCAGGCGGAGCATCTGCAAAACCTTTTGTTACGCATCATAATGCGCTAGACATGGATTTATTCTTGCGTATTGCACCTGAGCTATATTTAAAGCGTCTGGTAGTAGGTGGTTTTGAACGTGTGTTTGAAATTAACCGTAATTTCAGAAATGAGGGGGTTTCTACTCGTCATAATCCTGAATTTACCATGATTGAGTTTTATCAGGCTTATGCAGATTATAAAGATTTGATGACCCTGACTGAAAACATGCTTGAAAAATTAGCTGTAGATATTTTGGGTTCTACTGATGTGCCATATGCTGAAGAAGTCTTTAGCTTTAAAGGGCCATATAAAAAAATCTCTATGTTTGATGCAATTTTAGAGCATAACCCAAGCTTTACAGCACAAAATGTAGCAGACCGTGAATTTCTTGCACAGTTTATTCAAACTGAGCTGAAAGAGCAGGTAAAAGCAGGTTTTGGTTTAGGCAAGCTACAAACAATTGTGTTTGAAGAGACAGTAGAAACACAGTTACGTCAACCCACGTTTATTACCGAGTATCCTGCAGAAACTTCACCATTGGCTCGCCGTAATGACCATAATCCACACGTTACCGACCGTTTTGAATTCTTTATTGGTGGTCGTGAGCTGGCGAATGGTTTTAGCGAATTAAATGACCCAATTGATCAGGCTGAGCGTTTTCAAGCACAAGTTGCTGAAAAAGATGCGGGTGATGATGAAGCAATGCACTATGACGCTGACTTTGTTGAAGCACTAGAATATGGTTTACCGCCAACAGCAGGTCAGGGCATTGGTATTGACCGCTTAGTCATGTTGTTTGCAAATGCTGCAAGTATTAGAGATGTATTATTATTTCCTCACATGCGCCGTAAAGATGTTTAATCGGTAGCTAATAAAAAACCCTCAAATTTGAGGGTTTTTTTTAAATCATTTTAGTTAATCTGTTTTATTGGGTATGATGAGATTTTCATTAATCACTGAGAGGCGAGTCACTAATAGCTGATCAATTTTATAGTGGTCTACATCGACGACTTCAAATTTAAAGTGGTCGAATTCTACAAAATCCGCAGGGCGTGGTACTTTTCTCAGTTTATACATCATAAAACCAGCGACTGTTTCATAGTTTTCTTCGTCTGGTAATTCATCTAAATCTAAAGCATGCTTCATGTCTTCAATGGGTGTACTACCTTCAATCAGCCATGAATGATTATCTCGTTTAATAATCTGTTGAACTTCATCCATTGGGGTGACCCAGTCGCCCATAACAGTGCTCATAATATCATTTAAGCTAATGACCCCAACAACCCATGCATATTCATTAATTACAACAGCAAGGGTTTCTTTGCTGGCTCTAAATCGGTCAAGTAGCTCTGATAAAGTAAGTGTATCTGGTATAGTGAGTACACTACGAATAGTAGTTTCATTAAGTTGATTAAGTTTTTGATTATTTAAAATACGAACCAATAGGTCTTTTGCATCAACATAACCAATTGTTTGATCAATTGTTTCATTACAAACCAAAAACTTAGAAAAAGGATATGTAGCAAGTTTTTGGCGAATACTATCTTCTGGTTCATTGGGTGTAAAAAAAACAATATTTTCACGAGTGGTCATACTTGAAGGAACAGTACGTTCTTCTAGTTCAAATACATTTTCAATAAAATGTCGTTCTTGTTTCAGTAAAACACCTGCTTGAGCTCCAGCCTCCATGACTGCCGCAATATCATCAAACGTGACATTGTCTTCTCGTATAGTGTTCACTTTAAATAGTCTAAATAATAAGTTGCTGATGGCATTGATGACCCACGCCAGCGGTGTGCAAATTTTGACATAAATCAGGGTTGGGTTAATAACAGCTAAAGCAATTTTTTCAGGTGCAATCATAGCAAGCCGTTTTGGCATAAAGTCTGCAAATAAAATAAATGCCATAGTGACGACCAAAAAAGATAAGCCAAAAGCTGCTTTTTCAATCCATGCACCGACAAAAAACTGATAAAGAAAGTCTGCAAAAAAAGAGCGAAAAGCCGGTTCTGCAACAATACCACCTAAAATTGCAGCGGCATTTAAACCAATTTGAGACGCTGCAAAAAAATCTGCTGATTGTGCTTGTACATCGAGTACTTTTTGTGCACGTTCATCACCTGACTCAGCCAATATTTTTAGTTTTACTTTGCGGGCACCTGCTAAAGCAATTTCGGCAAGGGCAAGAAAGCCACCACCGATCATGAGTATGCCCATCACCATCATACTTTGAAAAAAAGTCACAATGCACCTATGTTTATAAATTTTGCATTATTTATGTTTTTTAACATAAAAAAGGGTTGCTGCATATCTTTGATTTTATCTAATCATTACTGTGAAGCATGTAAGACTGTATTCTGTTTATTAAGAAACTCTTTATTTTCCTCTTCAACCATTTGTCTTGCAACATATAAGATTAATTGGCGTAGCCAACGATGTGCAGGGTGGTGGTGAAGTAGTGGACACCATGCCATTTTAAGCTCTATTTCTGGAATATAAAAAGGAGGATCCTGAATCACAAGGTCGCTATTGTTATTTTGTAAATTTGCAATTCGTGTGGGTAATGTTGCAATCAGGTCAACATTTCGTGCCAAGAGTGCAGGCATTTGATAATGACGAGTAAAAATAGAAATCTTTCGTTTCTGTCCAATTCGTTCAAGGGATTGATCAATCCAACCTAGACCAGATTGTTTTTCTGGGTTGACACCAAATCCAATTCCCATACCTGTTTTAGAAACCCAAATATGATCTGCATCTAAATAGTTTTTTAAGTTGAGATTATTGACGTAAGGGTGTTTTGCATTCATTAAACATGAAAAACGGTCACGCCACACGAGAACCTGATGAAAGCTTTGTGGGATTTCATTAAAGCGGTTAATCGCAAGATCGACTTTACCTTGTTCCATATCTCTATAAGAGACATCGCTTGGTGTGAGAAAGTCTAAAACAACGTGCGGTGCTTCAGCACGTAAAGCTTTAATGAGTTTGGGAACTAACGTGGCTTCTGCATAGTCTGAAGTCATAATTCGAAATACACGATGACTACTATAAGGCTTAAAATCAGTACGAGGTTCTAAAATACTTGATAAGTCAGCCAAAGCACTGCGTATTCTAGGTTGTAGCTCAATGGCACGTTCGGTAGGGGTCATGCCCTCAGATGAGCGTATAAGCAGTGGATCGTTAAATAATGTTCTGAGCCTGCGTAAAATATTGCTCATGGCTGGCTGAGTCACACCAAGTTGTTCAGCAGCGCGAGTGACATTTTTTTCTCTGAGTAGTACATCAAGGTAGATAAGTAAATTTAAATCAACACGTTCAAGATTCATCAAATAAATACCTAAATTAACGCCATAACATATGTTTATATTATGCCATATTTTAACCATGCTGTATTGTCAATTTTATGAGCTAAATCAATGGCTCGTTGTTATTTTTAAGTGCACTCATATTTTCTTTATATTTGTGATTGTGTTCTTGGGGTTTTTCTGGGCCATGAATATATTTATTTATTTTAATATACTCTGATATAATACGCGGTCTTTTCATTGCCGATGTTTATATTATGCATTATCCAAAAGTTTACGATGTTATCGTGATTGGTGGTGGTCATGCGGGTACCGAAGCTGCACTTGCTGCTGCACGTATGGGACGTCAGACCTTACTTCTAACCCATAATATTGAAACTTTGGGGCAGATGAGCTGTAACCCTGCGATTGGTGGGATTGGTAAATCTCACTTAGTCAGAGAAATTGATGCGCTGGGCGGTGCAATGGCATTAGCAGCCGATAAAAGCGGTATACAATTTCGTATTTTAAACTCTAGAAAAGGTGCTGCAGTCCGTGCAACACGTGCTCAGGCAGACCGTATTTTATATAAAGCAGTCATTCGTGAAAAATTAGAAAATCAAGCAAATTTAGATATTTTTCAGCAAGCAGCTGATGATATTGTTGTCGAGGGCGATACGGTTAAAGGTGTTGTGACTCAAATGGGTGTTCGCTTTGACACCAAAACTGTGGTGTTGACTACAGGTACCTTTTTGGGTGGCGTGATTCATATTGGCTTGCAAAAATCGAGTGGGGGACGCGCAGGTGATCCACCGTCTATTGCGCTAGCCGACCGTTTAAGAGAGTTAAACTTGCCTGTTGGACGTCTAAAAACAGGTACACCACCACGTATTGATGCACGTTCAGTAGATTTCTCTGTAATGACTGCACAGCCAGGTGATTTTCCATCACCAACCATGTCATTTATGGGCAATGCTTCTATGCATCCAGAGCAAGTGAATTGTTATATTACCCATACCAATGAACAAACACATGACATTATTCGTCAAGGCTTAGATCGCTCTCCAATGTATACAGGGGTGATTGAAGGGGTTGGTCCACGCTATTGTCCATCCATTGAAGATAAAATTCATCGCTTTTCGGATAAAGATTCTCACCAAGTCTTTATCGAGCCTGAGGGTTTAACCACACATGAATTATATCCAAATGGGATTTCAACATCGTTGCCATTTGATGTGCAGTTTCAATTGGTTCGTTCAATACGTGGTATGGAAAATGCGCATATTCTACGCCCGGGCTACGCCATTGAGTATGATTACTTTAATCCTCAAGCACTAAAAATGACTTTAGAAACAAAAGCCATTCAAAACTTATATTTTGCAGGCCAGATTAACGGTACAACAGGTTACGAAGAAGCGGGTGCACAGGGCTTGCTTGCTGGTTTAAATGCAGCACGCCGTGCATGGGATCAAGAGCAATGGTCACCACAGCGAGACCAAGCTTATATGGGTGTTTTGGTAGATGACCTGATTACTTTAGGTACCAAAGAGCCATACCGAATGTTTACTTCTCGTGCAGAGTATCGTTTGATGTTGCGTGAAGACAATGCAGATCAACGTTTGACTAAAATTGGTCGTGAGCTTGGTTTGGTTGATGATGTACGTTGGTCGGCATATTGTGAAAAGATGGACGCTGTTGAGTCTGAAATGGCAAGATTAAAACACTTGTGGGCTGCACCGAACAACCCAATGGGTAAAAAGTTTGTAGAGATGACAGGTGCTGATTTAAGTAAAGAGTGTAGTGCGATTGACTTATTAAAACGTCCTAAAATCGATTTCTCTCATATTGCAGAGCTTACAGGTTCTACTGTTTCCACTCAAGTGGGTGAGCAAATTGAAATTGCTGTGAAATATGCGGGATATATAGACCGTCAGCAAGAAGATGTAGCTCAGTTAAAGCGTTTAGAGGAAACAAAAATTCCTGTGGATTTTGATTATGATGTAGTGTCTGGATTGTCTCGTGAAATTACGCAAAAGTTAAAAAATGTGCGTCCAGAAACTTTAGCACAGGCCAATCGTATACCTGGTGTTACACCTGCTGCAGTTCAGCTTATTATGATTACTGTACGTAAAAATCATTTCAAGCAAAAAAGTGCTTAATACAACATACCTTTAAATAAAAAAACTGCTCGTTATGAGCAGTTTTTTTTATTGCTCATATACTTCTTTGGCCACGTTTTCGGGTGAAATATGTGAAATACGTTGACCAAAACTTCTTAGCCACCATATGAGTTGCGACGTAAATGGCACAGTTGCAGTGACTTTCGTCAGTTGTTCATTGAGTATGCCAATATTTTGATCTTTGCTTAAAGGACTTTCATAAAACATTTGCGCAATGTTGTGGTCCATATGCAGTTCTAATCGTACATTTTGTGTTGGTTGGTTAAAATCAACCCTGAAGCCTAATGCACCTGATTCTATATATTCGTCAATATTAAAGTTTGCTGGGTGTAGCGCACGCGCTTCTAGCACTTTGGTGGATGAAAAACGATGGAGTGCAAAAGTCTGTATATCTGAACGATCATGGCGAGTGCAAATAAGGTAAATAACAGCGCCTTTTTGTACTAAAGCCAATGGATTTAGAATATAGGTTTTATCTTGAGCTGGATTAGTACGACTACGGTAAACACATTCAATTTGTTTATCTTGTAGTAAACCTTCATAAATTGCTTGTTGGGCTTTTTTGTCTACAATAGGTGGAATAAGTGGTTGAGTTGCGGGGACAATTCTTACGCGGTTAATCCATTGGCGAGCATTGTTTTGCTCAGATAAACTGCGCCGTGCTAAATCAAACCAAGGGTTCATTTCTTCAATTAGGCTAGGGGGTAACAGGTGTTTGAGATGATCTTCTACCATCATAAACGTGACTGCTTGTGAACTTGTCATGTGAGGTAGGCTTTGAATGGGTGCATCATCACGCCAGCGCCAGCCTTGAGGAATTTCTTTGTTTCTTTCTATGGGAAAGCGTTCAGACAGTTGGTTTAGATCACGTTGTATTGTACGCATACTGACATCAACACCGTCTCTTTCTAGTATCGTTTGCAGTTGTCTTGTACCGGTCCACTTTCCAGTATTGAGATGCGATAGTATTTGCCATTGGCGGTATAAGCTATTTGATGTTTCTTTTTCTGATGTATACATATGAAATAAGTAGATATGACCATGTTGTTCTTTTCAAATAATCATACCTTAGTTTAAGGTCATAGGGCTATATACAATATCAATTTTCTCTGAAGATTATTCATCATCATCAAATTGGTTGTAATATTCTGGAGATAAATTACCAAAACGGGTGTACTGTCCTTCAAAAGAGAGTCGTACAGTACCAATAGGGCCATTACGTTGTTTACCAATAACAATTTCTGCAGTGCCTGCTTCTTTGGATTCTTTGTTGTAGACTTCATCACGGTAAATAAACATAATTAAGTCAGCATCTTGTTCAATCGCTCCAGATTCGCGTAAGTCTGACATGACTGGACGTTTATTGGGTCTATTTTCTAGGCTTCGGTTAAGCTGAGACAATGCGATGACTGGGCAATTCATCTCTTTAGCCAGTGCTTTTAAGCTTCTTGATATTTCTGAGATTTCATTTACACGATTATCGCCCATACCCGGGACTTTCATTAGCTGCAAGTAGTCGACCATAATGCAGCCAATTTTCCCATCATGCTGTTTTGCAATACGTCTGGCACGTGATCTGAGTTCTGTGGGGGGGAGTGCAGATGAATCATCAATATAAAGTAGTTTTTCTTGTAGCTGTAGTATGCTTGCAGTTACTTTTGACCATTCATCATCATCTAGTTTACCTGCGCGTAAATGCCCTTGGTGTACTTTCCCAATTGATGAGATCATACGCATGGCAATAGAGTCAGCTGGCATTTCCATAGAAAAGACCAGTGCTGGTAAATTACTATTAAAGAGCACGCTTTCAATAAGGTTCATTGCAAACGTTGTTTTACCCATAGATGGTCTGGCAGCAACAATTATAAGATCACCTGCTTGCATACCAGAGGTCTTATTGTCTAATTCAATAAATCCAGTAGACAACCCTGTAATGCTTCCTTCGAGTTGAGAGAGCTCATCTAGTTTGTTAAATACGCTTGATACAACTGCTGTAATTGGCTTTGGACCTTCTGCCTTTTTATTATTGTTATGTTGTTCTGTGATTGAAAAAATATTACTTTCAGCAATATCTAAGATATCACTGACACTGCGACCTTTGGTGTCATACGCATTAATTAGAATTTCATTACCTGCTTTAATCATATGTCGTAAGGTTGCAAACTCTTTAATTTTTTGTGCATATGTTTCTAGATTATAGAAACTTGATGGGGAGTCTGACATCAGTTGCATTAAATAGTTTTCGCCACCAACACTTTCAATGAGTTTTTGGTTGGTTAACCAATCATGTACCAGCACTGCATCATAAGGGGAGTTGAGCTGTGCAAGTTTCTCAATCGCTCTAAAAATATATTTATGTCGTGTAGCGTAGAAGTCATTTTCTTCTAAAATATCACTGACTTGTTCAAAAGACTCTGCAACAGTCATGAGTGCTGTGAGTACAGCTTGTTCTATAGATAAATTATGTGGCGGTGTGCGAAGCTCTTTAATTTGACTATTTGTTGTTTTCTCTGAGCCATTATTGGTGGTGTGTGTTGAATTTTGCGTATTCGCCTGAGACATAAAGAAACCTTGTGCTGACAGATCGTTAGAATAAAAGGCAAATGAAAATGCGGATTAAAAGTATAAATTTTTACAACATTAAAAACTAGCATTTGAACTGGTTTTTACAGATTAAAAAAAAGAGCATGCAGATGCATGCTCTTTTTTATATTGAAAACTTACTCAGAAACAATAGTTACGAGTACGTCTGCAGTTACATCATGATGTAATTGAATAGCAATATTGAATTCACCAGTATGACGAAGTGCGCCATTTGGTAAACGTACTTCCGCACGGTCAACATTTAAACCAGCACTTGTTAATGCATCAGCAATATCACGTGTACCGATTGAGCCGAAGAGTTTACCTTCATCACCAGCTTTCGCTGTAATTACGATATTTACTTCGTCTAATTGGTCAGCACGTGCTTGAGCAGCTGCAAGTACTTCAGATTCTTGCTTTTCAAGTTCAGCACGACGTGCTTCAAAAGCAGCAGTATTTGCTTCAGTTGCAGCAACTGCTTGACCTTGAGGAATTAGGTAGTTACGGCCATAACCAGCTTTCACTGAAATTTTATCGCCTAGTTTACCAAGGTTTTTAATACGTTGTAATAAGATAACGTCCACAGCTCACCTCACTTATGGTTGTCAGTGTACGGAATCAAAGCCAAGAAACGAGCTTGTTTAATTGCAAGTGCAAGTTGGCGTTGATAGCGTGCTTTTGTACCAGTGATACGGCTAGGAACAATCTTGCCGTTTTCAGTGATATACTGCTTTAGAGTATCGATATCTTTATAGTCGATGTATGCAACTTTCTCTGCTGTGAAGCGACAGAACTTGCGACGACGGTAAAAACGTGCCATGTGTGTTCTCCTTATGCTTCAGCAGAGTCTTGAGTTGAGTGTTGTGCTTCTTCACGCTGAGCTTTACGCGCGCGTTTTTCTTCAGCACTCTTTGCAAGTAAAGATTCTTCTGTAATTGCAGTATCACGACGAATCACAACATTACGAATGATTGCATCGTTGTAACGGAATAATTCGTTTAATTCATCAAGCGTTACTTGACCACATTCAACATTCATTAAAATGTAGTGTGCTTTATGAATTTTATTGATTGGGTATGCCAATTGGCGACGGCCCCAATCTTCTAAACGATGAATTTGACCTTCAGCTTCTTTAATGTGAGAGATATAGCGTTCCACCATACCTACCACTTGATCGCTTTGATCCGGATGTACCAGAAGTACGATTTCGTAGTGACGCATTGTCAGCTCCTTACGGATTATACAGCTTCTAAGTTCTAATTTATTAGAAGCAAGGAGGCATACTCTTGAGTATGTCGCTTAAGCGAAGCGAGATAGTAAAGGAGTTTAAGTGATTTTTCAAGTGCTATGATCGCAAATGCATAAAAATAGAGTGCTGAGTCACTCTATTTTTCGATTGCTTTAAAACAAAGGCAGTTGGGGGGCAGGAGATTGATAGCTAAAACTTAAACTAATACTTAGTGCTGTAATTAAAATTACAGAATAAAGAAAGTAACGTTTTGCCCATAGTTGATCATCTGCTGCTTTAAAACCAATGATTGATAAGTAGATCCAATAGGCACATAGTGCATTGAATGTAATTAAGAAAAATATATTTGTGTATTTAAAGCAATACAGTCCATTGAGTACAGCTGTAAATAAAAGTACGTAAATAAAGCTTTCTATTTTTGTACGTTTTATCGAGCGTGCTACGGGAAGTATAGGTATATTGGCACTTTTGTAATCATTAAAGCGGTAAATTGCAATTCCCCAAGAGTGTGGCATTTGCCACAAACCATATGCAAGAAAAACAAGAAGTGCTGCAATATCAAATGAGTGTGACACAGCAGTATACCCAACAACAGGTGGGCAAGCCCCTGAAACACTACCAATGATGGTTTGGTGTATTGATGTACGTTTGGACCACAGACTATAGAAAAATACGTAAACAACAAAGCCAAGTACAGCTGCACCAAATGCATATAGGTTTGTAAATACCCATAACAAGCTTAAGCCACATATACCCAAAATAAAGGCATAAATAAGCGCAGCAGCTGGTGAAATGCTTTTTGTGACAAGTGCACGGTTTTGTGTGCGTTGCATTTTATGATCAATATCTTGATCGATAAAGTTATTGATAACACAGCCCGATGCCACAACTAAACTTGTGCCAATGAGCGTGACTAAGAGGAGAAGGATATCTATATTTCCTTGAGCGGCTAAGAAGAAGCCACCCAAGGTAGTAACAAAGTTACCAAAGATAATCCCTGGTTTGGTCAGGACTATATATTTTTTCAGCATGATGACCAGTTTAGATCATCATGTTGTAGTGAAGGTAGTTCATTACCCATACTGAACCGATTAGCAAAATTGCAATCGTTAAGATGGTATAAATAAAAGCAATTACATTCCAGCGTTGTTCTTCTGACGAATTCATATGTAAGAAGAATATTAACTGAACTAGAATTTGAATAATTGCTGTGATCCCTACAACAGAAAGCAAAAGCGTTCTGCTAAAACCACCCGACATGACCATACCAAAAGGTAAGATCGTTAAGATGATTGATAGAATAAAGCCAATAGTGTATTGCTTCATACTGCCGTGAGATGCACCAGACGCGTGATTATCATGACTCATGAGATAGCTCCCATTAAGTAAACAACACTAAATACACAGATCCAAACAATATCTAGGAAGTGCCAGAAAAGACTTAAACAAGCTAAACGACGTGTGTTTGGCAAGGTTAAACCATTTTTCTTAATCTGCAGCATTAGAATAATCATCCAGACAATACCAGATGTTACGTGAATACCATGAGTACCCACAAGCGTAAAGAATGCAGATAAGAAAGCACTATGCGTTGGTCCATGCCCAGCTTCTACAAGGTGATGAAATTCGTAAAGTTCCATCCCAATAAATGCCATACCAAATAAGCATGTGATCATTAACCACGTCAAAACACCTTTTACATTGTTTTTGTAACGTGCAAGCACGGCAAAACCAAATGTAACTGATGAGATGAGTAGGGCAAATGTTTCAACCAATACAAAGCTGAGAGATTCACTGAATAACTCGTGTGGCGTTGGCGTTCCAGCTGGAATATGTGATTGTAAAACCACGTAAGCGATAAACATTGTACCAAAAAGTACAAGGTCGCTCATCAAGTAAGTCCAGAAACCAAATACAGTAATATCTGTATCGTCATGATGATGTTCATCATGCGCATTGTTTCCGTGATGAAGTACTTCAGCCATGTCTTAGTCCTTCTTCAAGTGTTTTTCTAAAACGGCAAAGCGTTCATTTTCTATACGCTCAACTTCAGCAGCAGGAACATAATAGTCAACTTTCTTGGTATTACTACTGTTAATTAACGTAATAATGGTTGATACGAAAGAAACAATTACAAGCCACCAAATATGCCAGATTAGTGCAAAACCTAAAATAGTGATTAATATTGCCATAATAAAGCCGGCAGAGCGGTTTGTAGGCATATGAATATCTTCATATTTTACAGGTCTATTATAGGCAACACCATCTTCTTTATCTAACCAGAAGCGATCGATGTGTTCGCCTTGTGGAAGATGTGCAAAGTTATAAAAAGGTGCTGGTGATGAGGTTGACCATTCAAATGTACGCCCATCATGCCATGCATCACCTGTGTAATCCATGTTGTCATTACGTTGTAAGTAACCAACAATGATTTGCATGATGAAACAAGCAATACCTAGAGCAACAAGTACTGCACCAATCATTGCAACTTGAAGATACGGTGTCCATTCAGGGTTATCATAGGTGCTTAGACGGCGTGTCATTCCCATAAAACCAAGAATATAGAGCGGCATAAATGCAAAGTAGAAACCAGTGAACCAGAACCAAAACGATGCTTTGCCCCATGCTTCATTAAGTTTCCAGCCAAACATTTTTGGCCACCAAAATATAATACCTGCAAATAATCCAAATACTACACCACCAATAATTACGTTATGGAAGTGAGCAATTAAGAATAATGAGTTATGTACTAAGAAGTCTGCTGGTGGTAATGCCATCAGAACACCTGTTAGACCACCAATACCAAAAGTGACTAAGAAGCCTAAAGTCCATAGCATTGGCGATGTAAAGGTAATACGACCTTTATACATCGTAAATAACCATGAGAAGATTTTAACCCCTGTTGGGATTGCAATCACCATAGTCATAATACCAAAGAATGCATTGACGTTTGCACCTGCACCCATGGTAAAGAAGTGGTGTAACCAAACAATTAAAGACAGTACAGCAATTGCAAGTGTTGCATAGACCATCGTTTTATAGCCAAACAATGCTTTACGTGCAAAAGTAGGAACAATTTCAGAGTACACACCAAATACAGGTAATATGAGAATATATACTTCTGGGTGTCCCCATGTCCAAATCAAGTTCACATAAAGCATTGGACTACCGCCAAGCTCATTAGTGAAGAAATGGAAGTCAAAGTAACGGTCAAGTGTGAGCATTGCCACAGTTGCAGTAAGTACAGGGAATGTTGCAACAATCAGTACACATGTACATAGTGCAGTCCATGTGAAAATTGGCATATCCATGAGTTTCATGCCAGGTGCGCGCATTTTTATAATTGTTACAAGGAAGTTAACCCCTGTAAGTAGCGTACCTATACCTGAAATTTGAATTGACCAAATCCAATAGTCGACCCCCACACCCGGTGAGTATTGAATACCTGATAGTGGCGGATAAGCAAGCCAACCTGTTGCACCGAATTCACCTAAAACAAGTGAAGCCATGATAAGGCCTGCAGAACCTGCAAATACCCAAAAACTAAATTGGTTTAGAATTGGGAAAGCAACGTCACGCGCACCAACTTGTAGTGGTACAACAATATTCATTAAGCCAACAACTAGCCCCATTGCCACGAAGAAGATCATGATCACACCGTGTGCAGTGAAAATCTGATCATAGTGGTCTGGGTGTAAGTAGCCTGTGCCACCACTGCCTGCAAGGAATAGTTGTAAGCGCATCATAAACGCATCTGCAAAGCCACGTAGTAACATGACAACAGATACAATGATGTACATAATACCAATTTTTTTATGGTCTACAGATGTCGCCCACTCTCTCCACAGGTATCCCCATTTTTTAAAGTAGGTAATTCCTGCAAGTAAAGCTATAGCACCGAGTGCCATAATGATTGCGGTAACAATTACAATGGGTTCTTTTGGAATGGCACCCCATCCAATTTTACCTAGTAGCATCTCCATGTTTTATTCTCCTGCAGAGGCTGCATGTTGCATATTTGCTTGAGAAGAACCTTGAGCACCATGATAGTTACTCATATATTTATTAATAACTTTCTTAAATAAATCTGGTTCAACTGAAGAATAGTATGTCACAGGATATGGTTTCGTAGGGTAAGGGCCCATACGTTCAGCTTCTTCGGCAATTTCTTTTTGTTTAGGTGTTCTTGCATCCATTAACATAGCTTCGATTTGGTGGTGAGAACGTTCACCATCGCGTAGCGATTGTAAGGTTGCAAAATCTAAAGTACCTTTTTGTTCAGCTGAAGTATTGTTTTCGTTACCTTTACCGGCTTGAATGTCACTTACCCATTTTTTAAAGTCGGCTTCAGTTAAGCTATGTGCTTTAAAATGCATTTGTGAGAAACCAAAACCATTATAATTTGACGCAAAACCACGGAATATGCCCACTTCATTTGCAAGAACGTGTAGGTGGGTCTGCATACCTGCCATTGCATAGATTTGACCTGCTAACTGTGGAATGAAGAAAGACGTCATTGTAAAGTCAGAGGTAATATGGAAGTGTACCGGAGTTTGCTCAGGGATACGAAGTTCGTTCACCGTAGCAATTTTTTGCTCTGGATAAACAAATACCCATTTAAATGGCTCTGCGATCACTTGTACATCTACAGGTTTCTTATCAGATTCTGCATCAAGTGGTTTATATGGATCGTATTGGTGAGAACCCCACCATGCCATCCACGCCAATATAGCGATAATAATAATAGGAACGCCCCATACAACGATTTCAATCGCAGTTGAGTGTGCCCATGTTGGTTTATAGTCTGCATCTTTATTTGACGCGCGATATTTCCAACCAAACCAAAGAGCCATAATAATTGATGGAATAACCACCAATAGCATAAGGTAAATTGCAGTCATCATTAAGCCACTTTGGCCTGCTGCAACTGGACCTTTTGAGTTTAGAAGTACTAAATCACCACCACACCCACTGAGAAGTGCAGAAATCACAGATAAAGACAATACAGCTAATATTGTTTGTCTCATTTTACAACCTCGGTGAAGAGAGCCCATGTATATGGATTATAACTATGGGATAGCGATTACAGTGACGGTAACTTTATCATTAAGTATTTAAAGTTTATTACACCGCTACTTTATAGGGCATTATGCCTCATATTAATAAACTACGCTACATTTAGAGGCTTGAAAATTAGCAGTTTTAAATCCAACAGTTTAGGTTGGATTTAAACTAAGTGTATGTATATATGTATATATAGTAGTGAGCTAATGTTTTTTTTAGTTTTTTTATAGGGTGGTTTCTTTGTTTATTTTTTGTTCATTTTTATCACTTTGGTTTTTGCTATACGGTCATGCAAGGTTTGTCTATTCTTACCAAGTCCGAAAGCGTAGTCAATAATACTCATTAATGGGATAGAAATAATGTTAAATATAATAAAAAACACACTACGTATCAGAAAGATACGAGTAAGGGGCACTTTGGCTTCATTTATTTGGTCAACAATTTTAATTTTTGTGATGAGCTTTCCAATACTTTGACCATATTTATTGAGTAAGAATGCTTGAATAGTCAACATAATAACAATATAAATTAGCATAGCAAACCAAGCTTGGTTTGGTATTAGTTGCATAATTTGATCTTGAGCTGCCTTGCTAAAGTTACCATTGAGCGTTTCTATTTTCTTGAGACTTTCAGTACTAAGAAAAAAATAAGGAATGGTCGCGGTCACAAACCAAAACGTTAAATCTATAACTTTAGCAAGTGCACGAGATGAAATACTCGCCAGTTCAGATGCTGTGCTTTGGGTTGATTGTTGTTTTTGAGCGGGTTGTGTATAGCTGTATTGGTAGCCTTCAGGTTGGTACTGTGATTGCCCACGGGTAAGTTCTCCGAGAGCTTTCCATTCAGTCATACCTTGGTGCCATGCTAAATCAGTGAGTAAAATTTGCTGATCTTGCAGCATTTGATTAATTTGCTCTAGGGAGTATGGTCCAGCTTGCTGACTATTTCGAGCCAAATAAATTTGCATAAAACTATAATCTCATTAAAAAAGACCCTTGAAAGGGTCTTTTTTAACACGTTTTTAAGATAACTTAAAGTGATTTACTGTCTTGCTTTGCAAGGAAGAACCACGTATCTAACACTGAGTCTGGGTTAAGTGACACAG
Organism: Acinetobacter boissieri; assembly: GCF_900096955.1. Lineage (GTDB taxonomy): Bacteria > Pseudomonadota > Gammaproteobacteria > Pseudomonadales > Moraxellaceae > Acinetobacter > Acinetobacter boissieri. The sequence continues at coordinate 49,297 of NZ_FMYL01000008.1, read as the reverse complement.
ATTCAATGCCTTGTTCCATAAGCCAATAAGCAAGATCTGGGTGGTCTGATGGACCTTGACCACAAATACCCACATATTTTCCAGCTTTTTTACAGGCTTTAATGGCCATAGAGAGCAATACTTTAACAGCAGCATCTCGTTCATCAAATAATTGTGAAACAATGCCTGAGTCGCGGTCTAGGCCTAACGTCAGCTGTGTTAAGTCGTTTGAACCGATAGAGAAACCATCGAAATGTTCTAAAAACTGATCTGCAAGTAAAGCATTGGTTGGTAGTTCACACATCATAATGACTTTAAGACCATTTTCGCCACGATGTAAGCCATTTTCAGCTAGAAGTTCAATTACTCGTTTTGCTTCATTGACTGTACGTACAAACGGAATCATGATTTGAATATTAGTCAAACCCATTTCGTCACGTGCTTTTTTTAGTGCACGACATTCGAGTTCGAAACAATCACGGAAATTTTCAGAAACGTAACGGCTTGCACCACGGAAGCCAAGCATTGGGTTTTCTTCTTCAGGTTCATAGAGTTTACCGCCAATCAGGTTAGCATACTCATTTGATTTGAAGTCAGACATACGTACAATAACTGGTTTGTCATGAAAAGCCGATGCCAGTGTTGCGATTCCTTCTACAAGTTTTTCAACATAGAAGTCTACTGCCGAGCCATAGCCTGCAATACGCGTAGAGATCGTTGATTTAAGCTCTCTAGGTAAGCTTTCTAGGTTAAGTAGCGCTTTTGGATGCACACCAATCATGCGGTTAATAATAAACTCTAAACGCGCTAGACCAATACCGGCATTTGGAATTTGAGCAAAGTCAAACGCGCGGTCTGGGTTACCCACGTTCATCATTACTTTAAATGGCAGTGGTGGCATTGAATCAATGGTATTGCGTTGAATTTCAAAATTCAGTTGGCCTTCGTAAATGAAGCCAGTATCACCCTCAGCACAAGAAACAGTTACATCTTGGTCTTCGCTTAGAAGTTCTGTTGCATTACCACAACCTACGATTGCGGGCACACCAAGTTCACGGGCAATAATTGCTGCGTGACAGGTACGGCCACCACGGTTAGTAATAATCGCAGAAGCGCGTTTCATGACAGGTTCCCAGTCTGGGTCGGTCATGTCTGAAACGAGTACATCACCGTTTTGTACTTTATCCATTTCATCAATAGATGTGACAATGCGAACTTTACCAGCACCAATACGTTGACCAATTGAACGGCCTTCTGCAAGTACAGCGCCTTTTTCTTTAAGAAGATAGCGCTCCATCGTACTGACATTTTGACGGCTTTTAACGGTTTCTGGACGTGCTTGAACAATATATAAACGGCCATCATCGCCATCTTTCGCCCACTCGATGTCCATTGGTGCACCGTAGTGTTGTTCGATAATCATGGCTTGCTTAGCAAGCTCATGTAATTCTTCATCTGTTAGAGAGAATTGTTGGCGTTGAGGCTTTTCAACTTCAACAATAGATACAGATTTACCCGCAGATGCTTCTTCACCGTAGATCATTTTTTGGTGTTTTGAACCTAAGTTACGGCGTACCACAGCATGTTTTTTTGCTGTAAGTAATGGCTTAGAAAGGTAAAATTCGTCTGGGTTGACTGCACCTTGTACAACCATTTCACCTAAACCATAAGATGAGGTAATAAATACCACATCACGGAAGCCTGATTCTGTATCTAGGGTGAACATGACACCCGCTGCACCTGTTTCAGAGCGCACCATGCGTTGAATGCCCGCTGATAATGCGACAAGCTTATGATCAAACCCTTGATGAACACGGTATGAAATCGCACGGTCATTAAACAGTGATGCAAACACTTCTTTAATGGCAATCAGTACATTGTCTATGCCACGAATGTTCAGGAAAGTTTCTTGCTGTCCTGCAAAAGAGGCATCAGGTAAGTCTTCAGCAGTTGCAGATGAACGCACTGCCACAGCAATGTCTGCATTACCGCTTGCAAGCGTACTAAATGCTTCTCGAACGCTTTTTTCAAGTGCTTCTGTCAGTGGGGTTTCAATAATCCATTGGCGGATTTTTGCACCTGTTTGAGTCAGTGCTTGAATATCATCAACGTCTAGTGTGTCTAGAGCTGCTTGAATTTTTGAGTTAAGGCCACTTTGCTCAAGAAACTCACGATATGCTGCTGCCGTGGTTGCAAAACCACCCGGCACAGATACACCTGCAGTAGAAAGATGACTAATCATTTCCCCCAAAGATGAGTTTTTCCCACCCACGAGTTCAACATCATGCTTTCCTAATTTTTCTAGACCAATTACGTGCGATTCCAAAGTAGCTTCTCCACTTTTTCAGTATATTATTTGTTCGCTAGTATCTCATAGAGTAAAGTTTTTTGGCTTTTTGACTTCAAGCCATACATACTTATATCAGATGGGGCTTACTATAAAGAATATAGCCGACTATGACAAATATTTGAGGAGTTTTTCATGCCCGAAAGTCAACAAATTGAAAGAAGTGTGTTTTTTATTTCTGATGGGACGGCAATTACTGCTGAAACTTTAGGCCATTCGTTGTTGGCTCAGTTTCCAAACGTAAAATTTAATGTACATATTATTCCTTATATTTCATCTGAAGAAGATGCTTTAAAAGTCGTGCAGGAAATCAATGCGTGTCAGCAAGTAGAAGGGGAGTTGCCACTGGTCTTTGATACGTTGGTTAATCCACATGTGAGGGAAATTATTAATACAGCCAATGCAGTAAACTTAGATGTTTTTGAAGGCATGATTAGTAAACTTGAGCAAGAGTTAAAAACAGCACCGACCAGTTTAATTGGGCAGACACATGCTGTGATTGACTCTGAGTATTATAAGGCACGCATTGATGCGGTACATTTTGCTTTAGACAATGATGATGGTGCACGTACTCGACATTACGATAAAGCAGATATTATTTTAATTGGTGTATCTCGCTCAGGAAAAACGCCAACAGCAATCTATTTGTCATTACAGTTTGGCATACGGGTAGCAAACTATCCACTCACAGAAGAAGATCTCGATGACAATCGTTTGCCTAAAGTATTACGTGAGCATAAAGCTAAATTGTTTGGTTTAATGATAGATGCAGACCGTTTAGTCGCGATTCGTACTGAACGTAAAGCGGGAAGTCGTTATGCCAGTTATAGCCAGTGTCAAATGGAGCTCCGGGCTATTGAGGGGATTTATATTTCTGAAGGAATTCCATTTTTAAATGTATCTGAAATGTCAATTGAAGAGATTTCGACACGTGTTTTACAAATCACTGGTTTAAAACGCCGTATTAGTTAACTCGAGTTGTGCTTAAGGAAAAGGATTTATTTTTATGAAGCACAAATATGATGTTGAAGCTAATAAATGCTTTTATGAGATGTAAGTCTTCGAGATAGGATAATTTCACTAGTACAGTTTATTATTTGAGATGAAGGTGTTTTTACTCTAAACGTTGGTTGACTGCAAGATCACTGTTATAAGGTAGGCGTTATGTTTTAAACATTTAACGCCTATTTTTTATGTAATAGTATGGTCTAGATAAGCAACGGCATTGTGTGAGTGTAGACTTTCATAGTGTGTCACTTTAACCTGCCATTTGCTGTAACTTTGATTTAAGGTATGCCCAATTCGCCGTGCTGCATCTTCAACAAACATTAAGTTTTGTCCATTATGTTGTGCAAATGCTTGTTCATCTGCACGTTTGACTGCAGTTTGAGTGGCTGTTTGTAACGTATGTTCAATACTTTCAATCATTTGATAGAAATTCAAATCTGTGCTTTGACGAATTGTAATAGCTGCTGTGCTACGCTGACTGTGTGGCGTTGCAAGGCTACCGTGTTGAGTAATCCAGTTGACAACGTCTGATTTGTTGATCTGATTAGACGTTTCAAAATCATGAGTGAATTGATCTGTGATGATTTGACGAGAGAGTGCTGCTGAACAAGGGCAAGTTGATGAATACTCTATCTCAACAGTATAGTCTAAGTTGAATTGGGTTGATGTTAACTGGGCCTCTACCATAACAGGATAATATTTCCAGCCACTAATTTCTGGTGTTTTTAATGCATACTGTTGTATAGGTAATTTAAAGTGCAGTATTAATCGGGCTTGGTTTGTGTTGTCATTTTGATGTGTGGTGATGATCTGCTCTAGTTGTTCTTTAATGGTACTCGCTGTAATGTTTTTTAGTTGTTGGAGCTGTAAAAATATTCTAGACATGTGAATACCTTTAACATTTTCTTTAGGTACATTGATGTGAATATCTGCATGGCTCAAAATAGGTTGATTGTTAAATAGTAATGGTAAGGCAATTTTTTCCATACCCACCCAATTGAGTGGGCTGAAATGTTGTGGTAGGTGTTGTGTTGATATATCTGGGAGTGGCATAAGCTGAGAAATTCTTAATTGTTATGTTATAATATAACATATTTTCCAGCGTGGATTAAGGAATAATTTCACCGCATAGGGAAGTACGCCAACTGTGATTATAGCCCCATGTTCTAAACCCTAAAGTATCGATATGAATTTGTCCAGATTCATAAATACCCACGCCCATATTGTAATATTTACCTTGTGTTTGCCAAAAACGACATAGTGCAACTTTGGTTTGTTGTATCTGGTAAGTATCTTGAGGGGTAGGGTTTTCAGGACCTATTCTAAAGTCAATTGCAGCATTTTTTACATGACTCGAGCTTTTTGCGCCTCCAGCACAGGTATTTAAATAAGGTGCTCTGTAACTTGATGTCACCTCAATATTATTAGCAGAAATAATTCCTTGGTCTTTTAATGTTTTGAATAATTTGAGTGTCTGGACAGCATATTCCCAAACCTCTGCAGGAGGCACGTCATATTCACTGGCATTACAGTTTTGCCATTCTCTTGCAGAACGTAACATTTGATAATCGGGCACAATAAAATCAGCTTGTCTTTGTTTTAAGTAGTTTTTGTATTGATCTAAACGTTGTTGATTTTGCCCTTGATTAAGCCATTGGGTGTAAGTGATCGGTTGCAAGGTTGTTATTACTTTTAGTACAGGCGGGGTAACTGGGGGGTGTTCCGCGACAGTTGGAGGTGGTGTACTGGTGACAGTTGGTACAATGACTTTTGATACACTTACTTTAGGCTGTGAAACACAAGCACTGAGTGAGCCAATACAGATCAAACTTATGACGGTATATGTATATTTTTTTTGCATAGTGGTTGAATAAAGTTGCTCTTATGCTTGTTATACTATAACGCAAAGATGAGTGTCGTATATTTATGTATTGATTTTTAACGATAGGTCGGTGCATTGTAGAAAAAAACACACTCATCTATTGTTTGAGGCTATACGTTCTGTTTAAAGTCGCGTAATAATATTTGACTATATAGAAAAATATCATTTGTATAATTGTAGATCAAAAGCTTTTACTTTGGAGATTTTTTCAATCATTCTATCTGAAAATAATGTATGCATTGTTTCATGATACTGATTCTTTATGATTTATTTATACATACAATGAATCTTTCATGATTATCTGAAAAACCGATTATATCTATAAAAATATACTGTTTTGACTATATGTTAAATTTAGTTAGTATGTTTACAAGCACAGAAAAACTCCCTCGGAGACTCAAATAATGTTAGATCAGAATATTAAAGCGCAACTAAAGACTTATCTTGAGCGCTTAGATAGCCCAATCGAATTGGTTGCTTCTTTAGATGAATCAGATAAAGCAATTAAAATTAAAGAGTTAGTGACAGAAGTTGCAGCACTATCAGATAAAGTGATTGCTCGTTTAGACGGACAAAATAAACGCCGTCCAAGTTTTGGTATTGCAAAAGCTGGCGAGGAGCCACGCGTATATTTTGCAGGCTTACCTATGGGGCATGAGTTTACTTCTTTAATTTTGGCACTGTTACAAGTGTCTGGATATCCACCAAAAGTATCTGATGAATTACTTGCTCAGATTAAAGGTTTAAACCTAAAAGCAAATTTTGATGTGTTTGTATCACTAACATGTCACAACTGCCCAGATGTAGTACAGGCGTTAAACTTAATTGCTGTAAATAATCCGAATACAACAGCAACAATGATTGATGGCTCTTTCTTCCAAGATGAAGTTGAGCAACGTAAGATCATGGCTGTACCTATGGTGTTCCAAGACAACGAACACATTGGTCAAGGGCGTATGACGTTAGAGGAAATTGTTGCAAAATTAGATACCAACTCTGCCGAAAAAGAAACTGAAAAATTAAATGCAAAAGAGGTATTTGATGTTTTAGTTGTAGGCGGCGGCCCTGCAGGTGGTACAGCAGCTATTTATGCTGCACGTAAAGGCATTAATACAGGTATTGTTGCAGAGCGCTTTGGTGGTCAGGTCATGGATACCATGGACATTGAAAACTTCACGACGGTACAACGTACTGTAGGACCACAATTTACCAGTGATATGGAAGCGCATGTACGAGAGTACAATGTAGATATTATGAACCTGCAGCGTGTAAAAACGTTGACAGGTGCTGATAAAACTGCAAACGGTTTAGTGTCGCTTGAATTAGAAAATGGTGCTGTACTTGAGTCTAAAACAGTCATTATTTCTACAGGTGCACGTTGGAGAGAGTTAAACGTACCGGGTGAAGTAGAGTACCGTACACGTGGTGTGGCGTATTGCCCACACTGTGATGGTCCTTTATTTAAAGGCAAGCATGTTGCTGTAATTGGTGGTGGTAACTCAGGCGTTGAAGCAGCAATTGATTTGGCGGGTATTGTAGAACATGTCACACTCATTGAATTTAGTGACAAGCTACTTGCAGACCAAGTATTACAAGACAAGTTACACAGCTTACCTAATAGTACCGTGATTAAAAGTGCATTAACGACAGAAGTATTGGGTGATGGTAGTCAAGTAACAGGCCTAAAATATAAAGATCGTACAACGGATGAAGAGCACGTTGTTAATCTTGCAGGTATTTTTGTGCAAATTGGTTTGTTACCGAATACTGATTTCTTAAAAGCAAGCGATGTCGCATTATCACCACGTGGTGAAGTAGTGATTGACAGCCGTAACGAAACCAATGTAAAAGGTGTGTTTGCAGCAGGTGACTGTACAACGGTGCCTTATAAGCAAATTATTATTGCAACAGGTGAGGGTGCAAAAGCATCACTGTCAGCATTTGATTATATTATTCGCTCAGGCCAATAGTTTCATCTATAAAATAGAAAAAGCCAAAGCATCGTCTTTGGCTTTTTTTTAAATGTATGATTGATTTTTAAAATATTTTATCTGACCATCGGCTTGAGTATATTAATGAGCTGATGGTTTTTTTATTAAGGATGAATAGATTTAATCAAAACGGTAAATATCCATACCTAGAGAACCCATAGAAAAACTACTATGTACAATACTAAAGGTTTTTCCTGTACCCATAGCAAAAAATAAAGGTGCAAAATGTTCCAAGGTCGGATGATTTTTTTCTACATAAGGTAGAGAAGGCCAATTCAGTACGCTGTCTTGGTCCCCTTGCTGTAGCTGTTGTACGATATGGTTTTTGAAAGTAGAGGCCCATACCGGTGGTGGGGCATTTGTTTCATGCCAATTAAGCTCGCTAAGGTTATGTGTAATACTTCCAGAACCAATGATGAGAATTTGCTCTTTTCTTAATACAGCAATGATTTCACCAATACGATGGATTTGTTGTGCAGTATATTTAATAGGTAATGATACTGTAATGACAGGAATATCTGCTTCTGGATACATATGTAATAATGGTGCCCATACGCCGTGATCTCTTGGTCTGCTACTGTTTGCGTGTGCTGTCATATGATGTTCAGCAAATAAGCTGAGCAGTCGCTCTGAAATTTCTGCCGAGCCGGGTGCAGGATATCTGACTTGATACAGTGACTCCGGAAAACCACGAAAGTCATGCCATGTATTTGGTCTAGTTGCTGTACTTACTTCAAGAACATCACTTTCCCAGTGTGCAGACATAACAATAATCGCTTGTGGTTTAGGCAAGTTTGTACTTAAACGATATAGTGCTGGCCCAACTTGCTCTGGGTTGATTGCGAGCATGGGTGAGCCATGTGAAATAAATAAACCAGGCAACGTATTTAAATGCATTATCCTCTCTCTTAATCATTATTTATGCACGGTGGTAGGGGTGATTGTGGTTAATGGTCATGCCCCGATATAATTGCTCAATTAGCATCACACGAACTAAAGGGTGTGGTAATGTGAGTTTAGAGAGTGACCAATGCCATACTGCTTTTTGCTTTATGGCTTGGCTTAAACCATCTGGGCCGCCAATCGCTAAAGCAATATCTTGACCCGACAGCATCCACTCTTGCATAGTGCTAGCCAATTTTTCAGTACTGAATTCACGTCCATTCACTTCTAATGCAATCAGTATTTCATTTGGTTTGAGTGCAGATAAAATACTTTCGCCTTCAATTTGGCAATACTTTAAAATATCTGCTTCAGAGTCATTTTTACCTCGTTTTGCCATGGGTAATTCGACAAACTGAGTTTGTACAAAAGGCTGAATGCGTTTGAGGTAGTCTTCTACACCAGTGAGTACCCATGCAGGCATCTTCTGTCCAATACTGAGTATTCTAATCTTCATAAGGCTTGATTGCGTAGTCTAAAAATTAAAACGCAGTATAGCGAAAATAGAACAGCCGATTAAGTGTAATGGAGTATTGTTATAAAAAATAAAGCCACTTCATGAAGTGGCTTTATTGTGTTTAGTGGCGGGTGGCTTTTGGTGTTACCACCGATTTTGTGATAGGGGGGGGTAAAGGTTTTGGCATTTCAGTGAGTGCTAATGGCAACACATCATCAATGGTTTTTACCGCTTTAATTTCTAGCCCTTCTTTCACGTTGTCTGGGATTTCAGACAAATCTCTGACGTTGTCTTGAGGAATAAATACTAGCTGAATACCGCCACGGTGTGCTGCAAGTAATTTTTCCTTTAAGCCTCCTATACGTAATGCGTGACCACGTAAGGAAGTTTCACCTGTCATGGCAATGTCTGCACGAATTGGAATGCCTGTAAAAGCAGAGACTAATGCAGTTGTGAGTGCCAAGCCTGCAGATGGGCCATCTTTTGGTGTTGCGCCTTCTGGTAGATGCACGTGTACATCAGTTTCATCAAAACGGCTGGCTTCAATGCCCAGTTCATCGGCACGTGTCCGTACAACAGTCATGGCAGCAGTAATAGATTCTTTCATTACATCGCCTAGTGAGCCTGTAGTAATGAATTTACCTTTACCTTTGACTGCAGCAACTTCAATAGTAAGAAGTTCACCACCTACAGAGGTCCAAGCAAGGCCATTGACACGCCCAACTTCTGCCTGTTCTTCAGCCATACCGTAGTCAAATTTATGTGCACCCAAGTAGTCTGGAAGGTTAGTTATACTCACTTCTGTTTCTGGGTTCTTCGCTTTTTTGCTCACTGCTTCTTTAACAACTTTACGTGCAACTTTTGAAATTTCACGTTGTAAGCTACGAACACCTGCTTCACGTGTATAACGGCGGACAATATCTCGGATCGCTTCTTCGTGTACAGAAAGTTCTTTGCCACGTAAACCATTGTCTTTAATTGCCTTAGGTACAAGGTAGCGTGAAGCGATATTTACTTTTTCATCCTCGGTATACCCCGGAAGGCGAATGACTTCCATACGATCGAGTAACGCTTCAGGAATATTCATGCTGTTTGCTGTACAAATAAACATGACTTCTGAAAGGTCTAAGTCTAAGTCCAAGTAGTGGTCATTAAACTTATTATTTTGTGATGGATCGAGTACTTCAAGTAAAGCCGATGATGGATCACCACGGTAGTCCTGAGCCATTTTATCAATTTCGTCGAGTAAAAATAATGGATTCTTTACCCCAACTTTTGTAAGAGATTGCACAATTTTACCTGGCATAGCACCAATATAGGTACGTCTATGGCCACGTATTTCAGCTTCGTCTCTTACACCACCTAAGGCCATGCGTACAAACTCACGACCTGTTGCCTTTGCAACAGACTCACCTAAAGACGTTTTACCGACTCCCGGTGGGCCAACAAGACATAAAATTGGGCCGCGTAGTTTTTTTACACGAGATTGAACTGCTAAGTATTCAACAATGCGCTCTTTAACTTCATCAAGGCCATAGTGGTCTTTATCTAAAATCTCTTGTGCTTTCGTCAGGTTTATACTGACTTTGCTTGCAGTATTCCAAGGCGTATCTAAAATCGCTTCCAAGTAATTACGTACGACAGCCGCTTCACTTGATGCAGGTTGCATTGCTTTGAGTTTACGAAATTCAGACTCTGCTTTTTTACGTACGTGTTCAGGCAAGTCTGCATCCACAAGGCGTTTTTCTAGCTCTGCAACTTCGTCTTCAGCACCACCATTGATATCAGACAACTCACGTTGAATAACTTTCATTTTTTCATTTAGAAAGTATTCACGTTGGTTCTTTTCCATCTGACGTTTAACGTTGTCGTGTAAGCCTTGTTCAATCTGTTGTTCTTCAGATTGCTGTAATAAATACTGAGTGAGTTCTTTGTAATGGCGATTAAAATCATCGTACTCTAGGAACTTTTGTTTTGCTTCAATGGTAAGCGGTGCACGAGTTGCTACAAAGAAAAGCAGTTGTTGCAAATCTTCAATTTTATTTGCAGCTGCAATCAGCTCACGTGCATTACGTAATTTGGCTTCAGCATATTGTGCAAAGAGCTCTTGCAACTCTTGTATTGCAGTAGTTTGAGTCTCTTGATCTAAATCAACAGCAATCGGGCTAATACTATGTTCAGCACTTAAGTAGTCATCATGTTCATTAATGATGGCTTTTAACTCAGAACGATGTAGTCCTTCAATGAGAACTTTGACGCAGTTTTCATCATTTTCATGATTAACAACCTGCACAATTTTTGCAACAGTCCCATATTGGTATAGGTTATTTTGGTCGATGTCTTCAGTCAGAGAATCTTTTTGCGCAACAACAAAAACTAAGTTGTCATTACTACGCGCAACATCTACTGCTTTGATAGATTTTTCACGACCAACAAACAGTGCGATTTGCATATGTGGATAAACGACCACATCACGAAGCGCCAATAATGGCAATACATTATGTATTGGATTTGCTTCTTCGAAATCATCGTGATTTAAAATTTGTTCAGCCATGGGCACTCCTCATGAGTAACAACAGTGTTGCTAAGTATCATTTTATAGTGAAGTGCTTTTAGAAAATTACAAGGGTATTTTAGATAAAAATGCTAAAAAACACAGAAATGCTTAAAAATAAATCATTATTGTTATGCTTGTGTTAAAAATAATAGGCTTTAGTTGCTGTAAATAAGGCGTGAATGGGTTGATCCCATATTTGTTTAAAAATAGGATTTGTAATGTATTGAAAAGTATGAGCAATTCCTAGCCTATAGGGTCGGTAGGGTGCTGATACTAATGTTCGATCATAAAATCCGCCACCCATACCCACACGTGTACCAACACTGTCACAAGCGAGCAAAGGGGTGATTACAAGGTCTAAAATATGAATAGAACGACCTCTTTGTCTCGGTTCATACATGCCTAATCGATGCCTATAAAATCTTTTTTGTAAGTATTGTTGCGGTGTTACTTTCACCCAATGTAATTGCTGATTCATATTGCACACTTGGGGTAAATAAACAAATTTTTTATGTTTAAAGCATTGCATGATGAGTAGGTGAGTCCGTACCTCACCAAAAGCGTGTAAGTAAAGCCCAATATGCTTAGATTTTTTAAATATCGCAGAACGGGCTATTTTTATACAGATGTGGTGTTCAGTATATTGTTGTACTTTGTGTGAAATGTTTTTACGCTGTTTTCTGAGTAACTTACGTTGAACGGTTTGCATAAATGAGTATGTCGTTAATGGCGAGATGGTTGGGCTTGTATCTGTTGCTGTAGTGTTAGCATCGTTTGTTCAATATTACTTTGAGCCTGTTTTGCTTGCTGTGTTAATTGGTCTATTTTTTGCGTATTGGATTGTACTGAGATTCCTGCTTGAGCCAGTTCTAGTGCAGTATCGTTAGCATAGATGAGCTGTTGACGTAATATATCTGCTTCAGTACTTTTGATTTGTGCTGAACTTAGGTCTTTGTTGAAATTTTTAACAAACTGATCTACTTTTTCAACAGCTTGTTTTACTTGGCTTTCTTGCTGTGATTTTAAAGCGATTGCAATGTTTTGATTTAAATAGGGACTATTTTTAACTTGTTTTTTACTAATGGTATATAAGGTATCTAAATCGTTTTTAATATCATTGGGTTGATTTTTACTGAGAGTTTGTTGCTGTGGAGATGGAGAACAGGCTGTAATGATGGTTGCCATGATTATAGATAAACTGAAAAAAATAATTTTTTGCATTGTAGAAATATATTAAAAAAGAAGAATAAAATAGTATGAGATTTCTGATTTAAATACAAAACAATTTCAGTAGCACCTCAATATTAAGTGTGCTACTGAAAAGTAAAATTATTGTGCTGTGTTTGCACGTTCACGTAAAGCATCTTCAAAGAGCTGTTGTTCTTTTTCTTTATGCGCTGTAGAAAAACGAATACCTAAAACACATAGACCTGCAATTGTGACTAATATGCCTAAGACCATCAGGCAGGTTTGAATATCAAGCATACCTTTGAGTAAAAAACCTGCAGCAACAGCACCGACATTGCCACCTGCACCAATAATACCTGCTACGCCACCTAAAGCATCTCGGTCAATAAATGGTACAAGTGCATACGTTGCACCGCAGGCCATATGGGTGAAAATTGCAAAAATGGTCATGCTTAATATGGCCAGTAATGGGGTTTGCATGTGTGAAAAAAGTACTAAAAAAACACCTTCTAATACAATCATACAAAACAAAACTTTGGTGCGACCATCTAAGCCTTTAGTAACAGCAATACGGTCAGATACAATACCGCCTAAAGCCCGTGCAAAAAGTGCTAATAAACCAAAAATACCTGCAGTAAGGCCTGCTTCTTTAAGGCCAAACTGAAATTGGTCGACATAATACATTGCCACAACATTGTGAATAAAAATTTCAATACCAAAACAAGCACCATAGGCTGTAAATAATATCCATACTCGGTAGTTTTTTGCGGCATGTAATAAAATGGCGAGCCCACCTTTTTTTCCACTGCTTACATAAATGCCTTGTGCATTTAATGCTTTAAAATTACCTTGAGGACAATCTTGAGTGAATGTCCAATACATGAGACCCACAATAATCATCATGATGCCCGGTACGGCCAGTGCAAAGCGCCACCCCAAAGTTTGTTCAACACCAAACATGACTAAAGCAGACAGTAAAAATGGCATAAGTGCTTGAGTTGCACCACCGCCGGAGTTTCCCCAACCTGCTGTGGTTGCATTGGCAGTACCCACTACATTAGGGGCAAACATAATACTGGTATGATATTGAGTAATCACAAAACTGGCACCAATTGCACCAATGAGTAGCCTAAAAAATAAAAACATTTCATAGCTATTGGCTAAAGATAGTCCAAATACAGGAATACTACCGATTAACAGTAGCCCTGTATGTGCTTTACGTGGGCCGTACTTGTCGCATAATGGTCCAACAGCTAAGCGGACCAAAATAGTAATGGCCACAGCAGCAATATTAATATTTGCAATTTGGTCTTTACTTAAGTGAAATTCATCTGCAATGACTGGCATGAGTGGGGCACAGGCAAACCATGCAAAAAAACAAACAAAAAAGGCGAGCCAGCTCATGTGGAAGGCCCGCATCGTTGCAGTTTTAAAATTAAATAGATGAATTCGAGTGGCTTTTTTCGCACTTAAATCAATAGACATTGTATGGCTCTATGGCATGGTTGCATTTTAAGCATGCTTATAACATTACATAAACAATACATAAAGTAACTTTTAGAAATAAAGCTGATTTTTTTATTGATGACTTGTAAGAGAATAAAAAGGCACAAAAAAACCAGCTTTAAGCTGGTTTTTTATTGATACCATTTTAGTTAAAAATGGTGCCCGGGGCCGGACTCGAACCGGCACGCTTTGAGGGCGGGGGATTTTAAATCCCCTGTGTCTACCTATTTCACCACCCGGGCATGTGCGCAATCATAGTAAAAAAAATGATAAATGGCAATAGATTAGAGCGCATTTATAGCGAGAGTGGTTATAAAATAACTAATTTGAGCATTTATGGATCAAATTATGATTTGATCTCAATGAAAATGAAGAAATGATTAGTTTTTTTATTTTTTTTAAGTGAAAAAAATCATCACGACTGGGGTTTTATTTTTAATTTTGATGACCTGATTAGATTTGTTGATAATGAGAATGATTAACTGTATGGTTTCGGTGAATTTTATATGACCTTTTGTTCTATATGCAAATATCTTTCCAATTTAAACTTACCACGCTTGTGCTATGCCTTATCTCGGTATCATCTGTGTATGCTCAAAGCCAAGCATTGCTTCCAACGATTGTTGCTTCAGCCCAAAAAGATGACACCAAAAGCTATAACGCCGTTAAAGATGAGTCTACGTTAAGAGGCAATCAAAAAAACTTAGATGTGCCACAAACTGTAAATGTCGTATCTTCAAAATATATTGCAGACTATGAGCCTGCAAATTTAGATGAAGCGCTGAGCCAAGTCAGTGGCATCACGCAAGGAAATACCCTTGCAGGCACGCAAGATACGATTATGAAGCGGGGTTTTGGTGATAACCGTGATGGATCAATCATGATCAACGGCATGCCTATTGTACAAGGGCGTGTTATGAATGCGAGTGTTGCAAAAGTTGAAGTGCTTAAAGGGCCTGCATCTTTATTATATGGCATCATGGATCCGGGTGGGGTAGTGAATGCAGTCACTAAAAAACCACAGCAAAAACAAAGTACGGAACTTTCTGTGTATGGTTCAAGTTATGAGCGTGGCAAAAATGGTGCGGGTGTAACTGTTGATACAACAGGTCAAATTGGAAACAGTGATTTTTCCTACCGACTCGTTGCAGATCAATCTCGAAAGGATTACTGGCGTAGTTTTGGCTATAACGATCAGCAATTGATTGCACCATCTATACAGTGGCAGAACGGTGCAACAACCGTCAATTTAAGTTACCAGTACCATAAGTTTGATGTACCTTTTGATCGCTCCACGATTATTGACCGTTTTGGTACAGGCCAAGTTTTACCAATCTCTAAATACACACGTTTAGACCAAGCCAGTAATCAAATGTCTGGTGAAGATCATTTGGCTCAATTGGTGGTTGATCATGAGTTGAATGAACAGTGGAAATTACACGCAGGATATAGTTATAACAAAGAAACCTATGATGCGAATCAAATGCGTGTTGTTCCAGGTACCTTAAATACAACAACGCATATTTTAAAAAGAAGCAGTGATGCAACAACAGGTGCAAATAGCATTTCGAGTTTTGGTCAAGCATATTTGAATGGAGATACATCATTTTTCGGATTACGTCATAATATCCAGTTGGGCATAGAAAGCGCTTATGTAAAGTACTACCGTAAAGATCTATGGCGTACGACCACTGCAAATCAAAAAACGATTAATTACGAAACACTTGCAGGGGCAGATACAGGCATGGTGTCATCGGTTGATGCATCGGCCAGTGATCAGACTAATAAATTACATACATATGGCATGTATTTGCAAGATTCTATTTATTTAACAGACCAGTGGATTGCTGTGGTCGGTGCAAGATACACGCATTGGCAACAAACAGCAGGTAAAGGTCGACCATTCGTATTGAGTACCAATACTGATGATGGGAAATGGTTACCACGTTTTGGGTTGGTTTATAAAATCAATGACCAAGCGTCAGTATATGCAAGCTATACAGAGTCACTTAAACCCAGTTGGACGATTGCAGGTTATAAAGCACAGTTGGATAGCACTGTACCTCCAGAGCAAGGAAAGTCGTACGAAGTTGGTTTGAAGTATGAGCTTGGGCAGCGCTTTACAGCAAATGTTGCTTTATATGATATTAAGAAAACTAATATTATTGACAACGATACATTTGCGGGAATATCTACAGCACAAGATGCACGTTCAAAAGGTCTTGAAATTGATATAACAGGGCGTATTACAGATAACCTAGATGCAATCGCAACGTATGCATATACTTATGCTAAGGTCACTGATTCGACAAATAAAACAGCAATTGGAAAGTACTTGGCCAATGTCGCAAAAAATACAGCATCGCTGTCATTGTCTTATGATTATGGGCAATTTGCCAATGGTCAATTGAGATTTGGCACAAGTGGAAACTATGTTGGTAGTCGACCTGGTGATCAATCAAATAACTTTAAACTTCCTAATTATGCGCTTATGAATGCATTTGTGAGTTATGACACCAAGCTAAGTGGTCAAGATTTAAACTTGAAATTGAATGTGAATAATCTATTTGATAAAGATTATTTAACATCTACCACTGCAACCGACAGCACAGCGTATTTAAACGTTTCTCGTGGTGATTCAAGAGAATTTGTTTTAAAAGCAACAATGAAATTTTAATTTAAAGGCGTGAATAGAGATAGGATTACTCCTTTCTCTATTCTGCAGAGGAAGTAATTAATGAAGTGGTTAAATAGTCGTAGTATTGCAAGTGTATTTGTACTTGTTTTAAGTATGGTACAGGCTAGCCATGCTGCAAAAATTATGTTGGTTTCGCAAACTCAAGGTAAAGAAGCAGCATCAGATCAAAGTATTCAGCGTTATTTAATACAAAAAGGACATCAAGTTGAAGTTGTCGATCAGGCGATTGATCCTTTAACGATTAAAAATGTAGATTTAGTGATTTTATCATCTACTGTGGCATCTAAAAGTTTAAAGTCAGGTTGGCGAGGTATGCATTATCCACTCATGACTTGGGAAAATGATTATCTTGATGATTTAGCCATGACAGGAAAAAGAAGTGGTACGGATTTTGGTGAATTAGACAAAGAGCGTTATTTGTGGCTTGTGAATCAGCCACATGAGTTATCTGCTAAATTACCTGCAGGTACTGTGAATGTCTATAAGAAGCAAGCGCCTATGGGGTGGGGTAAGCCCGGCCTAGGTGCAACGATTATTGCCACGATTTACGGACAGCCAGAAAAAGTCGCGATTTGGGGTTATGAAAAAGACAGTACTATGGATTATGAAACGCTTGCACCTGCACGCCGTTTAATGTTTTTCTTGTCAAACGATACCTTTGATAATCTGTCTGAAGATGGTTTAAAGTTATTTGATGCATCGGTTGCATGGACTTTAGCGCAGAATAAAAAGTAATTTAACAGCGTATAGATACAAAAAAAACCAGCTTTAAGCTGGTTTTTTCATTGATACCATTTTAGTTAAAAAATGGTGCCCGGGGCCGGACTCGAACCGGCACGCTTTGAGGGCGGGGGATTTTAAATCCCCTGTGTCTACCTATTTCACCACCCGGGCGTTACACAAGATTGGAGGCGGAGGTCGGAATCGAACCGGCGTACACGGAGTTGCAGTCCGCTGCATGACCACTCTGCCACCCCGCCATCTCTTGGTGATGCACATATTAGCAAGCTTTTAAAAAAAGACAATAGTTTGTTGTAGATATATGTTCATAAAAACAACATGTAAAAGAAAATTGCTCAAATTATCATGTATTATTCATGAATTAATTTAAATCCTCTTGGAGATGCACCGTGGCATTGGTTTTAGATGGAAAAGCGTTAGCTAAAAAAATTGAAGCAAATTTATTTGAGCGAGTCAGTGCTTTAAAAGAAAAAACAGGGCGTACACCAATTTTAGCGACCATTTTAGTGGGTGATGATGGTGCATCTGCAACATATGTACGTATGAAAGGCAATGCATGTCGTAGAGTGGGTATGGACTCTTTAAAAGTAGAGTTACCGCAACAGACCACTACAGAGCAATTATTGGCAGAAATTGAAAAACTGAACCAAAATCCAGACGTACACGGCATTTTACTTCAGCACCCTGTACCTGAACAGATTGATGAGCGTGCATGTTTTGATGCAATTTTGCAGAACAAAGATGTAGATGGTGTGACTTGTCTTGGTTTTGGTCGTATGGCCATGGGCGAATCTGCGTATGGTTCGGCAACACCTGCTGGTATTATGACGATTTTAGAAGAAAATAACATTGAAATTGCGGGTAAACATGCTGTCGTTGTTGGGCGTTCTGCGATTTTAGGAAAACCGATGGCAATGATGCTTCTACAAGCGAATGCTACAGTCACTATTTGCCATTCACGTACGCAAAATTTAGCTGAGTTTGTAAAACAGGCAGATATTATTGTGGGTGCAGTAGGTAAAGCTGAGCTTATTCAAAAAGATTGGATTAAAGCGGGTGCTGTGGTGGTAGATGCAGGTTTCCACCCGAGAGAAAATGGCGGTGTTGGTGATATTGAGCTTGAAGGTATAGCGTCAATTGCATCTGCGTATACACCTGTACCAGGTGGTGTCGGGCCAATGACCATTACGACACTTATTCGTCAAACAGTAGAGGCCGCTGAAAAAGCTCTGATATAAAAATATCTGAGTTAAAAGCGCCTAAGACAAGGCGCTTTTTTTATGTGAGTAGATTATGTAATGCTTGATTTAATGTTGGATATTTAAAGTGATAGCCTTCATCATTTAAGTGTTTAGGGCTTACAAACTGGCCATTGGTGATCAGTTCAGCTTGTTCATTTAAAACTAATTTGAGTAGGCTTTCTGGTAAAGACAGTGGTGTAAATTTATGTAATATTGTTTTACAACTCTGGACAAATTCTTGCTGTGTAATTTGCTGTGGTGCTGATAAGTTGTAAATGTTGTGTTGTGTTGTTGATGTCATAAGAAAAACAATTGCATTGACTACATCATCAATATGAATCCAACTTAGAGGTTGTTGACCTGAACCAATGTTACCAACCAGATTTAATTTAATGGGTAGTAGCATCTGTTTAAAAGCAGGTGCTTGTTTGGCAAAAACTACGCCTAAACGTACTACTTTAACGTGTTGCTGCTGTTTCGATGCCCATGGTAAAATGGCTTGCTCCCATTTTTGGCAAATTTCTGATATAAAAATATTTTGTGGTGGACTATTTTCATCGCAAGTATTTTGCCATGTTTTAGTTTGGTCTATACCATAATACCCAACAGCAGACCCTGAAATAATACATTTGGGTTTGATGGCTTGTGTATCAAGCCAATCGGTCAGTTGTTGAGTGGTGTCGACACGACTATTGATGAGTATTTGCTTTCTTGATTCAGTCCAACGTTGGCTACCAATATTTTCACCAGCAAGATTAATCACGTAATCAATTTGAGTATCGCTTTTGAGTTCGCTGAATGTACGAATTGGCTTAACCTGTTTTTGATTGTATTTTTCTAGTACGTGATTGGGTGAGCGGGTCAGTACAATCACGTGACATTGCTGTGTTAAAAGATACTGAATAAGGGCTGTGCCAATCAGTCCTGTGCCGCCTGTGATTAAAATCGTCTGTTCTGCTAAATTATCCATAACTCAACCTTATTGTTTGGAGTATTTTAAGGAGTACAGCGGTAGCGAATGACATTGAGTATTTGTGGGTGTGTATTCATTGCTGTACGTGCAGCACTGGATTGGTCTGTACCATTGTTAATTTGGGCCAATTCAAAACTTGTTTTGCTCTGTCCAATACCAATACCGTACGCGCTTGGGTTATTGGCTGGGTTAATCATTTCGCTATTACTTAAAATGTCTATTTTATAATTTTGCTGTCCACCAAGTACTTTTTTACAGGCACTTTGTAGTTTGCTTGAATTGGTATTTGCGTTTGCTTTTGCTGCTAGTGTATAGCTAATGATAGCACTTTGAGCGCTACGCTGTTCAATTTGATAGCCTGTATGGCCATTATAGGTTTGTGGTGTGGTTTGACATGCACTGAGCATAAGAACTAGGCTTGATGCGGTAAGGGCGAGGAAAGCTTTTTTCATTTTTGTTAAGTCCAAATGGTTTTTCGATGTGAGTATGCCATAATTTTTTGGCTATTTTGTTGTTTTTGTGATGTGTAAAAAAGGAAAAGAGCCAAATTTTTGGCTCTTTTTTATACTTAGATTTTTTCGGTTTGGCTGAATTTTTTGAGCAGTTTTGCTTGATGTTGTAAAAGCGTTTTTGGCATACGACTTCCTAACTTTTCAAACAATACGCCGTGGCTTTCTAGTTCTTTTTTCCATTGAGTTTGGTCTTGGTGGGTGACTTTTTCAAATGAAGATAGGCTAAATTCACTGCCTGACCAGTTCATATCTTGGTAGCGAGGTACTTTACCAATTGCTGTATCTGTCGCTTTTGCAGTTCCTTCACAACGTGCAATGATCCACTCTAGAACGCGCATATTTTCCCCAAAACCTGGCCAAATAAATGAACCATCTTCATCACGGCGGAACCAGTTGACATTAAATATTTTTGGAAGTTCTAGATTGTTAGCTTCGGCTTGAATTTTTGTAGTTTGTCCAATCGTTAACCAATGGTCAAAATAATCAGCCATGTTGTATCCAACAAAAGGCAACATTGCAAAAGGATCTCTGCGCACAATCCCTTGTTGTCCAGCCGCAGCTGCAGTGGTTTCAGAGCCCATTGTTGCGGCTTTATAGACACCATCTACCCAATCATATGCTTCGGATACCAGTGGTATGGTATCTGCTCTACGTCCACCAAAAATAAATGCTGAAATAGGGACACCTTGAGGGTTGTTCCAATCTGGGTCAATAGATGGGCACTGTGTTGCAGCGACTGTAAAACGTGAGTTAGGGTGAGCCGCTTTCTCAGTACCTTGATGTGGCTGACCTTTCCAATTGATTAGCTGTTCAGGGGCTGTTTTCGTTAAGCCTTCCCACCAAACTTGCCCTGTTTTAGTCATAGCAACATTGGTATAAATCACATCTTCTTGTAATGTGGCCATGCAGTTCGGATTCGTTTTAATATTTGTACCAGGTGCTACACCAAAAAATCCAGCTTCTGGATTAATGGCATACAAGCGCCCATCTTGGCCTGGTTTAATCCACGCAATATCATCACCCACAGTTTCAACTTTCCAACCTTGGTATGTTTTTGGTGGAATAAGCATGGCAAAGTTGGTTTTTCCGCATGCAGAAGGAAATGCCGCCGCAATATAGTGTTTTTTACCTTGTGGGTTGGTAACACCTAATATAAGCATATGTTCTGCAAGCCAACCTTGTTCACGTCCCATGACTGAAGCGATACGTAGCGCAAAACATTTTTTTCCTAATAGCGCATTACCGCCATAACCTGAACCAAATGACCAAATTTCACGGCTTTCAGGGTAGTGCACAATATATTTTTCGTTGTTACATGGCCATGCAACGTCTTTTATGTCATTGGTTAGAGGCATACCTACACTGTGAACACAAGGAATAAATGTTCCAGCTGTTTTTAATACGTCATATACGGCTTTGCCCATACGGGTCATTTTACGCATACTAACAACAACATAAGGAGAGTCTGTGATTTCAATACCAATGTGGGCGATATGACTACCTATAGGGCCCATTGAAAAAGGAACAACATACATGGTACGTCCTTGCATGCACCCTTTAAATAGTCCATTGAGCGTTGTACGCATGACATCAGGTGCTTGCCAATTATTTGTTGTTCCAGCATCTTCTTTTTTTTCGCTGCAAATAAATGTTCGATCTTCTACACGAGCAACGTCTGTTGGGTCTGACAACACGTTATAAGAGTTAGGGTGCGTTTCTGGATCTAATGCTTGCATACTGCCATTGGCAATCATGAGCTGAATTAAGTCTTGGTATTCTGTTTCACTGCCGTCACACCATTGAATTTTTTTTGGCTGAGTAAGTTGAGCAATGTGAGTGACCCATTCGATCAATTTGGTATGTTGAACAAATGAGGGTACATTGAGTGAGATCATGCGAATGCCTTGGCTATTTAGAAAGAATAGTGCAATCAAAAAACGTCTATTTTTATATTTTGCAGTGATTATTAGAGCATACCCACAGCCTTAATTTAAGTTGAAAATTTAATATAAGAAATATTGATTTAGTATATTTATTTTAAGTGTAAGTATTTAAATCAATGGTTTATATTGTTATTGAAACTGGTATTTAATTTAAAAATATTTAAATTATTTTTATTTTTTAAATAAATGTATAATCAAAACAATTACTTATTTTTTTATGGTAGTGCGTAAAAAAATCAGTTTTTATACAAAATTGTATACAATGAGTGTTATGCTATGACTTCATAGCGATACGAGTTTTGTGGTTGTGATGTTAAATTTGAAACCATTATCTTTAGTGTATAACCATAAATCAGGGTTTCATGCCAGCCATAACGATGAAGTATATGAGCAAATGATGACCTTGTTTTCTTATTATGGTTTTGAAATTCAAGTGTTTGAGCTGAGTGATCGTAGCCCAATTTCATTGTTAATGAAAAAAATTATTGCACGACATCAAAAAACCGAGCAGAAAGGTGTTGTAGTGGGGGCTGGTGGTGATGGCACGCTGAATGCAATTGCATCATATTTGGTAGGTACAGATATTCCACTCGGTATTTTACCTTTAGGTACCTTTAACTATGTTGCTCGTGCGCTCAACATTCCAATTGCGTTAATTCAAGCGGCTGAGGTGATTGCTAAAGGCTCGCCACGCGCCGTGCATGTTGCTCGTTTAAATGACCATATTTATTTAAATAATGCCAGTTTGGGTTTGTATCCATTGTTTATTGAACAACGAGAACGTTATAACAAATATTTAGGGCGCTTTCCTTTACATGCCTATACGTCGGCTTTAGATGTTTTATTACGTAAATATAAAGCATTAAAATTGGAGCTTATTGTAGATGGAGTAAAGCATCCTGTGACGACATCTTTAGTATTTTTAGGCAATAATCAACTTCAACTCAAAGAGCTTAATCTTACCATTGCTGATGCTGCAAAAGAAGGTAAAGTTGCAGGGGTTGTAATTTCAAAAAGTGATCGTATCTCACTGGTTAAATTACTTATAAGGTTATTTAGGGGCAGTGTAGAACATGCAGATGGCGTATCATTATTTAGCGCAGAACATATAGAAATAAGATCTGTGCAAGATAAACCATTATATTTAGCAATTGATGGCGAATTGGTGGAGGAGCAATCTCCTTTACAGATTTCTGTAGATAAACATGCCTTACATATTATGGTGCCTTATGCTACTTCATCTGTCTGATTTACACTTTGGGACTGAAAAAAAACCATGTTTAGATGCAATTCGGTTGTTTTGTAAGCAGTCACCTGATATTGAAGCCGTGGTTGTGAGTGGTGATTTAACTCAAAGAGCAAAATTTGCTGAATTTTTAGCCTGTAAGCAATTTTTGAAAAGTCTCAAACTGCCATATTTGGTTGTACCAGGGAATCATGACATACCGCTTTATCATGTTTGGAAGCGTATATTCTATCCATTTACATTTTATGAGGGTTTTTTTGGTCCAGCTGAGCAAGTATTGGCGACAAAAAATTTTTATTTGATTGGTTTAAACAGTATACGCCGTAGACATCATACGAAAGGTGAAATTTCACTTGCACAAATAGATCGAATAAATAATCGACTGCATAAAGCACCTGTAGACAAATTAAAATTAGTTGTGGTTCATCAGCCTTTTTATACCCCGCATAAATCACATGGTTGGAAAGATTGCCCTAAACAAGCCAGATTAGCATTAGAGCGCTGGGCAGACTTAGGGTTATTTGGATTACTTCATGGTCATTTACACCACACAGGCATATATAACCTGACTCAGTTATTTGATTTGAAAACAACCCAACCAATATGGGATATTCATGCAGGAACAGCTACATCTTGGCGCCTGCGTAAAAACCAACCCAATAGTTTTAATACCATTAGTACAACTGGGGAAGTGACACACTATAATTTTCATGAATTGAAAGGAGTCTTTTTAGCAACACATATATCAGATTAGATTTACGATATTGT
The DNA here is from genome assembly GCF_900096955.1 of Acinetobacter boissieri. Taxonomy (GTDB): domain Bacteria; phylum Pseudomonadota; class Gammaproteobacteria; order Pseudomonadales; family Moraxellaceae; genus Acinetobacter; species Acinetobacter boissieri. The sequence goes on along the minus strand of NZ_FMYL01000008.1, from coordinate 25,318 downwards.
TATCTAGTTTTGATGGTTAAGCGTATCAATCTAGTTTGTATTTTATCAGTGTATTACAACTTATTGGCACATGCCGATGAGGTGCTAATATAATTTTCGATGTCTGGGTAAAAAAAAATCAATTAAACTACTTTTTTTTAGTGTAGCCCTTGAAGCTGTTGTTTTTACCCCCACCAATTTCACATCAATCATTGGTTGGCCATGGTATAACGCATACTGATATAGCCATGATTAGCCATTTAAAATAGTAAGTCTAATTGGAGTTTTAAAATGAGCACTATTCGTCCCTTACATGACCGTGTTGTGATTCGCCGTGTTGAAGAAGAATCAAAAACAGCAGGTGGTATTTTACTGCCAGGTTCTGCTGCTGAAAAGCCATCTCAAGGGGAAGTGATTGCTGTAGGAAATGGCCAAATCACTGAAAATGGCGTTCGTGCTTTAGACGTTAAAGTAGGCGATAAAGTATTATTTGGTACTTATGCGGGCACAACAGTAAAAGTAGATGCTGAAGAATTATTGATTATGAAAGAGTCTGATATTTTAGCGGTACTGGCTGACTAATTTTATACCTTAAAATTATTTATATATTTGAAATAAACAAAATTTGGAGTTTGCGAAATGTCTGCTAAAGATATTAAATTTGGTGATTCAGCACGTTCAAAAATGATTGCTGGTGTAAATATACTTGCTGATGCCGTTAAAGTTACTTTAGGCCCTAAAGGTCGTAATGTAGTGATTGATCGTTCATTCGGTTCACCACATATTACTAAAGATGGTGTAACTGTCGCTAAAGAAATCACGCTACAAGATAAATTTGAAAATATGGGTGCACAGCTTGTACGTGAAGTGTCATCTAAAACCAACGATGTTGCAGGTGATGGTACAACGACAGCGACTGTACTTGCTCAAGCGATTTTAAATGAAGGGATTAAATCTGTGACTGCAGGTATGAACCCAATGGATTTAAAACGTGGTATTGATCTTGCAGTAAAAGCTGTAGTTGAAAATATTCGTGAAACTGCAACACCAGCAAATGATTTTAAAGCGATTGAACAAGTGGGTTCTATCTCTGCAAACTCAGACCACACAGTAGGTAAGCTGATTGCACAAGCGATGGAAAAAGTAGGTAAAGAAGGTGTAATTACCGTTGAAGAAGGTTCAGGCTTTGAAGATGCTTTAGATGTTGTAGAAGGTATGCAGTTTGATCGTGGTTACTTAAGCCCATACTTTGCGAACAAACAAGATACGCTAACAGCTGAATTAGAAAATCCATTTATATTATTGGTTGATAAAAAAATTGCCAATATTCGTGAATTGATCAGCACGTTAGAAGCAGTTGCAAAAACAGGTAAGCCACTACTTATTATTGCTGAAGATGTTGAAGGCGAAGCACTTGCAACATTGGTTGTAAATAATATGCGCGGTATTATTAAAGTCTGTGCAGTGAAGGCACCAGGATTTGGTGACCGTCGTAAAGCAATGTTACAAGACATTGCTGTGCTGACAGGTGCAAATGTGATTTCTGAAGAAGTAGGCATGTCATTAGAAAAAGCATCACTTGAAGATTTAGGTACAGCGCATAAAGTGACTGTGTCTAAAGAAAATACAGTGATCGTTGATGGTGCAGGCAATGCAGAAATGATTAGCGACCGTGTACAACAAATTCGTGCACAAATTGAAGAGTCGACATCTGAGTACGACCGTGAAAAGCTACAAGAGCGTGTTGCTAAATTAGCAGGCGGTGTTGCAGTAATTAAAATCGGTGCTGCAACAGAAGTTGAAATGAAAGAGAAAAAAGACCGTGTTGATGATGCATTACATGCAACACGTGCTGCGGTTGAAGAAGGTGTGGTTGCAGGTGGTGGTGTTGCGCTTGTACGTGCAGTTGCTCGTTTAGCTGAACTTAAAGGCGAAAATGATGACCAAACAGTGGGTGTAAATATTTTACGCCGTGCTATTGAAGCACCTTTCCGTCAAATTGTTTCTAATGCAGGCGGAGAGCCTTCAGTAGTCATTAATGCTGTGAAACAAGGTGAAGGTAACTTTGGTTATAACGCGGCAACAGCTGAATATGGCGATATGCTTGAAATGGGGATTCTTGACCCTGCAAAAGTAACTCGTTCAGCACTTGAGCATGCAGCATCTGTTGCAGGCCTAATGCTTACAACAGAAGCAATGATTACAGATATTCCTGAAGATAAACCAGCTGCACCAGATATGGGTGGCATGGGTGGAATGGGCGGTATGATGTAAGCCACTTGGTTTCTATTTAAATCATTAAATTATTGTTAAGTTAAATCGTAACTGAAAAATCATTATGTAATAAAAAATACCCTGAATGCTAGCGTGTCTGCTCTGGCTTTCGGGGTATTTTTAATGAAGTCTTTTATTAGAAAATGAAGGGTTTTATACTAAATGTACGATTAGTTTTCTGAAAATATTTCTACAATAATTACACCTACAACGATAAAGCCAATGCCGACATAAATGGGAAAGCTTAATTTTTGCCCGAGAAAGAAATGTGCAACAATTGCACATGCAACAGTACCTATTCCACCCCATAACGCATATACAATACCAGTGGGTAAGTATTTTAAGCTTAACCCTGCAAATACGAATGTAATGGCATAACAAATCAGGCTTAACATTGTTGCTTTATAATGGGTAAAGCCGTTAGATTGTGTTAGAAAAAACATCATTAAAACATCTATGATGATAATACAAATTAAATATAGATATCCTATGTTGGACAGTAATAAAGTACGCATAAAGTGCTCAAATTAACGATTTTTAGATTTTTAATACTGTACTTTATCTTTTAGTACAAATAAGATAACTATTTCAATCATTTTAAATATTTTTAATAGGGATATAGGTTTTACGCTAATGCGAACTAAAAAGTTATCGCTAGTAGTTGTTCCTTTGCTATTAACAGCATGTAGTCAGCAGAATGTATTACAGCAAGATGTTTATAATAACCAATACAGTTGTCAGCAAGACTGGCCCTTAGACCTGTGTGAACAAGAATCAACAGAATATAGCAATGGGTGGGGTGGTCGTGTGCTGTATATGGGGCCGCAGTATTATAAAACGATTCGAAAAGTACGATATTTGGGAAATGTTGTGAAAGCCTCTGGTCGCCATTCTCATCAAAAACCGATTATTTCAACGAATATTCGTCCAAATGCAAAATCTACACCCATTCGCGGTGGATTTGGATACGTGAATACAACATCAAGCTCTGCTGGAGGATAAATCATGAAAAGAGTGATCTTACCACCAAGAAGTAATTGGCAGAAACAACATAATGATATTGGATTTGACTATTACAATTTGCCGTCTAGAGATGGTTCAATGTATTGGTCAGAAGGGGTTGCCTACGAATTTACATTTAAACAAATTGAACAACTTGAAGATGCCTCAAATCAACTGCATCAAATGTGCTTAAGTATTGTTGAAGATCTAATACAACGAGGGAATTACCCAAATTATTTTGAATTACCTCAATCCGCAATTCCCCTGATTGAAGAAACATGGAAATCCAAATCACCTATGCTTTATGGGAGATTTGATTTTGCTTATGATGGCCATACTATAAAAATGTTGGAATATAATGCCGACACTCCTACAGGTCTACTTGAAGCATCAGTCGCACAATGGCATTGGTTAGAGCAAGTAGAAACAATTAAAAATCGTGATCAATTTAATAGCATTCATGAAGCATTGATTGCTCGTTGGAAATTATTATACCAGCCTCAGACCACAGTACATTTTTCTGCTTGTCAAAGCGCAGGGCGTGAAGACTGGGGGAATTTAGAGTATTTAATGGATACTGCATTCCAAGCAGGCTTAAATGTAAGTGAATTATCCATGCAAAATATTGGTTGGGATGGTTTAAATTTTGTCGACTTAAATGATGAAACCATTCAGCATATATTTAAACTTTATCCATGGGAGTGGATTTGGCAAGAACAATTTTCACAGTATATACAACCGCATATACAGTGGATTGAACCGTGCTGGAAAATGTTACTATCAAATAAAGCCATTTTAATTGAATTGTGGAAACGTTTTCCAAATCATCCACTTCTGCTAGAGTCTCATGCCTATGATTCGACAGAGAATTACTCTGGAAAATGGGTTCGTAAGCCTATTTTAGCGCGTGAAGGTGCAAATATTCATATATTGCAAAATAGTAAAGACTGTGGGGAGGCATCAGGAAGTTTTTATTTTAAAGATTATGATCAGCATGGTTATGTGGTACAGCGTTGGGCTGATACGCCGTTGTACGAGGGTAGATTACCTACTTTAGGGTTATGGATGGTTGGCGATGAATGCGCTGGTATGTCTTTACGTGAAGATGTATTTGACATTATTGGCAATGATGCCCATTTTGCAGCGCATTATTTTATTGAATAATAGCGAAGTCTGGTTGAAGTATTTTTAGAGTTGATGCTGAGCCACTTGCTTCATATAAAAGACTAGCCGTGTAAAAAATAAGATTTGAAGGAAGATCGTAAACGCTGAAATAGACCATTCAAACCAGTCATCAAAAGCAGTTCCTGCCAAATTGAGTATAGAGTATAAACCAAACAGAATTAAGCCAAAAATAATACCGGCTATTGTTGTTTGCATTAAAATAGGGAATGATAATGCTGTTATTCTGCCAAGAAAATGATTTCCTGTGTCACCACCATTGGCTTTATACGCACTTTGAATCCCTATATAGAGGATAATTAGCGTTGAAATACTCTCGAAACCAACCACTTTTAAATCTAAATAAGGTGAATACATGCCGTAGTAGTATACTAAAGTGATGAGTAATGCGGTCATTAAATAGTAGTTCTTATAATGCTTTTTTTCTAAAGTGTTATCTGACAATGCTTTTGCTAAAGCTTTCGTATTCCAAAAATACATGACTTTAAACTCTTAAGTTTTTATTAAGTTTATACTTTACAGTGACATAAGATAAAGGGGAAGTATGAAATTTAGACTATTAGACATAACTTTATTGTTAGATTATATCTTCTGAATCTTGTTTATGAGGTATGCATGACTTAAATGGTTGGCTCTTTTATGGCAAAGCTGATACAAAGATGCATAAATTTCGGATCAATATCATTAAATAATTCTTTCTATATTTCTAAGCGCTAGATTTTATCTCATTGTTTTAAATGATATTAAACTGTCTTAGGCCGATATATTGCTTAATATTTCAACTAATAATTCATGGAGTTAATTTATTGGAGTTAAACTTCCCTTTAAGACTTTGGTTCATATATCCATGATCTGTATCATTTATTACTTTTACGCCTTTAACTAATTTTTTAACCTATAGCTCAAATTTTCTAAAAATCATCAACTGTATAAAATGGGGTAGTAATATCACTGGAGCTGTTAGTCATGTATAGCCACTCCCATTGGGGTTCTGAATTCTCCATTTTTAACTCTAATTCATTGAATAGAATTTAGGTTAAAATAGAATAATTATGTTGAGAAATTTAATGATTTAGATCTCGAATGTTATAGCCCTTTCATTTATTACCATTCGTTTTGAATAATATTACTATAGCGATATGAGCATGATCATTTATGTATAAATCAGAACAACTTGCATTAAGCTTAAAATATTTAATTGAAACGAAAACATGGAAACCTCATGAAAAATTACCCTCTTTAAGGCAACAAGTCGAAATTTCAGGATTTAGTTTAATTACGGTAATGAATGCTTATCAAAAATTAGAAGCGCAAGGGTTGGTGTATTCTAAAGAGAAATTAGGTTACTTCATTGCCGAAAACCCTGTGCAAACAGCCCTTGCTAAAAGAGTCATGATCAATGACAAAATAGAGATCAACTCACTAGTATTTCGATATTTAAAGTCAATTCAATCCGAGAACATTGTACCATTCGGTAGTGCATTCCCGAATAGCCGATTGCTGTACTCTCCAAAGCTTATGCAAACCGTGGCACAACAAGCAAAATATCCTATTGGCTATGAGCAAATGCCGAGTTTACCCCCTGGAAATTACAATCTTCGAAAAATGATCGCACAACGTTACTGTATGCAAGGTATTCCAACAGTTCCATCTGATATTGTTATTACCTCCGGTGGTCTAGATGCTCTAAACCTATGTTTGAGGGCTATGACTAAAGCAGGTGATTATATTTTGCTACAAGAAACTATATTTTATGGCGCATGGCAGGCTGTGGAAAATCTTGGATTAAAAGTCATCAGTATTCCAGAGCATCTAGAACATGGATTAGACTTAGACGCTTTTGAAAAAGCAATTACTAGCTATCCAATTAAAGTCTGTTTGCTCATGCTCAATAGCCATAATCCGATTGGATTTACCGTAAGTGATGAAATTAAATCTAAACTTGCACAATTACTTTATCAACATGATGTGTATTTGATAGAAGATGATGTTTATGAAGAGCTTTACTATGGCCATAAAAAGCCACAATCTATGAAATATTATGATCAGCATAAGATGGTGTTGCATTGTTCTTCTTTTTCAAAAATATTAGGTGCAAGTTTTCGTATTGGTTGGGTTTATGCGGGAAAATTTTCAGAGCATATTCAACATTTACAGTTAATGAGTACAATTTCTGTCAACGCATTTATTCAAAATTCATTGGTAGATTATTTATCCCATCGTCATTATGAAAAACACTTAAAAGGGTTGCGTATCAAATTAAAAAACATTAAAGAGCAATATTACAACTATTTAACCACACGCTTGCCTAACTGCACTGTGCATTATTATCCATCTGGCTATTTTCTTTGGGTGACATTACCTCAAGAAGTTGACAGTAAACATATTTATGAAAAAATGATTCAGAAGAATATTGGAATAGCGCCAAGTATTCTTTTTTATCACAAAGATAAAAAGCAAAATCATATCCGTATAAATTGTTCTTTTGAAATGGAAGATAATATTATTCAGGCAATAGACCTATTAATTAAACAAATATCAGAAGCATCTGAGTATTGATCTTTATACAAAAATGATGGTTTCAATATTCTTTTTGCATTAATTACTCATTTAATTGACTTTTTATGTCTAAGATTAATTTTATTTTTAGTAAAGGATTTTACAATTCAACCGACTAGAGTTTAAATTGATTTGAAAATACTATTATCTTTTTTATAACTAAGACCGAAATAGTAAACCATTGAGTAGACATTACTGTAACGGGACTGTCTTTATCAAAAGCTTTAAATCATTATGAAGTTTTGATATTCATACTAAAATATAAACTGTTAATAATACCGTCCCTTATTTTTAATTTTAAAAGAGTCGAGTCGGATGATTAAAACCATTGAAATGCTAAATATACTGTAGTTGCTCAATTACGTTATTTTATACAGCATATAAAGCAAATGCATTATTTTAGACATTAAAAAAGGGTTTACAAGTCATTGAAATTGCTTGTAAACCCTTGTTTTATATTGGTAGGCATATCCAGATTTGAACTGGAGACCTCTACGATGTCAACGTAGCGCTCTAACCAACTGAGCTATACGCCTAAGTGGGAAGAATAATAGCTATAGTTAAAAAAAAATACAAGAATATTTTAGACTGGCTTAGATTAAGTGTTTGTTTTATCGCCTAAAGATAAGTAGTTATTACATGGTAGTCCTGGTTTAGTTTAAAAATAGAACTGAACTTTGAAAGAGTTAGGCTGCTAAAGTGATGTTAAAAATATTCTCTTTTTTATAGTTGACAGTTTTTTCTAACAGAGATAAAAGGATGAATTAAAAACAGCTTCTACTGATGAAGCCAGTGCTGTCGAGTTTACGTAAATCACATGATCAAGGAGAAAAATAGTTGATTAGTGATCTACATAGAGAGTTACTACTGTTAAATACAAGTTCAGAAAAGATAAATAAAATGGTATTTAATCTAACGGTGAGGTTTTTGATATTGTAAATATAAAAAGTCAGTTCTTACTCTAAACAGCTCAGTGAAATTTAAAGTTTTGTATAGATTGTATAGATACAGCAAGAAATTAAACATTAAGGTCAATATATGCACTTCCAAATAATTTTATGATCGAATGCAGTGTAATGCTTATTTTTTTGTTACACTCAAAACATAATGGTTTTTAGCATTTGTTGACGATGAAAAAAGATATATTGTTTAATGGTATGCGCTCAATTGTTCGTGTTAGCGAAACTGCCTTTATTGCAGCACGTGCAGGGGTAAAATATGGGTTAAAAAAACCAACACCTGCAAAACTTATGCGAGAAACATTTGAAGACCTCGGTGCAACGTATATTAAGCTAGGTCAATTTATTGCAAGTACCCCTTCGCTATTTCCAAGAGAATTTGTTGAGGAGTTTCAAGGTTGCTTAGATCAAACGCCTAAACTACCATTTAGTTATATTGAAAACGTGTTAAAACAAGAGTTTCCTCATCGTCCAATTGAAGATATTTTTTCATATATTGAAGAAATTCCATTGGCATCTGCATCAATTGCACAAGTTCATGCAGCCCGATTGGTAACAGGCGAAGATGTTGTTATTAAAGTACAGAGACCTCATGTTGAAAATACTTTATATACCGACTTGAATGTATTGCATTGGTCGGCAAAGTTACTTGAAAAATTTGTACCTAAAGTAAAGTTTGCGTCAATTGCCGATATTGTTGAAGAAATTAAGACACGTATGGTCAGAGAGGTCGACTTTATTGAGGAAGCAAATAATCTCAATGATTTTATTGCATATTTACAAGGCAGCCATATTCAAGATGTAATTGCACCAAAAGTATATTTACAACACTCGACACGCCGTGTGCTGACCATGCAAAGACTATATGGCGTGTCCCTTACTGACTTTAATATGGTAAAAAAGTACAGTAAAGATCCATCACAAGTTTTAATTACAACCATGAATACCTGGTTCGGTAGTTTAACGGCATGTAAAAGTTTCCATGCCGATTTACATGCAGGCAATGTCATGTTACTTGAAGATGGTCGTATTGCTTTTATTGATTTTGGTATTGTAGGACAGCTTCCACCAAAAGTTTGGTCTGCATCACTTGCATTTATGGATGCATTGCAGCATACCAATTACATGTCTATGGCTGAAAATATGTTGCAGATGGGCATGACCAAGCAGAAAGTGGATACTACGTTACTTGCGCAAGATATTGAGCGTTTATTTGCAGGAATAATGCTCGCAGACCCACAAGAAATTTTATCAACAAGCCCTGCAGATTTAAATCATATGATGCTAGATATTGTTGCAGTGGGCGAGCGACATGGTATTCGTTTTCCAAGAGATTTTGCATTGCTATTTAAACAAATTCTTTACTTTGATCGCTTTATGAAAACGCTTGCACCATATACAGATATCTATGCTGACCAACGTTTAAATATGCTACATCATTCATAAAATGATGCGAAACATTAAAAATAGAGAAGATTTGTGGATATTATTTTAGTAGAAGATTTAAAGATCAAGACGGTGATTGGTTGTTTTACATGGGAGCGTGAAATTGAGCAACCACTCTCATTAGATCTGATCGTGAGTTATGATTTATCTATTGCGAGTCAGTCCGATGATTTAGACGATACCATTAGCTATGCTGAAGTTTGTGACTTAAGTCGTGAAGTGATCCAAAAAGCACAGCCCAAACTGATTGAACATGCAGCCTACTTAGTAATGAAAAAGTTGTTTGAACATTTTGAAGGTATAGAAAAGATTCAAATCACGATTCGTAAACCCGCAATCATTCCTGAAGCGCAAGCTGTTGGAATTCGTCTTGAGCGATATCGCCATGATTTTTGCGCTCGCATTAGCCAGTAATTCCAATGCGTGTAAGCATTTAAATTGGGCGCTACAGCAATTACAAAATCAAGGAATGCTTCTCGCCGTATCTTCTGCGTATGAAATGAAATGTAGAGATGATGTGGGTGCAGATTATTTAAATGCAGCATGCTTATTCGAGTCAAAAGCACTCGAATTGTCCTCGCTTCAAGTATTGATTCGAGACTTAGAGCTAATGACAGGGCGCATTCGGCCATCGCATCAAATTACACTAGATATTGATCTAATTGCTTGGAAAACCCAAGACATTCAGCCTTGGCAGTACAATACTAAAAAAATGCCTTTTGCATTAGATGTAAAAATACCATTGTATGATATTTTGCCTATAGCTACATTTCATGTTAGCCATAACCACAACTACATACAGTTAAAGTATGATTTTGGTGGCTATCAACAGTAAAGTGAGCGTATCTTCAAAAGGTGCGCTCACTCATTTATTTTAAATATAATAACTGGTTTTGGTCATGAGTTTTGAAATAGCATTCATGGTTATTTGCACAGGTTTAGGTAAATCTACACCACCTGCGTCGAGTGCTGTATCGCGGTGTTTTAATTCATCTTCGTTCATTTGTACTAAAATTTTACGAGATCTTTCGTCTTGTTCAGGTAATTGTTCAATATGATCTTCTAAATGTAGGCTCACTTGGCGCTCGGTTTCTGCGACAAAGCCCAAACTATATTTATCTCCAGCAACGCCAGCAATTGCACCCATAGCAAAAGAAAGCCCATACCACACAGGGTTAAGCAAACTTGGTAAACTATCAAGCTCTTTTAAACGATCTTCACACCATGCCAAATGGTCTTGTTCTTCAATCGCTGCATGCTCCATTTCACGGCGCACATTGGGTAGCTTAGCCGTAAGTGCTTGTCCATGATATAGCGCTTGAGCACAGACTTCACCACTGTGATTGACTCGCATAAGTCCAGCAACATGGCGGGCTTCACGAATTGATAATGAAGACTCAACACCCTGAGCAGGGTTACTTCTTTGCGCTGTTGTTGCTCCAGGGACTAGGCTACGAACAGCTTGATCTAGTGATTGAATACAACGGTCAATGGTTGAATAATGACGCATAAGTTAATCCTCTACAGTCGTAGGTTTTTGATGAAGTAAAGGCTGTATTCTACGAACGAGCCAAAAACAAAAGCATGCACTAAAAATAGCAGTAATACAAAATAAAATCGTCATGTCTATTTTGAGCACACTTAAAACAACTATTGAAAATAGTGCTGAAGCTACCATAAAAATGGCATTAAAAATATTATTTGCAGCAACCACACGCGCACGATGTGAGCGAGGAGAGTAGGCTTGCATAAGTGCATACAAAGGCACAATATAAAAACCGCCACTGATACCTAATAAAATAATTGCTAGCATGACATGGTAATACATTTGCCCATGTGTAAATACATCAGCTAGACCTAAAATAGTGGGTGACTTGGGTGTTAATGACAATACAATAGATAAATAAAAGGCAAAAATAGTCAAACCAATTGCACCAATAGGTACCATCTTAAAGTTTACTTCAGAGCCCGCAATTTTTTTACATAACAAAGAACCTACACCAATACCGAGTGAAAATAGAGTGAGAAGTAAGCTCACTACATTTTCAGAGGCATTTAAATATTGGTGTGTAAGTTCTGGAATTTGCGTGAGATACGATGCACCGTAAAACCAATACCAAGAATTACCTAGCAGAATGACATAAATAATTGGAATACTTTTTGCATAGCGAATCGTTTGTAAACTGGTACGTAAAAAATGCCAGTCGATTTGAATGTTGGTATCGTTTACAGGTTGTGTCGCAATAAAACGACTAGCTAAATAGCCTAAGCATGCAATGATAACCACCGCAATACATACCCAAATCAGGGAACCACCAGACAACGAAATGATTGCACCACCTAAAATCATACCAAATAGAATCGCAAGAGATGTCCCCGTTTGAAAAAGGGCATTACCTGACATTAATTCATTCGGTTTTAAAATTTCAGGTAAAATGGCATATTTGATCGGGCCAAAAAATGTAGAATGTACACCCATTAAAAACAGAGCAAATAACAATAAACTGACATGACCGAGTAAAAAACCAAATGAACCAATCAACATAATAATAATTTCGAGTATTTTAATTGATCGAATCAGCTTAGCTCTTTCAAATTTATCTGCAATTTGACCTGCAGTCGCAGAGAAAATAAAGTAAGGTAAAATAAATAACAGTGCAGCTAAATTGTTTAAAAAACTAATGTTATTACCACTATGCTGTACTAACCCATAAGTAATGACTAATAATAATGACTGTTTATAGACATTATCATTCAGTGCCCCAAAAAATTGGGTTAAAAACATGGGTAAAAATCGTTTTGAGGTAATTAAAGATGATTTTTCTTCCATAACGATGGGTGCTCAAAAAAGTCACATAATGATTGATAACGGATTATCTCACGAACAAAATCATGTATGATATAAAAAAACATTGATCTGTTTAAACCTTTGTTATGCCGTATTTACAAAGACAGATATCATTTTGACAATAAAAACGGGTTGTTGTGCGCTATGCTTTTAAAAACACATTTTAAAAAATTGCGACTTGTTCAGCATGTTCAGTCCATATTAAAAATAGATGACAAGCCACATTTAATATGTATTGCTTTGTTGACCAGTTGTACAGTGAGTCAGGCTTTTGCACAAGACACCGCGCCAAAGCTTCAACAGTCTAATACACAAACCCTAGCATCAACAACAATACAACAAGATTTGGGTAGTACTTTAAATAGCACAGATAGCCTGCAGTTATTACAACAGCAACAGCAAAACCCCACACTCACAGATTTTAAACCAGTAAATCTTGGTGAGTTAGAGCAACTGCCTGAAATTGCTGTTGACCCAAGTATGGCACAGCAGATTTTAAATGAAGCAGCACAAGCAAAACAACAAGCAGAAACGAATAGACAGCAAGGTATGGTTGTTAATAGCCAAATGTCTGCACAAACGATGCAGACATTAACTGAAACAACGATGCCACCTGTACAAGTAAATCAAATTATTAACAATATTCAAACAGCACATGATCAAGACCTGACTCAAGCGCGAGCCAATGATGCAAACTCACAAGCAAAAAAAGGCGCAATTTTTAACGATACAACGTTTGAAATAGAACAACCCACTGTACCTGAAAAAAATATTTTTAAACGCTGGTTTAATCGTTTGAAACCAAATCAAAATACAGACAGTTTTGTGATTCCAAAAATTACTGCTGAAGTACAGGGTGCGCCACTTATATTAGAAACTAATATTAAAAATAAGCTTTCTACATTTACGCAAGAAGCATTTGAAGATGAAAGCTCAGCATTGCCGCAACTAAGAGCACAAGTACAACAAGCGGCTCAAGCAGTGGGTTATTACAATGCAAAATTTAAATTTGAGCGACTGAGCAATAAAAAAGTTAAAGTTATTGTTGAGCCAAATCAGCCGGTGTTGGTTGATTCTCAAAATATTGAATTTTTGGGCGCAGGTAAAAACCTTGCACAATTTCAAATTATACGTTTATTACCTGATTTAGAAGTGGGAGATATTCTAAATCAAGGGAAATATGAAAAGACCAAGTTACGTATTACAGATGTTGCGTCAGATAATGGTTATTTCGATGCATATTGGCGATTACATGACCTGAAAGTTCAGCTACCAGAAAATAAAGCAGATATAAACTTAAAATATGACACAGGAGAGCGTTATAAATTAGGCAATGTCGAGTTTAGAATGAGTGACTCAAAGAAACCTTTTCCTTTGAGAATGAGTGTTTTAAAGAGCATGGTACCGTGGCAAAGTGGTGATGATTATGCATTTTGGCGTGTGAATACATTGGCCAATAATTTAACCAATAGTCGCTATTTCAATTGGAGTTTGGTTGAAACAGTTAAACCAGATCCTATTTCAAAGCCTCAAGAGTTACCACCAGATATACAAGCTTTAGTCAATGAACAAAAAATCACGCAGACACAGGCTCAAAGTGGTTTACAAGATACAAGTACAGAAAAAACAGTTGAAAATAAAGCAGTGTCTGCAAATGAGCCTGTTAAAAAACAAACAATAGCGGATGAAAAGCAATTTGCGGGCGCACAAGATCGTACCAATCAAAATACACAAGCAGATGTAGAACAAGTTGAGGATATTAATCAACAAAAAGAACAGGTGAGAAAAACCAAACAAGTGCCTGTAATTGTGACATTAAATGCCGATAAGTTAAATAGTGCAGAGGTCGGTATTGGTTATGGCACAGATACTGGTATTCGTTTACGTACACAATATCGCCGTGCGATTGTTAATAGTTATGGACACTCTTTTGATGCCAATATGGAGTTGTCGCAGATTCGCCAAGCGGTAGACACGCATTATACTATTCCATACAAACACCCAATTAATGATTATTTTAATCTGGTGAGTGGTTACGAACGTGAAGAGTTTACTGGGGTTGGTCCCGGTATGAGTTTGACCACAGAAACAGCCATTGCAGGTGCAGAGCGTGTGATACGTAATCCATTTGGCGGTTGGCAACAAACGTTTGGCTTTCGTTATCGTTTAGATAAAATTCACCAAATTGGTGATGTCGATGAAGCCGATGTACCGAGTGCATTTTTACGTCCGGGTTCAAATCCACAACAACAAGCATTACTCTTTGGTTATCAAATCTCACGTACAGACAGTAATGATCCACTAAATCCTGTAAAGGGATTTAAGCAGAGCTATAAATTACAATTGGGATCAAAATCTGTCATTTCTGATGCCAATATGGCAATTTTAAGTGCGGATTGGGCTGGAATTTATTCGCTTGGTAAAAACTATAATCATCAGTTTGTTGCAAGTGCCCAAATGGCTTACATTTTTACCGATGACTTTGATCATGTTCCATATAACCTTAGATTTTTTGCAGGCGGAGATCAAAGTTTAAGAGGTTTTGATTATAAAAGTTTATCTCCCGAAGAAGGAGGTTATAAAATTGGTGGACAAGCTTTAGCGGTTGGTTCATTAGAATACAACTATCAATTTAAAGAAGGCTGGCGAGCGGCTGCATTTACCGACGTTGGTAATGCATATAACAAAGATTTTAGTAATCCAATTGCTTACAGTGTTGGGGTGGGCATACGTTGGCGCTCACCTATTGGTCCGATTCGTCTAGATATTGCATCTGGAATTTCTGACCCAGGCCATCCAATTCGATTACACTTCTTTATTGGCTCACAACTTTGATTTTGGGGTAATTTGCTCAATGACAATGCTTGAAAAAAATAACACAGAACAACAAAACCTTCCGCCAAAGCGTAGTTGGTTAAAACGTATACTTTGGTCGGTGCTGGGTACATTCATTGTCTTATTTGTAGCATTGGCTGTGATGTTTTCTACCAATCGAGGTAGTGAGTTTTTACTAGATCGAGTATTGAAAAACCAAAGTATGATGAGCTATGAATACGATGGTGGTAGTTTCTTATCGGGATTGATGTTGAAAAACTTAGACATTAATTTGCCAGACTTAGAAGTAAAAATGAAGCATGCGAATGTTGTGATTGGTTGGCGTGCTATTTTAAATAAAGAAGTTCATTTTTATAAGGCAAATATACAACAACTACAAATTATTAATAAAAAACCACCAACAAATACGCCGTTTGATTTTACTGTCATTAATATGCCAGTCACGTTGCGTTTAGACCATGCCAGTATAGATAAACTCGAATTAAGAACCACAACGTCTAGCACAGAAATTAAAGATATTCAGTTGAATAATACCTTGTGGCAAGGTACACAACTGAGTTTTAAAAATACATCATTAAATATATTAGACCAAGTTTTTGTAAAACAGGCCACTGGCCAAATGGACTTTCAGCACAAATATCCATTACAAGCCAAAGCTAGAGTCGATTTGCCTTCATTACATGCCATTAATATCAAAGATATTTTTGTTGATGTTCGAGGCACGTTAGATGCTTTGGCAACAGGTTTTGCAGTCAATACACCCGACTTACTTACAGGTCGAATGTTAATACATCCTGTAAGAGATAATGTTCCAATGCAAGGCCAGATTAATTTTAATCAATATCACTGGCCTATTGCGACAGACCAAAAACTGTATACGCATGCGGGTATAGCCAGATTACAAGGCTCGGCATCTGAAATGAATGTTGACTTGAGTACAGATCTTAAAGGTGTAGATGTTCCTGAAGGAAGATATCAGAGTAAGCTGAATGTAGATTATGTGCATCAGTTAAATATTAAGCAATTTACTGGTCAATTGATGGGAGGAAGCCTTGATTTAAGTGGTGTTTTAAATTGGGACAAAGCACTTGCATGGAATATTCAAGGACAGCTTCAAGGGTTGAAAGCCACTGAAAAATCCATTCCACAGCAAATACAAGCCTATTTGCCACCAACAATGAATGGTAAGCTTGGTGCAACAGGTTCATTAGATCAAGGCTTACATCTGAAAGCATTTGTTGATTTAGACAAGTACGAAAAGGTTCATTTACAACTTGATCAAGCATCACAACAAGACCCTAAAAAATCTCCACCATTAAATGTACTGGTGGGTTGGACGAACATGAATCGTAGTTTCCCATCAGTGGGTTGGTTAAATAGCCCTCAAGGTGAAGCGAAAATCATTCTCGCCAGTGAGCAAACAGACTTATCTGCCTCTGCAAATATTGTTAAACATGAGCAATCTGTATTGCCTGAAGGTGTCTATCAAACCAAAGCGGTGATGAAAGGTGATCACATTAATGTGAGTGAGTTGAAATTGGTTACACCGCAAGGTGGTCTAACAGGTCAGGCACAATTAGATTTACCTACAAAAAAACAGCAATTAAAGTGGACAGCACAGCTTCTTGCAAAAAACTTTAATCCTCAAGCAGTTTCTCTAAGCGCTCCACTCGACCTACTGAATGGTGAAATACGTGCTAATGGGTATGCTAAAAATAATGATCAATTTATTCAACTAGATCACATCGATTTAAAAGGGCAGTTGGCTCAGCAAAAAGAAACAGTGCATTTAACAGGGAAAAGCACTACAGCAGTGTTAATGAATGATGAAAAACATGGCGGTGGCTTAAAAGGCTATGGTGTAGTCTACGATGGTAAATTGACTTCAAGCCAATATCAAACTGCCGATGGTGTATTAAGTTTTAAAATTTCAGGAACACCAAGCAGTGTGGAAATTAATCGCTTTCAACACGATGGTGCGGCAGGAAAAATATTAGCAAATGGTAAGGTTAACCTAGCAACAGGCGCGGCTTGGGATTTAAATGCATCACTGATTCGATTTAAGCCGCAATATTTTGTCTCAAATGTTCGTGGAGAGGTTTCAGGCGTTGTCAATACCACGGGTATATGGTCAGACAAATCACAGCGAATTAATATTAATGACTTAAACTTAGCAGGAACAATTAATAATCAAATATTACGAGGCAAAGGAAAACTTAGCCTCGTAATGAACACAAATACTAAAAATAAAACATTAATTCCAGAGCAATTTGAAGCCAATAATTTCTTTTTAGCCTATGCAGGGAATCAAGCACAGATCACAGGTAATGCACAAAAGCTCCAGCTTAAGCTGAATGCACCTTATTTAAATCGAGTGTATGCAGGGCTTCGAGGCCGTGCTTATGGCATTATTAATGTACAAACACAGCCAACCATTCAAGCGATTGCAAACTTAAATATTGATGGTTTAGGTTTCGGTGATCAGCTAAATATTGAAAAAATACGTTTGCGTGGAGAGTTACCAACTTCAGAAACAACCCCTACAAAATTACAAGCAGAAATTGATCATTTAAATTATGGCCAACGTCAAATTCAGTACGGTGCTGTGACCATTTCAGGTACACCGAAAGCGCATGTGGTGAGTGTGCAGGGATGGAATAAGTACTCTAAATTATATGTGCAGTTGAGTGGTGGTTTTAATCAAGAGCATGACTGGTTGGGTCAAATTCAAAAAGGGAATTTTGACTCACTGAGAGCTTCACTTAAACAACAACAAAATGCCAATGTTGTTTATAGAGCAGCAACGCAACGTTTATATATTAGTGAGCATTGTTGGGCTAGTAATCAAAGCCAATTATGTTTTGATCAACCGATACAAGCCAGTCCAAAACAAGGAAATATATCCTTTATTGCCAATCGCTTAAATTTAAGTGATTTTGCGGCATTTATGCCAGATGGTTTGGCGATGACAGGTGAATTAAATGGCTATGCAAAAGCCAGTTGGGAACAAGGAAAAGCACCTCATTTAGATGCGAAAGTGACTGCACAAAATGGTCGTATAGGTATGGCTTCAGAAGACCCTGACGATGGTGCAACAACCACAAGCTATCAGCAACTTAGTATATTTGCACGGAGTGTTGCTGAAGGATTACAGATTAGACTTGATGTAAAAACTCAAAATATTGGTAACGGTTATGCCAGTGTGACGATTGATCCGTATAAAGACCAGTTGCCTATGCAAGGTGAAGCCGCATTCTCACAAGTGGATTTACAGTTTTTAAAACCATTTATACCCGATGCACGCCGTATTGGTGGAACACTAGATTTTGCAGCTAAAATTAATGGGACAGTTAATCAACCGCTCATTACAGGCGATCTTCGTTTGAAAGATGGCCTAATTAGCATGATTTCTACGCCTGTAAATTTAAATAATATTCAAATGTATTCGGCAATTCGTCAAGATCAAGCCACTATTATGGGTATATTTAATAGTGGCCCTGGCCTTGGAAAGATTGATGGTCAAGTCTCTTGGCGTAATGAGCCACATATACAATTGAAGCTACAAGGTGAAAACTTACTCGTTAAACAAGCACCGTTAATGACTGCATTGGTGAATACCGTGATGAATGTTGATGTATATCCAAATCAACGTAGTGTTGCGGTAAAAGGTAATATTGAGGTGCCACGTGCAATTATTAATATGCCAGAAACCAGTCCAGATGTGATTAATGTATCGCCTGACGCACGTATTGTTCGTGGTGGTGAAGACCTTATTGCTGTATTGAAAGCAGCTAAACCTTGGAATGTGCAAGCTGATATTGACTTTTCTTTAGGAGATCGTGTGATTTTCCAAGGATTTAACAGTCGTATTCCACTTACAGGTCGGTTGTACTTATCGCAACGTGGCTTAGAAACAGCCATGAGTGCCAACGGTGCCATTGGTGTGAGTCAAAAGGTTAAAATTGAATCTTATGGACAAACTTTGGACTTAAACCGTGCTATTGCGCGATTTAATGGACCGCTTGCCAATCCAACTTTAGATATAGATACCACGAAAAAAATATCAAATACTACGCTAGGTGTGCGTATTACAGGGACGGCCTCTACACCGAATATTCAAATTTATAATGATGGTGGGTTATCTGAACAAGAAGCACTCAATGCGTTGCTGACAGGAAGAATTAATCAAGGTGGCAGTAGCTTAAGCCAAACGGAAGGTTTTAAATCTGATGTCAATAACACCCTTGCAGCTGCAGGTATTAGTTTAGGTTTGGGCGGTACACGTGCTTTTACCAATCAACTTGGCCATGCTTTTGGTTTAAGTGGCTTGGCTTTAGATGCGCAAGGGACAGGTGATGATACACAAGTAAGCGTAACAGGGTATATTACCCCAGATTTATACTTAAGGTACGGCGTAGGTGTATTTACAGCAGTCAATAAATTAACCTTAAGATATCAAATGAACAAACGCTTATATTTAGAGGCCAGTGAGTCTGTTGAACGTGCAGTGGATGTATTTTATAACTGGCGTTTTTAATATGAAATTTGTTTAATTTATTCTAAGTAATTGAATTTAAATATTAATATTTACGATATTGAGTGTTGAATTTTATTGATGTAGACGATTTGTAGACTGTTGGGTGTTTTATATATAAAATAAAGCATCTAACTATCTACAAAAAGTTCCTAATGAAACTAAATAAGTCGAATGTTGATTCAATTGTGCTTACTGAAAAAGGTCAGACGATTTATCGAGACTCTGACTTAATTGGTTTTGCTGTTAGAGCCACAACTAAAAGTAAAGTGTATATTGTTGAGAGACGAAGTTTAGGTAAGCTTTATAGAGTAACGCTGGGTCGTACTAATGAAATAACTTTTGCTGAAGCTAAAAAGAAAGCACAAACTGTACTTGCTGAAATATCAAATGGCATGTACCAGAAGAAAAAAGAAGAAAATGAAAACAATCCTACGTTGCAACAAGCTTTTGACTTGTATCTTAAGCATCGAAAGCTAAAAGCTCTTTCAATTAATACATATAATCATTGTATTGGTACATTTCTTAGCGAATGGCTAGATAAGCCTATTTTTGAAATTACAAAAAAACAGGTTTTTGATAAGTTCTTAAAGCTCTCAGAATATAGTGAATCACAGGCAAATTTGGTGCTTAAGGTATTTGGATCAATATGGCGATTTGCCCAAATACATTATTCAAGTGATGAAGATCCGATACTCAAACATAACCCAGTAGATGTAATACCAGCTAAAAGAGGTTGGAATAAAGTCAAACCGCGCACCAGGCACTTAGACGAAGCATCGATCCATACATACTACAATGCTGTTTTAAATTACTACACTGAACGATCTCTCTACGATGATGAATCTAAGAACGCAGTAAGAGACCTAGTACTTTTCATTATGTATACAGGTTGTCGAAGAAACGAAGCACAAACATTGAAGTGGGAAAATATAGATATTGAAAAGGGTCTTTTTGTTTTTAAAGATCCTAAAAATGGAGATGACCATACACTACCTATGGGTGACCATTTGTTTGAGATAATGAAAACTAGGTATGAAAATAAAGTAAGTGAGTATGTATTTCCTGCGACATTCTCAGCTAAAAATAATACTCATGTTTCTGGTGCAGGTGGCCTTTTAGAAAAGATTGGAGCAGATACGGGTATATATATTTCATTGCATGACTTAAGACGAACATTTGCGACAATTTGTAATAACCTTGATTATGGTCAATACACCATTAAAAGGTTACTCAACCACAGATCGGGTGCTAGAAGTGATGTAACAGGTAGTTATGTACAAGTTTCTGTTAAAAAATTACGGCTTGCAATGAATGATATTGAAGCCGTTTATCAGGGTAGATTGAATTGCTTTGATTAACTTGCAAGCTGTGCTGTGTTCATAACAGTCCGTGATTCTTGATACTCCAAAACATCTTGCTTCTTGTAAGCTACTGTTCTGCCAATTTTGGTATAGGGCATTCCACCACCGACACAGCGAAGTCTTTGTAGGGTGTTGGTTGAACACTGTAAATACACGGCAACAGATTCTTGTGGAAAAAGTTGCTCAGTTGGCGCATGGAGAAATTGATTTAACAATTTCTGCTTCTCAAAATCCGACATCATTGATAATTGTTTTTTCATAATCTCACCCTATGCCATTAAATGACTTTCAAATTCTTTAAATAGTGCTCTAGCAACTTTATTTAGCTTCTTGTCGTAACTAATAATCACGTTGCGAGGGAAGCGTTTATTAATGACTTCGCAATAAAATATAGTGCTACCATCAGCTTTTTGTACGCCACGATAACCAATGTGGCAGAGCCAAAAAACAAAGCCATTGAGTTGAATTTCAGTAATCATTCGTCAATCCTCAAAATGGCAAATTATCATCTAGGTCAGTAGGTACTTGTTGCTGTTGACCTACTGGTTTTGAATAGCGTGGTTGTTGATTGCTTTGGCCGTAACTTTGCTTAGATTGAGTGCCATAGCCCTGACTAGGGTTGCCATAGTTATTGTTCTGCTGATTATCTTGACGCTGACTATCCAAAATCTGCATGCTGTCGCCACGTATTTCAGTCGTATATTGAGTCTGGCCGTTCTGATCCGTCCACTGGCGAGTACGTAGTGAACCTTCGATATACACCTTTGAGCCTTTACGCAAATACTGCTGTGCCACTTCACCAAGGCGATTGTTTAAAACGATACGATGCCATTCAGTATTCTCTTTACGTTCACCAGTGTTTTTATCTACCCAATATTCACTGGTTGCAATTGAAAACTGAGTGATAGAGCCACCATTTGGAAAGCTTTTAGTTTCAGGATCTTTACCCAACGTACCCACAAGAATTACTTTATTTACGCCACGCATTATTTTTCCTCTTAATATGTAGCAAGCGATATAATAGTACGTATCTACTTGCATGAGCTCTTTAAAATAGAGGCTATATTTCTGTTCAACACTTTTATTGAGTAACCTCACCTGTAGATTTCTTATTCAAAATCTCATTTTTAACGGCGTTAAATTGCGCTTTAGGAATAGCAATCAAACTATCAATGCCCATATCTTCACAGAAGGTTTGAACATCTATATTTTGTTCAGCGAGTAGGTCTTGGATTTCATCACGTTGTTCATTTGAAATTGACATGAACTCAGGTGGGTTCATCCATTTGTTGTATTCTTTGTTATAAGAGCATTTGAGCTTATTTTTAGCGGTACTTACTAAGTACGTACGCATGTTTTGGTAGTACATGTGGCCTTCTTTACTTAAAACTTCTAGTGAGGCTGTTAAGTCGTTAATATCACCAGCATGTTGTGCTTCATCACAGCTTTGTTGCCAGTTTTGCCAATCTGCAAAGGCTTTTTGAGCAGCGATTTGCTCAAGGGTTAGTGTATTAATATGGTCTTTAGCTTGTTGAATAAGATCAGCCAAAAAGGTAGGAGACGTTTTTAAATCAGGTATCCAAACTTCACCTGTATTTCCACCCAATGCACCGCTATTTTTACCATGGTGCGTATCTGATGGATTAAAGCTAAGTAGGCGAGCACTGTTACCATCATTGGTTTTAACAGTAGTTAGATAGCCCATAACATCTGCCATACGATATAGCTCATTACGATTCTTACCGCCTAGATCTGGTCTGTAAATGACTTGATCACCGTTAGTATCTTCTGAGGCATGTGCAATAAAAACAATGTCTTTACCAAATGAAATCAGATTCGCAATAAACTGCTTAAATATATTATTTGCTAGGCCTTGGGCTTTTAGTTTTAATGCACCGTCTTTTTGACAGTTCTGTGGGTTGGCCTGTAAGTAAGATTTAATAGTTTCAAGCATTGCCCCAACGGTATCGATAATCACTGTGTTAAAAGGGGCTAGGTCCTGAGCCGTAAGCGTAGATACGTCTGTCCACTTTTGTACTTGCACGACAGCACCACGGCGTAATTCACCAGCACGATGTACACCTTTATCGAAGTCAAAAGAAATGGCATTACTGCAGTAAAGCCAATAGATGTTTTACCTAGACCAGGATCTGCATAAATATAAGTAATGATTGAGCTAACTTGTACAGCTTGGTCGGAAGTGATGATATTTAAAGCCATGATTAGTTAACTCCTTTGTGTTGTTCTTTATTATTTTCTTGCTCTTGAGCATTTAGTTCAGCAAGTTGTGCACGAGCATTTGCAACAGCTAATTCGTGGTTTACCTGCTCACGGTCCGCTTGTACCAATAAGAGGTAAAAGAACGCCGTGGCAATGATAAGGGAGCAAAGGGCAGTGGCTGCTTTACCCATAGATGGCTTGAATGTAGTGATTTGACTTTTTGGATTTACTTGTTTCATAATGACCTCGTTGTTTGAAAAGCCCATTTGGATGTAGGAGTCGGAGTGGGCTTTTTGTTGTCTTGATGATTTATATTAACTTTAGTTAGCATTGTGGTCAAGGGTGAAGTTGGTTTAAGTTAGTAAAAAGTTAATAATTTTGTTTTTTAATTTATAATACCTAAAAGAAAGCCCCGCAAAGTGCAGGGCTAAAATAGAAACATGGTTCATGCAATGATGTAATTTGGTTTGCTACTTAAAAAGTGTTATGAAATACTAAATCTTATCAAATCTGAGTATAAGAATATGGATGATATAACGGTTTTTATTCTAATTGCTGTTGCTATCTGCATATGCGTTACTTGCTATATTACAAAAATGCACCTCAAAAGAATAAAGGAAGTAGAAGAACTCAGGGAAAGGTTGTTTAAAGCCGAGATTGAGAACGCTCAATTAGAAGAGGCTTTAGAGTACGTAAAAAAGAAAGCCCCACATGAGTAGGGCTTAATAAAATAAATATTTTTATTTCTAATACCCTATATTTCTATGATGCTCAACAATTACACCAATAATTGAAATTTCTATTTGAGTTGAATTGTATGTTGGATAGTCAGGATTTAATGGAACTAATTCAACAATATCAACTCCATGCTCATTAACACCTAAAAGCCTATACTTCTTAAATGTATTCATAGCAGTACCATGCTGAATCTCCTGTGCCACTACTAAAGATCCAGGCTTAGGAGACAAACTAGCATCAACAACAATTTCATCGCCTGGCTTAAATTCAGGTAGCATGCTTTCACCATCTATAGTTAAAGAGAATACAGACTTATCGTTGCCCCCCTTATAACTCGTATAAGATTCACCTTTAGGATTTAGCCCATCATAACAAGTTTCATGAAATGTGCCTGCCTGAACAAAATCTAATAAAGGTATAATTCGTAATGTTCTACCTGATGGTTGAACATTACCCCAACCATTCTTGGATTCTATATTTTTGGTAGATGTATTATCCCTTCCAGTTAAGAGCCATTCTTCCGAAACATTTAATAGATTGGCGATAGCTTTCAAGCTATCAGTCTTAGGAATGTTTTCACCTCGAACCCATTTAGTAACAGCAACGCTAGACTTTCCTGTCGCTCTAGAAATATCTGCTTGTTTTAAATTCTTCTCAGCAAGTTTTTGCTGTATGCGTTCGTGTAACAACATTTCGATAATCCCTAAAAACACTAACTTATGTTAATACAAAGTATTGAAACTTAGGTTAGTTTATGTTAACTTTTATTAATGATTTTTAGTAACTTAGGTTAGCTTAATGAACGTTAATGACTTAAAGAGTTTTTACAACTGTAAGACTTACAGAGAAATGTCAAAAATTCTAAACATTTCAGATGTTGCCATCTGGAAGTGGAATAAAAATGGAATCCCTTTAAAGAGACAAGCTTTATTCCAAATCCAAACAAACGGTGCTTTAAAAGCAGATCTAAAACAAAACGTGGCTTAAACCAATTATCCCCAATCGACCTACACAAATAAACGTGAAAAATATCAAAGGTTCACATGCAAATAAACGACATTGATTTAAGCAGAGAAGCCAAAACAGCTTTATACAAAATGGTGCACCAAACTCCTGGTATAGATCCTAAAGACATTGCCATGGTGACGAATGACTCACACAAAACCATATTGAATTATGCAAATCCAAATATGGAAAGCCATTTACCAAGCCTTAAGAAGTTTGAAGCAATCCAAATGTTTACGCAAAACCCAGCAATGTTAAAAGCATGGGCTCATAAATTAGGTTTCATGCTTGTACCAGTACCAAATATTGATACACAGCTCTCTGAAAAGAAATCACATCAAGTCAGTGTTGTAGAGCAGTTGTTACCTGTGAA
>NZ_FMYL01000025.1 GCF_900096955.1 Acinetobacter boissieri | reverse complement strand
GTGGGTGATGCGATCAGTGCATTAGACCAAGGCTTCACGGTCACCAGCAATGGTGCGAATGGTAAAGCGATCAAAGCTGGCGACACATTAGAGATAGGGACAGCGGATGGAGAGAAAAACCTCACCGTCAGCAAAGATGGCAACAGCATCAAATACGGCTTAAATCGTAATTTAGATCTAGACAGCGTGAAAGCAGGCAATACCACACTGAACAACGCAGGCGTTGCGGTAGATGATGGTACAGGTAACGTCAGCAAACTCACCACAGCCGGTACCACTGTTGCAGACAGTGCAGGTAATAACGCAAGCTATGGTGCCAAAGAAGCCAGCCTCAAAGACAGTGCAGGCAACACCAACACAAGTACAGCGACCGGTAATACCGTGGCAGATAGTGCGGGCAACAGCACAGCCACTACTGCTGCGGGCACAAATGTCGCTGATAAAAATGGTAACAGTAATAGCTTAACTGCAACGGGAAATACCTTAGCGGACAAAGACGGTAATAACACTGTAACTACAGCATCAGGTACAAATGTAACTGATAAAGATGGAAACAGTAATAACTTAACTGCAACAGGTAATACCTTAAAAGATAATGCCGGTAACAATACAACCTCGACAGCATCTGGTGTAACTGTTGCAGATGGATCGGGCAACAGTACCGCAGTTACAGCAACAGGTGTAAGTGTTTCAGGTGGTCCATCACTTACGAAAACAGGCCTAGATTTAGCGGGTGGTACACTTACGAACTTGAAAGGTGGAGATATTACAGCAGGGTCAACTGATGCAGTTACAGGTGGTCAAGTTGCAGAAGTACAATCACAGCTACAAAAACAATTGGGTTCAGTGGGTGATTCAGCTGTGCAATATGCTAAAAATAGTGATGGTACCATTAACTATGCGAGCATTGTTGCAGGTAATGGCAACACTACAGCGACCATTGAAAATGGTAAAGTGACAAGTGGTGGGACGACAATTAGCAACCTAGCCAATGGTGTAAATGCATCAGATGCGGTAAATAAAGGCCAATTGGACACACTATCTACAAGCTTATCGAGTAGTCTTACAAGTGTAGTTGCGGGTAATGGACAAACCTTTAACTTGACAGATCAAATTGTGAATCGAAATATTGACAGTAGCAATGAAAACTCAAGTTTTAAAACATACGATAAAATGGGTCAAACAATGACAGATGAAGCAACACTTGCTCAGACTGTTAAAAAAATGAATATGGATGGTATTAAATACTCTCATACCAATGGAGATACAACGAGAGTAAATGGTCTTACCAATGACTCAAGTGCGGGTGGTGTATATTCTACTGCAATCGGTATAAATGCGATTATTAATGAAAATGCACGTAATGCAGTGGCTTTAGGTGTGAATACTTCTGCGGGTACAGATGCAGCTAACTCAGTCGTGATTGGTAATAACTCAAGCGTTTCAGGTACCTCATCGGTAGCGATTGGTGATGGTGCCACAGCATCAGGTACACAATCGATTAGTATTGGTAC
>NZ_FMYL01000006.1 GCF_900096955.1 Acinetobacter boissieri | reverse complement strand
GCGTTGTTTTACCATGGTCAACGTGACCAATTGTTCCCACGTTTACGTGTGGCTTATTACGTTCAAACTTAGCCTTAGCCATGATGATCTTCCTTCATTCACATCGAACAAAACGCTGATAATTGTCAGCACATCGACATACTTGCTTAAAAAAACAAACACCCAATACTTTAAAAGCAGACTAATAAGCCTGCTTTTTTGATGAGTTGTGATTAAAACCACTAAACTGTATGTATCTGGAGCTCTTATCGAGATTTGAACTCGAGACCTCTCCCTTACCAAGGGAGTGCTCTACCACTGAGCTATAAGAGCGATAGCCTTCGATGGAGCGGGAGACGAGGATCGAACTCGCGACATGCAGCTTGGAAGGCTGCCGCTCTACCAACTGAGCTACTCCCGCATCTGGTATACTACCACTTCATTCGAAGTAAATTTGGTGGTGAGAGAAGGATTCGAACCTTCGAAACTTTCGTAGCGGAGTTACAGTCCGCCCCCTTTGACCGCTCGGGAATCTCACCATATCGCACCTACTTGGTAGTGCTGCTCCAATGCAAAACAAACTAAAACTGGTGCCGACACTCGGATTCGAACTGAGGACCTACTGATTACAAGTCAGTTGCTCTACCAACTGAGCTATGTCGGCGTTTTATTTTGTTTCGTACGTTTCGTATCGGAACGGTGTGCAGTTTAGCAAAACTTTTAAATCATGCAAGTGTTTTTTATGGTTTTTTTTAAAAAAACTCATAAAATCAGTCCAGTTGATGATAATTCAACCGCCTTGATCACTGCGCGAGCTTTTATTTGTGTTTCATTCCATTCTGCATCTGGATTTGAGTCGGCAACAAGCCCTGCACCTGCTTGTACAAACACTTTATTATTTCGAATAACACAAGTTCTAATTGCGATCGACATATCCATCTCACCATGCCATCCTAAGTAGCCGACTGCTCCACCAAAGATACCTCTTTTGACAGGTTCAACTTCATCAATAATTTCCATCGCTCTAATTTTTGGCGCACCAGAGAGTGTTCCTGCTGGAAAAGTCGCTTTAAACACATCTAAAGCATCAACACCATCTTCTACCTCTCCTTCGACATTAGATACAATGTGCATCACATGGGAGTAACGCTCAACAACCATTCGATCTGTGACATGTACTTTTCCTATTTTTGAAACCCTACCAATATCATTTCTTCCCAAATCGATAAGCATGACATGTTCTGCAATTTCTTTTTCATCTGAGAGCAACTCTTGCTCAAGGGCTAAATCTTCTGTTTTAGTTTTTCCTCTTGGGCGCGTACCTGCCAACGGTCTCACTGTTGCTATGCCATTTTCTAAGCGTGACAAGATTTCAGGTGATGAACCAACCACTTGAAATGGTTTTTTGTCTGCCAAGCTATACCCATGTATCAAAAATAAGTACGGAGATGGATTTAGATGTCTAAGTGCTCTATATACTTGCAAAGCATTACCATCAAAATCAGAAACCATACGATGCCCAGGTACAACTTGCATCACATCACCTGCTCTAATGTACTCTTTAACAAGATCCACGCTGTTTTTGTAGTTTTTCTCGCCAGTAATCGACTCAAAAATAGGAAAAGTATGTGGCTTAGCAATTAATGTAACCGTGGACTCTAATCTATTTTCTAGCTCATCTAGTTTTTGCTGACAACTTTGGTAATTTTCTCCAGCATCTATATCTGCATGCGTAATTAAAAATAGAGTGTCTTTTAAGTTATCAAACACAATGACTGTTTTCGACAACATTAACCAGATGTCAGGTAAATCCATTGGATCATCACTGGGCATATTGGTGAGTTTTGGTTCGATATAACGTACTGTGTCGTAGCCAAAGTAACCGACTAGACCACCTGTAAATGTAGGTAATTCAGGAATATCTTGATCTGTTGGTACTTTAAACTTTGCTTGAAAATCTCGAATAAATTGAAATGGGTCAATATTTTCTTGGGTCGTATATGTACCATCTGGATGTTGTATGGTGAATATGCCTTTATTACACGAAAAAATGGTTGATTCACCCAAACCAATAATTGAATAACGCGCCCAACGCTCTCCACCCTCTACAGATTCAAATAAATACGATGGAACCATATCTTGTTGTAATCTTGCATACACAGATAGCGGAGTGTCTGTATCTGCTAAACGTTGGCGGTATACGGGAATTGTATTAAAACCTTGCTCTACTAGTTTTTCAAATGTAGCTTTTTGCATATTGCGTACTCTCATTATTTCTTAAGATTTAAAAAAGGGGATTATGAGTAACGCCATCGAAAAACTTGACTTGATTTCATACAATTCCTACATAGTAAGTAATGAGTAATAACGACCCACTTTATTCAACATGGGCAACTTGCATTACGTCATGTTATTTAAAAAGTGCCCATACGACCATAGCAATAATAAAAGCAATTACAACAAAAACAACCATTTGTAAGTTATTTTTCTTCCCAGTTTGAGATATTGTGTCTTTATCTTCTATGACTACTTTAGACTGCGATGTATCTTTACCTTCTGTTACTTTAGGCTGTAAAGATGAGGCATCGGCTGGTAAAGGTTCAACCGTTTGTGTCGCTTGGGGTGACTGTTCAGGATTTTCTGTTTCAGCAACTTGATCTTCTAGTTGCTCTAACTGAAAGACCAGCTCTGCAAATTGAATTTTTTCATCGCCATTCAACTGTGTAGCGACTTCGATTTTTTCACCATTGACGTATGTACCATTGGAAGATTGTAAGTCTTCCAACCATAAACCAGTTTTTTTAACAGAAAATATAGCATGCTTACGAGAAACTTTTGCGTCTTGTAATACTAAATCACAACCTTCATGACGCCCAACCAATACGTCTTGCTGTATTTTTGTATTTTGTTCGGGTAATTCCTCAGAAATCAGCGTTAAATTCCATTTCATTGCAAATATCTCACTCGTGATTTATTACAGTTAGCATAGCATATTTAATTACTCGTCAAACGACAAGTCTTTGCGTAGCAACTATTTTTATTATGTTACTTATGACATTTGGATTATAATTTGAATAAGTTAAATTACGCTATAAATATTACTCATTCGAGCTAAAACAGGAATGTTATTGTTTTATATTGGATAATAATCTTATATAAAATATAGGATAAATTTATTTATGAGTATTAAAAAAAGATTAAAATATTAATAGTAAGATTAATATTTTAATCTAGAATTTTATTTAAAATAAAATAAGTGTTTTTAAATTAAGAAGTCATTTAATGTCGCACCTTGCGTTAGTTGAGCGACCAACCAACGTGGTTTTTTACCTCGCCCAGTCCAAGTCTCTATTGGATTTTCTGGATTTCGATAACGTGGTGCAACAGGTTTACGAAGCCCTGTTTTTCTTTTTTGTACACCATAATCTAATAATTGTTCGATACTTAAGCCAACTGAAGTCGCTATCGCAATCACTTCTTCATATGCATCTGCAATCGATTGCTCTTTTTTAGAGACAATCAGTAAATCTGCTTTTTTCTTCAGACTTTCCAATTGCTCTACATTCATTTCGTTAATATCTTGCATTAAATATACCCCTATGTTGTAAGTTTATTTAAACATAAATAGGCTGAAATTATTAGCCATCTTAGAGATGTTTTTTAATATAAGGATCATATTTTAATACATTTTTAGTTATATCTGTATTTTTAAAAAATGAGTATTGGTCTCAAAGACTTGGTTTAGTTGTTCTGTTAATAAAATATCATCCTGAATTTTTGATTTAATACGTAAATAGTTCATTAACACGTGGTTTGGAAAATTATTTAGAAGTTGAGCTGCCTCTAAGTAACGTCCGGTCACTTGATATATATGCCACTTCATAAAATCAAATATAGGTGCGTCGGTATAACGGTGTTGCCACATATTTACTTGTTGCTCAATTTCAAAATAATCAGGCTGAATCATACTCATTTTTTGTTCAAACCACATGAAACACACTTCTTGGTCAAATTGTTCATGTAGTAAATGACTCGAAAGACGCTCTTGCTCTTGTAAAGTATCATCACAACGAGCCAGGATCTTTAACCATAAAATTTTATTTTCTCGTATAGTATCTTGCATATACGTCGTTTCTAAAGAGATATAGCGCGCTTTTAACTCATTTTTTTGTGCAACGTCACTAGATTCAAAACGTTGTAGTATGGCAGTAAGCCATGCTGTATTATCTTGTGCACTTAAATGACCATAATGCGCTGTTTTTAAATATGACCATGGAAATTTAAATGCAAATTTCCCCCATAACTTAGAAATCGATTGCTCATACCCTTGCTTTACATCGACCAACCAAGCACTAGGTTTATGCTTAGACAGTGCTTCTAAGTGCACAAATGATTGTTCTTGCTCATCTTGATCTAACAATGCATTAATATATAGAACCTCTTTGAGCTCATAAGCATCTGGTGGGGCTTGCTCTAGTGCTATATGCCCCTCATTAAATTGTTCTTTTTTATACAGGAAATTGGCTGTAATAATATGATTTAACATACCAGAATGTGCAAAAACTTGGCGAACCATTGGCTCTTTTTCAGCTTGTGCATCTAGAAGCCACAAAATTGCCAATTTCTCATATGGATGTAAATCTGAAAAAGAAGTAGCCTGCTTTGCTTTTAACTTTTGGCGTGCAAAAAAAGCTTTTATAAGCATATATATGCTTTGTATACAAAAACTGATCGTAAGTATTAGTGCACACAATACCCAAATATTGGTTTGCAACTCCCAGCCTGCAAAGTAGACATATACATAACCTGCGCCAAAAAATGGTGTCACAGCACACAATAGCAATACGCCCAATACTAGAGCCACAATATATGCTTTAATGGTTTTTTTCATCTCTACCTTCTTAAAACTTTGATTATTTAACCAATGCTGTGGCTTGTAGTTTGGGTAAATTTAAAACATTAATTTGTTTTGCTTGCACTAATAAATGATGTAACTCTTTTTGATTCAGAAGAGATGATTGTTGAGTTAAAACCAGCATATCTTCTATACTCGCCTGATACTCTTGATATTTACCATGATAAAAAAATTGTTGTGCCAAGAGTAAACGCAATTGCATTTCTTTAATAATGATGCTTCGCCCCATCAGTGCTGTTTTCGCTTGATCTGTTGATTGCAAACTAAACCACGTCTTTTCCTGTGCTATTTTTTCATCACCTGTAGCCATTTTAGTCATTAAAACATTTAAATATTGGTTTATCTGCTGTAGCTGTAACGATGTTTGTTTCTTTTGTAGTTCTTGCTGTTGATAGTATTGAACAATACGTTGTTGATCTGAAGTTAAACTATCTAATAAATTCTGTTTAAGTGCTGGTGCAATATCGTACTGCATCACATTCTTAATCAATGTCTGTAAGTGTTCTAACGCATAGCTGTTTTGCTGTTGCTGTAATGAAAACTGAATAAGATCAATCTGTTGCTTCACCAAAACCAATGGATTTAAAATATCAATACCTGTGGTAAGCTGTTTCTCAGGTAATGCTTTAGTGTCAGGCAGTGTGCTTACGCCATGACGTTGTAATGCGACAAACTGGTCATTCAAATTATCAGTGGCTTGGCTTACTTTAGTGATTTGATTTTGTAAACTTGTAATTTGATCTACATACTCTTGTTGATCATACGTTAGTTTTGCAACCCATAGTATGAGTGCAACACCAACCAACAGCCATTTTTTACTCATTGATTTGTCTGACCCCGTAACATTACTGTATGTATTGTAGCAGGCTTTAAGTCTGAAATTGGGTAAATGGTGGCTGGTTTATTGGCTAAATCGTCACAAACTACCTCAGCCAAACGTTGCCCCAAAGGTAAATAAATAAAGCGTGCTAATTCCAAGTCATGTTGCGCGCAAATATTTTTCCAATTTTTCCAACTCGCTTCACTACTCACACAGATAAATACTGTGTTTAAGTGATAATGCTGTAAATACTCTGAAAGCACTTGAGCTTGATCTGAGGCACAAATTGGCAGTGCACGTTGATAGAGCAACATATTTACAATATGAATACCGCGTGCAATAAGTTGCTCCATCATAAATTGCCGACCGCCCTCTCCACGCCAAAAAGCAACGGTACGCATAGATTCAACTTGTAGAATTGGGAGCTGTAACATACCTTCTGAATTTTCCACCATGGGTATATGGGCTTGAATACCCACTTCTGCCAATACTTGTGCAGTTTTTTCACCTACAGCAATCCAATTGAGTGAGCCTAGCGTATGCAATGGAATTTTTAATGTCTGTAAATACAATAGACCAATTTCGGCAGCTGTTGGGCTCACAACCACAATAACATCGGCTTGATTTAATGTTAAAAACTGCCCAGCCAAAGACTGAGTTAAAGCCATTGGCATTAACTCAAGTAAAGGCAAATCTAATACATCATGACCCAACAGCTGCAACTGTTGAGTCAATGACTTGGCTCGATCAGATGGGCGAGTATTAATAAATAGCATTAGACTTTAAGTGCATTCAGTAACTCGCCAGCACCTAAATTAAGCAACGCTTGTGCTAATTGCTCACCTAAAACCACAGCATCAGTAGAAGCTGCATGCTGTTGTACTTTCAATAAGGTACGACCGTCAATGCTTCCAACTCGACCTTCCATAAAAATTTGGTCATGACTTAATGTCGCATACCCTGCAATTGGAATTTGGCACCCACCTTCTAAATATGCATTAAATGCACGTTCTGCACGCACGCAAAGCTCTGTATTTTCATCACGCAATGGTTGAATATATGCTAAAACTGCTGTGTCATTGGCACGGCATTCCAAACCAAGGGCACCTTGCCCCACGGCAGGTAAACTGAGCTCTACATCAAGAGTGTGTCTAATACGGTCATGTAATGCCAAACGCTTTAAGCCTGCGCTAGCCAGTACAATCGCATCGTACTGGCCTTCATCTAATTTACCTAAACGTGTACCTACATTACCACGTAAGTCTTTAATCATAAGATCAGGGCGACTGTGTAATAACTGACTTTTACGACGTAAACTAGATGTACCCACCACTGCACCCTGTGGCAATTCATCAAAATGCTGATACTGGTTTGACACGAAAGCATCTGACGGATCTTCACGCTCACAAATTACAGCCAAATCTAAACCTTCAGGGAGGTGCATTGGTACATCTTTCATAGAATGCACCGCAAGGTCTGCGCGACCATCAAGCAGAGCATTTTCTAATTCTTTAACAAATAAACCTTTGCCACCGATTTTAGCCAATGGCGTATCTAAAATTTTATCGCCTTGTGTCACAAAAGTAACCAGCTCTACCTGTAGTCCCTGATGTAATGTTTCTAATCTAGATTTGATATGTTCAGCTTGCCACAGCGCCAGTGGACTTTTACGTGTTGCAATTTTTAACGTCTTCATAAGGTTCTAAAGCATGCTATATTTAGGCTCTAAACTAACCTGATCACTAAAAATTGCAAGCCTATTTTGCTCAAGTTTTACCATCATAAGCATCGAATAAATCTATACATGCATTCAATCGCAGTAAAATACGCAAAAATTTGACCATTTATAAGCACTAAGCTCAGATTCAGATCATCATCTGTTAAAATAACTTAAATATCAGCCTGTAGGCTAAGATATTTACATTTGATATGATATCTACCTGCAACAATTAACTATATTGAGTGACCATGACCACATCACCAGATCAAAAAAAGACATCATCTCAACATACTTCAGGCATGTGGGGCGGGCGTTTTACAGAAGCAACCGATGCTTTTGTCGCTGAATTTACCGCTTCTGTACAGTTTGACCAGCGATTTTACAAACAAGATATTGCAGGCTCAATTGCTCATGCCACCATGCTTGCTAGCGTAGGTGTGCTTACTGAAGCAGAACGTGATGACATTATTCAAGGCTTAAATACAATTCAAACAGAAATTGAAGCTGGACAATTTAACTGGCGCATTGACCTTGAAGATGTGCATATGAATATTGAAGCCGAACTGACCAAACGAATTGGTATTACAGGTAAAAAACTGCATACAGGTCGCAGCCGTAACGACCAAGTTGCAACAGATATTCGTCTATACTTACGTGATGAAATTGATAGCACGTTGGCAACGCTAAAACAGTTACAAATGGGTATTTTAACCTTAGCAGAACAACACACCCATACCATTATGCCGGGTTTTACCCATTTACAAACAGCACAACCTGTAACGTTTAGTCATCACCTTTTAGCATGGTTTGAAATGTTATTACGTGACAGCGAACGTTTACAAGACTGTCGCAAACGTACCAATCGCCTACCTCTTGGATCAGCAGCACTTGCAGGCACAACTTACCCAATTAATCGTGCGTATACAGCTCAACTATTGGGCTTTGAGGCAGTTTGTGAAAACTCACTTGATGCTGTATCTGACCGAGATTTTGCGATTGAGTTTAATGCAGCAGCAGCACTGATCATGATGCATTTATCGCGTATGTCTGAAGAGTTAATTTTATGGACATCGGCACAATTTAAATTTGTACAAATCCCAGATCGTTTTTGTACTGGTTCATCAATCATGCCACAAAAGAAAAACCCAGATGTACCTGAATTGGTTCGTGGCAAATCGGGTCGTGTATTTGGTGACTTAATGAGTTTATTAACACTCATGAAAGGTCAACCATTGGCATACAACAAAGATAACCAAGAAGACAAAGAGCCATTATTTGATGCCATTGATACTATTCGTGGTTGCTTAATGGCTTTTGCAGATATGATTCCTGCACTAGTACCTAATATAGATATTATGCGTGAAGCTGCTCTCCGAGGTTTTTCAACTGCAACAGATCTCGCAGACTACTTGGTGAAAAAAGGCGTCGCTTTTCGTGATGCACATGAAATTGTAGGTAAAGCTGTAGCACTTGGTGTCGCAGAAGATAAAGATTTATCTGAGCTCACGCTGGAACAGTTACAACAATTTTCAAATTTAATCACTCAAGACGTGTTTGATAAAGCACTGACACTTGAAGCATCTGTAAGTGCACGTGATCATATTGGTGGTACCGCACCAAAACAAGTAAAAGCAGCCATTGAACGTGGCTATGTTCGTATTGAAAACCTCTACACACCAGCTATTTCATAGGAGAATACCGTGCCAAATCAAGTATTTTGCCGTAAGTACCAAAAAAATATGGATGCTTTAGATTTCGCTCCATTTCCTGGAGTAAAAGGTGAAGCATATTTGAAGACTGTTTCAAAACAAGCATGGCAAGAATGGTTACAACATCAGACTACGCTCATTAATGAAAAACGACTGAATGTATTTGAACCTGAATCTAAGATTTTTTTAGAAGAACAGCGTGAAAAGTTTTTTGAAAATGATACCAGTGTAGAAAAAGCCGAAGGTTGGAAGCCAGTATAATATGGCACTGGTTTTCGCTGACATTGCTTGTCATTATAACGTTAACCTAACTTAACAAACTACATGCATAACGCTACAAGGCTTTACACGATCATGCATGACAAATGTCCGTTCTGTTTGTAATATAGTTTTATAGAGTTAGCAATGTTTAAAGACATTATAACAATAAGTAATACCCCCTTATTGGCCCCATTCCTCCCCCAAGGTTTGGGGTTTTTTTTATCTATAATGAAACTTTAAAAAGGGGCACAATATGATGCCCCTTTCAATTTTATGCTTACTTTTGTTCTTTATGCGTATCTTCTGTGACCTTTTTTTCAATTTCATCAACACTGGTATGTCGAACATCTAACCCTTTGACAATGTAAATCACTTGTTCTGCAATATTACGGGCATGGTCACCTATACGCTCTAATGAACGTAAAACCCACAACACGTTCAGTACACGAGAAATTTGTCTTGGATCTTCAATCATATATGTCATTAGCGTACGTGTCGCCGATTGATACTCACGATCTGTATCTGCATCTGCACGTAGTACTTTCAATGCTTGCTCGGTATCTAAACGTGCAAAAGCATCAAGCGCCTCATGAATCATGACACGTACTTGATTACCAATGTGACGGGCTTCCATAAAACCACGGGCACTACCACCCTCTTCGCACAAGGTTTTAGCAATACCTGCAATTTTTGCGGATTCGTCACCAATACGCTCTAAATCTGTATTGGCTTTACTCATCGCAATTACCATACGTAAGTCAATCGCAGCTGGGTGACGGCGCGCCAAGATAATCGTTAAACTTTCATCAATTTCACATTCTAAACGATTGACTGCCTGCTCTTTATATTGCACATCAACAGCTAGACTAATATCTGCATCAAGTAGTGCATGAATTGCATCTGTTACCTGTTGCTCAAGTAAGCCGCCCATCGACATAAACTTAGCATTTACTTCTTGTAAATCTTCATTATATTGCGATGAGATATGATGAGATAACATCGGATTCTTTAAGCTCAAGATGATCTCCAAAACTATATTTATAAATGGGTG
The DNA here is from genome assembly GCF_900096955.1 of Acinetobacter boissieri. Taxonomy (GTDB): domain Bacteria; phylum Pseudomonadota; class Gammaproteobacteria; order Pseudomonadales; family Moraxellaceae; genus Acinetobacter; species Acinetobacter boissieri. Next base: position 193,923 of record NZ_FMYL01000006.1, on the reverse strand, counting down.
CTTTTATTAAAACATATTGCTTTGACGATATCGTGACAGAAAATCACTATTTTTATATGACTATATGTATTCACATAGAAAGCATCGCTCATGATTGCAATGCATACTCACAACTCAAGAAAGACCACTAAAGAAACAAATAATTACAATAAGAAATAAAAAACAATACATTGTGCTATTTAATACTCAATCACGATACTGTAAATAGCATCACAAAAGAAGATAAATTAAACATTTATTGATTGTTTGATCTCAGTTAGCATAAGAACTCCCTAAGCACATGCGTAATTGTAATGGCGAATCAATATACTGTAAAAGATCTTAGAATCATTAAAAGAGAACCCATTTATACAGGTTTTGTCCAACTCGAACGCGTCAGTCTTTCCTATCGCCTATTTCAACAAAACAACTACTCTGAAGTCGTACAAAGAGAATGTGCTCGGCGTAAAAAAGCTGCTGGCGTACTCATTTATAATGACAAAGAAAAACAGTTTTTATTGATTGAACAATTTAGAGTTGGTGCAATCGATGATCCAATTTCACCATGGCATTTAGAAATTGTTGCAGGATTACTAGATGGTGATGAATCACCAGAAACTTGTTTATACCGTGAAAGCTTAGAAGAAGCTGATTGCACATTGTTTGATTTACAACATCTATTTACTTTTTATCCTTCTGCTGGTGCAAGTAATGAATTGTTTTATCTTTACACTGCTCAAGCAGTACTTCCAACAGATGGCTCTATTTTTGGCCTTGTTGAAGAAGGTGAAAATATTCAAGCACATATTTTTAATTATGATGAACTCCCTCAGTTATTTGCACAGCAACGTCTACGTAACGCACCTGTCATTATGGCATTACAATGGCTACAACAACATATTGCAGCGTTGCAATAATATGTGAGCATACATCATGATAAAAACGCTTGTGCAAATTAGTGATACCCATTTAATGGATGCTCCAGAGAAAAGATTCATTGATATGAATCCCGAATATTCATTTCACAGCACTATGCATGATATTTGTGATCGATATCATCAGATTGATAGCATTATTCATACGGGTGATGTAGCACAAGTGGCGGTCCCTGCAACTTACGAGCGTTATTTAAATTATATGCAAGCGCTGAATATTCCTTTTTATCAAACCCCTGGTAACCATGATAATCTCAGCTGTTTTCCATATCCACAACAAAAAAAAATCACAGTGATTGATCTAGACCAATGGTGCATTATTTTATTGAGTAGTGCTGTCACAGGGCAAACAGATGGCTATATTGACTGTGAACAGTTAAAACAACTCGAATACATATTAGAAGAACAACAAGATAAACATATCATTTTAGGCTGTCATCATCATCCTTTACATGTTGAATCAGATTGGATTGACCAACATTGTCTAAAAAATACACGTGATTTTACAAAAGTGCTCGAAAAGCATACGAATATTAAGGCCATCATTCATGGCCATATTCATCAAGAAGCTCAAATTTGTTTTGGGAATATAAAGGTCCTTTCGGTGCCTTCAACCTGCGTGCAATTTAAACCCAAAAGTAAAGACTTCGCTTTAGACCAAGTAGCACCGGGATATCGTGTGTTAAAACTACATGACAATGGGCACTTAGAGACTGAAGTTTATCGAGTTTATGATGCTCAACCACAAATAAATCTAAATATTTCGGGTTACTAGCTTTTCATTATTTTAAATTTATATTAAGTTAAATCGCCCTGACTATTGCTGTACCCAAAAATGGTCGATAAAAAGACTATTCAAGCACAAAAAAAGTCTTTATGATAGCGAGCCCTTGCAGGTGGTGTTGCAATATAGCAAAGGTCAATAATAAAAAGCCTGCAGATCACCACAACCAATACGTTGTGATTACGTATATGATGAGGAAAAGCCCAATTATGGCGAATGATGCTCTAAACCCAGTGTTAGATGAACAAACAAATAGCATTACAGCTGAGGCGCCAAAACGTGGGCGCAAAACCAAAGCTAAAGTAGTTTCAGGGTCCACAGCAAGCTTATTTGGCATTGCACCATACGAGCCACATAAAAACGAAGAGTACATGTCTGATGCACAGCTTGAACACTTCAGAAAAATTCTATTGGCTTGGCGTAATGATTTAATGTCTGAAGTTGACCGCACGTTAAGCGCAATGCAAGATGAATCATCTGCTTTACCTGACGTCAATGACCGCGCAACGCAAGAAGAAGAATTTGCCATTGAACTTCGTACACGTGACCGTGAACGCCGTTTAATTCGTAAAATTGAAAAGTCTTTAGAAACCATTAAAAACTGTGACTACGGCTTTTGTGAAACCTGTGGTATTGAAATTGGTTTACGCCGTTTAGAAGCTCGCCCAACAGCAACATTATGCATTGACTGTAAAACATTGGCAGAAATTAAAGAAAAACAAAATAAAGGCTAAATCATGAGTGTCAACAACACTCAGCCTAGTCTGTATCGTGGCCGGTTTGCGCCTTCTCCAACCGGCCCTCTTCATTTTGGCTCACTCATTACTGCTGTTGCTAGCTACTGCGAAGCAAAATCTAAACAAGGGCAATGGTTTGTCCGTATTGAAGATACAGACATTCCACGTATAGACCCTGTAAGCATTCCACATATTTTAGCCTGCCTAGACCAGTTTGAATTCGAACTTGATGCTCCCATTCTTTACCAAAAAGATCGTTTAGATTTATATCATCAAGCCATTGAACAGCTCAAACAACAACAATTGGTATATGCCTGCCAATGTACTCGAAAAATGTTAGGTTCAAATGCCATTTATCAAGGACATTGCCGTAATCTTCAACTTGATTTTTCACAGCAAGCCGTTCGAGTCAAAGTCAATGATCAGACCATTTGCTTTCAAGACCAATTACAAGGCCAACATTGCTCTAACTTACAACACGACTTAGGTGATTTTGTTTTACTACGCCGAGATGGTATTTTTAACTATCAGCTAGCTGTGGTCGTCGATGATGCGCTACAAGGTATTACACATGTGGTACGAGGCTCTGACTTACTTGACAATACTGCGCGTCAAATCTGGCTTGCACAGTTACTCAAAGCGCCCACTTTAAACTATATGCATTTGCCATTAGCCATGAATAAACATGGACAAAAACTCTCAAAGCAAAATTTAGCGCAAGCCTTAGATTTAACACAAGCACCAAAATTACTTCAACACGCTTTATACTGCTTAGGACAACCGCATATTGAGCTCGACCGACCTTGCCTTATGCTCAAACAAGCCATTACGCAATGGTCTATAGATCAAATACCTCACAGCATGACATTAAATGGTATATACGAATAACAGACATGCTAAATGTGGTTTAGCATGTCTGATTTAAAAATTAAAAATCAGCAATCTCTTTTTGTGGATTGGTTTTCTTAGTTGATGTGTCAATTTTTAAAATAAGTACAATCATGGCAGTACACATCATTAAAGATGACCCGCCATAGCTAATAAATGGCAAAGTTAAACCTTTGGTTGGTAGCAAGCCCATATTCATACCTGCATTGACCAAAATCTGCATTAGAAAAATAAAACCAATCGCATAAGCCAAATAACCTGCACGTAAGTGGTTATTGTGTAATGCCCTATAACCAATTTTTAAACAGCATGCCAACATAATAAATTCTAGTGACAACACTGTCATAATTCCGACTAACCCAAACTCTTCAGCCAAAATAGCCAACATAAAATCAGTATGTGCCTCAGGCAAGTAAGACATTTTTTGCATACTATGACCCAAGCCCACCCCAAACCATTCACCACGGCCAAAGGCCATAAGTGCATTAGATAACTGATAACCTGCGCCTAACTGATTTTCCCAAGGGTCTGAAAATGACATTAAACGTGCTAAACGGTAAGGCTCTAATAAAATCAGCAAGCCTAGTGATACAACAATCGCGATACCCATAACACCAAACTGTTTAAATGGTGCACCCGCTAAAAAAAACACCCCAAACATCATGGCGACAATCACAAATGTCGAACCAAAGTCAGGCTCACAAATAATAAAAAATAATGACACAGACATGACTAAAGCCAAACGGCCAAGCCCTTTCCAACCGCTACGTACCTCATTGGCACGGCGCACCACGTAATCTGCTGTAAAAATAGCCATAACCAATTTGGCAATTTCTGAAGGCTGTAGTGTGAAAAAACCGACTCGAATCCAACGCCTAGCACCATTCACTTCAGTACCAATTACTAAAGTCACCAACAACAAACCAATGGTTAATAACCAGATTAGAAAAATATTCTTAAACCATACTTCCAAAGTAAAACGAGAAACAATGACAGCAACCACAAAGGCCACACAAATTGAAATCACATGGCGCTCTAAAAAATAAAATGGATCTTTATACGTGGTATTTGCATACGGCATAGAGGCTGAAGCTACCATAACCGCACCAATTACAAATAAAGAGAACACACAAAATAAAAGAATATTTCGAGCACATAACTCCTTTGGAAACACGTCTGCTAATCGTTCAGACCATTCAGACCAACGAGAGATTTTTACGGTACTGATATGACTTGCTTTCTTCTTACCGATCATCGTTCAAAGCCTCCACACATGCCACAAATTGCTGACCTCGATCGACATACCCTGTAAACATATCAAAACTTGCACAAGCAGGCGAAAGTAGTACCACATCTTGGGGTTCACTTTCCTGTTGCGTATATTGAACAGCTTCTACTAAGGTATTGGCAAAAGTCACAGGAACAACATCTGAAATTACACTACTAATTTTGGTTGCATCTTCACCAATCAAAACAACGTGCTTTACATAACGCGCCAATGCATTTTTAAGTACACTAAAGTCTTGCCCCTTACTTTGCCCACCTAAAATTAAAACAACCTTGCCATACTGTGCGGCAATCGCTTGACCCAGACCATCGATTGCTGCAATGGTTGCACCAATATTTGTGCCTTTAGAGTCATTGTAATAACGAACACCTGCTTTGGTATTTACATATTCGCATCGGTGTGCAAGGCCTTTAAACTGCTTTAACGTTTCTAGCATGCTTTCTCGTGTAAGTCCCATAAATTCGCCAATAGCAAGACAAGCCAAAGCATTGGCAACATTATGTGTGCCTTGAATATACAAGTCGCTACTTTTAATTAAACGCTCACGTCCTCTTGCCAACCAAATTGTGCCGTCTAAATCTGTCAAAATACCGTATTGGTTCATGTCTGGTGCAGTTAACCCAAAACTTTTCATGGGCGTCACATCTGGTACAAACGGGCGAGTTAAACTGTCATCTCGGTTATAGACCACATGCTTTACCCCCTGAAAAATACGATGCTTTGCAGTATGATAACCCAACATATTTCCATGACGATCTAGATGGTCTTCGCTAATGTTTAATACAATGGCCACTTCAGCATGTAGATTTGATGTCATTTCCAACTGAAAGCTAGATAACTCTAAAATAATCAACTCTGGTTGGTCTTTAAGTAAGTCAAGTGCCGGGCGACCCAAATTACCACCTACAGCAACTTTCTTCCCTGCATCTTGTGCCATTTGGCCCATCAATGTCGTGACCGTACTTTTCGCATTTGAGCCTGTAATTGCAATAATAGGAACATCTGTTGCACGGCGTAACAATTGTATATCCCCGACAACAGAAATGCCTTGTGCGATTGCTTGTTGAATTTCAGGGATTTGTGGAGAAAGCCCAGGACTTAAAATAATTTCTTCAGCACTGAGTAATAATTCTTGATCGAGTTGGCCAAAATGAGTATCAATATGTTCTGGAATCTGCTCACAACCTGGTGGAGTAACTCTAGAGTCGGTTACAGCCACACGGTATCCATTTTCAACTAAAAAGTTAACCGCTGAAACACCAGATACACCGAGCCCAGCCACAACCTTTAATCCACCACGTTGAATTAACATATAGATCCTATTTATATTGTGATTTTTTAATTTTGAAATGGTAGCACTTTGCTTTTCAGATTGCTTTTATAGATTAAATATAACAAAGGTTTTTTTGTGTTATTCAAGTAAAAAGCCACCGCTTGGGTGACCTTTTATTCGACAGGTGACTAAAATATTATTTCCACTTCACTGCTTTTACACTGTCCACCACTTTTTGTGTTTTTTCATCTGAACTACAGCCACACCCGCCACCACAACCAGTCACCATAGGTGGACGAATCCAACTGGCCAACTTATGCAGTTTCTGTTGCTCAAAAATATTGGCTAGTGCTGTAAACACTTTAAATGCGGATTGCGGAAATACTTTTTTAAAGGTATACACCGTACTCCATATCACCAGTGCTGCAATAATCACCACTTCAACCATTTTAGCCTCCTTCGATTTTAGCCAAAATAATGTAAGGCAATTTGATAGGTCAGAAAGGCTGCTAAATAAGCCAAACCAAACAAATAAATTGTCATAAATGCCACCATACGCCAAGAACCTGTTTCACGGCGTACCGTTGCGAGTGTTGCTAAACAATGCGGTGCATAAATAAACCACACCAACAAAGATAAGCCTGTAGCAATTGTCCAACCAGACGTGGGTGAGCTAATCAAGTGCGATAAGCCTTGTGCCACCTCATCGTCGCTCGCACCAGACAATGCATATACTGTCCCAAGTGAGGCAACCACCACTTCACGTGCAGCCATAGCGGGAATCAGTGCAATACAAATTTGCCAATTAAAACCAATCGGGGCAAATAGCGGCTGTATAATTTGCCCTAAACGTCCAGCGAAACTATAGTCAATGGCAGGGAGCACGGCATGTTCTGGCGGTTGTGGGAATGTACACAAAAACCAGAGCAAAATAGACAGCGCAAAAATAATACCACCGACACGCTTTAAGAAGATTTTACCTCGGTCTAGTAAGCCAATGGCAATACTTTTTACACTTGGTAACTGATAACTTGGTAACTCCATCAGTAAAGCATATTCAGATTTATCTTTACGAAACAATTTAATCACAGAAGCTACGACCAGCGCACTTACAATCCCTGCCATATATAGCGCAAATAACACTAAACCCTGTAAACTCAGAAATCCCAATACCGTTTTATTTGGAATAAATGCTGAAATCAGTAAGGCATACACAGGTAAGCGTGCTGAACACGTCATTAGCGGTGCAACTAAAATGGTCGTCAGGCGATCTCGTGAATCATTAATCGTTCGAGTTGCCATAATGCCCGGAATAGCACATGCAAAACTCGATAACAGTGGGATAAATGAACGACCACTTAAGCCAGCTTTGTACATAAGCTTATCAAGCAAAAAAGCAGCGCGTGGTAAATATCCTGTTTCTTCAAGTAATAGAATAAAGAAAAATAAAATAATAATTTGTGGTAAAAACACCACCACACTGCCTGCACCTGCAACAATCCCATCTACCACTAAACTATGTAGTAGGGGGTGTGAAATCATGCCGCCAACAAACTCACCAAGCCATTTAAAAGCCCCTTCAATACTGTCCATAAAAGGGGCGGCCCATGTAAATACAGCCTGAAAGACAATAAACATCAGCAATGCTAAAGTCACTAAGCCAAGTACCGGATGTAAAAAAATACGGTCTAAAAACTCAGTACGTTTATCTTCTTTGTCCACATATACCACTACATCATTTAAAATACGTTGTACTTTTTGATGCGATGTACCACTCAGTTGATTTATTTCATGTGATGCAAAAGAAAAACGTTGCTCTTGTAATGCCTTAATCAAGTTACTTACGCCTGATGTATTTTTAGCAACCGTTTCAACAACAGCTACACCTAAATATTCAGAGAGTTTTTGTACGTTAATTTGAATACCACGGCGACGTACTTCATCCATCATATTCAAAACAACAAGCACAGGCTTACCCAAAGCAATCACTTCAAGTACCAAACCCAAATGTAAACTTAAATTGGTGGCATCAACAATACATAAAAAAGCATCTTGTTGTACTTCACCGTCAATTTTTCCCAAGCATACATCTCGAGTCACTGCTTCATCTGGACTAGTGGCATTTAAACTATAAGTCCCTGGTAAATCTAAAACACGTACCTGCTGGCCAGAAGGTAAATTAAAAAAACCAACCTTACGCTCTACGGTCACACCGGCATAGTTCCCCACTTTCTGCCGCGTACCAGTAAGCTGATTAAACACTGAGGTCTTACCACAATTTGGGTTTCCAACTAAGGCGACTCTAAGCCCTTCACTCATGCGGAAACTCCTAGTTCCAAACTGACTTCAATTTTTTCTGCTTCAGATTTGCGTAATGCAAAACGGGTGAATCCAACTTGAATTAAGACTGGATCTCCACCGAAAATACCTCGTGCAATCACTTTCACCTGTACTCCAGGTACAAAACCGAGTGTTTCTAGTCGACTTGCGATTAAATCACTTTGCTCTGTTTCAGAAGAATGGCCGCTCACGCTTTGAACAATAGCAGCTTGCTTGACTTTTAACTCTGATAATCGCACCGTAATGATTCCATACCTTTTTTGCAATTATAAAACGAAATGAGAATAATTTATATGTTGTAAATGTGAACAAATTTAATCTCATGCATCGACTTTAGCGTCAATTTACATTAAATTAATTTTATTTATTATGTTAAATATGCCAACCAATAAAAAACCACGTACGCCAAGTGCTATAAATATTCCAGCAAGCATGCCTTTTTTACGTACTTACCGTGATTATTTGGTCGCTAACTCAGTCAGTCCACATACACGTAATGCCTATTTAAGCGATTTAGTGCAGTGTGCAACCTTCAGCAAAGACCCGATTCCTTATTGGAATCACGAACATATTTCCACTGTACTCGACACACTCAAAGTTCAAGATAAAAGTCCACGTTCAATTGCTCGGATATTGTCAGCATTACGCTCTTTTTTTAAATTCTTGCGCGAACAAAAATTACGTACAGATAACCCTCTAGCGCAACATAAAAGCCCAAAACTTGGCCAAGCCTTGCCTAAAGATTTGAGTGAGCAAGATGTCGAAGCACTCATATACGCACCAGATACGAATACGACACTCGGCTTACGTGATCGAGCCATGTTTGAAGTACTATACGCATCAGGTTTACGGGTCACCGAACTCATTACTCTTGAAACAGATCGGCTCAACCTCAAACAAGGATTTATTCGAATTAAAGGGAAAGGAAATAAGGAACGCCTTGTTCCGTTAGGCTTAACAGCTATAGAGTGGCTCGAGAAATACCTCAATGAAGCACGACCCAAACTCTACCAAAGCACAATCGACTATGTGTTTCTCACCCAAAATGGTGGTGTGATGAGCCGACAAAACTTTTGGTATATGATTAAAAGATATGCACTGATTGCCAATATTAACGCTCCCCTCTCACCGCATACCCTACGTCATGCTTTTGCTACGCATTTGATTAATCATGGCGCAGATCTACGTGTAGTACAAATGCTACTCGGACATCAAGATTTATCCACCACTCAAATTTATACGCATGTAGCACAAGTTCGCTTACAACAGCTCCATGAACAGTTTCATCCTAGAGGCTAGCCATAAAATGGCTTGTGACATTTACACCATGAAATTTCACAAATATAAGATATATTTTTGTTATGCTAGCCATCAGTTGTTGACTCTTTTTTGACTAATAAAGGTTTTTTATGTTCTTTCGTTATACTAAAATAGCTGTAGCCTGTACTCTTACGCTCACTGCATTGCTTTCAGGCTGCTCAAAAGATAAAGCCAATGAACAAAAAAGTGATACGTTTACGGCGACAACACCTGCAACAGGTGAAGCATCACCAATTTTAGAGCGCAATGAAAAACAGCGCCTCATCACAACATTCCAAGAACAATTCAAAAAATCAAATATTAATATTAAAATCACAGATATTAAAAAAACTGAAGTACCAAACATCTACTGGGTCAATCTTGAAGGTGCGCCTTCTATTTATGCAACAGCAGATGGAAAATATGTAATTCAGGGTGATATTTTAGGTCTTGGTGATGGTAAAATTCATAATATTGGTGAAGATCTTCAAGCAGTAGAAAATAAGAAATTATTTGCAGCTTTAGACAATAAAGACCTAATTGTCTACCCAGCGCAAGGAAAAACACAACATGTCGTTTATGTGTTTACAGATGCAAGTTGCCCTTATTGCCATAAACTACACGAGTCATTGCCTGAAATTAGCGCCAAAGGTATAGAGGTACGTTATATTGCATGGCCACGTGGTGAACAATTCTACCCAAACATGCAAAGCATTTGGTGTAGCAAAGACCGTAAAGCTGCATTTGCAGCCGTAGCGAAAGGTGAAAATATCACTGCAGAAGAATGTAAAAATCCTGTCAAAGAACAATACATGTTAGGCGTAAAAATTGGTGTCAATGGTACACCTGCGATTTATAGCCAAGACGGGCATTATCTTGGTGGCTACCTCACAGCAGATGACTTGGCGAAGCGTTTAAGCAAATAATTAGAAAATAGGTAAAGATTCACACATCTTTACCTATGTAATCTCATTTTTTTTAGCTATGATCTAAAGTCAATCGTTAGATTATTTTTGGAGTGTAACGTGAAACCTGTTCGTTTGGCCATCCTTGGCCTAGGCACTGTCGGTGCTGGTGTGCTACAACTATTACAAGAAAATGCCAAAGAAATTAAACGCCGTACAGGTCGAGAAATTCAAATTACCCATGTTGGTACTCGTCGCCCACGTCCAGACCTTAACCTTGAAGGTATTCAACAAAGCGCGAACCTATTAGAAATCGTACGTCAGCCCGATGTAGATGTTGTCATTGAACTCATTGGTGGCCTTTCTCCTGCGAAAGAAATCTTCCTTGAAGCAATCAAACACGGCAAACAAGTTGTGACAGCAAATAAAGCACTACTTGCAGAGTGTGGCAATGAGCTCTTTGCATCTGCGGATCAACACACTGTACAAATTGCTTATGAAGCCGCTGTTGCAGGTGGTATTCCAATTATTAAAGTCATGCGTGAAGGCTTAGCCGCAAACCGTATTGAATGGCTTGCAGGAATTATCAACGGCACAGGTAATTTTATTTTAACGGAAATGCGTGACAAAGCTCGACCATTTGCTGATGTACTCAAAGAAGCACAAGAACTTGGCTATGCAGAAGCCGATCCAACTTTTGACGTTGAAGGTATTGATGCCGCGCATAAACTCACCTTATTAGCATCAATTGCATTTGGTATTCCATTACAGTTTGACAAAGTCTATACCGAAGGTATTAGCAAAATTACGGCACAAGATGTGCAGTATGCCGAAGAACTTGGTTTTTGTATTAAACACCTTGGTATTGCTCGCCGTGCTCCAAAAGGCATTGAGCTTCGTGTACACCCTACGCTTATTCCGAAAGAACAACCTCTTGCAAGTATTAACGGCGTACAAAATGCAGTCTCTGTAAAAGCCAGCGCTGTCGGTCAAACCATGTATTCAGGCCCAGGTGCAGGTGGTGGCCCAACAGCTTCTGCAGTTGTCGCAGATATTATTGATATTGTACGTGATATTTCTTATACAGAAGATGGTTCAGGTACTATTCCACAATTGGCCTTTGAATCACTCGAAGACATTAATATTTTAAGCCGCGAAGAGTTTACAACCGGCTATTACTTACGTGTGAATGTTGATGACCGCACTGGCGTATTAGCAAACATCACCACTATTTTAAGCAACTGTGGTATTAGTATTGATGCGATTTTACAACAACCGCGTCTTAAAAACCGTGTACCCATTGTGATTATGACAGACCCTATTGTAGAGTCTAAAATGGACGAAGCCATTTCACAAATTCAAGCATTGCCTGCAACACATGGCGAAGTGATGAGAATTCGTTTAGAATCGCTCGATAGCTAATCAACTTTCACTGGTGAGGATTCAATGCCTCACCCGCTTTAACAAATTTTGGAACATCATCATGTCGAATGCCAATCGTTATACTGGTCTTGTAGATCGTTATCGTGATCGTTTACCTGTATCTCAAAATACACGTGCAATTTCTTTGGGTGAAGGTAATACACCACTGATTAAGCTTGAAAATATTCCACGTATTATTGGTAAAGATGTTGAAATTTATGTCAAATATGAAGGCCTAAATCCAACCGGATCGTTTAAAGACCGTGGTATGACAATGGCTGTAACCAAGGCTGTTGAAGAAGGCTCTAAAGCGATTATTTGTGCATCTACAGGAAATACATCAGCAGCAGCTGCAGCTTATGCAGCACGTGCAGGTATCAAAGCATTTGTACTGATTCCTGAAGGCAAAATTGCCATGGGTAAACTTGCTCAAGCCATGATGTATGGTGCAATTACCATGCAAATTCGTGGTAATTTTGACGATGGTATGCGTTTGGTCAAAGAAATTGCCAATGAAGCACCGGTCACTATTGTAAACTCAATTAATCCATACCGTTTACAAGGTCAAAAAACCATTGCTTATGAAGTGGTTGAAGCTTTAGGCCGTGCACCTGACTACCATTGTTTACCTGTAGGTAATGCAGGAAATATTACTGCACACTGGATGGGTTACACAGAAGCAGTGGCGAACCAACCTGTTGGCGAATTTGAGCAAGTGATTTACGATGCGCAAACAGACCAGTTCACAGGGCCAAAACCTAAAGGTCTACCACAAATGGTTGGCTATCAGGCATCAGGTGCTGCACCATTTTTACGTGGTGCACCAATTGAATCACCTGAAACAGTTGCTACAGCGATTCGTATTGGTAACCCTCAAAGCTGGAACCATGCTAAAGCTGTAGTACGTGACTCAAATGGCTGGTTCGATGAACTGCAAGACAGTGAAATTTTAGAAGCACAGCGCATGTTATCTATGTACGAAGGTGTGTTTGTAGAACCAGCATCTGCGGCATCTCTTGGTGGTGCAATTCGTGATATTAAAGCCGGTAAAATTGCTGAAGGTTCAGTAATTGTCTGTACTGTAACGGGCAATGGCTTAAAAGATCCAGATACTGCCATCAAACAATGTGCCGATGCTGTCATGCTCACCATTGATGCCACAATGAATGATGTGAAAACCTCTATTTTAGCAAACATGTAATATAGAGTCGTAATAAAAAACCTTGTTTTCAAACAGGGTTTTTTATTACCGATAAAACACTAAGCATCTTTGGGCAAAGCACTCAGCCAATTTAAGAGATCTGTCGCATCAGCATTGCGAGCTTCTGTTGTAGGTTCACCCATCAAAACAACCACTGCAGGACGTGAGTTCACAGTCGTATGCATCACTACACAGCGCCCTGCTTCATTAATGAATCCTGTTTTAGATAAATTAATGTTCCAACCGCCATTACGAACCAAAGCATTGGTATTGCTGGCATTTAACATGCGATACCCTAAGTCGAAGTCATAATGTGCTGTTGATGAAAATTGACGAATCGCCCCATATTTATATGCTTCAGCCACCAAAATAGCTAAGTCACGTGCAGAAGAGACATTACGTGCATCTAAGCCCGTAGATTCGAAATAGCGTGTAGAATGCATACCTAATTGTTGTGCTTTTAAATTCATTGCACTAATAAATGCGACCTTCCCACCCGGGTAAGTACGTGCTAAAGCAGCAGCAGCAGGGTTTTCAGATTTCATGAGTGCCATCAGTAGAACTTCAGCACGGTTCATTTGATCACCGATACGAAGTTTTGTACTGGCTTGCTTAGGCCCAACAAAGTCAACCTGATCTAACGTAATCTGTTCAGACATATTTAAGTGGGCATCTGCAATCACTACAGCAGTCATAAGTTTGGTAATGGAAGCCATTGGACGAGCTGTACTGCTATTTTTACTAAACAGCACCTCACCTGTTTGAGCATCCATCACTAACGCTGAGCCTGCTTTTACAATGGGTCCTGCATTATTAAAAAACCGAGTATCTGACACAGGAGGTGGCTTTGTTGTTGTACCCGGTCTTTGAGTAATTGAAACAACAGTACCCCCTTCTGGGGCATCTTCCTCATCAGCATCATTAGATAAGAGATTTTTAGCATCATCATCTGACCAACTGATCTGTGCTTTAGGCACACCTATAGGCGTAGTATTAACCTGAAGCTCTGCAAAACTTGTGCTAGATAGCCCGATACACAGTGACACACCCAAAAAGTATGTCGAGATCTTTTTAAAAATTTTCACGATATTACACTCGACTCAAAGGACGCTGAGAGACATTTGCTTATACTCACCAATTGACTTACATTGGCGTATAACAGAACACTGCAAACCAATGGTTTCGCATAAATGCGATATAGGTTTGTGTTTTAAGATAACATTGCTAACTTTATGGTAAAATTGCAAGTTTAATTTGCTTTATGTAACAAAAAAGTTAACCCACGAGGTAAAATGTGATTTCAGTTTTAGTCGTAGATGACCACGAATTGGTACGTACTGGTATTTGTCGAATGTTAGCAGACCAAGTCGGTATCCATGTTATTGCCGAAGCTGAATCTGGTGAAGATGCTTTAACACTTACCAAACAACATCATCCACATATTGTTTTACTCGATGTCAATATGCCCGGTATCGGAGGTATTGAAACCACACGCCGTATTGTACAAAGCGTACCCGAAACACGTGTTATTGCTGTCAGCGGTCTTGCTGAAGAGCCTTATCCATCACTCATTCTTAAAGCAGGTGCAAAAGGCTATATTACAAAGGGTGCACCCATTGATGAAATGGTTCGTGCCATTAAAAAAGTAATGCAAGGTGGTAAATACTTCAGCGCAGATATTGCAGAACAATTGGCAAGTTCTTACTTATCTGACCAACAATTGTCACCCTTTGACCAACTGTCAGAACGAGAAATGCAAGTTGCAATGATGGTTGTAAACTGCCATAGCGCACAAGATATTGCAGATAAACTTTTCGTGAGTGTAAAAACTGTGAATACCTATCGCTACCGTATTTTTGAAAAGCTAAATATCGATAGTGATGTGAAAATGACTCATTTGGCACTGCGCTATAATCTCATCCAATTGTAATAGCGATCTAAATCAATTCTATTAAATCATAGCCTCTACAAGATTTTAAATAATGGGGGCTATAAAATCCCAACGCAATGATGCTTAGTACCACTCATTGACTTTAAGGCTGTACTAGTAATGCATCTGAGACTTCATCTAAATAGGTACTGTCTTTTTCGTCACTCACAGGTGTGATGACTTGATTAGGTATAATTCCTTTACCATCAATCATGCTACCGCTTGGTGTAATATAGTGTGACACTGTCATTTGTACTGCAGCACCATTAGGTAATGGAAATAGCTTTTGTACAACCCCTTTACCATAACTTTTTTCACCCATCACCCATGCACGGCGATGGTCTTTCAACGCCGCAGTAAATACTTCTGCCGCAGAAGCAGAACGCTGATTAATCAATATACCAACCTTAAAATCATTAGATTCTTTACTTGGCAAAGCCTGAAAGGTCTGGCTTCCTTCAGATCGACTCACCGTTTTTACAATGACACCACTGGTTAAAAATAAATCTGCAGTTTCTACTGCTGAAGACAACAATCCACCCGGATTATTTCTTAAGTCAATCAATACAGTTTTAACGTTTTTACGTACAGAGCGATCTAAAATATTTTTAATTTCACTGGCTGTTTCTTGTTGAAATACAGGAACTTTAATGACTAAAACTTGATTCTTTAATAAATTACTGCTCACTTCCGCTTCGATTTTTCGATTTCTAATAATAATTGTTGTGGGTGATGTTGGCGTCGTTTGTAAATTAATGGCTGTACCAATTGCACCATAAACCAAGTTTTTAACTTGCTCGACCGTTAAATCTTTCAACTCCACACCATCTATTTTATAAATAGATTGTCCATTATGTAAACCTAGTTTTGCTGAATCTGAAGTATCTTTTAAACCACGAATAAACCACTGTTGTTTTGACTTATCTAAAATCAGCTCGAAGTCAATGGATGCTAAATCACCATCGGTATACTGTAATAATTTTTTATAGTCTTCTGGCGACAAATAACGGGAATAACGATCTAAGCCACTCACAAGTCCTTTAATGGCTTGATCAAACAGTTGGTCATCTGCTCTTTCATCTACATAATTATCTTTAATCAGGGCATAAATTTGCACAAAATTTTGAATAGACTCTATAGGAATTTCTTGGTTACTTGTGGTGTTTTTATCAAAATCTGAAGGTGCTGCCGAAAACTGTGTATCGGCAGCATTTGCAACATGACCCACACAACTTATTAAACCTAAACAAAGGGCAATTATTTTGTGTGGTGCAATCATGTACATTCCTTTTAAGGGGTGAGTGTCACTAAGTTACGACCTTTCATTTCTTCAGGTTGTGGCAACTTCATAAGTGCTAAAAGCGTTGGTGCAACATCGGCTAAAATACCACCATCAGCAATGGTCGCCTGTGTTGGGCCAACATAAATAAATGGCACAGGTTCTGTAGTATGTTGCGTATGTACCTGACCACTCACGTAATCTTGCATTTGCTCTACATTACCATGATCTGCTGTGACTAGCATGTGGCCTTTTTTTGCCTTGACAACATCATAAATGCGACCGACACATGTATCTACAGTCTCTACAGCTTTCACTGCGGCATCAAATACCCCAGTATGACCAACCATATCACCATTGGCAAAGTTTAAGATGATTAAGTCAAATGCTTCAGACTCTAATGCTTCAATGACTTTGTCTGTCACTTCATAAGCACTCATTTCAGGCTGTAAGTCATATGTTGCAACATTTGGTGATTTTACCAAAATACGTTGCTCACCAGGATACTCGTCTTCACGCCCGCCACTGAAAAAGAAAGTTACATGGGCATATTTTTCAGTTTCGGCAATACGTAACTGTGTTTTACCTAAGTTAGATACATATTCGCCTAAGCTGTTGTGTAGCTCTGTAGGCATATACGCTACAGGTGCTTTAATAGAAGCTTGGTAACGTGTCAGCATCACAAATTCAGACAGTTTTGGCTGTACTTTACGCTCAAAACCTGTGAAATCGGTTTCTACAAAAGCACGAGTTAACTCACGTGCACGGTCTGCACGGAAGTTCATAAAAATAACAACATCGCCATCTTGTACAGGGGCTTTATCGCCAATACGCGTTGCTTTTACAAATTCGTCAGTTTCACCTGCTTCATATGCTTGTGCTAAAGCATCTTGTGCAGATGGTGCTGTGCGTAGGCCTTCGCCTTCTGTAATCACACGATACGCTTGCTCTACACGATCCCAACGGTTGTCACGATCCATTGCAAAGTAACGACCAACCATTGTGGCTATACGCCCTTGGTTTGGATATTTTGCAAATAAACCATCGAGCTTTTCTAATGATGGCTGTGCACTTTTTGGTGGAGTATCTCGGCCATCGGTAAATGCGTGTAAATATACTTTAGCATTGCGTTTAAGTGCGAGCTCAGACATGGCTGCAATATGATCTTCATGGGCATGTACACCACCTGCTGAAAGCAAGCCAATAATATGTACTGCACCGTGCGCCGCTTTGGCTTTTTCTACCGCATCTACAAGTACTGGATTTTTTTCAAATTCGCCTGTACGAATGTCTTTCGTAATACGGGTAAAATCTTGATATAAAATACGGCCAGCACCAAGGTTCATGTGTCCGACTTCTGAGTTACCCATTTGCCCCTCAGGTAACCCCACATCTTCACCTGAGCCAGAGATTAAACTGTGTGGGTGATTCTTTTTCATTTGGGCGAGATTTGGCGTTTTTGCTGCAAGCACAGCATTATCTGCGGCTATTTCTCTATGACCTATACCATCCATTATGACCAAGATATGCGGAATCTTGCCAACCTTAGCGTCCGTCATTGTATATTCTCTTTGTTGTTTACTTGAAATATCTATATTACCTAATTTCTGAGCAATAGACTATGTTACCAAGGTGGTAAGCTACAAAGATTTACAACCCCAATTCACACTATTTTGCACGGTGTAATAAATAACCACCAATAAGCAAAATCAGCGCAATAGGGCCAAAAACAAACCACAAAGGTGATGGGGTATATACCAAACTGGCATAGCCTAAAAAGTCTTGTAAGTAATAGAAACCTAAGCCAACAAATAAAGCGATGACCAATTTAAAACCCATAGATTGCTGACGTAATGGGCCAAAAATAAACGAACATGCCACCACAACCAATGCAATCAACGAAAATGGCATGGCCACTTTTTTCCAAAATGCCAATTGATAGGTTTTAGGCACTTGGCTGTATTCAGACAAATAGCCAATAAAAGAAACGAGCTGACTTGGCGATAAATCTTCAGGATCAATCGTCACCATATGTAAATATTTAGGTTGTAATGCCAATTCAAAATCTTGCTGTGTCGCATGTTGTAATACTGCATTACCTGTTTGCTGAATAGTGACTTCATCACTATTGCCCAACAGCCAATGACCATCTGTTTTAAATTGACCTGTTTTAGCACTGGTCAGTGTATTGAGGCGGTATTGATCATCAAAATTGAGTACTTGTATATTTTTCAAAGCACCTTGGTCATTTGCATAATCAATATAAATGAATCGTTGGCCTTCTCGTGTCCAATAGCCTTTCACTTCACCTAAAGAAGCAACCGTTTGATATTTTTTTAGACCATCTGCTTTTTCACTGCTATACGGAATGATCCATTCACTCAAAGCGAAAGATAAAATCACTAAAAGCATGGCTGAACGAATGACCCAGCCCACAATACGCCACAAACTTACACCCACTGAGCGCATGACCACCAATTCACTATTTGATGCTAGCGTACCCAAGCCAATCACGGCGCCAATTAAAGCCGAAATAGGTAAAATCTGATATAAATAGTGCGGTGTATTCCACCCAACAAACTGCAATGCTTGAATGGCATTATAGCCATGTTTTAACTGGCTCAGTTCAGCCAAATAAGTAAACAATACCTGTAACATGGTTAAAACAGCGGTTGCGCCTAACATAGCAAGTGCTGTGGTTTTGGTAACATGCTTGGCAATAAGACGGCGTGCAAACATTCATGGACCTCACTTGCTCAATTTAGATTTAATTTTAGGGGCTAAGTTTGGCGATTTCATAAAGACCAACGTGACAATGCCGTATAGCAAAACCACTGCAGGATATGCCCAAATTTGAAGCTCGCCACGAGTCATACGTGTTTTTACAGCCATGAGTGCCACAATTAAACTGGCAAAAATTAAAATACCAGGTAGTAAACGATAGTAACGGCCTTGCCTTGGATTCACTTCAGATAAAATCGTGGCAAGCATGAGCGCAATAATAATCACAAAAGGGCCAAAAATACGCCAGCCCAACTCACTTTGAACCACAGCATCATGACGTTTTTTCCATAACTTTGCCATGCTCATCGACTCAACTTGGTCACCAGAAACAGCCGCTTCACGGTCATTTTCAATACGCAAACGATAGTTTTTAAATTCTGCTTGAGAATATTGCACTTGACCTG
The DNA here is from genome assembly GCF_900096955.1 of Acinetobacter boissieri. GTDB lineage: Bacteria > Pseudomonadota > Gammaproteobacteria > Pseudomonadales > Moraxellaceae > Acinetobacter > Acinetobacter boissieri. The sequence goes on along the minus strand of NZ_FMYL01000006.1, from coordinate 174,475 downwards.
GTCGTATTTCATAACGGCGACCATCAATTAAATCAACCACATTGGCTGTGTCATCTGGAATATCTACACGTTTCGCTTCACGGGCTAAAATAACAATATCTGGTTTATTTTCAGCTTGAGCCCGCTGATAAAAAAGTACGTCTTTTAAGTTTTTTCGATCTTCAGATAAATCACTGGCGTAAATCGTATATGGTCCCGAAGAGACAAACTCTTTTGGCCGAACCAAATCAAAACCGGTACGAATAGCTTGGGCACTGGTCAACTGTTGGAATTGACGCAACCCCCAAGGTGAAATCCAGCCCATGAGCGCAATTTGCAATACCAATAAACATGCAGTCAATGGTATAAGCAAACCTGCCAAACGGTTGCGACTAATACCGCTACCATTAAATACTGCCATTTCATTGTCAGTATATAAACGTCCAAACACCAGCATTAAGGCAATAAAAAAACCCAATGGGATAATAAGTGTCAGAAACTCAGGTAGGCGATAGCCAATAATACTAAAGAGCACACCACTGTCTAAACGACCTTGTGCCGCCACACCAAAATATTTAATGAGTCTTGCACCCATCATAATGAGCGTGAGTAATACCACCACAACAATTGTGGTTGCTAAAACCTGTTTCGCCAGATAACGCCGAATAATCAAAAGTATTTTCCATGATCGAAAAACAAATATGCGCTTAGTTTAACCGAATACACAGAATAAAAAAGCATATGGCACAGTCTTTGCTATTCTTTCATCTATAATATGCAGTTTTACAACAAAACACTGTACCGTATTATTGCAGGTTTTGTTGACTTCATATCTAATGTTATTTTGATCAAACCCCTCTATCCTAGAAATTAAAGGTCGTTCAGTACATATGAAACTTTTCTTGTCTCCACAGCTTAACAATAGCCCTGCCCTTTTTTCTTTCATTGATAGTACACAGCTTGCTCAAGCTTCAAAACAAACAGGCATCGAACAACTCGACACGCTGGTACAGCATGCAAAATTTACTGCCAATTTCAATGAAGTATTGCCTACGCTTGGTCAAAGCACCTATTCAGTCGCAACGACTCTCATTGGTTTAGGTGATACAAGCACACTCAACACACGCCAGCTCAGCAAACTTGCGCAACAGGTCATTCAACTGGCACAGAAAAAGTTTGATGTTATTGATGTTGATATTTCTGCTTTACCTGAACAATTCCACTATATTTTTGCGTTAAACCTGACTCAAGCTAACTATCACTATGATGAGTTTAAATCAAAAAAACATGAGCAAGTCCTCACAGATATTCACCTTGTAGGGACAACACTGACTACGGCTCAAGTTGAATTACTCAATGCATTAGAATCTGGTCAAAACCTCGCTCGTGATTTGGGTAACAAACCCGGCAACATTTGCTACCCAGCATATTTAGCAGAAGTTGCTCAGTCACTCGCTGCCGAGTTCCCTGACTTACTTAAAGTCACAGTACTTGACGAACAAAAAATGGCTGACCTTGGAATGGGTGCATTTTTGGCAGTAAGTCAAGGTTCTGATCGTGAAGGCCAACTCATTACGCTCGAATACAATGCACAACGTGAAGAAGCCCCGATAGTGTTGGTCGGTAAAGGCGTGACTTTCGATACAGGTGGTATTTCGTTAAAACCTGGTGCTGGTATGGACGAAATGAAATTTGATATGTGTGGTGCTGCATCTGTATTTGGTACCATTCGTGCACTGTGCGAAGCACGTTTACCAATTCATGTGGTGGGTGCAATTGCAGCCGCTGAAAATATGCCATCAGGCAATGCTGTTCGCCCCGGTGACGTTGTAACCACTATGAGTGGTCAAACCGTTGAAATTTTAAATACAGATGCCGAAGGTCGTTTGGTACTATGCGACACGCTGACGTATGTCAAACGCTTTAACCCAGAAGTAGTGATTGATATTGCGACCTTGACTGGTGCGTGCGTTGTGGCTTTGGGTAAAATTTTAAGTGGCGTATTTTCTCCAAACGATGCATTGGTTACCGAAATTAATACTGCAGGCGAACAAACCTTCGACCGTGTATGGCGCATGCCTGTGATTGAAGACTACCAAGATGGCTTAGATTCTCCTTTTGCGGACATGGGCAACATTACAGGCCCAGTCGGTGCAGGCGCAACAACAGCTGCATGTTTTTTACAACGCTTTACCCGTGACTACACATGGGCACATTTAGATGTTGCAGGTACTGCATGGACATCGGGTGCAAATAAAGGTGCAACAGGTCGTCCAGTGCCTTTACTTACGCAATTTATTGCAAACCGTGTTAAAGCGTAATTATGCAAGTTCGCTTTTATCTGTTTGAAACAAGTACCGAACCGCAGGCACACAGTGCCTGCCGTTTGGCACGAAAAATCGTTAAAAATAGTCAAAAACTATGGTGGTACTGTCCGAACACCCAACAACAGCAACAACTTGATGAATTATTGTGGTCATTTGACCCCACAAGTTTTATTACGCATGGCATTGACTGCCAACGTGGTCAGGTCTGTATTTCTGCTCAACTGCCTACAAGTCATGAATGGATTGTGTTTAATTTTTCAAATCAACCCATCAGTGAGCTTGATACAGTGAGCGATATTATTGAAATTATAGAAAATAACGAAGATGCCAAAATGATTGGGCGGGATAAGTTTAAATATTACAGACAATCAAAGATCACACCAAAAACATTTAAACTGTAAATTCATCGTTATATAAAATGGAGTAAATCACATGACTTTAAACGTTGGAGAACAATTCACAACGCGTTGGCTTAACACCCCAAATGCTGTACGGGCGACCTATATTGCGGACCTTGAGCGTATTTGTGAATTACTACAACCAAACAGTCAACTTGATGTATGGCAAAAATACAATGATCAAGCACAGCAACAGTCTGAACAATCCATTTATGACACATATGCAACATTAAAAGCAGAGCGCTTAGAAAAAGCCAAACAACAAGAACAGTACAGAAGAGAACAAGCTTTAACACAACAGCGCCAACAAGAGCAAGAACAACAAGCATCATTCATTGCAGATGAAAATCAGCAATATCTTCACCGTGCACAGCACTTAGACCAGCTTAAAAATGAACTTATAGCGCAGACACAACAATATGCCAGTCGAGGTATAAGTACGCTTAAAAAAAGCAACAAAAAAGAGCAACAAGCGCTTGAAAGTATGAGTATCTTATTGGAACTCGAAGCAGAAGAACTCGCAAATAAACTCAAGCAAGTGGTAAATGAATTTACGCAAAACTTGCATCAGGCCACACAAGATGAAATTAAATTGTCATTGGCACAAATGACCGAAGCCAGTCCTGCCAAAAACAAATAGTCGACTATCTTAAAAAGCCATTATTCGCTAAAAATTCCATACTAATATTTGAAGTTGGAGCACTCTCTGCTGCGCGATCACCAAGTAATAAACGCTCGATATACCGTGCCAAAATATCGACCTCTAAGTTTACTTTTGCACCAACAACCCATGAAGAAATATTAGTACGTTCAGCTGTATGTGGAATCAAATTTAAACTTAATACACAACCATTTAAATGATTAATCGTTAAGCTGATACCATCAACAGTCACCGAGCCTTTTTCTGCCAAATATTTAGCAATCTCTTTTGGGGCTGTGACTTCAAAATATAATGAACGTGCATCGTGACGTATTGCAGTAATTTCACCCACAACATCGACATGACCACTGACAATATGTCCACCAAAACGTGTGGTTGGAAGCATGGCTTTTTCCACATTTACTACCTGCCCCATTTGCCAGTGTGCCAATGTGGTTCGATTCAAACTTTCATTAGATACATCAGCTGCATACCAATCTTTACCCCAAGCTACGACCGTTAAACAAATGCCATTGGTCGCAATTGAGTCACCGAGGTGAACATCTGCTAAATCTAAATCTGTTTGAATGGTAATACGTACATCACCTGCGATATTTTGTAGGCTTTTAACTCGCCCAACTCGCTCAACAATACCTGTAAACATAAATTTTCCTTCAACGCTACCACAGCGCAAGTTGTGAACTAACCCCAGAGGTATCAACACCACCCAGTTCAGCATAATGATACAGCTGTGCCAAAAGTTGACGTAGTGGAGGCCCTGATTTGGCATGTGTATCTGTAATCACAATAAACTCAAGTACACGTGCACGCTCAGACTGACGTTGCTTACTCACACGGTAGCGTGGTACATCTTGCGTGAGTAAAGTCACTTTACCTCGTGCCAAATTGGCTTTGAGCAAATCTGTGGCTGAAATATTGCCATCTGTAGAATAGCTGGTCAAAATAAAACGTGCATTTACTGTTTCTAGCAATTTTTCGTAAGCATCTTTTGCATATTTCGAAGAGTTGTAAAGGCTGGGCCGTTCTTTACGCCATGCACGATCAATTCCGCTCTTAAAGCCCTTGGTATCTGGTGAAGGTAAATCTAATTGATCCCATAGAGTGAGTGAATTTAACACATGGTAGTTACTACTATATGCATGCTGATTATATGGTGGGTCTAAATATGCCACGTCTACTTCAAAATGACTCATTTGATTGGCTAAGTGCTGCGCATCTACACACCACATTTCTGCCATAGGCTGTTTTAAGTCACCTTTATCAGAAAAACGACTGGGTGTTAGCCACAGCAAAGATTCAATACGTTCTAAAGCAGTTTGTGTTTTGCCACCCCAGCCATGATGAAAGCTTTTAAATACACCACTGGTATTACTCACAAAACTGGCCGAATACAACAGAGGTGCCAACAATGCACTCATTTCTACATCATCAATTGCACCTTCAGATTGCCAAATCGCAATCTGCTGACGAATTGCATCAATCCGCATGCCATTTCTACGTTTAAAAAATAAACGATCTTTAGCAGGGTCATATTCTTCATCATTACGTGGGCATAAATTATGTGTGACCCAACCTTTGGCTAAAGGTAATCGGTTTAAATAATCAATGGCTTTTTGATAACCCCCAAGCTGTTTAAACTCAGGTGCGACAGTATTGGCCAACACCGCATGATTGAGTGCATGACTATAAGGCTCCCAGTCATTGGCAATTACCCGATAGCCATTTTGACGAGCCAAGCGAGATACCACCCCACTGCCTGCAAAAAAGTCTGCAAAAATAGGGGCACGTTTTTGCTGATAATCAGGATTAAGCGTGCCTGTCATTTCAAGGGCTTCTAAAATTAAATGCAATAAACGGCGTTTATTGCCCAAGTAAGGCACGAGCTGATGAAATAAATATTCATCTGTTGTACGTGCTGCATGCTTACGCTTATGGTAAACCGCTTGGGGTTGTTCTGCGCTCATACTGCCCCTGTAACAGGTGTCATGGTCAGGCGTATATCTTGCCCAATTTGGGTCATATCAGTAATGTTGAATCTTTTTTGTGTTGCAAGTAATGCTAACTGTGCTGAAAACATTGGGCGTGCTGTTTGCCCAAGTAAAGTTGGCGCAATATAGTGAATCAACTCATCAATTAAGCCTTCTTCTAAACATGCTGTCGCAAGTGTTGCTCCTGCTTCAACTAAAACATCATGAATTTGGTATTGTTGGGCCAATAACTGAAATAAAGCACTTAAAGGTTGGGGCTCAATTTGTATCACACCTAAAGCATCAAGTTCTGCACGAAACGGCGTCATAACCATAGTTTGCTCAGGCTGTTGCAAAATTTTTGCATTGAGTGGCAAACGTCCTTGACGGTCTAATACCACTCTTTTGGGCTGTACAATCGTGGATAAATCTACATTTTTAAGTTGTCGTACATTCAGTTGGCAATCATCGGCTAAAACTGTTTGAATACCTGTTACCACTGCACCAGAAATTGCACGCAAATGCTGTACATCTTGGCGTGCCTCAGCTCCCGTAATCCACTTAGATTCACCCGATGCCATGGCTGTTCGGCCATCTAAGCTAGAAGCAAGTTTTAAACGTACATATGGCAAACCTGTAGCCATTGTCTTTAAAAAGCCAAGGTTTAACATTTTTGCCTGTGCATCACACAGCCCATGTCGAACCTGTATTCCTGCATCTTTAAGTATTGTTATACCCTTACCTGCCACCAATGGATTGGGGTCTAAATTGGCAATCACCACCTCGCTAACCCCTGCTTTCACTAAAGCCAAAGCACATGGTGGTGTTTTACCAAAATGTGCACATGGCTCTAAAGTCACATAAGCTGTTGCACCTTTGGCTTGCTCACCTGCTTCAGCCAATGCAAAGACTTCCGCATGAGGTTGTCCTGCCTTAGGGTGAAAACCTCTGCCGACAATCTTGCCGTCTTTAACAATCACACAGCCTACATTAGGGTTGGGTTTGGTGGCATAACGCGCCTGATGTGCAAGGGCAATAGCCTCTTGCATATATTGTTGTTCTTGTTCAGAAAAAATTGAGTTCATATATTGCCTGTATCTTGTATTTGTTGCATTTGGGCAATATGTTTACGAAAGGCTTCAACATCTTGGAAATCTTGGTATACCGATGCAAAGCGCACATAAGCAACATGATCTAATACAAATAAAGCTTGCATCACAATCTCACCAATACGCAATGATGTGACATCTCGCTCACCCAATCTACGAATTTTTTGTTGAATATCGTTCAGGACGGCTTCTATTTTTTCTTGTGTTACAGGACGTTTCTGCAAAGCATGCATTAAAGACTTTCGTAACTTTATTTCATCGAAAGGCTCATTTTTTTTGTTTGATTTAATCACACGTGGCATGACCATTTCATAGGTTTCAAACGTGGTAAATCGTTCGCCACAGCCTGCACACTCTCTACGCCGCCTCACTTGACTCCCTTCAGCGGCGAGCCGCGAGTCAATGACTTTACTATCTGGAACATTACAAAATGGACAATACATTATAATTTTTCAGTCAATCAGCCATATTTGCTCTAGTGTATCAAAAAACATCGAGATACTAAATGTTGTGTTTAAAATAAAAATAGCCCCTATATAGGAGCTATTTTACAGCAAAACAATGGTTATTCGACACGCTCACCGTGTTGACTCAGATCTAAGCCCATACGCTCGTCATCTGTACTTACACGTAGACCCATCATCACATCAATTACTTTTAAGATCACAAATGTACATACAGCACTATAAGCGATCGTTGCAAGCACACCTTCAGTTTGTACCCAAAGCTGATGCATTAGGTCTGTTGGTGCTTTATCACCCATAATAAATGGACTTGCGAAAACACCTGTTAACAATGCACCGGCTATACCACCCACAGCATGTAAACCAAAGGCATCTAAAGAATCATCTGCTTTCAGTGCACGTTTAAGTGCAGTTGTGCCCCAAAAACATACTACACCACCAATCAGACCCATAACCAGTGAACCACCTACAGTCACATATCCTGCAGCAGGTGTAATCACAACAAGACCTGCAACTGCACCAGAAGCAATACCTAAAACAGATGCTTTGCCTCTTACAAACTTTTCAATCAAGCCCCATGAAATCGCTGCAGCGGCTGCGGCAACTTGAGTTGTAACGAGTGCATAACCTGCAGCACCATTGGCGCCTAAAGCTGAACCACCGTTAAAGCCAAACCAACCCACCCACAGTAAACTTGCACCAATCACTGAAAGGGTTAAATTATGCGGTGCCATTGACTCTTTACCTAAGCCAACACGTTTACCTATAACATAAGATGCTACTAAACCTGCAACACCAGAGTTAATATGAACAACTGTGCCACCTGCAAAATCTAGTGCACCATCTGTACCTAACCAACCGCCACCCCATACCCAGTGGGTAATTGGTGCATAAACAACAATAATCCAAATGGCAATAAATACAACAAATGAACCAAACTTCATTCGCTCTGCAACTGAACCACTAATAATTGCAACTGTAATAATCGCAAAAGTCATTTGAAAAATAACAAATAAAATTTCTGGAATGGTTCCTTGCAATGCATCTAAAGTAATTCCCGAAAGCATGGTTTTACTTAAACCACCAACAAAGGCATTACCTGTATCAAAAGCAAGTGTATATCCAATAACAACCCACACAATACTTACTACAGCCGTTGCAATTAAACTATGTGCCATAGTTGCAAGGACATTTTTCTTACGCACCATACCGCTATAAAATAATGCAAGCCCAGGAATCGTCATCATCAGCACAAGTGCTGTTGAAATGAGCACCCAAGCTGTATCACCTGTATCAAGTTTCGGTTTCGCAGGTGTAGTTGTTGTTGTCGCAGGTGTCGCTGTTGCCGTTGTGGTCACAGGTGCAACTGTGCTGGTGCTAACTGATGTAGATGTTGGCGCAACTGAGCTGGCTTCTTCCGCCCATGTTGCACTACCACCTAACAATGCGCTGGCCAAACCAAGCGCCATTATTATCTTTTTCATGACTCCCCCAAGCTGTATGTTTTGCAAGTTATTCAGCTCTTAGCAATGTTTATGCCAAGCTATACTGCATCTGGCCCTGTTTCACCAGTACGAATACGAATCACTTGCTCAAGGCTCGTGACGAAAATTTTACCATCACCGATTTTACCTGTACTGGCAACACGAGTAATCGATTCAATCACGCTGTCTAACATGTCACTACTAATTGCAATCTCAATTTTAACTTTAGGAAGAAAATCAACAACATACTCTGCACCGCGATAGAGTTCAGTATGCCCCTTTTGACGACCAAAGCCTTTAACCTCAGTCACAGTAATCCCTTGAACCCCAATTTCTGAAAGGGCTTCACGTACATCGTCCAACTTAAATGGTTTTACAATGGCAGTTACGAGCTTCATAGTTTATTTCCTTCGCCTGATTGCTTAGTTATTACATCAATTTATGTTCAAATTTCGTGCCAATAATACAGTATAAACTTTTTAGTTTTGCTTAAAGGGCACTCTTTAATATTGAAATGATTCAATTTATATTAATATACATTTAGACATCTGCTTAAATATCTGTAGATGTATGCTTATTTTTCATACTTTAGACATGACTATAAACTATCAAACATTAAAATATTTGCAGTAATAAGTTAATTTCTATAAAAATGATATACAGATCACACATATTTAATTATTTTCTTTAATATTACGCATATTTTACAGCACAACAATAGTGCATACCATTTGCACCAAAAGTTAACACCATAATTTACCATGTCACAAAAAAGCACTGAAATGGAATAAAAATGTCATTTTCTAAAATATATACCCGTAGTATTTGTGGATTGTCTGCACCACTCATTGAAGTTGAAGTCCATATTAGTCAGGGCTTACCTTCACTCACTATTGTGGGTTTGCCAGAAACAGCCGTTCGAGAAAGTAAAGACCGTGTACGCTCGGCAATTATTAATAGTGGATTCACATTTCCGAGTAAACGATTGACGATTAATTTAGCACCTGCAGATTTACCAAAAGAAGGTACCCGTTTAGATTTACCTATTGCAATTGGTATATTAATTGCTTCCGGACAAATTCCATCGTTACATGCACATCATTATGAATTTGTTGGAGAGTTGGCACTTGATGGTCGATTAAGATCCGTTCGTAGCATACTCACCATCGCAATGGCTTGTGAACATGAACAACGTGCTTTAATTTTACCCACAAAAAATCAGCAATATATACAGCAACTTTCAAGCCTTAAGTGGTTTACAGCCCCAGATTTAAAGTCTGTATGCGACCACCTTTCCAATACTCAACCTCTTGTACAAGGGGAAATGTCTTCGGAGCCATATCATCAAAAACGTACATCAGATTTAAGTGATGTTAAAGGACAATTTGCCGCAAAAAGAGCACTCGAGATTGCAGCAACAGGTGGGCATTCTTTATTATTTAGGGGGCCGCCAGGTACAGGAAAAACGCTTTTATCTTCATGTTTAGCAGGTATTTTACCCTCACTAAATCATAAGCAGATGCTTGAGGTTGCAAATATATATTCTATTGCCAATCAAGAATATATATTAGGTACACGACCATTTCGAGCGCCACACCACACCTGCTCTGCTGTCGCTTTAGTCGGTGGTGGATCACAACCAAAACCCGGTGAAATCACTTTAGCACATCATGGTGTACTGTTCTTAGATGAACTTCCTGAATTTGACCGTAAAGCATTCGAAGTATTAAGACAACCACTTGAAAGTAAAGAGATCACTATATCACGTGCCTCGGGGAAAACTATATTTCCAGCAGATTTTCAATTGATTGCTGCCATGAATCCATGCCCCTGTGGTTATTATTTTAACCAAGATCAACGTTGTCAATGTAGTCTAGATCAAATTAAACGTTATCAAAATCGTATTTCTGGACCTTTACTTGACCGCATAGATTTACATATAGACGTCCCCCCAATCAGTTATCAGGACATGCAAGTATCTCAACAATCTGAAAACTCAGATACAGTACAAAGACGTGTTAATATGGCTTATGAGCGACAGATACAACGCCAAAAAACACAAAATCAATCATTAAAAAACAGTGATTTAGAACAGTATTGCCAATTAGATCAACCATGCCAACGCATGTTATCGCTTGCACAGAAAAAACTGAGCTTATCAGTGAGAGGCTATCATCGTATTTTACGTGTGGCTCGAACAATTGCTGATTTAGATGGTATCGAACATATTCAGAGCAAACATCTATCAGAAGCCTTGTCTTACAGAACGCCTTTTGAATAAAAAGGCGCTCGTTGTAAGCGAACTTTATGGTTTTAGAAAGTTTTAGTTAAACTAAACATCGCACCAGCATCTACTGCACGATTTGCTGCACCTGTATAGCCATCAATGGTCGAACCTACAGCATCTAATTCAGCAGTTAATCCATTTACTGATTTAAATCCGTAGGTTACACCTGCTTTCCAATCTACAAAATTATCATCATTACCATAAATATTTTGGTTTGCTTTAGTATAGCCAACACTCGCTACCCCACCAAAACCCGTATCTGCAAAGGGTGCACTATACGCAAGGTTAAAATTCCAATTACTAACATCATCCCCCATCACATCTGATGTTGCTGTACCGCCATACTTATAACTATAGGAAATGCTTGGCGTAAGTACATCACCTTTAATCATTGCATCCGCAAAACTAATTTTTGCATAAAATTCGGGGTAGTTTAAGTCACTTGCACTTGGGTAATTATAATATGCAACTCCTACATCTAAATTGGGTTTAATTTGGCCTAATGTAATTGGTGTTGTAAAACCCAACGTTGGATCTAATTCCAAATGTGCCGACTTACCATTTGAAAGTGGTAAATCTACACTTGAGGCAAATACATTAAAATATAATCCTGAAGTGTGTGTTAGCGTAAATGTACCTTGCAATGCTGGGTCATTTTCTGTTTGAGACTGACCACGAAAACGATAGTCTGAAGCAAGTGTTGCTGCACCACTAAAAGTCAAGCCATACGCTTGAAGTGCGTTATCTTGCGCCATGACTAGCCCCGAAGCTGCTGTAAGTAATGACACAGTTACAATTTTTTTAATCATGTTGACACTCGTTTATAGTTTAACCACCTGACAAAAATAGCAAATAGTAGACCAACAACACAAGCCTTAAAAAAAATTACACTTTTTCACTCAAATTTAGTAAGTTGGTATAATTTTTGAATATTTAAATCAGGACTATTTGACCAATAACATTGAAAAATACCTGATAAATTGGCAGTTTATATTCTTTAGATGGTAAATAAATTTGCAAATAATGTTTTCTTTGTTATAAATTGTTTAGTCTTTCTGTTACCTTACTGTGTTTCAACTAGCTCAGAACTGTAGTTCATCTTCGGGGATATACATGCCAAAAATACACAAAAAATTAGCACTTGCATTGGTCGTAAACGCGGCACTACTGTCAACAACACTACATGCAAGCGAACAAAGTGAAGCAAAAGGCTTTGTTGAAGATGAAAAAGGGTCTATTTTATTCCGTAATGGTTGGATGTACCGCGATAGAACAGATGGTCGTGCAGATACTAACTCATGGGGACAAACTGCAATTGTCAAAATAGATTCTGGCTATACTCAAGGCCTTGTTGGCTTTGGTGCAGGTCTTATTGGCGACTTTACTTTCAAACTTGGCGAAAATAATAAAGCTGGCAATCAAATGCTGTATGCCAATGGTCAAAAAAGCGACCAGTGGACCCGTGGTGGAGCAAATATTAAAGCACGTATCTCAAATACAACGGTTGTATATGGTACACAATATTTACAACTGCCCGTACTTTCAAGCAGTGATTACCGCTTAACTCCTGAATATTTTACAGGTACATTGGTCACAAGCCGTGAATTTAAAAACCTTGAATTAACATATGGTCACTTTACAAAAGACCAAGACGTAAACCAAATTTCAAGCGATGGTAACCACCTAAAACGTGCCGATGTATGGGGTGCTAGCTATAAATTTACAGATTCTTTGAGTGGTTCATACTTTGGTTCTAAGCTTGAAGATGCTTTAGAACGTAATTTTTTAAACTTAAATTATAAGATGGCTTTAGCAAACAAAGCATCTTTAACACTTGATGCAAGTGGCTATCATACTAAATATGATGCAGGCATCTATAAGTCACTATCTTACCCAACAGGTGCTGCAGACACAGCCAAAAAGAATAATTTTTGGGCAACTTCTGCAACATATAACCAAGGTCCACATACTGGAATGCTAACTTACCAACAAAGCAGTGGTAATGTGGGTTATGACTACGGCATAGCAGGTGATGGTGGTGCAACATTTGCCTTACCTAACTCATACTTCTCTGATTTTAATGGTAATAGTGAAAAATCTATGCAAGCCATGTACTCAATTGACTTAGGTGAATTTGGTGTACCAGGTCTATCTTGGACAACTGCATACCTTTATGGCTGGAATATCAAAGTTGATGGTGAAAGCAAAAAAGGAACTGAGCGCGAGTTATTCAACCAAGTTAAATATACAGTTCAAAATGGCTTTGCGAAAGGTTTGAGCGTTAAACTCCGTAATTCAACTTACCGTACCAACGATGCGTACAGATCTTATATAGGTAACGGAAGTGATTGGCGTGGCTTCATTGAATATACTGTGAACTTCTAAGCTCAAATTACAGTATCTTTAAGTAAAAAAAACCTACACATTGTGTAGGTTTTTTTATACCACTAGAATTATTTAGCTGCTTCAATCGCTTTTAATATTTCAGCTTTTGCAACATCTGCACCTTCCCAGCCAGAAATTTTCACCCACTTACCAGGCTCTAAATCTTTATAGTGTGCAAAGAAATGTTCAATTTGGCTAATCAATAACTGAGGTAGATCTGTATATTCTTGTACATCTTTATACAAAGGTGACAGTTTCTCATGCGGTACAGCAATCAATTTTGCATCAATACCACCATCATCTTCCATTTTCAGTTTACCAACTGGACGGCAACGAATCACTGAACCCGGTGCAACTGGGTGTGGTGTTACAACCAATACATCTAATGGGTCACCATCTTCAGACAATGTATTTGGTACATAACCGTAGTTTGCAGGGTAAAACATAGCTGTACCCATAAAACGGTCTACAAATAAAGCATCTGAATCTTTATCAATTTCATACTTGATTGGCGCAGCATTTGCAGGAATTTCAATAATGACATAAATATCATTTGGCGCATCTTTACCTGGTGGGATATTGTTATAGCTCATTTCAATACTCTATATGACTGTCAAATGGATTACGTCATAAATTATACATTTTACCACCATGATTTTTAACTGCTTTTCCAAAATTCATGTGGATATACACAATGGTATGACGTAGCTCTCGCCATACTATAGCCGATAAATCTAGTTTTTTCTGTACCTAAACTGATGATAGATGAGTAATATGACACTATCTTGACAAAATTTGTTTAACTAAAATGATACTGATCATGGCAGTTTTAGTTTAAACGAATCACCAAAACTAAAAGTAAAATTGGGCAGGCCATAGAAAGAAACCATACGATAGAACGCAATTTGCTCCAGTTGGCCAAATAGCAAACGCCATAAGCAATACGAAGAAGAATATACATCGAACCTAATTTATAAATAAAATATTGATTCACCACCATATACTCTGCCATTAATATGGCGGCAATAAATAATGGAAGGCTTTCAAAACTATTTTTCTGTACTGCATTTGCTCGTGCGGCCAAACCTGTCGTTTGCGCAAGAAAATCTCTAGGGTTCTGATTATCTTTAAATTTAAAGCCACCTACCACTTTTGCAATTACTGTAAATACATACGGTAGTAAACAAGCAATCAGAATAATATAAACCACTGCACTGATGCTTTGCATTATATTGTCATCTCAATCAAATTTATCTGTTATGCGTTATCATATCATGGCTTTTTAATGATTTTTTCGGTTAAATATAGCAATTTGTATATGGAAAAAATATGTCTAAACAAAATCAAGATGAGCTACTGCATGCTTTAGCACAGCAAAATAATGCTCAGAAAAAACTAGATCGTATTTTATATATTGTCTTACCCATTATGGCTTTTTTAATTAGTATGATTTGTGCCAATTTAAATTGGCAATCTACTGTAGCGACTTTTGTGGTACTCACTATTGCTCTACTTGCTGTAGGTATTAAACGTATACCGCTACTATTAAGCATGTTACTGGTACTTTTTTATTGTTTACTCGATAACCTCTTGAGCTATGGCGAATTTAAAGCCACACCATTTAAAATGCAAACAGGAACCATGCTGAGCTTTATGGTCATTATTTATTTTGCTCGACCTCGCCTTGATCAACTCATGCGCAATAGCCAAGCATAAAAAAGACCGAATATATCGGTCTTTTTAGCTCTCTTTTATTTTCTAAGTTCTTTACGCAAAATTTTGCCTACGGGGGACTTAGGTAATTCATCAATAAATTCTACATAGCGCGGGCGTTTATAGCCCGTTAAATTACTTTTAGCATATGCCAAAATTTCTTCTGTGGTGAGTGATGGATCTTTTTTCACCACAAATAGTTTTGGTGCTTCACCTGATTTTTCATCAGGTACGCCAATGACTGCAACTTCGAGTACTTTTGGATGATGTGATACCACTTCTTCAATTTCATTTGGATACACATTAAAACCTGACACCAATATCATGTCTTTTTTACGATCTACAATTTTAATATAACCCTTTTCATCCATAACCCCAATGTCACCTGTACGGAAAAAGCCATCTTTCGTCATCACTTGTTCAGTTTCTTCAGGACGTTTCCAATAGCCTTTCATGACTTGTGGACCTTTAATGGAAATTTCGCCCTGCTCACCTAAAGCAACTTCTTTTCCATCATCATCTAATAATGCAACATCGGTAGTCGGTAATGGTATGCCAATTGTGCCTGTAAATTCTTCAGAAACAGGGGGATTGAAGATCACTGCAGGAGAGGTTTCTGATAAACCATATCCTTCATGAATAATAATACCTGTATATTTTTTCCATTCTGCCGCTGTTGCAGGCAGTACAGGCATTCCCCCACCCACTGCAATTTGCATTTGGCTATGGTTAAGTTGTTTAAATTCTTCATTATGAATCAGTGCATTAAACAATGTATTGACTGCAGGAAAGAGCGTAGGCTTAAATTTACCAATTTCTTTCACAAGCGCAGGTAAATCTCTTGGGTTAGGAATCAATAAATTGGTTGCACCTTGGTACAGCGCATAAAGTTCACATAAGGTAAAGGCAAAAATATGATACAACGGCAACGCTGCTAAAAAGCGGTATTCAACATGCGGCAGTGTTCTAAATTTACTGTCAAACAAGTTACTGATTTGTAGCATATTGGCAACAAGGTTACGATGCGTGAGCTCCGCACCCTTAGAAACCCCTGTTGTGCCACCTGTATATTGTAATAAAGCGGTATCTGCTAAATTCAGCGATGGGCGTTTATACTGGCTAGGGTTAAACTGACTTTGTGCATCGTTAAATGAAACTGCACCCGGTATATTCCATTTCGGGATTTGTTTACGAACTTTACGTAAAACAAAGTTCACGACATTGCCTTTAATAAAGCCAAGCATGTCGCCCACTGTTGCCACAACCACGTGCTTAACAGGTGTTTTACCAATAATTTTTTCGTATACCGACGCAAAATTTTCAATAATAACAAGGGTATCTACATCGGCATCATTAAGTTGATGCTCTAGCTCACGTGCAGTATAAAGTGGATTAACATTCACTAATACGCAGCCTGCACGTAACACACCTAGACTAACCACAGGGTATTGCAAAACATTCGGCATCATAATCGCAACACGATCACCTTGTTTCAGACCAATCCCTTGTAAATAACACGCAAACTTACGACTTTCTTCTTCAAGCTCTGCATAAGAAATGGCTTTATCCATAAAGATAAAAGCGTCTCGTGAGCCATATTTTTGAAAGCTACTTTCAAAGAGATCGAGCAATGAGGTATTTTCTGGAGGCAATTTAATCTCATTTTGAATCCCCGTCTTATCAAACTCACTAAACCATCTCTTTTCCATAATTTTACTCACCTCAATTCCAAATACATGCGTTGCTGTCTGACAGTTTATTGCTTAATGTGTTTATTTTTACCATGATAACATCAGGCTAAACAGAGTAACTGATGCGCTTTTTGGTAGCCTCTTGGTAAAATATGGCCCTTACTTGCACGCTTGGCAACATATTTCTGTAAATCATCGCCTTTCAGTTTGAGTCTTTGTTGCCCTGCAGTTACCTCTAGCGTATCTGACAATGCTACAAGTTGTACTGCAACAATGGTATCTTGCACATCTAAAGCCATTAACTTATTGCCTTTACCTTTATTTAGCATTGGCAATTCTGCTAAATCGACAACTAATAAACGCCCTGCCGAACTTAAAAGTGCCAAATGAGTCTGTTGCTGTACAACTTGAAGTGGGAAAATCTCAGCATTTTCAGGTCGTGTTAAAAATGCCTTTCCTGCTTTTGCATTGGTATCTAAGGCTTGCGCTTTGGTATTAAAACCAAAACCTGCCGAGCTTAGCACTACGAGCGCTTGCGTATCATCTGCAATGAGTAGTTGCTTAAAACGTACCCCTTGAGCAGGAGATAAACGAGATGTCAGTGGTTCACCTAAGCCGCGAGCAGAAGGCAGTGTCGATATATTTAATGCATAACTTCGTCCACTGTCGTCAAGGACATAAACTTTTTGATTACTTTTTCCAGAAGCATGGCTTAAATATTGATCGCCTGCTCGATAGTTAAGTTTTTCAGCATCAACATCTGCACCTTTAGCTGACCTTATCCAACCTGCTTGTGACAATACAACAGTTACCGCTTCGGCAGGAATAAAATCTTGCTCTTTTAATTGCACTGCATCTTCACGGGTTACAATTGGAGAACGGCGATCATCACCAAACTTTTTCGCATCAGTCTTAAGTTCATCAATAATAAGGGTTTTAAGTGAGTCAGGGTTTTCTAGTTGCTCACGAATAATGGCTGCACGTGCTGAAAGCTCATCTTGCTCTTGGCGAATTTGTACTTCTTCTAATCTGGCTAAATGACGTAACTTTAACTCTAAGATGGCCTCAGCTTGAATATCATCTAAGTTAAAATGTGCCATCAGAACAGACTTTGGCTTATCTTCTTCACGAATAATTTGAATGACCTTATCTATATCTAAATAGGCAATTAAAAGCCCTGCTAAAATGTGAAGACGTTTTTCAATTTTATTTAAATGATACTGTAAACGGCGTGTCACCGTGTTCTTTCGTATCTCAATCCATTCAAGTAAAATTTGGCGAATAGATTTTACTTGCGGCCGACCATCTGCTCCAATCATGTTTAAATTAACACGATAGCTGCTTTCTAAATCAGTAGTCGCAAACAAATGGCTCATCACCATGTCTGCATCTACACGATTCGAGCGTAAAACAATCACAATACGAGTCGGGTTTTTATGGTCTGATTCATCACGAATATCTGACACCCACGGCAATTTTTTACCCTGCATTTGATCTGCAATTTGCGTAATAACTTTAGAGCCAGACACCTGATAAGGCAATTGCGCAATAACAATTTCATTTTTCTCTAAACTATACGTTGCTCGCATACGGTAACTGCCACGCCCCGTAGATTGTATTTTTAATAGCTCTTCTTTAGGCGTAATAATTTCAGCATAGGTCGGTAAATCTGGCGCAGGAATATATTCTGCAATTTTACTGTCTGTTAAATTGGGGTTACGGATTAAAGCAATTGTGCCTTTAATCACTTCACGCAAGTTATGTGGTGGTACGTCAGTTGCCATACCTACCGCAATTCCTGTTGTACCATTGAGCAAAATATTGGGAACACGGGCAGGCAAATTAATCGGTTCTTTCATTGAACCATCAAAATTGTCTTGCCATTCACACGTCCCCTGCCCCAATTCAGACAGCAATAGCTCACTGTACTGTGAAAGTTTAGCTTCGGTATAACGCATTGCAGCAAACGATTTAGGGTCATCTGGTGAACCCCAGTTGCCTTGTCCCTCTACAAAGGGATAACGATAACTAAACGGCTGTGCCATTAACACCATGGCTTCATAGCAAGCGGAGTCACCATGTGGGTGATATTTACCTAAAACATCACCGACTGTACGTGCAGATTTTTTAGGTTTACCACTATTTTTGAGCCCAAGCTCACTCATAGCGTACACAATACGGCGTTGTACAGGTTTAAGCCCGTCACTAATGTGTGGCAATGCACGATCCATAATCACGTACATTGCATATTTTAAATATGCTTGCTCGGTAAACTCGGCAACTGAACGGTTTTCAGTTGCATGTTGATGCAGGTTAGACATAAGAACAAAGGCCAGTATATTATTTTTAATCTGAGCCTATGCTAGACCGTGCAGTGCATGCGATCAAGTATTTGTTATATTGTCTGTCTTTTTTATCACTTTTGTCTGAAATTATACCGCTTTTGGTGTTTGTTTTCCCTTATGTAGTAAATAGGCCATGAGCAACACTGCAAATACAGTGATTACCCCTGCAACCCCATACACATCTCGTATACCAATTAAAGGAATAAGTAACCCTGCCATTGGGCCAATAAACATCAGGGCAATGTCTAAAAAGGCATTGTACACGCCAAGTGCCGAGCCTCTATTTTTTGCTTCTACTTGTTTTACTGCTTCTACACCTAAAGATGGGAACACCAAAGAGAAACCTGCACCGACTAAAAATGCACCTGTATATACAATACCAATATGCTCTCCGCCCCAAATTAAAAACAGACCCAGTGCTTCGACAACGAAAGACACCATGCTGACTTTAATACCACCAAACTTTGGAATCATCTTACCAAAGATTAGCCGAATAATGACAAAACCCGCACCAAACACACTCAAAGCATATGCAGGATTTGGCCAATGCTGTTCAGCAAAATAAATAGTAATAAACGTAGAAAGTACACCAAAGCCTACTGTTCCGAGTGCCAACGCAACACCAAATACCCACACTCTTGAAGCAACTTTCAAAAAGGCAATTTTAGTATCTACTTTAACTTTAATTTTAGGTTTACGGTAAGCCAATATAAAGCCGACAATAGCGATCAGTAATGTAAATATGGCAAAACCATACGCAGGGATTTTGGAGTCTAAGAACACACCAAGCGGTGCACCGAACGCCATTGCAGAATAAGTCGCCACACCATTCCATGAAATCACACGTGATGTTTCACTTCGATCAACTAAATTCATGCCCCACAAGGTTGCCCCTGTACTGGTAAAGCTTTCACCTGTACCCAAAAACAAACGACTACAAATGAGTAAAACAATACTCACTGTGGGATTAGATAGAAATAAAATCGCTAAAATACCAAAGACACCACTCATGGCACAACATGCTAAACCAATCAGTACAACAGTACGTGCACCTAAAGTATCTGCCAACTGTCCGGCTTTAGGTCTAAATGACAAAGTTGCCACATACTGCACACTAATAACAATTCCTGCAATAAATGAGCTAAAACCAAGCTGTTTATGTACCAATTGTGGCAGTACTGCTAATGGTAGACCAATAGACAGGTAAACCATAAAGGTAAACATCACCACTGAAAGGATGCGTTTATTGAGTTGAAATGGTGATAAGTGGGCAGACGACTTGGTATCCATGCAATAATAAAATATTTCAAGTTTTGAGATGTAACTGATTATAAATCAATCTGGCAAAAACTTCAGCGTTTAGATACAAAACAATAAGTAACGCTATTGCAGTTGCTTGCCGTTTGTCTCTTTACCAAGTACCAAAACAGTCACTGCAACCGCAAGCATAACCAGCGTAAACATCATAAATACATGCTCAAAAGCGTGCTCAAATGTCATCATGTGTGTCACAACCATTGGAGCTAAAATTCCTCCAATGCGCCCAATTGCGGCTGCCCAACCTGCACCAAACGCACGAATATACGTTGGATATTGCTCTGGCGTATAGGTATATAAAACGCCCCATGCACCAAGATTGCAAAATGACATTAAACAGCCCCATAGCATAACGTCTGAGTTACTTTGTGCTTGACCAAAGAAATAAGCACATACAGCACATAATCCAATAAAACCAGATAAAGTCGCTTTACGCCCAAGTTTATCAACTAGCCAAGCCGCCACAATATAACCAGGAAGCTGTGCCAAAATCATAAATAATACGTATTCAAATGACTTTACAATATCAAACCCTTGTTTCACTAGTAAGCTCGGGAGCCATGTAAAAATGCCATAATAAGAAAAGACGATACCAAACCAAATCAACCACAACATCACCGTTGAGCGTAAAAATGTTTTTGACCACAACTGTTTAAATCTCATTTTTTGATGTGGCTGAATTGAAGGCATAACCGCCTCTTGGGTCACTTTAACCCCTGCTTGACGCTCTAAATCTTGCACAATCAAATGGGCTTTTTGTACTTCCCCCCGTTGAATTAAATAAGGTATGGACTCTGGAATTTTCCTCCAAATCACCCAGACATAAAATAATGGCAAACCACCGATTAAAAATGCCACATGCCAGTTCAATTTAGGAATCAGAAAATAAGAGACCAATGCGGCAATAAGCCAACCTAAACCCCAAAAACTTTCTAATAAAACAATAAATCGCCCGCGTACATGTGCAGGCATATACTCGCTGACCAGTGACACAGCAACAGGTAATTGCCCACCCAAACCAACACCTACAAGAAAACGAAACAATAAAAGCCATGTTAAATTGGGTGCAAATGCACAACACGCTGTTGCAATACTATAAATGGCCAAAGTCACCATAAACATCATTTTACGGCCAAAACGGTCTGCTAGACCACCTGAAAAAATGGCCCCCAAAGCCATACCTATAAAACTTATGCTGACAATAAGACCACTTTGTGCTGGGCTCAAATGCCAGTCTTTTATAAGTATTGGTAAAATAAATGCAATGATCCCTGTGTCCATCGCATCAAACATCCACCCCAAACCCACTACCCACAACAAGGTATAATGAAATTTTCCTACAGGTAATTGCTGTACTCGTGTCATGATGTCAGCCATGAGATCTCCTGATTATTGACCTATATTTAAATGATCAATTTATTTATTCTATTAATGATCTTTTGATGATGCCGACTGATCATCATCATCTTGATAAATAAATTTCGGCATTTCTAAACCAAAATAAATGGCAATCACACGTAAACTAAAACCAAATACTAGTGTGGTCACTACAGTCCACTCAAGCGACATACCCATAGACATACATAACCAGTAACAGATCACTGCAACAAAAGAAATACTGGCATATAGTTCACGGCGAAAGACCAAAGGAATATCATTACATAAAATGTCACGTATAATTCCACCCGACACACCCGTCATCATGCCTGCAACAGCCGACACCACAAAGCCATGCCCCAAATGTATCGCAATCTGACAACCAATAATGGTAAAACCAATCAGACCGAGTGCATCAAGTAATAAAAAGATTGAACGTAAATGCTTCATCCATTTCGCAATTAACATAGTAAATAATGCAGCACAACACGTCAGCACCAAATATTCTGGATGTTTCACCCAACCCAAAGGATAATGGCCAAGCAAGACATCACGCACAGAACCACCACCAAGTGCTGTGACACATGCAATTAGAATTACCCCAAACCAGTCCATACTACGGCGCCCTGCAGAAAGCGCACCGGTCATGGCTTCAGCAGTAATGGCAACAATATAAATAATCGTCAGTAGCATACCCTTTTCCTTTTGGGGTCTAAAAATAGGCGCTATTCTATCGAATTAAAGTACAGTCATGCTTAAAAAAAATATGAAATCTATTTAATATTTCAATAAATTTTCTATAATTTAAATACTGTTTTAAAGGGATAAAAATTGTGAACAATATGCTTTAAACTTTTTATCTGACCCACAGATACACGGCTGTTTCATGGTGTAATACGTATCAACCGTCGGATCTAAAAAATACCACTGCTGACCTACATAAACAAAAGCTGACTTTTCATGGTGAGATTGTAACTGCGTCCCTTGCATAAAATACGCTTTAAACTCCACAAAAGCATGTCGTTTATCACGAGCAAGGTCATGCTGTAAAACCTCTAAATGATGCCACTGTGTTGTACAGCTCCAATCTCGTAATGCACAGACATCAAGCTGAGGTTGCTGACCTATTGCTGTAGTTTTGACAATATAATCTATCTCTTGTTGCACAAAGGCACTATATCTTGAGCGCATGAGTTGCTCAGGACTCACTGCAACATCTGTTCCTTGATGTAGAGGTTGACAGCATTCGGTATAACTTTTCTTGTTATGGCCACAAGGGCAAAGCATTTCAGACATAAAAATAGCCTTTTCTAAAAAGGCTATTTTAAGTCGTTTTTTTTAGCAATCAAAATCATTTACAGGCATTACACTGCCTGTTTTACACACTCATACACAACAACGTCACCAATTTAATAAGATGCTTCAAAGTTCCAATGAACAGGGACTTCTGCCACACTTGCTTCAAAAGGCAAATTCAATACCATATCGATAATATTCGCAATTGTTTCAGGTTGGGTCATTTTTTCCATAGGAACATGACTAATGGCTTGTGCCATATCTGTTGCAACATAACTTGGACAAATTGCTGTCACTCGAATATGGTCGTCTACCCCAGCTAACCTGAGCGCATGTGTTAGGCCCGTAACGGCAAACTTACTCATAGAATATAAACCCGATGCAGCAGATGCCACTCGTTTCCCAGACAATGAAGACATAATCACAATTTTACCATGACCTGATGCTTTAAGACTCGACCAAGCCAGTCTAGATAAGCGCCAAGGAGATGTTAAATTAATTTCAAAAGTTTTTTCATAGTCAACTTGAGTCACATCTAGTACAGATCCTAGAATCATAATTCCAGCATTGATCACCAATGCATCAAGTTTTCCAAATGTGCTCAATGTTTCTTTTAACCAAAATTCCTCTGATTCGGGTAAACTGGCATCATAAAAAAAGGCTGCAACATTATTCCCTTGAGGGAGCGCACTGTCTTTTGGATTTCGACAGCCGATACTTACTTGCCAACCGTTGGCCAATAACCGATTAACTGTCGCCAAACCAATGCCTCGATTACCACCACTAATCATCACAACTTTTTGATTTTGATTCATTGAGCCACCCTAATAATAAGACTAAAATTTAACCTTTAACAATCTGCCCATTTTTAATAATATAGGTCATACTCTGCTCAGAGTTTACCAATAAATTAATATCTTCTAATGGATTACCGTCTATAACCAAAATATCTGCAATTGCATTAGTTTTGATACATCCAAGTAAGTTTTCCATATTTAGAATTTTAGCAGCCACATATGTTGCGCTTTGTACTGCCTTTAAATTCCCCAACACCTCAGCACGAATTAAAAATTCATGAGATTGATAGTGATGCATTTCTCCAAGTAAATCTGAGCCATAACCCATTTCAACACCTGCGTCATCGAAATACTTGAGTGCTCGTTTACCTGATTCACGTACATCTTCAATTTTCATTAAAGACTCTTCACCAATACCACCTTCTGCGCCATATTTTGCCAGCATTTCATAAGTGACTTGTGTTGGAACAGCAAAAACGCCATGCTTTGCCATGAGTTCAGCCGTTTCTTGGTCTGCTAGATTGCCATGTTCAATGGTTCTTACACCACATTTCACAGCACGTTTAATACTTCTTGGTGTATACGCATGTGCCATGACATATGTATTAGCGGCCGTTGCTTCATCTACAATAGCGCAAATTTCAGCTTCAGAATATTGCGTATTGGCAATAGGATCTGTTGGAGATGTTACACCACCAGAAGCCATAATTTTAATTTGGTTGGCACCTTGCTGAAGCTCTTCACGCACTGCAAGTCTTACATTATCTACACCATCAACAACTCGAGCAATCGCACCCGATCTAAAACAACATGTACACGGCTCAAGCTGTAATAAACTACCACGGGCTCTAAAATCACCATGACCACCTGTTTGTGAAAGTGCTTTGCCTGCTGCAAAAATACGAGGCCCTTTCACCAGTCCTAAAGCCACTGACCGTGCCAGTGCCCAATCTGCGCCCCCTGCATCACGTACACTAGTAAAGCCTCGCATAAGCATTGCATTTAATATAGGCACTGCTCTAAACATAACAATTGCGTTTGGTTGTAAAGCATTCATACCCAAATTCGCTTCAGAAGCCAGTACATGTACGTGACAATCGATCAGACCTGGCATTACAGTTTTACCCGTAACATCAATTTCATCGTAACCGGCTTTAGACACTGTTGTATGAGAAGTAATATCTACAATTTTCTCGTCTTTAATGTATATGTCTTGAGCAGATTGAAAGATGCCAGATGCAACATCTAATATATTTCCATTTTTTAAAACAATTGAATTAGGCATAAGGTTTACTCTTTACAGTATTGTTATCAGTTTTAGACTCACGATATAAGTAAGCGCCTACACTACTAATCAGTGCAGCTGCCATAATATAATACGCTGGTGCAATGTTATCTCCAGTAGTTGCGACTAACCATGTAATAATAAAAGTTGCAAACCCACCAAAGATGGTTACAGCAAAGTTATAGGCAATTGACACTCCAGATGACAATACTTCTGTAGGTAAAAGCTCATTAAACACAGCTAAAATAGCACCAATATAACCTGAAATTAAAGCACCCATTACCAGTTGAAACACGATGACTGAAGTTAAAGATGGATATAAGTTAATAAAATTAAATAGAGGGTACGTCAACAAAAGCGTTAAAATGGCTGAAGATAATAAAAATGGACGACGACCCACCTTATCAGCGTAATAACCAACTATTGGCGTAAAACAAATCAATGCAAACCCACCAACCATGCCACAAATAAAACCATCAGTTTTAGATAGACCAAGTATTCGACTGCTATACGATGGGACATAAAATAAGATTGCGTAAGTAAATACTGTCCATAAAACAACCAACATAAATCCAATCGTGACTTCTTTTTTATAATTAATAAAAACTTCACGAATAGGTGATTTTAATGGTTTCGTCTTTGTAAACGTTTCTGGTTCTTCGACTTTCGTACGAATATATACCCCAATTGGACCAATTAATGTTCCAATAATAAATGGAATACGCCAGCCCCAGCTTTCCAATTGGCTTTGAGTAAGAAACAAGGTTAAACACATACCGACCAGTGAACCCAAAAGAATAGCAATACCAACGCTGACCTGAATCCAACTTGAATAATATGCTTTTTTATTTTCAGGTGCATGCTCGGTTAGAAAGGCAGTCGCTGTACCCATTTCTCCACCAGCAGAGAACCCTTGTAATAGGCGTGCAATGACAATAATAAATGGTGCGAAAATACCAATCTGCTCATAGGTCGGTGCAATGGCGATGAGAAATGTACCCAACGCCATTAGAATTACAGTGAGTGATAACGCAGATTTTCGCCCAAATCTGTCACCATAGCTCCCTAAAATAATCCCACCCACAGGTCGCATAAAAAAGCCAACCCCAAAAGTGGCTAAAGCCAATAAGTAAGATGTAACATCGTTCCCACTGGGAAAAAATAATTTACCGATAGTGACGGCCATAAAACTATAAATGGTAAAGTCAAACCATTCCATCCCATTACCAATAACAGTTGCTAATACTGCTTTACGACGGGTTTCTACTTCACTCACGTCAAATTCCTCATCTTTTATAAAGGGGATATTTAATAAAAACACCTATCAAAGTAGATCAATATCTATCCATGAATATGAAGATGAGCAATAAACGTACCAATACATTCCACAAATAAATTAAAATTCACTTAAATAAGTTTTATGTTGTTTTATTTAATTTTTATAAAGCACTTTACTAAAGCTTATTTTTATTCGAGTTAACAATAATCATAGGTATATACTTCAAATATCTTATTCAAATCAATTCATTAAAGCCCTATAAGACATTAATTAATCAAAGATTTTTCGTCATAAAAAAAGCCTTTTCAAGAAAAGGCTTTTTTTATTATATTTCTATCCTTCATTAACTGTCTTTTGAACGATCATTGTCTGGTTCCTCAATAGCAGTAATATGTACTTTTTCAATTTTATGACCATCCATTGTCACAATTTCAAAGCGATATCCATCTGCAACCACAAAAGCACCATTATCAGGCAAATGTCCCAAATGCATGAATAAATAACCAGATAAAGTTGAATATTCTTCATTATCATCTACAAGATCTTTACTTAACAGTAATGATAAATGTCGAATATCTGTTGAGCCTTCTAAAATAAGCGAGCCATCTTCAAGACTTTCTGCAACCGCTTCCATTTCATCTTCATCAGGAAATTCACCTGCAATTGCTTCTAAAATATCAATGGGTGTCACTAAACCTTCAATCGAACCATATTCATTGAGTACAATTGCCATTTGTAATGGTGCTTGACGTAATTGTTCTAAGACCATCAACACAGGTGCATTTTCATGTACGATCATTGGTTCACGTAAGTTTTGTTCAATATTAAACTGTTCGTGTTCCACATATTCATTCAATAATTTATGTGTAAGCGCAATACCCGCAAGGTTATCTAATTCACCGTGTGCAAAAATAATTCGGGAATGACTCATCTGCATCAGACGTGTTTGTATATCTTGAGCATCTGTTGCTAAATCAATCCAATCGATATCTGGACGTGGTGTCATAATCGATTTCACAGGTCGTTCAGATAAACCCAATACACCTTGTACCATGACACTGTGATAAGTACTGTTTTCGTCATCAAACAGCTCATCTGCCAATGCACGCGTTGCCAGTACATCGCTATCACCATGGTTATGGTGGTCTGTATTTTGATTGTGTTTTTGTTTTGGTTTACCACCCAACATACGCATCACAGCCGATGCTGTTTTAAAGCGTAAGTCATTGGTTGTCACCAATTTTTCTTGGTTACGGCGTGTCATTTGATTTAAAAACTCAATCATGACTGAGAAGCCGATGGCAGCGTATAAGTAGCCTTTTGGAATATGGAAACCAAAACCTTCCACAACCAATGAGAAGCCAATCATCATCAAAAAGCCAAGACATAGCATCACAACTGTCGGATGTCGATTAACAAAGTTCATGAGTGCTTTTGACGCAAGCATCATGATACCCATTGCAATCACCACTGCAACCATCATGACTGAAAGATGTTTGACCATACCTACAGCAGTAATTACGCTGTCTAAAGAAAACACAGCATCTAGTACAACAATCTGCGCAATGACCACCCAAAAAGCAGCATGCACAGGATTGTCATCTTTGACATGCATTTTACCTTCAAGGCGCTCATGTAATTCCATCGTACCTTTAAACAATAGAAATACACCGCCAAATATCAAAATAAGATCTCGACCAGAAAATGGCTGGTCAAACACATGAAATAGTGGTTGTGTGAGTGTAATAACCCAAGCAATAGATGCAAGTAACACCATCCGCATGGCCAAAGCCAACGTCAGGCCAATGAGTCGAGCTTTACTGCGTTGCTCAGGCGGTAATTTTTCCGCTAAAATAGCAATAAATACGAGGTTATCAATACCTAAAACAATTTCTAAAACCACAAGTGTGGCTAAACCTACCCATGCAGATGGGTCTGACATCCATTCAAATATCATTGCCCATGCTCCTGCATGTAAGTCGCATCATTTACTTTTATTACTGTGTTGTCTGCAATTGCCTGTATGCAAGCAAGTACATTTAAAATTCGGGGTTTTTCAGTTGAGGGTCTACAACCACTACTCATATTAATAAAAATGTTGTTAAACGAATTTTCAGTATAGAAAAGATTAATGGTAAATTCACTAACTTTTATCATTTTTTATTGGCATGATCTTAAAGCATGCTTTTCAGTGGCTAACAGTATTCCTAAATCAATAAAGATTGTTGTAATTGGTTAAAATTCTGTACTTTCTACTGCCCTTTGTAAAAAAACATGCTAAAGATAAAGTAAATGCAAAGGATAAAATGAAATGAGCAAAATAGCCAAAGTAAA
The DNA here is from genome assembly GCF_900096955.1 of Acinetobacter boissieri. Classification (GTDB taxonomy): domain Bacteria; phylum Pseudomonadota; class Gammaproteobacteria; order Pseudomonadales; family Moraxellaceae; genus Acinetobacter; species Acinetobacter boissieri. The sequence continues at coordinate 145,980 of NZ_FMYL01000006.1, read as the reverse complement.
AACAACACAACCTTTAGTTGCACTTTATTGTGGTTCTCGGGCAGGAAACAAAGTCATTTATCTAAAAAGTGCCATTGAATTAGCACGAGGCTTAGCTGAGCATCGCTTTGGATTGGTGTATGGTGGCGCAAGTATTGGACTTATGGGGCAAGTTGCAGATACTTTTTCTGAATTTAATGCTGAAACTGTTGGTGTAATTCCACAGTTTATGTTGGACTATGAAGTAGCACATACTGAACTGACAGAACTGCATGTCGTAAATACAATGCATGAACGTAAAGCAATGATGGCAGATCGTGCCAGTGCATTTATTGCACTGCCCGGTGGCCTAGGTACTTTTGAAGAAATTTTAGAAATTGCAACTTGGGGGCAACTTGAGCAGCATCAAAAACCAATGATGATCTATAATGTAAATGGTTATTACGATGCGCTGATTGCTCAGTTAGACCATGCTGTTAGTGAAGGATTCCTACCTGCTCACCATCGTGCAAAAGTGATTGTATGTACAAATATCAATGAAATCTATGTGGTGTTAAACAATTTAAAAGCACCAGAAAACGTAGTCATGTAAAATCAAACATAAAAAAAGAGTGCATAAGCACTCTTTTTTTATCAGGATTATTCCCACTCAATAGTGGCAGGTGGCTTAGATGACACATCATAGACCACACGAGATACATCTTTTATCTCGTTCATAATACGTGTAGAGATTTTATCCACTAAATCATATGGTAAATGAGCGAAACGTGCTGTCATAAAGTCAACCGTTTCAACTGCACGTAGCGCAATTACCCATGCATAACGGCGACCATCACCCACAACGCCTACTGACTTAATGGGTTGGAATACAGCAAAAGCTTGAGCAGTTTTATCATACCAACCGCTAGCACGAAGCTCTTGCATAAAGATATCGTCTGCTAGGCGTAGAATATCTGCATACTCTTTTTTCACTTCACCTAAGATACGTACACCTAAACCTGGACCAGGGAACGGGTGGCGATAAATCATACTGTGAGGCAAACCAAGTGTTGTACCTAACTTACGGACTTCATCTTTAAATAAGTCACGTAATGGTTCAACAAGGTCAAAGGCTAAATCATCTGGTAAACCACCCACATTATGGTGCGATTTAATCACATGTGCTTTACCTTGCTTACTTGCTGCAGACTCAATCACGTCTGGGTAAATTGTACCTTGTGCTAAAAATTTTACGCCGTCTAATTTACGTGCTTCTTCTGAAAAGACTTCAATAAATTCACGACCAATAATTTTACGTTTTGCTTCTGGGTCTACTTCACCTGCCAGTGCATTTAAAAAGCGATCTTGCGCATTGGCACGAATAACTCGAATACCCATGTTTTCAGCAAACATTTGCATGACTTGTTCGCCTTCATTTAAACGAAGTAAACCATTGTCTACAAATACACATGTAAGTTGATCACCAATTGCTTTATGCAAAAGTGCAGCAACAACAGAAGAATCAACACCACCAGATAAACCCAGTAATACTTTTTCTTGCCCAATCTGTTTACGTAGTTGTTCTATGCGTAGATCAATAATATGTTCAGATGTCCAAAGACTACGGCAACCACAGATATTGTGTACAAAATTAGATAATAATGCTTGGCCTTGCGTGGTATGAGTCACTTCTGGGTGAAACTGTACGCCATAGAAACGTCTTGCTTCGTCACTTACTGCCGCAAATGGGCAGCTTGGCGTACTTGCAGTCACATTAAAACCTTCAGGGATTTTACTGACTTTATCGCCATGACTCATCCATACGTGAAGTTGATTGTCTTGATCTTGCAAGCCACCAATCAATGCGTCACGCACCAATACATCGACTTCTGCATAGCCAAATTCGTGAACTGTGCCTGCTTCAACTTTACCACCAAGCTGTTCAGACATGGTTTGTAAACCATAGCAGATGCCTAGTACAGGTACACCTAAGTTAAATACAACTTCAGGCGCACGTGGGCTGCCTTCTTCATGTACACTTTCTGGACCACCAGATAAAATAATACCATTTGGATTAAATGCACGAATGTCTTCTTCAGACATATCAAAAGCGTACATTTCAGAGTAAACACCTGACTCACGTACACGACGTGCAATCAGTTGGCTGTATTGTGAACCGAAATCCAGAATAAGGATGCGATCTTCAGTAATTTGGGTATTGGTCGTCATGTGATTCAACTATAGAAAGCTAAAGAACAAAAGAAGCACACAATAGTAACATTTTTCACAGGTCGAGTATATCTAGACTTTAATTTGTAGCCACGATTGTGAATTTTAAGTCATTTAAGAGATTGAACTATGCCAATTTGTATATTTATATTTATTTAAAATGATGATCTATATAAGAGTACATAGTCATTATTTTCAAAGTCGTAATTCTACTAGTACTTATGAAAACAGCATTAAGAAATAAGGGTGCTTTCAAAAGGTAAGGTATCTCCCATACAATATACCTTACCTTTAAATACTGTTCATACTTACCAAGTTACACAAATTTTTCCAAAATGATTGCCTTTTTGCATGTAATCAAATGCTTGTGATAACTCCGTATAATTAAATATTTTATCTATTACAGGACGTGACTGAGTAGCCTCAAGCGCTGAAATATATTCTTTTTGATCTTCAACACTCGAAACAATTAAGCCTTGCAACCGAACCTGCTTACCCAAAAGACTAACAATAGGAATACTTGCCTCGTTTCCAGAGAGTACTCCAATTTGTGCAATATGGCCTCCAACTTTTACTGCTTTTAAAGATTCATTAATAGTGACTGGACCACCTACTTCAACAACATGATCAACCCCTAATCCTTTTGTCAAACGTAATACCTCATCGCCCCACGCAGGTGTAGTCTTGTAATTGATCAGCTCATCTGCACCTAAATTATGGACTTTCGCTAACTTTTCATCGGATGATGATGTTGCAATAACAAAGGCTCCCTTAGCCTTGGCAATTTGTAGTGCAGCAATGGATACACCACCAGTACCTTGGATCAGTACAGTCTCGCCTGCTTTTAATTGACCATTAGTAACCAGTGCACGCCATGCAGTTAAGCCAGAAGTTGTAATAGTAGCGGCCTCGGGCATAGACCAACCTTGGGGGATTTTAGTAAATGCACTTTCAGAGCGTACAACAAACTCTGTGGCCATACCATCAATTCCATCACCTGGAGTATTTTCAAAATTACCGACTATAGACATTGGCTTACCTGCCAACCAACGTGGAAAAAATGTTGAAACAACATGATCTCCTATTGCAAAAGAAGTTACATCTTCACCCACCGCTTCAACAATACCCGCACCATCAGACAAAAGAATCCTTCCGTTTTCTGTTGGCATAATGCCACGTGCCACCATAAAGTCATGAAAGTTTAAAGAGCTTGCTTGAATAGCAACACGTATCTCACCTCTTTGAGGTTGCCCTGGATCTTTAATCTCTTTTAAAACGATTTGTGGTGTTTCATTAGACGCATCAAAAACCAATCCTTTCATCTTTAAAGCCTCAATCCAATTATTGAGTTAAGAGTATAGTATGTATAGAATTTGACGCAAGTACTACCATTTTTGATATATAGGAACATTTTGGATACTGTAAAACAATCAAGGTATGAATCATATCAAGCTGAAGCATGTTCAGTTGAAGCAACTTTAGAACTCATTGGTGGTAAAGGGAAAGGAATCATTTTGTATTACTTACTTGATGGCAAATTAAGATTTAATGAGATTAGAAGAAAACTTGGCCCTATTACTTCACGTATTTTAACGAAGCAACTAAGGGAGTTAGAACATTCTAATTTGATTTATCGAATTGTTTACCCACAAGTACCACCAAAAGTCGAATACGGGCTAACTGAACATGGTGAAACATTAAGACCTGTCATCTTAATGCTAAAATCATGGGGCAAAGAGTACGGTATCGCATTGGTTCAAAACCAAAAGTTGAACAGTAATAGTAATCATTAGAAATAATTAAAATGGACAAATTTATCTAAGGATTAAATTCATCCATTACAAATACAAAATTATAGTTTTATTTAACTATTTTTGTATCACTCTTATAGAGCATGCTTTAAAGCGTGCGGCTTGCACCACTGCATCTTGTTGTCCAAGTAATTGTGCCAATTGAGTATTTTTACTTTCTCTCGATTGGCCCAAATTTACTGAAAGTGATGGGCCGAACCCCCAGCCTCCTCGTCCCCAGCCACCACCTAAACCAAGTCCTACACCAAATAAATTACGTTTTGCAGGGGTAACGCCCTGAGCAATATATTGTTGAATACGATCATATTCACTTTGTAGTTGCATACAATTTAAATTTTGATACATGGCAGGTGACACATAATTGGGTTTAACAGATGCAGTCATACAACCTGTAAGTAGCAGTATCAATGTTAGACTTATAGCTACTTTTGTTTTTATCATTTGCATACGTCATTCCTTATTCGGACTAAAGAAATAGATGTCTATAATATGTACATTTATCTGCTTAAAATACTAGTCGCTGTATGTAACCACATGTTAGCCATTTAAAATAGTTGGCTTAACAACAACTAATGCAATAATTGCAACAAATGCAATCCACGCCAATACAATGCCACCTCGACGTTGGACTAATAATATATTCGGATTTGGTTTTTTAAATGCTTTAACCGATGAAGAAATAATTACTACAAATAGTAGCGCTTTGGCATAGAACCAATGCTGAACTTGAAAATGCTTTAAATATAGTAAAATACCGCCTGTAATAAACAATAAAAGGAAAATACTATGCTGAACAATAAGAATTTTTTGTCGGCTTGGTACATTAAATGCCTTATCATTGTTCGGTAGTCGAAATAAAATAATACTTTGTAAAATTATGCTGATCAGTAAAACTGTAATCGCAATACTATGTACAATTTTTAAGGCCGTGAATAAATCCATAATCAATTTTTCCTATTCATTTTTTAGCATGTGCACACTCTGGGCTAGATGGTACTTGACCATTCCATTGCGCTTTACTGTAGGCATGAATTGCCAAAGCATGAATTGGGCCGCCGTGTGCTACTAGTAAATTTTGGGTCACTGAATATACTTTTTGATGTTTTTGTACTAGGCGTAATCCTTCAAAAACGTCACTTACAATAATGACTTTAAAATGTGATTCTTTACCAGGGAAGTAACCACCATGGTGAGCAGATTCATTAATAACATCTAGATGCAGTGGAGATAATACACCCAATTGCTCAATCAGTTTTTGCTGTAAAGACATAACCATTAAAAAAGTAACCTAAAAGTTTAGTTTAGCATACGCAAGTTGCGATGTATTACGCGCTGATTTTCATAACTATTAATTTTTTGTCTATTTTATCGGCTAAAATAAGTATTTTGTGTTTATTTTATTCAATTGAAATCATTTTTCATAAAAAAATATTGCGTCTAAAAAACTTTAATGTATTATACACGTCATGCGGAAATAGCTCAGTTGGTAGAGCATAACCTTGCCAAGGTTGGGGTCGGGAGTTCGAGTCTCCTTTTCCGCTCCAGTTTACTTTTTAGTGAAAGTTTTGTAAAACTGCTCAATTTGCGGAAATAGCTCAGTTGGTAGAGCATAACCTTGCCAAGGTTGGGGTCGGGAGTTCGAGTCTCCTTTTCCGCTCCAAATTCTAAAAGCCCTCATCGAAAGATGGGGGCTTTTTTTCTTGTTGATTTATATCAACTTTTAAGCCAGATCGCCTATTTTTATTTTCAGCCAAAGCCTATATCATTTGAAGTATAACACTGAGGCTGTGAGTATTTGTGATCAAAAAATATATAAGCAATTGTTTTAGCTATTTTTCTAAAAATTTTGGGATTGGTAACTCTTTCCAAGTTTGTGGTTTTAGAGGGAATTTTTGTCTAAGCTCACCTACCTAATAGGCCTGCGTATTAACTATCAGCGCTGAAATGAATTATACTCTATGCATTGACTCTTTGATAAAAAGACTAAAAATGAAAAAAATTTCTGTTGTTGCAGCTGTTATTCAGTATCAAAATGAAGTTTTATGTGTACAACGTAATGTCTCAAAATTTGATTATATTTCTTATAAATATGAATTCCCTGGTGGAAAAATAGAAAAACAAGAAACTCCTGAACAGGCAATTATTCGAGAAATTCAAGAAGAACTTTGCATGGATATTATGATTGACTCACATTTAATTACCGTAGACCATGACTATCCAGATTTTAGTATTGAGCTAAAAACCTTTCTGTGTAAAACAAAGACTAAAAGCCTCAAGCTTATTGAGCACATTGATTCTCAATGGTTAAAAATACAAGACCTCTCAAAATTAGACTGGGCCGATGCAGATAAACCTATTATTAAAGAGTTATTAAAAAATGATATTTAATGAGCTAGAGCAAGGTCTAAAAACCAGTTTTTTTGATAAGAACTATAAATCAAATGATTTCTATCAGACAAAATTAGTGACAAATAATGGATTTGAAGAAAAAGTAATTAAGACTTTCGAAAGTGAGCTAGCGACCTGTACTTCTTTTTGGTTTACAACAGCCTTTCTTAGTATGAGTGGATTATCTACTCTTTACTCTTTACTTGAAGATTTAGAACGTCGAAAAATACCAGGTCAAATTTTAGTTTCCCAGTATTTAAACTTTACTCAACCCGAAGCATTAAAACGTTTAAGAACTTACACAAAACTAGACGTTCGTATAGAAACCTCTTCTGATTTACATTCAAAAATTTATCTATTTGAGCACCAAAATCATACAAGTGTATTAATCGGAAGTAGCAATTTAACAGCAAATGCTTTGAGTAAAAATGAAGAGATGAATATCTTTATGAGAGCTTTACCCAAAAGTAAAGTGATTTCCGAGTTAAAGATAAAAAAAAGAATACTATTTGATACTGCACAAAAAATAACAGATGAGTACCTAGAAAAATATTCTGAAATATATAACGCTCAAAAAAGACTTAATCTGATAGTTAAAAATAACAAATATATAGATATACAACCAAATTCGATGCAAGAAGATGCTTTAAAGCGCTTAAAAGAATTGAGACTAAAAGAAGTAGAAAAAGCACTTTTAATTTCGGCAACAGGAACAGGTAAAACTTATCTTTCAGCATTTGATGTTAAAAATACTCAAGCTAAGAGTATGCTTTTTATTGTACATCGTGAAAATATATTAGTTGATGCTCAAAAAACTTTTCAGAATGTTTTTGGTCCAGGCTTTAATTCGACGATTTTCTCAGGTACTCAAAAAAATATCAGTGGGTATCAATATATTTTTGCAACAATGCAGACCTTATCTAAAAACCATAATTTAGAAGCCTTTCAACCAGATGCTTTTGACTATATCGTTATTGACGAGAGTCATCGTTCTGGGTCAAAAAGCTATTTAAAAATTCTAGAGTACTTTAAACCTAAATTTCTTTTAGGTATGACAGCAACACCCGAAAGAACAGATGGCTTTGATATTTTCAAATCATTTGATTACAACATTGCTTATGAAATTCGATTACACAAGGCACTAGAATGTGATCTAATTTCGCCGTTTCATTATTTTGGAATTTCCGATTTAGAAGTGAATGGTAAATTAATTAATGATAAAACAGAATTTAAGTATTTAATCAGTCATGAACGAGTTAATAAAATAAAAGAGGCATCTGATAAATATGGAACAGATAATGGTGAGTTAAGAGCTTTAGTTTTCTGTTCCACGGTCGAAGAATGTCATGAACTTGCAGCACAAATGACTTTACAAGGTATTAATAGTATTGCTTTAAGTGGTCAACATACTATTGAGCAAAGAGAACAAGCGATTAACTCAATTAGCTCAGATGATTCAAAACGTATAAAAATGATTTATACAGTAGATATTTTTAATGAAGGAATTGATATCCCTAAAATTAATCAAATTATCTTTTTAAGACCAACAACATCTTCAATTATTTATATTCAACAGTTAGGACGCGGCTTAAGAAAAACTGAAAATAAAGAGTATCTTACAGTTATTGATTTTATTGGTAATTATGAAAATAACTTCTTAATACCAATAGCGCTTTTTGGTGATCATTCTTACAACAAAGATAACTTAAGAAAGTTAGTAAAAAGTGGTAGCTCGGTGTTACCCGGTTCATCCACTATTCACTTTGATGAGATTGCAAAAGAAAAAATTTTTGCGTCAATTAGTCATTCAAACTTTGAAGCTAAAAAAGAACTTATTCAAGATTATAAATACTTGTTTAATCGTTTAGGCCATATACCTATGATGATGGATTTTATTACGGCAGACTTACGTGATCCTTATTCATATGTTTTGTATTCTAAATCGTATTATTCATTCTTAAAATCTATTGAAAAAGACGCTTCTATTCTTACATTAACAGAAATTGAAGAAGAGGTTTTAAAGTTTTTCTCGTTAGAAATTAATAATGCAAAACGTGTTTTTGAATCCCTGCTTATACACGAGCTTATCACTTCTGAAAATCAAAGCATTACAACGTCAAATTTTGAAAATCTTATTCAAAATCTTTACAGTATTAAACTTTCAAAGCAAGATTTAGAGTCAATTATAGCCAATCTTAATATGAAATTTATTACGCCAAAATTCTTTAAAGATAGTAATATCATAAATAGTATTCTTATTGAAAATGGTCTTATTTCTTTAACGACATACTTTTGTCAGCTTCTAAAAAAAGATATTTTTTATCAGTTTTTACTTGATAGTACCCTTTACTCAATTGATAGATATAATAAGGACTTTAGCCTTGATTCTTATAATTCTGGTTTCCTGTATTATGCTAAATATGGGCGCAAAGATGTCTGTAGAATACTCAACTGGGAAACTAATGAAGCATCTGTAATGTATGGATCTAAGATAAGTAAAGACTCTACTAACTGCCCAATTTTTGTAACTTACCATAAAAATGATGAAATTTCTGACAGTACGAAATATGAAGACCATTTTATAGATAATGAACATTTTCATTGGATGTCAAAATCTAGAACAAAAATTTCAAGTAAGGGTGTAAAAAGTATTATTGATGCAAAAAAAACTAATACTTTATTACCTCTATTTATTAAAAAAGATGATGATGAAGGCACGAATTTTTACTTCATTGGATTATTAACTTATATAGAGAACAGTGCTGAGCAAACACTCATGCAAACAGAAAACGGTTCTGTATCAACAGTTAAAATGAAGTTTAAAATTGATAGACCTGTTGATATAAATCTTTATAAGTATTTAACATCTAAATAAAGAAAATGCATGGCATGATATACAGGATTTTTTTATCTATTATATGGTGATCCTCCATAATAACCGAAATTAAAAATAGAAATTAAGTAATCAATGACTGAAGATTTATTTTAAGGATCATCACTCATACTCAATGCAAGAATCTTTCTATCCGACATAGGTTATAATGTACTTTTTCCCAGATACGATTGATCAAATATGAGCACATCCAATGATCCTTTACATGGCAAAAAACTTGCTGATATTTTGGATGAATTACTAGATTACTACGGTGGTTTTGAAGGTTTAAGTCATAAAATTGAAATTAGATGTTTTTGCATAGACCCAAGTATTAAATCATCATTGCGATTCTTGCGTACCACACCATGGGCGCGTGAAAAAGTAGAAAGCTTATATCTGTATGTCTTACGCCAAAAAGAAAAACAGAAGTAACTTCTCCTAATATCATCATAAAACTATAGTAAAAGTAAACTAGCTTTAGATTAGGCATGTGTAGGTTGGTTATTATTTTATTGTTAATTAATCATTTCATTTTGGTAGCGCGACCACCGAAACTAAAATAACTTTAATAAAGGCAATATGCTTTATATTCAATCACTATAATTCCATTATTTTATATTTTAATTATAGTGATTAGTAGTTATGCCACAATATTATGGATTTAATTTTTAAAAACCTGAAGAAGTAGTGTCTCTACTCTGCAAGCACCTCCATAAACAACTGCTCTATCTTGCGATGACTCAAGCCGATGTTGCTGCACGTGCTGGTATTGCGGCACGTTGGTTTCTTCAACTGTAATGACGGGTTGCCCTATTGATTTCTTTTGAGTATCTTGAAGAGGCCATTCGTAGGGGCTTAGAACTTCCCTCTTATTTGCTTCCATTAAAAGGGGTTATATAAAGTATTCTACACTTATTAAGAGTCAATGACTTCTTTAACCCGAATATCCCGTATGCTTAAGGTTCTTAATTATCTATTATCCACCTTATGTTAGTAAGCCAAGTATTATCATTTTATTAACTCTAATAGGATATTACGAATATGGATAGAATGGACTGCGATAAGATGTTTATTGCAATTATTGAAACAGGTAACTTTACACGCGCAGCTAAACGACTCGGCACTAGCTTTGGACAAGCATCTAAACTCATTTCTAAATTAGAAACAGATTTGTCGGTGACCTTATTTAGAAGGACGACACGCTCTATTACACCAACAGAAATTGGGGTGGCATACTATGCACGTATAAAACCACTCATCGCAGAGTACGAAGCACTCAATGATGATATACAATTAACGTCACAAAATCCGCGTGGTCTACTACGTATCTCTGTTCCTGTTACTTTTGGTTATAGTCAACTCACACCTATTTTGCTCAAATTTGCACATCGGTATCCAGAGATTGAATTAGATATTCAATTCTCAGATCGTGTAGCTCATATTATTGATGAAGGCTTTGACCTTGCTATAAGAATTGGTCATTTGACTGATAGTAGTTTAATTGCAAGAAAGTTATCTCACATTCGTACCTTAGTAGTTACCTCTCCACAGTATATGAAAAAACATGGTTACCCTGCACATTGGAGCGAACTGCCAAACTACAACTGTATTTTAGATACAAACTTTGTAAACCCATATATTTGGTCTTTTACGGATCATCAACATAAAAATCATTTTCAGACCGTTCATGGCAACCTTAAGTTTTCAAATGCTGAAGCTTGCTTGAAAGCCGTATGCGATGGGTTTGGGGTTGCGCGATTACCTGATTTTGTTGTCGAAAAAGCCATTTCTAAAGGTGAACTTTCCGTTATTTTAGATGAGTATGAAGCACAACCTTTGGGCCTATTTGTAATTTATCCACCCACAAAATATTTAGCACATAAATCTAGAGCCATGATTGATTTTTTGATTGATGCTTTCTCTACAAGCCATACTTAATTTATTCCATAATGGAATAAATTATAATCCAATTATGCATATAGTAAAAAAACTAGAAAGAATATAACTTAGCTCTTAACTTACAACACATAAGAGAACAGCTATGATTGATCAACGTACCGCACCGTATGCAGCACTCATTTTACGCGTATCACTTGGAATCTTATTCCTTGCTCATTTTAGCTTAAAGTTTTTTATCTTCACTCCGACTGGGACAGCAGGTTTCTTCTCATCGCTCGGCTTACCGGGTTGGCTTGCATATATCACCATGATAATTGAGTTCTTTGGAGGAATTGCACTTATATTAGGTATTTATACACGTGTTGTTTCTTTAGTTCTGATTCCAATTTTATTAGGCGCAATTGTTAAAGTACATGGACCTGCAGGATTCTTCTTTACAAACCCAAATGGTGGTTGGGAATTCCCTATGTTTTGGGTCATTGCTCTGATTTCTTTGGCTTTAATGGGTGATGGTAAATATGCACTCAAACCTTCTGCTACAGTAAAAAATTAAGGAGACAATCATGCTAGTCAATGGTAAATGGACTGAAAATTGGCACCCTGTTCAAGCAGTAGATCAACAAGGAGGCTTTGTAAGACAAACATCTAGTTTTAGACATTGGATTACACCTGATGGATCTGCTGGAGTAACAGGACATGAAGGCTTTAAAGCTGAACCGAATAGATATCATCTTTATGTTGCTCTCATTTGCCCTTGGGCATGTAGAACGCTAATTGCAAGAAAATTAAAAGGTTTGGAAGACATTATCAGTGTATCTATTGTTGAACCTTTCCTTTTAAACCAAGGCTGGCATTTTGGTCACTACCCAGATTCTACATTAGACGATATAAATGGTGCAGAATGGATTCATCAAATTTATACCAAAGCAGACCAGCATTTTACAGGTCGTGCAACTGTGCCTGTTTTATGGGATAAGAAACTAAAAACGATCGTAAATAATGAGTCGGCCGATATCCTACGTATGATGAACACAGGGTTTGGAGAGCTTGCAAGTCAAGAAATAGATCTTTATCCGCTAGAATATCAATCAGTGATTGATGATTTAAATACAAAGATTTATACCAATTTAAATAATGGAGTCTATCGCGCAGGCTTTGCAACCACACAAGAAAGTTACACTGAAGCAGTCACAGAAGTATTTAATACTCTGACTTTTTTAGAGGATTTACTTTCCGACCAACGTGATTTCTTATGTGGTCATGCTCTCACCGAAGCAGATGTACGACTATTCGTTACGCTAATACGGTTTGATTGTGCATATCATGGACTATTTAAGTGCAACCTTTACCAATTAAAGGAGTTCCCGTTCTTAAGTCGTTATTTAACGAGAGTACTCAACTACGCTGGAATTCAAGACACGGTAAATATAAATCATATTAAGCAAGGCTATTATTCTATCCAAGCACTAAATCCAACGGGCATTGTACCTATAGGTCCAAAACTTTAAATAAATCAATTTAAGGAGTAAAGAACAGTATGACTAAAAAAATTGTTATTTTACTACATGGCGTTGGAAGCTCTGGAAGTGATTTTAATGGTCTCATCTCATATTGGTCAAACCAACTTATAGATACAACGATTGTCGCACCCAATGCCCCCTTTCAATTTATGGGAAATAAAACCAAGTTTCAATGGTTTGATATTCAGGGTGTAACGACAGAAAACCGAGCAGATCGCATACAACAAGCTCGGCCGTTGTTTGATCAAATTATCGATCACACGTGCCAACAACATAATATCTCTGTTACAGATAAAATCATTCTTGTCGGTTTTTCTCAGGGATCTATCATGGCACTTGATGCACTGGTGAGTGGGCGCTACCCTTTAGCAGGTGTGATCTCATTTTCTGGAAGACTGAGTTCAAATCAACCATGGAACTTGAATACAACACCGAGTAAAGTCTTACTGATTCATGGCACTGCTGATACGATTATTCCGCATACACAAACTGAGATTGCTGCTAATCAGCTCAAAGCACATCATATACATGTAGAAATGTATTTAGAACAAAATACACCGCATACAATTAGCCCTCAAGGGGCTGAACATACACTGCGGTTTATAAAAAATATATAACTAAAACCATTAAAGTGAGTCAATATAGCCTAACTTTAATGGTTATTCATTCAACTAATTTTTAGGTACAAACCAAGCAGAGTCAACTTCCGCCTGCAACGTCACTGTTTTTAAATGTGAATACATATTTAAAGTTTCATGACAATGCTCACGACCAATACCACTTTCTTTTACACCGCCAAATGGACAACCGCTATTTAAATTAAAATATTTGTTAATCCAAATATTTCCTGCTTCTACTTTGTCTGCTGTATGTAATGCTTTTGCAAAATCATTGGTATAAATTCCTGCCGCAAGACCGTAGCTTGTACTGTTGACTTGCTCAATCATTTCATCATAGTCGCTCCAACGTATTACACTTAAAACGGGGCCAAAGACTTCTTCTTGTGCAATTCGCATATCATATTTAGCTTCAAAAATAGTTGGTTCAAAAAACCACCCAAACTCATGGCCTTCCACATGGACGCGATGACCACCCGAGAGAACTTTTGCACCTTCAGCTTTTGCAATATCTATATATTTTTGAATGCGCTCGCCTTGAGTTTGATTAATTACACCACTGAGTTTGGTTTCTTGATCAAAAGGATTTCCGACTTTGACACGTGTTGCAGCATCAACTAATTTATCAATAAAAGTCTGATAAATATCATCGTGGACAAAAAGGCGCGTTCCTGCCAAGCAAGATTGACCATTACAATACAACGTCGCAAATAAAGCATTATCGACGACATCATCAATCTTATCTAAAATGTCTGGAAACACAATATTGGCACTTTTACCACCAAGCTCTAATGAAACAGGAACCAATCGTTTTGCACCTGCCGCACCAATAATTCGCCCTACATCGGGGCTACCTGTAAAAGCAAGCTTTGAAATTTTAGGGTGTGCTGTAATGGCTGAACCCACTTCTTCGCCAAAACCGGGTAAAACATTAACCACACCCGCAGGAAAAACGGTAGAAGCAAGACGTGCAAATTCTAATGTTGACAGTGATGCATTTTCATCGGGCTTTAGAATCACCGTATTACCTGCAGCCACTGCAGGCGCAACTTTTAATGCAACCATAATGGCAGGTACATTCCATGGAATAATTTGCCCAACGACACCAATTGGTTCTCTTTTGGCAATAAAGTATCCATTTGGATTCGGACGACCATATCCTTCATGCGTTAAAATTGCACCGGCAAAATAACGGTATTGAGAAATTGCAATATGATAGTCCGTTTCTATTTCGCTATATTTACGGCCAATATCTGCGGTATCAATATTCACTAGATGCGTTAAATTTTCTTCTAATACATCTGCAAGACGATTAAGTAAAACTGATCGCTCTTCGTAAGTGGTTTTTTTCCATTCAAGCTGTGCTTTTACGGCAGCATCTACTGCTAAATCGACTTCTTTGGCTGTACAGCGTGCCACATTTGCAAGTGTCTCACCTGTTGTTGCATTGACTGCTAAGAAGTAATCTGCTGTTGCAACATCATTGCCATTAATATGTGCTTGATACGTGTTTTGAACATTTAAACTCATCGCCTTCCCCTTTCTATTAGGCTCATAAACGCATTGACTGACTACATAACATACTCTTTCCCACTCAGCCTCACGCTATTGCAGAAGCTGGTTTTGTCGTATTACTTTGCAAAAACTTTTCACTGTAAATTCTATAATCCGACACACTACTCTCACTCAACCATGTTTTGACTGCATCAATCATGGGCGGAGGACCGCACAAGTACATATCAAAGGGTTGCTTCTTCAGCTCCATTTCATCTAAATGCTGATGAATAAAACCAACTTTTCCAGACCAACCTTCTGTGGCCTGACCAATCACAGGGTGATATTCAAATTGGTTAAAAAATTGCTCATACTCTTTTAAACGTGCTTCTTCACACAAATCGGCTTGTTTATTTACCCCATAAAAAAGCTTGATGGCAGGAAGTTGATCTTTTTTAGACTTTAAATCATCTAACATCCCTAAAAATGCCGATAAGCCTGTACCACCCGCCACAAAAATCAATGGGTTTTCAACTTCACGTAAATAAAAACTGCCTAGAGGTGCTTCTAATTCAATTTTGTCGCCAATTTTATAGTCATCTCGTAAATAGTTACTCATGACGCCATTCGGTAAAAGACGAATTAAAAACTGTAATTCATTATTTTTATTCGAACTATTAGCAAATGAATAAGAGCGCCATGAATCTGTTCCTGGTATTTTTAATCGGGCATATTGACCGGGTAAATACTTCAGCTGATTTTTAAAGTGACTCGCATCTAAATACATCACCGCAGTGGTTTCAGAGACCACATCAACCCGCGTTAATATGGCTTCAATGGCAACTGGATCGCCCGCACCGCAGATACTTGAATCGTGATCGAAATAAAATGAAGCATCTGACTGAACACGGGTCTGGCATGCCAAGACTTTACGTTCTTCTAAATCTAACTCGCTGAGCGCATCTTCATCTACATATTCTTGCTCATAACGACCAGATTCACACTGCCCTTGACATGTACCACAAACCCCTTCTCTACAGTCTAAAGGCAATTTAATACCTTGACGAAAAGCAGCATCGAGTAACAGCTCATCGTCATTAATGGAAATAAAAAATGTTTTACCATCCGCAAAGTTTAAGGCAACAGAGTGACTCATATTTCACTCCTATATGTGGTAAAAATCGAGTACTGAATCAATTCGATCATTCAGCAAAACAATATGTTTTTTAGCAATTTTATAGCTACCGTCTACTTTATTTAAATGATATGTAGCATAGCCGTAGAAGTTACTCTGTAGCCCTTGGCGATAATAAAATGTGTTCCAATTTAATTTCACAACCAACTGTTCAGCGTCATCTTCAACAATACGAATATTCATCAAATTATGTACTGTGCGTGCCAATGGCGTAGAAGCAGCAGACTTCCCAGTTCTGAGTCTAAAAATACGATCTTCTAAACCTGTACGATCTGAGTAATACATATACGACAGCCCATTATTTGGGTCTGTTACGTAGTTATATTCATCAATCCATTGCGGTAGGTGAATTTCACATTGTGGATCAAAATCTTGTAGGTAGTCGTCCCACTCTCGATTATCACAACGATCTGCATTTTCATAAAGAAATTGTGCAACATGATGGTTTAATTGCTGATTCATGCTTCAGACTCCTCTACAGAAAGTTGACCGATATCTGTGAGTTTTAACGTGGTTTTCTTTAAACTGGTTAATAATTTGTTTTGCCAATGACCTTGTTGGTTGACATACAAACCTTCGTGTGTAAATTCATTTCCAGTCATTACAGGTGAAATTTCTAAATTTTCACTATTTTTTGTTTGACCATAAATCCACTTATGATGTCCTCTAGAAATATCGCTCCATTTTTCTAAGCGTGCTTGGAAACCTCGCTGTTGCTCACGGAATTCGACCAAGTCATCAGGCGTACCCAAACCAGATACATTAAAGAAATCTTCAAACTGACGAATACGATTACGGCGATCATCTGCAGACTCACCTTTAACAGCAAGACATTGGCTTGTTACTTCTGTTTTATTCCAAGCCAAAGGGCGAATGATACGTAATTGGGAACTAATCTGATCGATAAAAAATAAACTTGGGTAGATATTAAGATTGCGTAAACGGTGCATCATCCATTCAGCTTTTACATCGCCATATTCTTCTTTTAGACGTGGCATAACGGTTGCATAGCCCGGACGAACTGCAGGGTTTGGCATCTCACTAAATAAAAGACTATGGCCATTTTTAAAACTAAAAAAACCGTCATCTGTTGCACTATCACCTGCACCGAGTTTGCTATAATCTAACGTATCCATTGCAATACCTTGTTCAACATTCAGTTGATTACGGTGTTGTACTGTAGACACATAGTTATAATGTACGGTACTGACATGGTAGCCATCTAAACCATTTTCATTTTGAAGTTTCCAGTTACCATCAAATGTATAAGTAGATTTTCCTTGTAAGACTTCAAGCTCACCTGTTGGCGACTGAGCAACCATCATATCTAAAAAGATTTTTGCATCACCTAAAAACCCTTCTAAAGAATCGGTACTGGTGACATCTAAATTTACAAATACAAAGCCTTTATAGCTCTCGATTCGACCTTGCTTTAAACCACGTGTGGTTTTATCAAAATCGTGGCAATATTCACCCGGTGCTTTTACTTTAACTAAACGTCCATCACTTTTATAACACCAAGCATGGAATGGGCAGGTAAATGTCGACTGATTGCCTTTACCCACACGTGTTAATGTCGCACCACGATGCTCGCAGGCATTAATCATGGCATGGAGTTCGCCTTTACCATCACGAGATATAATAAGAGGCTGTTTACCTATTTGTACCGTCACAAAGTCATGGTTGTTTTGTATTTCACTTTCATGGCAAGCATAAATCCATGATTTTTCAAAAATATGCTCCATTTCTAAATCAAACAATTCAGGTGTTGTAAAGATCTGACGGTCTATACGATACACGCCATCATCTGGTCTGAAATCGATACTTTTTTCTACAAAATTTTGCCATTCTAAATTATTTCTTGGGGTCATTCGCTTCCGCTCCAATCTCCTGAATAACTTAGATTGAAACGCTTTTTAGCCTTTGGCTCTATCCTATTCTTCCCTAAAACTATCCTATTCTTCCATGCCTATTTAAATCTTCAAATACAAAAAAAATGGTGAGTTTCATCAAACACACCATTAAAAATAGAAAATATCATATCAATAGTCATACCGTAGACTATCACCCCATTAAACAACTATTTTCTTATAAAGCGTTTCTCGTGGTAACTCACCAAAAGCCTCACGGTAATCATTGGAAAAACGACTTAAATGATTAAATCCCGCATCATAAGCCAGTTTTGAAATCGAAATATGCTGATGCGATGTCGTATTCAGTAATGCTTTATGTACTTGGTTTAAACGATATTTTTTTAAATATAAAATTGGGCTTGCACCATAAAAATAATAAAATTCATCGTATAACTTTGACTTAGATACCCCAGAAATACGCTCTAAATCTTTAACCGTTACCTGCTCAAAATAATGCTCGGTAATAAACTGATGCACTCGTTTGATATAAACTGGAATATCTTTTTGCTCTGTATGCCTAATATGATCTGAATAGTTATGCTCTTGCGTTAATAATAGACTTTTAATAATAATATTTTCAAAATCACTCGAAAGTCGAGGTGATGAATAAAACTCTTGATAATGCTTTCTAATTTTAAATAAATGAAGAATATTATCCCACCACACCATACTTTTAGGGCTGGTTTTAATATCCATTTGAAAGTCAAAAATAATGGTATCTTCAATTTTAGTATCTAAAATATCTGACAAAACTGTTCTCATACTGTGTTCTGGAATAACAACCTGTATTTTTTTACACTCTTTTTCCAATATTAATTCTTGATACTCTGTACTTGAAACAATGAGTGCTTGCTCATTTGAAGAACTCGTACTTAGCCCACGACCCATTAAAGTCTGTGATCCTGAAATTGGCAGACTCAGACTGTAAGATTTCAAATTTGCAACATCAATAGATACATTGGCACCATACTCAATCATACCAATCGTCGTGTTTAAAGTCGGTAATCGAATACCGTCATACTGAAAATCTAATGCCTTCTGCGATGTATCTAATGTATGTAAACCACAAATAGAGGACATCCAGTGTTGTGCCGTTGCAGTATCGTTTGCGAATTTAGATAATTCTATATTTTGGCTGAGTGTCATTGTTGCACCTAGCTAATGGGAATATGCTGAACTAAATATAATGCAATCTCTGTACCATAATGTTAGCTCAGTCTCACCTTAAAATGATTAAAAGCAAAACAATTCAATTTTAAAAATAAATCATTATAAATAAATTAAAATATTCTTTTTGGTCTAGTTATTGCTACTACATTCATAACAACTCACAAGCCTCACTATTTTCTATTCCCCCTGTTTTTTCAAACCAAGATTGCACTCAGGTTGGAAATAAGAAAATATTAGCCAGTAGGTAATTTATATGAATTCAGTTGACATCAATTCAGAGTATTTAAAAAAAAGTCATGTTTTTTCAACAAGTAATTTACTTTTCAATCACCAAGACTTAAAAGAAACTTGTAAAAATGTAGGCGAAATACTTAAACCCCATTTACTGAAAACAGAAATTAAAAACAGTGAATTTAGTGCAACAATGCACCATGTTAAAACAGGATTGCTCTCTCTTAGCCGTTTAGAATACGGTGCAGATGTTCACATCGAACCAGATTACCTCGATCATTTTTATCTGATTCAAATTCCAGTCCAAGGCTATGCTGAAATTGAATATGCAAAACAAAAATTTATTTCTTACACCCGTGTCGCCTCTATTATTTCTCCAGACCTACCTTTAAAAATGCGTTGGAAAAAAGATGCACCACAACTTATGCTTAAAATCAACAAATCGGATTTTTTGCACCATGTTCAACAAAATCTGCCCCATTATGAAAACACGCCCATTTTTAATCCCAAACTCGATTTTTCCACCCTTGGAGGCTCCTATTTTTTACAACTGATGACCACACTCATTGATGCATTAAGCGTTAAAAATCATCCCTTACACCACCCCATTGCTTTAAAACAATTTGAATCAAGTTTATTTAATGCCTTACTGTATGGCCAAGAAAATGATGCATTAAATGCCATCAACCGTTATCAAGAAAAACTGGTGTCACCACACTTCATTAAACGTACAGAATGCTATATTCGAGAAAATCTACACGAACCATTAAATATTGAAATCTTGGCAAAAAATGCAGGTGTCAGTACTCGCACACTGTTTTCTGGCTTTAAGAATTTTTTAGGCACAACACCAATGGCTTACTTAAAAGATTTAAGATTAGAAAAAGCACATCAAGAATTACGCAATAGTGAATATCAATCGGTAACAGATATTGCTTATAAGTGGGGCTTTACCCATTTAGGCCGTTTTTCTCAAGAATATAAACGGCGTTATGGCGAGTTACCTTCATCCACACACAAATGTACTCAAACTGGTCAAATTATACGTCTCAGTTAAGGTTTTATTATTTTTATCTCTTTCAACGATATGCACCTTTTATCCAAAATAAAAGATGCATATCTTTTTAAAAATGATGAATATACCGCACCTGAAGTCGATTCCCTTCAGGTCTATTTTTTGCGCCTTGTTCAAAATAAGCATTTGCAACAACATGATCTTGCTGTGAAAAACTATACATCATGCCCGGACCAAGTGCCCAAACCCTTTCACGTCGCCCCTTTAAATCCGTCCCATTTGCTTTTGTATCTGTAATCTGCTGTAGCCAATACCCATTTATACCCAAGCGTAATTTTTCTGTAATGGCATAGTCAGTTGCAAAATTGGCATGAATGGCTTGACCGGCCTGCAAATCATCGACATCGCCAAAAGCATATGTGGGTTTATTATTTTTAAAATTATATAAATAATGAATTCGTACCGATGCTGTCCACTTCGGAGTCAGCCAGTATGTTGCTGCCCAATATGGATTAAATGACACCGCATGATTACTCGGATTAATATCTTTGCTTTGGTCATAATGTCCCGTAGGCAAATTCACTTGAAACTCTACACGTTGCACAAATTTTGGACCATTGGCTCCCATCACTGGATCAAATTGAATAAATGGACCAACCAAAATATCAGAAAACCCCTGAGATGACTTTAATGCAGCCTGATTTAAGCCATCATTGACATTCATTTTACTCACAAAGGGTAATAATACATTCATTCCAAACGATGCATTTTTTCCTACGCTTAGTTGAGATAAATAACTTAACTGAGCAACTTCAACCTGATAATGTAAATCAGTTTTGGGAAGTGGAAGTCGATTTCCTTGCTGATCTGAAAGCTTATTGGCATCATAATCTTGAAAATAAAGCTGTCCATACCAACCCGGCCCTGCAGGTAAACCACCATCTAAAAAACTGGTCATTCCTAAATTCACAGTGGGCAAGTCATACGCTTTTACTTGCGATGTCACCATGGGCAATGTACCTGCTAGAAAAAATATTTTTAATACGGTTGATTTCATATCTTTTTCCTAAAATAAAATTTGACTTAGATTTACATTCAAAATACTGAATAAGAAATTTGAAAAACCTTTTATTTTGATGAGTCCTATCTAACAAAAACCATCTGTTTCAAATTCAAAAAATCATTCAAAATATTGAATAAACTATATTTAATAGATTTATTAGTTTGATGCTATCCATTGATTCCTTACTGCTATCCAATTCTTCCAATCAACTTCCATGCAATAAAAATAAAAAAATCACGATAAATATCGTGATTTTTTAAAATTTAAATTGCCAATTCTGGATGTTCTATCACGGCTCGATATTTCCCAGCATGAAAGACCAAAGGAGCCCCTTCACGTTGCTGATACTGTTGCATTTCACCAATAAAGATTAAATGGTCGCCACCCTCGTATTGTTGTACATTACGACAAACTAAGGTCGCTAATGCATCTTCTAATAAAGGAATGCCCTGAATACCTTCATGTTCGACATGTGCAATGCCTAAAAACTTGTCGTCTGCAGGTCTTGCAAAATGCCCTGACAAGTCATGGTGTTCTTGACCCAACATATGTATGGCAAAATGTTCCGCATCAACAAAGTCAGGTAAACTTGGTGCGGTTTTGGACAAACTCCATAACACCAACGGCGGATCAAGAGACAGCGAAGAAAATGAATTTGCCGTCATTCCTATTTTACGACCATCTTTTCCACGGGTTGTAATCACCGTGACACCCGTTGCAAACTGCCCCAATAAATTTCTAATGCCTTTTTTATTGGTAATATCAATCTGGTTTAACATTGGCTGTTCTGATATTTTGTTCATCATAAGCTCCTTGAATACTTTGATTAAGCAACATGCTTGATATGGCGATGTTTAATAAATTGCTTTGCACTTTCGGCATCAAACCACCACGGCGAAAAGTTACGTGGATCATCAAAATTATTTGCAAACTCTGATGCAATGGCTTGATTTCTACTCGCTTCCATCAAAATCTCTATCATATGTGGCTCAGGAGGAACCAATAAACTATTGGTCCAAGCAACTACTTTTTCTGCATACTGCCAATATTGATCAAACGTGTCTTGCATCCACTCGGTAGAAAAGTCTTGATCGGCATGTGCTAAAATAGCATCGAAATAAATCTTGCTACATTTAGCCGCATTATTAGAACCCTGACCTGTAATAGGGTCATTAACCACCAAGGCATCTGCCATACCAAATACCTTACGCCCCGAAGGTAAAGTTAAAATTGGTTGGCGTATGGTTGGTGCAAATCGACCGGCTAAATAACCATTGTCATCGGTTAATTGAATGTCCGAACAACGCTCATACTCCCACGGAACATATTGTTTAAGTAGGCTTAAACTCATTTCAAGATGTTCTTCTGCCGTTTTTACATCTTGCCAGCAGTCCATCGGACCACCGGGAATACCTTCAAACACCATAATGTCGCATGGTCCATTAACACTTAAAGCAGGAAAACTAAAATATTCACCTACGCCAGGAATCACATTAAAAGTTACTTTTGAATACGGTAATATCGGTTTCATGCCTTGAACATAAGTCAATGCCAAAGCACGTTGCGGTTTATCAAAAATGCTCTTTTCATCATCTCGTGCAAATTGCTTAACCACTTCGCCTTTACCTGCCGCGAGCAAAACCAAATCATATTCAGGTGTAATCTGCTCTAACTCATTGATACCCACATCTTGTATAACAATTTTACCGCCCTGTTTTTCAAATGCTCGCATCCACTGTGGCATTTTCACACGCTGATCTACCGATTGCGCATAACGTTTTAATCTTGCACTCCATTCAAATACTTTGGTTTTTTCTTCATTGTTTACAATAGTAAAACCAATCCCTTCTACAGAAGGGCATGCTTCTTCCCAAAAGTTTAAACCCAAATCACGCTCTGTCTGTAATGCAGTATGAAACATACATTGGCTTGACATCACACGCCCTTGAGCAATTTGTTCTGCTGTACGATTGGTAAAAATCGTAACCTCATACCCCATATTAATTAGGCCTAAACTCAGCTGTAATCCAGACTGCCCTGCACCAATCACTGCTATACGACGCATATAAATATCCCCATTTCTATTTAATCAATTGTGTTTATTTGGCTAACCGAGGTATCGCTGGCTGATTGGCTTCTGGCCCCATAATCGAATAACCACCATCTACAGCGTAATCAGCCCCAGTTACAAAACTTGCGGCAGGTGAAAGTAAAAACATCACTACATTCGCAACTTCTTCTGGGTCACCTAAGCGACCTAAAACATGATAATCCGCACCAACAGCATCTGCTTTTTGACGGTCATTCCCACTCACTTCAGCAATGACTCTAGACCATGTCCAACCTGGAGAGACCGAATTTACTCGTACGCCATCCACTGCAAAATCCATTGCCATTGCCTTGGTTAATGCACACATGGCCGCTTTAGACACTGGATACAACCATCGACCAGTCTGTGCATACTTGGCAGAAATAGAAGTGAAATTAACCACGGCACCTTGATTTTTTTTTAAATCTGAATAGACTGCTTTTACAAGCTCAGCAGATGAAACCACATTGACATCAAGCGCTTGTAGCCAATCCCCTCTGCTCGACTCAAGGCCC
The DNA here is from genome assembly GCF_900096955.1 of Acinetobacter boissieri. Lineage (GTDB taxonomy): Bacteria > Pseudomonadota > Gammaproteobacteria > Pseudomonadales > Moraxellaceae > Acinetobacter > Acinetobacter boissieri. The sequence continues at coordinate 121,998 of NZ_FMYL01000006.1, read as the reverse complement.
TTATCAAGATAAGTACAGGCCAGATTCACCACAAAATTTACTTTACCCAACACATGATGTACTGTTTCAATCGCTTTTTTTATTGCAACATCACTGGTTAAATTGGTTTGAATAAAAATGGCTTTTTCACCACATTTTTGTGCAACCTGTTCGCCATTGGCATCAATATCTAAAATGGCAACAGATGCACCGGCATTAATAAGTGCCTGTACCAGTGCCTCTCCAATTAAAGTCGAACCACCACTGACTAAAACAACCTTTTGATTAAAATCAAATTTCATTTGAGATACTCCTTGATTTATACAATCGGTTTATTTTCACTCGATGCCCAAGACGGCATAAGAGTGTTCGATGGAATCGCTTCATTTAAAAGTTTGTGTGCCGTCTCTGCACCCGCAACCGGTAGACCTGTTGGATCAAGTAGACCAATTTGTACCAGTACTGAGGCTTGATCCCAATAAATATGCTCATGACACAGCTTTGAACCTCTGAACTGAATCACCCCAAGCATAGGTATTTCTACATATTTCCCCGTAGGTTGAATCCCAGGCAGTAACCAATCAATCTCACTGTCGTGAGTAAAGCTCATAATAAATTCATCGACGACTTGCGTGGAGCCAACCGTACGAGACAATGGCGTTAACTTCATATCTTGTGGGTTTTGATGTACAAAGTGATAACGATAAAAACGGGCTAACTGGCTATAACCAACACCACCAGTTAAGGTTGGAATATGGTTGACATACGGCTGAGCAACCATCGTTGCCATGGTTGCGGGTACATCTCTTGTATCAAACTCATGTTTAATGTGTTCTTCCCACAGTGCAACCAAGTCAAAATATGGTCCAACCGTTTTGTGAAGTGCAGTAATTGTTCGCTCATGGGCTATTTTTGCTGATGGCTTATGGTAGTGCGTACCTTCTGGTCGAGCAAACGCATGATCTACAGCATCATAAACATGAATATTGACATTCGAATAATGCTGAGCAGCTTGGATTATTTTTTCTCGTGCAGCAGGCGGGGTAAACTGATCTAATTCAGCAATATGTAATACTAAGTGACCTTTGAGTTGTTCTAACTCATGCAATAATTTTTCAAGCCCTACGCCATAATACCCAACAGTACATGCCACTTCAGGAATACGACACCCCGCTAAAAATGCAACTTTGCCACCTAAACAGTACCCCAAGACACTCAAGCCTGTATTTCTGTCACAGCTATCTAATGTCTTTAAATAATTGAGGCTGTCTTGAACATCTTGAACACCCAGATCTTCATCATATGCTTGGTATAATTGGAATGCTTTTTCAAAATCCTCAGGTGTATACCCTAACTCTATATTGGCTTCTGTACGCCAAAACAAATCGGGAACAAGTACGGTATAGCCTTCTTCAGCAAGAAAATCGGCTTTTTTACGCATCACTTCATTTACACCAAAAATTTCTTGGCACAAAACAATACCCGGACCACGCTTATCAGCTGAAATGCTCAGGTAGGCAGAAAAAACGTCACCCGATTGGCTTTTTATTTGAACATATTGACCAGACATCACTTACACTCCAAATATTATTATGTAAATAATCATGGAATGAAGTGATGGTTTTAGCTGTCCAAAAGATGCAATGCTTATCCTTTTACTGCATCTAATCTATTTTAGAGTGATATTCATCGAGATTTTTCATGATCTTTATACTAGGAATATTACCGATCTAGGGCATTATTCAATATAGAATTGACCAAATGATAAAATAAAAACGAAATTTAAAATTATAGAATCGCACTACCTTATTCCTCATACAGCCAACAATAAAGGCTTCCTATCTATATTTTTTAATTATTACTTATATAGATTTTTCAATGTTTTCACTATATTTCTAGCTCTAGTTCAAATTAGCTCATCTTTTTAAGTGCAGTTGCTCCTTTAATATTTTTTCCTTTAGTATTTAAAGGTGTTGCAGTATTCTCACCAATAAAAAAGAGGCGCTTTTTCCCATAAATATTAAGAGTTATTATAGATGTATGCTCAGTATTAAATTTGAAATTACCTTTTGAAACAATTGTTTTTTTATGGTTATTTGCATAAATATAAGTTTCTTTCAATCGGTAGGTTTTATTCTCATTTAGAATCAAAGTTGTTTCGATAGATCTGCAGTTTTTACAAGTTTGGGTACCAATATATTCCCCAAACCAATCTAGTGAGTTTTCAGCTGTATGATTTGTATCAAGTATTGGTTTATGATTAATATCCATTGCATATGAATATGTAGGCTGTAAGCTCAGTAAGCTGATCACAGCAATAGACAGTGCGCATATTTTATTGTTCATTTAGTAATCATAAATCCATTTTAAAGATACAATTTTAATTTAAATTATAGAAAAACTAATAACAATATATGAACTGTATCCTATTTGTCTGAAACATTAAATCATTAAAAAAGCACTTCCAAAGAAGTGCTTTTTTAAAATAAATTAAAACTTAAATTCGATCCGTGCCCAGTAGTTACGGCCAATGTTATTGATTTGCTCTGTACCACTAAAACCGACGTTGGCATTACCCAATTTATTTAAGTGCTCGCTGTAGGTTCGATCAAACATATTATCAATGCCTAAAGCTAAGGTTACTCCATTATTCCAACGGTATGCACCATTCAAAGATAATGTTGCAAAGCCTTGACTTGGCCCTAAATCATATCCCACAACGTTGCCTTGTTTTTGGCTATAACGATGCTGTGATCCCACTACACGCCACAGTGCACCAACGCTATATTGGTCTGCGACATAACGTAAGTTTACACGCGCTTCTAACGGCGCAATTTGTGCTAAAGCACGTTTTTGCGTTGTGTTTTCTCCCCAAGCATACATCGCACTCACATCCGTCTGAATATGTGGTGTAAATTTATACCCTACACCGAATTCACCACCTGCAATTTTAGCATTTACATTTAAGGCATTCGTTGCAGTACCATATTGGGTCAAAATAAAATCTTGTACATATCCTGCATATGCAGATGCCCAATGGTTGAAGTCGTCACCCTGATACTGGTAACCCAAATCAAGTTGCGTCGTTTTTTCTGTTTTCACTGTATTAAATGCATCGGTGCTACCGTTACCTAAACTTGGCGAAAAAATTTCCCAATAATCTGGCATACGTTGCACATGTCCAATTCCCACATAGGTCTTGGTATTGAGTGTAGGAAATTCACTCTCTAAACGTACAAAGCCACTTGGTAAAGTTTGGCTACGCTTTTGATTAAATTGCTGTTTAGCAACTCTAAAGTCTCTGACTGTTACCGCATCAACACGTGTGCCGAGTACCAATTTTTGTTGTTCAGAAAGATCATGTGATGCTTCAGCAAATATACCAAATGACTCAAATGACATATCTTTTTGACGTGGTAATTGCTTGTACGCTCGTGTGCCACGCTTGCTATGACTATTATATTGATGGTCTAGTCCTGTTTGCAGCGTCCAATCACGCACATGTGCAGTGATCTCCATGCGCTCATTCAGCGTTTTACGAGCAACATTCGATGTCATAGCCATTCTTTGATTGAGTGGCCGTAATCCATAATTATCCATTACATGGTCATTAAAATTATAATTCACCTGTAAATCTATTTTTTCAATCACATCATTAATATGAGTCTGCTGTAAACGAAGCCCTAAATGGTCACGCGCAAACAATGTTCCATCCATACCACGGCCTGCATAGGCCACTTGTCCATTGGCCTTGCCTGCGGTTGCTTCTAACCATGTATGTTCAGTTGGTCGCCAGCCCAATGCAAGATCTGTATTCCATTTTTCCCAATTGGCATGCACCGTTTTTCCGGTACCATCAACATAATCATTTGATACCGAACGGTTTGCATTTAATCGGGCATAATAATTTTGCTCGCCCACAGCAACATCTACATTATGGTCTAAACGACCAAATGACCCCATGACGGTACTCACTTGACCTTTGTAAAACTGACCATCATTAAACTGTACAGGCTGACTCTCAAACAATACAGTTGCAGCAGAACCAGGATTAGCAAATCTGACTGTTTCTGGGCCTTTAATCACCGTCATTTGGTCGAAACGTTCAGGTGAAATATACGAAGTTGGTGCATCCATACGCCCACCACATGCACCCAGGTTTTCAGAGTTGTCGGACAATACTTTAATACGAGAACCAAACATACCTCTAAAAGTAATATCACTATTGACCATACCTGCACTTTTAACCGCATTAAAACCCATAACATTTTGTAAATAAGCAGCGCCATCTACAGATGGTATAGGCTGAGTCGGCTGTTTAGGGTTGAGTACCACAATTAGACCATTGGCAGTATTGCCTTTTTCTGCAGTACTCACAATCGGAGTAAGCCGCACTATGTGTTGATCTGCATATGCATGCTGCATATATAAAGCACATGAAATCATGGCAGCGAGAGGGCGAAGTACATAAGTTGAAGTTGACATATTTTTCTCAAATTTTAGCTGTAACAAAGCAATACTGGGTAAAACCACCCAATATGACGTGTTAAATACATGTTTAAGGACTTGTTCTAGCTAAATTGTGGCGGTGCTCGCCCTTGAGGTATGAGAAATAAACGCTGTAAATTAAAGTAGACATGCTTAAACACATGTATAAATGCCAAGAGTCTAACGTTTAATTTGACCAAGACCTCGTCAATATCGAGGTCTAAAAATGGAATAAGATGATTATAGACCGTACAAAATGGACAATGATGATATGCATCATGCATACCAGCGTCATGATTTGAATGTACTTGTTTAATAAAAGTGGGATGGTCTGAAATTTGAGTATGATGATGTGCTGCACTCATCATATCTGAGTGGTGCATGTCATGTGTAGTGACAAGATCTGGCTGTTGCATTACGCTTGTAATCGTTTCGCACAGTACAGTCACCTGCATTTGCTGTGGCAAAAAAGGCTGTAAAAAAACTGCAAGTTGTAAAATGATTGCACTGATTGACAGTGCCCACCCCATTTGAAACAAAAGCATATAACCGTTATTGTTTGTCACCAAATTGTAACACAAGTCACATTTTATAGGTACTAGAAACACATAGCATAGTTATTGAAAATGACGATAATTTTTTAAAATTTATCATATAATTCAAAATATTATGTATTTTACTTCACTACTTTATGATACAACCACATGCCTAAAAACATCGCAACCATAAAATAAATGGCTTGCGTATACCCCAAAGAAATTAGTGCTACTGCAGGTGCGGGGCAAACACCAGAAATTCCCCATCCAATACCAAACAAGGTTGCTCCAAGTAACAATCGGCTATCTATTTTTTGCTGTGTGGGTAATCTTATTTCTTCATTAAACCAAGTATGTTTAATCTTACGATGTTTAACCAATTGAAATGGAATAATCGCGACTAAAATTGCCCCAATCATCACAAAAGCCAAACGTGCATTCCATTGCCCAAAAATATCTAAAAAAGATTGCACTGTTTGTGGGTTAACCATATCTGAAATAATCAAACCTAATGCAAAAATACCACCCCATAAAAATGCCAATGCTTTTCTCATGGTGTACTCCTTAGGCCAAATAATGTTTGAAAATAAAAACCGTTAAAAAACCCATGCACATAAATACAAGTGTTGCAATAATTGAGCGCAAAGACAAACGACTAATACCACATACCCCATGTCCACTGGTACAACCAGAGCCTAAACGTGTACCAAAACCAACCAATAATCCACTTACAACAAGCCATATAGCCGATGCTTCAAACTGAATATTCAATGGTTTAATTTGTTGATAAATAAACGTTACTGCCATTAAGCCCACCAAAAACCAAAAGCTACTACGTTGAAATATGCCTTTTAAATTAAATTGCTGTGAAATCATGCCACTTACACCAGCCACACGGCCATGAGTAAATAAATAGCCAACCACAGCAACACCTATGAGCACACCACCCAACAAACTTTGTATGTATTCCATGACTTAAATACTCATTTATTTCTTATGCATTATTTATTATATACTTATTCTTATATCTGTGATTACTATAAACGTAAGCTCATATGTATGGTTTTCCAAGTCGGATCTTGCTCTTGTAATAATATGCTAAACCCTTGTTGTTGCCAAAATACCTTAGCTCCATCTAAAAAAGGATGGGTATGTAAATAAATAATATCTATATTTTTTTCTTTGGCAGATTGTTTTAACTGTTGCACCACTAAAGTTGCAATTTGTTGCCTACGATACTTTGGTAATACATACAATTTTACTAACTCAACTGACCTTTGCCCTTCCACATTAAATAAAGTCTGAAAACGTTGGTCATAGGCTTTAAAACCTGCAACTGCAACTAATTTTTTCTGATCATAGACAATAATAAAACAACCTAAATCATGCGCTATAAAGGTTTGCTCAAAAGAAAAAAGATCATCAGGCAATACCTGATGATCTAACATTGGAAACATAATCTCTCGGCCTGCCATCACAAAATCAGTAATCGCTTGAATTTGCAAAGCATCTGCTTTCTCAACCACTTCAAACCGTAATGCTGTTGGTGAGGTCAAAAAAAGCATATTTACTCCATTAGAATTTGTAGTTTACCGTTAAAAAGACTTCACGTGGATTACCCGGCGTCACCCACTGTTGTGCATAGCTTGACGCATAATACGTTTTGTTAAATACATTATTGAGTGTCGCTTGGAAACGTAAATTACTGTTTGCTTCATAGTAAGCATTAACGTTCGCTATGGTATATGCAGGCAAATTAAAGCCATTGTCTGCCATGCTACCTGAGCGTGAAGACATGTACTGTACATTACCACCTAAACCAATTTTTTGCTCGCCAGATTGCCACAAGTCATAGCTTGCTAACACGTTTGCACTGTTTTTAGGGCTATTTAAAATACGTGCGCCTTGATAATCACCTTTTTCAACTTTGGCATGAGTATAAGTATATGCAAGCTTCAGGTTCAAACGTTCAGTCGGTTGAGCCGACAAGTCTAACTCAACACCACGACTTTTTTCTTCGCCGTTGGCCATATTAAATGCCGGATCTAAAGGATTGGCAGCCAACACATTTTGTTTTTTCACGTGGAACACTGACATTGATGAGGTCAATAAACCATCTAGTAGTTTTGCTTTTGCACCTAACTCATACGTCCACGATTTTTCCGGATCAAAACCATTGCCATTAATATCTAGGCCTGAGTTTAAGTGAAATGCCTGTCCTGCACTGGCAAACACAGACCATTGATCATTCACTAAATAATTGATTGATGCTCTTGGACTAAAGTGTGTAAAGTTGTCTTTACCTAAGCCATTGGTTCTTTTGTTCAAGAGTGATTGCTTGTAATAGTCTAAACGACCACCTAACAACACAGACCAATGTGGATCTAATTCAATAAAATCACTTAAGGTTAACGCCGCATTTTTTTGAACTTCTTTCGTACTCGATACTGTACTAGTCACATCTGGTAAATTGGTTGTATAAACAGGATTATAAATGTTAATAAAATAAGAATTGGCACGATAACGTTTTAGAGTGTTTTCAAGCGTTAACTCACTTAATGTTGTCCCAATCACCACTTTATGTTCAATACTACCTGTAGCAAACTCACCCAAAAGATCATGGTTGAGTAAATAACTGGTCGAATGGTTATCACGTAAACGACGTTCTCGGTTTAAGTTTCCATTGCTTGCAACTTCTTGCAAACGTGCTTCAGTTGAATACCCTGTTAAACTGTTATCTTTATAAGTGAATGAGGCTTGGCTTTTCCACGCATCATTCCACAGATGTTCAACACGTAATTGCTGTAAATAGTCTTTCATGGTCAGCAGACCATCATTTTTTTGACCTAAAAATCGACTGATTGGAATCACACCAAGCTGATTATTTACAGCGACTACACCACGGTCAAACTGGGTGTGAATGGTTGAATATTCACTGTCATAATCCACTTGTGTTTGCTCTGACGGTTTCCATGTCAGTTGTGGCGCAACAAATACACGATCATTCTTTACAAAATCTCGAAAACTATGATTGTTTTCATATGCCGCATCGAAACGGTAAGCTAAAGTATCTGTAATGGCATTGGTTGAACCAACTGCAACACGGTATTGGTCGTGTGAGCCTGCACGTGCAGAAACTTCATGCTCAGGACTAAATTTTGGTTTTTTAGTGACAACATTTAGCGTACCACCTGGGTCGCCTGCCCCATACATGGCCGCTTCAGGGCCTTTTAAAAATTCAACTTGCTGAATATTAGACATATCTCTTGAAGCAGATAAACCTAAATTATTAATACCATTACGTAAACTTGATGCACCAATGGTTTGATCCGTATAAAAACCTCGCACCGAATAGTTATCCCATAACCCACCAAATGGATTCAGTACAGATACGCCACTCACCACAGCCAATGTATCGCTAATACGCTGCGCATTGGTATCTTGTAATACTTTCTCAGAAACAACAGCCACATTTTTTGGCGTTTTCATGGGGTCAATTGCGAATTTGGTAGATGCGCTTGAAGGCTTACCTGCATAAGGCACTTTGACTGTGCTGTCTGACTTAAATGAAAGAGAATCTAATACCGCAACATCTTGATGATTGGTCGCTTTTTGTTCTTCTGCTTGCGTCAAAGGCGTCACGCAAAGAAGAGATAAAGGTACAAGGTTGAGCCATTGTTTCATGTGGTTTAACTTCGATAAAGTTTACGTTATAATGTAACATTGTAACTATAATTTATACAAAAATTCAATATTTATTTAAGGTTGATCATGGTCTAAAGATAATAATGTAGAACCTATCAATTATTTTATAAATAATAAATTACAGTTAACATATTAAAAATAAAAAACTTTTAAATTAGATAAATGGAAACCATCCTTATTTTTTTTATGTGGTTGTTTCTGATAAAAAAATATGTATTTTTATGATTTTTTTAGATTATATGCGTAAAATCCAACATCGTTTGGCGTTTTTATTTAATACAGTGTGTGGAACAAATATCTAGAAATGTATATTTTTCGTCAAAAAATATGGCATATTGTGATGCATATGCTTTGTGTCACTTTGTCACTCAGCGCATGCAGTGTACCTACATCTGTAGCCGAATCTGACCATTCTGCTATTTTATCTGCCCACATACAGGTCACAGATGCTTTAAACCACACAGTGACATTAACACGCCCTGCACAGCGTATTGTTGTGTTATTTGAAGCCAGTCTAGACGACTTATACATGCTCGGTGCAGGCAATGCTGTGGTGGGTATACCTGCTAAAATTTACCATTCACCAAACCTTTTTGCAGCCTATCGTTTACTTGATTCACGTATTGCACAACAAAAAATTGCGACCCCAAGTAGCTGGGAAGCATCGACCAATTTAGAAAGCATTGTGGCATTACAGCCCGATTTAGTTTTAGTCAACTCAGGACAACAAGACGTCATAGAACTGCTAAAAAGCATGCACATTGCCGTTTATGCAGTACAGTCAGAAAATTATCCCCAAACGCGTAAAGAACTGCTTGATCTTGGAGAGCTCACTGGAACATCGAATCGAGCTAATCAATTAACGCATTTTATTGAACATGAAATTAAAACCATGCAGAACAGCAGTCGTACCCCTCCAAAGCAGGTTTATTACGCTTGGTCAGGTGGACGTATTTTTTCAACTTCTGGGCGTAACTCTATGCCAAATACTGTAATGACGTTGGCAGGTACTGAAAATATTATTAAAATAGATGTAGACCAGCCCACAGTGAACCCAGAACATTTAATTGAATGGAATCCAGACGTGATTTTGCTATGGAACTCTAATCCAGAGCTTATTTATGCACGTCCCGAATTACATGCCCTAAAGGCTGTACAAAACAAACATGTATTCAGCTTAAATCCAAGTTTTTTATTTAACCCACATACGCCAAAAATTTTACTGGCTGCCAATCAGCTACATCATTGGGTCAACCCATCAGCACACTCCGTTACGCACGCTAGCCAAGATCAAAAACGTATTTTAAGCATGTTTTATGGCCCAATCATTGCAGAGCAGTTACTGCAACTTGCTAAAAATACGTAAGGATATATTTTGAAAACCTCTGTTTTTTACATGATTTATGTGTTTCCTATTCCATTTATTATTTTTTCTTTACTCATTGGACCCTCACAGCAATTTGACTGTATAGATTATGCCCATGCATTGATTAGCTTTGTCTTACCCTCACACTACTTTAGCCAATACCATGCCAATGATCTTGCTATGATGCAAAATATTATTATAAATATTCGCATGCCTCGGGTGTTTTTAACTTTTTTAGTGGGTGCTGCACTCGCCTCTTCAGGCAATGCTTTACAAGCGCTGTTTCGTAATCCATTGGTCGACTCTTATATTTTAGGCATATCATCTGGGGCGGCACTTGGGGCAGCTTTGGCATTGCTTACCCAGTGGTTACCAGTACAAATTTCAGCCTTTATTTTTGGCATTTTTGCCGTGTGTCTAACATATACTTTTGCACAACAACGCTATGAAAAAAGTTCTGTGGTCGTGATTTTACTGTCAGGCATGATTGTGTCGGGTTTATTTATTGCAGGACTGAGTATTGTGCAGTATTTAAGTGATCCTTATAAACTTCAAGCAATTGTACAATGGACCATGGGTAACTTACATCAAGCGACATGGAGCAAAGTACATCAAGCAGTACTTCCGATTTCGGTATCACTGCTTGTTTTATATATTTTACGTTGGCGTTTAAACTTACTGGCTTTGGGTCATTTAGAAGCACAAGCTGTAGGAGTCGACCCCAAAAAAGATCAGTTTATTGTGATTCTTTGCGTGACTCTAGCCACGTCTTCTTCAGTGGCTGTCGCAGGAATTATTAGCTTATATGGCTTATTTCTCCCCCACCTTATTCGTATGATGATTGGTCCAAACAATGCCAAAACTGTACCTGCAAATATTTTTTTAGGTGGTTCTTTTTTACTACTCATTGACAATATTTCACGCACTTTTTCTAGCTTTGAAATTCCAATTGGTATTTTTACCATGCTACTTGGTGCACCCATCTTTTTATATTTAATTCGTCGCTACAACATGAACTGGGCGTAATCATGACCAATATTTATATTCGTGAATTAAGTTTTCAGTACCAAAATCGCCAAATATTAGACCATATTAATTTACAATTTAATGCAGAACGTTTTTCTGTGTTATTGGGTAAAAATGGCAGTGGTAAGTCAACTTTATTTAACCTTATGGCAGGCATTTACCCACTACAACAAGGTCAAATTTTATTTGAAACACAACCTTTACAGGTACTAAAAGGGACACAGCGGGCCAAACAGTTTGGTTTTTTGGCACAAAACCATCACAGTGTATTTAACTTTCAAGTACTCGATGTCGTATTAACTGGACGCAGTGCCTTTTCAGGCTATAAACCCTCTTCAACAGATCAAGATCAAGCCTTTGATGCTTTAAAATCTTTAGATATTCAACATTTAGCACAACGAGATTATACCACGCTCTCGGGCGGTGAGCGCCAATTGGTCATGATTGCACGAATTTTGACACAAAATCCGAAAGTCATTTTTTTAGACGAACCAACCAACCATTTAGATATGTACTATCAAGCATTTTTAATGGAAAAATTACAGCATTTAAGCCAACAAGGCTACACCATTGTTGCCATTATGCATGACCCTAATTTAGCATTTTTATATGCAGATGACTTTTTCTTTTTAAAACAGCAACAGATTATAAAAGCAGATAATAAAGACCAAGCTACTTGTCCTATACATCTACAGCAGGTTTACGGTTTGGCCTTTGAACAAGGATTCGTGGCAGGTGAACCCATGGTTATGCCCAAAAAAAACACATCAACATGAAGAGCAGGCTTTAAAACACAAGCGAGCACATAGCCCTGAAAGCTCAGTAGAACTCGAGAGTACGAGCTTTCCGTCTATTAAAGCCAAGGCTGTATCAACAATAGATAAGCCTAGACCACTTCCAACCACGTGTTGCTGGGTCTCTACTAATCGTACAAATTTGTCTCTTACCATTTGAAGTTGATGCTCAGGTATACCTAAACCACTATCATGTACTTCAACGATAACATTTTGATCTAAAAGCATCACTTTTACTAAAATATAGCCATTATCAGGTGCATACTTAATTGCATTGTCTAAAATATTTAAAAGAATACTTTCAATAGTGGCATAAGTTGCCCAAATATATGGTGTATTTAATTCTGGCTGAATATCTACATTAAAGTGCATACCTTTTCTAAGCAATGCAGGTTGCAGTTGACTGATCGACTGCCTTAAAACATCCAACAAATCTACAGCAACAAACTGCTCAACATTCATATCATCTTGATGTGCCAGTTTCATTAACTGTTCTACCAGCCGTGCCATACGCTGTGTACTGAGCTGCAAGTCCGCTAAATTATCTTGATAAATAGCACTAGCACTGTGTTGTTGTGTTCGCTGTAATAGCTCAACATGTAACTGTATGGCTGTTAATGGTGTTCTTAGCTCATGTGCTGCATTTGCAACAAATAATTGTTGTTGATTTTTCGCATATTGTATCCGCTCAAACAAATGATTTAATTCATTAATGGCAGGAATAATTTCTGTAGGCAGTTTAGCAATTTTTATTTCTGATAAATCAGAGTGATGGCGGTGAGAAAAAACCTGTTTTAAGTCTGCCAGTGGTCTTAAATGCTTTTTAATCAGGCGATGAAGTCCCCATACACCCAAAGGTACAAAAAACAAATACGGCAACAGCATATTCATAGCAAGCTCTTTTGCCAAAGCTACCCTTACACGCATAAGTTGGCTAATTTGTATTTGCTTAGCTCCAACAGGGCGAACATAAATTTTCAAGTCCCCCCGAGAAGTCATTTGGTTAGTAAAATAAGCACGTTGTGCTACGGGCATCAAATACCCGTGTGACAACCCCGTATGTTTTAATTCTGATTTTTCAACCACATCAATAAATACATCGGCTTCATTATAACGATATTGCGGATTAAACTCTGACGTTCTAAACTCTTGATTATGCCCCTCTAAAAAATTAGCCATTTCTTGCATTTGACGATCAATGACTTCTTGCGATTCTTCTAAAGAAATACGATAAGCCGAGATACCAATCAGTAATAATAACACCAAGCTAAAAATACAGATGGTGACAGACATTCGTTTACTGAGTGAATAACTATAATATTTGGCACGTAGTTTTTTTAACATATGCATGTCATCAATGATTTTTTCCATCTGAAGTATTTAAACAATACCCCAAGCCACGTACATTTCGAATTCGGTGTTTACCTAACTTTATACGTAAATTATAAATATGCACTTCAATCGTATTACTTTGAATATCATCGTCCCAATCATATAGTTTTTGTTCAAGCATATCTCTTGAGAAAATCTGATTGGGATACATCATCATCGGCTCAATAATTGCCCACTCTTTACTCGACAAAATAATCTGTGTGTCATGGTCAAAAAACCGATGTGTTTGTGGAAACATGGTCAATGTCCCCACTTTAAAACATACTTCTTCATCGCTATGTGCCACACCACGACGAATCACAACTTCGATACGAGCCAATAGTTCATCAAAAACAAAAGGCTTCACCAAATAATCATCTGCACCGAGTTTAAGCCCTTGTACTTTATCTTTCGTTTGGTCACGGGCACTTAAAATAATCACGCCTGTTTTGTGTAGATTGAGTGTTTTTCGTAAATACTGCAACACATCTATCCCATCGTACTCGGGTAACCCAAGATCAAGTAAAACAAGGTGATAAAACTGTTTAGACAAACAGTCTAATGCTTCCAACCCTGTTTTAGCCCAATCGACATGATAATTTTCATAACTCAAAAGCTGCATGGTTGTTTTACTAATCATTAAATCATCTTCAATGAGCAGTATTTTAATCATTTCAGTTTCCCTGACATTGATGCAGTAAGTCTAAGCTTAAATCTGCAACTTGGGTTTTTACATCAATTAAATTAAGTACTGTAGGAAATAGATTATCCTGACTCACAGCATCATGGCTTTTCGCTTTCAGGCATGCTGTACTTCGTACTTTATTTGGCCACTGCTCTGAGAACCATAGCATCATTGGAATATGTGTTTGCTCTTTTGGTGCAATTAAATATGGCGCACCGTGCAAGTACATGCCATTTTCACCTGTAGATTCACCATGATCAGATAAATAAAACATACTAGATGCCACAGGAAGTCCTTGCAACTGTTTCACGACACTACTAATAATATAGTCGGTATAAACAATCGTATTATCATACGTGTTAATGAGTTCCTCACGACTACACTTTTGAATACTGTTGGTTGCACATACTGGCTTAAATGTTTCAAATTCTTTTGGATAGCGTTTGTAATATGCAGGCCCATGACTACCGACTTGATGTAAAATAATCAATTGATTTTGTTTAAGTGCTTTCACATCTAAGGTACTTAAATAGTTATGGAGTCCTTGCAACAGTACTTCATCATAGCACTCACCACCTTCACACCACTGTTTATATTTCGGGTCATTTTCAGGAATAATTACGTGTTGAATACGGTCACATGCCCCTTTACACCCCGAATTATTATCTATCCAAGTCACTTCATAGCCTGCACGTTTTGCAATATCTAATAAACCTTCACGGTGCGAAGCCAAATCTTCATCGTATTGTTTTCTTGGCATACCAGAAAACATACAAGGTAAGGAAACAGAGGTCTGTGTTCCACAAGATGACGCTGCTGTAAAGTTAACTAAATCAAGCTTACTTAGCGTTGGATTCGTTGGACGATCATAACCATTCAGACTAAAACTTTGTGCACGACCTGTTTCACCCACAATAAGGACTACAATTTTTGGCTGCTGTGCTTGGCCTACAAATTTAGCATCTGTACCATAATGTACTAAGGGTGGATTCCCTTGTTTAAATTGCTTTTTAAAATAACTTGTACCATTTGCAATGATATTGAGTGGTGAAATTTGACCTTTTAATTCACGATGTTCTCTAAAAATAGGTGCATATTGGCTATAAAATGAAAATAGACCTAATCCTACGACAAATAATGCGATGAAACTAACGATAACTTTTTGATAAATAGTACTCAAAAAAGGTTTAGGCTGAATGCGAATACATAGCAGTACAAGAAGTGGAATGAAGAAAAACTCAATAAAATGTATGAAAAAAGGGATAGAAATTAAATCCTTTACTTCATTCACATCTGTTTGCATCACATTTTGAATTTGCTCTTTAGTAATATCTATGCCTAACTGATTGACAAAATAACTACTACTAGATGTAAGAATAATAAATAACAGTGCTATGATCTTTGCTGTACGATGCCATGAAATAAACTGTAATATAAATAAATAAAGACAGCTCAAAATAAGAAAAGTAACTGCTAAGAATACAAAATCATAAATACCATGAAAAGCACTGTACTCAGTGATTTTCTGATAAAAACGAAAATTTGCAAAACCTGACATCCATATCGCTAATAACAAATTAAACATGAATAAACTCATATTTAACTGTTTAAATTTAAAAGGTAAACGCATAATGACCATCTATATATTCACACATACGCTATTACAGCGTACAAAAATTAAGAGTTTATGAGTGCTCTACGGCAAGTGGCTTAAAACCTAAAAAAAATCTACGAAAAGCTTTATATATGATAAATGCAACAAGCCACGACCACCATAAAGACCACAAATTATGGCTTAAAAAGTGTGCGCCTCTGACCATTTGAACCCAGCTCATCATAAAACCAAGCACTAAGGCAATTGTTAGTCCAATACGTGCAAGCCGAGGGTAATCATGACGATATGCAAAAAATAAAATAATGAGGGAGAAACCACCAGAAGCATGTCCACCAGGGAAACATCTTGCACTTGTTTGCATATCTTGAAGCCACTGTACATGACCCAAATGAATACTCACCATAGACCAAGGACAAGCATGCGCAGAAAAAGATTTAAGTACTGCAATATAACTGACAGAGCAAGCCATTGAAAGTAGAACCATCATACATATTTTTTGTAATCTTGGATTCTTTTTATTCAT
The DNA here is from genome assembly GCF_900096955.1 of Acinetobacter boissieri. Taxonomy (GTDB): domain Bacteria; phylum Pseudomonadota; class Gammaproteobacteria; order Pseudomonadales; family Moraxellaceae; genus Acinetobacter; species Acinetobacter boissieri. Next base: position 105,910 of record NZ_FMYL01000006.1, on the reverse strand, counting down.
CTTTAAATAGATCAAAATAATGAGGTGCATTACAGCAATAAAAATGACTACATATTTAAGCCCATAATGCCCAATTGATACCAAATATGGATTATTCATATAGGTATAGTCACCCACAGGACTTACCCAAGGTGCTGAAAAAAACTGATCTATACGACCACCGATAGGTATAAAAATATTTAAAACAGCACAGGACAAGCATAATAACCATATATTCCATAAATCTAATGCCGTTAGGCTATTTTTTGGCAAGACCATACACCTTTTATATTTAAAGATGCACGTATTAGAAAAGGCAAATATGAAGGTTTTATTAGCTATAAAGAACAGATATTCTGTTTTATGTCTACAATGACTCAAAGTAAATATGTCATTTAAAAGACAGCTTTCTACGATTTTTCGTACACGTTTAGACACCAAATAGCTCTACACCTGTAGTTTTAATTTTCGTTACAATAATGGAATCGCAAAGGAGCTGTACATTTCAAACTGAAGTGATGTACAAATGCGTAAGTATCACAGGATATGATACTTCTCTCGGTGAATATCATGAAGGTGCTTAATAGGATGTTAAGCACCTTCATACTCATCACTAAATATATTTTTGAATCTTTTGATTCGACTTCAATGTGTCCGATGGTGACTCTAAAAATAAACGCTTATAGTCATAAGCAAATTGTGAAAGATGCCAAAAACCGAAATGGGTGGCAATTGTACTAATTGAACTATTTGCTGTGATTTGAGCAAGCTCTTTTCTGACTTTATTTAATCTTAAATACTTTAAAAATAATGCTGGACTCATACCTGTACTCTTTTCAAAGCAACTTTGAAGTGTTCTTCTAGACGTATTGGTAATTGAACATAAATCAGAAATAGCAAAGAGTTGATCACAATGACTGTGCGTATACTCAATGACTCTATTCACAACAGATGTCGCTTTTTGAGTAGAGACCATTATTTTTTCAGGTTGATGATCAATGCTTTGAATAATCAGATCAAGCAGATCATCTTGTATTTGTGTCCGCGTACGTTCCGTTGCAACGAGCATTGGATGAGATAAAAGTGTATTTACCAAGGTTCCAATTTTAGGATAAATGGTTACCTCTATCTCCTTTTGAATAGTAAAGCCCGTGAGGAGCTTTTCTTTTGTAGCATCCTCAAAACACGAAATTGGAATACTCAGTCCTAAACAGACAGACTCTTCAGGAGTCATGAGCATGAGTTCTTTATTCCCCATAATCGCGATGATTTCATTGTGCTTTAAGTGTCTGCCTTGCCAAATGATTGGTATTTTATGATCTACATATAAACCAAGGTTAAGACAATTACGTCTTGCAGCGCCTTGTTGAAAGATAGAGGTTGAAAAACATTCGCGATAAAGGTCTATATTATTAAACGTTAGGCTATCAAGGGAACTTTTAAATTGACCTGTTGATATTTGATTATAAGATAATTCCCAATCTTGGAACATTTGTGCATGATGATTGATTTCAAGAATATTTGACGCTTTACAAAAACTATTTTGATGATCCATTGTTATGAATTCTATCTTTTAGGATAGTATTCAATAAGCAAAATACAGACCAATTTTGTGTAAATAGCACTCAAATATATAAGATTGCTATTTACACTTTATAATCGCAGTTAACGCTCTAAAATGGGAAGAGTTACTTTTTTATTTTGATATTTTACATGTAACGCTTTTAAAAACCCAAGTAAAATCGTACCAAGTATAATCCAAGGTAATGCCAGTAATACAGGAGATGATGACCCACTAATGACCTTCAGATTTTCAAACACATTAAATAGTACATAAGTCATACCTGCTGCAGAAATAGCAGGAGCAATGACTGCACTCCATTTAGAAACATTGAGATGTTTATTCATTTTAAAGAAACGAATAACAGCAAAACATACTCCAACTTGTAGTGCTAAAATAGCCATACTTCCAAGAACAGATGACCAAGCAAAAACATTATTCATGGGATCAAGTTTAAATAGTCCAAACAATAACAGCATAATGATCATGAATATCCCTTGTACAATCCCTGCCATATACGGTGTTTGATGCTTTTTATGAATATCTGAAAGCCTTGACCACGCTAATTTGTCCCGCCCCATCGTAAATAAATAGCGTGAAAGTGAGTTGTGAAATGCTTGATTGGCAGCAAAAAGACTGGTGACGAGTAATATAGACATTGCCTGTACAGCCCAATCTCCAAGTAACTGTTGTGTCATACTAAAAATAAGCGTTGTTGCATCAATTGATGCAAAATTTACTGTTTTACTCAAGCTCGTTAAATGCTGTATAACAGCCCAAGCACTAAATGAAAAGAATAAAGTGATTATAATGACTGCAATAAATGTTGCTCTAGAAATATTTTTCTCTGGGTTCTTACACTCTTCTGCATAAAGCGCTGTTGCTTCAAAACCAATAAAAGAACAGATGGCAAACACCATGGCAATACCAAAATTACCACTAAATAAAGTAGATGGTGCAAATGAACTAAATTCAATTGTTGATGTACGATGAAGAATCGCGTAATCAAGAAGCATGACAATACCAATTTCAAAAATCATCAACAATCCAAGGACTTTACCACCAATTTCTACTTTAGATATACCAAGCAGAATGACAATAATCTGCATGAATATTGAATATCCCCACCAAGGAATAGGCGAATGAATATGAAATGATTTAATAAGTTCATCTGTGAAAAAGCCAAACATTGCGCTGATTGCAAATTGCATGCAGATATAACCAAGAAGCGCTAAATTTAAGCCAGCTAAACCCGATGAGAAACCTAGTCCTTTACTAATATAAGCATAAAAAGCCCCCGATTCGGAAGTATGTTTGCTCATTGCAACAAAACCAAAGCTAAATAAAACCAGTAATATTCCTGCCAACAAATACACACCCGGAACACCTGCCCCATTTCCTAGCGAAAAAGCGACAGGAAGTACACCAACAATTCCTGTCAAAGGTGAGGCTGCAGCAACAACAAAGAAGACAATGGAAAATAGTCCAAGGCTTCCTGATTTTAATTTATTTTCTGATGACATTTTATCCTACCAATATTGACCTTTAATAACAGTCTAGATCGGTCGCTATTATAAGAGTTATCGAAATTGAGCAATTTTATATATAAAAGTTATTATTTAAATATCTTTCTTTAATAAAAAATGTTCTTATTAAATTAACTATGAATCATGTTTTTATAATAAATTTTTTTATAAAAATCTAATTTCAAACATAGTAAAGAAATTGCATCCATTAGGTGCAATCTCTTTACTATGTCTAAAAAATGCATTAAAAAGGAGCTTATTAAAAGATCACTTATTTTCAATGCAGTACTAAAAAATTAAGAATACGCCCAGTGCACGTAGTGTAAATGTATTTCTTTTCAATAAAAAATTTATATTTTTAGATTACATAACAAATTAGGAACAAAAATTGCATTAGCTATGTATATCATTTGGTCTTGGTAGATTCGTAATGACTGGCAACAATTGGAACTCTTTTGTAGATCATTTTCTAACAGGTATTGGCAAATCTGTTCCTTTTACAAAGTTTTTTGCTTATGAAACAGATATCAATCAATCTGAATTAAATTGGTTTAATTATCAAAATATTCCTGCACAAGCAATGGATATTTATCTCAATAAAATGTGTAAATATGACCCTGTATTTTTCAAAAACAATCTTGATAATACAGAAGAAATTATCTTGCTCAATACAAAGACAATTACACCTAGATATCAAAGTTTTTTAAAAAATATTCATGTAATTGATAATGTAGAGTTGGTATTTAAAACCAGCAATCAGACCATTAAAGGGATTAGTTTAATTCGTGGAGAAAATGAAAGACATTTTTCAGACCATGAACTCATGACAATTCAAAGTTGCCATGCGATTGCAAAGCACTCCTTAGACTGTATTCGTTTAGAACCACAACCTCAAAATATAGGTTTGAATAGTCCTACAGATTGTCTAACAAATAAAGAGAAAAAGGTTTTATCTTTATTACTTGAAGGAAAGAAAAATCAAGATATCGCAAACTTACTTTTTATTAGCCTTGCAACTGTAAAAACACACATACAGCATATTTTTAAAAAAATGTTCGTAAAAAGCAAATTTGAGTTAATGTCTAAATACTATCACCTAGATTATAAAATATAATTTAATAATAAAGCCATAGATTTTAAATAACGTAAAGACCTACTCATTTAATATAAAAAAGTAAGTCTTTATAAATAAAAATCTATTTTAAAAACGATTAAAACGATAAGGTTCTGGATCGACAATAGGTGTCTGATTTGAAACCAAGTCTGCCGCCAGTTGTCCTGCCGCAGGCGATGTGCCAAAACCATGCCCAGAAAATCCAGATGCAATGAATAACCCAGGAATTTGATCAATCGCCCCGATCACAGGGTTAGAATCCGGAGTTACATCAATCACACCAGCCCAAGCATTGGCAATTTCAAGTTTTGAAAATATAGGCCATGCTGTTTTAAGGTTTTCAATGGCCTCATTATTAAGCGCATGATCTGTTTCAGGATCCATTATTCTCATTTTTTCAAAGGGTGAGGTCTGTTGACCACGCCAACGCCGTGCTAAAGAAAAATCCTTAAGGCCGTATTGACCAACAGACAACCTAAGAAAACCACCCTGCCCACGTAACTGTTTTAAATAACGCATACCAATCAAAAGATGATCTAAGGTTAGAGGTGCTCTTAGCGCGCCACGTTGTGTAATAATGAATCCACCATCACGATGTTTTCGAAATGAAAAATCAGGGGCACCTAAAGAAATATCTGTAGGGCCTTTCATCGGTGTTGTACGAAGTACAGAACAAATTAAAGGCAGTGTTGGTAAGTTAACATTTAAATTACCTAAAAAACGCCGTGACCATAAACCACCTGCAAGTAATACACGGTCGCATTTAATTTCACCTTTTTCTGTAACAACACCACTCACCTCACCCGCTGAAAAAGTAAGCGTTCTTACTGCACAATTTTCAATAATAATTGCACCTTTAGAAATGGCAGCTTTAGCAATCGCACTTGAAGCAAGCGTTGGCTCTGCACAACCATCTGAAGGGGTATAAACCCCTCCTGCCCATTGTGTATTGCCATGAGGAACCAAATTAGAAATTTCACGTGACGAAAGTAATCTAGAGTCTAAATTTAACCCTTTGATACCATTAAACCAATGCTCATAACCCGCCATTTGAGTATCTGTACGTGTGGTAAACATAATCCCTGACTTTCGATACCCCACATCAGATTGAACACGCGCATTCATTTCAGCCCAAAGCCGATCAGAAGCTTGGGCAAGTGGAATATCTTCAGCAAGGCGACTCGTTTTTCTAATCCAACCTAAATTTCTTGAAGATTGTTCCCCTGCTATTTGTCCTTTTTCCAAAACTACAACAGGAATTTTTCTTTCAGCTAACGTAAGTGCCGCTGTTAGACCAACGATCCCTCCTCCAATAATGACCACTGTTGTTGTAGATGGAAATACATCAGATGTTGTTACTGGAGAAATTGTTGGTCTCATCTCTTTTCCTTTAACGCATAAAATGGGATTGAAGTTTAAAATGTCAGCTTTTTAATTTCTGCTTTTGAAGCATTTCTATAGGCAGTGACTTCAACTTCAACTTTGTAATAAGATGCAACAAGTGGAGAGTTAGTCACTGTAATCGTTGGATCAATTCCTTTGAATTGTTTACCAAAAATATCCATAACAACAAAAGTATCTTTAGGATTAGGTACAAAAATACGTGCTGCAATCACATCTTCCAAACTTGAATCTACGCGAACGAGTGCAGTTTCAATATTTTTAAAAACCTGTTTGGTTTGTTCCACAAGATCTTCTGGAATTTCCTTTGTATCTGGATTTCTTCCTGCGGTATTAGATACAAATATCCAATTATCTACACTAACTATTCTTGAATAACTATATTCATCTTCAAATTTTGACCCTGTTTTAACTTTAATTACTTGTGTCATCTTTAATTACTCCATTGTTTTTTAATTAACGTAAAACTGGGCTTTCCCATAAATTCAATTTCGTTCCAATACCTTTTGAAATGGCATTTCGATAAACGACTGTCCCCCAAGCCACATCTTCAACAGGCATACCTCCAACAGATAAAATGATAATTTCCTCATCATTTGTTCGACCAACAGCATCGCCTGATACAATTTTCCCTAAGTCTTCCAAATCTTCTTGCTGAATTTTTCCCTCATGAACCATGTCTAAAAATTTCATACCGATCATTGGAATTTGTAAATGTGCAGGCTTAGGCACTTCTTCATACCAAGCTTCATACATACCCGGGTTATCAAGTACTTTTCTGACACTCTTTTGATTCATTAATTCATCAGTATCTGAATATGCAGGCATTGCTAAGAATGCACCGGCTTTTATCCACTCATGTTTTACAAGGGTATACGTATCTAAATCCCCCATAACACCTGAATTGCAATAGGTCACAATATCTGAACCACGTACAGCATCTTCAATATTTTCTACAACCTGAATATTTTCAATTTGTGGATGACTCTCTTTTAGCCATTCAATAAATTCATGAATACTTTTTTCACTACGCCCTTTAATTTTGATGGTGTCTAAAAGTGGACAGACAGCAATAAATGCAGATACTGCTGTTTTGCCCATCACACCTGGACCAACTAAGCCAATGACTTTAGAATCTTTTCTGGCTAAATGTCTTGCACCTACACCGGGAATTGCCCCTGTACGATAAGCAGAAAGCAGATTTGCAGACATATATGCAAGTGGTGCGCCGGTATCCGCATCATTTAAAGCAAACATTAAAATAGAACGTGGCAGGCCTTTTTCTCGGTTTGCAATATTAGAGCCGTACCATTTCATACCAGCCGTACGGAAACTACCGCCTAAATAAGCAGGCATAGCCATGAAGCGTCTGTCGGCTGTTGGTTTTGGCATCGTTTCAAAAGGAGAATGCTCTGGGAAAGTTACCATTGCACCATGTGAGTCACTATTTGCTCCAGCCATACGGTAATCACCGCTATAAAGCAGACCAAACATTTCTTCCATGGTATCAACACAAGTTGGCATATCTGTAACGCCAGCTTTAATCATGTCTTGCTCAGAAAGGTAAATAAAATCAATATTTGTATCAGTCACTTAAGCCACCTGCACGTTATTTTTACAATGTTTAATATTTGTCTGTAGAATTAGCATATGAAATGTATGACTAAAAAAAAATCATCCTAAGGGATGATTTTTTGTTGCTGAGATATGAATTAATTCATATAATTCAATAATTGTTGAAATATTGAAATGTTTTGATCATGTAAATCCAAACCCAATATAAAATTAACAACGAAAGTTTAACAAAGCTATGACAATCAACAAATGCCGTATATCTGGCAAAAGATCGTATCGTAAGTGAATACTCACTTACTCCCATAAAGTACTTTAACAGTTGGAAAACTAGGAGATATAACAGATGTTGGTTATTCACTCTATATATTAAGTCAGCTTGCAACAATAGCAGTGGCACCCTACAATCTTTCAAAAGTGAAATATTGGATATGTCATGTTAGAAAAAAATGCTTTAAATGCATTTGCTGCGTTATCACAAGAAACGCGTTTACGAATTGTGCGTTTACTTGTCGTTGCAGGTGCTGAAGGCATGGCTGCTGGACATATTGCTGAGGCATTAGATGGTGCTGCACCGTCTAGGATTTCATTTCATTTAAGTCACTTAGAAAATGCAGGGTTGATCCATAGTCGCCGTGAAGGTCGGCAAATTATTTACTGTGCAATTTGGGCTACCCTTGCAGATCTTGTTGCCTTTTTAATGCATGACTGTTGCCAAGGCCACTGTGAATATTGCGATAAAGCAATAGAGCTATTTACGCAATGTACAGGTGAACCAACTGAAGGTTATATCAAAAAAGTAAGATAATTTTTATCTTCTTCATATAACTGAGCAAATATATTCATGGAAAAGTTACGCCATCGCCTTGAAGATAATCAAGTCAAAATTTACTTTACTAGCATATGCCTTGGGGCTATTTGGGGACTGATAATCCATGGCATATCAGATTTAGAACCTTTAATTAATCCAGCACTAGCCCTCATGTTATTCGTGACTTTTTTACAAGTCCCAATCACTGAAATTCGACATGCATTTAAAAATATAAGATTTATTTCTGCGTTATTTATAAGTAATTTTATTGCTTTACCACTGGTTACAGCAGGCCTTATACAGTTTTTACCTGACAATTCATTCATTCGGCTGGCTGTTTTATTCGTACTTTTAGCACCTTGTATTGATTACGTGATTACCTTTACTAGCATTGGCAAAGGTAATGCTAAGTTACTTTTAGCCATGACCCCCATACTTTTACTCACTCAAATGGTGCTACTTCCAATATATATTGGGGTATTATTAGGTAATAATGTATCAAAACTCATTGAAGTAGGACCATTTCTACATGCATTTATTTGGTTTATTATTGTACCGCTTACTCTTGCAGCTTTAGTTCAATGGTTAAGTAATAAAAGTACGTCATTTACTAAGTTCACTGTACCGCTTAATTTATTGCCTGTGCCTGCTACAGCATTAGTCTTGTTTATTGTATTGGCATCTGTCACACCTCAAATTAGACTCGCACAAAATGCGGCCTTACAGGCATTACCTATTTATATTGCCTTTGCTATTATTTCACCAGTAATCAGTTGGATAATTGCTTCTTTATTCAAGTTAGAAGCCTCTTCTGCAAGAGCAATTTCTTTTTCTGCAAGCTACAGAAACTCTTTAATTATTTTGCCTTTGGCCTTGGCAGTCCCAGGTAGTATGCCAATCATTCCTGCTGTCATTTTAACGCAAACTATTGTAGAGCTTTGCTTTTTACCAGTATATTTACGATGTATTCCCAAAATATTTCCATCTAGAGCATAAAAATCAACAATAAGAATAGTCTCGAAGATCAATATTTGAGACTATTTTGCCTAAAATATCATCACTATTTTTCATTAAAGTACGCACCTGACTGAATAATAAAATCTTCACTAATTTTCACTTTTTCAACTGCATTTTGACCACTTTTAGATAGTAAAGCTGCTAACAGTGCTTCTGAAATACTTATCCCTGATGAAATAGAAGGGAAGAATGATGGGCTTTCTATAGAAAACCAAAGGGTAGATATTGCATGTGTTACAAGCGGTGATGTTATATGATCTGTGATTGCAAAAACTTTACTCTTTGCTTTTTGTGCATGATCTGCGACTAAGGTAATTTCGCGTGAATATGGTGCAAATCCAACAACAATTACCGTATCTTCTTTTGAAAAATCACGCATGTACATTTCTAAGTTACTTGCTAAACCATCAATTAATATAATATTTTTATTAAACAATTTGTATACGTAAAATAAAGACCAAGCTATTGGAAAACTTGCCCTAAAGCCACAAATATAAATATGGCCTGTGGTATCCACTAAATTAACAAATTGCTGAAAAGAGTCTTTATTTCGTTGGTGTGTCGTCACTAGATTATTCATTTGTGACTCAAAAAATAGATCGTATAAGTTATGATTTGAATCATTCACTATTTTTTGTGCTTTTGATGTATAGCTGTGATCTCGTAGTCCATTTAAGATAATAAATTCATCTTTTAAGCTATTCCACCCCTCATAGCCTAAAAATTTTGCAAGTCTTAATAACGTTGCAGGCTTCACTTGAGCCTTTTGAGCAAAGCCACGCATCGACAATACTATTAACTCTTGCTCATTATCTAATATAAACTGTGCAGATCTTTTAAGTTCAGGAGATAATTCCGAAAAATGATCAAGTATTTTTTGTCTAGGATTCATATCAGCTTATCGTCATTAAATAGGCGGTCTTAATTTGGGTATATTACTCACTAAATAAGCCGACTTCACCTTTATTTTCACAACCGTTCCGATCTTGTCCATATAACTCCCAACTCACCTTACCTTCTTGAACAGTAAATATAATTGTCGCAATGGTATTTTCATTGTCTGAATCATGTTCAGATGTTCTATAAATTGGAAATTCTGCATTTTGAGTATCGGAAAGTGCCTGTAAACAATCTAGAGGGGTGATGTACTTTTTTTGGCTAAAAATTGATTCTAATCTGGATTGTCTTTCTTGCGAACTGGTTGTAATAATTTGTGCATCAAATGTTTTATAAACTACATGGTTTGCGTGTAATCCAATACTTTCTATTATACGTACATTACTCTGCTTATTAATCGCTTCGATACATATAGAAGAAGTCGGTTTACCCAATTTTTTCTGTACCAACGTATGATGAAAACCTCCAGACCTTGGATACAATAAGGTATCGACTACCTCTTGAATGTCTGTTTTATTAAGTACTTCTCGTGCAAGCACCTGACGAGGATAACCCATTGTTCTGTTTTTAATTCTTAAATTATTTACCGTATTAACAATACCAAAACAATTGACTGAGAAGGTATGCCCACATAAAGATGCAGGGTACGCAAAACTCAAAAAAGAGGCTCCATTTTCTGTAGTTACATTCGCTAAAAAGCAATCATCCATCAATTCAGGTAAACCATCTTCATTATGTGCAACAAGCATATTTCCAGCTGTATCTGTACCAATAATTGTTGTACAACCATCTGCAGTCGAGGAAAGAACATCTCCTCTACAATTCCATAAAAAAACGGTCATCACACTTTCATCTAAGCCTTTGGCAAGCCCCATAATTTCTTGCCAAATATCAGGAAAATCATTTTGCACCTTTTTTTTGAGCTCAAGCATATATAAGCTATCTTGAAACGGTTGTAATTGTTTCCATAACGCTGTGTGTTTTATTTTACAGTGCCAAGCTGCTTTACCCAATTGACCAAGTGCTTCACCAATATGAAAAGCGCTCCCCGAAATATTAAATATTTTCATTTAATTTAATAACCTAAGATACATTATGTAAAAATTCTTTTAATCGTTCACAGCCTAAACCTTTAACGATTAAATCCTCAGGGTGACCATCTTCAGCAATTGTACCTTGATCAATAAAAATAAGACGCGAAGCAACATCACGTGCAAAAGCAATTTCATGAGTTACTATAACCATGGTCATGCCATCTTTTGCCAATGATTGCATGACTTGCAATACTTCATGACGTAATTCTGGATCTAGTGCAGATGTTGGCTCATCAAACAACATCATTTTTGGCTTGATGGCAAGTGCTCTAGCAATTGCAACACGTTGTTGTTGTCCACCTGAAAGTTCAGATGGATAATGGTCCTCACGAGCAGATAGTCCAACTTGAGCCAACAATTCACGAGCAATTTTTTGTGCATCAGATTTACTTTTTTTTCTGACTTTTGTTGGACCAAACATCACATTTTCTAACGCTGTTAAGTGAGGAAATAAATGGAATTGTTGAAAAACCATTCCTGCTTCTTTACGAATTTCACATTCATTTAAATTTGGGTCGGTCATATGATGACCAGCAACTAGTAAAGTACCAGAAGAAATATCTTCTAATTTATTAATACACCGAAGTAAAGTTGATTTACCAGAGCCTGATGGTCCAATAATCACAACAACTTCCCCCTCATTAATTTTCAAATTAATGTCATGAAGAACTCTTGTTTCACCAAAGCTTTTCGATACTTGATCAAATTCAACAATACTCATAAAATTCTCATTTTCTTTTCAATGACTTTTAATAAGAAGCTTAAACACAAAGTGACAACTAAATATAAGATTGCAACCGCACTCCACACCTCTAGTGATCTAAAGTTACCTGCAATAATCTCCTGCCCTTGACGCGTCAGCTCACCTACACCAATCACAATAAACAAAGAGGTATCTTTAATGCTGACAATCCATTGATTCCCTAAGGCAGGAATCATACGTCTAAGTGCCAATGGGATAATAATATTCAGCATTGTTTCTTTAGATGATAATCCTAAAGCAAGCCCTGCCTCTTTAAAGCCTTGATTAATTGATAAAATAGAGCCCCTCGTAATTTCTCCAATATAAGCCCCTGAATTAATAGTAATGGTTACCACTGCCGCAGTAATTGGCTCTATATGTATAGGCAGGGCTAAAGGTAATGCAAAATAAATAAACATTACCTGTACCATAATAGGTGTACCCCGAATGACCTCAATATAGACCAGTGCTATTTTACTAACTAATTTACCGCCAGTCGCACGTGCAATTCCTGTAACAATACCAATAAAAAAACCGGCAATTAGACCTATGACTGAAATAAACAGCGTCAGTTTTAAACCCTGTAGTAATATAGGAATTGCTTGCCAAACATAAGATATTTCGAAGTCCATTATTTATTACCTTCTATTATTTATTAGTCGGTGCTTTATTAAACCATTTGATATAAATTTTATTATATGTACCATCTGCACGCAGTTCACCTAAAGCTTTATTCACCTTTAGGGTATAAGGGCTATTCTTCTGTAAAGCAAAGCCGTATTGTTGGGCAAGAATACTGTCTTTTTCACCAGCAGATTTAATTTTTCCATGACCTGCAGTTTTTACATAATAAAGAACATTCGGAGAGTCGTGGACGACTGCATCTAAATTACCTGCTTGTAAATCGAGATATGCATTGTCAATATTAGGGAATTCAACAAACTTTGCATTCACATGTGCTTTCATATAAGTTGCTGCAGCAGTTCCTTGCTTTAGACCTACTTTTTTGTTGGCTAGTTCGCTAAATTTACTAATAGTCATATTCGTTTTAACGGCCATCAATAAATCAGCATCATAATAAGAGGTACTAAAGTCAACAACCTGTCTTCTCACTGGCGTAATGGTCATACCAGCCATAGCAACATCTAGATTACGAGATTGTAGACCGGGAATTAAACCACCAAAATCCATTGGCTTAAGGTCATAAGCTACACCCATTTTTTTCGCAATCGCGTCCCATAAATCAATATCAAAGCCAACATACTTATTGCCTTCTTTAAACTCAAATGGTACGAATGCCGTATCTACGCCTACTCGTAATTTGTCTTGCGCCATCGCAGACATACTCAATGCACTCAGCATTAAAGATGAAACAGCTAAAATAAATTTCATATTTTTACGCATTTGATTACCTATTTTTTAAAGTGAGAAACAATGAATTTAATTGCAATACACATGCCAACTATTTATAGAGTAAATACATGATTTTTATTAAAAAAAAGACACAACAAATCACAAACAACTAGTGTTTTTTTTCACGTTTTTTAATAGTGCATTTTTTATATTTAGCACTACTTTAGTACTTAATGAATGAGCTTAAATCCTGTATCTACCTCTGGTGTTTGTGCTGCATTCATGACCATTGATAAAAAAGTGTAATAGCCATTCACACCAATTAAATCAATCACACCTTTTTCACCAAATAAAGTGATCGCACTTTTCCAAGTTGCATCATCTACACATTTATTTTCATGTAGCTCAGTACAAAACTGATAAATTAATCTTTCGTCAGCTTGTAAAGATGTTGGTTCAATTTTTTTATTGATACTCTCCACGTCCACAGCTTTTATGCCTTGAGTAATCGCCAGAGGTGCATGAATAGACCACTCAACAGATTGATTCCAATGTCTAGCAGTCATTAAAATTGCCAATTCAGTCAATCTAGGTCCTATAGCACTTGAGTATCTGAGATACTCACCTAACCTTTGTGCATGTTTAAGCATTTCTGGACTTCGAAGTAATGGTTCAAATGGCGGAAGAACTCTGCCTCTTGGGCCACTGGTCATTTCTTGTATTTGTTCTTTTTGTGCTGAATCCCATTCAGACTCATTTAAGGCGGGCATTCTATTGGGATAATTCATTTTATTTACCCTCCAAAAAAGCCGCTTCTGTGACTGATTTAATCACGTCATACAGTGTTAAGACTAAAAAATCGATATCTGAATCTTCAATAATAAATGGTGGTGCAATGAGAATATGATCCCCCAATCTGCCATCAATTGTTCCACCCATAGGGTAGACCATTAAACCTCGGTCAAAGCATGTGGCTTTAATGATTTTATTGACATTACATTCAGGAGAAAAAGCTGTTTTTGATATTTTATCTTTAACAATTTCAACCCCTAAAAATAGACCACGTCCTCGAACATTCCCAACATGCTCTAAAGATGAAAGTTTTTTTATCAGTTGTTGATATAAATAATGGCCTTGTTTTTTCACACGTGTAAGTAAGTCATCACGGTAAATGACCTTTTGTACAGCTAAAGCAGCAGCTGCTGCTGTAGGGTGACAAATATACGTATGACCATGTTGAAAATTACCACTGCCTTTCTTAATTGCATCAATAATAAAGTCTTGTACTAAAACTGCGCCAATCGGTTGATACCCACCACCTAAACCTTTGGCAATCGCCACAATATCTGGAACAACCTCATCTTGTTCAAATGCGTGTAAAGTTCCTGTTCGACCCATGCCACACATGACTTCATCTGCAATATATAAAATCCCGTAACGGTCGCAAATAATTCGTACACCTTTCAAATAACCAGGCGTTGGTGGCACTGCACCTGATGTTGCACCAACAACAGTTTCTGCACAAAAGGCAATAATTTTCTCTGCACCAATCGATAAAATCCGATCTTCAAGTTCTTTCAGTAATCGAGCGGTATATTGATCTAAAGTTTCATTTTCATTTCGGCCACGGTATTCATTACACTCTGACACCCTTGCGACATCCATCAGTAATGGTAAAAATTGCTTTTTACGCCATTCATTTCCACCGACAGAAAGAGCACCTAATGTATTACCGTGATAGCTTTGTGCACGACCAATAAAAATTTTTCGTTCTGTTTGGCCAATTTCTACAAAGTATTGCCTTGCTAATTTCAGAGCTGTTTCCATAGCTTCCGAGCCACCAGATACAAAGTAAACTTTATTCAGCTCTGAAGGTGCTGTTTTAATTAAGTGATCAGCTAAATCTTCTGTAACTGATGTAGAAAAAAAACCTGTATGTGCATACGCTAATTGATCAATTTGTGAATGAATAGCATCTAAAACATCTGTATGACCATGCCCTAAACATGATACAGCAGCACCACCACAAGCATCTAAATATTGCTTTCCATGCATATCTTGTAAGTAACAGCCTTTGCCTGAAACAGCAATAATAGGTGGTTTATCCAAGCTTCTATGAATAATATGACTCATTAATATGTTCCGTTATATTTATACTTATATCATGCATGATACATATGCATCATTGCAATAAAAAAATGAATCAAATGTATTTTTAATTATTCCATTATCGTCAAAAAATTATAAAATATACTCTACTCAAGAATGAGTACAAATGAGCTTATGCCAACATACTCAAACAATAATTGGTATTTGTACTCTATATTTATTTGAACCCAAGACTACATTCTAATTTTTAAATTACTTATAAGAGCCCTAACCCTATTTAAGCTGAGTTACTTATCACCCCAATACTAGGCATTATTTTGATGGAAGCTGATACACATATAAAAATCCATAAATTCTAGATAAGTAATCGAATAGTCTTTGCTTTACATATAGCTAAGTGGTACTTCATTTTAAGTAAAATTAATTTTATATTTTCACAAAATAGATCAATAATTCAATACTTTGAAATTTAATTTATCCTTTAAATCTTGGCTAATACAGCAAAAAATACCGCTCCATAAAGATTTGAAATCATGTTCTAACTTCAGATATTTTTTATGCTGTGTAATACATCACGTCATTTTTGCATACATATAAGTAGCATAGTTTAATCAGTCTCAGTCTATAAATAGTGGCTTTGACTGTCTGGCATACGTCCTGTATACAAAGCATGTCATGCTAATATAGATATTGATCAACTAGATTATTACCTTAATAATAGAGTAAAGCCTTTAAGTATGATTTTTGATGGCTTTTCAATGAAAAGAAAAAATATTTAGAATTAATAAAGCATAGTTTTTATCATATTTTTTTAATACTACTAGGCGACTTCAAATTATATGAAAATCCATAAACTGCTAAAAAAAGAACCCAATCTAAATTAGGTTCTTACTCTATATTAAATACAATATTTAGTTATTGTATAGTCTAGAACGGTAAATCATCGTCTAAATCACTTGGTGCAGGCTGTTGTTGTGGCTTGCTTGGTTGAGCTTGCTGAACGTAACCACCTTGTTGCGGTGCACCACCGTATTGGTTAGATGGTTGGCTATTATTGTTATAGCCTGTGTTTTGGTTTTGATAACCTGAACCGCCACTTGCATAGTTGTTATTTTGCCCTTGTGGTTGTTGGTTAAAACGTGGCTCATTATAACCACTCTGACTTTGTGCATCAGGCGAGCGTGCTGAATCTAGCATTTGCATACTATCACCGCGAATTTCAGTGGTATAACGCTCTTGGCCATTTTGGTCTGTCCATTGGCGCGTACGTAGTGAACCTTCAATATATACTTTAGAACCTTTACGCAGGTACTGCTGTGCCACTTCGCCTAAACGATTATTTAACACAATACGGTGCCATTCCGTGTTTTCTTTACGTTCGCCCGTATTTTTGTCAGTCCAAGACTCACTGGTTGCAATTGAAAACTGAGTTAACGAGCCGCCATTTGGAAAGCTTTTAGTTTCAGGGTCTTTACCCAAAGTACCTACAAGAATTACTTTATTTACACCACGCATGGCTGTCATTTCCTCTATTATTTATAAAATATGGTCTATTTTAGCTCATTTATAAGATTCAGCACTAGATCGCTAGGTCTTTTCCAAACAACTGCGTCAAGTACTGTCGCCCATCATCAGTCAATACACGCTTATCCAACTTCACATAAGCCACATTTTGCTGTGCCATCACGACAACCTCTTCTACACCTTTCACAGCTAAAATATGCTGTGTAAGTACATTGGTATCTTGCTCAGGTGGTAATGTTAATACCAAAGACGATAGATAGCGAGGCTGTTTTAACCCAAAACTAATCACAAGCCATACCACTGCAATCAGTAACAGTATGCTCCAGCCTATCGCCGTTTGGTGTAATGTCAACAATTGACCACCTAATGTTCCACCACAAAATGCACCTAAAAATTGTGCACTGGCATTTACACCCATCGCTGTCGCTTTAGACTGAATTGGTGCAGCTTTAGACAACCACGAAGGCAATAAAGCTTCCATCACGTTAAATGCGACAAAGAATAATCCAAGGCCCAATAGTAAAATATATTTCGAAGTAAAACCAAATACCAATACCAATAAACCTAAAATGACACCTGTAATTGCGGTGAGAAAAATACCACGCATTTTACGATATTTCTCTGCCACAATAATGCTTGGAAAAGCAAACAGTACACCAATAAGCAAAAGTGGCAAATACACAAAACCATGCTTTGCTAATGGAATTTGTCCATACTCAATGAGTTGCGAAGGCACATAAATAAACATGGCCGTGAGCAGTAAATGTAATGAAAAAACTGAAAAATGTAAGCGATTTAAATCTGCCATTTTCAACACAGACTTTAACTGTTTTAAATAGCCTTGATCAAAATTGTGTTTTTGGTGGTGCCGTGTAGTTTTTGGCACCAATAACAACATAAATATGGCCAATAGGCCCATGACTGTCGTGACCCAAAACAACCCAGAAATTCCGAGTAAACCAGTCAACCACGGCCCAATACTAAATGCGACTACAAATGATAAACCAATACTCATGCCCATAATGGCCATGGCTTTTGTACGCTGTTCTTCACGAGTAACATCGGCAAGCAAAGCCATCACCACCGCAGAAACTGCCCCTGCCCCTGCAATTGCTCGGCCAATAATGACGCCATAAATCGTATGTGACATGGCTGCAACTGCACCACCGAGTGCAAATAATAATAAACCAAATATAATTAAAGGCTTACGACTAAAACGGTCTGCCCACAAACTAAATGGAATTTGTAAAATGGCTTGAGATAAGCCGTACACGCCCACGGCAAAACCAATTAAAGCAGGCGTAGCATATTGATATGATGTCCCTTCTACCGCAAACACAGGAATAATCATAAACAGCCCAAGCATACGCAATGCAAAAATACTGCTTAAAGCAAAGGTTGAACGGCGTTCTAAAGCATTCATCATATTCATTCTATCAATGGCTTAGGGTATTTAAATAACGTCTAAGATGGCCTAACTGCTGTCTAATGCGTTGCTTTGATCAAACAAAGCACATAAATACGACTATTTAAGAATCTTTCTATTATATACATTTTACTGAATATTGACTTAACCCAAATCGGATCAGTCGATCTGACTCTTGGCTTTATTATAACGCACAGAAGCAAACACTGCCCACACAATAAATGCAATTCCAATCAGACCAGTTACAATTTCTGGCACATGCACCCCGGTGCCACTTAAAAGCATAATCAATGCTAAAGCCCCAATCGCATAATGTGCGCCGTGCTCTAAATATATATAGCTATCTAACGTGCCTTGTTCAACCAAATAAATGGTCATTGAGCGTACAAAAAGTGCCCCTATAGCAAGACCAAGCATAATAATCACGACATCAGAGGTAATCGCAAATGCACCAATCACACCATCAAAACTAAATGATGCATCAAGCACCTCTAAATACAAAAATCCACCAATACCTGCTTTAACAACACCTTTGCTTGCACCATGTGAATCATGCATGATGGCTTGGCCGTGCTCATCTACTTCAGGTTCACCACCCAATAAATGGCCCAATACCTGTACACCAACATAAACAACAATACCCCACACACCTGACATCATCACTGCCAAACGTACATTTTCAGGCACTTGCTGTGCCACAATGAGTAGTGCAATTAAAGCAATAAAAACTGACATTGCAGGCACATCACCCAAATTGGCTAAACGCTGCTCTAAGGCTTTAAACCAATGCGTATCTTTATCTTCGTCAAAAAAGAAATTTAAAAATACCAGCAGTAAAAATGCACCACCAAAAGCTGCAATTTCAGCATGATGTGCCATTAAACGTGCCGAATATTCTGCAGGTTGATTCAAAGCAAGTTTCGCCACCTCAACCATGCCCATGTCAGCAGTTACAGCAACGATCACAATAGGAAATACCAAACGCATACCAAACACAGCAATTAAAATACCCACTGTTAAAAACAGCATTTTCCAAAAGGGTGTCCAGCCTTTAAGTACCGAAGCATTAACAACTGCATTGTCAAATGACAACGAAATTTCCATCACTGCCAAAATTGCAGTAATGGTCAAAGCTTTGAGCGTGGTTTCTAAGCCAGCTTCAGGCCCGTGCGTATAACCCCAATAGGCAGAGATTGCCAAACAAATCAGACTTAAAAAAATAGAAAAACGAAAATGTTTCATGTCACTGACTCACCAAAAACAATAAAAAACTACACCCGAATGCACCGTACTTTATTCTTCATCAGTGTCATTGCAAAATATACGGTGTAAAAGTGCGCTATAGTAAAAAGAACTTTCACGAATAGCAATGATATAAAAACGTTATGAACACATTTACCCAACAACTGTGGCAAGACAATGCCAACCTCTATCAGCACGCACTCAATCACCCGTTTAACCAGCAACTGGCTCAAGGCACATTACCCAAAGAGGTATTTCAACACTATATTATTCAAGATGCGCACTACTTAGTTGCATATGGTCGAGCTCTAGCAGTTACTGCAGCCAAAGCATTTGATGCTGATGATATTATACAATTTTCTGAAGGGGCTAAAATTGCCATTATTGTTGAGCGCAGTTTGCACCATGACTTTATGAAGCAGTTTGATATTGCACCAAATATTTTCGAAAATACGCCATTAAGTTTGGCCTGCCATCATTACACTTCATTTCTTACTGCAACAGCATGGTCAGAAAGCTACCCTGTCGTTTTAGCTTCACTGTTGCCTTGTTTTTGGATTTATGCAGAAATTGGTAAAGAGATTGTGAAGCAATCACAACCTGATAACCCTTACCAAGCATGGATTAACACCTATGCAGGCGATGAGTTTAATCATGCAGTACAAAATATAATACGGACTATAGACCATGTTGCAAGCCTATCAGACCCAAGTACTTTAGAAAAAATGAAACATGCTTATAGACATGCAGCCAAGCTTGAATGGCTATTTTGGGACAGTGCCTACCAACAAACGCACTGGCATGGTTTAGATCTACTCAAAAACTAACGATAAAATAAACTCCAACCATACAATAATACACCTGCAGCAACTATCCATGCGCAGGTGGCAAAGCCTAAACACGCAAGTAACGATACACGTGTTGAAAGCATATAAATAAGCCATAGGTACACGGTGTAAGGAATTAATGACCATAAACCAAACAGAGCCGTTTTTTGTAATGCTTGCGCCCCTTGTTCTTGAAATACTATCAGCTGCGCAATTAACGTAAAGGTTGGAAAAAGAGGAATCAGCCCTGCAATATAAAACGATTTACTTTTAGATAGCATTGAAAGAACTAATACCATCACAGCGCCTAGCATACATTTCAAAAATAAACCAACCACAGCAACCACCACCCATTTTCAAGACTCAGCCAATATTACGCAAAAATGCCACCCTAAAACCCATAACACCATATATTGTGTAAATTGTTTTAAAAAATACAATATATAGTATAAAATGTATAATATGGCTTAACAATTTGTTTTTAAATAACTTCTCTTCTACATCATACTTTATGTCACATACATAGTCATTGTTAATGTAAAAATAAGCTTGCTTTTACTGCTATTTTCTTGCAACCTAATATTAAATGATAACCATTTACAAATATAAATATGCTATTCACCATTACAGAAAAAGCGAGAATCTAACCATGCAACAGAACGATACCCAAGGTACTGAGGCAATACGCGCGATGACAACACTACGTCAATGCTGGGCAAATAACGAAGAAATTTATATTAATAAAGGCTGTTTACACTGCGGATCTGCCGCCACTTATCTCATTTATTTTACAAATCGTGATATACAAAACACCATGTTAAACTTTGTTGAAAAATACAATTGCAACCGTGTAGATCGCTTTGACCTACTTGATATTACCCACTTCCCCAATGAGTATGAGCAGGTTTTAGCGCAATTAGAACAACAGATTCAACACTATGCTCAAAATACACCTACAAAACCTCGCCAAATTTGTTTTGAACATGTCACTTCTATTTTTGAGCGTGAGCTCAATATCGCTTGCTAAACAACGATCACACAAAATTAAGCACAACTTCGGTTGTGCTTAATTTTTGATTGTTGAATAATAAACAAAGTTATAAAACAACCATGAAAATAACCGAACATTTATCTATTCAGCAAGGATACCCCCACGTTATGAGCCAAAGTCATATCCGTATTCGAGGTGCACGTACTCACAACCTTAAAAATGTGTCACTCGATATTCCACGTGATAAATTTGTGGTCATTACAGGATTATCGGGCTCAGGAAAATCATCACTGGCATTCGACACCCTTTATGCGGAAGGTCAACGTCGCTACGTTGAATCACTCTCTGCTTATGCACGCCAATTTCTTTCACAAATGGAAAAACCAGAAGTCGATTCGATTGAAGGACTTAGCCCAGCCATTGCCATAGAACAAAAATCAACCAGCCACAACCCTCGCTCAACGGTTGGCACAATTACAGAAATTTACGACTACTTACGACTACTTTACGCACGTGTAGGTACACCTTACTGCCCTGAACACGACCTACCCATGGTGGCTCAAACTGTATCTGAAATGGTCGACGCAGTGAAAGCTCTCGAAGAAGGCACAGCATTACTACTACTCGCTCCTGTTGTCCGTGAACGCAAAGGTGAATACACCCAACTGTTTGAACAACTCCAAGGTCAAGGTTTTGTGAGAGCCCGAGTCGATGGTGAAATTGTTGACATAGACACCCCGCCTACGCTCGACAAAAAGAAAAAACATACGATTGAAGTCGTGGTTGACCGCTTTAAGGTCAGAGATGACCTAGGCAATCGTATTGCAGAATCATTTGAAACAGCTCTTCGCCTAGGTAGTGATATTGCCATTTTATCTTGGATGAAAGGCGAACAGCCTGATCGTGTCTTTTCTGCTAAACATTCATGCCCACAGTGTGAACGAGCTGTTGGTGAGTTAGAACCACGCCTATTTTCATTTAACAACCCATTTGGTGCTTGCCCTACTTGTGATGGACTCGGTACACGCAGCCACTTTAGTGCGAATAAACTCATTCCCAACCCAGAACTTTCTATAAGCCAAGGTGCAATCCGTGGTTGGGATCGCCAAAAACCCTACTACTACACCATGCTTGCCAAAGTTGCCGAACATTTTAAGCTACCGTTAGATACGCCATGGCATGAACTCGACAAAGACACACAAAAGAAATTTTTACAAGGTACAGGTCGAGAAAAAGTCGATTTAAGCTATACAGATGAGCGAGGCAGAAAGCACAGTCGTATTCAAGCTTTTGAAGGTGTACTGCCCAACCTAGAACGCCGTTATAGAGAAACGGAAAGCAATTATGTGCGTGATGATTTATCGCAATATTTATCAAATGCTGCCTGCGATGCATGCGATGGCTCACGCCTAAATGAAATTGCACGTCACGTTAAAGTTAAAGACAAAACCATTGCAAACATTACCCAAATGTCGATTGGCGATGCTGAAAGCTATTACCAAGATCTGGCATTAACCGGTGCGAAAGGTGAAATTGCAGAAAAGATTTTTAAAGAAATTAAAGAGCGTCTACACTTTTTGGTCAGCGTTGGACTCAACTATTTAAGCCTGTCACGCTCGGCTGAAACACTCTCTGGTGGTGAGGCACAGCGTATTCGTCTTGCCTCACAAATTGGTGCAGGGCTCATGGGCGTGATGTATGTACTAGATGAACCTTCTATTGGTTTACATCAACGAGATAATGACCGTTTATTACAAACACTCATTCGACTACGTGATTTAGGCAATACGGTATTGGTCGTCGAACATGACGAAGATGCGATACGTGCAGCAGACCATATTATTGATATTGGCCCGGGTGCAGGCATCCATGGCGGTCATGTGATTGCTGAGGGTACAGCCAAACAACTGGCAAAACACAAAGACTCACTTACAGGCCAATACCTCTCCGGTAAGCTTAAAATTGCCATACCTGAAAAGCGACAGCAACCTGCGGACCCAAGTAAAGCCATTAAACTCATGGGTGCAAGTGGGCACAACTTAAAAAATGTCGACTTACATATTCCACTTGGTATTATGACTTGTGTCACAGGCGTATCTGGTTCAGGAAAATCCACCCTCATTAACCGTACATTATTACCTCTAGCAGCAACTCAGCTCAATGGTGCAACCACACTCACTGCCGAGAAGTTTGTATCTATTGATGGCTTGCAACATTTAGATAAAGTGGTTGATATTGACCAAAGCCCTATTGGACGGACGCCACGTTCGAACCCTGCCACTTATACAGGGCTATTTACCCCTATTCGAGAGCTTTTTGCACAAACCCCCGAAGCCAAAGCGCGAGGCTATGCCGCAGGGCGTTTCTCATTTAACGTAAAAGGCGGACGCTGTGAAGTCTGCGAAGGCGATGGCATGATTAAAGTCGCCATGCACTTCTTACCTGATATGTATGTACCGTGTGATGCTTGCCATGGTAAACGCTATAACCGTGAAACGCTAGAAGTCAGCTATAAAGGACAAAATATCTCAGATGTATTGAATATGACTGTTGAAGATGCAGCCACATTCTTTAGTGCAATTCCTGTAATTCACCGTCGTTTAGATACGCTCATGCAAGTGGGATTGGGTTATATCCGACTTGGCCAAGCGGCGACAACACTCTCAGGGGGTGAAGCACAGCGGGTTAAATTAGCACGTGAACTGGCAAAACGAGATACAGGACAAACACTTTATGTCCTTGATGAACCCACCACGGGCCTACACTTCCATGACATTGCCAAGTTGCTCGACATTTTGTATGAGCTCCGAAATAAGGGCAACACCATTGTAGTCATTGAGCACAACCTAGATGTGATTAAAACTGCAGATTGGATTGTGGATCTAGGCCCCGAGGGGGGTTCAGGCGGTGGACAAATCATTGCCGAAGGCACACCTGAGCAAGTGGCTGAAGTCACTGCATCGCATACAGGGCATTTTTTAAAGCCCCTCTTACAGGCTTAATTTGAAAAATAAAGCCAAAGTCCACAGCGACTTTGGCTTTATTTAAATCGGGTTTTATCTTTAATCACATGACAAAAAGATGATGTGATCTGCACTTTAATGGATACATTTGCATCAATTAACAATAATTTACATAAAAACATAGCACCAATTCAGGGATTTATGTTTTTTTTTATAACTAAATTTAGAATTTTATTTGATTTTAAAATACTGATATTTATCACTAAATACTAAAAAATAGACTATATCTTAGTAGAATGTTCTATTTTATCGCACTTTTTTGTATAAAAATCGTTTTTTGAAGCTTAAAACAGACGATTGACTAAATATTTTGTAACAATACAATAGCCCTATCAATTGACATAAACGACTCTATTTGGAAGTTTAGATATGAAAAAAATCGGTTTAGCAACAGCAGTACTATTAGCCATGACCGGCGCTCACGCATACCAAGTTGAAGTACAAGGTCAATCTGAATACTTACAAACTAAAGGGTATGAGAGCACTTATACAGGTGATGCTCAGGGTAAATTCTACTTTAAAGATGTAGATGCATCTAAAGGCCCACTTGCAGAAGCTGCATTTTTAAATAAAGCATCAAATGTACAGCTTGGCTACCACTTCGACCGTCAAAAAGAATTTAATGATCGTTCATCTAGTGTAAAAACACAGTCTTATGGCGCAAAAGCTGAAGGCTATTACACAACATCTTATGTACCTGTTCCAGTATATGGTAGCGTATCTTACAGCCATACAGATGTAACAGATAAAGAAACTGGTTACAAAGACAAAGACCGTGGCGACCGTTATGCGCTTGAAGTGGGCGCTATGCCAGCAGATAACTTCTTGCTTGCTGTAGGTTACACAAACGTAACTAACGGTGATTCACTTGATAATTTCAAAGCATTTAACAATGGTGTTTTAAATGCACGTAACGAAGAAAATACAGCAAACTATCGCTACAAAACTGATGCTGTGACTGCACGTGCTAAATACGTTGGTGCAATTGACAATACCAACATGGCTGTTGGGTTTGAAGTAGACAGCATTTTTGTACGTGGTAGCGCTGCATACGGTCTAGCAACTGACCTATACCTTACGCCTAAGTTAAGCGTTGGCGCAACTTATGCAGATACATCTGCATTTAACTCAGGTACAGACCACATTTGGGGTGGTAACGTAAACTACTTCGTTACTCCTGCAATGTCTGTAGGTGCAACATTTACTAAAGCAAATGCAACTGATGGCAACACAACAGACTCTCAAACTATTGGTATGAATGCACGTGTACGCTTCTAAGCACTAAAAATACCAATATAAAAAAGGGACACTTCAAGTGTCCCTTTTTATTGTCTAGCAAAAAACATGTTTAAATACAGACTTTAGTCATTTGCATTTTTTATGTACTTTAATCCAACCAATCTTGAAACAATCATTGCCAAATACATGACACCAAAAAACATTTGTAAAATAGCAATAATTTTTACCAAAGGATGAAGTGGTAATAAATTAGAGAGCCCTGTTGCAGTTTGCAGACTAAAACTAAAAAATAAAATATCTAGCCAAGATTGCTGTGTAAGGTTGGGCTGTGCAGAGTTCATAAAACCATGAGGAATCAGTAGCTGACAAATACTGTAAGCGTAAGCAAATGCCCATGCTAATAACGTAAAGGCAGCAGCCGCTGCAAATAACTCATCTTTACTAGAGTAACGGTCTGCGAGCATATAACGTATAAGGCCGTAAGTTGCACACAAATACACCCCTATTTCAAAACCATGCGCTGTCACTTGTATCCAAGCTTGATCTATTCCTAGCATCATCAGAAAAAGAAAAAAAATCGCCCCGACAATAAAAAACCGTCCAAGCCATTTAAAAATTGTTGTTTCGCGGATCACTCTAGAAATGGGCAGAAACGCAATAATACCTAAGCCCCATGTAATCACCTGATATAAACGATGTGATACTGGAAATGATGTCATGATTAAGATACACATTTGTATCACCAATAACCATGCTGAAGGAAGGAGCTTCCAATGTTGGATAAAGCTTTTCACAAAACAAAGACCATCTATAAGGTAATTTAGGCTAAATTATACCCTGAACACAAATTATCGCATATGTTGAAAAACCTATTAATTCAGTTACATTTTGTTTAGTACAATCACATTTCTACACTACGAACACATGTTTAAAAAGTGTACTGTGTAAAGCTAAACTTATTACACTTATAAAAAAACTATAGGAGCATACAGATGTCACTCGGTCGTACCCTATTTATGCTTGGTTGCGGTATATCGTTAGTCGCATGTGCTGAAACCAATACTATTTTAAAACAGCATGAAAATTTAATTGGTACTTGGAATGCCTCAAATAGTCAAATTAGCATTAAAAAAGATGGTTACTTAGAATACCAAACCAGTAGTCAACAAGAAAAAACTGCCAGTGGTGTGTATGAAAAAAGTAGTGCTGAATCTTACATGACAGCACCGATCAGTATTATTCAAGATAATACTATTCAGCTGAATAACGGTTCTACCAGTACTACTTTTAATATAGATAAACCACCCTATCAGGTCAAAGAAAAATGGCATGTCACGATTAATGGCCAAGACTATATAAAAAATTAGTCTGTTATGTACTTTTATTACTGACTTTAGCTGCATACACTGTTAGGATTTTGACACGCTTACGACATACTTAAATATATGGATATCATTAATTTTATTCTGAACATAGATCAGCATTTATTTGACTTTATTGTTCAATATGGCAAATGGATTTATGCCATTTTATTTATTATTATTTTTGTAGAAACAGGTTTAGTGGTCATGCCATTTTTACCTGGCGACAGTATGTTATTTGCTGCAGGTGCCTTAGCAGCCTCTACAGGTGTTATGGACCCAACAGTACTCATTATACTACTATGTGTTGCTGCTATTTTGGGCGATACGCTCAATTATCATATTGGGCGTTATATTGGACCACGAGTCTTTGAAATGGACTCTCGTTTTATTAAAAAAGAGCATTTAACCAAAACTCAGGCTTTTTTTGAAAAACATGGTGGAAAAACCATTATTTTTGCTCGATTCTTACCATTTTTTCGTACTTTTGCACCTTTTGTTGCAGGTGCAAGCAGCATGAACTATCGTCATTTTTTAATGTTTAATGTTGTTGGTGCCATTCTTTGGATCAGCTCTTTTATTATTTTGGGTTATTTCTTTGGTAACCTACCCATTGTCAAAGATAACTTCACACATCTAATTATTGGTATTATTATTTTAAGTATATTGCCTGCAATATTTGAAATTGTGCGTAACCGCTATAAAAAAACTCAGTAATAAAAAAAGAGGCACTAAGCCTCTTTTTTATTATTTATATTTTAAGGCTGTGTCATTGCGTCACGGCCAAGTTTCGGGTCATCCGTAAAGAAACCATCTATACCTGTATTAAGGTATCTTTTGATCTCTTGTACAGAACCACGCTCACAACGTTCACTTGGTATTTGGCTGCAAACGTCTTGTGGTGGCAAGAAATTATTTTCAGGCCGAAATGTGTAAGGGTGAACTTTTAAACCTAAAGCATGTGCATTTTGAACAAAACTGGTGGATTGCTGTGTATCTTTATCAATAATATATATTTTACTTGGTCCAACACCATCTGCATATTTTGCAACTTGTGTTAAACCTTGCACTGTTGCTAAATCTGCATAGGTCGTTTTTGCACCTTGATCTAATAAGTCGCCAGGGATCATTTTCGGATCATCGTAAAGCTGAATAATTTGTACATGCTTTAAGCCATATTGATTTAACTTTTGCTTCATATACTGAATATTCGTTGTTTCAAATGACTGCAAATAAATTGGGGCAATATTCTTACTATAATTGTTTTGAGCAAGCGTTTTCAGCAACGTATCTTCCATGGCCAAATGCTGATTTTTAAAAAATGTAGGGTGTTTCGTTTCAATATATAAACCTACAACTTTCCCTGTTTTTTTATAATGATTTTCAGCCAATTCAATAATTTGTTTAAGTGTTGGAATATTATATTGATCATTATATTTGGTATTTTCAGGACGTAATTTTGGAATACGCTCTCTGGCCTTCACTTGCTGTAATTCTTTAGCAGTAAAATCTTCAGTAAACCAACCTTGTATGCTTTTACCATCAATCACTTTAGTCGTTTGACGCTGTGCAAATTGTGGAAGCGTACTGATATTTGATGTACCCCCAATTTCATTTTCATGCCGTGCAACCAACATGCCATCCTTAGTTGAAACTAAATCAGGCTCAATAAAATCTGCACCGTCATCAATCGCTTTTTGATACGAAGCCAATGTATGTTCAGGGCGCAATGCACTCGCCCCACGATGCGCAATCACCAATACTTTTTCGCCTTGTTGTACTGCCAGTGATGGCATATTTTCAACAGCACTAGCATACTGAGTCAGAGCCAATATTGAAAATAACATATTGGCTAAAATGGTTTTCTTTTTCATAAATTAAAGTCATGTTATTTATTATGAAAGACCATATTGTAATAATTATTTGACCGTATGATGAAAAATGGCCACGATATTTAATCGTAGCCATATATTTAAAAATGTCTTATAGACCTTGTTTTAGACTCGCTTCAATAAACTTATCTAAGTCGCCATCTAACACGGCTATTGTATTTGAGTTTTCAACACCTGTACGCAAATCTTTAATACGAGAGTCATCTAAAACGTATGAGCGAATTTGACTGCCCCAACCAATATCAGACTTTGAGTCTTCAAGTGCTTGAGCTGCATCATTACGCTTTTGCATTTCTAACTCATATAGTTTTGCACGTAATAATTTCCATGCACGATCACGGTTGGCATGTTGTGAGCGCTCATTTTGACATGCCACCACCGTACCTGTTGGCGTGTGAGTTAAGCGTACTGCAGAATCAGTTTTGTTAATGTGCTGACCACCTGCCCCTGAAGCACGGTACGTATCTGTACGAACATCTGCAGGGTTAATATCAATTTCAATATTGTCATCCACTTCAGGAGACACAAACACTGCACTAAATGAAGTATGACGGCGGTTACCACTATCAAATGGTGATTTTCGTACTAAGCGATGTACGCCTGTTTCGGTACGTAACCAACCAAAGGCGTATTCACCTTCAATACGTATGGTCGCAGACTTTATCCCTGCAACATCACCGTCAGAGACTTCCATCAACTCTGCTTTAAAGCCGTGACGCTCAATCCAACGCATATACATACGCAACAGCATGGATGCCCAGTCTTGTGCTTCTGTACCACCAGAACCTGATTGTATATCTAAAAAGCACGGATTTGGGTCCATTGGATTATTAAACATACGGCGGAATTCAAGTGCTGCTAATTCAGTTTCTGCAGTATTTAACTCTGTCTGTACATCGACAAGTAGACTTTCATCATCTGCTTCAACAGCCAAATCGAGCATCGCCTTGGCATCATCCAGTTGTTCTGCCAGTGCATCGAGTACATTTAAAACGTTCTCAAGCTCGCCTTTTTCTTTGGCCATTTTTTGAGCTCGGTTTTGATCGTTCCAAATCGCAGGGTCTTCTAGTTCACGTAAAACCTCTTCGAGACGCTCTTTTTTCAGATCGTAGTCAAAGATACCCCCGTAGTGTTTGACCACGGTCAGATAGGTCTTTTAATTGAATTAAATACGGATTAATTTCCACGTAAATCTCTCTTACAATGTTTATATTATCGAGCATTATTTTAGCATAGCATCTGGTTTTGATATGCAATGATTAGAAAAATAGCCTGTATTTTAAGACATAAGAAGTGAGATATACCGACTAGTGTTTATAAAACAACAACATAAAAATACAAGATATGCATACTATTAATATAACAACACAATTTTAAAATTATTTAAAAACAAGTACTTAGTTGCAAATTGCCATAAAAAAATACATCTTACACAAATTAATGAAGCCACACAATTGACCAAATTGAGTTTTAATCTACACTCTAATATGTAACAAAACATGAATTTTATACTTCCAAGGGAGAGTAATCATGAAAAAGACACTTCTTGCAACTGCACTATTTGCAGGTCTTGCGATCACAGGCACTGCCAATGCATATCAATCTGAAGTTGGTGGTAACTATAGCTATTTAGACCCTGAACATAGCGGTGGTGTAAGCCAATTTGGTCTAAATGGTACATATTACTTTAACCCTGTACAAACACGTAATTCACCACTTGCTGAAGCTGCCTTTTTAGATAAAGCCAGTAATGTGAGTGCAACTGCTCAATACGGTAATAACAGTGGCGTTAAAAATTCGACCTACGGTGCTGCAGGTGAATACTATATTCCGAATTCACAGTTTTATTTAGGTGCAGGCGTTGCTCGTAATGAAGTTTCTTTAAAAAACACACCAGTAGATCAAAAAACTACGCTATATAACGCTGAAGTCGGTTATTTACCGGCACCAGGCTTATTGGTTGCAGTTGGTGTGCAAGGTTATGACGTAAAAGATGGTGGTGATGGCGCAGATCCTACTTTACGTGCAAAATTAGTCACACAAGTGGGTCAACATGATGTGAATTTAGAAGCACGTGGTGTTTTTGGTAGTAACAACAACCGCCAATACTATGTGGGTGGTGACTACTACATCGACAAAACATTCAGCGTAGGTGCAGACTACACCAAAGACAAATCACTTGACCAAGATCAATGGGGTCTAACTGCGAAGAAATTTATCTATCCAAACTTAAGTGTTGACGGACGTGTAGGTTTTGGGGACAACTACAATACCTATACTGTAGGCGGATCTTACCGTTTTTAAAATCACTTCAGTTAATTTACAAAGGCATGTATTTACATGCCTTTGTTGTATTCGTAGACAATAATAGGAGTTAAGCAACCATGGTATGCATCTTATAGCGATGATTTAATTGAAGACTACCCTCTACTCAGCCACTGTAAGTACCCTTACTTAATTAACAATAAGCAAGATCATTTACAGCCAGATCAATTAAATATCACATCGCTTGAATGGTCTTAACAACTCATAGATGGCTACGTCAAATATTTACAATCATGCTATTTCTGAAGTGAAATACAGCACTTTAAGCTGTAAACTAACCCGTCCTTGAAACTCATTTTTATCTAATGTATAGACCAATTTAATTTTTGTTTTTTGCTCATCAAAATAAAAATGATCTTTAGCATTGAATGCAATCGCATCAACACATTGCCCTGTACTTAATCTTAAACTCAGTTTTAAATGCTTTTCTTTCAGCCAACGAAAGTGATCTATAGTAAATATACCCTCAAATACAGGGCTAGGAAAATTTTGACCCCATGGGCCAAATTGCTCAATCAGTTGTGCAGTCTGAAGGGTTAAATCTGCTTCATTCAGCTCGCCATCTGTCCAAATTACTGCTTGAAACAGTGCTGTGTCACATTGCGCAATCTCAGCCTCAAATGCAAATTTAAACGCCTCAAAATCTTTTTGAGCAATGGTTAAGCCTGCTGCAGCTGCATGTCCACCAAAAAAACGAACTAAGTTGGGATACTGTTCGGCCACACGCTCAATGGCATCACGAATATGTATACCTTCTACAGAACGAGCAGAACCTTTGATATGTACGCCATCTTCATCTACAGCAAAGACAATACTTGGCCGATGAAATTGTTCTTTTAACCGCCCTGCCACAATACCAATCACGCCCTGATGCCAATGTGGTTCAAATAACACCAATGCAGTAGGTAAATGGGTTTGATCTAGCTGTATATTTTGTAAAATCTGTAATGCATCTTGTTTAATATCTGCTTCAACGGCACGACGCTCTTGGTTCAACTGTTGCAGTTGTTGTGCTAGAGGATAGGCTTGCTCAAAACTTTCAGCCAACAAACACTCCACTCCAATATGCATACTTTGCATACGCCCTGCCGCATTTAAACGCGGGCCTAGGGCAAAGCCTAAATCACTGGCAGTCATTTTATGCATATCACGCCCTGCGACATGTAGCAATGCCAAAATGCCTGCACGACACTGACCTTGACGAATGTGATTTAAACCATAATCAATTAAAATACGGTTGTTGTGGTCAAGTGCTGCCACATCTGCATATGTACCCAGTGCGACAAGATCTAAATATTGCACCATATTGGTGGTGCTTTTGCCTCGCTTTTTACGCTGTGTAACTAAATCTGCCAACACATAAAAGGCGACACCAACTCCCGCCAAAGCTTTACTGGCAAAGTCACATCCCAATTGATTTGGATTAACCACAGCGTCAGCGAGCGGTGCGGCTTTGGTGGTTAAATGGTGGTCTGTAACCACCACAGTCATGCCATATTTCTTCGCTTGCGCCACCCCTGCATGACTCGAAATGCCATTATCTACAGTAATGAGTAACTGTGGTGCATATTGTTGCTGTGCTAAATCTACAATTTTTTCTGTTAAACCATAACCATATTTAAAACGATCTGGCACTAAATAATGCACATCGGCACCTAAAGCACGTAACACCAAAACCATTAAAGCCGTACTGGTTGCCCCATCAGCATCGTAGTCTCCTACAATCACAATACGTTGTTCTTGATCTATAGCGTAGTCAATATACTCGACGGCCTTGCTTAAACCTTTTAATGTAGGTGGAAGTAAATGTTTGAGCTTAAGTTCCAGTTCATGACCAGAGGTTAAGGCACGGCGAGCTAAAATATTGGCCATAAACGGCGCAATGCCCTGAAAAATTTCAGGGCATGTATGATGTGGTCGAATTTTTATTTGAACATTAGACATAAAGGATTTAAGGCATTAAACGCTGTAATTGCCATGTTGCGTTGTCTTGTTTTTTGTACTGTAAACGGTCATGTAAACGGTTCGGGCGACCTTGCCAAAACTCGTATGCTGTAGCCTGTAAGCGGTAGCCACCCCAAAATTTGGGTTTATCTAACTCAGTTTTGGTCACAACAGATGCAGACAACTGATCAAAACGCTGTTGTAATACATCTCTACTCTCAATTTGACCACTTTGTGGTGTACTAATATGTGCTGCAATTTGACTATCTTTAGGGCGTTTATGATAGTAATTTGTCGACTCTTGCTCAGACACTTTCACCACTTGACCCGAAATACGCACCTGACGTTCTAAGCTTGGCCAATAGAACAAGATTTCTGCACGGGCATTTTGTGCCAAATCCATCCCTTTTTGGCTATCATAATTGGTATAAAAATCATAACCTAATTCTGTTGCGCCTCGGAGCAAAACCGTGCGAACATGTGGTTGTCCTCGTTCATCCACTGTCGCTAAATACATCGCATATGGCTCATCACTATTTACAGCTAAAGCATGGTTAAACCACTGTAAAAACTGGTCATGTGGATTTTGTGCCACCTGTGGCTCAAGAAGCTCTCCTTTTTCATAGCTAAGTCTGAGCTCACTTAGATCTTTAATCGTATCATTCATGACTATTATCCTTATGGTGATATGGCTTGATTCGCTTGTGCTGTAATCGCATCTGCCAAACGGTTTGCTAAAGCATGGACTTCTTCCGCCTGCTCACCTTCAACCATCACTCGAATCATCGGTTCTGTACCTGACTTGCGAATAAGCAAACGACCACGCCCTTTGAGTTGCTCTTCGGCCTGTTCAAATAAAGTAACCAATTCAGGTATTGCAAATGGGTCAATCATTTTTTCTAAACGTAAATTCACTAGAATTTGTGGAAATAACTCAAAGCCTTCCACTAACTCATGCAGTGCTTTATTTTGGTACACCATGACTGTTAACACTTGCAAGGCGGCAATAATCGCATCACCAGTGGTACTTTTATCTAGAGTTAAAATATGCCCTGATGGCTCTCCACCAATTGCCCACTGTTGCTCTACTAGTTTTTGTAATACATGGCGGTCACCCACTTGCGCTCTTAAAAAAGGAACGTCAGCCTGTTTCAATGCGAGCTCCAATGCCATATTACTCATGACTGTGCCGACAATACCTATCGGTTTTTTCTTCGCTTTAGTGGCTAAAATATACAAAATATGGTCGCCATCAAGTAAATGACCAAATTTATCTACCAACACTACACGGTCTGCATCACCATCGAAAGCAATACCAATGTCTGCACCATGCTCAAGCACTGATTTTTGTAATACATCTGGATGTGTTGAACCACAGTTTTCATTAATATTTTGGCCGTTTGGCTCATTGTTTATTGCTATGACTTTAGCACCGAGCTCACGAAAAACTGCAGGACCAACATTGTAAGCAGCACCATGTGCACAGTCGACCACTATCACAATATTGCGTAAGTTATAGTGATACGGAAAACTTGATTTACAAAACTCAATATAGCGACCATTGGCATCTTTCACACGAACACTTTTACCAAGCCCTGCCGTGTCTTCAATCACAATGTCGTGTTGTAGCTCTTCATTAATTTCGTTTTGTAACGATTCAGGCAATTTTTTTCCTTCAGATGAGAAAAATTTAATGCCATTATCAAAGTAAGGATTATGTGATGCAGAGATGACAATGCCTGCATCTGCATGTAAAGCACGTGTTAAATGAGCAATTGCCGGTGTAGG
The DNA here is from genome assembly GCF_900096955.1 of Acinetobacter boissieri. Taxonomy (GTDB): domain Bacteria; phylum Pseudomonadota; class Gammaproteobacteria; order Pseudomonadales; family Moraxellaceae; genus Acinetobacter; species Acinetobacter boissieri. The sequence goes on along the minus strand of NZ_FMYL01000006.1, from coordinate 71,152 downwards.
CAATGGGCCAAGTAAATGCACATAGACCCCTGCAGCATTGAGCCCTGCTTGTAAAGCTGCTTCTAAAATATAGCCAGAGAGCCGCGTATCTTTACCTAATACAACAACTGGTTTTCGGTCAACATTTTGTTTTTTAAGTACTTTACCTGCAGCAAAACCGAGTTTTAATGCAAACTCAGGCGTAATAGGCAACTGACCAAATTTTCCACGAATACCATCTGTACCAAAATAACTCATGCGTCTCTCATTCATTCATTGAACAGGCCATTTTTCTAACCTGTTTTTTGTTTTCCACTTTTTTACACTTTACACCAAAATCAAAAAGACCGTCATGCTTTGACGGTCTTTTTGTATTATTTCACAATGGGCAATTAACCAATATGGTAATTTGGTGCTTCTTTGGTAATGGTTACATCATGTACGTGTGATTCTTTCATACCCGCTGAAGTAATTTTGACAAATTTTGCATTTTGACGTAAATCATCAATCGTACTTGAGCCAGTATAGCCCATAGATGAACGTAATCCGCCCATCATCTGATGTAAAATGACACCCATTGGACCTTTGTAAGGTACACGGCCTTCAATGCCTTCTGGTACTAGCTTTTCAGCACCAGCTTTAGCATCTTGGAAGTAACGATCTGCTGAACCAGATGAACCCGCCATTGCACCTAAAGAACCCATACCACGGTATGCTTTATAGTAACGACCTTGGAAGAATTCTACTTCACCCGGTGCTTCTTCCGTACCTGCCAGTAAAGAACCGACCATAATCGTACTTGCGCCAGCACCAATCGCTTTTGACATATCGCCAGAGAAGCGAATACCACCATCTGCAATTAAAGGAATTTGCTCTTTTAGCGCATTAGCAACACTGTCAATCGCAGACATTTGTGGTACGCCAATACCTGCAACAATACGTGTGGTACAAATTGAGCCTGGGCCAATCCCTACTTTCACCGCATCTGCACCTGCATCTAACAATGCTAAGGCTGCATCACCTGTGGCAATATTACCGCCAATGACTTGAACCTGTGGAAAGTTCTTTTTCACCCAATTGACACGCTCAATCACACCTGCTGAATGACCATGTGCAGTATCTACAACAATCACATCAACACCAGCTTCAACCAATGCTTCAACACGTGATGGCGTTTCTGCGCCTGTTCCAACAGCAGCACCTACACGTAAGCGACCCAAATGATCTTTTGAACTATTTGGATATGATTCAGCTTTACGGAAATCAGTGACCGTAATTAATCCTTTCAGTGCATTGTTTTCATCAACAACGAGCACTTTTTCAATACGATGTTTTTGTAATAATGCTTGAATATTTTCTTTTGACTCACCTTCACGCACAGTCACTAGACGTTCTTGGGTGGTCATAATATTGCTGACAGGCTGCTCAAGGTTTGTTTCAAAGCGAGTATCACGCCCTGTAACAATACCAACCACTTTTCCATCTTTTACAACAGGTACACCACTAATATTATTGGCATGCGTAATGGCATTGAGTTCACGTACTGTTGTTTCTGGCGTAACAATAATTGGGTCTTTGACCATGCCCGCTTCAAATTTTTTAACACGGCGCACTTCCGCAGCTTGTGCTGCAATATCCATATTTTTATGAATAATACCGATGCCACCATTTTGTGCCATCGCAATGGCCATACGTGCTTCAGTCACGGTATCCATCGCGGCAGATACTAAAGGCACATTGAGATGGATGTCACGTGTTAAACGTGATTTGAGGGAAACATCTTTTGGTAGGACAGTAGAATAGGCGGGCACTAATAAGACATCATCGAAGGTTAGGGCTTCTTGAATGATGGTCAGCATAACAGTCTCACTGGTTAATTCCGTGAGCTATTATAAACAAATTTTTTTTCAAATTTCATTTATTCTGTATTTTTTTTCAAAAATCTTGTATTTGATCACTTCAATTATTTTAAAGTCTGCTCATTCAGCAAACATCAAAGTTATAAAATACTTATTCGGTAATACAGAACCCGTTTTGGATCTTTTCTATATAATATTAAGAATGACTGCTATTTCTTTATTTTTGTAATTACGTATTAGTTTTTATGATAGTTAATGTTGTATATTTTTAACCCGTAATCACAGTTGTATCCGTGTAAGTGTAGCATAAAGCTGAAAAACCAATACATGGAAAACAACATGAACCCATCAAGTTTTAAAGGTGATACTGTTTTTGACAAAGGTATTCATAGCCCAGAGTTTCAAGCTTTCTTTCAAGGAAAGGCTTATCGTAGTGATCTATCAAAAGATCAAGTAGAGATATCGAATATAACATTTGCAGCCGCTTCTAGAACGAAATGGCATTATCATCACAGTGGTGAAATTTTACTGGTAACAGGTGGTCTAGGTTGGTATCAAGAGGAAGGGTTGCCACCACGATTAATTCAAGAGGGCGATGTCATCAATGTAAAGCCTAAAACGAAACATTGGCATGGTGCCACCAAAGAGAGTTGGTTGTCCCATCTCGCGATCACAGTACCTGCGGAAAATACTAACACCGATGTCTGTGAAGATGTGAGTAACGAAATATATAACGCATTATAAATACAAAGCGCTCATTAGCCCTTCACTCGAGAGATTAGAAAACAAACAAGCATTTTGTTCAGTACCAATTTACATAAAATTAGTTTTATAACAAAAGATAGACTCTATTGAATGAATTCACTAATCACGCTAGACACTTAACAAAAGTACCTAGCGTGATAGACCTAGACTGAATATGATTCGAGCTAGCCACCCATTGGGCTTAAAATCAAATCAACCCAGTATTATTTTTTTATTACCCCATATAATGCTGTACCACTGCACTAATACCGACCACTAAAAAGATCACTGCACTAATTCTATGAATTAAAGTGATTGGAAGCTTTCCAGCTAATTTATTCCCTAAAAATACAGCAGGCGCATTTGCAATCATCATACCTATGGTTGTTCCGACCAACACAGTAACAATACTGTCAAAGCGTGCAGACAATGCAACTGTTGCAATTTGAGTTTTATCGCCGATTTCAGCCAAGAAAAATAAGATAAATGTCGCACCAAATACACCAAAGCGTTGCCATTTATAAATACTTTCAGCTTCATCGCCATCGAGTTTATCTGGAATAAGCATCCATACTGCCATACCAATAAAACCTAATGCTAAAATCCAGACCATTACAGTTGGGCTAACAACAGTGGTCAGCCATTGGCCTAAAACCGCAGAAATACCGTGATTAATGGTGGTTGAAAGTACAATCGCGAGCAAAATAGGCACTGGTTTACGAAAACGTGCAGCCAAGAGTAATGCGAGAAGTTGCGTTTTGTCTCCCATTTCAGCAAGGGCAACGATAGAGACAGAGATGAGAAAAGCATACATGACATGTTTTCCTTGGCCAGCACAAATACCTATGACTTACCTCTCCTGCTAGCCAAGATGCAGAGAAAGTAAATCAAAGGTCTTGCCAACAAAAGAAAAACTGGTTCTTTGCTATAATGGCCATGTTCAAAATGTATGAACAAGTATGTTGACCATCATCTATTTACGGTGCGTAAATAGCGGCTACTCCCCAATGAAGTTAGCGCCATTATATAAGAGTTACTATTTTTTTCAATCTCTACTAAAACAGTTGGATTTATTTATTTGCAACAATTTGTGTTTTTTAAGTCAATTTCAAGATAAATATATAAATAAGACTCTATCTTTGAGATCTTTGAGCAATTTGTATTGCCATATTTTAAAGACACCTACTGGCTCTTTTTAAGTGCACAATCACTTTAAAGTGTATGGTTTTTTTATTTTTGGTTTGTTTTTAATCAATACCCTCATAAAAATCACTATTTTTCAGCCTATCAAAAAACATAAGACACCTCATTGCAATAACTACTGTGGTAGTACTTCCTTTTAGTCTATGCACTTCATTTAAATAGTTAAAAATATAGCAGATTGATAAAATTTCTATATTTTTTCATACAAAAATCAATAAACAGTGAATTATTGGCATTAAAAGTGCTTAAAAGCTTCTTATGAACCAAATATTAATTTAAAGCAACCAAGTACCCCACGGAGAAAAATATGCCGTTTGATTGGAATTACACATTAAGTCAGCTCTGGAATATTTCTTTTTGGAAAGCCTGTTTAGTCGTGATCGAACTAAGTTTAGTTGTATGGTTAGCAGGTACTATTTTTGGTTTTATTTTGGCATTGGCTAAACAATCAAAGAATCGTTTTATTGCTAAATTTACCTCAACATATATTTGGTTTTTTCGTAGTCTCCCATTATTAGTACTCCTTGTTTTTACCTACAATCTACCTCAAATTTATCCATCAACCAGTACATTTCTTGCCTCTCCGTTTATTGCGGGCGCAATTGCAATGTTTCTCAATGAATCGGCTTTTATTGCTGAAATACATCGTTCAGGGCTTAGCTCTATTCCCAAGGGTCAAATAGAAGCAGGAAAAGCATTGGGTATACGCTATGTAGGCATACAAAAACTAATTGTCATTCCACAAGCATTACGTGTAGCAATGCCCTCTTTAAGCAATGAATTTGTGACTATTGTTAAACTTACCTCTTTAGTTTCTGTTATTTCTTTGACCGAAATTTTATTGGTTGGACAACGTCTATATACTCAAAACTTTCTAGTCATGGAAACCATGCTAGCGGTTGCTTTTTATTACATCTTAATTGTCACTGTATTTGGTTGGGTGCTCACATGGTTTGAAAGAAAATTAGATGTTTCATTACGCCAACCGGGACTACTTTCAGCAGATAGTCCATTAAATAATATGCAATACACCACACAAGCAGAACCAATACCAAGCAAAAAAAATCCACTTCACCGTGGTGAATATGCACTCGAAACACATCAGGTCTGTAAATCTTATGGCGATCATCAGGTCATTAAAGGCATTGATTTAAAAATAAAGTGGGGCGAAGTTGTTTGTATTATTGGCCCATCAGGCTCAGGCAAAACCACATTTATTCGTACACTTAATGGTCTTGAAGAGCTCACCAGTGGTAAAGTTTCATTATTAGATCAGCCTTTTTTATCGTCAGAAATAAATCTTAAAGACAACCAAAACTACCAAAAAAATATTATTCATGTTGGCATGGTTTTTCAGAGTTTTAACTTATTTCCACATAAAACGATTTTAGAAAATGTCACGCTTGCGCCGAACTATCATCAAAAATCTGATGCATTAATTAACAAGATTACTGCCTTAACGATGTTAGAAAAAGTGGGAATGAAGCAACATGCCAATAAATATCCGCATCAACTCTCTGGTGGTCAACAACAACGTGTGGCAATTGCTCGTGCCTTAGCCATGAAGCCTTCTGTCATTTTATTTGATGAACCAACGTCTGCACTCGACCCAGAGTTAGTGGGCGAAGTATTAAAAGTGATTGAAGATCTCGCTAAAGAAGGCATGACGATGATCATTGTTACACATGAGATGGATTTTGCACTCCAAGTGTCTAATCGAGTGGTATTTATGGAAAATGGTCATGTGGTAGTCGATGAGTCTCCAGCGCAAATCATTCAATCAGACAACCTTCGTTTACAGCAATTTATGGGCTTAAACGCAAACCAAACACAAGGTTAAAAGTACGACTAGTATAGGAAAGCGATATGTATAAAGACTATCCATCGGCCTATCAGGGTGGAAAAGACTCCCCTCTTGATATCGATAAAAATTTTTATGACCGTATTCGTGAAACAACAGATGCAAGAACACGCATTAGCCAAGTTGAAGTGCCGATTCGTTCGGGCTATGCATGGACAGTAAAAGCAGGACAAGTGTTTAGAGTCACTACTCCTAAAGGTGCACAAGTCGGTGATTTCAATATTTGGAATGCTCACAACCCAAGAGAGCGCCTCTGGGCCTCTCGTACCAGACAATTACAAGGCTCGCATGTCAGTATCTATGACCGCCTATGGTCAACACTGCCATTTATGCGCCCACTGGTCACCATTACCGATGACAGCTTAAAAGATTACGGTATAGATGAACACGGCGGACGTATTCATGACTTACTCGGTACACGCTGCGACCCATATATTAACCGTATTTTAACGGGTAAAGATTTTGACCATCACTGCCACTCCAACCTCACCCGTGCAGTTTTACCGTATGGTTTAACTGAGTTTGATGTGCATGATGTACTTAATATTTTTCAAGTCACTGGCCTGAATCATGAAAGTAAATACTTTATGAAAACATGCCCTGCTCAAGTCGGTGACTATTTAGAGTTTTTTGCTGAAATTGATGTTCTATGCGCCTTATCGACCTGCCCAGGGGGAGACCTCTCTTTACCAATGTGGGGGCCTGATGCTCAAGACCCTATTTCGGTATGTAGACCGCTTGGTGTAGAAATTTTTGACCTAGATCCAGAGCTGATTAAAGGCTGGAAATCACCCCAATGTTCTCCATATGCTGGACAACATGGACTCACTTTAACAAAGTAATTTAACAATATAATTTTAGGAATAAAATATGTTTAAAAAAATACCTCTTGCGACTTTAATCACGTCATTAGTCATTGGATTGTCTGCATGTAGCAAACCAGAAGAGAAAAAAGAAGCACCTGTAGATACTGCAGCTGCCGCACCAGCGACACTGCGTATTGGTTCAGATTTAACATACCCTCCTTATGCTTTTTTCAAAGATGATAAACCACAAGGTTTTGATGTTGAACTGCTTGGCTTACTGGCCAATACTAACCAACAAAAAACTGAGTTTGTCGATACTCGTTTTGCAAGCCTGATTCCAAGCTTAAACAGCAAGAAGTTCGATGTGATTGCATCTTCAATGTTTATTACGCCTGAGCGTGAAAAACAAGTCAACTTTATTGCTTATGCAAAAGTAGGTAATGCATTAATCGTTCGTACTGGTGAGTCATTCGCACCGAAAGATCCAAAAGATCTTTGTGGTAAAACATTGTCTATTCTTAAAGGCTCAGCAGGAATTCCTAAGCTAGATGAGGTGTCAAAAAACTACTGTGCTGCTAACAACAAAAAAGGCATTACGATTCGTGAGTTCGACACATCTCCTGAAGCACTACAGTCGTTACTTTCTAAGTCTTCAGACGTACAATTTGACGATACAGATGTTGCAAAAAGCTTTATTGAAAAAGTGAAGGGTAGAGTGATGATTTCTACAACTGAACCTATCTACCCACAAACTCTAGGTCTTGCTGTACGTAAAGATGACCCTGCAACGCTTGCAAGCCTGACAAAAGCTTTAGAAACCATCAAAGGCAATCAAGAATATCAAAAACTTCTTGATAAATATGGCATTAAAGGTATTTAACCAATACACCTTGAATATCATGCATCGTTCTTATCACGATGCATGATTTTTTATTCAATCATTAATATGCGCAACAATATCATCTGCCTGAATATTGACTTGGCAGGCCTGATCAATGGTGAGTACACCTGTTTGATGGGCTAAAATAGGCACTTCCATTTTCATGGCTTCCATGAGTCCAATGATCTGATTTTTCTCTACCAGATCTCCCGTTTGAACTCTCCACTGCGTAATTACACCATTCATTGGCGCAAGCACTGCACCACTACTGAGTGGCTGATTCGATGCTGTTTCAGGTAACTGGACCTGTTGACCCAATACCCCTAAAAATGCAAGCGGCAAGCCCACTTGATGTAACTTGCCATCAATTTCTAAGTCTACATACTGCATGGTTGTGCGACTACGCTGTTGGCTACGCGGATAAGGTGCATAGTCTGCGGTAAAGTCTTGCTCTATCCAACGTGTGTGTACTTTAAACGCATCTATAAAGTCAGGTTCATTTAAAATAGCCTGATGAAATGGTAAAACGGTTGCAACACCTTCAATTTTAAATTGGTTCAATGCCCGTTTGGCTCGTTGTATGGCCAACTGACGTGTCGGTGCAGTAATAATAAGTTTAGCAAGCAATGAGTCAAAATGACTCGATACTACACTGCCTTGTGTCACCCCGGTATCTAAACGCACACCTAAACCACTCGGTGCAGAAAATTCTGTCAACTCACCAAAAGCAGGAATAAATCCTCTGGCAGGGTCTTCAGCGTTTATCCGAAACTCAATCGCATGACCTTGTGGCTCAGGCATACTTTGTATAGATAGTGGTTTGCCTAAAGCAATAGAGATTTGTTCGGCCACCAAATCTACATTTGAGGTTTGCTCGGTAATTGGGTGCTCTACTTGTAAACGGGTATTCACCTCTAAAAAAGACAGCATACCATCTTGGCTCAGTAGATACTCAACTGTACCTGCCCCCACATAATTCGCTTTTTTACAAATGGCCGTAGCAGAATCTATAATCTGTTGCAAAATCTTTTTAGAGATAAACGGTGCAGGTGATTCTTCGACTAACTTTTGGTTACGGCGTTGTAATGAACAATCTCGTGTACCCACCACCACCACATGACCCTGTTGATCAGCAATAATTTGCGCCTCTATGTGTCTTGGACGGTCTAAATACTGCTCTACAAAACACTCACCACGGCCAAACGCAGTCACTGCTTCACGCACTGCAGAGTCATACAGTGCTTCTACATCATTTAAATCTCTTGCCACTTTTAGCCCACGACCACCACCACCAAAAGCAGCTTTAATGGCAATCGGCAAGCCATGTTCAGATGCAAAATTATAGGCTTGTTGTGCATTTTGGAGTGGCTCAGATGTACCTTTCACCAATGGTGCACCCACGGCCTGTGCAATTTTTCGGGCTTCTATTTTATCGCCTAAAAGCTGAATACTTTTGGGTGATGGGCCAATCCAAATCAATCCTGCATCAAGTACTGCTTGTGCAAATTCAGCACGCTCAGATAAAAAGCCATAACCGGGGTGGATCATGGTTGCGCCTGACTGCTGTGCTACTTTTAAAATGGCATCAATATTTAAATAAGTGTCTTGAGCTGTGATGCCCTTTAATGACCATGCTTCATCGGCATATTGACAATGCAAACTGTGAATATCTTCTTCTGCATAGACCGCAATGGACGGAATATCTAAATCTTTACAGGCTTGAATAATGCGTACAGCAATTTCACCACGATTAGCAATAAGTAATTTATGTGTGCTCATACGTTCATATCCATAAATTCTGAAACTTTGTTAAATTTAATCAGGCAACCTGCAGGAATTTGTGCCACTAAATCTAAATGATAATGTGCAACCGTTGCAATCACAGGGTAACCACCTGTGAGTGGATGGTCATTCATAAACAAAACAGGTTGCCCACTTGGTGGTATTTGCAGTGCACCCGTAACTGTACCTTCACTGGAGAGCTCTTGATGCTGTGTACGTTTTAACGCCACCTCACCCTGTAAGCGCAACCCCACGCGATTAATATCGTTACTCACTTTCCATAACTGATTCAACAACGTCTCTAAGCTCTCTGCTTCAAACCAATCTGCTCTTGGACCAAGTACAATATCTAGTACCACTGTATCTTTGGATTGAGGTAGGCATTTGGGTGGTTTGCTGTCTGTAGACACGGCCTGTTTTGGGGATTGGCCAACCGCTACTTCATCGCCAGTAGATAGTGGTTTCGGGCCCAATTCAGCCAAAGTGTCAAAACTATAACTGGCTAAAATTTTTTCAGCCAACACACCACCACGTATGGCTAGATAATTTCTAAGCCCTGCTTGTGGTCGTTTAATTTCAATGGTGTCACCCGCATCGAGTGCGATGGCTTGACCACAGGAAACTTCCGCGACTGTACCATCGGCATATTCAATCACACAGGTACTGATTGCACCTGTAATTGCAATGACTGTTGGAGATTGAACCTGTGCTTTAAAACCACCATTTAAAATCTCAAGCACTGCATCATTAAGCGCATTGCCAACACATTGGTTTGCAGCCTGCATTGCACCCACATCAAGTGCACCACCCACCCCAACACCCATGGCAAATTTCCCAATACGGCCACGGTCTTGCACTAAAGTTTGCATACCTGCATTTAAAATTTTTAATATACCCCGTGCGATTGGTAATGGTTTATGTGCTTCTGCATCGTGCTTTATGATGTGGTCTGGCACACTCACCTGAGCCACATGTTTAGCCTCTTTAAACACAATACTGTTACCCGGCAATAATAAGGCAGGCGGGTCACGGTGAATGTCCCACATGGTTTCCGCAGTATGACCAATCAACTGCCAGCCACCGGGGCTGTCTTTAGGATACACACCCGTATACTCACCTGCTAAAGCAACAGCCCCTGCCACAATACGCTTACGGGGTGTACTTAAACGAGGAATACTACCAAAAGGACGTTGCTCACAATTTAAGTAACCAAAACCCGGAGCAAAACCAATGAACGCTACTTTCCACACATGTTGAGTATGGCGCTTTATTACCTCTTGTGTGGTCACGCCTAAAAGTTCAGCCACTTGAGCAAGGTCTTCACCCTCATAATTCGCTGCAATGATCACTTCAGTGCCTTGTACGGTATGCTCATGCTGAATATGTTGTTGTGACAACCAACTAATGAGCTGTTTTTGTGTGGTTTTAAACACAGAAAACTGAATCAAAATGGTTTTTTCAGCAGGAATCATGTCTACAATGGCAGAGTGATTGTTACGCTGTAAATGCCTAAAAAAATGCGTGGTTTCTAATAAATCATGAAACTCAATAAGAAAGCTGTCTAAACTGACCGATAAAAATCGCACAATGCCTCCTTTGTACTAAATAGACCATGTACGGTCAGGTATATCTGTAATCAGCATATGGCCGGGTGCATGGCTAATCGCAAATGGAATTTTTGACTGCATAACCGCTGCTTGTGGCGTTACACCACATGCCCAAAACACTGCAATTTCATCGTCTAAAATACGAGGGGCATCGCCAAAATCTGGACAATAAATATCTTGAATACCCAATAAATGTGGCGAGCCAATATGTACAGGTGCACCATGTACTTTTGGTACTTTCGCCGTGATTTGTACCGCTTGAGGCACTTGATGTGCTTTCATCGGACGCATAGACACCACCAACTGGCCCGATATTTTTCCTGCCGAACGACACGCAATATTGGTTAAATACATGGGTACATTTTTTTGGTCTGCAATATGGCGAACCTCTATACCTGCGGCCATTAAGTCGGCTTCAAAAGAGAAGCTACAGCCAATTAAAAAAGTCACCAGCTTAAGTTGTTGTTGCCATATATTAGAAATGTCGGTCACTTCTGCAGTTTTTTGACCGTGCTCCCAAATATGGTATTTGGGAAAATCTGTTCGAATATCAATTCCTTCACCCAATTGTGTGTGGTATTGACCTGCTTCGATCACATCTAGTACAGGGCAACTTTGCGGATTACGCTGTGCATAGAGTAAAAAATCCCATGCCCAGTCTTCGGGTACGCAAATCATATTCACTTGGGTCAGACCTGTCGCCAAACCTGCTGTGGGCTGATCATAACCTTGTCTGATTTTAAGCCGTGCTTGTTGTGCTTGCTTTAACTGGTCTGCCGTTGCAAGAAACTGAATACTAGACATATTACCCTTCCTCTTTAGCAGAAAATGCAGTGACCCCAATATGACTCTCACTCAGTGCATCAATAATTTTTTGAGTGATTTCAAGTGCGCCTTGGGTGTCACCATGCACACAAATGCTGTCTGCTTTAATGGTGGTGAATGTGCCGTCTATAGACATCACACCACCATCTTCCACCATGCTGACCACACGTTTTGCAATTTGGTTTGCATCATGTAAAACAGCACCTTCTAAACGTCTAGACACCAAAGAACCATCTGAGTTATATGCGCGGTCGGCAAAGGCTTCTGACACCACATGCAAGCCCTGCTCTCGTGCAAACTGAACCAAATCAGACCCTGCCAATGCCACCAATATGAATGCGGGATTAAACGCTTTAATAGCATCGACCACCGCTTTTGCTTGCGTTAAATTGTGTGCAATAGTGTTATATAATGCCCCGTGCGGTTTCACATAACTGACCGTTGCACCTATGCTACGTGCCAAACCGTCTAAAGCCGACATCTGGTACAACACATCTGCATACAGTTCATCATATGACAAGTCCATATTACGGCGTCCGAAACCGACCAAATCTGGGTAAGCTACATGAGCACCTATAGCAACCTTCGATGCATGGGCTTGGCGTAAGATCGATAAAATCCCTTGGGGGTCTCCTGCATGAAAACCACACGCAATGTTGGCACTGCTCACCAATTTTAAAATCTCTTGGTCATTGCCCATACGCCATGAGCCATAACTTTCACCAAGGTCACTGTTTAAATCAATCTTCATGATGGCATGCTCTTATAATGATTTTAAGTAATTGAAAATGGTGTTAAACGAAATGTAGCCCATGTACCATGTCAGTATGCATGTAATAACACCAAGTACAGTTAACCACATTGGATAGTCATAGCCACCGAGTAAGTCTTTTCGACACGCTGCAACATATACAAAAAGGGTGAGGCCAACAGGTAAGACCAATCCATTTAAACCACCTACAAAAATCAGTAAGCTTGCAGGTGTTGCACCTAAAATCACAAACAATAAAAGTGCAGCAGCAATAAAAATAATGGTGCAGACATTACGCTGTTTTAAGGTAATATCTTTTTTAAATGCCGTGAAAAATGAAACCGATGTATACGCTGCGCCAATCGCACTACTAATACCGGCAGCAAAGAAAATTAAACCAAATAATTTAAAACCAAACATACCCGCTGCATATTGAAACGCTTGTGCAGCAGGGTTTGCATTTTTTCCTGATAAATCAATCACAGCACCGCTAGCAACCACACCAAGTACAGCTAAGAAAAGGACATACCGAACAATACCAACCACAATAATCCCTTTGGTTGCGGCTCTTGATACTTCTTGAATATGCTCAGGCCCTACCGCACCTTTGTCTAATAAACGGTGTGCCCCTGCATAACAAATATAGCCACCGACCGTACCACCTACAATAGTGGTAATACTGGCAAAGTCGATATGGCTTGGTAAAATAGTTTGATGAAAGGCATCAGCAACAGGTGGTGCAACAATAATAGCCACAATCACCACCAATAAGATTTTTACTACACCGAGTAAAATCATACTTTTATCAATCACCACAGTGGCTTTTTTTGACGCAAAAATTAAAATAGCAATTGCACCACTAATCACCCCACCCCATTTGGTATCTAAACCAAATAAAGCATTTAGACCTAAAGCTGCCCCTGCAATATTACCAATATTAAAAAAGAAACCACCAAAAATTACTAAACCCGCCAAAACATAGCCACTGCCCGGCAATGCTGCATTGGCCACTTCAGGGGCTCGCATTTGAGTAAGCGTCACCACACGCCAAATATTTTGCTGTACCACATAATCAATAATAATAGAGAGTAAAATACCAAAACCAAAAGCGGCCCCCATTTTGGCAGTAAATGTGGCTGTTTGCGTTAAAAATCCGGGCCCCATGGCAGAGGTTGCCATGAGAAAAATAGAAGCAACAATTGCCCACTGTCTTTCACTAAAAAATTTCTTGGTATTATTTTCCATGACACTCCCCATTCAAAAAAGTAAAATACTTTACTTAATAAATCATAGAAAACATTGAACACTCAAGGCTTAAATTATCTTTTTTTAAATTATAAATAATTGATAAATAACAATATAAATAAAATATTAGTTTAGCTAATACAAAAGCATTAAATAAACTAATGATTGAAATTTAAGCATGTTTTATTGTGGTGCTTTATTGGTTTTATTGTAGTGCACTCTGCAACATCATCATGCAATTTATATCTGTTCATTGCTTTCTACTTCCTTCTTGAATTTACCTAAAGCAAAATCAAAAAAATCAACACATAAAACACTAATGAATTAAAATGTGATATATTTCACATTATGTAAAATTCAAATTGAATTCAAAATGAAAGGCTTTGCAATACATAACGCACCCACAAATCATGGTGGTGTCATTCCATCAACTCAAAGCAGCGCATCACAAGAAAGCAAAGCTTTCGTAAGAGCAGGTGATAAACATTTTTGCCCTCAATGCAAATGTTGGTCTACCGTACAGGCAAGCCATAGCCATGTTATTTTCGATGGTAAACCTGTGGCTTATGTTGGTGATAAATTGAGTTGTGGCGCAAAAATTTTAGAGCAGCAAACACATGTTGTTGGCGATAACTAAGGGAATAATCAAGTAAGTAAATCGTCAACTCATGTAAAACATACCGCACAATTTAAATGTGCAGATAAACATACTAACGAACCCATAAAGAATAAAAACTATGTTTTAACGCTTGAAAACGGGCAAAATATTTATGGAAAAACAGATGCAAATGGATTAACCAAAGTTATTGATGCTCGAAAAGATAAAAAAGTAAGTATCAACTTCTTATTTACCTCCCCGAAGGGTGATGTTGTTAAACACGAGGATATTCACTGATGAAAGATAGTCGTTTTACAACAACCGTTAGAGCATCATCTGGTCAGTGTGAGCCTACAGAGGTTCAAGTTGATGATCGTGCAGCCACGAGATCGGCTATTCTCAATTTCATCAAAAAACAGCAAGTACATGTGGTAGAAAGCTCTGAATGGGGCGCAAAACCTCCTCAAAAAGTAAATAAAGAATGGATGTATAAATCCATCGCACTTCACCATGCAGGCAATAGCTTTGCTTGTAATACAGATGCCCGAGAACTACTTAAAAAAGTTGAAGAAATTGATCGTAAGACTTTTCATCAATTAACCTATCATTATGCGATTGCTTGTGATGGCACAGTGTACGAATTATTAGATATTCGTTGGAAAGGCTCACATATAGACAATGGTAATACTAAAGTGATTGGCATTGTAATGTTAGAGGATTTAAGTCATAGCGGTGAAGCATATGTGCAAGAGTATAAAAATAAAAGTTTTAGACAAAAAATCAGAAACTTAAAAGGCTTAATTTTTGATCAATTTGATACTAGTTATGACACCGTTAGCCAACCACAAGAAAAGGCTTTAACCGCATTATTGTCAGCATTAACAAAGTATTTTGCGATTGATATTTTAGGTGGGCATCGAGAATTTCAAGTCCTAGCAAATAAAGAGGGTCGAGCTTGTCCTGGTGCAGAAGGAATGAAACTTGTTAAAAATATGCGAAAGACTTTTAGTTTTGTTGCACCTTCTAAATCTAATTACCCACATAAGTGATAGGTATGAAAAAACTGAAATATACCATTTTAATTCTCTTATTGATTTGTCCATTATTCTATTTTTTTGTAGGGATTGAACTTGTTGGTACAGAAGATGACATACTTTACGATTTTTTTATCAAAAAACACCCAACAAGCTTATTTTTTTATCAAAATATGGTGAAGTGTGGTGAGTGTGACTTTGTTGAATACAAGGATCTTTACTCAGAAGAAACTAAAACTGATTTTAGAAACCTATGCTATTACCGCTATGACTTAACCGATATTAAACAATGTGAAAATTTATTTCGTTATTAAATTTTAAAGCATTATTTCACTGTCTCTATAAAGTATACACATGAAAAAACTGAACTATATTATTGTAACAGTGCTTGTACTTTCCCTATTATTCTATTTTTTTGTAGGCAACGAAATTATTGGTAGAGAAGAGGGTTATGAATATAATTTTTTTATAAAAAACACCCAACAGGTTTATTTATTTTTCGGAATTGGGTTTTATGTGGGGAATGTGATTTTAAGGAATATTCAAAATTAGATACAGAAAGTCAGAGTGATTTTAGAAACCTATGCTATTACCGCTATGATTTAACTGATATTAAACAATGTGAGAATTTATTTCGGTATTAAATTTTAAATCAGATAAAAATCCTCAGCTTCAAACTGCTGATTCAGCTTTTTCATGGCATGATTGGCGACATCAACCGCAATATCTGCTAAATCTTTTTTTACCCTATCATCGCGACCTACCGTATACACACATAAAAAACGGTAGGGGCTTAGCGTAATGTCAGTTGATAAAATATAAAGCCGTTTTTCTCGTAACTCTTTCAATACAGACAAGTGAGGCAAAACCCCAATTCCCATCCCTTCTTCAGTCATTTTTATCAGTGTAGCCAATGAATAACTGGTAATGGTTTTCGGCTCAAGTAACCGCAACTGGTTGAGTTTCTGCTTAATATCTAAATATGGATAGGTATTTTTAGGATAACTAATAATGGTTGAGCGAACAATTTCCCTCAAACTCAAAGCACTACGCTGTAAAAAACGTTGGCCATGCTTAGCAGAGATTAAAAAACTTTGTTCAAAGTGACATAAAGGTCGTTGAATACAGTCAAAGTCACAGGTATGGTCCAGCATAAAAACCATGTCTAACTCACCGTTTTTAAGTGACTCTTTTAAAACTGGCGTAATATTGACAATAATATCTACTGTAATATGCGGATACGTGCGGTATACCCTTTCTATAAAATCTACTAACCATGTATGAACAATAGTTTCTGCGACGCCTAAGCGAATAGTACTTTCTGTCAGGCTATGGTTAGATATTTCAGCCAAGAACTGTTCGTTTAATTCAATACTTTTTTCTGCATATTTAAAGGCAACTTTGCCCTGATCTGTCAAATGTATTGTACGTGATCTACGTTCCAATAATTTCACACTTAATTCTTGTTCTAATGCAGCAATACGCTGTGACACAGAAGATTGTGTGGTATTAAGCTGTATGGCAGCCTTATTGAAGCTGCTTAATCGAGCAACCCAATACAATGTTTCAAGACCTTTATAATTCAAATGCTGAATCCAAACTATTTATATCCATGAATACAATATACTCGATTGAAGAACGTATGATACAAAACTTAGAGCAAATCTAAATTTTTTGGCAATAAATGCAATAATTGCTCACATACTTGATGAATATGCTGTTCAATCAATTGTTTTGCTCGTACGGTGTCTTTAGCACGACAGGCCAGTAAAATTGCACGATGCTCACGATCAGCAATGACTTTACCATCAACAGACTGTTCCATTTGTAGTCTTAAATAGCGCTCTATTTTATCGTAAATGGAGCGAATCATATTCACCAAGACTGGTCGCTGTGAAGCATCATATAATGACTTATGAAATGCCCAGTTTAGCTCTGCTGTACGTGACGGATCGTCTAAATTTATAAACTCATCTAAAATATGTTCAGCACGTGTGAAGTCATCTTCTGTTAAGTACGGTATTGCCATTTGAATGGCTTGAACTTCCAACATGACTCGTATTTCAAAAATTTGTGCCAACTCAAAATCACTAATACGCGTAACCGTTGCACCTTTATTACGATGAAATTGTACTAAGCCTTCTGCTTCAAGACGCTTTAATGCTTCACGTACAGGAATCTTGCTGACATTAAATGATTTTGCAATATCATCTTGTCGAATGGGTTCATTATCTAGAAATTCCCCTCGAATCACTGCATCTCTCAAAAACTTCAAAATCACCTCAGAACTCGATGGTATCTCGCCTAAGTTCGGTGCACTTTTTAATGTTGCAGACATCCCATATCTCACATTTATATAATTTTTGTATATCATATATGAAATATACTAAATGCAGTAAATTTTTCAGCCTTCATGTCTTCGTTAAATGACATGGTAAAACAGCTAAAAAAGTGCCTCTCTATTATTTTAGTAAATAGCGATTTATACTCATTTTTTTAATTCGGTCAAGTCACTCTGCTTTAAAGTCAGATAAAAAATACCTATATTAAATAACAGATTTCAAAGCAGAAATAGATGCATAGGGCTTCCTCTTCTTAGCCATTTTATAGTCATTCATTTAGACATAACCAATGTTTATCTGACCATAAAAATGACATAGCGCAGTAAAGAATTTTTGATTCTACGTGAATTATAAGCTCTTTAATTCTGACTATCCTTATTTTAAATAACGTAACTATCTAATAAATACACTTTCATAAAATGTATGCATGACTTACTAACGTTTATATCTCAGACTGGTTTCAAACAACCAGATATACCTTGTCAAAAAAATTGAATAACACATCAGATCAATACCTAATCACAAAAAATCTTAATTTCAAATACTATGGGGACCACACACCACAATGTTAGGCGTTGTAGACCATAAAAGTATAAAACTCTTTCACATATACACTTTATTAAGACATATGACAAAGAAACCAAATAAAATAAAAAATATATCTTTTACAAAAAAATATTAGAAAATTAAGAGAAAATAAATAAAATAGATATATCTTTTATTTTTAGTTAATTATGAAAAACAAAACATCTCATCATGGTTTTGGCCGTGGTGGTTTACGTTGGGTTGTACTTTCGCTCATTCAACACAAGCCTCAACATGGTTATGATTTACTCAAAACTATTCAACACATGACTCAAGGCACCTACACCCCGAGTGCAGGCGTTTTATATCCACTACTGAACGATTTAGTCGAAAAAAAACTTATTTACAGTGAACCTGATGCACATGATGGGCGCAAACGCAGTTATCACATCACTGCCTTGGGTCAGCAAATTGCACTGGCTTATCAGCCAGAAGTAGAGGAGTTATTAAAAAAAATACAACGGCGCTCTCAACAGCCTGCGGTATTACTCGAAAAACTTGATCAAGTCAAACAAGACATGCGTCAGTTACTTACACAACAAGAACTCACCCATGCAGATGCAGAACTCTTGGCTAACAGCTTAGAACAGACACGAAAAACCATACAACTTATTCAGCGGAGTCAACTTATGCAAAATCCCCCTGCTATAAATTCTGATGAAAAAAAACCTTACCGTGTTAAACATCAACTCAAAATACGCTGGGTTGAAGTACAACAAAAAATACATTTATCGCCAAACCTAGTACGCATTATTTTTTACGGTGAAGACTTGGCAGACTTTCAAAGTTTAGGCTTTGATGACCACGTAAAACTCTTTTTTCCAGACCCAAATACAGGTGAAATACACCTACCTAATTTCAATCAAACCACGCAACAACCCACAGACCTTCCCAAAATAAGTAGGGACTACACACCTCGCTCATTCGACGTGCAGCAAAAAACGTTATGCATCGACTTTGTATTACATGATGCAGGTCCTGCAACCGATTGGGCAAAACATGCTGAATGTGGTCAACGACTTGTCATTGGTGGCCCACGTGGTTCAATGATTATTCCACAAAGCTATGCTCAACATGTCTTTATTGGCGATGAAACTGCACTACCTGCCATTGCTCGGCGTTTAGAAGAACTTTCAAAAAATACTAAAGCATTGGCTTTTATTTTTGTAGATAATGCATCTACTGAAATTAAACTGACGCACTCAATACATAGTCAGATATTTTGGCTACATCGCCATCAACAAAATGCATTAACAGAATACCTATGGTCAAACATAGATTGGACACAAAAAGATAGTTTTTTCTGGATCGCATGCGAAGCCGAACAATCTCGTCAACTCAAGCATACGCTGATTGAACAATACCAAATAGATAGCGCTCAGATTAAAGCTGCAGGCTATTGGCAAAGAAAAGATCCTACTTCAAAAAATTGAGCGTATTTCATGCAAAAAAAACCATATACAACGACATGGCTTTGTGTACTAGCAACACTTACTGCACTTGGGCCATTTTCTATAGATATGTATTTATCTGCACTCCCCAGTATGGCAAAAGACTTACATGTAACCACTACAAGTATTGCCAGTACTTTGCCTGCGTACTTTATGGGACTGGCATTTGGTCAGCTTATTTATGGACCTCTCACAGACCATTTCGGGCGTAGAAAACCATTATTTATTGGCCTAGCACTATACATTTTAGCCAGTTTAGTCTGTGTATTCGCAACACAATTAGAAGTACTCATTATCGCACGAGTTGCTCAAGCACTTGGTGGATGTGTGGGTGTCGTAGTTGCACGCTCTGCTATTCGTGACCGGTTAGAAGGGGCTGAAGCTGCACAAGCTTTTTCATCACTTATGGCAGTACAAGGGCTTGCTCCTGTGCTTGCGCCATTGTTTGGAAGTCTAGTCTTGGCATACTTTGACTGGCGGGCTATTTTTGGCTTTCTTTTCGCCTTAGGGGCCATTGCTTTTATTTTCTCTTGGTTTCAATTTCCAGAAACACTTCCCGCTTCACGTAGAAAAAAACATACTTTTTCTTCAGCAATCAAAGGCTATATTGAACTGATTCAAGACAGCCGTTTTATTATTCCATCTGTAGCCAGTGGCTTACTTATGGGGCTCATGTTTACTTATATTAATAGTGCATCTGAACTATTTATAGACCAACTACATACCTCTACAGCACTCTTTTCAATCTTGTTTTCAGTCAATGCTTTTGGCTTAGTGATTGTTGCAAATATTAACCGTATACTCAGTAAAAAACATGCCCCTCTACAACTTCTGAAGTTTGGCGGTACTATACAATTGGTCGCAACCCTATTTTTACTTGCTATTGCATTTTTAGGCCAAGTTTCTATTATTACACTCATGTTCGGATTATTTTTTATGGTGGCATGCGTTGGTTTTGTTGCACCTAATGCCACAGTACTTGCTTTAGCCAGTCAAGGGCAACGTGCAGGCCAAGCCAGTGCCCTATTGGGTGCCTTACAGTTCTTTTTTGGTTTAATCTCCGGTGTAGTATTGACCGTACTCCCATTAGATCTTATGCACAATATGACTTTAATTATGCTCGTATACTGTATGGTTGGCGTTCTGTTGATTTGGAAAATTAGAGGGTAATATTGACGTAGCAAAGACAGTTTGACCTGAGCTACCTTATATTAAAGAACAAAAAAGTACAAAAAATACGTATTGCAACATGCTCAAGATATCATATAAGATCAACCATAGATGCAATACGTAAAGTTATTTAAAACACGGTATTTTATACTACAAAAAACATAGAGCTAGTTATCGTAAATTACAATTATGATAACTATATCACAATTTTAGAATCGTTATGATAGAACCCAAACATTCAGTACAACATGTTACCCCCATGCAAAATCAAAATACGATCTTATCTACTCCTTTTATTGGCTTTAATAAGTTCATTAAACGTCTAGAAGACATCATTGTTTCTTTTATTATTTTAATACTCATTTCTCCACTTCTACTCATTATTTCTATTTTAGTAAAAACGACATCTCATGGCCCTATTTTGTTCAAACAAAATAGGCATGGTTTAAATGGTACAATTATTAAAGTGTGGAAATTTCGCAGTATGTCAGTTATGGAAGAGGGAGACTCTGTTAAGCAAGCTACAAAAAATGACCAACGCGTAACACGTGTGGGGGCATTTTTAAGAAAAACATCGCTCGATGAATTGCCACAATTTTTTAATGTACTATTTGGAAGCATGTCTATTGTTGGCCCAAGACCACATGCTTTAAGCCATAATGAATATTATGCAGAGCACATCAATGACTATATGCTTAGACACATTGTCAAACCTGGTATTACAGGGCTTGCTCAGGTCAGTGGTTGGCGAGGTGAAACAGACACCCTAGACAAAATGCAAAATCGAGTCACATGTGATTTAGAATATATTGCACACTGGAGTTTATGGCTTGATATCAAACTCATTTTCCTCACCATATTACGTGGTTTTACCCAAAAAACAGCTTATTAATTAGAAAAGATCATATATAACATCACTCAAAACTGTATTAGGAATATTTTTATGTCAAAGATGGTCACTCCTGTAATTATGGCTGGTGGTAGCGGCACCCGACTTTGGCCACTGTCTCGAACACAGCACCCTAAACAATTCTTAAAACTTTCACCAGATGGTCATACATTACTACAATCTACTTTACTTAGACTACAAAATTTGCCTTGCAATGAAGCCATTATTATTTGTAATGAAGAACACCGCTTTTTAGCTGCCGAGCAAATGCGAGAAATTGGTGTTTCTGCAAAGATTATTTTAGAGCCTGAGGGAAAAAACACCGCCCCTGCCATTGCATTGGCTGCCTTTTGCGAGCAATCTATACAGCAAGACAGCTTACTTTTGGTATTAGCCGCTGATCATGTTATACAAGACCAAATTGCTTTTGAAAAAACAGTCACTGATGCCATCACATTAGCAGACTCAGAGAAGCTAGTTACTTTTGGTATTGTGCCAACACATGCAGAAACAGGCTATGGCTACATTGAAAAAGGTGAGAGTCAATTCACTGGCTTTAAAGTCAAACAATTTGTAGAAAAACCAAACTTACAAACAGCTCAAAATTATTTAGAAAGCGGTCTATTCTTATGGAATAGTGGTATGTTCTTATTTAAAACAAGCACGTTTTTAACGGAACTTAAAACACATGCCTCAGATATTTTTGAATGTTGCAAAAAAAGCATTGAAAAAACAACAACTGACTTAGATTTTGTACGCATAGATAAAGAAATTTTTACAACGTGCAGATCTGAGTCTATAGACTATGCCGTTATGGAAAAAACTCAGCACGCTGTGGTTATACCACTTGATGCTGCATGGAGCGATATTGGTTCATGGTCAGCACTATGGGACATTCAACCTAAAGATGAACATGGAAATGTAAACCATGGCGACATTATTAACGTAGACAGCTATAACTGTTATAGTTACAGCAGTAATAAATTGGTGACTCTCTTAGGTGTGAATGATTTAATTGTCGTTGAAACAAAAGATGCAATTTTAGTTGCACATAAAGACAAAGTACAAGACATTAAAAAAGTTGTTGAAAAACTCAAAAAAGACAATCGTACTGAACATTACAACCATAGAGAAGTGTATAGACCTTGGGGTAAATATGACAGTATCGATCATGCTTCTCGCTATCAAGTCAAACGAATTACAGTAAAACCAGGTGAGAAACTATCTATTCAAATGCACCACCACCGCTCAGAACATTGGATTGTCGTTTCAGGTACAGCCAAAATTCATAAAGGTAAAGAAAGCTTTTTACTCACTGAAAACCAATCTACCTATATTCCTCTTGGCGAAATACATGCTTTAGAAAACCCAGGAAAGTTACCACTTGAATTGATTGAAGTTCAATCTGGTTCTTACTTAGGTGAAGATGATATTGTACGTTTTGAAGACATTTACGGACGCTGTTAGAATACAATGTATAAATTTTAAAGATTATTTAGACTTTCTTGTATAAGTAATCTTTAGTTCTTTGTATAGAGATCATTTGTTAGATCAATCATATTCTTTGCAGTAAAAGTATTCATATACTTGTCATATGCATTGGCTGAAAGAATTTTCAAATCTTCTATTGTCAAAAATTCAATAGCGAACTTGACTTTATTATAAAAATCTTCGTCATTATTAAACATAAAGCCGTTCTCCCCTTCATCTATTATCTCAGGAAAGGAGCTTACTTTTTTAGATATAATTGGAACTCCTAAACTTAAAGCCTCTATAGCAACCATCGGTAAGCCTTCCCATCTAGATGGCATAAGAATAATATCTGAATTAAGGTAATAAGTAGCCAATTTTTCTTTATTTAACCACTTAGAGTACTTAACATTTTCATATTCTAACTGAATAAAGTCACTACCATTTACAACATCTCCAACGATATTAATATTAAAATTTTTAATATTATTTTTAAGTAATCGCTCTATTAAGTTAACTAATTTGTCATAGCCTTTTTGATAGTCGAATCTACCAATAAATAATAAGTTTAATTTTTCTTCATTTAAATATTTTTTAGCCTTTAAATTTATATTCTGATCTATCCCATTATAAATTAATTTTAATTTTCTTTCGTTAAAACCATAAGAAGCTGCTTCTTCAATTTCATTTTTACTAACACAAATAATAAAAGTAGTCTTTAATGTAAGAATTCTTTCAATTAGGATAAAAAATCTTTTCTTGATTGGGCTTGTATCCATCAAAAAAGAAAAAGAGTGAGGGCAGTATATTATATTACATTTGCTAAAAGGAAATAATAACATTAATGTAATACGACAGATTAAACCAGCAAATGAACTATGTATATGTAAAACATCTGGTTTATAAGTTATAAAGTGATATATAAATTGGAACCAAAGATTTAACAGCCCGATAATACCTCTTTTATCACGGATAAATGATTGCATATCATCATGAAAAAATAGTTGGTCTAGCTGGTCGCTAGGTGTTAATGTTCTAATAGTATATCCGTTAGCTAATTGAGCCTCTATCAGCTGATTCATAACGGTTGCAACGCCACCCTTAATAGTCTCTGCAACATGAAAAACCTTCAAGTTATACCCCTTCAATAATTTTATTTAATTGTAATGCTGAGCTTTTCCAAGAGAATCTTTTAACATTACTTAGGCCCCTCTCTATAAGCTCATCAACCAACTCTTTATCACTTGAGATGGTTTCAATTGTAGATACTATTTCTGTTAAATTATTCGGATCAAAATAAATAACACTATCACCTAGTACTTCTGGCATTGCTGTTGTATTTGACGAAATAACAGGACAACCGCAAGCTTGTGCTTCTAGTGGAGGGATACCAAACCCTTCGTATAAGGAAGGAAAAATAAAAAATTTAGCTTTTTGATACAGTAGTATCATTTCTTCATCGGTCAGTCTTCCCAAAAATTTAATTCTACTGTCTTTTTTGTACTGAATATTATTAAAAGTATTGGATAAAGAACCTATTATATATAGTTTTGTTTTTGTATTAGATACTAAGAAAGCTTCTATCATTTTTTGAAAGTTTTTATGATAATTTGGTGATGATACCGCTAAAGCAAAGTCTTCTTTACCTACATCATTTAAATTAAATTGGCTACTCACAGCATTATAAATGATACTAATTTTTTGAGGATCTACATTATAATACTCAGATATTTCTTGTTTCGAAAAACTACTTACTGTCAAAACTCTTTTACTATTTCTTAAAATATTTGGAATTAATAACTTGTAGAATAATTTAAATTTCCAAGAAAAACTTTTTGGATAGCGAATATAAGTTATATCATGGTGAGTAACTATTTGATTAAAATATAAAACTGGTGCAGTACTGCATAAACTTAATAATAAAGGAGAACAATTTTTTTTCAAAAAAATTGGTAATGTAATTTGTTCCCACAAATGTCCTTTATAACCTCTCACCTCTTTTATATTAAATTTTTTTAGTAGAGCTTTGTTTTTTATTTCAGATAAATCGGATACTAATACTGTGATATCAGTACGTATTAAAATAAGTTCTAAAAGTAATTCTGTTGCAAATCTTTGAACACCAGTAATTGGTTGTTCTAAAAATCGACCATTTACGTAAATCATTAACTATATTCTCACTACCGAAGTTTCTTTAGATGTACAAATACATGCAAAAATCAAATTCCACATAACAGCTATAGTAATTTCCTGAATAGATGCAAAAGAGCCAAAAAAACTTATTGCTAAAGCAAATAGTAGTAAATTTTTAGTCTTAGAGTAAGATAAATCTAATATCTTTATTATTATATAAATTAAAAATATAGATAAAAATATTCCCAAGTTATTTAGCATAGTTAGTATTAAAGAAGCTGGCCTCTCGCTTCCCAAACCTAATCCAAACATATATGATTCAAGAAAGTTACCAAAAGCATGCCAGTTTACATCTGCTCTCACCTGACCCGAAATAGATTGTGACTTATTATTTAAATAAGATAGCAAAAACTCATTGAACAAAAAATAAGCAAAGCTAGAAATAAAAATAGAACATATTAGAAATATTATTTTTATTTCCAATCTTTTTTTAATAGAGAAAAGTAGTATAACTAACCCCACCAAGAATGCAAAAACTAGAGTTGTTGATAGATTAAGTAGTGACAAAAACAATAAAATAAAACCTACTATTTTAACTTTAATTTCATTATAAATTAGCATTGGAATACAATAACTTGCGATAAATAATCCAGCTAATGAAGGCTCACTAAATGTACCAGACAATCTATTCTCAAATATGGCAGAGCTAGAATAGCTATCATTGTTAAGAATAATGATAGCTACTATTTTATAGGCATATGGAAAAAATTTCCAAATCAACGAGATAGTAAAGAATATATATATAGAGAATAAAATAGTTTTCAAATAAAATTCTGCACGCAATAAATCTCTACGTAAGTATATTACTACTGCTGTTATTAAATGCATCGATAATAAAACTAATTGATTTATATTAGCAGAACCCCATGAAAGATGAATACCACCTTGTGCAACATTTTGCTCATTACTTCCAACAATAGATGAATAAACTGTCATACCATCAAATATAAATGCCATTAAATAAGAGTATAACCAAATCAAAATTATAGTTGATATATATATATATATATATTTTGATTTAAAATTAATTAACCCAGAGTCTTTATAAGGTAAAATTAATCTTAAAATCAAGATAAACTCAATACAGAAAAATAGTGGTAAATTTGTCGAACCTATTGACAACATTTTACTAGTTTGAAAAATTGATGAGACGGACAGTAATAATATGATTGGTTTGTAACCGAAAGGAAAAACTAACAAAGCAATTCCTAACCAAAGAGCACCCCATAAGTCCATAAGAATACCTATTCAAGTATGAAATTTAAATATTTACAAGCACGCTTAAATTGCAGGCGAAATACTCTATTAAAAACAACCAAAAAAATAGATAACTTAACAAAAATAGTTTTATTTTTATAAAATTTTTTTGATACCAGTATTCTGTTTTTTACTTGGCAATAATCTGATATTTCACTTCTAGTTACACCTTTGCCAGTAGATACTCCTTGTTCATGGAATACAATACTTTGAGAAGCAATACCAACTTTAAAACCATTTTGTTTTACTCTATTACAATAATCAAGTTCTTCATAATATAAGAAATAATCTTCACAGAGTAATCCAACTTCTTCTAAACACTTTCTGGAAAAAAACAGAGATGCACCAACAACGAAGTCAATTTTATTTTCCCATTCACTTTCGTCAATTACCTCACTAACAGTTAACTCAGAACCAATTTCTTTCGTTGTACAAAACCATTTATTAACTATGCCCCCCAAAGCTTGTACTTTATATCTATTTTTCATTTCTACTAAACGCGAACCACAAATACCAATAGAAGGCTTCGAAGCCATTTTATTTACTAATGCTATGAGTGCATTACTGTCGACCTCTGTATCATTATTTAGTACCCAACAGTACTGCACATCTTTTTGATTTAATGCTAAACGTAAGCCGACATTATTACCGCCAGCATAACCATAATTTTTATTATTCTTAATTAGCGTAATCTTATCTTTTAAATTAACAACATGGTTTTTAACGTTATTTTCACCAATAACTGCTAAATTTTCACTATAAAATTTTTCTAAGTAACTTTTTATTTCATTAAATGATTCTACTTTTGAGTCATTATCACAAACAACTAGTTTAAAATCACTAGTAGACTTCAATTGAAGAAGGCTCTTTACACATTTAATTGTATCTTGTGCAGAATTCCAATTAAGTACAACAATATAAATCATATATTTTTCACTAATATGCTATAAATAAAATACAGAGTATTATTTCTGCCTTCTTAATAAACTTGTTAACAACTTCAAGATAACTTTATTATTCAAAATTGCATTCCACAATACAGAGGATGTTACGCAGAAACGAGTACATGTGGTAAAAAACCACTTTAGCTTTTTTCTTCGTTGTTGTAACTGAATATATTCTTTTCTGCTATTAAAAAAGGATTGGTCAATATTACCTTTACTTTTATGCAGCAAGTGAAAATCTATAACGTAACTTTTTAAACCTAAATATTCAGCATTTTGACATAAATCTAAGCCATATAAGTGAAACCCTTTTAGAGTAGTGGTCGCACTTAAGTTGTTTTTCATATTTATAATCATAAAATTTTCATCTACACTCATAACCTCTGATGGTAGTGGTCCCTGAGTTTGCTCTTCGCCATGTGGGTCCGTAATCTTAATAATAGGTTGCCCTTTTCTTGTTCTACCGGCATTACCTATCACAGCCCAAGATGGGTCTATAGTCTCGAGCTCCTCAATTTTTTGAAGGAGATGATCTTTAGTATCGAAATTAAATAAGATATCTTGATGACAAAAAATTAAGTATTTTGAAGTACACAGTTTTATAGCATGGTTTATGCCACTAAATGCATCAAAATCATTTATATTTTTATTATCAAAATAATAAAACGCCGAGTCTTGAAAACCTGCATTTTTTGCACTTTTGACCATTTCTTGGTATTCATCAAAGCGAGTCACCAAAGTAAAAAATTGGAAAAATGTACTTTTTTCAATATTAGAATCAATTAGTTTCATGATAGCTTATTACAACTCTTTGCTTTAATTAAATACACTAAATCAGACTTATGTTTATAAAGATATAAAACCAAGACCAATGTAATTAAAAGCTCAATGACCTGCATGGCATAATATATTCCATCAAGTCCCATAGCTTTTTGGAAGAAGTATACTGTAGGAATAAATATTAAAAATGCAGCAAAATATATTTTCTTTAGAATATAACTGCGTTCACTTGGTAATATATAAAAATTTACTAATAGTATTGCAACAGAGACAATAATCTGAGTAATTATGGCTAAATTTAAATATCTCCAAAGATCGATATTTTTACCAAATATCAATGATAATATATACTCTCCCACAAAAAAGTTAGCTACAAGTGCGCCAAATCCAAGAACAAAAAATATTACAGATATTTGTTTTATATATTTGAAATATAAATTTTTATCTTGATTTGTATAAGCAATACATATTTTTGCAAAGAAGGATTGAACAACAGGATTATAGAGTTGCCTAAAAATACTAATTAGCTTGTCTACCATTGTATATATACCTAAAGCATAATCACCTAAGCTATACTTTACAACGAGCGGTATAAGATATGTAAATCCTAATGTAAAAAAAGATGCACTATAATTATGAAAAGCCTCTTTGACTTCTAAAAGACAGGTTATTTTATTCAAATACTCTTTTCTAAATATAACTATTTTTTTCTTAAAAATTAAAAACTGGACTAAGATCCCTGTAATTAAACTGTTACCCAAAATGAACACTATAGCAATAAGTACATCTTCTATAGTTTTAACAAATATAAAAATTGGTATAATTAAAATAACTCTTACAATGAAACTTATAATTGCTAAAGTAGAGTTTTGATTTAAACCATTGAATAAAAAATTAGGTATTAATACGGAGCTAAAAGAGAATAATGTGACTATTAAAATAATATTTTCATCTGTCGAGTCAAAACTAAATAGCTGCGTAATAATTGATACCATCACAACAATAGAAAAAAATACAAAAGCTTTAAATGCCTGTATATTGGAATATATACTGTTAATACTTTCATTCTTTTCTACTTTTATTCCTATATTTTTTGCACCAGATAAATTGAATCCAAAATCGATTAAAAAAGTAAATAGCATAAATAACGTTTGTGCAAATCCAATTTTTCCCATGCCTACTACACCCAAAGTATGTACCATATATGGGAAAACAAGTAGCGGAATCACTAAATTCGATATTTGTATTAAATACAAATATGACATTTCTTTTTTTATACTATTCATTTTGAAAAAACTTTATCTAGAAAAGCAAAGAACTTAATTAACCTAGCATCTTTAAGCTTTATTTTATGATTCATTATAAATGCTGGTGTATGTTTTTGATTTAAATTAATTATATAATTTTCAATTGATTGGCGCATTAACAAGTCATATTCATACAATTTTTGTTTATGTTTAAATTTACGTCCAGTTAATTTACTTTCCCTAGCTATCACACTTGAATCATGGTAGCGAAAGTTATTTAATGTTTGCGATGTATAGAATACGTCACCAACTAATAACATTTTAAACCACAAGTCCCAATCACCATTAGTTTTTAATTTGGCATCAGCACCGCCAACTTGTTTATATACATCTGATCTGAATACTGTAGCACTAGCATTGGGGATAGTATTTTTATAGACTAAATATTGGTTTATGTAATCTTTACCCAACATAGTAAAATCTTGATTAAAACGATCTCCTCCAACTAGATCATTGGTATGATTGAACCAAGTGCCAGTTATATGGTCTTGACTATTCATTCTATTCGACTGGGTATAAGATATTACGATGTTGTTATTTTTTTGCATTGGCAATACTAATGTTTCTAACAAACGAATATCTGCTACGTCATCTGACTCTGCAATCCAAATAAACTGGCCTTGTGCAAGCTCAAAAATAGCTTTGTTCCACTGAAAAAAAGTAGAGCCAGAGTTTTTTTCATTGTAAATAATTTGGCTTACTTTAGGGTGTTGCCGGTATTTCTCTATAATGTCTCTGCTAGCATCTGGTGACAGATCATCTAAAATAATTAGCTCAAAGTCTTGAAAAGTTTGATTTAAAATACTTTCCAATCTTTGTTCTAAAAACTGTGCATGGTTATAGCTCGGAACAATAACAGATACGACCGGACAACTCATTTATGTAACTACCTATTAAAATATGTCATTATTGTTTTTTGCTTGATTTAAAGATGGTGCAAAATGATCTTTGTCTGTAAGTTTTAGCTCAACAGATGCGTCGACAGGCCACTCAATCGCAATATCTTTATCATTCCAAACAATAGAGCGCTCACATGCTTTAGAGTAGTAGTTAGTCGTTTTATATAAGAACTGAGTATTGTCTTCTAGTGCAACAAAACCATGGGCAAAGCCCGCAGGAATCCAAAATTGCTTATGGTTTTCACCGCTAAGCTCCACCCCAACCCACTGACCAAAAGTTTCTGAGTCTTTACGTATATCTACTGCAACATCCCATGCACGACCTTGTACTACACGTACCAATTTACCTTGTGCATGTGGGTTAAGTTGATAATGTAAACCACGCAATACGCCTTTTTGCGAGTATGAGTGATTGTCCTGTACAAATTGTGGCACATCTAAGTTTCGCTCACGTAAGGCATTTTCAAAGCTTTGTTGGTTAAAGCTTTCCATAAACCAGCCACGGTCGTCACCAAATACTTTAGGCTCTAGTATAAGCAACCCTTTGATTTTTGTTTCTATAATATTCATGGTGCAATGCTCCCTTACGCTTTAGCTTGGTGTTCTTGGTAAAGTTTCAGTAAGTACTGACCGTAACCTGTTTTCTTAAAGAACTCGCCACGTGCTAATAGTTGCTCTGGGCTAATCCAACCATTGTTAAAAGAAATTTCTTCTAAACTTGCCACCTTAAGACCTTGGCGATGCTCAATCGTTTGTACAAATTGGCTTGCTTCTAGCAATGAGTCATGTGTTCCTGTATCTAACCATGCAAAACCACGGCCTAATACTTCAACATTTAACTGTTCTTGTTGTAAGTAAACATTGTTTACATCTGTAATTTCCAACTCACCACGGTGTGATGGTTTAATATTTTTTGCAACTTCAACGACACTGTTGTCGTAGAAATAAAGTCCTGTCACGGCATAGTTCGATTTTGGCTTGGCTGGTTTTTCTTCAATACTTAAAGCTTTACCCTGCTGGTCGAAGTCAACCACACCAAAACGCTCTGGATCATTTACATAGTAACCAAATACTGTCGCACCCTGCTCTTGAGCTGCTGCACGCTTGAGCTGGTCGCTAAAGTGTTGACCATAAAAGATATTGTCGCCTAAAATTAAACAAACATTATCTTGCCCAATAAATTCTTCACCCAAAATAAAGGCTTGGGCTAAACCATCTGGCGAAGGTTGTACTTTATAAGAAAGTTTAATTCCCAATTCTTCGCCCGTACCGAGTAATTTTTCAAAGTTAGGCAAATCTTCTGGCGTAGAAATAATTAAAATTTCATCAATACCTGCAAGCATGAGTACAGACAATGGGTAGTAAATCATTGGTTTGTCATAAATAGGCAAAAGCTGTTTTGATGTACCCATAGTAATTGGGTATAAGCGTGTACCTGAACCGCCTGCTAAAATAATGCCTTTACGTTTTGTAGTTTGACTCATGATAAAATTTCTCCAAGCGTATGTGCTACGCCTTGCTGCCAATTTGGTAAATGTATTTTAAATTGTGTTGTCAGCTTTTTCGTGTTTAAACGTGAGTTTAAAGGCCGTGCTGCAGGTGTCGGATATGCTTCGGTAGCAATCGCATAAACATTTTTTAGGGTATGTGTTGCCCCCAAATTTATTGCTGTTGAAAAAACAAATTGAGCATAGTCAAACCAGGAGGTTTCACCTTGTGGTGCTAAGTGGTAATGTCCGTGCAAGGTTTTTTGTAAGCTCGGGTTTAGCACATAATAGCGAATTGCTTGAGCAGTAATGTCTGCAATCAATGCTGCACTTGTTGGCGCACCTATCTGATCCGAAATTATGCTCAGCTCTTCTTTCACCTGTGCCAATTTAAGCATGGTTTTAATAAAGTTATGACCATGTGTGCCATAGACCCAACTGGTGCGAAAGTTTAAAAAATTAACACCAGATTGCTCTAGTACCATTTCACCTGCACGTTTACTCTGCCCATATACATTATTTGGTGCTGTTGTATCTGTTTCAGACCACGGCGTTGTACCTTGGCCTGAAAACACATAATCTGTAGAGTAATGCACGAGTAATGTATTATATTTTTTGGCTTGCATCGCCAAATGCTCTACAGCCAAATGGTTTACTAAATTGGCTTGCTCTTGCTCTGTTTCAGCTTTATCTACAGCAGTATAAGCGGTAGCATTAACCACAACATTAGGCTGATACTGCTCAAATACTTGACTGATTTGGTCAAAGTCACAAAGATCACCACTCAAACCCAATGTAGGGTGTGTTTGGCGGTCTAATGCCAACACATCACCTAAAGGCTGTAAAGCACGTTGCAGTTCCCACCCAACTTGTCCATTTTTACCGAGTAATAGTATTTTCATACGTAGCAATCTCACTCATCAGCTTGGTATTGTTCAACTAACCAATTTTTATACTCGCCACTTTGCACATTTTCAATCCACTTGGTATTACTCAAATACCACTGTACAGTCTTTCTTAGCCCTGTTTCAAAACTCTCTAAGGGTACCCAGGCCAGATCTTTTTCAATTTTACTGGCATCAATCGCATAACGTAAGTCATGGCCCGGTCTGTCTTTTACATATGTGATTAAATCTTGGTAGTGTTCAATGCCTGATGGCTTATTTGGTGCTAATTCTTCCAAAAGCGTACAAATAGATTTCACAACATCTATATTTTTTTGTTCGTTATGACCACCAATATTATAAGTTTCACCTACTTTTGCTTCTGTAACCACAGTATACAAAGCACGAGCATGGTCTTCTACATATAACCAATCTCTAATCTGTTCACCATTGCCATACACAGGCAATGCTTTGCCAGCAAGCGCATTTAAAATAATTAAAGGAATTAGTTTTTCAGGAAAATGGTACGGCCCATAGTTATTTGAACAATTCGTCAATACTACAGGTAAACCATAGGTTCTATGCCATGCTCGAACTAAATGATCTGAACTGGCTTTGCTTGCAGAATACGGCGAACTTGGTGCATACGGTGTCGTTTCTGTAAATAAGTCGTCTGTACCTTCTAAATCACCATACACTTCATCTGTAGAGATGTGATGAAAACGGAAAGTGGCTTTTTTGCTTTCTTCTAAAGCATTCCAATAAAAACGAGCAGCCTCTAACAGCTGATATGTACCTATAATATTAGTTTCAATAAAATCTTTTGACCCTGTAATAGAGCGGTCTACATGTGACTCTGCTGCCAAGTGCATCACTAAATCTGGCTGAAATGTTTTAAAGAGTTGATCTAATGCCACTCGGTCACAAATATCTGTTTGTGAAAACTGGTAACGTTCATGATCTGCAACACTGGCCAATGATTCTAAATTACCCGCATACGTCAATTTATCTACATTTAAAACATGATGCGATGTATGTTGAATAATATGGCGCACAACTGCTGACCCAATAAACCCTGCACCACCGGTAACTAAAATATTCATGTGTAAAACACCATTATATTGATTTTAAATTTATTAAAAAACGAGCGGAAACTTCACACCCAAAGAAACACCATTGTCAAAATGACGATTTTCTGAATGCCCAACCCAGCCATTTACTTGTACTTCGTAGCCTGATTTAAAGGTATTCGTCCAACCTAGCTCTAATGCTTTAATCGTATCTTCATGACTAAAGGCTTGGTTAATGGTTAAGTTTGACTGATTCACTTTGGCATACAATACTCTAGTATTTAATCGATTCATGGTATCTAGCTGTATATTGCCACCTAGGCTATACATTTGGCCATCGCCCCCCATTGCATGCCCAAGCGGATAACCATATTGGTAATAACCATCTGTATACTGGTGATGATTATACGTATAACCCTCTACCTTACCGCTCGTTCGTGTATCTGCCCACTCTGCATATAACTGATAAGGTAGCCCTTGATAACTTGAGGAAAAATCTACACCAGCCAAATATAAGTTACGTGATGGCAACTTACCCGACTCATCTTCACCAATAACCTGTGTATAAACACCTACAGGCACATTAAATAAAGGTTGTAAGTTTAATCGAGCATCAAATCCCCCAAGCTGATTAGATGCATTTTCTGCATTTGCATCACACTGAACGTCTTGGCAACTATTGTCATTACCAACAAAGGCATTCCAATATGCTTTAAAGCTATCGGGTTGCCCTTTACCCCCAATCTGAAACGTACGCGATGCACCTAGCTCTAAAAAGGGGAAAGGCTGTATTGTTACACGCATACCCAATAATTTGGCGTCTGGAACAGCGGTATAATGTTGTAGTTGACCTGCAAATAGTTGATACTGCCATGGGCCTAACCAAGAAAGCCATTTTGTTTCAAAGGCCTGTTGCTGTGCGCGTTGCGCTGAAAAACCAGCTACAGGGCGAGTTGCATCTCCACGAATTAAACTACCATCATGCCCAGGGCCCCACCATACCGGTATATCACCCACAATAAGCCATTGGTTCCATACTTTTCCTGCTGCGTAAGAACCATTCAAATTCAGCTTACTATTTGTTTCTATACGTTGTTTACTTTCAACATTGGTTTGTAAATGAATATCCCAATTTGAAGTACTGTGTTGTAACGTTAGGCCTGCTTGGTATTGAGAAGTATTGTTTTCTGAGAAACTAGAAGGCAAACGGTTTTGATCGGTCGCTGCATTTAGCTGTACTGTTGCGAAAGTACTTGGCTGTAATTTTTGTACCACAGCATTAACTACTTTTTGTTGTGCACTATTTTTAGCAACAGCATGGCTCAAAGCATCATTTACGGCATCGGCACTCATAGGCCAAGTCGAAGTACTTAGCTGTATAACACCTTGCTGGTTAAGCCAGTTTAAGTCTGATCGTAAATTAGTGTCGTTCAGTAACAATGCTTGTGCAGAGGCAAAAGTACCCGTTAAACCTAACGCAGACAGCAATACTATTTTTTTCAACAACATATCTTCTCTCACCTTAATTTTAATTTATTTTTTAGGTTTATAGTCGTAGGCGTAATTATAGCCATAGCCATAGCCACCACTACGTTGAATATCATTGAGTACCACACCATGTATTGGACTATTTGAGTTACTAAAACGGTTAATCGTTAACTCAAGCTCTTTCTTACTCGTTTTAGCAAAGCGCACGACCAATAAGTTTACATCACTAAACTGTGACACAATAGTTGCATCTGTGACTGCAAGTACAGGTGGCGTATCTATAATAATATGATCATATTCATTTTTTAGTTGCGCTAGCATTTGCTCAAATAAACCAGTATTGAGTAATTCAGATGGATGCGATGGATTTTTACCACGCCCTAAAAAGTGAAGTTTCTCTAAGTCAGTTGTTTTAATGACTGTATTAATGTTGGCTTTTTCTAACAGTACTTCAGCTAAGCCATTTTCATTTTCATCACTAAAGTATTTATGTAAATAACCACGGCGCATATCGCCATCTATAAGTAAAATACGACTACCACTTTGCGCTAAAATAGCGGCTAAATTGGCTGAGATAAAAGATTTACCTACTGCAGGTGATGCACCAGAAATCATAATGACTTTATTTTCAGTTTTTGCCAATGCAAAATGAATCGCTGTACGCAAACTTCTTAAGCTTTCTATTGCAACATCATCGCTATCCTTAATGGCAAGTAGCGGAATATGCTTTTTCTTTTTCAGTAACTTGTCTTTAATAATTTGCTGTGGTGAACGCGGTACAGTCGCATAGACTGGTAGGTCAAACTGAGTCTCTATTTCAGATGTATCTTTTATACCTGTACGTAATAAGTTACGTGTTAATGCAATCATTACACCAAAAAACATGCCAACAATTACAGATAACGCTAAAATAATCAAATTGCGTGGCTTAATTGATTTAATCGGTTCAATGGCTGTATCGATAATGCGGACATTACCAATTTCACCTGCTTTCGCCACACTCATTGTTTGGTATGTATTGAGTAAGCTAGTATAAAGTTCACTCTTTACCTCTACCTCACGGTACAGTTGTAAATACTGACGCTGTGTTTCGGGTAGTTTTTTCAAGCTACTATTGAGTTCAGCAATTTTTTGGTCAATTGCAGTGATTTGTGCATTAATCTGCAACACCATTGGGTGCTCAGAAGTATATTTCGCTTGTAATTCAGCTTGCTTTTCTTTCAATACAATTTTTTGTGTTTCCAAATCTACACTTTGCTTTAAATATAACTGTGCTTCTTGGTTTACATCGACTGTATTATTTTTTTCACGAAAACGGTTAAATATTTTTTCGGCAGTATCTAAATCTTCTTTTAAAATTGGTAATTGTTTATTTAAGAAAGATAACGTTTGTGCTTTTTGCGCTGAACTACTTTCAATATTTTGTTGTTTATAGTTACTCAGTACACGATTCAATGCTTCTGTAATCAGCTGTTTGTCTGTGCCTTGGTAGCTTAAACCAATAATATTGGTTTGCTTTCCTTTTTCTTGTGCAGAGTAACTGGCTAAAAAGTTGTTAGTGGCTGTAGTAATCGCATTTTTAGTAATAATATACTCATCTTGAATACGATCTTTCGTATCTATTTCAACAGCCCATCCACCATCTGCAATGTCTTTTTGCTGTTCAACAGTATTTAGCTGTCCTTTAAAAACCACTTGCTCTGTTTTTTGATCAGTCAGTGTATATCCATTCGCATTAAAGCTTAATAGTAAAGGTTCATCTAAAAATGCTTGTGGTACATTTAGCTTTTTAATCTGAAAATTGGCTTTGTCTTGGTAAACCAACACGCCGCGAGCTGCATATTGCGTATTAAATTTTAACGGGCTAAAAATTTTTGTAATGAGGGAATTGTTTTTAGGCACAATCGCAATATCTAAATTTAACTGCTGTATGGTACTGCCCAAAACTAAACGTGACTTTAAGATTTCCACCTCGCCGTCGGCCACTTGTGAGCCACCTAGGCTACCTGCACCCATAATACCAGATAGCTCTTTACCCAATAGTGCAGATGAAGCACCACTTTTATCTTCAACCTGTACCATCGCATCTACAGCATATACTTTTGGTGTAACTCGCAAATATAAAATAGCGCAAACTAAAGCAATCAATATGCAGATAATAATGACTTTCCACTGCACAATTAAAGAGAAAAACAACTCTTTTAGGTCTATGGTATCTTCAGGTTTTTGTGGTGTATATGTATAGCTCATAGAATCCGCATCAATTTGTTAAATTTTTATTCCAATCTGCAACACATGTCGTAATAAGATCGCAGGCCTCATCAAAAACATGTTGCTCTTTTTTAAATGGGTCAGCAATATTTCTATCTTGCCAATGCCCTAAACGGAACGTCTTTCCTTTTGCCATAGGCCATGTTTGCTCAACGTGCTTTTGTTGGCGCTGGCTCATCACCAAAATCAAATCTGCACCCATAACAAGTGCTGTATTTAGCTGTCTTGCACGGTGTGGTGATAAATCTAGCGCCAAACGTTTGGCTGTATATTGTGCTTTTTCATCTGCTGGATAGTCGACCAATGCGGAAATGCCTGCAGATGATACATTTAAGTGAGGACATTGTTTTTTAAGTAAATACTCACCTATGGGGCTACGGCAAATATTGCCAATGCAAACCACCAATACATTTTTGATTTGCATATTATTTTCCTAACTGGTCAATCGTATACAGTGTACTAGAGAATGGAATGATTTGATTGACAATACGCTGCCAGCGTGTCAAACCAGTTGCATCGACATAGACTACATCGTTACGTTGCATCACAAATTGATTTGCGATGGCTAAGTCACCAATATTAGATAAATTCATTTGATAAATTGTGGTTTTTTTATCTTTTAAGTCACTACGTACCACATAAATTTTGCTCGCGCTGGCTGCTGTAGCATCTATACCTAAACCTTCACCTAAAACGTCAGATAAACTCATGCCTTGGTCGCGCATAGGCAATGCTTGGTTTTTACCCGCCTCACCCATCAAATAAATTTTGTTATCTGCTTTAGCATTTACATAAATGGTATCATCAGGTTGTATAAGCAGTTTATTTAGTGAATAACCTGCTTTTTCTAAAGCTACCGTATTTAAGTTATAGCTTTGGCCCTGACGTACGAGCACCACTGATGTATTGTCACCTGTTGTAGTTACGCCACCTGCAAGACCAAGTGCTGCATAGACATTAACAGGTTGATCATTTAAATAAAATTGACCACCTTTTTGTACATTGCCCTGTACAGAGTAGCGCTTACCCTGATACGTAATCACACGTACGACAACGTCTGGGCTTTTTAAGTAACGTGCAAAAAGTTGACGCACTTCTTTATTCACTTGCGTTAAGTTTTTCCCTTGGGCCAAATAACGACCAACCAATGGCAAATAAATATAACCTTCTTGGTCTATCGGATAACCATAAGCTTGTACACTTTGCTCATTAGTAGTCGTTGCTACTGGCGGTGAAATTTCAGGATAATTCCAAAGTTGAATAGAGAGTACATCGCCAGAGGCCAATTTATAAATATGTTGTTGTGTATTAAATAATGCCGCATAGTTGGTGATATTTTCAGCTTTGATTGGCGTAATGGCTGAAATGGTATTTTGATTTAAAGGTACAACGTTCACTGTTGTCCCTAAGTCTGTTTTATACTCACCCTGAGCCGGTAAATTATAGGTTTGCAAACCTGACACCATTGCACAGCTCGTGACATTTATGCTTAAAAAACCAACCAGAAGTATTTTAGAGTAATTCACTTTAATCACTTGAGTCTAGACACTGTAATATATGTTATTTGACTTATAATAATCTAATTTTCCTATATTCCAAGCACTCTGATGTAATTTCTTTATTTTTTATAAAAATCTAGAGTTTAAATACAAATACAGGTTAGAAACAACATCATATAAAACAGCATACTAAACAGTATAAGCGATTAATACTAAATCACTTTTTATTTAAATTCTATCTTCATCTCAAAATTAATCTCAATTGTTTAAGTAACATATATCCCACACTTACAGCGGTTAATCCAAGTAAAGCACCTTTAAAAAAATCAACCAATCCATCGCCAACTGTATGATAAGGATCAATTTTTAAACGTTGCCAACTTAATGCATCTATCCCACACCACACTTGCACAAAAGCAAATATACAGACCACTGCACATAAAAGGAATATTGCAGGTATTTTCAGAGATAGTCTCGTTACACGATATTGTTTTACATACTGATGCGTCATATAAGCGATGATCGGCAGAGGAATGGCTGAGCTCACAAGCTGTAAAAGCATGTGCACAGAAATAATATGGCCAAATAACGATATATTTTTTGAGAGTTGCTCATAAAAAATTAATGTGCGTGCATCTGCATGTGTGAAACCATCCCACAGTAAATGTGTTGCTACACCTATAATAATGGCAACAACAGTCATCATTATAAAAAATAATTTTTTAGGCCACGTGGGTAATTCAATTGGATCATTCAATACAAAAAAATCGTAGAGCATAGGGCGATAAAAAAAGTACCACAAGGCAGTAAAAAACAGACCTATAAACAAGTTTGGCTCGATAATTGCAGACCACTGATGGCTCGCATTATTGTCATTTTCGACAAAAAATCGAATAAGGTCTGGTGTCATACACCCCACCGCTAAAGCAGCAATTGGCAACTTACCTTTGCTAAGTCTTGCCAATGGCGGTGCAAGTACGGCGTGAGAAATTGTAAATGGCAATGCAGTGTCCTTCATCTAATATGTAATTGCTTTTAGCTAAACTTTATTGAATCAGCTTTTATTTTTAAGCTATTTTAAGTTTTGTACTCTAAGATCAATTCCTGTTGGCAAAATGTAACAAACGTACTTAGAGAGTAACTATGATTTACAGTGACTACAGCATACAAGAGTTAAACCATACGATACCCACCGTTGCACATTATGCTGACGTGACCAATACACTCAGCAAAAATAGCTTTTCTATCGATGACTACATACAGAAACAAATCAGTGCAAAACACCTTAAAAATAGTCTTTCTGATACATATAGTGCAATTTACAAACATTTAAATGATGCCATTATTAAACAAACAGATCAAATGAATCAAATCTTTGATTTAAGTAAGTTTACCAATCGACTCAAGCAAATTTCTGCACGTGTCAGCTCTGCACGTTGCGCACGTAGCATACGTACTGCACTTGAAAATGCAGGTGCCCAAATTGGGCAACACCCTGTTGCTGCATCAGATTGGGGACAAACCTTAGAAAAAATTGGTTATAAAAAAATTGACCCAGCTTTTGATCAACCGGTCGAAGGTGATATTTATATTATTCAACGTACTAGACGCCATACGTATGGCCATATTGCAGGCTACACAGGAACACAGTGGGTTTCTGATTATAAACAGCCTTCATATGATGTATATCATGACCCCGAAGCAACCTATGCATATTACCGTTTAGGTATGTCTTAGAATATAAATGAACCATCATTTGGTATACAACAGATTTATATTATCTAATTTTAAAATAAAAAAACCTCACAATTTGAGGCTTAAAATACCGGATCGCATCATTCAAAAATGTATAGTTATGGCCATAAGACCAAACGTATTAGTATTTGGCTAACGATTTAACCTAGTCATGATTTTAAACTTCATTTAAACCATGTCTTCATTTCCAACCTGATGATAAGCACGGTTAAAGTAAACGAGGCCTGACTTATTTGTATTTTGTTGAATTGCAACTACAGCACACATAAATATAGCATGCGTTCCAATTTCTTGAATCTGATCAATTTTGCAGTCAAAACTTACCAATGTCTCTTTTAAAATTGGTGCTCCTGTCATTAAAGTCGTCCATTCACCATGTTCAAAGCGCTCTTCTGAACTCAGTTTTGAGGCAAATACTTGAGACATATTTTGTTGATGAGCAGCTAACACATTTACCGTTAAAATTTTATTTTCTATAAAGTGTACGTATGATCTAGAAGATGTATTCATACATACCAATAAAGTACCAGGCGTGTCAGTGACACTACACACAGCAGAAGCTGTAAAACCGTGATGGCCAGATACGCCTGTGGTGGTAATCACATTGACTGCACTTGTTAATAAAGACATTGCATTTCTAAAGTCGATTGCTTCAACCATGACGTTATTCCTTGTTTAAACCACGTGTATCTGTCGTGTATAGCAAAATGCAACTCTATATCATGTCAAAGAGCTACAAGAGAAAGGGGCTATTGTATAAAATAAAGACAACTTTAACCCTAGGCTAAAGCAGTCTTTATT
This sequence comes from Acinetobacter boissieri, assembly GCF_900096955.1. Classification (GTDB taxonomy): domain Bacteria; phylum Pseudomonadota; class Gammaproteobacteria; order Pseudomonadales; family Moraxellaceae; genus Acinetobacter; species Acinetobacter boissieri. The sequence goes on along the minus strand of NZ_FMYL01000006.1, from coordinate 29,436 downwards.
CTGATTGAGCTATTTTATTTCAATAGCTCATTACGTACGATGGCTGCACCAGCAGTTAAGGCATTCAGTTTACCTCTCGCTACCGAACGAGGTAACGGTGCCATACCACAGTTTGTACATGGGTAGAGTTTATCTGCATCTACAAACTGCAATGCTTTTCTGAGTGTATCTGCGACTTCTTCTGGCGTTTCAATTTGATGATTTGCCACATCAATAGCGCCCACCATCACTTTTTTGCCTCGAATCAGTTTAAGCAAATCCATTGGCACATGAGAGTTGTGGCATTCAAGTGAAATGATATCAATACTCGATTTTTGCAATTTTGGGAATGCTTCTTCGTATTGTCTCCACTCTGAACCGAGTGTTTTTTTCCAATCTGTATTGGCTTGAATACCGTAACCATAACAAATATGAACCGCAGTTTCACACTTTAAGCCTTCAATCGCTCGTTCAAGTGTAGCAATCCCCCACTCATTGACTTCATCAAAAAAGACATTAAATGCAGGTTCATCAAATTGAATGATATCAACCCCAGCTGCTTCTAGCTCTAAAGCTTCTTGATTAAGAATCTTGGCAAATTCCCATGCCAATTTTTCACGGCTTTTATAATGGTTGTCATACAGTGTATCTATCATGGTCATTGGACCAGGCAGTGCCCATTTGATCGGCTGATCTGTTTGCTGACGTAAAAACTTTGCATCTTCAACAAACACAGGCTTTTTGCGTACCACTGGGCCAACAACTGTAGGTACACTTGCATCGTAACGATCGCGGATTTTAACTGTTTCACGCTTTTCAAAATCAACACCTTCAAGGTGTTCAATAAAAGTGGTCACAAAATGTTGGCGTGATTGTTCACCATCACTCACAATATCAATGCCTGCAACAGATTGCTCTTGTAGGGACACACGTAAAGCATCTTGTTTGCCTTCAATGAGCTGATCGCCTTCTAACTTCCAAGGTGACCATAGCTTTTCAGGTTGAGCTAGCCAAGACGGTTTTGGCAAACTGCCAGCAGTTGAAGTAGGTAATAATTTTTTCATAATAAAGTCATCTTGCCTATTTTTAATTGATCAGTTAAACAACGTAATCTGCAGCCCATTTTTCAAGAATGTCTTGGTATGGCTGAATGAACTGTTCTTCTGTAAATTTACCTTGTTTTACTGCCAATTGGCTACGTTCTTCACGATCATACACAATTTGGGTCAGCGAATAATCTTGGTGCTTTAAACTAGGTTGGTAGCACTGCCCTGCTGCTGCATTGGCATTATAAATTTCAGGGCGGTAAATTCGTTGGAATGATTCCATAGTACTAATCGTACCAATCAATTCAAGATGACTATAATCGCTGAGTAAATCGCCACGGAAATAAAAAGCCAAAGGTGCAACACTATTTTTTGGCATAAAATAGCGAACCTCCAAACCCATTTTTGCGAAATACTCATCGGTCAAAGAGTACGCATCTTGTTTGTATTCAACACCTAAAACTGGATGCTCGTTTGTAGTACGGTGATATGTTTTAGTGGTTGAAACACTTAAACAAATTACGGGTTGCTTATTAAACCTTTCTGCATATGTACTTGAATTTACAAATGATTGAAAGATTTTTCCATGTAAATCACCGTAGTTTTTTGGCACGCTAAATTGCGTTTGATTTTTATTATGTTCATGTAGTAGTACACTAAAATCATAATCACGTACATATGAAGAAAAGTTATTACCAACAATGCCATCAATTCGTTGATTATTTTTATGATCAACAATATGTGTTTTCAATATTTCAATGGTTGGAAAAGTATTGCCATTGCCTTCAACGTCAATATCTACAGAAACAATTTCAATTTCTAAAGAGTAACGGTCTGCATTGGGGTTATCCCAATGTGCCAAACTGTTAAAACGATTATTCATCATGGTCAGCGTATTACGTAAGTTTTGTTGGCGACTTTCACCACGAGCCAAATTCGCAAAATTTGTTGTTGTACGAGTATTATTTGATGGCTGATAGTTTTCGTCGAAACGAATGCTTTTTACTGTAAATGTAAACGCTGTAGTCATGTGATTTGGCACCTTATTTTTTGAGATAAACACTGCATGTCTGTTGCTCTTGCTTACTGTATATTCCAATCTTGGCATTTTACAGTTCGTCATATATTTTGTTTTTCTACCTTGTGCCAAAGGTTCAAGGAGAAGTTAACAATTTATATTCGCTATCGTTCAGAGCATGGTGTTATTTATACCGCAATCCATGCATGAATAAAAATGATTTTATTTCACAAAAAGGTGAGCTAAATTCATTTTATGTTTTTGGAACCTGAGATGGTATGGCTTAGTTTGAAAGAATCTCAAATATTTGACTGATGATTTAAAGTGTTTTATTAAAATATTCCAATATTTTAGGTCGCATTTGAAAGTGTTTATAATTTTAGACTCTTGGTTCTAACAAATAAAAACGTCTTAGAACATACAACAACAAAAGACATGGTTAAAGCCATATTTTGAAATAAATACAGGCATACATGGCCGAGATTACTCAGCCATGTATTTTAGCGGTTCGCTTACTTCTATTTTAATTTTAAACAACGTTGCACAAAAATGAATATCGCTACACTAAAGAATGTCAAACCTAAATAATCTGCAACATGGCCCCAATTATTTAATTGAATTGCAATCGGCGAATCTGAACCACCCGTACTCGTTGAAATCACAATTAAAATAGCTAGAACCACTCCCATCAAACTTTCACCCACAATAAGACCTGCAGCGAATAAAGTACCACGCTGTTCTAGCTGTTTCATGGTATCTGCTTGCTGTTCAATGTGGGTCTGTTTTTTGACGTATTTTTTAATGAGCCAAAACATGACTGCACCAATAAATAATGGCATATTCACACTGGGTGGCAAATAAATTCCCATACCAATGGCCAATACAGGTAAACCCATTTTATTATGGCTGATTTTTTTCAAAATAAAGTCTAAAACAATACAGACAACACCAATCAAAACACCAATAAAAATATAATTCCACTGCAATTGATGAGAAAAAATACCTTGTGCAATGGTCGTCATCAGTAACGCTTGTGGTGCAGCAAGTGCTTGAGCCGGGTCCATATTGGCACGAGGCATTGCACCAGCAAAACCATAAGCATGATATAGCAACTCTAGTAATGGTGAAATCATCAATGCACCCACAATACTGCCAATAATTAATGCAATTTGTTGGCTTTCGGGTGTGGCATGTATAAGATGGCCTGTTTTTAAATCTTGTAAATTATCATTAGAAATTGTAGCAACAGCCAATACTGCAGAAGTACCAAATAATGTTAGGGCTGTAAGAAATTTCACACCGTGACTAGATGTGGTTAAATGCTCAGCATTGCCCACAACCAATAAAATAACAGCAAACACCAAAACCGATAAAATACCAATCCCAGAAATTGGACTTGAAGATGACCCGACCAAACCCGCCATATAGCCACATGCGGCAGCAATTAAAAAACCTATTACAAATGTGATGATTGTCATGAGCAACACCAATGCCCATGCCATTTTAATGTCTAAGCCTGATGTTTCCACAAAAGAGTAAAAGGTCACAAAAAGAATCACAACCATAAACAAAGTAATGCCCAGCATGTATTTTGGACTTAAATCACGTGCTGCTCGTTCTACTGCTACATTTGAATTTTTAACTGAAGTGTATGCTGAAATAGATAAACGAACACCTTCAATCATGGGCTTAAATAAAATGAGTAATGTCCAAATTGCAGCAATACCAATGGTCCCAACTCCAATAAATCGAACCTTTGATACCCACAGTTGTTGAGCGAATGCTGTCATTTGCATATGTTCAGGTTGTGGAACAATACTGCTCAATACAGGAACTGCAACACCCCAAGCAATAAATATACCTAAAAATATGGCACATCCTGCTGCAAGCCCCATCAATGACCCTGCACCTAGTAAAGCTAAAGAGAATCCCATAGGTAACTGAAAAATGGCTGTACCTGATTTGAACCAAAAACTTGTACTGTCTGAAATTACACGCACGCCACTGTTAAGAAATGTAGTAATGGCTGCTAATACACCCCCAAATACAATCTCTTTGGCATGGTTTGTTTTTGATTCAGCATGTTGCTGATCTTGTAATAACTCACCATGTTCGTTTGCAACACGACCCACAGCACCTGCTTTTAAAATTTCAGCGGCTGCCACTCCTTCAGGATAAGGCAAACTACTTTTTACAACCATGACTTGCCTTAATGGCACTGTAAAAATAACCCCAAGTATGCCACCACTTAAACACAACAATGTCGTTTGCCAAAATGGAAATGACTGCCAATAACCCATCATTAATAAACCGGGAATAACAAAAACAACAGAGGATAACGTTCCTGCAGCAGATGCCTGAGTTTGTACAAAGTTATTTTCTAAGATATTTGAATTTTTTGCATAACGTAAAACTGCCATTGAGATCACAGCAGCAGGAATAGATGATGCAAATGTCAGCCCGACTTTAAGCCCCAAATAAATATTAGATGCCATAAAAATAATGGTCATTAAAATGCCAAGAATCACCCCACGTACTGTAGATTCTTTATACCCCAAATAAGGATCTGTATATTTTGATGGATGTTGCATGAATTGAACCTCTGTTTTTTTATTTGAATTTAACTTAGGATTCTTAAATAAATCTTTTTGGTTTTCAAATCTATTTTTCTAAATAATAAAAAAATTTATTTTATATTTAATAAGTTAGTAAATGATGTAAAAATCAAATTCTTTAGTTTTCTTAATAAGTGCTTTAAAATATAGTTGAGCGACTAAGTAGATACACCATGCTTTAAGCTCTATTTATCTGCCACATAAATAGAGCATTTGGTGTACATACCCATTACGAACAAACGGTATTACTCACCTGAGAAGTTCCTTTTTCAACAGCAAGTACAGTATCTGATATACCTGTAGTGACTCGACTCAGTGCCAATTTAGATGCACTCACCATATCTGGAATTGTAGCTGTATTGGCCACATTTTGATTAAAAGTCATTCTGCAACTTAAAGGTTTATGAATAAGTTGCTTTGTCGTTGAGCTCGTTTGAATGGGATCAATAGGTTTTATTATCCAGCTCACTTCCACTTCAACATCTGCATTTTTTTGTGGAGATGTTGATTGAATAATATCAAAACGTGAAAAATCAATCGCTATTCTGTAGACCGTACTTGTGGTTGAAATACCATTACTATAACGATCTACCGCACCAAGTTGTTGTTGAAGGCCCGAAGAGAGACTGTCATGCAATTCCGTCGCTAGACTAGAAGTCCATCGATCATTGTCTAAAATTTTCGCTTGACCTTGTGCTGTATTAACCATTATAGATGGGCGATCTAAACGATCAGGTAAACTCACAGGTAAGACTTCAATGACTCTGAGTGTTGCCCCCCCTTGTGCAGGTAAAACACGTGGTGCAAGCGTATAGTAGTTGGGGGTCACAGAACTGGCACAGCCTGTTAACCCAATCAAAACTATACTCAATACTGCCAATGATACAGCTGGTACTCGATTCACTTGAGACAAACGGAGTGCTTTCATTTTATTTAGCATTTTTTATTTCTCCTTTTTTACCACGAATCAGAGATTCAGGATGTTGCTCAATATAATCAGACATGAGTTGTAATGATGCCGCTGTACGTGTGACTTGTTGTAGTACTTTACGCAAGTCCTGTTGTAGTGGTGCGTCACCAGACAATACTGATTCTGTCGATTGCATGGTTTTACGTGCATCATTTAATGTCGCTTGAAAATCTGGTGCAACTTTAGTGTCAAGCTGTTTCACGAGTTTGTCTGTTGAATCAATCGTGGTATTCATACTTTTTAAAGTTTTACGTACATCTGCACCAATTTCATTAATTGGGAATTTACTTACTTTATCTGCTATTTCAGAGACTTGCGCTTGTAAACTATTTAGCTCAGGCGGTATTGTTGGTACTTCAACTAAATCCCCCTCGTGATGTATTAATGTCACAGGCTTCGCTTTGTTAAACTTATCAAAGGCAATATAGTTTTGTCCTGTTAACAAGTTACCTGTACGCATTTGTGCACGCCAGCCTTGCTGAATAAAGCTTCTAAAAATAGTCCCTGTTGGATCCATTTCTTTACCATTGGCTAAACGAGATGGGTAAAGCACAGCATCTACACGCATACGTAGCTTACGATAATTTGGCTCAAACTCAACATTAATTGCTGTCACATCACCAATGTTTATGCCCATAAAATCAATCGGTGCGCCTGCAGCGAGTCCACGCAGTGACGTATCAAAATACATCACAATTTTACGTGGCTTACCATCTGGCACTTTCAATGCATCTACTTTCGAGTTCCATAAAGTAAACTGACTCTTTATAGGTGCAATCCCGGCATTTGAATTTTCTGGATAACCAAAAGCAACACCACCTGTGACAATACTGGCTAAAGATTGTGTGTTCAAACTAAAACCTGAGGCATTTAAGCTAACATCTACCCCACTGGCTTGCCAAAAACGTGCATCTGTCGTTACGAATTTATCGTAAGGGCTACGAATAAATGTTTGTAACTCTACGTGCTTACCATCTTCAGATAAGTTATACGCCGTAATTTGACCAACATTCATTCGTCTATAGTAAATTGGGGAGCCAATATCTAAAGATCCAAGGTTATCGGCTGTAAGAAAAAATATTTTTCCTGGTACATCAGATGGTACGACTGGTGGCGTTTCTAAACCCACAAAATCGGTTTGTTCTTCAGATATTTTTCCGCCGTCTACTTCAATGTAAGACCCCGAAAGCAATGTATCTATACCCGATACGCCTGTTGTACCAATACGTGGGCGTACCACCCAAAAACGTGAGTCTTTGGCTGCAAAATTACGATTATCTTTGGTCAGTTCAATTTGAGCAATCACATGACTATTGTCTGACGCGAGTTTAATTTGGCGCACAAGACCAATATTAACCTGCTTATAACGTACATTGGTTTTACCTGCTTCAAGGCCATCGGCTGTTCTAAAGCTCACTTCAATGGTTGGCCCCCGCTCCCAAATGGCTTTTACAGCCAATGAAAGTGCAATCACTAATGCAACAATGGGAATAATCCAAATCAGTGACACTTTACTACGTGGTTTCTTTCTTTGAGGTTCAAGAATATTTGTGCGCTCTGGTTGCTGTTGCGCATTGGTTTTCTGCTCTAAACCATCATCAGTTTTTATATTTTCAGACATATTATCGTTCATTTAATGATTTGGAATGGGAAGGGTCAGATTGGGGATGTGACTGTATTAAATTATGATTCATTTCAGCAGGTGTTGACTGAGGTGGATGCATAACTTCTTTTTTTGAATAATAATTATCCCAAATCATGCGTGGTTCAAAACTCAGTGAAGCTAACATGGTTAAAATAACAACTGCACCAAAAGCAACAGCACCCGGGCCTGCGAGTATTGTGGCTAATGATTGAATTTGAATCAGTGCTGTCAGTAAGCTCACCACAAATACATCTATCATAGACCAACGACCAATAAACTCTACGATCCGGTACAAAATACTGCAATGCCTTGGGCTGAAATTCCACCGCTTTAAAGATTGCATATAAATACTAAGCAATAAAAAGATCAGAATAAATAGTTTTAATAACGGAATAAAGATACTGGCCAAAAAAATGACTGTAGCAACAAGGTAGTCTTGCGTTTGCCAAAAGTAAATCACGCCACTCATAATGGTGTCTTTTTGACTACCGAAAACAGAGTTGGTAATGGTCATTGGAAGTATATTTGCAGGAATATATAAAATTGTGGCTGCTATTAAAAATGCGAATGTTTTTTGTAGACTTTGTGGTTTTCTAACATGTAATGCCAAGTGGCATCGGGGGCAATATTGAGGTTCAGGTTGTTCCTCTGTTTGCACATCTATTGGCTGATTCGCATGACTAAGTAGGCCGCAACAATGACACCGAATTAAAGATAAGTCACTAGCACGCGTATAATAGGTATGATTTTGCTGATGATTTTTCATGGCAAATACCTATCTATGGCATCCCATGTATCTTGCACTTTAATATCATTCAAATACACCATAAAAATACTGAGTAAAGCAAAGCCCCAAAGTGCAATTTCAGGAATCACAATCACCATACTAATCAGTTTAACCAAGGTCACTAAAATACCAATCAAGAATACTTCAACCATGGCCCACACTCTAAATAAGTACAGGGTTCTGAGTGCAAAGAGCATAAAGTATGGTCGTCTTTTGAACCAGCCGACATTTACAAACACGTACATGAGTAAGATTAAATTCACCAGAGGAACAATAAATGTGGTCAGTATTAAAATAATTCCGACAATTGCTCGATCAATTTCAAACATCGTCCACGCTGCACCAAGCAATGTGGTTTGTATACTGTTACCTTGTACCTCAACTTTTATAATCGGAAAACTATTGGCAACAATAAAAATAATCAATGCCGTTAATACCAGTGCAATTAAAGTACTAAAAGGTTTTATATCTTTATAAATTTCTGCACCGCAACATAAACAGCGTGCTTTCTCACCTTGAGCCAAAGGAACTTTATGATAAAGCGTGTCACATTCCTCACAGCTTGCAAATTGCGTTAGATCGTGAGGTACATACGCGGCCGTTTTATTGACTAATGTATTTTTTTCATCAGCTTGGGTCATATAATCGATACACCCTTATTGGTTTATTTTAGTCAGATCGATTGTTATGTATTCTATTTAAACATAAATCAATCAATAGTACATAATCATCGACCCATTTTTGTAAAAATGCATGCACCTCTACTCTAATTACAAAATAAATTTGAATACTTCATTTTATTTATACATACCATACGCACATAAGAAAAAATATTTTTTATATAAAGAACAATATATTAAATCTTAAAAAATTAAACTCGAATCGCTACACGCCCTCGCTCATTGGCTGACTCAAACATAAATGCTCAATTTCAGATATCACATTTCAACTAATCATCATTTAAAAATTATTTTTAGATTGACTGATCTAACTCACCATCATCAACCAATACAACATATTTTATGCATATAACTTCGTTGTTAATTGTCTAACATAAAATCAACTGCTGACTGTACATGTATAGATGTGGTATCGAATAACGGCAAGTCATGTGCTGTGGTTTCTGGCAATAACATCACAATTTCAGTACAGCCTAAAATTACACCTTGAGCCCCTTGTTGTTTTAAATCTTCAATGATTTTTAAAAATAACTGCTTAGATGATGCTTTGACCTGCCCTAAGCACAGCTCATCATAAATGGTACGATGTATAAACACTCGATCTTTATCTTGAGGTACAAGCACTTCTAGGCCTTGCTCCATCAAACGAGCTTTGTAAAAATCTTGTTCCATGGTAAATGCTGTGCCCAATAGTGCAACACGCTGTATACCCTGTGCCAAAATGTGTTTTGCTGTCGCATCGGCAATATGCAATAACGGCACAGTCATGGCTTTTTGTATTTCTGGCGCAACCAAGTGCATGGTATTGGTACACAATACAATTGCATCGACCCCGGCACGTTGTAATTTTTGCGCTTCTTGTTTTAATACTTCAGCAGCTTGTACCCAATCGCCTTGTTGTTGTAATTGTTCAATTTCAGCAAAATTCACACTATTTAAAATGACTTTAGCACTATTTAAACCACCTAAATACTGCTGTACTGCTTTGTTTAAATGCTGATAATACAAGGCTGTAGACTCCCAACTCATACCACCCAATAAGCCAATTGTTTTCATTATTATCTCTCATTCTATGCGTTTAAGTAATAACCCCGCACGTAAGCCTAAAGCCACGTTTGGGTTTGGAAATAAAATATAAAAGTTTTCTGTTGCATACATGACGTCTTGTTCAGATGATTTAGTGACCCAATCTCCTCTTTTAAACTGAGAAAAATTGGCTGCATCTGGGCTTAAATTCAGTTGAAATGTTGCTGTTTTTTTAATAATCGCCTGTTGGACTGCAAATTGTTTGATGGTTTCTTTACGGCGTAAAGGCAACGTATCTTGTGCAATCACTGCACGAAGTAACAGGTCTATGCCTCTAAAGTCAGCCAAATGATTATGACCAAATGGCTTAGCTTTACCTAACTCTAAAGTCACACTGTGCGCATGACAAACGTGCATACTAAAATGGCTAAACGTCACGCCTACGCTATTGTGATAAACCAATGCATCTAAATCTGCACATTTCAACTGGGCTAATAACAATGGGTCATAGGCATGTGTTTGGTATGGCAACATAGCAAATGTTGGAAAAATGGCCTCACGAATAGCCGTATGTAAATCATAATGATACCGCTGTGTATACGGTGCAATATCATAGAAATCTAGACAATATTGCTCAAGCTTTTGTACACGTTCGGTTTCAGCACATGCTTCAATATTCTGATACGCCCCAGAAAACATACGGTTCATGTCATAGTTAATATAACGCACGCCTTGCCGTATGGCTTCAGGATTACCTAAAATCAGCAACAATCCAACCTTTAACTGCAACCGACCTGCCATGAGGTCATCATAAATTTTAAAGAGCAATTCGATTGGTGCTGTTTCATTGCCATGTACCCCTGCAGAAATCACCACTGAACAGTCATAAGCCATCTTCGGTGTAAAACACACCACACCTTCGTCCCACCAAGACCAGCGAAAATTGGCTTCTTCACCCTCTTTCACTAAAAGATCATGTGTTGGCTGTAAGACCTGCTGTAACATGTTCATGTGAACCCCTCAGTAAGCAAAATTAACTACGCTGAAAATCGTATACTGAACCGAGTTTTAAAATTTGTGTCAGCTCGTCAAGTGCCGTTCTGTTTTCTTGCAGTAAAGCTGGGTCTGCCAAGTCCTGTTGTGACAATTGATCACGGTAATGCTTTTCAACCCAGTCAGTTAAAATCTCATATACCGCTTCATTCATAAAGACATGCTGATTAATCGCGTCTAACTCATCTTCATTCACAGCAACACGTAACCGTAAACACGCTGGGCCACCGCCGTTTTGCATACTTTCTCTTAAATCAAAGACTTGAATTTGATCTATTGGTAAGCCTGAATGAGTCATTTCAGTAAGATAATCCCAAACCGCTTTATTTTGACGAGATTCTTCAGGTACAACCAAAGTCATTTTGCCATTGGCACGGGTCAGTATTTGGCTGTTAAATAAATAAGTGGACACCGCATCTTGTACTGAAACACGCGAGTTCGGCACAATAATTGGACGAAACTCTGCACCTAGTACTGCCATTTTTGCTTCAATTTCAGCAAAAGCATGTGCTGTTTGTACAAAGGCATGTTCGTGGCAAAAAAATACCTGTTGATTACTCACCGCAATCACATCGTTATGAAACACCCCTTGGTCAATTACATCTGGATTTTGTTGCAAAAATACAGTATTTAAATCATTTAACCCATGTAAACGAGCAATCGCTTGACTGGCCTCTAACGACTGGCGCGCAGGATATTTTTTTGGTCCTAAATGATTACCAATAAATTGCTGACCATACACAAATACATTCACACCCGCTTGATCATATGCACCGCCTAAGCGATTATGATTAGCTGCCCCTTCATCACCAAATAAAGCCACACCGGGTAATGCATGATGGTGGCTAAAGTATTCTTCATCGTGAAACATGGCTTGTAAAATACGCCCTGTTGTTGGGTGCTCAATGGCGCGATGAAATTTGTTATTTAAGTTGGCAGGCGTGAAATGTACTTTTCCATCGGCACTGTCCGCCGACGGCGTAACGGTACACGAGTTAGCTGTCCACATGCTCGATGCCGAACTGAGTGATGACAGTAAATCAGGCGATGTTTTCATGGCCTGTGTAATCACTTGCTCATCTGTACCACTAAAACCAAGTTGGCGTAATGTCGCCAAGTGTGGGCGTTCTTGTGGTGCAAAAACAGCCTGCTTTAAGCCCGAGTCTGCCAAAGTTTTCATTTTTTCTAAGCCTTGCAATGCAGCAAGTTTAGGGTTCGCGCTATTTTTTTTATTTTTGGTCGATGCTTCATTGCCAAATGACAACCCTGCATAATGATGCGTTGGGCCGACTAAACCATCAAAGTTAATTTCATAACCAGACATAACAACACTCCTGTAAATCTATTTTTATAGTTGAATACCCGGGCTTAATGTTGCAGGTAGGCTCACATGGTCTTCTTCAAGTGATGCCATTGGCCATGCACAATAATCTGCCGCATAAAATGCACTGGCACGATGATTCCCCGATGCACCCACACCACCAAAAGGTGCTGCACTCGATGCACCTGTCAGTGGTTTATTCCAATTGACAATACCCGCACGTGCTTCCAGCACCAATCGTTCAAAGTCTGCTTTATTTGGCGAAACTAAACCAATAGCCAAGCCAAATCTGGTCTGATTGGCAAGCTTAAGTGCTTCATCAAAGTCGATATAACGGTAAATTTTAGTCAGTGGGCCAAAGTACTCCTCATCTGGAATATTTGAGATGTCTGTTACCTCTAAAATACCCGCAGTCAATAAAGCATTGTCTGGGTTTGGGCGTGTCATTTTTAAAAGTGATTTTGCACCTAGATCAATTAATTGTTGCTGTACTTGCATGAGCTGATCTGCGGCATGTGATGAAATCACCCCTCCCATAAATGGTGCAGGCTCACTGTTCCAAGCACCGACTTTTAGTTGTTTAGCCACGTCAATAAAACGTGCCACAAATGCATCACCTATCGCACCTTCTTTCACTAAAATACGGCGTGCACAGGTACAACGCTGACCTGCTGAAATAAATGCCGACTGAATGGCCAAATGCACGACAGCATCTAAATGCGCTATTTCATCAATAATGAGCGCATTGTTACCACCCATTTCTAAGGCTAAAATTTTATCGGGACGACCAGAAAACTGCTGATGCAAGTGATACCCTGTATTGGCACTGCCTGTAAACAGTAAGCCATCTATATCTAGGGCATTGGCTAAAGCTTCACCTGTACTGCGACCGCCTTGTACCAGATTAAGTACGCCGTTTGGCAAGCCTGCCAGTTGCCATAGTTTTACGGTTTCTTCAGCGGTACGTGGCGTGAGCTCGCTCGGTTTAAACACTACAGCATTGCCTGCAATCAGTGCAGGAACAATATGACCATTCGGCAAGTGACCCGGAAAATTATATGGGCCAAAAACGGCCAATACGCCATGCGGTCTATGTCTTAATGATGCACGACCACCTGCCATATCTTGGCTATGTTCGCCTGTACGTTCATGGTAAGCACGAATAGAAATGGCAACTTTACCCACCATAGACTGTACTTCAGTCAAAGACTCCCACAGTGGTTTACCTGTTTCTTGGCTAATGGTTTCGGCCAATTGCTGTTTATGTTCAGTCAGTAGTACTGCAAATTTTTCTATTGTTTTTATACGTTCAGATACAGCTAAGCGTGCCCATGATGGAAATGCTTGACGAGCCGCGATACAAGCAGACTGTACATCATGTGTGGTCGCTTCATGACCTGACCACACTAAAGCATGGCTCACAGGATCTTTTTTTTCAAAAGCTTGACCTTGTGCAGGCAACCATTGCCCATCTATAAACATTTTGCCGTGTTGCATGCTGTAATGCTCCTAAGTATTTAATGGCAATATCCGCACATGGCTGCCCACCTCCACGTGTAATTGTTGGGCTTGTATCTGGGTTAAATAAATATGTTCTAAATCCATTTCAGCTTCAACTAAAATGGCACAATAGTTTTTATAGTCATCGTTGGCTACCATGAAACGTGGAGCATCTAATGGTGTTTGTGTTTCTTGTATAATGACACGGCGTTGTTTACTGTCACGCACCGCACGTAAGTCATCTATATTGGCTTCTATGGTCGGCCCTGCATCAAAAATATCAACATAGCCTTGATACTTTAAACCTTCAGTTTCCAATAAGCGATATGCGGGGCGTGTATGCTCATGCACTTGCCCAATCACTTGTTGCGCTTCTTTTGGCAGTAGGTCAACATAAACAGGAAAGCGTGGCATTAACTCGGCAATAAATACTTTCTGCCCAACACCGCTTAAATAGTCCGCTTTTGAAAAAGGCATATTAAAGAAGTGATGACCCAGCGCAGACCAAAATGGTGAGTAGCCGTTTTCATCACTATAACCACGCATTTCTGCAATTAATTTTTGTTCAAATTTTTGCTGAAAGGCTGCAATAAATAAAAAGCGTATTTTAGAAAGAAATTTACCGTTTTGATTTTTTCTAAACTCGGGGTCTAAAAATAGCGTACATAGCTCACTTGAACCTGTGTGGTCATTACTTAGAAATAAGGTGTTGAGTGACTGATATACATTCAGTGCTTTAGATGCATGTACCTGTTTACCCACATGAAAGTTATAGAAGGGTTCAATCAATCCAACCGCAACTTCTATACCGCTCACACCCACGACTTTTTGCTGTGTGGTGTCTTCTAAAACGAATAAATAGCCTTGTTCACTTTTTTCCAAGTGGCCTTGACGTGTTTGTTCTGTACGAGCAAGTTTGGCAATTAATGCATCTTCATTTTCAGGCAAAGAAGTCAGACCAATGCCTGACTTCTTTGCTAAAGTGTAAATGTCATTTAAATCACGTTGCTCGGCGTGTCGCACTCTCATCATGCTAAACCCACCTTGTATAATTAAGCTGTGGTAAAACCTGCTAAAGCCTGTTCAAAACGTGCCAAACCTGTGGCTACTTCTTCATCAGTAATCACCAGTGCAGGTGCAAAACGAATCACATTTGGCCCTGCAATCAGCACTAATAAACCGTGTTCTGCACACAAAGTCATAATATCTTTAGCGCGACCTGCGTATTTGGCATTTAAAACACAACCAATGAGGAGGCCTTGACCACGTACCTGTTCAAACACTGCATATTTGTCATTCAGTACTTTTAAACTTGTAAAAAACTGCTCAGAACGCTGTTTTACGCCGTCTAATGTTTCTGGGCGATTCACATATTCAAATACTGCATTCGCAACTGCACAGCCAAGTGGGTTACCACCATAGGTTGTACCATGATCACCAATCGCATATTGGCTTGCATAATGGTCTGTGGTAATCATGGCCCCAATAGGGAAACCGCCACCTAGTGCTTTGGCAGTGGTTAAAATATCTGGGGTAACACCTGTATTCATATAAGCATACAGTGCGCCTGTACGGCCAACACCTGTTTGCACTTCATCAAAAATTAATACTGCACCCACTTCATCACAACGACGACGCAAGCCCTGTAGAAACTCAATAGTGGCAGGTACAACCCCGCCTTCACCTTGAATTGGCTCAACAATGACCGCACAGGTTTTTTCACCAATCACAGCCAATGCTGCATCTAAGTCGTTATAATCGACATGTTCAATATTTGCAGGCAATGGTGCAAAGTCTTGTGAATATTTTGGCTGACCACCTGCAGTCACGGTAAACAAAGTACGACCATGAAAAGCATTTTTAAATGCTACAATTTGATTTTTATCCGTTTGGCCACTGTTTAATCCTACTTTACGAGCCAACTTTAGTGCCGCTTCGTTGGCTTCTGCACCCGAGTTAGCAAAAAAGACTTTATCGGCAAAAGTATGTTCTACTAAATTTTTCGCCAAACGCAATACAGGCTCATTGGTATACACATTACTCACATGCCATAATTTTTGCGCTTGTTCTGTCAATGCATTGACTGCAACAGGGTGAGCATGGCCCAAGGCATTCACAGCAATACCGCCTGCAAAATCAATATATTCTTTGTCATTTTGGTCCCAAATACGAGAGCCCCGACCATGTGTTAGTACAAATTGTGCAGGTGAAAACACAGGTACCATATAGTCGTCAAAATGATGTCTTTGAATTTGATCTTGCATGCCAACCTCAACTCAGCACATAAATGTGCATTTGATAAAAATAATATCTCTGACCCTGATATTAGCATTTAGGCCATGATTTCATAGCCTAAATGTGTATTTAGATGGCTTTTTTATTAACCTGGAAAAATACCACGCTCTTTACGAGCTTTTAAAATACGCTCGCATGCCAAAATATAGGCTGCTGTACGCAAACTACAGCCTTTTTCTGTCGCTGTGTTCCAAACATCTGCAACGGCATTCACCATGAGCTTATCTAGACGCTCATTAATTTCATCTTCGCTCCAGAAGTAGCTTGCCATGTCTTGTACCCATTCAAAGTAACTGACAGTTACGCCGCCTGCATTACAAATCACATCGGGTACAATGGTTACACCACGAGCAATTAAGGCATCGTCTGCTTCAGGGTAGGTTGGGCCATTTGCGCCTTCTAGTACCATTTTAGCAGTTAAACGCTCGGCTCTCGCCACCGTAATCTGACCTTCCAAGGCAGCAGGTATGAAAATATCCATATCCACGTCCCACATGGCTTCATTGTCTATCGCTTTTGCAGTTGTAAAGCCAGCAACACCATGATGCTCTTCAACATATTTTTGTAGTGCTTTGACATCTAACCCATCTACCGCAAAAATAGTACCTGTATGATCTTGTACAGCAACGACTTTCGCACCCGCTTGGTTAAATAGATAAGCAGCTTCGCTACCCACGTTCCCAAAACCTTGCACAACCACTTTACTACCTTCAATAGATAGTCCAATTTTTTTAGCGGCTTCTACACCAGTCACAAACACACCACGGCCTGTTGCACGAACACGGCCAAGTGAACCACCCAAATGCACAGGCTTACCTGTTACAACACCTGTAACAGTATGACCTTGAGCTGTTGAATAAGTATCCATCATCCAACCCATAATATTCGGGTTTGTACCAACATCTGGTGCAGGAATATCTTTTTGAGGGCCAATGATTGGACTAATTTCAGTTGTAAAACGACGGGTTAAACGCTCAAGCTCACGTGTTGAAAGTTTTCTTGGGTCAACACGTACGCCCCCTTTTGCACCACCAAAAGGAAGGTTAAGTACTGCTGTTTTAATCGTCATCCATGCAGACAGTGCCATCACTTCATTTAAGTCAACACTTGGGTGATAACGAATACCGCCCTTACCAGGCCCACGAGATAGGTTATGTTGAACACGATAGCCTTCAAAGTGTTGGATCGAGCCATCATCCATCACAATGGGTACATCAACAATTAATGCGCGCTTTGGTCGCTTAAGTGTGTCTAAATAATTGCTTAAATCGCCAAGATAGGGTGCAACACGATCAATCTGTGCGAGATACGTTTGCCAAGCATTAGTGTTTTCGTTTGCGTAAGAAAGGTTTGACATATATTCCTTGACCTTTTCATAGTTTTTAGGCAGTCGAAGCGATACATCACAGATATTGGGCCTGTATTGTGATGTATACATTCACTGCCCGCTATTTTTTCCAACCGAGTGGTTGTATTTATTCAACATGAGTTGTAACTGACTCTTTTATAAATCACGATACCCGAAGAATCGGTTACTTGAATAAGTGGCAATTATCATATACCTGCCCTTAAAAAAAGCAACTAAAAAGCGTGATATTCCCAAGCATAAAAACCACTTAACTCAAAACAATCACTTGAATTAAAATATCTTTTAAAAAAAAGAGGTGATATTTCTATCACCTCTTTTTTTACTTTACTTACCGTGTTCATGGCCACCATGATTCATACCATCATGCCCCATTGGCATGCTCGCCATAGGTTCTGATGCAGCATCACCTGCCCATGTTTTGGCATACTTATTGACTTTCGTTGTATCTTGTTGCACTGACAAAAATAAGAATCCTAGAAAAAATATTGCAAAAACAACAGCAATACCTACACCCATCCAGCCTTTATGACTTTTTTGCTTTTCACTGCTCATTTTCAATACCCTAGAAAATTAATACATTAAAACGGTACACGTTTATATTGACGATATTCAGGTGTCCAGAAGTTATCTTGAATATTTTTTGTCAAAATTTCATCAGAAATTGCAGGAGCAACGCCAGCAGCAATTGCTGCTTTTGCAACATCGAACGCAATTTTACGTGAAACATCTTTGATAAGTTTTACATCAGGCAGTAAGTCGCCATGCGTGTCATGTAACAATGGTGAACAATCTGCTAAAGCATTACTAGATGCCATTAACATGCTATCTGTGACTCGTGTTGCACCCGATGCAATAACACCTAAACCAATACCGGGGAAAATATAAGAATTATTGCACTGTGCAATATTATAAAGTTGCCCTTGATAATTTACAGGCGCAAATGGACTACCTGTTGCAATTAAAGCACGGCCTTCTGTCCATTGAATTAAATCTGCAGGCACAGCTTCTGCACGTGAAGTTGGATTAGATAATGGAAAAATAATCGGACGAGTACAATGCATACCCATAGTCCGTACAATTTCTTCAGTAAATAAACCGGGTTGTCCAGATACACCAATCAACACTGTTGGTTTGGCATGTTTCACCACATCAAGCAATGAAATCACTTCTGTTGGATTTACCCATGTTTCAACTATAGCTGCTTTTTGTGCCAATTTCTTTTGGAAGTCGAGTACATTCGGCTGATTGTCGGTAATTAAACCAAAGCGATCCACCATAAATACACGGGCACGTGCTTGTTCGTCGGTTAAACCTTCTGCCATCATTTGCGCGACGATTTGCTCAGCAATACCACACCCTGCCGAACCTGCACCTAAAAATGCAATCGTTTGATCTTTCAATGATTTACCTGCAGCACGACTGGCGGCAATTAAACTGCCCACAGATACTGCAGCTGTTCCTTGAATGTCATCATTAAAACAACAAATCTGGTCACGGTACTTATTCAATAAAGGTAAAGCATTTTTTTGTGCAAAATCTTCAAACTGAATAAGGGCTTTGGGCCAACGACGGCGTGCACTACGAATCACTTCATCAACAAAATCATAGTACTCATCACCCGCAATACGGGGTTGACGCCACCCCATGTAAATTGGGTCATTCAGTAATTGTTGGTTATTCGTTCCTACATCAATGGTAATAGGTAAGGTATATGCAGGGCTAATACCACCACATGCGGTATATAGCGACAATTTACCAATCGGAATCCCCATACCACCAATACCTTGGTCACCTAAACCTAAAATACGCTCACCATCCGTGATCACAATGACTTTGACATTTTTGCGATTTACATTTTGTAAGATATCATCAACATGGTGACGGTCAGGGTAAGAAATAAATACCCCACGATGACGGCGGTAAATATCAGAAAAACGTTGGCACGCCTCACCCACAGTCGGCGTATAAATAATGGGCAACATTTCTGCTAAATGGTCTTGAAGGACTCTAAAAAACAGCGTTTCATTGGTGTCTTGAATATTTCTTAAATAAATATGTTTATTAATGTCACTATTGAATGCACTGTATTGTTGATAAGCACGCTGACTTTGCTCTTCAATGGTTTCTACAACATGAGGAAGTAAACCATGTAGATTGAAGCGTGTACGTTCATCTTCACCGAATGCAGAGCCTTTGTTAAGTAAAGGCAATTCAAGCAATGAATTTCCCGCATAAGGAATATAAAGTGGACGTTTCTGCGATAAATCTGCACTCATAACTTTCTCTCAGAGGTTGGCTAAAATACATTGTCATTGCGTTGCTAATCAATAAAAATGCCACCTGATATGCTCTCAAGCAAAATAGGTTGCTTCATTGTACACCACCAGGCAAAAAAAATGCCCTTAAATCATGCAAAATCATTTAAGGGCAAAAGATTTTTGTGGTTAAAGTACAGCGATTTAGTCTGCTTTCTTTTTCGAAAAACGGGCAAATTTACGATTGAAGTTCGCCACACGACCATCTGTACTCGTTTGACGCATTTCACCCGTGTAAAACGGATGTGATGCACTGGAAATATCTAAGGTTACATAAGGGTATTCTACCCCTTCGTACACTTTTTTCTGACTCGGTTGCATGGTCGAACCAATCACAAAATATATATCTGCATTGGTGTCATGAAATAATACCTTTTGATATTGCGGGTGAATATTGTCTCTCATAATCATATTCCAAATATTAATAACATTGTTACTTTATAACATAACATTAATAAAATCTTTGGTATTTGTCAATCTGAATAGCAATAGATTCCCACCCTACGCAAAAATTGCACCAAAGTGCTATAAATCGTTTCCCCTAAATGATGCTAAATTTGCTATATTTAGCACTTTAAATGCCACAGCTTTTTTGAATAATATGAATACGGCCATACAAGCAGCTTTAGACCATGCAGTGCAAACACTTATTGCACAAGACATTCTGCCTTCTGAGTGGAAAAATATTAGCCAACTTACGCGAACTAAAGACCGAAGTCACGGCGACTTTGCGTCAAATATTGCGATGGTGGCATCAAAAGCTGCAGGTATGCGACCACGCGATTTAGCAGAAAAAATTCTAAATGCATTACCTCAAATGCCTGAAATTAGCAAAGCTGAAATTGCAGGTCCGGGGTTTATTAACTTCTTTTTAAATGCAGATGAACGCTATGCAGTACTCGAATTAATTCAAACAGAAAAAGAAAAGTTTGGGCAAAGCCAAGACAATAAAGACGAGCGTATACAAATCGAATTTGTGTCTGCTAACCCAACGTCAAGCCTACATGTTGGGCATGGTCGTGGTGCTGCGTATGGCATGACGATTGCCAATATTTTAGAAGCCACTGGTGCAAACGTTGAACGTGAATACTATGTCAATGATGCAGGCCGTCAAATGGATATTTTGGCTACATCAACCTATTTACGCTACCTAGAGCTATGTGGACAAACACTGGTTTTTCCTAAAAACACATATCAAGGCGAGTATGTGAAAGAGATTGCACAAAGTATTCTTGACCAAGATGGCCAAGAATATGTTTTTGCAGTCGCTGACGTTTACAATAATGTACCTGAAGATGTGCAATATGCTGAAGCTCTCGATGCTGAAGGTAATAAAGTAGTACTTTCTGGCGACAAAGAGAAACACATTGACGGTTTAATTGCCAATGCACAACAGTTGCTTGGGCATAATTACCGCATTTTCCATCAAGCCGCCTTACATGCCATTTTAGAAGACATTAAAGATGACCTAGGCGAATTTGGTGTGACATTTAATCAATGGTTTAGTGAAGCCACTTTGGCAGATAAAATTGATGAAGCACTAGAAACACTCGAGCAACGTGGCTTCTTATATGAGCAAGACGGTAATATCTGGTTTAAGGCAACTGCTTTTGGCGATGAAAAAGACCGTGTTGTGAAACGCCGTAATGGTCAACCGACTTATTTTGCGTCAGATATTGCCTATCATCTCAACAAGCTACAACGTGGCTTTACCCATTTGGTCAATATTTGGGGTTCAGACCACCATGGTTATATCACACGTGTTAAAGCAGCCATTGATGCATTGGGTTATGATTCGTCAAAACTGACCATTTTATTGGTACAGTTTGTCAGCCTATGGCGTGGCGGTCAGATGTTACAGATGTCTTCTCGTTCTGGCCAATTTGTGACCCTTCGTGATTTACGTAAAGAAGTGGGCAATGATGCCGCACGTTTTTACTATGTCATGCGTAAAAGTGAACAGCACATTGACTTTGACTTAGACCTTGCTGTTTCTCAAAGTAAAGACAATGCTGTGTACTATATTCAATATGCACATGCACGTATTTGCCGTATGCTCGAAAAAGCAAAAAATACAGCAATCGTGTTTAGTATAGAAGAAGCTCAAAACCATGTAGCACGTCTGGACTTAGCTGCAGAAGAAGCCATTTTGGCCAAATTAGCAGCTTACCCAGATGTGATTCGCCGTGCAGCAAGTAGCTATGAACCACATCAAGTGGGGAACTATCTCAAAGAACTCGCAGCACTATTTCATGCATGGTATAACGAACATAAAGTACTCAATGATGATTTAGCGTTAACTCAAGCACGTTTGTTGCTTTCGATAAACGTACAGCAAGTACTACGTAATGGTTTGACGCTCTTAGGCGTATCTGCACCTGAAAGTATGTGATAAAAAGGAAAAACTCGTGTTTGGCAAAACGCAACGCTGCATTTCTGAAAAACCGAAACACCCCAAACCTGCTCTACTTCCAGTATGGGCAGGTACGGCAGTGGTGTTTTTTATTTTAATTTGTATTGTTGTTGCGTTTGCATTTTGGAAACCGTGGGCACCCGTAAATACACAAGTGATAGACACGAAGCCAGCCAACCAAGAAACTAACCATGATTATCGCTTTTATGAACAGCTTCCAAAGCAACAAGTGACGCCTATTCCAGAACAAGCCATTCCTAAATCACAAATAAATACAAACAGTATCATTGTATCTACAGCGATTGCTTCAGACCCTGCAACGGCTTCAGATACCCCCATAACGGCCTATTTTCTACAAATTAAAAGCTTTAGTGACCCAGACAGTGCAGATGCACGGCGCTCAGAAATTTTAATGAATAAGCTTCCTGCCAATGTCATCACTCTTAATGAGCATGGTCAAACGTGGTACCGTGTTATTTCTGGGCCATATTTAAACCAACAAAATGCACTCAATGCACAACAATTACTACAAAATAGTGGCATAGATTCTATTGTGGTTAAAAACTGATTAAGCATGCTGTTTCATATATCGCCAGATTCGCTCAAAAGGGATAAAGAAAATTGCATTACCAATCAAAATACAAATAATGCCAATCACCGCATTACTGTGCCATGTATAGCCCTCAAAATAAGTTGCTAACAACAAAGCAATTAAAGGAAAAATCAGTGTGCTGTAGGCTGCATTTCCTGCACCAATACGTCCAATTAAAAAGAAATACGCACAAAATCCAATGACTGATCCAAAAACAGCCAA
Organism: Acinetobacter boissieri; assembly: GCF_900096955.1. Lineage (GTDB taxonomy): Bacteria > Pseudomonadota > Gammaproteobacteria > Pseudomonadales > Moraxellaceae > Acinetobacter > Acinetobacter boissieri. The sequence continues at coordinate 6,590 of NZ_FMYL01000006.1, read as the reverse complement.
ATAAACGATCGAAAGTAAAGACACTGCTGTAAGGGTTGGAAATAAATCATGGCCTTGTATAAGACTCAAAAATAACATCACTAACATTCCATATGACATGGCATATGCTGTGGTTGTAAGTATCGGATTGCCTTTTTTTTGGTGATATAGACTTAACATATTCCCTAAAGAAAACCCATACGTTCCCACTAAGCACAATACAATCCCTTTTAACGTATCTAATTTAAAGTATGTTCCTTGCAGATCATGCCAAAACAACGCAATCATACCCAAAAATCCAAAAACTACAGCAGGATAAAAGCGTAATCGAATGGGTTGCTTAAAAAACAACTTACTATTTAGCGTATTGAACAATACTGCCATAGAGAAAATAACAGCTTCTAAACCACTATTAATATAATTAACCGCTTGATAAAAACAAAAGAAATTAAAACCAAAAATTAAACACCCTTGCAACGCACACCAAAGATGATCTTGAAAAGATAATTGTGCTAATTTTTTCGTTAGAATTAAGCCGAGTAGTAAAATCATTGCCGAAATAAAAAAACGCCAAAATACAGCAACTTCTGGTGCAATATGACTACTTTGTTGTAGCGTAATCGCACTCCATGTCGTTCCCCAAAGCACAACAATCAGCGCATATAAAAAGAGATTTAATTTCACAGATTACCCCATATACCTATTTATTTTTATTGTATATATGGTATTAAAGTAATCTTATATATTCTTGCGATGTACTGATATATTCTTGCTTTTTTTTCTATACACGCTCTTATACTAAGTACAGAAAAAACACCCGACTCATGAGCCAAAACATGTCCTATCAGACCCTAGACCATTTGCAACGTTTCAATGCACAGCTAATTAATACCGTAAAAATTGGCTCTGGCATGCAATTGGCACATTGGTCAAACCATCAAGATCGTATACAAGTCTGTAGCGACCACCATACCCTTAGCCTATACATCAAAGGAGGTTATGAGACCTACCGAAAAACACGTCATGGCTGGCAAAATGGTGGTGCACCAGATCGCTTTTGTTTAATGCCACAACATACTGAATCTACTTGGGATATACGAGGTGATCTTTCTTTCGTACATCTGTATTACACACAGCAACACATAGAACGCATCATCACACAGATTTGGGATAAAGAACCACGCCAAGTCATGCTTAATGAACAAAGCTTTATGTTTGATGAAAAAATCATGCTTTTATATCAGCACTATATTATTCATAACGATTGGCAACAGCATGAAAATCAGCTTGAAATGAGTACGGCTGCCACACTTTTACTCATGCAGATCATCAAAAAATATAGCAATATTTGTTGGGATACTCCGCAGATCAAAGGTGGGCTTAGCAGATCTCAACGTCAATATATTATTGAATGGGTTGATCATCATTTAGATATCGCATTAACTCTGAGTGACTTAGCGCAGGCTATTGGTTTGAGTGAATATCACTTTGCACATTTATTTACTGCCTCTATGGGCATCGCACCACACCAATATGTCATGCAGCAACGTTTAAAAAAATCTCATACAGATATTTTAATCAATAATCAGACACTCACCGACATTGCACTTAACTATGGCTTTAGTTCAAGTAGTCATTTTAGCTACCGATTCAAAAAATTTTTTGGCTATACTCCATCTAGCTTACGTTCGCTCAAAACCGATACATCTTAAATTTAGCTCTACGAACCAAATCAAAGTTGTAACCTATTGCTTGAAAATGTACTTAAATAAATCACCATCGCTCTATAGATACTTTAAGTAGTTGATCAAGCACACACAAAGTACATATTTCTCATTTTGAGTCTATCAAAGTAGATTTTTTATATCAGTCTACTTTAATCCTTTTTAAAAAAATAATTCAACCTGTAAATTCATCTATTTAGTTATACGAGATCAAAAATGACTATTCGGCTGTTTTAGAAACTCAAGCTCCTCAGCTGTAGAATCTCGTCCTAAAATTTGGTTGCGGTGTGGGTAACGACCAAATTTTTCAATAATTGCCTGGTGTTTATATTCAAAATCTAAATTATGGGCATTACCAAGCGCCGTAAATAATTGCACAGCATATTCATGTATCTTTTTTGACTCGCTATGCATAAAGGGCATATATAAAAAAGCACGTTGTTCAGGTAACAGCTCTTGATCCATTTTCAAATCAACTGCCTCTTGTGCTAAAGCCAATGCCAAGCTATCTTGCGCAAAGGCTTGTGCAGACCCTCTAAACAAATTACGAGAAAATTGATCTAATACAATAATTTCAGCCAATCTTCCTTCAGCGGTTTTTCGCCAAGACCATAACTCTGCCTGTTTTGCGTGATTATGCAACATAGAAAACTGTGCAGAAATGGCTTGGTCAAAGTCATCATCTTTTTTAAACCACAGCGGTTGATGTGACTTTGAAAACCAAAAATCTAAAACATCTTTCATTTTCTATGCCTCATTTTGTTACTTAAAGAATCTATAAATCTACCTGATGAAACTTCCAATTGCTGTAATAAAAATGTTGAAAGACCATTTTTAGTTAGTGATCTTTCTCTAAATATTCAGGCTTCTTAGGTAAAGCTAAACTACATAAAAAACAAATCACAAGCATAACAATCACATAAAAAAAGAAAATATTTTCCATACCTGCAGATTTAAACTGTAAAGCAATAGATGGTGCAGAACCACCAAATAACGCATTACCTACTGCATAGGAAAAACCGACCCCCAATGCACGTACATGCATTGGAAACATTTCAGCTTTAATCAAACCACTAATTGACGTATAAAAGCTCAGTAACAACATCATAAAAATAAGTAATACTGCCAATAAAACAGGTGAATTCACACTCATTGGCATAGCGATTGCCATAATAGGGTAAATACAAATGGCCAATGCTGCACTAAAAACTAACATGACTTTACGGGTACCTATTTTGTCTGCAACAATACCAAACACAGGTTGTACGACCATAAAAACAAACAATGCTGCTGTCATGATGTAGCCTGCAGTTTGTGCAGACACACCCACACTATTGGTTAAGTAAGTCTTTGAATATACAGTAATCGTATAAAATGCCAATGACCCTGCCGATGTATAACCAACAACGAGTAAGAATGATTTCCAATGGTTTTTGAGTAACTCACGTAAGCTTCCAGATGCCTTTTGACTTGCATCATCTTTGACCTCAACAGACAACGTTTCTTCTAAATGACTACGAGCCAACAAAGACAATAAAGCAGCACATCCACCAATAAAAAATGGTAATCGCCACCAACCTGCCTCTAACTGTTGTGTCGTTAAAAATGCAAGCATAATCACACTGAGTAGGCTTGCAAGTAATTGCCCACCGGCTAAAGTCACATATTGAAACGAAGAGAAAAAGCCTCTTTGCCCTTTTAACCCCATTTCACTCATATAAGTTGCAACAGCACCATACTCTCCACCTACAGATAAACCTTGCAATAAGCGAATCATCAACAATAAGAAAGGGGCCCATAATCCGACTTGTTCATAAGTAGGTAACAGTGCAAATAAAAATGAACTTGCCGCCATAAAGCAAATTGAGACAACCATCGATTTTTTACGTCCATGACGGTCAGCAATACGTCCAAATAACCAACTTCCTATGGGTCGCATAAAGAAACTGGCAGCAAATACCCCCCAAACATAAATCGACTTTGTAGTGGCATCCATATCTGGTGCAGTTAAAGCATGTGTAAAATACACTGCAAATACTGCATAAATATAAAAATCAAACCATTCCACTAAGTTGCCCGAAGCCGCACCAACAATCCCTTGAATACGACGACGTTTTTCTTGTTCCGTATAATTTATTGTCATATTTTTTCCTTATTAAAATATAAACAAGATTTTAATTTTACTGAATGGTTAGTATCTCGCGTTTAATTAGGGTTTGATATTATCCCTTTGGCTATATCTATATTTCTACACCATGTAAAACATAATCTCTATTGAGTTTTGGTGCGAATATTGCACAATACAGCTTTATTTTGTGGCTACGGATTTATGCTCATGCTTACACAAAACGCAATCATTTTTAGCATGTGGCAAGCTTTATTTATTATCGTATGCCTATTTAGCTCAACACTATATGCTCAAGACTATCCGGTTAAAGGTTTTGATATTTCACACCACCAAGGTAACATTCAATGGAAAAAAATATCACCAAAGCAATACCAATTTGTCTATATCAAAGCAACTGAAGGCACAGACTACCAAGATCCTAAATTTCAAGAAAACTGGTTAAATGCCAAAGAAAAAGGATTTCATGTTGGTGCATACCATTTTTATCGTTTATGCAGTAATGGCAAAACTCAAGCCAATAATTTTATTAAGACTGTACCCAATCAGATCAGTAACTTACCCCCTGTCATTGACATAGAATATGACAGTAAATGTATTAGTACCTACACCAAAGAACAGCTTAATCAAGAAATTAAAACAATATATCAATCACTTGAAAAGCATTATGGGAAAAAGCCAATTATTTATACATCTGCCCGTTTTTATAACTTATTTCTAAGTTCCACATTTAGTTTTGCATCATTATGGATTCGACACTATCAAACAACCCCGCCCATACTTGAAAAGCAACATAGTTGGTTTTTTTGGCAATACACAAAACAAGGTCATATTGATGGTATCGATGGCGATGTTGATATCAATGTTTACGCAGCATCAAAAGATATTTGGGATAATTACTTACATTATTTAGAAAAACAGCAATAAATTACTCTGTTGACTTAACCCTATTTTTATTTCGTATTATCATACTTTCTATCCATGATAAATAAAGAGCGCACCTATGAGTATTTCTCGACTACATAAAACTTCTAGATTCTGTGAAGTTGCCATTTCAGGTGACCTTATTCATTTAGCAGGACAACTTGCAGACGATACATCTAAAGATATCACCTCACAAACACAACAAACCCTAGACAACATTGACCGTTTTTTGGCAGATGCGGGCGCAAGTAAGCGTGATATCCTTTCTGTTACAATCTATCTTAAAGATATAGATACAGACTACCAATCCATGAATGCTGTTTGGGATACATGGATTGATCCCGAACATCCACCTGCACGTACGTGCGTAGAAGCAAAACTTTATGCACCCGAAGTACTGGTTGAGATGACTGCTGTTGCTGTTAAATCTAAGTAATAAAAAGGTCGCTATACCCTCTATAGCGACTTCAATTCATACCCTATTAAACTCTATTCTTCAAATAAGCCTTCAAACAGTACAGAAGATAAATAACGTTCACCACTATCTGGTAAAATTACAACAATCGTCTTATCTTTATTTTCAGGACGTTTTGCAATTTCTGCTGTTGCAGCCAAAGCAGCACCACAAGAAATACCTACTAAAATTCCCTCTTGAGTCGCACATTTCTTCGCCCAATCAATCGCATCTTGACTAGATACTGTAAATACCTCATCTACAATATCTAAATCTAAATTTTTAGGAATGAAGTTTGCACCAATACCTTGAATTTTATGTGGTGCGGGTGTGATTTTTTCACCCAATTTTGTTTGAGTAATAATCGGAGATTCTAAAGGCTCTACTGCTACAGAATACAAAGGCTTATCTTTAATTTTTTCAAAGTAATAAGATATACCTGTAATTGTACCGCCAGTGCCTACACCAGATACTAAAATATCGACATTACCATGCGTTGCTTCCCAAATTTCAGGGCCAGTGGTCGTTTCATGAATTTTTGGATTAGCAGGGTTTTCAAACTGTTGTGGTAAAAAATATGTTTCTGGATTTTCTTTAGCTAAACGTACGGCCTCATCAACTGCACCTTTCATCCCCTTACTTGGCTCTGTAAGCACAAGATTTGCACCAAGTGCTTTAAGTACTTTTCTACGCTCTAAACTCATACTTGCTGGCATGGTTAAAGTAATTGAATAACCTTTCGCTGCTGCAACAAATGCCAGCGCAATACCTGTATTACCACTGGTTGGTTCAATAATATGCATCCCTGCTTTTAAAATACCTTGTTCTTCAGCATCTTTAATTAGTGCTGCTCCAACACGACATTTCACTGAAAAAGCAGGGTTTCGGCTTTCAATTTTAGCAAGAACAGTTGCTCCACCAGTGATAATACGATTTATTTTAACTAATGGCGTATTACCAATCGCTTCTGCATTATTTTCATAGACTGCAATGCCTTTATTTATGCTCATATCGAATTCCTTTACCCAATCAATGTTTTTCAAATATTTTTTATATTTAACATGGTTAAGATGATGAATCAAAGTCTAATTATGTATAAACATAGCACAGAGTTTTATGAAGACAGCGGATGTATCGATAACGAGTTCAAGAATGAGGCGTTTGAATACACTACATTTGTTATTGGCATTTGCATATAACACATTGATTTTAGCGATTTGTATTAATATAGCGGCGAGTTTGCTGAGTTAAGGGGGATGTATTGGAGCTAATTATTTTGAAGTGGGTGTTTATATTTAAATTTGAGGGATAAAAAAAAGCCCCCGATTTTATCGGGGGCTTTTTAGGGAATAGATGCTGGCGATGACTTACTCTCACATGGGTA
>NZ_FMYL01000015.1 GCF_900096955.1 Acinetobacter boissieri | reverse complement strand
CAAGAAGTTTCTCTCAACAGCACCGCCGATGGATACGCATTATAGATCAATAATCTCCTAACGCAATACCTTTCTTTAATTATCTCATTCAGATGCTCGGTTTTTACTCGATTTAACCTCATATGAATAATTATTAGGCACTAATCAAGTAAATTAAACATTTTATAAAGATTTATGATGTTTTTGCCCCATTTATAGATGCATGCTATAAACTAGAATATATTCTCTGTGTTATTTTGGATTCAATGACATGTACAATCGGTCTAATAAACAAATTAAAATATCTGTACTCACATTATCATTATTTCTATCATGTGCTGTCCATGCAGAAACACCTTCAAATACTCCTGATAATAAACAAAACTTAACTATGGATCAGTTAAGTCTTACTGAATCAGCACAAATGCAAATTAAGCACTTTGGAAAAACCTTGGCAGTAGATGCAAGTGCATCTCAACCAGATCCAGTTAAAGATCCATTTCAGTCTGTAAATAGAAAAGTTTATGCTTTTAATAATACTTTAGATGGTTACATATTACGCCCTATTGCTGTTCAATATAAAGAGAAAGTACCTTCTGAAGTGCGTGGCTCTTATCGTTCTTTTCGGAATAACTTAGGTGAGCCTTGGAATGCAACGAATCAATTGGTGCAATGGAAGCCTCTAAAAGCATTAAAAACGCTTGGTCGTTTTACATTAAATACTTTAACCACTTTAGGACTTGCAGATCCTGCACAGCGCTTGAACCTAAACTATGAAGATGAAAGTTTAGGTACAACTTTAGGGTATTATCATGTGCCATCTGGTCCTTACTTAATGCTACCTTTGTTGGGTCCAAGTACTTTACGTGATGGATTAGGCTGGGCTGTGGACCGTCAAGCACGCCCCCAGAAATATATGTCTAAAGATTATGATGGACTTTACTGGACAGATACTGCTTTAGGTGCAATTGATTTAAGAAGCTCTTTCTTAGATGTCGAAAACGCACTTCAAGGTGACAAGTATGCTGCGTTACGTGATGCTTACTTGCAACGTAATAAGTTTGTGATTGCAGAAAAACAAGGGAATCCTAACGAGGGTGTTTCTTTTGTAGACGACACTAGCTCACCTTAATTTATTTAAATATATACGTTTATTTTTGCTTCTTTATTAGGTATTTTTAATATTTATGTATTTTATTCAGCCTTCTCGCACGGTATCCCACCTTGATTTTGTTTTAAAGGCACTACCTGGTATTACAGTTGTTTTGATCGAAGATCTTGATCAATGTGATCCAAATGTTGTAAGAATCTCTGATGTACATGATTTTTTAAAATACCAATGGCAAAGTCCAACTGTTGTGGTTGCATTCGAGCACGAAGGATCTGCTTTGGCCGAGGCCTGGCAACTGGGTGCTCTAGCAGGTTGGATTTGGCACAAAATTCCTAAACAACCGCTAGAGCAACTCAGCCAAATTAACGCTCAATATAAAAGAAACCAAGATAGTCGAGATTTACCAACGGCAGCAATTTTACAAAAAAAACTACTCCCTGACGCTATAGATATTCCAAGTTATGCCATAAATGCTTTTTTTAAACCTTCAGCTTATTTATCTGGAGATTGGTATGACTACTGGAAAATTAGTGACAAAGAAGTCATTTTTTACTTAGCGGATGTATCAGGTCATGGCGTAGCGAGTAGTTTACTTACTTCATGGATGGCTGCTTTTCATGGTAGCTCCAAGCGCCCACGCGAGTTAATTAAAAAATTAAATGGTATGTTAATTCAAGAGGATATAGAAAAACATATTACAATGATTTCAGGTGTTTTAAACTTTGAAACACATACTTTACGCTGGTCAAGTGCTGGACATTACCCTCCTGCTATTTTATTTAATGGTACAAATCAGCCCACCGTTTTAAATACCAGTAGCTTTGCTTTAGGCTTAACAGAAGATTTAGATATTGAAGAATTTGAGTGTGTTTTATCTAAAAATTCACGTTTTATTGTTTGCTCTGATGGCGTACTAGAAGCGTTTGAAGGTGGAGTCAATGAGCAATTCAAACAATTGGTCAAGCAGCTCGAATATGGTGATTTTATTGCGCCAGATCACGTTGTGGATGATATGGCAATACTCAGCATCATTCGTGAAAAATAGTTATATATCAGTATATTAAACAAATTAATGTGACTTTAACATACCGCCCTCTTGAGTATATTTATAGGCTGTGGGATAATTATACACTCCCTTTCAAGAAATGGCATATATATGTCAACAGGTCATGTTGAATATGCAAGCTTAAATGGTACTCACTTTTTCAAAATTATTGGAGAAGTACGTGCGCAGTCTTGTATAAGCCTAGACAAACTATTGGGTAAGATTGAACAACAATCTACAAATATGGTGAGTGCTGTTGTAGATCTCACACAAACTACCTTTATTGACAGTACTGTGCTCGGTATTTTAGCGAAGCTTGGTATTAAGTTAAAACAAAAGCATGCCATTCAAAGCGTAATGCTTTCGACCAATCCAGATATTACTACATTGGCAAATAGCATGGGACTTGGACAGGTATTTGCAATTTTAACATGCAATGAAGAAACCCGTGTATGTACCAAAGTTTTGCCTGATGACGATTTAACGCAAAAGGCAATGCTTACGACTGTTTTAGATGCACATAAAACATTATGTCAACTGAATCGTAGTAATAAAAATGTGTTTGAACCTCTCGTAAAACAATTAGAAAAAGAACAAGATGCTTTAAAATGTAGCCATTAAAATCTTTATAGGATGTTGAGTATGGCGCTCGTTTCTGTTGCACAAATGACATCTCAAAATGTAATTGAAGATAACTTATCTCACGTTAAAAAGTTAGCGATATCTTGTCATTCAAAAGGCTCGCAGTTATTAGTTTTACCTGAAAACTTTGCTTGTTTTGCACCTGGCCAACAAAGAAAAACTGCCGAGCAGTTTGAATACATTCAATCTTATTTAGAGCATATAGCACATACCTATCAACTTTGGATTGTTGCAGGCACAATCCCCTGTCCTTTTCGACCCAACGGTGATGTTGTTCCAGATGACAAAGTACGTACTACAAGCCTATGTATTTCCCCTGAAGGCACTGTCGCTCGCTATGATAAAATTCATTTATTTGATGTAATGGTCAATGATGCGATTGGTGGCTATAAAGAATCCGCACACTTTGAAGCAGGTAGTGATATTGTTGTTGCCAAGACACCTTTTGGCAATTTAGGATTAATGGTCTGTTATGACTTGCGCTTTCCTGAACTTGCCTTAGCTTTACGCCATAAAAATGCAGACTTTCTGACTGCACCTGCTGCTTTTACTTTTGCAACAGGTCGTGCACATTGGCAAATGTTATTACAAGCACGTGCAATTGATACACAATGTGCGGTACTAGGCGCAGCACAACAAGGTTTACATGGCGAGAAACGTGAAACATGGGGACACGCAAGTATAGTAAATGCTTATGGTGAACTTTTATGTCAGGTAACTGATGCAGGAAACCATGTAGTTCATGCAAATATTGATCTAAAAACACAACAATTAATAAGACATAATATGCCACTCATACAACACCATCGCTTATTAAAAGATCAGTTTTAATTTTAAATACTGTATAGTCCATCACTTTTTAAGATATGCTACAGAATAGATAAAATTTAAATGGGGTAGCTGTGAGCGTTGACTCTATAAACAAAAATCAATCGACTGAAGCCTCTTCTTGGTGGGGTGAATATATTTTCGAAATAGATACTCCTAGAACTTGGCAATTTGGCTCACTCATTTTGCGAATCACTCGCCATGCGCAAGAGTGGCGCATGGAATATCATCGACCTGTTTTACAGCATGATGATGAAATGGGTTGGCATGAAATTTTAGATACTGAATTCATGTTACCAGAGCCAGTACATATTGAACGCTATATGTTTAGAAAAACACAGCCTCAATTACAATTGATGCCCAAGCTTGCGGATCATTCTGTTGTTATTCACCCCGTAGAACCAATCTATGTACCTGCTGGTCAAAAAGGGTTGCTCTATGTCACAACACCGCTATGGCTCGTCGGGTTTGCTGAAGGCCAAGAAGAGCCTCTATTTGACATGCCTATTATTCAACCTAAAGAAACATGGTTTGGACCAGATACTCGCAAAGGTGAATTATGTTACGCCACTGAGGTCAATGGTCGTACAGATCTAGATAAATTAAGACATAATTTATTTAGAGCAGTCACACCAGTCATTTTTCAGAACACGAGCCATGAACAACTACGTTTTGATCGAATGAATGTACCAATTGTAGCATTACCTTTATTTTACAGTGAAAGTACCAATCGGTTGTGGACTTCACACATTAAAGTGATGCACGACTCTTCAGATCGGCTACCTCGTATTAAAATAGAAAACCGTACCCCGCCTCGTGCTGGTGAAGTGATGTATATGCATGCGCCTAGATCACCCGGTGGTGTTTTATTTAACATGTTTGACTCTTTTTTCTAGGCAAAATAATGGATAAAACACAAATTCCACAAGACCTTATTTCAAGTATAAAGGCATTATTTACCTCTTTTAGCTTAGATCGTGTCAGTGAGCTCTTTATTGCTGCATTACTATGCATAATCGGATTTATGAGTGCTCGACTGGTCTCGAACATGTTTATTCGCACCATTGGGTTACGTTTTAACGCACATCAACGGATGGTTTGGCGAAGAGGTATTTTTTATACCATTTTTCTATTTTTTATTATTGCCGCACTCAAAGAAGCTGGTTTCAAGGTTAGTATTTTCTTAGGTGCCGCAGGTATTTTAACGGTTGCACTTGGTTTTGCTTCACAAACTTCCGCAACAAACCTGATTAGTGGTTTATTTTTAATTGGTGAAGGTTCTTTTGAAGTCGGCGATATGATTCAAATGTCGCTCATACGCGGACAAGTGATTGAAGGTGAAGTAATCTCTATTGATTTACTGTCTGTAAAATTACTCACACTGGACAATATTTATATTCGCGTACCGAATGAACAGCTCATTCGAACACCTGTTTATAATATGTCTAAATACCCCATTCGGCGAATTCCACTGTCCGTACCTATTTCGTTCCAAGAAGATTTAAGTAAAGTTCGTAAAGTCCTTATTTCTACAGCATTTCATCACCCTTTGATTTTAGATGACCCTAAACCCCACATGGCTGTTACCGAATTCGCTGAGTCGTTTATACAGCTTAATTTTTTTGTTTGGTGTCATCAAAGCCACTACGGTCAAGTAAAGGATGAAATTTTAGAACGTATTCGTGATAGCTTTATTGCACATGATATTGAAATTCCTGTGCCTAAAATTAGTTTTGCACAAGACCCTTTGGCGGATATAGCGCCAAAACAATAATTGAGTATCCGTTTTATTGTACCAATCTATACATTGAATCTGCCTATAGACCATTTTTTAACGTAAAATACACTCAGATTTTATTGAGGAAGTTTTGTTATGCCACCATTTGTTTTAGTTGATGGGTCTTATTTTTTGTTTCGGGCATATCATGCACTTCCTCCACTGACCACATCTACAGGATTACATACCAACGCTATTCGTGGTGCAATCTCTGCTATACAAAAACTCATGCGTCGTACTCAACCTACGCATATGGCAGTGATTTTTGACACACCTGAACCTACTTTTCGTCATGTTTTATCTCCTATTTATAAAGGCAACCGTCCAAGCATGCCAGATGAATTGGCTGAGCAAATCCCTTATCTACACGCCATTATTCGTGCTTTAGGTATTCCGCTATATAGTCTTGCTGGAGCAGAAGCAGACGATATTATTGGAACACTCACTAAACATGCTGAACGTGAAAATCAACAGGTATTGATTTCTACAGGCGACAAAGATATGGCACAGCTCGTCAATGAAAATGTCAAACTTGAAGACAGTTTCAAAGAGCGTGTACTCGATGTTGACGGCGTTTTTGAGAAATTTGGCGTATGGCCTCACCAAATTATCGACTATTTAACGCTCATGGGAGATGCATCTGACGGCATTATGGGGGTACCTGGCGTTGGACAAAAAACAGCAGCCAAACTACTCACAGAATATGGCTCTATTGGTGGAATCTTAGAAAATGTAGCTAACATTAAAGGACGTGTTGGTAAAAACTTAGCTGAATATGCAGATGGTATTGCACTTGACCATCAACTGGCCAGTATTGTTTGTGACTTAGAGTTGTCTATTGAGTGGGATGATTTAAAACTACAGCCTCAAAACAATAATGAACTACGTAAATTATATACTGAACTTGAGTTTCGTAATCAGCTTCAATCCTTAGATCACCCTAATAATCCGAATACAAAGACTTATCAACAACAGCAAAACATTACGGTAAACCAAGAACAAAATACAGATCAAGACCAAGCAACACTAACTAGCACTGATGATTTATTGGGACAAGCCACGTACCATACAGTACTCACTGCAGAAGACTGGGATAAACTGTTTGCACGAATGCAAAGTGCAGACAAATTTGCGATAGATACTGAAACAACCTCTTTAGATTACCGGTTGGCAGAAATGGTTGGCTTTTCAATTGCATTTGATGCAAAAGATGCCTACTACGTACCATTTACCCATGACTATGAAGGTGCACCACAACAACTCGATCGTGACATGGTCTTAAACCAAATTAAACCGATCATTGAAAATCCAGGCATTAAAAAAATTGGTCACCACCTAAAATATGATGCTCACATTTTTGCCAATCATGGTATGACCCTGCAAGGCTGGTACTTCGATACCATGTTGGCCTCTTATGTACTTAACTCAACTGCAACTCGTCATGGCATGGATGATGTTGCACGTTTATACCTCAGCCATTTAAGTACGACATTTGAGCAAATTGCAGGCAAAGGCGTCAAGCAAAAAACATTTAATCAAATTGAATTAGATACTGCTGCCCACTATGCAGCAGAAGATGCACATGTAACTTATCGTTTACATGAAGTACTCAGTCAAAAGTTACAAGTCATACCCGAGCTAGGCCATATTTTACACCATATCGAAATGCCTGTTGCTGCAGTACTTACCCAAATGGAAGAACGTGGTGTACAACTCGACCCGGTGTTCTTAGAAAAATTAAGTGCAGAATTTTCAGAAACCATTCAGTCACTTGAAGAACGTGCCATAGAAATTGCAGGTGAAACGTTTAATGTAGCATCACCAAAACAAGTCGGTGAAGTCCTTTTTGACAAGTTAGGTATAAAAGGTGGTAAAAAAACGGCCTCTGGACAATACAGTACCAGCGAAAGTGTGATTGAAAAAATTGAGCATCCTTTCGCCGAAATTATTTTAGAATATCGTGGTCTAGCCAAACTCAAGAGTACCTATACGGACCGACTAGTAGAACAAGCACACAACGATACGTTACGTGTGCATACCAGCTACCATCAAGCAGTAACAACTACAGGGCGCTTGTCATCGTCTGACCCTAACTTACAAAATATTCCTATTCGCAGTGATATTGGTCGCCAAATCCGTAAAGCATTTGTTGCCCCCGAAGGCAAAACCATTATTGCTGCCGATTATTCGCAAATTGAATTACGTCTGATGGCACATTTTTCACAAGATGAAGCATTGATCGATGCATTTCGTCAAGGACAAGACATTCACAAGCGAACAGCGGCTGAAGTACTCGGTATTGCTTTAAATGATGTAACTTCGAACCAACGTCGTCAAGCTAAGGCAGTTAACTTTGGTTTACTTTATGGCATGTCTGAGTTTGGACTCACACGACAACTCGGTTTTACACGTGAAGAATCGAGAGATTATATTAAACAGTATTTTAATCGCTACCCTGGCATTTACGAGTACATGCAAAAAACGAGACAATTAGCACTTGAACAAGGGTATGTTGAAACAGTACTTGGCCGACGCTTATACACACCTGACATTAATGCCCGTAATGTCATGATACGAAAAGCTGCTGAACGTGCAGCCATTAATGCACCACTCCAAGGCAGCGCAGCCGACTTAATTAAATTGGCAATGATTGAGGTTGAAAAACAGTTACCAAAAAATCAAATCAAACTACTCTTACAAGTACACGATGAATTAATCTTTGAAGCCAATAGCAATGTAATAGATACTCTTATTCCTGAAATAGCTCGTATTATGTCTTCTGTACACCCTTTACTTGTACCGCTTGATGTTGATGTTGGACACGGACAAAACTGGGATGAAGCCCACTAAATGAGAATTTAGTGCAACAAAATATTGCAAATAGATGCATCGCTGATTTGATCTGCTACTATCTTAACTATGCCATGAAATGATCATGGCTTAGTGCAAAATTTAATCTGTGTTTTGTTTGTTGAATCCCTCCAGTCAACAAACTTATAGATTGCCCTTTTAATCTTTTAAAAGGGCATTTTTTTACAACTAATATATATCTATGATATCAATCATTGGGGGTACACGAAAACGAAAAGGTACGCCGACCATACCTGTACCTACAGTCACATATACATTGGCATATTCGTGCTCATATAACCCACGTTTATGTCCTAAACGAGATTTATTCTGCATCATTTTATTGGTAAACCATGGAATTTCAACTTGACCACCATGCGTATGCCCTGAAAGCATCAGTGGCTTATAGGCCAGTTTTGGTACCATATCTACTGTATCTGGATTATGTGAAACAATAATATAGGGTTTATCTTGTGGTAACTGTGCAATAAATTGCATATCTGCTTTACCTGCCCACAAATCCCCTACGCCGACCAATCTTACCTGATTCAATTCAATCATTTTATTTTCAATGTCGATAATACGATGTGATGAAAGCCCTGATTTTAATAGCTCTGAAATTGGAGGTCCCGGATAGGTTTCATCGTGGTTACCATTGACTGAATACACTGGTATATCTAACTGTTGAAATGCTGCCAAATGATCTGCTAAATGATGTGTCGGCTCATATGTCCAATCACCTGCAACCACAACAATATCTGGTTTCTCTTGTTGAATACGTTGAACAATGGTTTGAACTTGTCGTTTTGAACCCGAAAATAAGCCAATATGTAAATCTGCAATCAATGCAATTTTTAAAGGTGATGTATTTTTCTTCTCTGTTAAATCGTAATCTGTATATTTAACCACCAAAGTATGAGGCTCTATAAAACGAGCATAGCCGAGCCACAATGTAATCGTTAAACCAATACATGCACCCCACCATGACAATACGCCATCAATCCATGCATATAGCAACATGAAAAATATAGGAAATAGCAAATAACACAAATACCAGACCAATAAATGAATAAAAGATTTGACCGGTTGTACTGTGAGTGTTCTAGCTTGGCTGTACCAAGACATAGCCACTGCCCAAACAGTTAACACAGCAAAAATAATATACAATACTTGAAAAAACAAACTAGAATCCAACACACTTTACCTCAGATCAGGGTAAATTAAGTTTAAGCTAGACAGACACACGACTCACCATAGGCTCATTTCAAAGATATGATGTATATACCAACTTTATCAACATTTCAAAAAACTGCTGTGCGGGGAATATACACCTTTGGTATTTTAATGAGTCTAAGTGCATGCAGCACACTACCCCCTATTAAAGCAACGAAAGCGCTGTATAGTACAGACTTTGATACTTCTCAGACACAACTTTCGCAACTGGTTACGCCACTCAAACAGAGCCACGCAGGCCTTACAGGATATCACCTTTTATTTGACCCATTAGAAGCAATTGCTGCTCGCTTAAACTTAATTAATAAAGCACAAAAAACGCTCGACTTACAATATTACATTTGGGATAACGACAAAATTGGTGCACTGGCACTGTATGAAATTATTCAAGCCGCTGACCGTGGTGTTAAAGTACGGCTTTTAATTGACGATAACAATGCCAAAGAAATGGAAGGTATTTTTCTTGCATTAAGTCAACATGCCAACATAGAAGTTAAACTATACAACCCTTATAAATTTAGAAACCTACGTGCGCTTGACATTTTACTCGATTTAAAACGTGTAAACCGCCGTATGCACAATAAAAGCTTTGTTGTTGACCAAAGTATTGCTCTCATTGGTGGTCGTAATATGAGTAATCAATATTATTACACGAGTGACAATTATCAATTTTCAGATTTAGACGTGGTATTGGTCGGTGAAGCAGTCAATGATATTAGCCATTCATTTGATGACTATTGGAATGATTCGTACGCATATCCTGTACAACAGATTGTGAATCCTCGTCAGCACTTATTACGATATGATAGCTTAAAAAAACAACTCACCACACATTATGAGAAAGTCAGCGTACAAAATTACTTAGACCTTGCAAACCACTCTCATGCCTTTAACCAATGGCTATACCATGAGCTTGATTTGGACTGGGTGAAAGCAAAAGTAGTCCATGACAACCCAAGTAAAATACACAATCAAGCCAAACCACAAGACTACTTAGAAACCCAGTTGGCCAGTTACTTAGAACAACCCAAAGAAAATTTAGATATTGTATCTGCTTATTTTGTTCCAGAAAAAGCAGGGGTGGAATTACTCAGCAGTATGGTGCAACAGGGCGTAAAGGTCAGAGTCCTCACCAACTCTTTCAAAGCCAATGACGTCTGGCTCGTACATGCTTTTTATCAGAAATATCGAACAGATTTACTCAAAAATGGCGTACAACTGTATGAGTTTTTACCCACGTTAAGTGACAAAGCGCTCAAGGCCTATACTAAAAATGTTTCTCGTGACACTAAAATTAGCTTAAAAACGCTCAGTAGATCGAGCTTACATGCAAAAATGATGGCAGTAGATCAACAGGTTTTTATTGGTTCATTCAATTTAGACCCAAGGTCAGCAAAACTCAATGCTGAAATTGGTGTCTTACTGTATAGCAAACCCTTAGCGCAAGACATTCACCAAGCTCTATCAAAAGATATTAATAGTTACAGCTACAAATTGACTCTAACACCAGACCAAAAGATCACTTGGATCACAGATACACCTGTAGGCCAAATTAATTATACGAAAGAACCAAGTATGCAATGGTGGCAACAAGGTGGCTTGAAAATGATTTCCTTACTTCCGATAGAAGGTTTAATGTAATACTTTTTGGTGCAAGCTATGCAAACCTTCGTTCATTGTTGTTTGCACGATTGCCGTTAAACTGTCTAAATCATGCCCTTCTACAGAAATAATAGGCATAAACATCACATGTGCCGTTACTTTTGGCATTTCTAATACCTTTTGCACATGCTCAGCCATACTCACATCACCATAATAGGGTGCAATCTGATCTAAGTGCCCGTCTTGATTAACGTAGCAAATTAAAGCCAATTGCACAGGCTTTTCAGCAGCTAAAGCTGCACCCAAAATACGACCATGTATACGCTTAATTTTCGTACCATCTGAAGTCGTGGCTTCAGGAAAAAACAACACTGGAATATCTTGTTTTAAAAATGTACTGATTTGCTCTCGGATTTTATTTGAATCGCCCGAACCGCGCTTGATAAACAATGTGCCAGCACTTTTAGCCAACTGCCCCACAATTGGCCATGTGCCAATTTCAGCTTTTGCCAAAAAAAATACCCGTGCACTTGAACCCAGTACTAAAATATCTAACCAAGACACATGGTTACTCGCCCATAAAGCCGTTGTATTACGATTTACTTGGCCATGTACTTGAATGTCTAAATTAAATACATCACACATTTTTCGACAGAACCATTGAATATATTTCGTATTTTCAGGGTTGTTTGGTGACTTATATAGCTGGTTTTTATAAACCACAAAAAAGCCTTCTCCCATAACGGTTACGCCATGGCTCACTTTTTTACTATAGTGAAAAGCACGTGCAACATTACGCTTTCCTAAATCGAACATATTTTGTATTTTATTTATCATCATTAACGTACAACACAGGCAAAAATTTATTTAATTTATTTTTTTGATCTACCATTCAAACAATCGAATAAAACCATTATATTTTTCAATTTCATTTAATTGTTCGATTCTAATAAAATAAGTTTATTAAAGGTAGGAGCAAAAGTTATGAATACTGTAAATCATGCAACAGAAAAAATGAAGCCACAAAATGCAATGTACCAGCTAAAAATTATTGCTGGTTGCTCTATTTTGTACATTGGTTCATTTTTACTGGTCTGCAAAATATTTTCAACAATTTTATAAGTGTATTCTACAACGCCTAATGCTACACTTTTTAAGCAGTCTAAACTAACCTTAGGTGGTAACTCAATCAGTGGAATACTTTGATCGGCATGAAGGCGGTGAACGTGCCATACTCGTTCACGTAAACGTACAAATATTACAAGACCTAGATGCAGAAGAGTTTCAACTTCTCGCCCAATCTGCAGGTGCAGAAATTTTAGAACAGATCACGGCTCAGCGACAAAAGCCAGACCCGAAGCTGTTTATTGGTTCAGGAAAAGCCGAAGAGATTGCACAACTGGTAGAATCTCTTGAAGCAGAATTAGTTATTTTTGACCATGCACTGTCACCTGCACAAGAAAGAAACCTTGAAAAAGTATTCAAATGCCGTGTTATTGACCGTACAGGTCTTATTCTAGACATTTTTGCCCAACGTGCTAGAACCCACGAGGGTAAACTACAGGTTGAACTTGCACAGCTCGAACACCTATCTACCCGTCTAGTTCGAGGTTGGACACACTTAGAACGACAAAAAGGCGGTATTGGTTTACGTGGCCCCGGTGAGTCGCAGCTCGAAACTGACCGTCGTTTACTTCGTGTACGTATGGGACAGCTCAAAGAAAAGCTAGATAAAGTACGTCAAACACGTGTACAAGGTCGTGCTGCCCGCCAAAAAGCAGCTATACCAACTGTATCTATTGTAGGCTATACCAATGCAGGAAAATCGACCCTGTTTAATATTTTAGCGCAAAGTGATGTCTACGCAGCCGATCAGCTTTTTGCAACTCTCGACCCAACTTTGCGGCGCTTATCATGGGATGGTGTTGGTGCTTTAGTCCTTGCAGATACTGTAGGTTTTGTACGTGATTTACCCCATGCCTTGGTCGAATCTTTTAAAGCCACGCTTGAAGAAACGCTTGAAGCAACTTTACTGCTACATGTCATTGACAGTAGTAGCCCTGAAATGATGGAACAAATTGACGCCGTTGAAAAAGTGCTGAAAGAAATTGGGGCAGATATTCAAATGCTTCGTGTCTACAACAAAATTGACCGAAGTGCAGAAGATGCCAAAATTATTTATGCTAAGCCAGATTTACCTGAACGTGTTTACGTATCTGCCCATAGCGGACAAGGGCTAGACCTGCTCAAACAAGCTGTGCAAGAGTGTTTACTCGGTCACAGACAACCGTTTCAACTAAACATTAAACCGCAATACGGTAAGCTCAAAACACAATTATATAACTTAAATGTGATACAAGACGAGCACTATGATGACTTTGGCAATCTGATTTTAGACATTCTGATTGCCCCACAAAAACTTGAAGAAACCATCAAAAAACTACATGTACCGATGGAAGATATTTTAGGTGAGCAAGCAAAGCAATTTCAAAGACCGCTCGAAGCATTTGAAAAAGAAATGTCTTAGCCTTATTTTTCTAGAGCAAATCATCAATGAAAAAACGAAATACCATTGATTGGCCCGCATGGATTGTCAATATACTACTCATTGTACTGTTTCGGGAAGTTGCGGTTTGGATTATGGCGCAACTTCATCACCCTGAATTAGGTAACCTACTCGGTTTAATCAGCTTACTCATCTGTATGGCACTATGGCGAAAATTCAAACATTCGCCACTTCGTGTGGTCGATACCAATAATAAAATTATGAAAGAAAGTGCTTTTGCTTTTTTACCCATTTGTGCAGGTGCTTTAATTACTCTTATGCACATGGGAAAACAAACACCTGTCTTTTTACTCATCTTATTTGTGAGCACACTTGTACCTCTATGGGTTTATGCACACATTTCAAAACGCTTTTTATAAAAGTTTAAAGGAATATTCGTGATTATTTATAGCTTTGCAATCACTCTAATCGCGTACATTGTCGCAAAAGGCATTAACATCTATCTGCCCCGTATTCCTGTAATTGTGACCAGTATGTGTTTAGTCGTGGCATTTTTATATATTTTACGTGTACCTTACGAAATTTATGCCACGAACACACAAAATATTTTTAACCATCTGCTTGGTTATGCCACAGTAGCTCTTGCAATTCCTTTAGCAACGATGCGTTATGATGACTTAGCACTCAAACCACTCATTGGGATTCTAAGCTTTGCCAGCTTAAGTGCTGTGAGCCTACCCATGATTTTAGCCTATTTATTCCACCTATCTGAACCGACAGTTTTAGCTTTTGCTACACGTGCCGTCACCACACCGATTGCACTCAATATTGCTGCGCTGATTGGCTCACCGGTTTCTATGGTCAGTTTGATTGTCATTTTATCGGGTTTAATTGGCGGTGGTTTTGCGTCAGTCGTACTTAAAAATGTACACGATGAACGTGCCGTTGGTTTGGCTTTAGGTCTAGCTGCACATGCCATTGGCACAGTACAAGCATGGCAACGTAGCCCTGTTGCAGGGCGTTATGCTGCTTTTGGCATGGCAGTAAACGGCGTGTTTACAGCAATTTGGTTACCGCTTGCGTTTTCTCTCATTCATGGCTAAATATGAATGGTTGGATTAGGTACTGAAAAAACCTGCCCATCTTCTAAACGCTGCGCAATCAGCGTATGACCCCATACACAACCACCATCGACATTATGCATTAAGGCTTGATGTGTCTGTCCTTCTAATGCAGCCCAATGCCCAAAAAATATCTGCTGTGAGTATTGATCTGCTCGGTTATGCTCAAACCACGGCGTAAACCCATCTGGCATGGCATCAGATAAACTTTCTTTAAAACTAAACTCAAGCGTACCATCGCGAGCGATTAAACGCATACGTGTTAAATAATTTACAATCACCCGAAAGCGATCTTCATTCATTAAATCATCTGACCAAATATTTGGCTTTTTACCATACATTTGAGTTAAAAAAAGATCAACATTTTGCCAATCTTGATCTTGCAAAACGATTTCAACCTCATGGGCATAAGCCTGAGCTTGTGTGATTGACCAAATATGAGGAATACCTGCATGAGTCATCACTGTATTTTCATTTAAACGTAAAAATAACGGTTGCTGACGTAACCAATCAATTAATTCAAAAACATCATTTGCATTTAAAATATCATCGACATGATCTTTTTTATTGATTTTTTTTACCCCCCGAGCATACGCTAAAAGGGTTAAATCATGGTTGCCCAGTACAGTGGCTGCACAGCCTTGTGTGACTAAATTTTTAACCAAACGCAGTGCAGACAAAGAGTCTTCACCACGTGCGACCAAGTCACCTGTAAACCATAAAAAGTCTTGTGATGGGTCAAATGCAATTTTATCAAGCAGCAATAGCAATGCTTGATAACACCCTTGCACATCACCAATCACATAATTCGACTTTTTCATGATGTTAAGCCTCAAGCATGTGATCTGAGAGTGAAACAAACTCTGCCAGAGTCAGCGTTTCAGGTCGTGCCATAGGGTTAATTGCTGTAACTTCAAATGCATCGTCAGACAGCATACCTTTTAAGCTATTACGCAAGGTTTTACGACGCTGCGTAAATACATGTGCCACCAAACGAGCTAAGGCCTTTTCATTTTTCGCAACAATTGGTTTTGTTTCATACGGTACAAGACGAAATACTGCACTCGTGACTTTAGGTGGTGGATTAAACGATCCCGGTGGGACTTCAAACAAAAAACTAGGTTTACTGTAATATTGAATCATCACCGACAAACGACCATATTCCTTGGTATTTGGCACAGCAGTGATACGATCTACCACTTCTTTTTGCAACATAAAGTGCATGTCTTTAATATTGCCACCAAAGGTTAAAAGATGAAATAACAATGGTGTTGAAATATTATAAGGTAAATTACCCACGATTCTTAACGGCTTTTCAGGTTGAAAAAGTGTCGTAAAATCAAATTTTAATGCATCAGCTTCAATAATCGTTAAACGCTCTGGATGAGGCACACGCTTTGGTAATCCTGCAGCCAAATCTCGATCTAACTCAATGACAGTTAACGCATCACACTCGCCAATGAGCGGTGCTGTTAAAGCGGCTAAACCGGGGCCAATTTCGACAATATTTTCACCATCACGTGGATGTACTGCACGCACAATTTTTGCAATCACACGCTGATCATGTAAAAAGTTTTGCCCAAAACGTTTTCGTGCCTGATGCCCTTCTTCTTTTGGGTTCAAGGCATTAATTTGATACATATATAAATTCCAACAAATTATTTAGCATGTGCCAACTGTAATGCCAACATTACAGCCACATGTAAACTAGAAGCTTTGGCTTGACCTGTACCTGCTAGACCCAGTGCCGTACCATGGTCAACAGAGGTGCGAATAAACGGCAAACCTAATGTAATATTGACCGCTTCACCAAATCCTTGCGATTTTAACACAGGTAATCCTTGATCATGATACATTGCCAACACTGCATCGGCATCTTTTAAATAATCATGCCTAAATAACGTATCTGCAGGCAATGCTAAGCTGATACTTTCGCCACGCTCACGATACCCCATTAATACAGGGTTAATGATATCAATCTCTTCATGGCCTAAATAACCACCCTCACCGGCATGTGGATTTAAACCACAGACTAAAATTCTGGGCTGATTGATTTTAAATTTTTCTTTCAAGTCATGAATTAAAATATCAAGCACTTGGGTTAAACGCTGTGCTGTAATATGTTCTGCCACCGCTTTTAAAGGTAAATGAGTCGTCACTAATGCCACTCTCAGTGTATTTGTGGCCAGCATCATCACGACTTGGGGCACACCTGCTATCTCTTGATAAAATTCGGTATGTCCACTAAACGCAATACCAGCATCATTGATCACTGACTTTTGTACAGGTGCTGTTGCAACGCCTACACTTTTTCCAGATAAAGCATACTCAGCAGAACGTTTGAGTTGTTCTATCACGTAGCCTGCATTATTTACATTCAACTCCCCTGCTTGCACCTTATCATTTAATACAACAGGCTCAATATAAAGTTGATTGAGTTGTGCAGGTACAGACTGCCCTGTATAAATAATACACTCAATGTTTATTCCTAACTGCTTTGCACGGGCTTGCATTAAGTCCAAATCTGCTAAAACCACCACAGGACGGTCATATACTTGGCTTGCCAAAGACAAACAAATATCTGGCCCAATACCCGCAGGTTCGCCACTGGTCACATAAAGCGGTTTCATAGGATCTTCCTATCTATTTTTGCAATGTAAACACTCACTGTCACAATTATACGCCAAGCGAACATCAACACTGTTGTATTTTTCTAAATCCAATCAAAAAATACAACTAAATTACTTTTCATTGTGTACTGATTGAGCTAGAATGTGCCCTCAATTTTATATTGATGTTGTGGTGTCAAATGATCTTTTCATAGATACCCAACTTTTTTATTGTTTGAGCACGCTCATGTTCAAACCAACTATAATAGGTAATGTAGTAGATGAAAACTCTCAGCGCAAAGCCAGCTGAGGTTCAACACGACTGGTTCGTTGTTGATGCTTCTGGCAAAACTCTTGGTCGTTTAGCGACTGAAATCGCTCGCCGTTTACGTGGTAAGCACAAAACATCTTTCACACCTCACGTTGACACTGGTGATTACATCGTTGTAATTAACGCAGAACAAGTTCAAGTGACTGGTAAGAAAGCATTGAACAAAAAATACTATCGCCACACTGAATTCCCAGGCGGTTTAAAAGAAACTAACTTTGAAAAGTTAATTGCACATAAACCAGAAGAAATCTTCCAACGCGCTGTAAAAGGCATGTTACCAAAAGGCCCTCTTGGTTATGCAATGATCAAGAAGATGAAAGTGTACGCTGGCAGCGAGCACCCTCATACTGCTCAACAGCCACAAGTTTTAGACGTCTAAGGGATACTGCACATGGCTACTAATTATGGTACAGGTCGCCGTAAGACCGCAACTGCACGTGTTTTCTTGTCTGCTGGTACAGGAAACATCAAAATTAACAACCGCTCTTTAGAGCAATATTTCGGTCGTGAAACTGCACGTATGGTTGTTCGTCAACCATTAGAGTTACTTGACGTTGTAACTAAATTCGATCTTTACATCACTGTAAAAGGTGGTGGTATTGGTGGTCAAGCTGGTGCTATTCGTCACGGTATTACTCGTGCACTCATCGCATCTGACGAAACGTTGAAATCTTCACTTCGTCAAGCTGGTTTCGTTACTCGTGATGCTCGTGAAGTTGAACGTAAGAAACTTGGTTTACGTAAAGCACGTAAACGTCCTCAGTTCTCTAAACGTTAATTCGTTTACAGATGCTGGAAAAAAACCTCGGATTTTCCGAGGTTTTTTATACACATATTGTTATTTTTTTATACTTGCACGTTGCACCAACCAATCGACATGATCTAAGCCTGTCACCTGTTGCAAATTCACCTGTAATGGCTGTACTGCATTTAAACCATTAAAAACCAGCTGTGATTTACCCAAAATTTGAATATTTTGGTACTGAATATCATGCCAATTCGCCTGTGTATCTCCTGCTTTATTTTCATATACAGTATCTTGTATCAAAGCATGTTTTATATTTTCTAAAGTCATATTTTTATATAACACTTGAGAAACTTCACCTGCTGCCGAACGATCACTTTTAATTCTCAAACCATTTTCTGCACCATGAATATATAATCCATCAATATCTACCGCATAAACACCCGCTTGTGTTTCACTACCAATAGACACACCATGCCCTGCACCAAAATTATTATCGATGATCGAAATATTTCGTGATGGTCCTGTATGTATATTGGCTTTAATCGCAATATGGTCATCGCCTGTAGAAATATGACTGCGTGTAATGGTGACATTTTCTGAGGAGTTAATATCTATACCATCAGTATTTCTGGCATCACTTGGATTATCTAAATGTAAACCCCATACCGTTAAGCCACTGCTTTGTGAAAAAACTAATCCAAAATGTGGCGTATTTTGAACATGTAGCTGATAAAAAGTCAGATTATGGCTATGGTTGATTTGAATTAGGCGGGGCGCACTATATTTTTCATGTAAATGTTGTGCTTGTCTTGCCAACTGCCACCAACTCCATGGCTGATCTTGTAACTGTTTATCACCTTGGCCATCTATTTCACCTTGGCCATAAATTCCACTCTCAGAAACATGGTCAAACGTAATGATGGGTAAACAACCATTTCCATCTCCGCCCAACGTGCCACAACTGTGATTTCCTCGATCGAAAACCACACTTCTGTTGACTGCACGCAATACCACACCTGAATCAATTTCTAGGCTTATTCCCGTTGGTACCTGCAAAGGACCTGTTAAAAAGACGTTTTGATTAGCCATTTTTTTAAGTGCCACAGCTTGACCTTTTACACAACTCACCAATGCAGTCTGAATCTCTTTTGTACTGTCCTCATTATTTGCAAATAATGTTTGGCATATTTTAGGCTGTTTCGGTTCAACCACTGATCGCGTATCTTGTGCAAATCCTAATGAATTGAAAGAGCACAAACAAAAGAGACAAGTATATTGAGCTAAATTTGGCATAGCATTATAACCAGTATGCTGTGATGGATAGATGATATCAACATATCCAAATAATTTTTTGCTTAAAATACCCTTCGAATGAACCAAATCCTACATGATTGTATTAAAGAAAAGAAACCGCTTAACCCGTGCTTTTAAAACGTATTTTTAGTATGCTAAATGATTGAAGTAAACTTGCAGTATTTTCATGACACTCGACATTTCAGACAATCAAAGTATGACTTTACTCAGTCACTCAGATGATTTTAGATCACACTGGGTACGTTTTATGCTTGCTGAAAAAGAGATCAAACATCAACTGATATTAACTGACTATGATGATGAAGACCTTATTTCGCTGAGTCCATATCAAAATTTACCTGTATTGCTAGACCAAGGCGTTAAACTGTTTAATACTGCAATTATTGCCGAATATTTAGATGATCGTTACCGTCAAAATAAACTCTTTACAGACAACCCCATTCAACGTGCTGAACAACGTCAATATATTTGGCGCTTTGAAAAAGATTGGTTTCAATTGGCTGACCATATGCTACGTCATGCCGATAGCTTAGATCCTCAAAAAAAACAACTCGCACAAAAAAAGTTAAGAGATACGCTCATCTCGCTTACTCCGCTGTTTCAACATTTTCCTTTTTTTATGTCAGATCATTTTTCTGTATTAGATTGCATGATTGCCCCAATGTTGCTACGGTTAGAAGACATGGGAGTACATCTCCCACCCACACAATGTCGTGCCATTTTTTTGTACCAACAAAAGCTATTTAATCGTACAGGCTTTGTCAAAGCCATGACAACACAAGAAAAAAATAGGTATAGTAAACATATTGTAAAACGCTAGAGTAAACTCATGTCTGACCAAGAAATACAACTTACGCCTACACGCCCTTATCTTGCACGTGGCATTTATGAGTGGATTTGTGATAACCAACTCACACCTTATTTATTAGTGGATGCAACACAACCTAATACAGATGTACCACTACAATTTGTGAAAGATGGGCAGATTGTGCTAAACACTGCACCTCATGCAGTACACCAGCTCAATATGAGTAATGATGCGATTACTTTCTCTGCACGATTTGGTGGTGTATCTAAGCATATTTATGTGCCATTTGTAGCACTCATTGGCATTTATGCCAAAGAAAATGGACAAGGCTTATTTTTCGACCCAACTGAATATGACGGTGTGCAAACACCTATGCAGGAAGATAAAGTGGCAGAACATGCACCAGAAGTCAAAAAAAGACCAAGTCTAAAAATTGTAGAATAATTATTCTACCAATAAAAAAGCCAGTATAAATACTGGCTTTTTTATTATGCATAAGTCAAATTAGTCGTTGAATTTACGACGTGGGCGATCATCTGAACGACGTTCACCAGCTGGCTTACTTGATTTTCTATAATCTGCACGGTTACCGCGGTTATCATCTGAAGCACCAAAACGAGGCTTATCATTAAAGCGCCCAGCATCACGGTTTGGACGGTCTGAGTTAAACTCACGCTTTGGACGATCCGAGCTAAAATCACGGTTCGGGCGATCTGAATTAAATTCGCGCTTTGGACGTTCTGAACCAAAATCACGGTTCGGACGGTCTGAATTAAATTCACGCTTTGGACGATCTGAACCAAAATCACGGTTCGGACGGTCTGAATTAAATTCACGCTTTGGGCGATCTGAACCAAAATCACGGTTCGGACGGTCTGAATTAAATTCACGCTTTGGGCGATCTGAACTAAATTCGCGCTTTGGACGTTCTGAACCAAAATCACGGTTCGGACGGTCTGAATTAAATTCACGCTTTGGACGATCTGAACCAAAATCACGGTTCGGACGGTCTGAATTAAATTCACGACGCGGACGATCTGAACCAGAATCACGGTTCGGACGGTCTGAACTACCAAACTCACGTTTTGGACGATCTGAGCCACCAAACTCACGTTTTGGGCGATCTGAACCAAAATCACGTGAACGACCACCACCAAAACCACCACCGCCATTGCGACGACCGTTACCGTTACCACGACCACCACCGTTACCACCGCCATCACGACGTGAACGAGCAGGAGGTGGAGATGGTTCTAAACCTTCAATTTCAGAAACTTTTAAGTTTGTTTCCAAATAATCTTCTAGTGCACGAATCTTGCCACGCTCACGGTATGTTGCCAATGTAATTGCTTGACCAGTACGGCCAGCACGACCAGTACGACCTACACGGTGTACGTAGTCTTCGTTTTTCATTGGTAAACCGAAGTTAATCACGTGAGAAATTGTCGGAACGTCTAGACCACGTGCCGCAACATCAGTTGCAACTAAAATGCGTGCACGGCCTTCACGAATACTACGTAAACGACGAGTACGTACTGTTTGTGGCATTGCACCGTGTAATGCAACTACAGAGTGACCTGCTTCAGCAAGCTCTTCAGCCAACATGTCTGTATCTTCTTGCGTACTTGCGAAGACAACAGCTTGATCCATTTTTTCATCACTTAACCAGTGTGAAAGAAGTTTTTTCTTGTGCTCAAAACCATCAGTCCAGTGCAATGTTTGAGTCACATCTGTATTTGTAGAGTGACCTGTTTCAATTGCAATACGCTGTGGATCATTCATCATGCGTTCAGCAAGATTAATAATACGGCCAGCAAATGTTGCTGAGAACATTAGTGTTTGCTTACGGTTGTTTGCAAAGTTACTGATCGCTTCTAGGTCTTCAGAAAAACCTAAGTCAAGCATACGGTCAGCTTCATCAACGATTAGTGCATCTACTTGATCAAGTTTAATTTGACGACGATTAACTAAGTCTAATAAACGACCTGGCGTTGCAACAACAACTTGTGCGCCTTTTAACTGTTGGATTTGCTTACCAAAAGGCATACCACCCATAACAGCAGCAATACGAACACCTTTCATATGGCGAACAAGCGCAATCGCATCTTGACTTACTTGCTGTGCAAGCTCACGTGTTGGACATAGTACTAAAATATTTGGTTGAGTCACTGCACGCATACGATCTTTAAAAGACAAAAGCTCGTCATTTGATGCAAGTTGGTTTAACGTTGGCAATAAAAATGCAGCTGTTTTACCTGAACCAGTTTGGCTAGATACAAGTAAATCTTTACCAGCAAGTGCTGCTGGAATCGCCTGCTCTTGTACAGGCGTTGGGCTCGTAAAATTTAGCGCCTCTAATGCTTGTGTAAGAGATTCGTGTAATAAAAAGTCGGCAAAAGTTTTGCTCATAGAGAGTCTCACCCAAAGCGGGTGCTCCATTTAATAATGAAAAATAAACATCGGCAACAGCGGCCAGTAACATCAGCTGAAATTATAAGATTCAGCGGCGATCCGAGATACGACGATGTGGATAGTACGCACGCTTGATACGATAGCAACCTGAAGAATCGCTTTTAGCGATTGGGCGCGAGAGTTCGTCCTCTATGGACCGACGCGCATACACAATAATAAGAAGAGAAATGTTCAGGTAAAGAACGGAAATGAAGTGCGTGGATAAATTATAGCAATTTTTTTTAAAATGTCACGTTATTTTTTATCTTTTTAAGATAAACATAAAAGGGCAATCAATATTACCCTTTTACTTATTGGATTATTACTTATTTTACAGCGTCTTTCCAAGAAGGTGTCACAGCTTGCATGAACGGTTTGAGCATTTTAAGAGAGGTTGCAATCACTTGACCGTTTTGCATTGAATCTGAGCCACCACGTGCATCTACTACTGTACCGCCGGCTTCTTTTACGATCAACTCGCCTGCAGCAATATCCCATGGCTTTAAACCAAGTTCAAAAAAGCCATCAAAGCGACCTGCTGCAACATACGCTAAATCTAATGCTGCAGAACCAGTACGGCGGAACTGCGCCCCAGCTTCTGTAATTGCCAACATGGCATCAAAATGTTGTTTTGCGTATGATATAACTTCACCACTACGCTTAGCACGATATGCATGTCCAACCGAAATAAATGTATTTTCTAAACTATCTTTAACGTTTACACGAATACGGCGTTGGTTCAACATTGCACCACGACCACGACTTGCAGAAAATAGCTCGTCACGAACAGGGTCATAAATAACACCGTGTTGCGTTACGCCTTTATGTTGCACTGCGATTGAAATACAAAAATGTGGCAACCCTTGAATAAAGTTTAATGTGCCATCTAGTGGATCAATCACCCAACACCAGTCTGCGTCTTGGCCTTGTCCTTCTTGCAAACCGAATTCTTCACCTAAAAAGCTATGGTTCTTGTAGCTTTTACGTAAAGTATCAATAGTCAGTTGTTCAATATAACGATCAACACGTGTAACAGGGCCATCAATGCCTTTTTCTTCAACCTGTAGGTCTAACTTATGACGATTTTGATGTGCCTTTAAAAGCTCTTGACCAACTAATTGAGCTGCTCTTGCAGCCATGACCACCATCGGTTCCATTAAACACCCACACTGAATATTGAAGATTTTGACAAAGAATAATGCATATAAGCGGCACGATTTTAGCAAATTAGCCTTATTTTAGATAGGATTTATTCTAAAATAATTTCAAAATCACAAAATGAGCTGCATTAATTTATGCCACGATCTCTCGACACTGTGAGCAATCCCAATTGCGTCTAAACCTACATCTTGTAACATTTGGCTATGTTCTGCATGCTCTAAAAAGTGATCTGACAAACCTAAGTTAATGATTGGTTTTACAATATTGGCTTGAGCCATATACTCATTGACTGCACTACCTGCTCCACCCATGACTGCATGTTCCTCTACAGTCACAAATAAATGCGTCTGATCGCTGCATGAATCTATCAGCTGATGGTCGAGCGGTTTAATGTAACGCATGTTTACCACACACACACTCACATCTAAATGCTCAAAAATATGCTGAGCAGCTTGCATTGCAGGTGCAACACGACTACCAAACGCTAAAATTGTAATTTGCTCATCGCTTTTTGCTTTAATGTGTAGAACCACTTCAGCACGGCCAATCTCTAAAAGTGTGAGTTCTTCTTCAATCACAACACCTAAACCAGACCCTCGTGGATAACGCACGGCGGCAGGGCCTGCATAATGATATGCCGTATGTAACATTTGACGGCATTCATTTTCATCTTTAGGTGCCATTAGTACTAGATTAGGAATGGTACGCATATAAGCATAATCATATACGCCTGCATGTGTTGGGCCATCTTCCCCCACCAAACCTGCACGATCAATACCAAAAGTCACATCTAAATTTTGTAAAGCAATATCATGAATGAGTTGATCATAACCACGTTGCAAAAAGGTCGAGTAGATTGCGACAACGGGCTTAATGCCTTCACATGCCATGCCTGCAGCTAAAGTCAGTGCATGTTGCTCTGCAATTGCGACATCAAAAAAACGCTCTGGATATGTTTTGGCAAACTGAACCATACCTGAGCCTTCACACATCGCTGGCGTAATTGCCAACAAGCGCGTGTCTCGCTTGGCTTCATCACATAACCACTGCCCAAACACATCAGAATATTTCGGTGCTGTTTTAGGAACAATTAAAGGTTGTGTCGTAACTGTTTGCGATACTTTCGCAATGGCATGGTATTTAATTGGATCTGCTTCTGCAGCAGAAAAGCCTTTACCTTTTTTAGTATAAACATGTATCAGGCGTGGGCCTTTACGTTGTTTAACTGCATTAAATACTCGTACCATTTGTTCTAAGTCATGCCCATCAAATGGCCCATAGTACTCAAAGCCAATGGCTTTAAATAAGTTATCTGTGGCTTGGGTTGCAGGCTGGTGTAGTCTTGAGCGATACTCCCAGTCTGGATACGGCTCAAGTACAGGCTCACCATTTAAGTCAATATTAACAAATTGCCCCTGCTGCCAAATGCCCGCCAAATGTTTTGCAAAACCACCCGTACTACATGAAATCGACATATCATTGTCGTTGAGTATCACCATAATATCGGCTTGATGTGCAACTGCATCATTCATGGCTTCAAATGCCATACCCGCCGTCATCGCACCATCACCGACCACAGCAACCACCTCACATGGTTTTTTTTGATAACGGCGCGCCAAAGCCATACCTACAGCTGCCGAAATTGCTGTTGAAGAATGCCCAACACCAAAAGTATCAAAAACAGACTCATCTCGCGTTGGAAAAGCAGCCAAGCCCCTTTTTGAGCGGATTGTTGTCATCTGTTCACGGCGACCTGTCAAAATTTTATGTGGGTAGGCTTGGTGACCTACATCCCAAATCAAACGGTCTAGAGGTGTATTTAAACAATAGTGTAATGCAATTGTGAGCTCTACCACGCCTAAATTTGCACCAAAATGCCCCCCGCTTTTACCCACCGCATACAAAATATATTGACGTAACTCATTTGCCACCTGTACAAGTTGTGATGAGGCAAATTGACGTAATTGTTCAGGATCATTAATCTGATCTAACAATGGCGTAACAGGACGTTGAGTCGGTATTTCTGTATACAACATATGGAGCAGAGCCTTTAGTAGCCTGGCAAATCCAAAGCTAGGGGGTAAGATTTAAACCGACAATTCTATCTGATCGGCACTTATTTTCAATGTAATATATGCAAAGATGTGCTTTAGTCTGCAAATTTATTGCATATCCATGTAAATTATCTAAAAAAAAGTGTCCTGTATTCAATTACTAATTTTTAACATTTAATGAAATAAAATATTTCAGTGGGTTTTTGTATATTTAATCTACGCAAAGTCGTTGCTTAAGCTATAATTTTTGCATTTACTTATTATAGAAGATCGTATGTTATGCCGATAAAATTTATCGCAACCTCTCGCTTACCTACCGCTTTTGGTCACTTCGATATTAGTGTATTTCAAGATCCTGAAACCAAAGAGGAACACGTTGCTTTATCTAAAGGCCTAGTCAATGCGCAAGCGCCTAGCCAGCCTGTCTTAGTGCGTATTCACTCAGAATGCTTAACGGGTGATGCGTTTGCATCGTTAAAATGTGACTGTGGCCCACAATTACAAGCAACACAAAAAATGATTCAAGAAGCAGAACAAGGCATTATTTTATATTTACGCCAAGAAGGTCGTGGTATTGGATTAACCAATAAAATTCGTGCATATGCTTTACAAGATCAAGGCCATGACACAGTAGATGCAAATTTAATGTTGAACTTACCTGCAGATGCACGTCGCTATGATATGTGTAAAATTATGCTCGATCATTTACAGGTAAAACAAGTCAAACTTATTACTAACAACCCATTAAAAGTACAAGCACTCACTGATTTGGGCATCGATGTAAGTGATCGCGTGGCATTGACCGTTGGCCTAAACCCTTTTAATGAGTCTTACTTAAAAACAAAAGTGAGCCGTATGTCGCATCTGTACAAAGAAGAAGATTTTAATAATCTCTCTTAAATTAGAAAATAAATTAAGTTAAGGGATTTTACCCATATGAAATCCCTTACTTATTTTATGGTTTTGTGTTTTTATAGTGACTCGCCAACGATACCAATCACTATGAGGCTGTTATGCAAAACCCATCTCATGTAGATATTCAACGTGTTAAAGACTTCTTACTCGATTTACAAGCACGTATTTGTGCAGCACTAGAACAACAAGAAGCTTTAGGGCAAGGTACAGCAAAATTTATCATTGATGATTGGACACGTGCAGAAGGTGGTGGTGGTCGCTCACGTGTATTGCAAGAAGGAACCGTGATTGAAAAGGGTGGCGTGATGTTTTCGCACATCGACATTAAAAACTTACCCGCCTCTGCCACGGCTAGACACCCCAGTATTGCAGGCGCTAAAGCACAAGCACTCGGTGTATCCATGGTGATCCATCCTAAAAATCCGCATATTCCAACTTCTCATGCCAATATACGTTTATTTGTTGCACAACCTGAAGGAAAAGATCCTATTTGGTGGTTTGGTGGCGGTTTTGATTTAACACCTTTCTATGCAAATGATGAAGATATTCAACAATGGCATAAAAATGCGTTTGATTTATGCCAACCTTTTGGTGAGCAAGTCTATGCTGAGCATAAACAATGGTGTGATGATTATTTTTATTTAAAACATCGTGATGAACAGCGTGGCGTAGGTGGTTTATTTTTTGACGATCTCAATCGTTGGGACTTTGATACTTGCTTTAAATATATTCAAGCCGTGGGGAATGGATATTTAAATGGCATTCTTCCTCTTTTTGAAAAACACCGCGAACAACCGTACACAGAAGAACAAAGAGCATTTCAATTGTACCGCCGTGGTCGCTATGTCGAATTTAACTTAGTCTACGATCGAGGAACAATTTTTGGACTACAAACAGGTGGGCGCATTGAATCTATTCTGGTCAGCTTACCCAATGCAGTAAGCTGGAGCTACAGACCTTGTTGGCAAGAAGGCTCTCCTGAAGAGCGATTAACCAGTTACTATTTGAAGCCTCGTGACTGGCTTAATCTAGGAACATCTAAAGTATCTCATACCATTTAAACAAATACGATCTTACACACTTACATTATGTTAAGATTTTTAGGGCTGAATTTGAATTTATTCATATCAATTTAATGTATTTACTCTATGATATAGCCTTAAATATTATTAGGCACAGCGTAAGCGTGTAGGATCTATATAAATTATGCTTAAACACCTTCATCAACATAAATGGCTGATTTTAACAATAACCACTGCAGCCCTCATGTTGATCGCAATTTGCACTGTTTTTGCCTATAACAATGTACTCTCCGACAGTCTATCTATTACAGCAAGTATAATTTTTGGTCTCTCTCTATGTCTATTTCTATCATTATTCGTGATTGAAAAGGTACAAGATATCTGCAACCCTTAAAACCACTATATGTTTGAAAATAAAATAAAAAATGCAGGCAATTGCCTGCATTTTTTATTTATGTGTTATATGGCATTATTGCCCTTTTACCACTTCTGTTTGGCCATTTGCGGTATCAACCACTTTAAATTCAATACGGCGGTTTTTAAAACGTCCTTCTTCTGTTTCATTCTCTGCAACAGGATTCTCTGCGCCATAGCCAACTGCTTGCAATCGATCTGTAGATACGCCCTTAGCAACCAAGTAATCAACAACTGACTGAGCACGACGTTGAGATAACTTTTTATTAACTTCAGCATTACCCGTAGAGTCTGTATAGCCTTCGGCAATGAGCTTGACATGAGGTGCTTCTTTGAGCAACGTTGCAGCTTGATCTAAGATTTCTTTATTTCGAGCCGGAAGCTCTCGTGATGCAGTTGGGAAATTAATAATTTGTAGGTTAAGTGCTTTTGCAATATCTTCAGGTTTCGCTTGTTGACCTAAACCTGCCAAAGCATTTTTACTGTCTTCAATACTTTTATTCACAGATTGCTCTTCATCCAGCGCTACAGCAGGTGTTACTTCTAAATCAGGCGCAATACTTTTAATTTCATCAACTAATCCTTTGAGTGCAGCTTTATCTGGTGCATTCACTACCAATTGATTACCTTTCCATTCAAAACTTGCATTCGGCACTTTATGAATTGCTGTTAAAATTGCTTCTAAATGTGTAGTGCCTTGTAAATCATTGGCATAGGCTGTATCTGCCATGACATTACAATTTTCACCTACTTTTCCAAAGACTTTCTGTATTGAAGATTTTATTGTGGTTGCTAATGAATCATCACCCACATGTGCTAAACAGGTCGGTGAGGTATTTGTTTTTCCTGAAGCAAACGTAAAGTGTGCAGGGGTGGTACTTTTTACTTCAGAGGCGCTAGGACTCATTGATGCCGATGGACTTGATGCAACATCACTTGCAGATGGTGCCGTCATAGCAGGTTCATTTGGTTTTTGACATGATTTCAAACCAAAAAATACTAAAATTGCTAAAATAATTAAGGCTAAGATAGGCAGTATTTTTCTAAAAACACTTACAGGTTTATCTTTTTTTTGCACATACACATGTTGTGATTTCGATTCACTACCAAGAACTGCACCTAAACCTAACTCTGATAACAAGCCAGAAGCCCATGCAGGAAATGCGCTCGCAATACCCTTTAAATGTTGTGATAGATAACCTTGAATACCATGGATTCCGACTTCTTCCCTAATCGCTTCAACACTTGGTGCAACTGACTGATCAAGTAAAGAAATGACTGTTTCATCTGGCAAGCTGTGATGACTTGCAAAGCGATGAATTAATTGTTTAGTAATTGGCGCATCATCAGCAAATAAGCTTGCCAATGCTTTGTCTTTATTGGCTAAAATAGAATCAACTCTATCTGGAAATTTATGTAATAAAGATAAAAGAATGGGGTAAAACTGAGCTAATAAAGATGCTTTTTTATCTGCATCAACCTCTAACTGTTGGTCACTCACAATCTGTGGTGTGACCTTTTCTTTAAGTAGTTCGATGGGACTTATTGACATTATAAACTCCAAATTTATTATTTAGGTTGTTGTTTTTGCCTACACAACAGGCTATTTATTGCAACGTGCGCTTACTTCTTATACTAAACACTCATTTTTATCTTAGCCTAAATAATCGACAACTATCGTTTTTATAATTATCTTTTTGTTATGATATGTTTACATACCCGTTATTCAAGACATGAAATCAAGCATATGTATCAAATTAAACAGTTTGCAGTCATTGGTAACCCAATAGAACAATCTCGCTCACCTGAATTACACCATGCATTTGCAAAAAAATTAAATATCGCATTACGTTACGAAAAAATACTTTCAGAAATACCACTATTTAAAGCCACTGTATTCGATTTTTTTAAACATGGCGGTAAAGGTATGAATGTCACTGTACCCTTCAAAGAAGATGCTTTTTTATTATGTGATGTATTAACTCAGCGTGCTAAAGTTGCAAAAGCCGTAAATACGCTGTGGTCAAAAGACGGAAAAATCTACGGCGATAATACCGATGGACAAGGCTTAGTCGATGCGATTCATGCACTCAACTGGTCGTTAAAAGATGTAAAAATTTTGATTTTAGGTGCAGGCGGTGCAACCCGTGGCGTGGTATTACCTCTCGCACATGCTGGTGCCACAGAAATTGTGATTGCGAACCGCACTTATGCAAGAGCAGCTCAGCTCGTTGAAGATTTACAAGATTTCGTTACCCCTACATCAATAAAAGCATGTGACTTAGCGCATTTATCGGGTAAGTTTGATCTAGTCATTAATGCAACTTCTGCCTCACTTTCAGGTGATGCGTTAATACTCCCCGATGCACTGCAATTTAGCCATGCCTATGAAATGGCCTATGGCAAACCATCTACATTTTTAGCACAGGCTGAACAGCGTGGCATTCCCTACAGCGATGGCTTTGGCATGCTTGTGGGTCAAGCAATTGTTTCTTTTGAGATTTGGAATGGTTGTAAACCCAATTTAGCAGACTTTTTAAACTTAAAGTAGCAACACAATATCCTACAAAAACTGCTCTAACACGCTGTTTAAAAACAAATGGCCTTTGCGGGTACAGGCCAACACATCAGCATCATCACAAAGTAGCTCTTGTTGTTGTAGTTGCTTAATTTTTGGCTGTAAATGGGCTAGAGAGAGCCCTGTGCGCTGCGTATAGGCTTGCGCATGAATACCTTCGTTTAAACGCAATACATTCATCATAAATTCAAAAGGCATATCGTTAGCTACAATCTGTTGCCACTGAATATTCGGGGCGGGTATTTGTACTAAATAATCTTTTGGCAAACGGGTCTTTTGAAAACGGTATACACCATCAGGCAACGTCACTTTACCATGCGCTCCTGCACCAATTGCTAAGTAATCACCAAATTGCCAATAATTCATATTATGCCGAGAAGGTGCTTCTTTTCGCCATGCAGACACTTCGTATTGCTTAAAACCTTGAGCAGTTAAGTAAGCCTCACCTTTGACTTGTATGTCTTCTAAAGTGTTTTCATGCGGTAAAATGGGTTGGGTTCGAAAAAAAACAGTATTCGGTTCAATCGTGAGTTGATACCAAGAAATATGTGTTGCTCCATGTTCTACCGCTTGCTTTAAATCAAATAGTGCTTGCTCACAGGTTTGCTCAGGCAAGCCATGCATTAAGTCGACATTTACACGGCGAAAACCTGCTTGCTTGGCTTTTTGTATGGCATCAGTTGCATTGTCTGCCGAGTGAATACGGCCTAATTTATTTAAATGTACAGCATCAAAGGTTTGCACTCCAAGTGACAAACGGTTTATACCTACATTTAAATACTCTTCAAACGGTTGATGCTCAAGTGTACCCGGGTTGGCTTCTAAAGTAATTTCACAGTCTGATGTGAAGTTAATTTTACTTTTAATCTGTTCAAACAACCACGCATAACCACGGGCAGAAATGAGTGACGGTGTACCCCCGCCAATAAAAACACTTTCAATCTCACGCCCTTGCACGTATTCAAATTGCGTAGTTAAGTCTTCAACCAACGCCTTTAAATACTGTTGCTCTAAATCTAAAGACAATGTGCCATCAGGCACAGTATGCGAGTTAAAGTCACAGTATGGGCATTTTTTTACGCACCACGGCATGTGAATATATAAAGATAACGGGATACTTTGGGGGCTTAATACAGTCAAAAATTCAACTCAATTACAGATCAGTTTTTCAAGGTTAATCTTAACATGCTGTTTTATCAATTATGGTAGTCACAACAAAATAATCTTGTGTCGATAAGACCATACCTGAGGTAAAAGCAGTTTTTTTGATGATATTTTGCTATATTGCCTTCTGTTTAAATCAGAACAATTTAAGTACCTATTAGGTGCTTTAGTTATTAAAAAAACCACGACAGCAATATAAGAGTATTTTGTATGACACAGGCTGCGAGTTTTCGCACTGAACTCAAAAAATTATTGGCACTCATGATCCCAATTTTAATGACTCAGTTCTCTCAAGCAGGGCTAGGGCTCATCGACACCATTATGGCAGGGCAAATTTCAGCAGCAGACCTCGCTGCAATCGCCATTGGTGTCGGGATTTGGATTCCGATCATGCTCCTGTCAGCCAGTATTGTCATTGCAACAACACCTTTAATTGCTGAAGCGATTGGTGCAAAACAACGTCAAAATATTGCCTATATTGTCAGACAATCACTATGGCTCTCTGCGGGACTGGGTATTTTTGCATTTTTTGTTTTACAGCTCATGCCATTTATGCTGTCTACATTTAAAGTACCACTAGACCTACAAGCTAAAGTCAGCTTGTTTTTACGTTCTATTGCTTTTGGTATGCCTGCTGTGTGTATGTACACTTCATTGCGCTGTTACTCTGAAGCACTCGGCCACCCTCGTCCAGTCACGGCGATTAGTCTACTTTCGTTGGTTGTGCTTGTTCCGCTTAACTATGTATTTATGTACGGCATGGGCCCATTCCCTGCACTTGGTAGTGCAGGCGGTGGTTTCGCTACTGCCATCTTACAATGGCTGATGCTATTCACATTAGCCATCTACATTGCAAAATCTAAAACCTACCACAGTGATCAACTATTTACACGTTGGGATAAATTTAACCCAGTCATTGCAAAAAAAATTATTGTATTGGGTGTGCCTATTGGCCTTGCTGTTTTCTTTGAAGTCAGTGTATTTTCATCAGGTGCGATTATTTTAAGTACCTTGGGTGATACCGTGGTGGCAGCTCATCAAATTGCCATCTCTGTGACTTCTCAGCTATTTATGATTCCCATGTCTTTATCTATTGCGCTGACCATTCGTGTTGGTACGTACTATGGCGAAAAAAATTGGGCTGCCATGAAAAAAGTACAGCATGTGGGGCTCGTCACAGCAACCTGCTCTGCCTGCATCACTATGCTGATTATTGCAATCTTTAAAGAACATATTACGGCACTGTATACCCATGACTTACGTGTAGCCCACATTACTTTATCTTTACTTTATTTTTGTATTAGCTATCAATTACTCGATGCCTTACAAGTCAGTGCCGCAGGTTGCTTACGAGGCATGCAAGATACACGCTCGTCTATGTGGGTGACGCTCTTTTCTTATTGGGGCATTAGCATGCCGTTAAGCATTTACTGGATTCGCTATTCTACGCATGGCCCTGAAGCCATTTGGTTTAGTTTAAATATCGGGCTACTGATTGCCTGTATTTTACTACTCACTCGCCTGTATCTCACCAATAAAAAAGTCATACAACACATGCCATAGCAGTTTACTATGGCAGTTTATGTTGTTGTAATGCTGTTGACATGGCCTCAACCAATTGTTGTGCAATCTCTAATTTTGGGGCACGCTGTAAGTTTTGAGCAGACATTCCATATTGCTGTGCAAAGAACACCACCATGGCATTATGGTCTGAGGCAAAACCAATATCAGCTCTAGACACATCATTACAGGCAATCATATCTAATTTTTTAGCTACCAATTTTTTATTGGCATAGTCTTCAATATGCTGTGTTTCTGCCGCAAATCCCACCATAAATGGGCGTTTAGCCTGCTTGGCAATCGTCGCTACAATATCGGGGTTTTTAATCAAATCAATCGCTAAAGTATCGCCCGATTTTTTAATTTTTTGGGTCGCAATTTCTGCCACTCTATAATCTGCAACTGCAGCTGTGGCAATAAAAACATCACAACCTGCATTTATATAGACTAAACTCTGTTCAAGCATTTCACTGGCAGAAATGACGTTATCACGTATAACACCGTGTGGCGTTGGTAAACTGACAGGGCCTGCAATTAAAGTCACCTCAGCACCTGCTGCATAACATGCCGTTGCTAAAGCAAAGCCCATTTTTCCTGTGCTATGGTTTGAAATATAACGTACAGGATCAATGGCTTCACGGGTAGGCCCCGCCGTAATCACCACACGCTTACCTGCCAGCAAACCAAATTTTTTGGCTAAATCACGTTGTTTTTGTTGAAAATATAAATAAACCTGCTCTGCTAAAACTTCAGGTTCAGGCATACGCCCCAACCCCACATCGCCACAGGCTTGTACACCTGCATCGGGTACAATCACATGCACGCCATCTGTATTCAAAGTATTTAAATTTCGTTGTGTGGCTTTAGCGGCCCACATTTGCTGATTCATTGCAGGTGCAACCCATATGGGTGCTTTAGTGGCAAGATATATGGTAGAGAGCAAATCATCGGCTAAACCTTGAGCCAATTTTGCAATTACATCACAGCTTGCTGGAGCAACCAAAACCAAATCTGCCCAACGTGCAAGTTCAATATGTCCCATACCGGCTTCAGCTTCGGGGTCAAGTAAAGTCGTATGTACAGGGTTGCCAGAGAGTGCTTGGAAAGTTAACGGCGTAACAAATGCTTGTGCCCCTTTAGTCATCACCACACGCACGTCAAAACCATAGTCTTTTAAACGGCGAACTAAAATCGCACTTTTATAGGCAGCAATACCACCTGTAACGGCCAATACAATGTTTTTACTGAAATTTATTTCTTGATTCAAACCATTCACCCATTGCAACTCATCTTGCACTGTGGCTCACAATAGCATTAAATAACGCATCACCCAAGCACATAAACCGCCAAATCACATGAGCAATTACCACACAACATCTCCAATTCACTCATGGCCCGAGCAAGAACGTCCGAGAGAACGTTTACTCAAACAAGGGCCACAGAGTCTATCTGATGCTGAACTTTTGGCCATTTTTTTACGCTCAGGGTCACAACAACACTCTGCTGTTAGTCTTGCTCGGCAATTAATTCAGCACTTTGGTGGCCTTAATCCTATTTTTGACTGTACTTTGGAACAGCTCACCACATTTCACGGCATTGGTCATACCAAATATGCACAGCTTATGGCAGTGAAAGAACTTGGAAGGCGCTATATTGAGCAAGATTATACCTTGGCAAAAAAACCATTTAATGAGTCTAAAAAAGTCATCGATTTTTTACGTTATCAACTTCAAGGGGAAAAGCGAGAAGTCTTTGCTGTGCTGTGTTTAGACGCTGAACTGTGCCAACTTAATTTTAGTACGTTGTTTTATGGCAGTTTAAACCAATGTCAATTTTCAAGT
Source organism: Acinetobacter boissieri (assembly GCF_900096955.1). GTDB lineage: Bacteria > Pseudomonadota > Gammaproteobacteria > Pseudomonadales > Moraxellaceae > Acinetobacter > Acinetobacter boissieri. Next base: position 11,528 of record NZ_FMYL01000015.1, on the reverse strand, counting down.
AACCAATTCACAAGACATGTTATTGCACAGCATGCGTCACAAATTATTATTTGCCATACTCACCCTTTTGGGCATGCCGTTCCTTCTGAAGCAGATCACCATTTGACTGCACAAATTCAGCAAATTTGTAATCTACTAGAAATAAAATTGATTGACCATTGCATTATCTCCCCAACAGGTTCATTCTCATTTGCAGAAAACGAACTCATATAAAACATAACCTTAAGCATTAAAATATGATTATCCGAGATAAAAACAATATTATTCAACTGCTATTTTCATGGCGTGGCACCATCTTACCTAAAGTTATTCCAGAGCTTATTGTTTTGATGCTAATCTCAAGCCTTGCCGTGTATTTATCAGACCACCATCATATTAATGTACCGCAAGTACCTGCGCTTGGCTTTACCGTATTTGGAATTATTTTATCGATTTTTTTAGGCTTTCGTAATAATGCCAGTTATGACCGTTGGTGGGAAGGTCGAAAGTTATGGGGTGCACTGATTGCCACAACACGCCATATCGATCGTGACAGCCAAGTTTTATCTACACCACGGCGTGAACGAATGCTTCATCATTTAATGGTATTTACCAATGTACTTCGTGATCGATTACGTCAACAAACAGCCGATTTAGAGCAATACTTACAACGTATTGCGCTCAGCACAGAAGCTGTCAACGACTTAAAAGACCACATCAATGCACCACAATACATGCTCAGTTTAATGCAAAAAGAACTCTTTGAAGCCTATAAAGCGGGGGAAATTAGCGATATTTTATATACACATTTAAATACACATATCATTGAACTTGGCTCAGTACAAGCAGGTTGTGACCGTATTGCAGGTACGCCCCTTCCTTATGCCTATGCAGTATTACTAAACCGTGCAGTTTATAGTTTTTGTTTTTTACTACCCTTCAGCTTAGGTACAGTACTGGGTATTTGGACCCCTGTTTTAGTCTGTTTATTGGCCTATATGTTTTTAGGTTTAGATAAGCTTGGCGCAGAAATAGAAGAACCCTTTGGCAAACAAGACAATGATTTACCACTCGACGCTATTGTTAGGCTCGTAGAGCGAGAGCTACTCACCTCACTCAAACAATCCCTCCCGCCAAGTATTACTTTGGATAACCACAATTTACACTAATTGAAACTTTCCCAAACACCCACCTGTCCATCTTTAAGTACAGGGGTTTGACCCAACTTTGCCCATGGCATATGGTCACCATGAAAATCACTCCCTATAGACACGTCAAAATCATATTGTGAAATTAGGCGATCAATCATTTGCCGTGTAGAGGCTTTTTCATTACGTGGTGGCAACTCAACGGCATGTCCACCGAGCTGAGAAAATAACTCAAACAAATAACGAATATTGGTTGCAGACAAACCATAACGCGTTGGATGCGCAAGTATTGCAATTCCTTTGGCTTCATCAATCGCTCGAATCGTATCTGCAAGGTCAATCCAATTTAAACCAACATATGCAGGCTTACCTTCTTTTAAAAATCGGTCAAATGCTTGCTGTAAACGACTCACGACTCTATTTTCTAACAATGCCTGTGCAATATGACTACGAGTAATATGATCTGCATGACCATTTACACGCTGTAAAACTTCATCATAAAAATCATGTTTCAATACTTTTTCTAATTTTTCACAGATTTGCTGTGCTCGCTCTGCTCGAACACGCTTTTGCGTACATAATACTACTTCTAAACATTCGACATGCTGCATATTTAACGCCACAATATGCACACCATAGTTTTTATTGGTACTCGGACGTGACCATTGGCTGGAAATTTCTACACCTGTAATGATTCTTATATCATGCTCAGTCGCTGTATCTATTGCACGTTGCACACCATCCATAGAGTCATGGTCTGTGAGTGCCAATGTATGAACGCCCTCATCGGCTGCCTTTTTCACAAGGGCTTCAGGGGTCAAAACACCATCAGATATATTACTATGTGTATGTAAATCTATACCCTGCATATCTTATACTATACCACTCGCGAGATAGGATTAAACACTTTAACATGAAAGCACTTTTGGACTTTATCCCTTTAATTATATTTTTTTATTTTTATAAAACTGTTGATCCTAGCAATACACATCATCCATTACTGGCACTTATTGGTTCAGCAGGTGGTAAAGACAATAATAATATTTTAGTCGCAACTGCAGCACTCATCATTTCAATGCTTGTCGTCTATACTGCTTTGTTTATCTCCCAAAAATTTCGCCTCGAAAAGCAACAATGGTTAATTTTGTTCATGACCGTCGTTTTTGGTGGCGTAACACTTATGCTAAACGATGATTTTTATATCAAGCTCAAAGCTGCGCTACTAAACCTTTTATTTGCAGGGGCATTTTTGCTCTCACCGCTCTTTAACAAAGAACGAACGCCTCTGATCAAACGCATGTTTGGGCCTGTACTCGAACTTTCAGTACAAGGTTGGCGCAAACTCAACTATGCATGGGCAGGTATGTTTTTTGTGATGTGTTCACTACATGTCTTCTTTGCATTTATCTTTATGAATGGCAAATACTGGGGCGAATTTACCTCATTTGGTGATATGCTCGTGATGTTTTCATTTATTATTGGGCAATTTATTTTACTCAGAAAACACTTTAAATCAGATAACTAAAATACTATTTAAAAGGAGATTGAAATGGCTCTATATGTGGTGACTTGTACAGACCATGAAAATGTATTGGAGCAACGTCTTGCTGCCCGACCAGACCATGTGACACGCTTAGAAAAACTAGATGCTGCAGGCCAACTTATACTTGCTGGTCCAATGCCTAAAAACCCAGATCAGCTTCAAGATGGCTTTTATGGCAGTACTTTGGTTGTTGATTTTGCATCAAGAGAAGCACTAGATGCATGGCTCGCAGAAGAACCATACCTAAAAGCAGGCGTTTACCGCCATATTGACGTTAAACCATTCATTCAAGTTTTTCCTAAAGGCTAACATTATGCGCCATGTTGTATGTCGTTTCCTTGCGAGCATGCTACTTATTCCGTCCATGACTTGGGCGGTAGAACCCTCTATACAACCTGCTCAGCCCACTGCAACAGCACCTGCAAATGCAAGTAGTGTGACTGCTGTACCCACAGTCAAAAAAGGGCCTGCACCTTTAGTTGAACCCAACTCCCCAGCTCAGCTGGCGCAAAAAAGAGCTGAAGATGACTTAAAAATAAAGGCCTTGGTCAAAAATCAAGAAGTACGTATGCAACAACTTGAGAAAGCCAATCTTGATGCATTGGCACACAACCAAGAATTACAACTCAAAAATGATAATCTTGGTGTACAAGTTCAAGTATTACAAAGTGAACGTACAGCACAGTTATTTATGTATGGTGCTGCAACACTGGGGGTTGGCGTAATTTTAGGCTTTATTCTAGCAGGCTATATCTATACCAAACGCCGTAGACAGTGGTAAATAAAAGGAATACTTGTGTTTGGAAAGATTGAACATGCCGAACTAGACTGGCAATCCGTTGATGATATAGATATACCTTACTCTCGACAATTTGATGATGTCTACTTTTCAAAAGCTAACGGTTTACTCGAAACACGACATGTCTTTTTAAATGGTAATGACCTCAGCACACGCTTAGCTCACTTAAGTGATTACCAATATTTCTGCGTAGGTGAAACAGGCTTTGGTACAGGGTTAAATATTTTAGCACTATGGCAACTGTGGCGTGAGGTTCGCTGTAACAATCACAGCCATCTCCATGTGGTCAGCGTTGAAAAATACCCACTATCACGCCAAGACCTTGTGCGTGCACTGAAAGTCTGGCCTGAGCTTGAACCATTGGCAGAACAGCTAATCAAACAATACCCTCAAGCGATTGCTGGTTGTCATCGGCTTTATTTTGCCAATGAACGTTTTAGCCTTGACCTTTGGTTTGGCGATGCTGCTGATATTTTCCCAGTGATTACAACGAAAGCACCTATAAACGCTTGGTTTTTAGATGGCTTTGCCCCATCATGTAACCCTGAACTGTGGCAAGAAAACATTCTCAAACATATCATTCGACTGTCAAATGTGGGGACAACATTTGCATCTTTTAGTGTTGCAGGTGTGCTTAAAAGAGGGCTTCTTTCACATGGAATTGAAATTAGTCGGCCTAAAGGTTTTGGTCATAAACGTCAAATGCTCAAAGGTATTTGGCCACCACAATCAACCATGGAACAAACCAAAACTAAACTAAAACAACAGCACATTGCAATTATTGGTGCGGGTATTGCAGGTCTCACCACAGCATGGGCTTTTGCACAGCGTGGACACCGTGTAGACATCTTTGAAAAAACCACACCACTTTGTGGAGGCTCAGGAAATCCTTTAGCGCTCATCAATCCCAAGCTATGTCCAGTAGAACAAGCCCATGAACACCTTATGGTGTGTAGTTGGCAATATGCAAAAAACTATTATCAAAACTTTGCAGCATTTTCGCCAATCGCTGTACAACAAAGCGATCTTAAACATGTAGGCGAGCTACATCAAATTGCCAAGAGCTATCCCAACAATACATTTACAGCACTGAAATTAGCAGATAGTCACTCTAACCACCCAACAGCACTTCTTATGTCTGCGGGAACCATTAAACCGCACATACTCAAAGATGAAATTCTCGCACATGCAAATATTCAGCTTCATATAGCAGATATTGATCAAATGACTGAATACGCAGATGGCATTGTTTTAACCGACACACAAGAAAATAATTTCCAGGCAGACCATGTTGTGTTCTGTGTAGCAACAGCAAGTCATGAACTTATAAAAAACCACCCGAAATTAAAACCGATTCGTGGCCAAGTGAGTTGGTTTAAAACCACTGCTGCATCACTTAAAGCGCATACTGTACTGAGCTATGGTGGCTATATGGCACAACTAGATCCAACACACCTCATTTTAGGTGCATCATTTCAGCCACAGCGTATAGACACAGATGTACTTATTGAAGACCATGAGCATAACTTAACACTGCTCAAGCAAGCCTACCCAAAATATAGTCAAAACTTTCCGCCTACAGATACATGGCAAGGTCGTAGTGCTATTCGAGCACAAAGCCCAGATTACTTTCCCATCGTCGGTTCTGTGTCTAATCATACACGTATTCATACTCATACAGGTCTAGGCTCTAAAGGCTTTTTATTTGCGCCACTCTGTGCAGAAATTTTAGTGGCTCAGATTTTTGGTGAGCTACTCCCTATGCCCCAAACACTATATAACAAACTTATTCCACAACGTTTTGATAAAAAAAAGAAGATAAAGAAGCCTTATTATCAGCATTAAAAAAAGCGCCTTAAGGCGCTTTTTTTAACTTTGTATCGACATACCTGCCGCAAGAACTGCTCGCATACCACCCATTAAAACAACATATTCACGGGTATCATCATAGTCTTCTAATTTCTCTGCTACGCGTGGTGCTTTACTACCACCACCACAAAGTACATAGATCGGCTGACCCACAGCCACACTCGCTAGACTTTGCTCATTAATATCATCAATCGGTAGGTTGATAGTACCTTGCAAATGACCTTCACGGTATGACTGAACATCACGAACATCCCAAATGACCGCATCTTTTGGGAAGTCAAATGTTGTAATTTCTTGTTTACGGATCATGCTATACTCCTTTTTATAAAACAACACTTGGCAAATCAAGAAAACCCTCATAGCATCTCAGATATTTCATCCATTTGTAAAGGTATAGATATGTCATCTTTTGATATCGTTTCTGAACTTGAGCTTTTTGAAGTGAACCATGCGGTACAAAACACTCAAAAAGAGATTTCAACACGCTTTGACTTTCGTGGGCAAGACGTAAACATCGAGCTTAATGAAAAAAACAAAGAAATTAAAATTTCAACTGAAAGTGATTTTCAGTGTGAACAAGTCTATAGCATGTTAGAAAATCACTTTTACAAACGTAAAATTGACGTACAAGCCATGGACCCAGAAAAAGCAACCGCTTCGGGCAAACACATTGTACAGGTGATTAAGCTTAAAGATGGTCTAGACTCAGACACTGCAAAAAAAGTGAACAAAGCCATTAAAGAAAGTGGCATTAAAGTTCAATCGTCTATTCAAGGCGATAAAATTCGTGTTACAGACAAAAAACGCGATACGTTACAAAATGTAATGGCATTTTTGAAAGAACAACAATTTGGTATTCCTTTACAGTTCAACAACTTTAAAGATTAATTACTAAAAACAGCTCCTTAAGGAGCTGTTTTATCACATACTTTCGCTTTTAGTGCTTCAACAATTTGACGTTTACGTCCATTTGCATCTACTGCAACAAACGTAAAAATACCTGCGGTTACTTGTTTAGCAGGCCTAGATTCGTCATGACTATCCCACACCTCAATTTGAATTTGAATAGACGTATTCCCCACTTTCAAAATTTTGGTATAGCAACTAATCACATCACCAATTTTTACAGGTACTAAAAAAGACATTTGATTAATGGCTATGGTTGCGCAGCGACCTTGGCTAAAGCGCTCGGCATGAATTGCACCAGCCAAATCCATTTGTGAAACAATCCATCCACCAAAAATATCACCGCTCCAATTGGTATCTGCAGGCATTGCAATGGTTTGTAGAGATAATGTGCCCTCTGGCTTTTTTGTTTGTGTCATATTCAAAACTCCTCTTCTTTATAATTTTATTAAATTTTGATCAATCCACTGTTTTAATTCAGTCGCTTTCAGTGCACCGCTTACTCGTGTTAACTCTGTCGTTTTATTCATGATAACCAACGTTGGAATACTCCGAATATTAAACGCTTGGCTCAATTTTGGATTTTCCTCAGTATTAATCTTTGCAAAAATTACATTCGTATATTGAGATGCAACATGTTCAAAATGAGGAGCCATCGCTTTACACGGACCACACCAATCAGCCCACAAATCAATTACAACAGGTAAATCACTATGTTGTATAAAAGTACTAAAATTTTGCTCATTCAGCTCAATAGAATTTTTAGGAATCAATACATTTTGACATCGTCCACAGAGAGGCTCTTTGACCAGCTGAGCTGTGTCTACTCTATTTTTAGCCATACATTTTGGGCAAACAATGATCATTTCAAATCCATCACGTCATTTAATAAACATAATCATAATCTTAAAGAGCAAATGATGCTATCAATGCCTACAAATCACAGTAATGACCTGCAAGTAAAAATAAAAAACAAAACAGGGACTATCATCAGCGCTCACATTCTTTATAATTTAGCGTAATATAAATAGATATACTCAATACGGGAGCAACTCATGAGCGAAGATGTTGGTTTTGCAGGGCAAATTGGCCCTCAACAAGTCGACCAAATTGTTGAAAAAGGCTTTAAATCAGTAATTAATAACCGCCCCGACTTTGAAGGCGGTTCAGAACAACCCACTAGTGCACAAATTGAAGAAGCTTCTAGAAATGTAGGCTTAGACTATGTTTATCAACCTGTAGTTTCTGGGCAAATTACTGAGCTCGATGTTCGTACTTTTGCCAATCATTACAATGAATTACCTAAACCAATTTTAATGTTTTGTCGTACAGGTAGTAGAGCCAACAATCTATACCAAATTGCAAAGCAAATGGATTTACTTGACGATTAAAAAATCTTGTTGATCTGTAGGCTATATTGTTCTACAGATCACTCCTTGAACCTATCATAGGCTAATAAATTATAACTGAAGGCTTACTTTGAAATTGAATGAAAAACGAGCTGATAGTCAATCATTCACATGGCTTTCTTTTTTATAGTTAATCATTTTCTTTAAAGTTTGAACCGACGTATTGAAAGTTTCATCAATTAAAACTCGTACCTTGGACACCATACTCATCAAAGGTAAATAAAGTTATTACTTTCATTTTATAAAACTAACGTACCGAATAGTATAAAAGCTCTATTAAATGATTATTTGGCTATAAATTACATGTATCAACAATATGCTTTACAGAATGTTCAGGTGGAAAACTTTCAAGATATCAGTCTAAGTAAATCATGAGTTATTAAAGAGAAACATCGGTTAAGACATTGACGTATCATCAAAAAAATTAACCGTTTATTAAGTAAGATCATATCATTTTGGTCAAAAAATTTATTTAAAGCGAGATACGACTTAGTTACGGGCAAAGCCGAAATTATGCAGAGGTATTCGTTCTGCGTCTACTTATGTTTATTTGCATATCAGCTTTGCCATAAATATGAACTAACTCTTCAAGTCATAAGCACTTCGGCTAAAATCAGATGATATAAGTTAAACTTAAATACTTTTTAAAAGTAAAATATTCTTACGTATCGAAAAAATTAATCTTCATAATGTTAAAGTTCTTATAGCACCAAAACCTGTAAAAATATTTATTCTTAGGAGAATATATATTGAGGCATATCCTCATTTGAGAAGGAGCTCAAAAATGGTTATTTAGTACTAAAATCTAACTTCTAAATAACAAAAATAATCATAGATTAAAAGATTTGACTGTTTCAAAGGTACAGAAACTCATCACAAACTGATTAAATTTTCTTAATTAAATAAAATGAGAACATGCCCTAATATTTATTTAACCTAAAATTATTTATTTTAAATACTGGTGTTTTCTGTACGGATATATTCTTTCCTTCACTATTTATCAATATAATTCATTATTGTTAATACTTAACAGTGCTCGCTTTCCATGGAATTCTTATTGTAAAAACGACAAAAAGTAAAAATAGAAATTGTGAAATAAACATATAATTAAATAAATCACGTCCCTCATCTAATAGGATCCAGCTATTATGTATAACATCAATAAAAATAATCAAAAAAGTAAATATTAAACCTACTTTCGGTTTTAAAAATAATAATATTGCAGCTATAGGATCAAAAAAAGTTAAAGAAGTCCAAAAAAACCGCGTAAACAGTGGCGCGTTATGATAATCCCATAATAAACCATGAGTTAACACTGTCTGTAGATGATTTAATCCTGCACCTACCAAACAAAGTGCATAAATGACTCTAATAATGGTTTCAGACTTCATAAATAACCTTTTAATTTTAACCAGAATTGGGGATAAAAGTAGCTGTTGAAAATGGAAAGCATTAGACCCATAAGTTGAGTGACTACACATGACGAACAGTTCTAATGCTTACGACCGATATTAACGATGTATTTTGTACAATCGATGATTTTTTATAAAATTTGAGTCTAACTATAGAACTTTCTAAAATAAAATATTCAAGCAAATATGCTCCGCAAAATTCAGCTTATCTGAAATCAGATTATCGCAATTTATTATAAAAGCTGACACTTTAATCAGACTACAAATTTTTTCTTTTCATTAAAAAACAATCAAAGACAATCCTTTACTCAGATAATAATTATTTGATCAATAACCATCAACTAGCATTATATACTTTACATACAGCACTGTAACAGACAATCAAAGCCAGTACGTATGGTAGATTTGAGCATACTAGCTGTATGTAAAAACCAACATATTTCTAGGCATACTTTTTTATCTGAAACTGCAACACGAGCTAAAGTATCTATAGTTTAGTTCTTTGGCGGTAAGTTACATGTAGCAATCAATGTATCAAGAGGTATGGTCTGTACAGCATTATCACATAAACATGTTATGATGATATTAAAAATAGTAACCGAGTTAGTTAATGGCTTTAAAACGACGATCTATGCAGATCGTTGCTATGTTAGCCAAAGTATTAAAGATAAGTTTAATTTACAAAAGATTAATTTAGTGACCTACTACCTAAAAAATATGAAATGAATACCGTTATCTAAGACAGACAGATCACACTATTTGAGGCAATAAAATAAAGTCGAAACATTGTTTGTTCAGCTTAGTGAAAGGCCAATACAACTTAATTAGAAATAAAATCAGAAATGTTAAAGGGTACATTGTCTAGAGCCTATGCCTCTTTACGTGCCTATCAACTTTTCCATAGAAAGAAGCTGGCTATTCAAATGGTAAATATTCTAGCTTAAAACAGGATTTCTGTTAATTTTACTAAATCATATAATAAGGAGTGTTAATGTTATTAAATATCATTTTATATATCATACACTAACAACAATCACTGGTTTTAATTTTTTCACTATACATCTCACAATCTGTGATATTTTTTAAATGAAATATGTATTTATTCTGTCAATATCTCTACTAACTGAGTAGCGAATTTTTAGTAATCTCTAACCAATTAAAAATTTCTCATCAACAATAAAAGTTAACATTGGGTATTCATAGACAGCTCAAAATAAAAATGTTAATTCTATTTCACTATTACTTTTTATTTCGAATTTTTATGAATCTTAAAAAATTATCTTTATTTAGCCTTGCAATAGGCTGTGGTATAGCGCTCATTGGCTGTAGTAATACCATCAATAAAAAAACACTCAATTCTACAATACTTCAACACAGCAATTTTTTGAGTGACAGTACCCCCAGAATCGCTATTATTGCAGCTTTTGGTCAAGAAGCTGATTTGCTACTAGCCTCATTAAAAAATAAAAAAGAATATCTTATTCAGGGTAAAAAATTTACAACTGGATTATTAGAAAATAAAACTGTTGTCATTACTTTAAGTGGTATAAGTATGACAAATGCAGCAATGACCACGCAACTCCTAGCAGATCACTTTAATAGCCAGAAAATTATTTTCAGTGGTATTGCAGGAAGCTTAAATCCAGACTATCACGTGGGCGATGTTGTGATTGTAAAAAGTTGGATTGCACCGAATGAAATCTTCTATGCTAATAACACCCAAATTCCATCTGCTTGTGGTTCAGCAGGAGATATTTCTTGTCTTGGCTTAAAACTTGATCAAAATATTCCAGCATACAACACTCATTTTTTTAGACAAACTAATGTCATCAATTCAATAAACTATCAAAATATTGCCTTAACAACACAAATTGGTAGTAAAGCAATTCCTGTTGCATATGGAGAAATGAAAACAGATTTCACAGTAGATCCGATCATGTTAAGTACAGCAACTCTAATTCAAAAGACTACTCAACCATCATTAGAAACCATTTGTACAGATAAAAATAACTGCTATCAACCTAAAATTATTATTGGCGAACGTGGAGTATCTAGCGGATCATTTCTAGCTAACAGTTCATATAGAGATTATTTACATCAGCAATTCAAAGGTGATTGTGTAGATATGGAAACAGCCGCTGTTGCTCAAGTAGCTTATGCAAACAATATTCCATTTATTGCTTTTCGTAGTTTATCGGACTTAGCGGGTGCAGACCATGATCCTAATGTTGGTGCTTTTTTTTCCTCTGGAGTTGCACAACGTAATGCAGCAAAGGTGACAATCGCTTTTATTAAAGCACTCTAGAGCGAAAAGGCTTACATCATGGTGTAGTTTAACTCTCAACACACCATGACTAATTTACATTAGTTATATTTAAATTTGAGGGATAAAAAAAAGCCCCCGATTTTATCGGGGGCTTTTTAGGGAATAGATGCTGGCGATGACTTACTCTCACATGGGTA
>NZ_FMYL01000028.1 GCF_900096955.1 Acinetobacter boissieri | reverse complement strand
AAGGAAGATCATCATGGCTAAGGCTAAGTTTGAACGTAATAAGCCACACGTAAACGTGGGAACAATTGGTCACGTTGACCATGGTAAAACAACGCTTACTGCTGCAATTGCAACAATCTGTGCAAAAACATACGGCGGCGAAGCAAAAGACTACGCAGCAATCGACTCTGCACCAGAAGAAAAAGCACGTGGTATTACAATTAATACATCACACGTAGAATATGATTCACCAGTACGTCACTATGCACACGTAGACTGTCCAGGCCACGCCGATTATGTTAAAAACATGATCACTGGTGCGGCTCAAATGGATGGCGCGATTTTAGTATGTGCTGCAACTGATGGCCCAATGCCACAAACACGTGAGCACATCTTGCTTTCACGTCAGGTTGGTGTACCGTACATCATCGTATTCTTAAACAAGTGTGACCTTGTAGATGACGAAGAATTACTTGAACTTGTAGATATGGAAGTACGTGAACTTCTATCTTCTTACGATTTCCCTGGTGATGACACACCTGTAATTCGTGGTTCAGCTCTAGCTGCATTAAACGGTGACCAAGGTCAATACGGCGAGCCAGCTGTACTTGAGTTAGTTGCTGCACTTGACTCTTACATTCCAGAGCCAGAGCGTGCAATCGACAAAGCATTCCTAATGCCAATTGAAGATGTATTCTCAATTTCTGGTCGTGGTACTGTAGTAACAGGCCGTGTAGAATCAGGTATTGTTAAAGTCGGCGAAGAAGTAGAAATCGTTGGTATTAAAGACACTGTTAAAACGACTGTAACAGGCGTTGAGATGTTCCGTAAATTGCTAGACGAAGGTCGTGCAGGCGAGAACTGTGGTGTTCTTTTACGTGGTACTAAGCGTGAAGACGTACAACGTGGCCAAGTATTAACTAAGCCAGGTGCAATCAAGCCACATACTAAATTCGATGCAGAAGTATACGTACTTGCAAAAGAAGAAGGTGGTCGTCATACTCCATTCCTAAATGGTTACCGTCCACAGTTCTACTTCCGTACAACTGACGTAACTGGTGCGATCCAGTTGAAAGAAGGCGTTGAAATGGTTATGCCAGGTGACAACGTTGAAATGTCAGTAGAACTGATTCACCCGATTGCAATGGACTCAGGTCTACGTTTTGCGATCCGTGAAGGTGGTCGTACTGTTGGTGCTGGTGTTGTTGCTAAAGTTATTGCATAA
>NZ_FMYL01000010.1 GCF_900096955.1 Acinetobacter boissieri | reverse complement strand
GCGTTGTTTTACCATGGTCAACGTGACCAATTGTTCCCACGTTTACGTGTGGCTTATTACGTTCAAACTTAGCCTTAGCCATGATGATCTTCCTTTATTCATGCTCATGAGGGGTAACTCATGAGCAATAGGTTTTTAACTTAATAATTTGTATCGACAATATAGTAATCTAAAGATTACTCGTCGTCACCTTTTTTACCAGTTTGGAACTTAGTAATGATGCCTTCAGCCACATTACGTGGAGTTTCAGCATATTTTGCAAATTCCATAGAGTAAGTTGCACGGCCTTGAGACATAGAACGCATATGTGTTGCGTAACCAAACATCTCAGCAAGCGGAACTTCTGCACGGATAGACTTAGTACCACCAGGTAAATCGTCCATACCTTGAACCATACCACGACGACGGTTTAAGTCACCCATGATATCGCCCATGTAGTCTTCAGGCGTCTCTACTTCGACTTTCATTACTGGTTCAAGAAGAACAGGATCTGCTTTCATGAAACCGTCACGGAATGCGTAAGAACCCGCCATTTTGAACGATAATTCGTCAGAATCGACATCATGGTAAGAACCATCAAATAATGTTGCTTTAATGCCTACAACTGGGTAACCAGCAAGGACACCATTCTTCATACGTTGTTGAATACCTTTATCAACAGCACCGAAGAATTCTTTAGGTACAACACCACCAACAACTTCTTCAACGAATTCGTATTCTTTTTCGCTTTCAGCGCCCATAGGCTCTAAACGCACATAAACATGACCAAACTTACCTTTACCACCTGTTTGGCGAACAAACTTACCTTCTTGTTCAACTGTTTTACGAATTGTTTCACGGTAAGCAACCATTGGTTTACCAATATTTGCTTCAACACCGAATTCACGCTTCATACGGTCAACAATAATGTCTAAGTGAAGCTCACCCATACCAGCAATAATTGTTTGACCTGATTCTTCATCAGTACGAACACGGAATGAAGGATCTTCTTTAGCTAGACGGCCTAAAGCGATAGACATTTTCTCTTGGTCCGCTTTTGTTTTTGGCTCTACTGCCAAAGCAATTACTGGATCAGGGAATTCCATACGCTCAAGCGTAATGATGTTTTTCTCATCACACAGTGTATCACCTGTTGTTACGTCTTTTAGACCAACACAAGCAGCAATATCACCCGCACGAATTTCATCTAAATCTTGACGATCTGCAGCATGCATCTGAACAATACGACCTACACGCTCACGCTTAGATTTAACAGGGTTAAATACTGGGTCACCTTGCTTTAACACACCTGAGTAAACACGAATAAACGTTAAGTTACCTACAAATTTGTCATTCATAATTTTGAATGCAAGTGCAGAGAACGGCGCTTCATCAGATGCTTCACGTGTTGCTTCAGTTTCCGCTTTGTCGTCTAGAACACCACGGATTGCTTGAACCTCTGTAGGAGACGGCAAGTATTCAATAACCGCATCCAACATACGTTGAACACCTTTGTTTTTGAATGCAGAACCACACAACATTACTTGAATTTCAGACGCTAAAGTACGTGCACGTAAACCTTGCATGATCTCTTCTTTAGAAAGATCACCTTCTTCAAGGTATTTGTCCATTAATGCTTCTGAAGCTTCAGCTGCTGCTTCCACCATGTTGACACGCCATTCTTCAGCAGTTGCAACAAGGTCAGCAGGAATTTCACCTAGATCGAATTTCATACCTTGAGATGCTTCATCCCAGATAATCGCTTTCATTTCGAGTAAGTCAACAACACCTGTAAAGGTATCTTCAGCACCAATTGGTACAACGATTGGTACAGGATTTGCACCAAGACGTTTTTTCATTTGTTCAACAACACGGAAGAAGTTTGCACCTGTACGGTCCATCTTGTTCACGAATGCTAAACGAGGTACTTTATATTTATTTGCTTGACGCCATACTGTCTCAGACTGAGGCTGTACACCACCAACTGCACAGTAAACCATGCACGCACCATCAAGAACACGCATAGAACGTTCAACTTCAATTGTGAAGTCTACGTGTCCTGGAGTATCAATTACGTTGATACGGTGTTGCTTGAATTGATCCGCCATACCAGACCAGAAACAAGTCGTTGCAGCTGAAGTGATAGTAATACCACGTTCTTGCTCTTGTTCCATCCAGTCCATTGTCGCTGCACCATCATGTACTTCACCAATTTTGTGAGATACACCTGTGTAGTACAAGATACGTTCTGTAGTTGTCGTTTTACCTGCATCAATATGTGCAGAAATACCGATATTACGGTATTGAGAAATAGGGGTTTGACGAGCCATGGTGTCTTACATTCCTAATGTTATTTATAAAACAGGACGCATTAAGTCTAATGACTTAATGCGTTCAAATGCAAAAAATACAAGTATCTTTTACACTATTTTTATGACAGCCTGTTTTATCCGCTTAGAAACGGTAATGAGAGAAGGCTTTGTTCGCTTCAGCCATACGATGTACGTCTTCACGTTTTTTAATCGCAGAACCTTTGCCTTCTGCTGCATCTAGCAACTCACCAGCAAGACGTAAAGCCATAGTTTTTTCAGAACGCTTTACAGCAGCGTCTACTAACCAACGCATTGCTAAGGCAGTACGACGGGATGGGCGCACTTCCATAGGTACTTGGTATGTAGCACCACCAACACGGCGAGCTTTTACTTCAACCATTGGACGAACTTTTTCAAGCGTTGTCTCGAAAAATTCAGCTGGGTCTACTTTGTTTTTTTCTTGAACACGTTCTAAAGCACCGTAAACAATGCTTTCTGCAATTGATTTTTTACCATCTTGCATAACGTGGTTCATGAATTTAGCGATTGTTTGGCTACCGAACTTAGGATCCGGAAGGATTTCACGGGCAGCGACTACGCGACGTCTTGGCATGTTAATACACCTAATTTATGACACTTCAGGATAATCCAGCAGTGTGTACAAAGTGTCATGTACTTTACGCTGGCCTTACTATACGTCGCTTGTTTTTTCAATTAAATGAAGTTAAACCAGCGAAACGCTAAAGGATTTTTTGGTTTTAACGCCTAAATTACTTCTTAGGACGCTTAGTACCATATTTAGAACGGCTTTGGTTACGATCTTTAACGCCAGCACAGTCTAATGAACCACGAACGGTGTGGTAACGTACACCTGGTAAATCTTTAACACGACCACCACGGATAAGAACAACACTGTGCTCTTGTAGGTTATGGCCTTCACCACCGATATAGCTTGATACTTCAAAACCTGAAGTTAAGCGAACACGACAAACCTTACGCATTGCTGAGTTTGGTTTTTTAGGTGTAGTTGTATATACACGTGTACATACACCACGGCGTTGTGGACAAGCCTTCAACGCAGGAACTTTGGATTTTTCAACCAAAGTTGTACGACCCTTACGGATCAATTGATTCGTTGTTGCCATATGGCAATTCTCCCGTTAATTAAAAACCCAAAAAAGAAAATTTAGCACTTTTGAGGGCACATAATTGTATTCAAAAATAGTGCCACCGTCAATATCAGCGTATCGTTAAGCGATTTAATCAATCAAGGGGGAAAATAAATACCATATCACCTGTATTATATTTTTTAATTCACCGTATTGTGTGTGGGGTTTTCTTGGGCTTGGGCTGCATTATATGCTTGTAAAGGCGTTAAATTTTCAGCATGGTGTTGTAATTGATAGGTTCTGGTTACGTCAAAGACATGGCGTGCTTTTTCGCCAACATGTTCAATAAATTTCCAATTATAAAAAGCACTTATACCAACAGTTGCCAAAGGTGTTAATTTACTTAACCAACCCAGTGCAGGCAATTGCATTAACCACGACCAATGCGCTTCGTCTTGCTGGCTTTTTATAAATTCTGCAAACCATGTAAAGTCATTACTTGAGCCTAAAAACTGCTGCAAACCGTCAAAGTCATGATTTTCAAATACACGAGAAATTGAACGTATCGCCAGTAAAATCGCTTGCTTTTGGGCAATTTGATCAAACTCTATGTGTTCAAAAATAAGTGCCAAAAGGGTTTCTTCATCGTCTTTGAGTTCAAAACCATAAGCATAACCTGTCTGATAGACTGTTTTTAGTGCAAAAAGTAACGTTAAAGGCAGGTCTGCAACTGCACCTACTGTACCAAAAACAGCAGTAACTCCACCCTGTATAGCTGTAAACCATTTACTTTGTTCTGTGAATGCTTGAGCAATTCGGCCAGAATGCACAGGGTCGGTAGCTAACTCTTGTAAATTATTTACCCCTGATTCACGAAGAATGTTTTGTACTTTAGTCAGCCCAATTGCATAACTGTTTAGTTGCATAAATAAGTAATCAGCAACTTGATCTAAGCCAATTGGCGATAAAAACCCGACTGCACGAGTGACTTGACCGAAACGACCACCCAAAAGCTGTTGTGACAAATTAGGAACATAATGACGCATCACATTTTGCATGTTGGCATACGTTTTGTCTGTCGCATGCCCTTCTATCACAGACTGGCCATTTAAAGGATAGTAATGTTGTACTTTACTCTTTTGCTCCCAACGCTTGAATTGTACTAAACCATAGCCTTTGAGCGTTTTAGCCACTCTCAACACTTGACTTGCTTTCGTTTTAGCAGGTTCATCGGTTTGATACTGCATCAAATTCACTCCATGATTTTTATTAAATAACACATAAATATTAGAATCACTGTACATTTATCTCAACTTGAATCTATATCTTTTACATAAATACTACCGCATCACACAGTGAGTCTATTTTTATGCAAATAGGTATATGATTTGCCATAAGATTTAAAAAAGCTTTCTGTTATGATGAGTTCATACAAAATATGTGTAGGTATCGCTCAAGTTTAAAAATGATGCGATGACTTACGATGATGATGAAAAACATAAGGATCACTTCATGAAACGTGTCGTAATTACTGGTATGGGTATTAACTCATGTATTGGCAATACATTAGAACAAGTGACTGAATCTTTAAAAAATGGTATTTCAGGGACGTCATTAAACCCAGTTCATGTAGAGCTTAACTTTAAAAGCCATGTCAGTGCACAGGCAAAACAAGAGTTTGACCATATTGACCGTAAAACAAAACGTTTTATGGGCGTATGTGCAATGTATGCTTACAATTCAGCATTAGATGCGCTCAAGCAAGCAGGCCTTGAGGTTGCAGATTTGGGCAATAACCCTCGTTACGGCATTGCAGGTGGTTCAGGCGGTGGTTCAACAGCATCTGTCGTTGAAATGAATGAAATTTTAGAAACCAAAGGCGCACGTAAAATTGGGCCATTCTTTGTACCACGCAATATGACCAACACCATTACTGCCAACTTAGGTACAGCATTTAAACTACAAGGCGTGGCGCACTCTGTTGCTAGTGCATGTGCAACTTCTGCCGATGCCATTGGTTATGCTTACAACCTTATTCAGCTGGGTAAACAAGATTTAATGCTTGCAGGTGGTGGTGAAGAAGACCATTGGTCGCAAAGTGTATTGTTTGATGCGATGGGGGCTTTAAGTGATAAATATAATGATACACCTGAGTCTGCTTCTCGCCCTTACTCTAAAGACCGTGCAGGCTTTGTGATTGCTGGTGGTGGTGGTTTCTTAGTACTTGAATCTTTAGAACATGCCCAAGCACGTGGTGCACATATTTTAGCTGAAATTGTAGGCTATGGCGCAAACAGTGATGGCGCTGATATGGTTGCGCCAAGCGGTGAAGGTGCAACACGTTGCATATTACTTGCACTTGACGAAGCAAAACAACACGGCGTAGAGAAGATTGACTATGTGAACTCACATGGTACATCAACACCTGCAGGCGATGTGACTGAACTTAAAGCGATGGCACGTGCTTTTGGCGACGGTCAAGTTCCACCTGTAAGTTCAACAAAATCAATGACGGGTCATAGTTTGGGTGCTGCTGGTGTACAAGAAGCAATTTATTCTGTACTCATGATGCAAAACAGCTTTATTGCACCAAACATTAACGTGACTGAGCTTGATGAAGGCACAGCAGGTTTTGATATAGTACTTGAAAAACGTGATGCAACATTGAATACTGTCATGAGCAACAGTTTTGGTTTTGGTGGTGTAAATGCTTGTCTAGTTTTCAAAAAATGGGCAAGCTAATTTAAAATAGGATCGCTCATGTATGCTCCCCCTCCCTCAGAAGCTTTTTTATGGGTAAAAGCGCTACACGTTATAGCTATTGTATGTTGGTTTGCTGCACTGTTTTATTTACCTCGTTTGTATGTTTATCATGCAATGAGTAATGATCAGACCAGCTATAACCGCTTTGAAGTCATGGAACGTAAGCTTTACCGCGGTATTATGTGGCCTGCTATGATTGCAACCCTGATTACCGCCCATTTTTTAGTCGACTGGGGAGATGCAACGCAACATTATCACCAAGCGCTTTGGTTTTATTTAAAAGTCGGCTTAGTTGGTTTGTTGGTGATTTACCATTTTGTGTGTGGCTATTATCGTAAAAAGCTCATAGAAAATCCGCATTATAAAACCCATAAATTTTGGCGTATGTTTAATGAATTACCTACAGTCATTCTAGTAGCAGTCATTATTTTAGTTGTTGTAAAACCTCAGTTTTAACTGAGGTTTTACTTTTTAAGATGCCTTAAAATATTAACATTCCATCTGTTTTAACATCATTTAATACAAAAAATGTTCTGACTTGCCTCACCCCAGGCAAGGAAATAATTTGCTCTTGATGAAACTGATTAAATGCAGCCAAGTCTTTCACTCTTACTTTTAGAAAATAATCGACTTCACCTGCCACAAGATAACATTCTAATACTGCATCTAACTGGTGTGATGTTTGTTCAAAAGCGGCAAAACTTTCTGGTGTAGAACGATCAAGCACAACACCAACCAAAACAATGGTCGCTTTATCAACCATGTTAGGGTCAATAATTGCTTGCACTTTTTTTATTGCCCCAATTTTAAATAAATGTTGGGTATGTTTCCAACATGCTGTTGTACTCATGGCTACAGATTTAGCCAATTCTGCATTACTTAAACGGCCATTTTTTTGTAATGCCCGCATAATTTTAAGGTCTATTGCGGTAAGTTTTTTATCAATTTTATCAGACAAAATATTATTCCATTTTCAATCATTTTTAGATTACATTATTTTATTATAAAATTAAAATAAGAAATAAATAACCACCTAATAGCCCAAAATAAGAAGCATATTTTCAATATATATTGTTACATTATTCACTCTCTAACAAGTATTAAAAATAGGGCTACTTGTGATTAAACAATTTTTTAATGATTTTTCTATATCAGCAGCCTTTGCTGGTTTCATTACTTTTTTAGTGGGTATTAGTGTATCTGCTGTACTCATTATTCAAGGTGCGCAAGCCTTAGGTGCGACTCAAGACCAAATTTCTTCTTGGTTTTTAGTCCTTGGCATTGCCATGGGTTTGACAGGTTTTATTTTGTCATGGCGATTTAAATATCCTGTAGCAACGGCATGGTCTACCCCTGGTATTGCTTTGATTATCGCAGTTGGGCATCACTATAGTTTAAATGAAGCCATTGCAGCATTTATTATCTGCGGAGTACTTACAGCAGCGATTGGTTTTTCAGGTTGGTTTGAAAAATGTGTGCAACAAATTCCAATCAGTTTAAGCTGTGCCATGCTTGCAGGCATTTTGCTTAAATTTGGCTTAGGTTTATTTGTACAGTTGCAACAACACATTGGTTTTGTCGCAAGCTTATTGACCGTATATTTTGTCAGTAAAAAGTATTTACCACGCTATAGTATTGTTATTACGGTTATTTTAGCAGTTATATTTTGCCCTATTTTTCTATCTTTTCAATTTCCAAGTATACATGGTCGTTTACCTCTACCAATTTGGGTACAGCCCCATTTTTCTTGGCAAAGTATTTTTGGTTTAGCACTGCCGTTATTTGTGATTAATTTATCATCTCAATTTCTACCTAGTATTGGTATGATTAAGAGCTACGGCTATACGCCAAATACCAACCAGTTGGTAGGCTGGTTAGGTGTAACTCAAACCATACTCGCCCCTTTCGGTGCTTTTTCGGTCTGTTTAGCCGCCATTAGTGCAGCCATTAATCTAGATGAACAAGCACATACAGACCCTAAAAAACGTTATATTGCAGGGCTTTTTTCTGGACTATTTTATTTACTCATGGCTGTGATGGCAGTCTCTTTAACCAATATCTTACTTGCATTTCCTAGTGTCTTCATCACCACATTGGCAGGGATTGCCTTACTCAGCACCATCACACATAATATTGCTATGGCCTTTGAGCAACCACAACAGCGTGAAGCAGCATGTGTCACTTTCTTATTTAGTGCATCGGGCATTGAATTTTTAGGTATTGGGGCTGCATTTTGGGGGTTACTTTTAGGCCTTGCTGTACATGCTTTTTATAATACTAAGCATAAATGAACACTATACCCACCTATTTTTGATGTCACATTATGTCTACCCAACTTACTAAATGGCCTGAACTTGCCTTAGTTTTTATTACTCTGTTATGGGGCTTTACGTTTATTGTCGTACAAGCGGCTCTAACCATGAGTAGCCCTATGTTTTTTGTAGGGTGTCGCTTTGCTGCAGCAGCCTTTGTATTACTGTTATTTTCTTTTAAATTACTCAAGAATACAACATGGCAAGATGCCTTTGCAGGCATTGTGATCGGTCTAACGATTGCTATCGGTTATGGCACACAGACCATTGGTTTACAAAGTATTTTAAGCAGTGAATCTGCTTTTATTACTGCACTTTATGTGCCTTTGGTTCCCATCATTCAGTGGGTTTTATTTAAAAAAATGCCTCGTTTAATGACATGGCTTGGTATTTTATGTGCGTTTATTGGCTTGGTTTTACTCACAGGAAATCATAGCCTAAATCTATCACTCAGCTATGGGCAAGTTTTAACATTAATCAGTGCTTTTGCTGTGGCTATTGAAATCATTTTAATTGGTTGGTTTTCTAAACGTGTGAATACTCAACGTGTAACCATCATTCAATTACTCAGCGCATCTTTTTTCGCATTTCTCAGCATGCCAATGTTAGGGGAGCAATTTGTAGTACCCTCTACATGGAATTTTTGGGCAATTATTGTGGGTATTGGTCTGGCTACAGCACTCATTCAATTTGTAATGAATTGGGCACAGCAATACGTAGAGCCAGCACGAGCAACCATTATTTATGCAGGTGAGCCTGTGTGGGCTGGATTAATAGGTCGACTAGCAGGTGAAAGGCTTTCAACCTATGCTGTTTTTGGCGCCATACTGGTCTTTATTGGAGTATTAATTAGCGACTTAAAATTCAAAAAGACCAAGAAGAACCAGATCAGTGAGCCTGAGTAGCTCACATCATCTGTTTTATTTTACTAAATATAAACACCACACTTTGTACATGCGATAGACAAAATATTTTCATAGGTTTTTTAAGATGAAGCCAACAGCCCTTTTAGTTGGCTAAAGTCATGAATATATGTATCAGGCTCAGCTTGCTGTAGCTCTTCTGTAGTGCCATACCCATAAGTTACAGCAACTGATCTTACCTGATTTTCTTGTGCGCCCTGAATATCATATTTACGGTCGCCTACCATTAAACACTGTTTTGCATCTAAGTGCTGTTGTTGCAAAATATAGGCGATCAGTTCAGCTTTATCTGTACGTTCACCTGTCAGCTCACTGCCATAAATATGGGTAAAGTATTGAGCTAAATCAAAGTATTCTAAAATACGCTTTGCATACACATGTGGCTTTGATGTTGCCAAATACAAGCCATAGCCTTGTGTTTGAAGCCATGCTAAGGTCTCCGCCACGCTTGCATACACAGTATTTTCAAACAGTCCAATGCTAGAAAAACGTTCTCTATAATCCGCTACAGCCTGATCTGCCACAGCATCATCTTCAGTATTTAATAAAATTTTAAAACTTTGCTTTAGTGGTGGCCCAATGGTCCAATCTATATTTAAGTTAGGGTCTAACGGTTGCTGTTGTTTTTGCATGGCATGGTAAATACATGCATGTATGCCCTGTTTTGGGTCAGTTAAGGTACCGTCTAAATCTAATAAAATATGTTTAACAGCTTGGGCTTGCATAAATCCTCTTTGATTTTTTAATGTCTACTGTATGTGATTTAAAATATATCACAGTATAAAAAGTTCAGTATTTTGTATCGGTTGCTTGAGTATTTTCTCTCTAAATTGTTGCATTAGTACTGTAATCGGCTGTAGATTTTTATGTAATATTTGAAATAACTGTAAAAACTGCCCATGACTAATTACAGCAATATTGTCATGTGGTTTTGTCTGAGCTAAATGTACCAACTGCAACCGAAATGCCTCTACTCGATCATAGAACTGCTCAAACGATTCAGCCTCTATTGCATCTTTAATAGCGGTAATCGTAATCCATACGATGCCAATACGCATCAACACATGTTTTGCGATCTTGCATGTTGGTATTTTCACACTTTTTTGCAGATAAGTAACTAAACTCATGTATATATGAGTTAATTTCAGGGGATACATCATCACGCTGTACAATGCCCTGAGCTGTTTGTGACGTGCAAATATACTTTGAAATCATCAACTGTTGAATACAGGGCAAACGATCAACTAAAGCTTGTGCCTGTTGCCATTCAAGCTCAGTTAAAACAATATCTGCATGTGATTGAGTACGCTCATCAATATTGGCTTCACTTTGTGCATGACGAATTAAAAAAATAGCCATATGCTTTAAGTTTAATCACTCTGATGATCTTAGATTTTATCACTTTATTCGGGTTATACTCACCTTTAACAGATCAAAAATAATGGATTAAACCGTGCGTTCAACCGTATTATGTTTTTCAGGTTTAGACCCTTCTGGTGGTGCTGGGTTACAAGCAGACATTGAAGCCATTGGGCAAAGTGGTGCGCATGCTGCAGTCGCATGTACAGCCATTACTGTGCAGAACTCTCAGCAAGTCTTTAGTTTTGAAGCAACATCTAAAACATTACTTTTGGCACAAGCCAATGCTGTGGTCAAAGACTTGCCTATTCGCTGTGTAAAATCGGGTATGTTAGGTACAACAGATAACATTACGGCTTTAAGTGAGTTTCTACAGCAACACCCAGATTATGCATATGTACTTGACCCTGTACTTGTTGCCAACAGTGGTGGTGCATTGGGTGACCAAGCCACATTGGTGACAGCATTTAGAGCACTCATTCCACTGGCAACTATAATCACACCCAACACCATTGAATTGCGTGCGCTCACAGGGCTTGATGACTTAAACCAAGCTACTGCAAAACTATTCGATCTGGGTGCAAAAGCAGTACTGGTTAAAGGGGGGCATGAGCCAACCCAAGACTATATTAAAAATACTTTATATGTTGCTGGTAAAGTAGTGTCTGAAACCCAATGCCCGCGCTTAGATGGTGAATATCATGGTTCTGGTTGCTCGTTAGCAAGCTTCATTGCAGGTCGTTTAGCTCAGGGAGACAGCATTGAAAATGCAGTACAGTTGGCTGAAAGCTGGCTGTTTGGCGTACTAAAAAATGCCGAATCACCTGTCGTTAATGGACAAAAAATACCCAAACGTTTTTAAATAAAAACCCCTCATGATGAGGGGTTTTTTATGGCTAAAATACAGTGACTACTTTTTCGCCGAAGTATTGGCATAATCAAGTAGCACATTCGCCGCTTCATCGACAAAAGCTTTATCTTCTGGCAATAATGGACGCTTACCTGCTTTCATTTTTGCGCGAGATTCTGCTTGTGCTTCCAAAGATGCTTGGTAACTTTCCCAATTTGCATACGGTTTCAAATTGGTCAACTCACGGCGTTTATTTTCAGCATCAAGCGTTTGTTTTTCCATATTATCTATTTCTGTACGACGCTCTGTTAAGCTGAGTACCACTTTCTTTTGGTCATCTTCTTTTTTCAATAGCTTCGTACGTGTTTCTAAGAAATTAAACTGCGGGTCTTTGGCAACACGTTGCGCAGATAGATTTTCTAACTGTGGTAAATACGCTTTAAAGTCACCTTCTCGTTTAAATGGTGCAGTCGGAATCGTATCCCATTTTAAAGCATTTTTAGCTTTACGCTCGCCAAATTCCTCGTTGTAAATATCGACTAACTTAATGTCTGGTACAACGCCTTTATTTTGTGTACTGCCACCTGTAATACGGTAAAACTTACGCTGTGTAAGCGTTGCTTGACCGTACGCTAAACTGTCTAACTGTACTTGCGCTGTTCCCTTACCTAAAGTGGTGCTACCAATCACAATACCTCGACCATAATCTTGAATCGCTGCTGAGTAAATTTCACTTGCAGATGCAGATGCAAGATTAATTAATACTGCAAGTGGACCTGAATACAGTTGCTCACCGTTGTCGTTGTCTTGGAAAATATTGACTGTGCCGTTGCCATCACGAATTTGTACCACAGGGCCAGACTTAATCACTTGGCCAATCATGCGTGCAACTTCTTCTAATGAACCACCGGGGTTATTACGTAAATCAACAATGATACCGTCTACATGTTGTGCTTGTAGGCTTTGTAATGCTTTTGCAGTGTCTTGTGCGACTGATCGGTAGTCAGCACCATCACGGCGAGCACGGTAATTTAAGTAAAATGAAGGAATTTCAAGTACACCAAATTTATGTGCTTGACCATCACGTACTACATCTATTGTACGTGTACGCACACCTTCATCTTCTTCTTTAATCACACCGCGAACCAAAGCCACATTACGCGCTTGACTCATCGGCATACCAGAGCCCAGTAAACGAACGATGACTTTTGTGCCTCGCTTACCACGAATCAGCCCTACGATTTCTTGGCTAGTCCAACCTACGACATCTTCCATTTTTTTACCGTCTTGTGCTACACCCACAATACGGTCACCGGGATGCACTTGCCCTGATTTACTGGCAGGACTTCCCTCTACAATCGTTTCAATACGTATATAATCTTCATTACGACGCTCAGGACGAATAGACACACCAATCCCTTCTAACTCCAATGTCGTTTGACGATTTAACTCCATTGCATCTATTGGTGGGAAATAATTACTGTGTGGATCATAGGTCAATGTCATGGCATTGAGTATTTTTTCTAATACATCATCGCTTTTTAAACGACCAATACGCTCAAGTTTACGTGTATAGCGTTTGGTTAATGTTTGTGCAGGCGTTAAATTTTCAGACTCTGTTAAATCTTGTCCATTGGCTAAACTTGGGTCTGCTTTTAATGCTGCTTGTTTGGCAAGGTCTTCTTGTTTGGTAATGGTCAAATTAATCAGTTGTGAAACCAATGTTTTGTTCCAATAGTCTTTTTGTTCTGCTGTTGTGGCAAAATATGGCGCTTTTTCACGGTCTGTATCTAAGTAAACCGATTTTTGCTCAAGGTCTTGAGGTTTTTTCAGCTCAGCCAACATATAGTTATAATATGTTTTCAAACGGTCTCTATACTGCGCATGTATTTGATATGCTGCAGATAAATCACCTGCTTTTAATCCAGAACCTAAAGCATCGCCATAGGTTTTTTTATAGTTTTCAACTTCAGAGGCTAAAAACAAGGTATGGTCAGGGTCTAGACTATCTAAATACATGTCTAATATACGCTGAGATGTCCCTGCATCTAAGCGCATATTTAAATAGTGCTGACGGTCAATGAGCGTTGCCAACTGGCGCGTGACCAATTTTTGTTCTTGTGTTGGTTCAATGCTACGGCGGTCAACACTTGCATTGGTTGCTGCAATGGCCTCAGACATCGTATGGTTAAAAAACAGTCCACCTGTCACTAAAGCAACAGCACATGCAATCATTTGTAGTTTCATAAACGAATTATATTTCCTTAAGTTTTGCTAGACCATACTAAATCTAGTTGGTGAAGCTGTTATGTATTGCATTGATCAATACAAACTAAATCTTCTATATATTTTAGTTTTATCATATTCTGTAGCAACACAATGTAGCAAATCATTGCAAAATATACTTATCTAGAAAATATACTGCGTAAAATGGAACACATACTATGATTGGTGCGCTCATGCTAGACATTGCAGGTCTTGCTTTGTCTACAGAAGATATACAGATTTTAGCAAACCCTCAGGTGGGCGGCATCATCTTATTTTCTCGTAATATCGAATCTCCACGCCAAGTCAGAGCACTCACTGACCATATTCGGCAAATCCGACCAGAAATTCTGATTGCAGTCGACCAAGAAGGTGGCCGAGTACAACGCTTAAAACAAGGCTTTACTAAACTCCCTGCTATGGGCCAATTTGGGCATTTATATCAAACCCAACCCGAACAAGCACTTAGTTTAGCTGAACAATGTGGTTGGCTCATGGCTACGGAAGTTTTAGCAGTAGGCATTGATTTAAGCTTTGCTCCAGTACTTGATCTAAATAACATTAGTGATGTGATTGGCGACCGTAGTTTTTCTAATCATATTGAAGATGTCGTGGCATTAGCACGTGCTTTTATGCAAGGTATGCAACGTGCAGGTATGGCCACCACAGGCAAGCATTTTCCAGGTCATGGCTCAGTTAAAGCAGATTCACACATTGCTGCAGCACTCGATCACCGCAGTTATCAAGACATTGCCAATACAGACATGCAAACCTTTGTGGAACTTATGCCAACACTGAATGCACTGATGCCAGCACATGTCATTTACCCACAGGTAGACCGCAACCCAGCAGGATTCTCTCGTTATTGGATTCAAGAAATTCTACGTAAACAGCTTGGCTTTGAAGGCGTATTATTTTCAGATGATTTAACCATGCAAGCAGCTTGTGTAGCAGGCGGAGCAGACGCCCGAATTATAGCTGCACTTGAAGCAGGCTGTGACATGGGCTTGGTCTGTAATAATCGTGATGATGCCATATTGGCACTTAACGCCATTCAAGATTTGCCGTTACCCGATCAGATACGTATACAACGTATGCAAGGTAAAATCCCGAGCTTAAATATTACAGATGAGCTCGATTTAGGTGATGAATGGCATGAAGTCAAACAGCGTATTTTACAGATATAAATACGCTGTTTGCACATAGGCCATTGGGCCTATGTGTTTAACATGCTATGACTGAGGGTATTTAAACGTAAACGTTTCTTTAAACGGTTTAAACCATTGTGGTAAAGCTGTAGCTTTGTCTACATGACGCTCATAGCCCATCTCATCTGGTGGTGTGTACTTAAACGTCACTTTATATGTGCCCGGTCCGGCCATTTTTACACTATGTGCATAATGCGCACCATCTGCAGCCGACATTGGAATCAATTGTCCAAATTCTAAGAAGTTACTGTCACCCACTTTTTGCACCACATAATCAATGCTTAAATATGGAATCCATGCATCTGTTGCAAAACCCCATTTGTTGTCTGCTGTGGCATGAACATCTGTTTCCAAATGAATCACATCTTCTCCCATGTCCATAGACACCGGCATAGGACTGGTTTCAATACCCAGTAAATAAGAAGAAGCTATTTCCATTCCCTCTTTTTTCACTGGCCCACCAACAGGGTACTCTTTGGCAAAAACAGTGCCCGAGAACAGTAATGTACTGAGCGATACGCCCATCAATAATGTTTTAATGTGCATGTGTAGCAGCCCTCTTAAATATTTTTGTGAGTGAAATAATAACGAACAGGGTGACTCCCCAAGACAGTAGCTGGATGCCCATGGGGGTAGAGGTATATCCAAAAATGGCGCGCATAATATTGCCAAACCAGCCATTATCGGAAAGGAGTTTGGAGGTATCCCAAATGTTGTAGCCTAAAGCAGGTAATAAATCGATTGATGCTAAAAGCCCTGTTGCCTGCGATACTAGACCTGCGGCAATCAGTGACAATAAAATATTGCTATATAAAAAGATTTTTCGAATAGAAATAAGCACCAAGCCTTTATAAGTAATCCACGATACAATCACTCCAAGTACAATACCCAGTAAACCACCAATAATAATGCTTTGTATGCCTGTGCCTGTAGAAACCATAATGCTGTATAAAAACATGACCACTTCCGATCCTTCACGCATCACGGCGACCATGACAATAATGGCGATCGAAAAGTGATTACTTTTATTTTTAATAATATCTATGGCTTGATTGGAGCTTTTTTCTGCCAGTTCTCTACCATGAGTCGACATCCACGTAATTTGCCAAATGAGCATCACTGCTGTGAGCGACAATAAACTTGCATTAAAAACTTCTAAGCCACGCCCTGAGAGTAAATTTTCAATACTGTTGGTAAATACGGCCAAAAGACAGGCAAAAAGTATCCCTAGCGTAATACCTGTTAGTACCTGCCATTTAATGTTAATACCCTTACAAGCAGATAAAATGACTGAAATGACGAGTCCTGCTTCAAATGCTTCTCGAAATACAATTAATAGTGTTGCAAACATGGTCGCTCCCTCATGGTGTCGCTTGAAGACTACCTTTTATGCCCGTTGAGCTGTAATCATCAAAAAATGTATATGTTCCGACATTTAAAGGCCCTGCAAACACGGTAATGGTGGCATGTGGAGTAGCAATTTTTTCAAACTTCATGTCATAACTTTCAAGTTCTGCCACTTTTTGTGTGTTATTGGTCATTTGAATTAGAATCTTTTGCCCCTGATGCACAACAATTTTATTAGGTATAAACCCATGCTCAGTTAACGTGAGTTTTATGGTTTGTCGATCATCGGCATGTGCCATAAGTGTGGTGAATAAAAAACTACTGATTGCCACAATAACACTCAGTATTTGCTTGGTTTTGATCATACCCGTATGGCCATGAATAATTCTTATTATCAACAACTGTAGCAAATAGAAAATTCATCTACCTTAAAAAAAGATTTTTCTTAGGATATTTTTTAAAAAAAATGAAGCCCCCAGATTTCATTAAAAAATTATAAATATAAATCAAATACTTAAATACAAAAAATTTAAGAAATTTA
Source organism: Acinetobacter boissieri (assembly GCF_900096955.1). Classification (GTDB taxonomy): domain Bacteria; phylum Pseudomonadota; class Gammaproteobacteria; order Pseudomonadales; family Moraxellaceae; genus Acinetobacter; species Acinetobacter boissieri. The sequence continues at coordinate 87,843 of NZ_FMYL01000010.1, read as the reverse complement.
CAAAACTATTATTTAGACATAAAAATAGACCACATGTTAGTGATCTATTTTTACTTTTATATTTTTAAATTGATATAGGTCGCCTCATTAGCATCGAATCATTGCTCATTTTTTTCTAACTCACGGATTAGCGGTAAAACATGCTGACCAAAATATTCAACTTCTTCTATAAAATGTAAAAAACCAGATAAAATTAAATCAACACCCACTTTTTTTAACGCAATAATACGCTGTGCAATTTGCTGAGGTGTACCAATTAAGTTGGTTTTAAAACCATCATTATATTGTACAAAATCTTCAAAAGTAGAGTTTGCCCAATTGCCTTCTTTTTCTTTGGTAGAAGCACCTGCTTCTTTGCTTGCATCTGCAAATGCATCTACAGCTTCAGTATTGGCATAATGAATAATGTCTTTTAACACCGCTTGTGCTTCTACTTCAGTATCACGAGCAATAATAAATGCATTGACCCCAATTTTGACCTGATGACCATTCAACTTGGCTTTGTGCCGAATATCATCAATTTGTTTTTTGATTTCATCGACTGTATTGCCATTGGTAAAATACCAGTCGGACACACGTGATGCCATATCTCTAGCCGCTTTTGAGCTTCCACCTTGAAACACTTCAATGGTAGACGGTTCAGCAGGCTTAGGTTTCAGGGTGTAATCACTAAACTGGTAATACTTGCCTTGAAAAGAAAATTGATCTGTGGCCCAAATGCCTTTAATACTCCGAATAAACTCTTCTGAACGAGCATAACGCTGGTCATGCTCAGGCCATTCTTCCCCTATGGCATCGAACTCACCTTTAAACCAACCACTCACAACATTAATGGCGATTCTACCCTGTGTCAGATGACTAATCGTGGCCAATTGCTTAGCCGCTAAAGCGGGTTTCCAAGGCCCCGGTAATACGGCAGCAATCACTTTTAAATGTGTAGTTTTAGCCAATAACGCATGACTGAAACTCACCGACTCATGTTGGTTTTCAGCACCATAGCCTGCGGTAAATCGAATTTGGGTAAGTGCATAGTCAAAACCATTTTTTTCAGCGGTTTGTGCTAAGCGAACATTGTAGTCATAGCTCCAATCTGTACGTTGCTCAATATTACTGATTACTAGCCCACCACTGACATTGGGGACCCAGTAGGCAAATTTTAATGCCGTGGAAGATGTTGTTGTCATATATTTACTCTCTCATATCCATCAAAAATTAAGCGACAAATGGTTTTTTATGATGAATGCGAGATTCGGCAACGCTCAAGTCCGGTACACTAATTGAAGGCAATACCCCCTCTTGCTCAATCTGTGTATTGATCCCTAAATTTTGATTGGCTTGTTTAGATGTTTGTGCCAATGCACTGACACGTTTTCCTTTGGCAGGTGCCCACTCTAAAATGGGTAAAGCACGAGCTACGGCCAAAGTAATACGTTGTTTTAACTGTTCGCTTTGCAGTGTGTATTGTGGGGTAAAGTCTTTATCTGTTGCATAAACACCAATTGGTAAAGTTTGCGCCTGAAAGAAGCTAAACAATGGTCGTAATTGATGTTCAAGCACTAACGCATGGCGTTCACTACCACCAGATGCAGCCAATAACACAGGTACATCGACTAAAGCCGTTTGCTCTACAAAATCAAATAAATGCTTAAAAAGCCCTGTAAATGAGGCACGATATACTGGGGTCCCTACAATTAATGCATCTGCAGACTCTATTTTTTCTAAGTCTTGTTGAACTCGTTCAGGAAGCTGATGACGATAAATTGCACCACCAAGTAAAGGACCTATTTCACTCAACTTCACAAAATGTACCTGTATATCTATAGCACTCGATAATTCATCTAAAATATTTTGTACAAGACTTTCTGTTTTTGATGGGGTATTTAATCCACCAGAAACAGCAACAACATTCAATACAGTACGGTTATTATTTGACATTTCGAATCCTTTTTTTAAATAAAATCTACTGTCTATTAATCACCGTATTGCATTTTTTGTAAAATATAAAATAAGCGATTATTTATATATTTTTAAACTAATGAATTATTCGTATAATTTATTTAATAACTTATATAAATAGATATTAACTTAAATCTTTAAGAAGCAATTTATTTATATCAATATTAGATTTTAATTCTAAATCCACATCGTATTTTGTAGGCTCAAATCGAATAATAAAACCAATCACAACAATGGGTATAAAAGCAAAAATTGCGATAATATTAAATACATCAGTTTGATATTTAGTCATCCATACAGGTAATACAAATAGTGCAATCGCTTGTGCAACGCCTGTCACCGCTCGATTAAAGCCCACACCAATACCACGAATTTCAGCAGGATATGCCATGGTTGGATAAACCATCATTTGTGCACCTGGCCCAAAACCTTCAGCAAACAACCATAAGCCCAGTAAACCGATGGCTAAATACAACAAAATGGGGTTGCTCGGATGCCCGACCCATGCGAGTGCGACTAAAGCAATCGCTTGTAATACAAAGCCCAAAACAAGAATGTGTCTTGATGCAAATCGACTGGCCAAGTAAATTCCCAGTAGACCACCAGTAAAAGCAAACAATAAATTCAGTGCAAGCGTTGTGGTAATGGTTGTTAACGTTGTGGTATGAAAAAAACGCGTTAAAATTGATGGTAGAAAAAAAGCAATGGTCGTATATTGAAAAGCCACTGAAATATGAATGGTGATCGCGACAATTGTTCTTGCTAAATATTCCTGTTTAAACAGGATATTGAACCCTATTTTAGCTGTTTTATGTTCTGTTTTTGGTGTGTTTGATAACGCCTGTGGTGACAGTACAGCATTAATATCATAAGATGTTTTTAAAATATCCGTTGCTTCTTTTAAACGCCCTTGATTCGCCAACCAAATTGGTGATTCAGTCAAATACTTACCACGAATAAAAATAATCAGCAGTGCTGGTACTGCCCCAAAAATTAAAGAAGCTCGCCATAACCAATGGCTATACTCTGCAGGTAAAACGAAATATAGCATCAATACTAAAGCAAAACAGAGCGAAGAAGCCGCATACCACATTGGGCACCACGCCGCCAAACGTGCAGCTTTATTACTTTTTCCACTAAACTTGGAAAACTCCGACAAATAAGACATAGCGACAGGTAAATCAACACCCACGCTTATGCCCATGACAAAGCGAGCGGCAATCAGCACCCAAACATTTGGAGCAAACCCTGCAACAAGTGCAGCAATCACAAATAAAATCATATCGGCCATAAACACACGATATCGGCCAATTTTATCTGTTAAAAACCCACCCACCAAATTCCCTACAATCGTACCGCATACAATAGATGATGCCACAACACCAGTCATAATCGGAGTAAGCGAAAACTCTGAAATGACTTGCTCAATCCCAAAGGATAACGTGGTGAGATCATAAGCATCGATGAATACACCTATCAGTGCTAACCAAATCACTTTATTTGACTTACCCTTGCCTGCATATTTTGAAATAAGTTGTGTAATATCTTCAGCATGCTTTATTTCATATATTTTATTAGACATTATTATTAACCTTGTTATTTAATCACCTTTACACTATATTTTTATTAACCTGTATTTAAAAACAATTAAAAATGCTTTATTAATAGACAAAAAATATTTAATAGAAATAAAAAAACAGGAATTAATATCCTGTTTAAAACATATTTCATTACTACGCATGTTTATATTGATATGCTTGATGCGTCTTTGAAATAATATCTCCTTTTTGAAAGAGTTTATGTCGTAACGTACCTTGCTCATATTCTAATGGATAAACACCTCTACGTTGTAATTCTGGGACAATCCAATGCACAATATCTATAAAACTCTGATGGGCTAAAATGTAGGCCAAATTAAAACCATCTACGCCAGTCTCTTCAACCCAAGACTCTAAAGTATCTGCCACTGTTGGTGCCGACCCCACAAAAACAGGGCCATTTCCTCCCAAAGTATTCCAACGTGCAATTTCATCCACTGTCCATACACGGTTCGGGTCAGCATTTACATAAGAATCAAGTAATGACTGAATGGCATTACTATGCACATATTCCACCTGATCTGTGGCTTGATACTTGGAAAAATCGACACCCGACCAACCAGAAAGTAAAGTGAGTGCCCCTTCTTGACTACCATAGCGCTGATATTCTTTAAATTTAGCTGTGGCTTTTTGATCTGTATCATCTGTAACAATCGATACCAATGCATAAATTTTTACATCTTCACGGCGACGCCCCGCACGGATTAACTGCTGTTCAATACTGTGCACCAATTTTTTGGTTGCAATTTTAGAAGGTGCTGCAATAAAAATACACTCTGCATGCTGACTCGCAAATGTTTGCCCACGACTAGATGCCCCTGCCTGATAAAGCACAGGGGTACGCTGAGGCGATGGCTCACAAAGATGTATGCCCGGTACCGAAAAATACTGACCAACATGGTCAATACTATGCACTTTATTTGCATCTGCAAATATGCCACTGTGCTTGTCTCGTTTTACAGCATCTGACTGCCAAGACCCTTCCCATAATTTATACAATACTGTTAAATATTCATCGGCAAAATCATAGCGTTCATCATGATTTAACTGTGTTTTTAATCCAATATTTTTAGAACCACTCTCTAAATAAGAGGTCACAATATTCCACCCTATACGTCCCCGAGTTAAGTGATCTAAAGTACTCATACGGCGAGCAAATGGATAAGGATGCTCAAAAGAAACCGATGTGGTTAAACCAAAGCCCAAATGTGTGGTGACTGCGGCCATAATTGGTATGACTTGCAAAGGGTCATTGACAGGGACTTGTACTGCACCTCGCAGTGCAGCATCGGCACTTTGATGATAAACATCATAAATACCCAAAACATCTGCAATAAAAATACCGTCAAATTTCCCTTGTTCTAAAATTTTTGCCAAATCAGTCCAATATTCAATCTGATTGTACTCAAGTGATCGATCTTGAGGATGTCGCCATAAACCAGGGGATTGATGCGCAATACAATTCATCTCAAACGCATTAAAGCTTATTTTTTTAGTCATTTTAAATCACCAATTTTTATATTTTATAATTTATAAAATGCATTATATAAATCATGTATATTATTATTCATTAACTGGCTTTTAATGACTCTATATTACCAATACGCCATTGGTACGGCGGTAAATGACCATTTACACTAAAATCCCCAACAATACGGTCTTTATATATTCTTGGATTATGTGAACTTAATGTTCTAATATTACGCCAGTAACGATCTAAGCCGTGTTTTTTATCTATTGCCGATGCACCTAGCGCATCAAAAGCAATGGTTGATGCATTTAAAAGTAAGTCTGTGACTACGGTTTGCGCTTGTGCTGTTTCTAATTCAACAATTGCATTTTGTTCAGCTTCTGCCTGTAAGTTTGTTGCTAAACCTGCAATAAAAGCACGCTGTAAAGCCTCTGCACTTTTTTCTATAATGATGCCTGCCGTATAAGTTGCACCACGTACTTTGCCAACTACTTGCAACACTTGAGCATCGTCACGGCTGTAGTTTGCATTGGCGTGACTATAGTTTCGTAAGCGCTGATGTACCGCTTGTGATAACTGCTGGGTGAGCCCACGGCCTAAACCAACAATAATCGCCAACTGCACCAATTGATAATATGCTGCAGAGTATTTAAAACGGATTGCATCTGGCAAAACATCACTGGCTTCTATGTCAACGGCATGAAAAATGGCACTACCACTGGCTGTTAATTGCTGACCAAAACCATTCCAATCATCTACAATAGATACCCCTTCGTGATGACGATTGACTAAAACAGATGCAGATTTTCCTTGTAAATCAGTGACTCCAACATCAACCCAATCTGCAAACAAGCTACCGGTGGTATAGTATTTTTTACCCGATACTTTAAGTCGGCCCCGATCATCTTTATAAATATGCGTCTGAAATTGCTGCTGTGACTCACTCCCACCTTCAGACCAGCCACTACCTATAATTTCATTCTTTGCCAGTCTTTGTAGCCACTTTTCTTGAAATATAGCATCTTTGGAAAGTAATAAATCTTCACTGAAACCAAAGTGTACACGTAAGATCTGCGGTAAATTTGCATCTGCTTCAGCAAGCTCTACCAGTAATGCAAAAAGCTCAGGAATGGTCGCCTCAAAACCGTTATATTCTTTTGGTAGCCTCAACCGGGTAAACCCTGCTTGCTTTAACCATTGCAGTTGCTCATGGGGCAAAATATGTTGCTGTTCTCGAAGTAAAGCACCCTGTTTAATCTTTGCAAAAACGGGTCTAAAGTTTTGAGCAAGTGCTTCATAACGTGCTGAGGGTGGATTACCCCACAACTGACCAATTAGAGAATGCTTATCTGTATTTTTATATAAGTCTATTAATTTAAACTCATGATTTAAATGTGTCATATTTTAAATACTCGTGTTATCTGTATTTTTATTAAACTAAAACAATTATTTTAAAATAACAGCATTATTTTTAGATAAGTAAATAGCTTTATATGCTATTCAATATATATTCTAGTATTTTTAAAAAATGCATATTATGTGATAAGTTTTTCTCTATTTTTTATTTGTTATTTATTTACTCTCACACTAGCGTATAAAAAAAACTAGGTGTTGGTTATGGGTCTGTTTAAACAAAAAATTATTCAAAATGATATCGATGCGATTAATGTCGCTTACCAGATTGCAGATATTGCTTTAGAACAACGTAACATGCGTGACCAACAGCGAATCTTACCTACAGACATTATTCAAGCATTGGCGTACAAAGGTTTAACTGGTTGCCGAATTGCCAAAAAATATGGCGGTGCACATGTATCACACCTCACATTGAGTCAAATCTTTCGTACATTGGCCAAAGCAGATGCCAGTGTTGGACAAATTCCACAAAATCAATTTGGTGTGCTACATACCATTGATTTAATTGGCAGTGAAGCTCAGAAAAAATTTGTTTTCGAGCAAATTTTATCAGGTAAATTCTTGGCCAATGCAGGACCTGAAAAAGATACGGCCCATGTGCAAAAAATACATACTTCCTTACGTAAAATTGGCGATGACTATGTATTAAATGGCGAAAAGTTTTACTCTACGGGAAGTGTTTTTGCAGATTGGCTGGCTATTAAAGCACAGCATCCTGAAGGGTATGTTGCATTGGTTTTAGTCGAAAAAAATACTCAAGGTATTGAGGTTATTGATGATTGGGATGGATTTGGTCAACGTACAACAGCCAGTGGGAGCATCAAGCTTAATCATGTCAAAATTGACCCATTTCTAATTTTTGATGAACGGCGTTTAACCCTTTCGCCAAACTACCGAGGCGCTTATTCACAACTATTGCAAGTCGCAATCGATGTTGGCATTGCAGAAGGTGCTTTTCAAGACCTGCAAAGCACCGTGAGAAAAGCTCGACCCATTGCCGATGCTCAAGTCAATCATGCTTCAGAAGAACCCTATTTATTACAAGAGGTTGGAAAGTTAGATATTACGCTACAAGCCAGCATTTTATTATTAAATCACGCTGCAGAAATCCTAGATCATCTAGAATCCCAAAACACCCTAACTGATGCCGATATTGCTCAAGCATCGATCAGCGTGGCTGAAGCCAAAATATATGCTCACCATGCCGCACTTCATATTTCAGAAAAACTATTAGAACTCGGTGGTAGCCGTGCTGCACTCAGCGAACACAATTTAGACCAACATTGGCGTAATGCTCGAGTACATACCCTACATGATCCTGTGCGTTGGAAGTATTATGCACTGGGTAATTACTATTTAAATCAGGCTTTTCCAAACCGACATGCTTGGATCTAAGGGAAAATAAAATGAGCTCATATCCACACATTTACCAACCAGATACTGCACATATTATTCGTTCTGATGAAGAAGCATTACGTGTAGCAAACCAACTCAGCCAACAACTCAAACAACATGCAACGCAAAGAGATCAAGAGCGTATTTTGCCCTTTCAAGACATTGAAGCCCTTAGTCAGTCTGGTTTATGGGCCATTAGTGTACCTAAACAGTACGGTGGTGCTGAGGTTTCTGCTGAAACACTCACACAAGTCATTGCATTGCTGAGTGGTGCTGATGGCTCTATTGGGCAGATTCCACAAAATCATTTTTATGCACTTGAGGTATTACGCAACACAGGTACAGAACAACAGAAAAAAAGACTGTATCAAGAGGTGTTACACGGTGCACGTTTTGGCAATGCCTTAGCAGAATTTAAATCTAAAAATGCAACCCAAAAACACAGTTATTTAACCCCACATGGTGAAGGCTATCTCATTCAAGGAGAAAAGTTTTATTGCACAGGTAGCTTATTTGCACATCGCATTTCTACCTTAGTTAAAGACCAACAAGGGCATGAATACTTAGCATTTATTAAAAAAGACACCCAAGGACTTCAAATTATTGATGACTGGCAGGCATTCGGACAACGCCTCACTGGCAGTGGCACGGTTAAACTCGATCAAGTCTATGTCGATGCAGAAGATGTAGTGGCATTTAGTGATGTGTTTCTAAAACCCACCTTGGTCGGCCCTTACGCCCAATTATTACATGCTGCCATAGATGTGGGGATTGCACGTGCAGCATTTGAAGAAACCTTACAACAAATCAAGCATGCACGGCCATGGATTGATGCCAATGTTACATCTGCAACACAAGATCCATTAACCCTGTATGAACTTGGCCATGTGGCAGTCGATGTCAAAGCCTCAGAGTTACTCTTAAAAGAAGCAGCCAAATACATTGATGCCATTAAACCACAGCCAAATGCAGAAAATATTGCACAGGCTTCTATACATGTTGCACGTGTTCGAGCGCACAGTACTGAAACTGCATTAAAAGCATCATCTAAACTGATTGAACTGGCAGGCAGTCGGGGTTGCCAACGTAGCAAAGGCCTAGATGTGTATTGGCGTAATGCACGAGTACATACCTTGCACGATGCCGCACGTTGGAAATATTACTTTATTGGCAACTATGTGCTTAATCATGTTTTACCCCCTCGAAGAGGAACGCTCTAATGACCAAGCAGATTTTACTCAATGCATTTGACATGAACTGTGCAGGTCATATTAACCATGGTTTATGGACACACCCTCGCGACCAATCTTACCGTTTTAATGAACTGAACTATTGGACTGATTTGGCAAAGACCCTTGAACGTGGTTTATTTGACGGTCTATTTATTGCCGACATTATTGGGGTATATGACGTTTATCAAAACAACCTTGATGTCACGTTAAAAGAATCTGTGCAACTGCCAAGCCATGACCCAATGACACTCATTTCTGGCATGGCTGCTGTAACGACGCATCTTGGTTTTGGTGTCACTGTTAACTTAAGCTACGAACAACCCTATACATTGGCCAGACGTTTTGCCAGTTTAGACCATTTAACACAAGGTCGTATCGGTTGGAACATTGTTACTGGCTATTTAGACAGTGCAGAGCGACTATTTGGACGAAAAACACTTGCCGAACATGACTTACGTTATGAACAAGCCAATGAGTTTTTAAATGTCTGCTATCAATATTGGGAACATTCATGGCAAGACGATGCCTTACGCCACGATAAAACAGCACGCATATTTACAGAGCCGTCAAAAGTTCATGAAGTACAACATCATGGACAGTTTTATCAAAGCCAAGGTGTGTTTCAAGTCTCTTCTTCACCACAAAGAACACCTGTTTTGTTTCAAGCGGGCGCATCAAATGCAGGAATGAATTTTGCCACCACGCATGCCGAATGTATTTTTATTGGTGGCGACACCATTGCACAAGTAAAACAGCATGTTGAAAATATTCAACAACACCTCACGAAACAAGGTAGAGCCCGCGATGAAGTGAAAATCTTTGTCGGCATTACCGTGGTGACGGCCGAAACCGAACAGCAGGCTCAAGATAAATTTAAAGAATACCAACGTTATGCCAGTCCCGAAGCAGGCTTAGCACACTACTCAAGTTCAGTCGGTATAAATTTAGCGCAATATGACGAACATGAAACGATCCCATATAAAAAGACCAATAGTATTCAATCTATTAATAAAAAATTTAAATCTCAATCCATTACACCACATCAATTAAAACAGCAACATCAGCTCGGTGGGCGTTACCCATTATTTATAGGTAGTGGTCAACAGATTGCCCAACAGCTGATTCACTTTTTAGATGAAACAGGCATTGATGGATTTAATTTAACTCGCACAGTAACCCCTGAGTCGTACCACGATTTTATTGATTGGGTAATTCCTGAACTACAACAACAAGGACGTTATAAAACTCGGTACGACGCAGGCACATTAAGGCAAAAAATATTTAAGCAAGAACCCTACTTACCCGCTCATCACCCCGCAAAACAACATGCACTAAAAAAGAGTGATTCATATATCAAATAAAAAAATACTTACAGGGGTCGCTATTGCAATCATTATTATTGCAGGCTTATTTGTTTGGAATAAACAACGTCAAACCCAAAGCCATGAATTGGTTATTGGCACAACACCTGCCTTTACATCGGTCTTAAATGTTGCGGCTACAGAAGCGCAAAAACAAGGGATCCATGTGAAGTTGGTTGAATTTTCCGACTGGAAAATGCCCAACATTGCTTTAGATCACGGCGACATAGATGCCAACTTTTTCCAACACAGACCTTTTTTAGACAATGCAATTAAAGAAGGCCATTACCAATTGAAAGTGTTTGCTGTGGGTGCTGCCTCTCGCGTGGGGCTCTATTCTAAAAAATATCAACACCTAGATGACCTTCCCAATAAAGCCCGTGTTGCCGTACCCAATGACCCTGTCAATGAAGGTCGTGCTTTACTCTTATTGCAAGAAGCACAATTAATTACCCTAAAAGAGCCCAGCAATCCTTTTTCTACATTACAAGACATTGCAAACAACCCTAAAAACTTACAATTCGTAGAAATGGAAGGCCCTCAAACGGCACGTGCAGTCGATGATGTCGACCTCGTTTTTAGTTATCCACACTACTTAAAACTGGCCAAAACCATTGATCCAGAACATGCACTATTACTGAATAAAAATGCAGATAAACTGTATGGCATTGTGTTTGCAGTCCGAAACAATTATGAAGATAAGAATGATCAACTACAAAAATTTGTCGAAATCTATCAACACTCACCTGAAGTGAAAGCGGCTTTAAATCGTGAAATTGGCGCACCTTTATGGTATCCGGGGTGGTAACAATGACAGATCATCTGCATATTTCAATACAGCATTTAAATAAATACTATACTGGGCAAAACTCGCATGAAAAAATGCATGCCCTCAAAGACATTCACCTCAATATTAAAAAGGGTTCTATTTGTGGCATTATCGGTCGTAGTGGTGCAGGAAAATCATCCCTTTTACGTACGCTCAATGGCCTAGAGTCGATGAGTAGCGGAGAGGTGTATGTATTAGAACACGCGCTGTCAGAGCTTAGCCATGCACAACTGATTCAGCTGAGACAACGTATTGGCATGATTTTTCAACACTTCAATTTACTGTCTACAAAAACAGTGTGGGAAAATATTGCCCTCCCTCTAAAAGTGGCGGGCTATTCTGCTGACAAAATAAAACAGCAAGTTGAAAAACTCATGACTTTGGTTGGGCTCGAAAGCAAAGCACAACATTACCCATCACAACTGTCAGGCGGTCAAAAGCAGCGGGTTGGCATTGCTCGTGCACTCATTCATAACCCAGAAATTTTACTGTGTGATGAAGCCACATCTGCCTTAGACCCTGAAAGTACGCAAACCATTCTGCAACTACTTCAACAAATTAATCAAACGTTGGGTATTACCATTGTATTAATCACCCATGAAATGCAAGTCATTAAACAAATTTGTCATGAAGTCGTGGTGATTGATGCAGGAGAAATTATAGAGCAAGGTCAAGTTTGGCAGGTATTTTCGTCACCACAACACCAAATTACACAAGATTTATTACAGCGAAATATTCCTCATTTTCATTCAGCACTGTCAACTACACGTGCAGCACAGCATCGCTATCATGCGCTCAGCATTCAATATGCACATGCCAAAAATCAATTATTTGATATACAAACATTGCTTCGTCCATTTCCTTCTGCAGTTTTGCTACACAGTCAGGTCGATCAAATTCAACAGCATCATGTCGGGCAACTACTTATTGCCTACCCCATTCAACCTTCTACACCGCAGATTACACAACAAAACAGCTTGAGTTCTTTACACATCAAGGAGCATGGCTATGTCGAATCAATTATTTGATTTACTGCTTACAGGCACACTAGATACCTTGGTCATGGTGGGGGGGTCTGCGCTATTGGCCTTTTGTTTAGGACTACCCTTAGCTTTAGCTTTGGTATGTACCGACCAACGTGGCATTTATCCATCAAAAACAATCAATACTATCCTTGGTACCATTGTAAATATTACCCGATCCATTCCTTTTTTAATTTTAATGGTCGCGCTAATTCCCATTACCCGCTGGATTGTTGGCACAAGCTATGGCCTTTGGGCAGCTACTGTTCCACTCACGCTGGCAGCAACGCCATTTTTTGCACGTATTGCAGAAGTGAGTTTAAAAGAGGTCGATTTTGGCTTAATAGAAGCGGCTCAAGCCATTGGGTGTAATCGGCGACAAATTATTTGGCATGTCCTTTTACCAGAAGCCCTCTCTGGAATTGTGGCTGGATTTACAGTGACTGTAGTCACCATGATTAACTCGTCTGCAATTGCTGGGGCAATTGGTGCAGGTGGCTTAGGCGATGTGGCTTACCGCTATGGCTATCAACGCTTTGACGTACACATTATGGTGGCTGTAATTATTGTATTGGTTGTCTTGGTTATGCTCATTCAATACTTGGGCGATCAGTTATCACAGCAACTCAATAAACGTGCTTTATAAAAATTTTCTACTTTCACGTAAAATTACTTAGATTACCTCGCCTGATTCGATTTTATTTCAATGATCAGGCTGTTAATATTTAATTAATTCTAGCAACTACAATTTTTATATATGCAATCCTCTATTCAAGACTATATGCAGACCCTTGGCAAACATGCCAAAGCTGCTGCACAATTTTTAGCAGCAGCCTCTACTAAAACTAAAAATGATGCATTACTTGCCATACATGAAGCACTGATTGCACAAAAAGATCAAATATTAGCAGCCAATGCAGTAGATATGAACAATGGTCGAGCCAATCAACTCGATGCCGCGTTACTTGACCGTTTAGAACTCAACGCTGCACGTTTTGATGGCATGCTACAAGGCTTAAAAGATGTTATTGGCCTCAAAGACCCAATCGGTGAAATTACTGATATGTCATACCGCCCAAGTGGTATACAGCTGGGTAAAATGCGTGTGCCTTTAGGCGTAGTGGGTATGATTTATGAGTCTCGCCCGAATGTCACACTAGAGGCAGCCTCTCTCGCACTTAAATCTGGGAATGCCATTATTTTACGTGGTGGCTCAGAAGCTCTCGCCTCAAATCAAGCCTTAGCACAAGCCATTCAAACCGCATTGCAACAGATCGACTTTCCAGCAGCCGCAGTACAAGTCGTTGCAACAACTGACCGTGCGGCTGTGGGTGAGCTGATTACCCTCACCGACTATGTAGATGTCATTATTCCACGTGGGGGTAAAGGACTCATTCAGCGCATTAGCAATGATGCACGTATTCCTGTGATCAAACACTTAGATGGCAACTGCCACGTTTTTGTAGATGCAGAAGCTGACTTTACTAAAGCACTCCCAATTGCTGTGAATGCCAAAACACACCGCTACGGCGTATGTAATGCTATGGAAACACTCTTGGTTGACCAAGCCATTGCAGCTACATTTTTGCCAAAAGTTGCACCGTACTATTTAGAAAAGCAGGTTGAACTACGTGGCTGTGAAAAAACCCAAGCAATTTTAGGCCAAAATGTCATTGCTGCCACCGAAGAAGATTGGGGAACTGAATACCTTGCACCAATCTTAGCCATTAAAGTGGTTGACGATATGAATCATGCCATTCAACACATTAACCATTATGGCTCGCACCATACTGATGCAATCGTGACAGAAAACTTCTCTAAAGTGCAGAGGTTTTTAGCCTGTGTAGACTCAAGCTCAGTCATCATCAATGCATCTACACGCTTTGCTGATGGTTTTGAATACGGTTTAGGGGCTGAAATTGGTATTTCAACCGACAAAATTCATGCTCGTGGCCCTGTTGGTTTAGAAGGTCTCACTTCACAAAAATGGATTGTCTTTGGACACGGCGAAATTCGTCAATAGTTTAAAAACTCAATACTTTTAAAAAGCATACCACCCTTATTCGGTATGCTTTTTTTATTTTAAAGCACATAAAAAATTCAAAGAATACATGCTCATCGCTGAATATATCACACATGAAAAACCGATTCCCATTTCATAAACATACTGTTAAAGTCATAAGATAAGCAATACTAGGGTTAGGCATTATTGGCCTATAAATTTGCTTAATGTGAAGTAACATTGGCTCAAATAAGGAAATATGACGTGTCAACATCTACATTAATCATCAACTGCGGTTCATCATCCATTAAATATGCGCTCATTTCAGACCAACTCGACACGCGCATTTCTGGCCTTGCTGAAAACTTAGGCTCAGAACATGCACGAATTCGGGGCATGACCTTTGGTGAACAGCCACTTGACCTTAGCCTTCCTTATGCAGACCACGAACAAGCACTTGAAGTCTTATTACAACGCCTTTCACAACATCAACCCACAGCCATTGGCCACCGTGTTGTTCACGGCGGTACACTCACTAAAGCCGAACTGCTCACACCAGAAATTATTCAATCTATTCGTCAGGCAACGCCACTTGCACCACTACACAACCCAGCGCATCTGATTGGTATTGAAGCCACCATGCGCCTATTTCCAGAATTGCCTCAAGTGGCGGTATTTGATACTGCATTTCATCAAACCATGCCAGCACATGCCTACCGCTATGCATTGCCTAAATTTTTATTTAGCGAACACAATGTACGCCGTTACGGCTTTCATGGTACTAGCCATGCCTATGTTTCAGAACGTGCATCGCAATTGGCAGGGGCAATTAAACACGGCGGTTGGCTTACCGCACACCTTGGTAACGGTAGCTCCACCTGTGCGGTTTGGAATGGTAAAAGTGTAGATACCTCTATGGGACTCACCCCACTTGAAGGCATTGTAATGGGCACACGCAGTGGCGATGTCGACCCAAGCCTACACCAATTTCTTGCCAACAACTTAGGCTGGAGCTTGGAACGCATTGATAAAATGCTCAATAGTGAAAGTGGCTTGTTGGGGCTATCTAACCTCTCAAATGACATGCGTACTTTGGTTGAAGCCTCTGAACAAGGCCATGCCGATGCAACATTAGCTATTGAAGTTTTTGCATACCGCTTAGCCAAATCATTGGCCGCCATTAGCTGTGGTTTACCTCAAATTCATGGTTTAGTCTTTACAGGCGGTATTGGTGAAAATTCAGCATATGTCCGAGAGAAAACTATGGCATACCTACCACACTTTGGTTTTTCACTCGATTTAGAACAGAACAAATCACTCCCCCGTGGCACAGAAGGACGTATTGACCAAGGCAAAGGGCCACAAATCTGGGTGATTCCAACCGATGAAGAAGGACGTATTGCTCAAGAAACACAACATGTCATTCGCCATTTATAATTTATCATCTTACTGATACTGTCGGGATCTTAACCATGAACACCTTACTCCTTATACCTACAAAAGAAAGTGTTGGTCTCACCTCTGCAAGTTTGGGCCTAATTTATGCCTTAGACTGTAACGGTATTAAATCAAGTTTTTTAAAGTCATTTGAGTCAGCACACAGCCAAACGTCTGCACTATACCAACAACTTTTTCAAGATATTCCTGTCGCATCTTTACAACAGCAACAAGTGCTTGATGCCATCACCTCCAATCAAACAGACGAATTACTTGAAGAAACTGTAAGACTACATCGCCATATTGCTCAATCTAGAGATGTGGTTGTGGTTGAAGGGCTACCGCCTTTAAGCGATGGCTATGCAAGCCAGCACTTTAATTTACAATTGGCCAAAGCACTCAATGCCAAGATTTTATTCGTGAGTGAAGCCGATCTAAATGCACCTAAACAAACGGCACTTCATCTTGAAGCAAATCTCAAGTCACTTGGTGGCCTAGAAAACAACCGTGTAATGGGCGTACTCTTTATGCGTACCAAAGGCTTAACTGAGCAGTCTGCGCATATTCCTGTCACACTCGACCCAAGTTTAAGACTCATAAAAGAAACGCAACTATTGAGTCAGCAACTGCAAAAATATAGCCAAGTTGTGGGCACATCTACCCTTCCAATAATTGGCCTTGTGCCATTTAGTAACATACTGAGTGTCCCACGTACTTTAGATATTGCCGATGCGCTAAGCGCCACATGGCTCAATAAAGGCAAAGCAAAAGAACGCCGTGTACTCGGTCATCGTCTTATTAGCTCATATATTGATGTTGAATTGAATCAATTTACTGCAGGACAACTCATTATTAGCGCGAGTGAACGTACAGATGTACTTTTAGCCAGCAGTATAGCCACGAAAAATGGCATACCCTTAGCTGGCTTAGTCCTTACCGAAAGAGAAGCACCAAAAACAACTATAATGGACTTTTGTCAATCTGCACTTGAGCAAGGCTTACCCGTATTACATACCCCTTTAAATCCGTTAGAAGTCATACAGCATTTAAACCACTTAAACTATGAAATTTCTATACAAGACATAGAACGTGCGCAAAAAATTTCTCGTTTTGTAGGCAGTCATATCGACCAAACATGGCTAGAAACCTATATACAACATCAAGACCAACCTCGTCTTTCGCCTGCAGCTTTTCGTTACGAGCTTGTACAAAAATCAATTGCACATAAAAAGCGTATTGTTTTGCCCGAAGGCGATGAACCTCGTACAGTTGAAGCAGCCATCATTTGTCAAACACGAGGTCTTGCGCAGTGCGTACTATTGGCAAAACCTGAAGCTGTATATGATATTGTCAAAGCACGACAACTCAAACTCCCACCCGATCTTGAAATTATAGACCCAGATCAAATCAAAGACCGTTACGCAGATGCGATGGTTGAACGACGTAAAGGTAAATTGGTACTGACACAAGCAAAAGAGCAACTCAAAGACACTGTGGTCCTTGGCACCATGATGCTCGCACTCGATGAGGTCGACGGCCTCGTTTCAGGTGCAGTACATACCACAGCCAACACAGTTAGACCTGCCTTTCAGCTGATTAAAACTGCACCAGAATATTCGCTAGTATCTTCAATATTCTTTATGCTACTGCCAGATGAAGTCTATGTGTATGGTGACTGTGCCATTAACCCAAACCCAAGTGCCCAGCAATTGGCTGAAATTGCCATACAATCTGCCGACTCAGCCAAAGCCTTTGGTATAGAACCACGTATTGCCATGATCAGTTACTCTACAGGCTCATCGGGCGCAGGAGCAGACGTAGAAAAAGTTACGCAAGCCACACAACTTGTACGAGCAAAACGGCCAGATTTGGTCATTGATGGCCCATTACAATACGATGCGGCTTCTGTAGAAAGTGTAGGAAAGTCTAAAGCGCCTGACTCTCAAGTGGCAGGAAAAGCCAACGTTTATATTTTCCCTGACTTAAATACAGGTAACACCACCTATAAAGCTGTACAACGTTCGGCCAATGTCATTAGTGTCGGGCCAATGCTACAAGGGCTCAACAAGCCTGTAAATGACTTATCACGTGGTGCATTGGTCGATGACATTGTCTTTACCATTGCTCTCACCGCCATTCAAGCAGAAAAATCTGCATAAGTACTGCTCGTGTTGATATTTAGATCAGCACGAGCTCTTTTCAACCTGCTAAAAATCTAAGTAATCTCATACAAGCTTACAATTTTGTCATATAATTCTATCTGCTAGCCAACGCCCGCAAATAGAGAATATGCTATGACCACAATTATCAAGCAAGAAGACTTGATCCTATCTATCAAAGATGCGCTACAGTTCATTTCTTACTATCACCCAAAAGATTTCATACAGGCCATGAGTCGTGCCTATGACCATGAAGCCAACCCTGCGGCCAAAGATGCGATTGCTCAAATTTTAATTAACTCTCGCATGTGTGCTGAAGGCCACCGCCCCATCTGCCAAGACACAGGTATTGTGAATGTTTTTGTAGAAGTTGGACTAGATGTTAAATTCGAACTCAGTGGCAGTTTAGATGATGCGATTAATGAGGGTGTTCGCCAAGGCTACCTAGAAAATAGCAATATTTTGCGTGCATCAGTACTGGCCGACCCTGCTTTTGGCCGTAAAAATACCAAAGACAATACACCTGCTGTCATTCACTACACGTTGGTACCGGGTAACACGGTTAATATTACAGTCGCAGCCAAAGGCGGTGGCTCAGAAAACAAATCAAAACTTGCCATGCTTAACCCATCAGACTCTATTGTCGATTGGGTAGTCAATACTGTACCTAACATGGGTGCAGGTTGGTGTCCACCGGGCATGCTCGGCATTGGTATTGGTGGTACTGCTGAAAAAGCCATGATGCTGGCCAAAGAGTCACTCATGGAAGAAATTAATATGCATGAATTACTCAAACGTGGTCCACAAAATAAAATTGAAGAACTTAGAATTGAGATTTTTCAAAAGGTCAATGCGCTTGGTATTGGTGCACAAGGTTTAGGTGGCTTGACCACAGTGCTAGACATTAAAATTAAAGACTACCCATGCCATGCCGCAGGAAAGCCTGTAGGCATGATTCCAAACTGTGCAGCCACTCGTCATGCGCATTTTCATCTCGATGGCACAGGCCCTGCACATATACAAGCCCCGAGCTTAAGTGACTATCCAGACATTACATGGTCATCATCAAAAGCCAAACATGTTAATTTAGACACCATCACCCAAGCAGAAATGAATACATGGCAACCGGGTGATACACTACTTTTGAGTGGCACCATGTATACAGGCCGAGATGCTGCCCATAAGCGTTTGGTTGAAATGATTGAAAAAAAACAACCACTACCTGTAGATCTTAAAGGTAAATTTATTTACTACGTGGGTCCAGTAGATCCTATTAACAATGAAGTCGTTGGCCCTGCAGGCCCAACCACCGCCACCCGTATGGATAAATTCACCCGTCAAGTCTTAGAAAACACAGGCTTGTTTGGCATGATTGGTAAAGCTGAACGTGGCCCGCTTGCAATTAGCGCCATTAAAGATAACCAAGCCACGTATCTCATGGCCGTAGGTGGTGCTGCTTACTTGGTGTCTAAAGCCATTCGCCAAGCTGAAGTCGTTGCTTTTGCAGACTTAGGCATGGAAGCCATTTATAAATTTGTAGTTGAAGATATGCCTGTATCTGTAGCGGTTGATGTGAATGGCACCTCTATACATGCGATTTCACCTAAAATTTGGCAAGAAAAAATTGCCCAAATTACCCTCATAGATGCGATGGTAAACTAACAGATGTGGGCTAAGATTGCTTAGCCCACATTATATATCTCGAAGCTAAGATTATTTTAAGCTTACCTACGTAAGTTAAATAAATGTGATTTAAATCACAATATACCGTTATTTAACCACACCATCAGGCTAAAATAAAATGAGATTATTTCTGTTCAGTTGCTTTTTCTTTACTTTAAATACAGCAGTGCTCGCCTCTGAAACCACCCATTGGGGATATGACGAAGATGTATCTCCTGAACACTGGGGCAGTTTGAGCGAGCAATTTAAAACTTGCGAAACAGGAAAAAACCAAACGCCCATTAATATTGCACAGACTTATAAAAGTACAACAAAACACAAACTAGATATTCAATACAAAGCATCACCTAACGATATTATTTTTAACGGTCATACAGTACAAATCAATACAAAAAATGATGACCACCATGACTATATTGAGATAGATCATGAAAAATTCTTTTTAAAACAATTTCACTTTCATACACCCAGTGAAAATGAAATTTATGGTAAACAGTATCCATTAGAAATGCATTTTGTTCATGTAAATAACAAAGGAGAGCTTGCTGTATTAGCCGTGATGTTTAATATCGGGCAAGAAAATAGTGAATTAAATACACTATGGAAAAATGTACCTGAAAAAGAAAATGAAGATAAAATATTTAGTCAAAATATTAATATAGAAAAGTTTATTCCTAAGAATCATGGCTATTATCGCTTTTCAGGCTCACTCACTACGCCACCATGCTCTGAAGGTCTGATTTGGATTATACTCAAACAACCTTTAACCCTGTCTAATCAACAATTAGACATATTCAAAACACGATTATCTCACCATCATAACCAGCGGCCTATTCAACCTCTCAATGGCCGCATTGTTATTGAACAGTAACAGTATTCGAAGGAAAGTAGATTTATGCTTTTCCTTCTCACATGATTCATATAAAGTAATTTGAAATAATCCCGTTCATCATATGACCATTCCACATAACGAAACGAGAAACTCCATGTTAAAAAAAATATTATTCACAAGCGCACTGATTGGTAGTAGCTTATTCAATATAACTTATGCCGCGCCTGCAACTGATGCATCAGTACAACAAGCCATTGAGCTAAGTCATGTCAATCAAATGATGACCGAAAGCCTAACAAACCTTGGTAAAGTTTTTGATCAACAAGCCGTTCAAATGGTACAAAAAAGAACAGGACATCAAACATTAAATCTACAAGAACAAAAAGCAGCACAAGATATTGGACAAATTATTAAAGATAGTACCAGCCAGTTAATTCAACAAGCCAACATGCCTTCACTGATCAGCCAAATCTTTAAAAAATATTATTCAGAAGAAGAGCTACAAGTTTTAATTAAATTTTTGTCAACACCTGAAGGGCAATCGATTAATAAGAAACAATGCAAAACATGATAAATATTTTCAGTAACCCACAAACTAAAGTTGACCAACAAAAAAGATATACAGAAATAGATTCAATTTTAAAGAGCCTACCTAAAGAATCTAAAGAAAAATAAATAACGATATCAACCATTCACTTCTAAGCTAAACATGAGTGTATACAATGCGTTATCATTTCAGTATACACTCTAAACACGTTATTTATTTTGAGATGCTTATGTACAAAAAATTATTACATGTCGGTTTATTTGCCTTGGCAACAAGTCTAAGCACTCATATTTATGCAAACTCACCCACTCAAGAACTCATGAGCTTAACTGATGCAAGCCGTACACTAAATAACACCATCAATAGTATGTTACCAATTTATAAGCAACGTGCTACACAAATGGTAGAACAACGTACAGGCCATAACCCACTCACAGCAAGAGACTTGCAAGTGGTTGATCAGCTGACACAAAGTATGTTTGCAACATCACAAGACTACTTAAAACGCATGAATATGCTACAAAGCATTGAAGGTGTTTACGCAACTTACTATACAGACCAAGAAATTCAAGCCTATTTAAAATTTTTAAAATCGCCTGAAGGTCGCTCAATTATGAGTAAAAATGCACAAGTCAATGCTGCAGTTGAGCAACAAGTTGCCATTTCAATTGCCAACCTTGCAAAAAGTATGAGTTTTCAACAGAAAATTTCTCAAGACACACAAAATATTTTGATGCAGTTACCTGTTAAAAAATAAGCATAAAAAATCGTACCCTAAGGTACGATTTTTTAAATTCAAATCAATCACTTATTTGCTCAATAGCTTAAGATCTGCATGCTTATCTTCCGTTGATTTCTTTGGCTGGCGCTCAGGTTTAAGTTCAGGTTGTACCTTGTTATTCACCACTTCAGCATTAATGACTACTGTACCAACATCACCACGGCTTGGTAAATCATACATCGTTTCTAACAATGCATTTTCTAAGATAGTACGTAAACCACGCGCACCTGTATTACGTGCCAAGGCTTTTTTAGCCACTGCACGTAAAGCCTCATCTTCAAAGACTAAATCTACGTTTTCCATATCAAATAAATACTGATACTGACGTGTTAACGCATTTTTAGGCTCAGTTAGAATTTGCATCAGTGCTTCTTCATCAAGCTCTTCAAGTGTTGCGAGTACAGGTAGACGACCAATAAACTCTGGAATCAGACCAAATTTCACCAAATCAGTGGCTTCTACTTGGCTAAATAACTCAGATGATTTTTTAGTGTCATCTTTGTTTTTGACTTCTGCATTAAAGCCAATACCACCTTTCTCTTGGCGTTGTTGTACAATTTTTTCTAAGCCAGAAAATGCACCACCACAAATAAATAAAATATTTGAAGTATCGACTTGTATCAGCTCTTGTTGCGGATGCTTACGCCCACCTTGAGGTGGAATTGAAGCGACTGTGCCTTCAATCATTTTAAGCAATGCTTGTTGTACACCTTCACCAGACACATCACGGGTAATTGATGGATTTTCAGCCTTACGGGTGATTTTATCAATCTCATCAATATAGATAATGCCTTTTTGTGCTTTCTCTACATCATAATCAGATTTTTGTAGCAGCTTTTGCACGATGTTTTCAACATCTTCACCAACATAGCCTGCCTCTGTAAGTGTTGTCGCATCAGCCATTGCAAACGGTACATCAAGTAGTCGTGCTAAAGTTTGCGCAAGCAATGTTTTACCTGAACCTGTAGGTCCAATCAGTAAAATATTACTTTTTGCCAATTCAACTTCGGCATGTTGATGTGCAGTTGCAGTCACTTTCAAACGTTTGTAATGGTTATAGACTGCCACAGACAACGTTTTTTTCGCAACATCTTGCCCAATCACATATTGGTCAAGGGCAGCACGAATTTCATGTGGCTTAGGCAGTGGACGTGTTGCCCACTCGCCACCATCCACTTGCTGACTCGTTTGTACTAAATCTAAGCATACATCAACACATTCATTGCAAATATATGCATCTTCACCAGCGATTAACTTACCGACTTCTGCCTGAGTTTTTCCGCAAAATGAACAGTGTTTTTGTCCTTGAGGATTATCGGACATGATTTCTCCAATCACTAATTTTTAAATTATGGGCGTTTGCTAAGTACATCATCGACTAAACCGTATTCTTTAGCGGCTTGTGCTGTCATAAAATTATCACGGTCTGTATCACGTGCTAAAGTTTCATAATCCTGACCACTATGTTCAGCCATAAGACGGTTTAAACGCTCTTTAATAAATAAAATTTCACGTGCATGAATTTCTATGTCAGATGCTTGACCACGAAAGCCACCCAAAGGTTGATGGATCATTACACGTGCATTGTCTAAACAGTAACGTTTTCCTTTTGCACCAGCATTTAGCAAAAATGCACCCATTGAAGCTGCTTGGCCCATACAGATAGTCGACACATCTGGTTTAATAAATTGCATGGTGTCATAAATTGCCATGCCAGCAGTAACTGAGCCACCCGGTGAATTAATGTATAAGTGAATATCTTTATCTGGATTTTCTGCTTCTAAAAATAACATTTGCGCGACAATCAGATTAGCCATGTTGTCTTCGACTTCACCCGTGAGAAAAATTACACGCTCACGCAATAAGCGAGAAAAAATATCAAAAGAACGCTCACCACGAGAAGATTGTTCAACAACCATTGGGACTAAAGCATTTTCTATATTTGGAACATACATAGCTTTATTTTTCCTAAAATTTTCTTGTTACTTACGACAACAATATGAGGGATAATCCTTAAAATTGCAAAGTGTATCCTCAAATTTAAACCGACTTCACACAAATAGTTGCACTGATTTTATATAAGCTCGTAGATTTCAAATCTTTTCATAAAAAAAGGCGCAATTTGTGCGCCTTTTTTCACAAAACTTTATTAACCTTGTTGCTGACGTGCTTGTTGTTCCTTAAGCAAGTCTTCATAAGACACTGCTTTTTCAGTCACTTTAGCCGTACTTAAAATATGATCTACCACTTGATCTTCTAAAATTACAGCTTCAATTTGTGAACGTTGCTGTGCATCATTTTTGAAGTATTCAATCACTTCAGTTGGATCTTCGTAAGAAGATGACATTTCGTCAATGTAGGCTTCTACACGTGTCGGATCTACTTCAAGTTTAGCATTCGCCAATACAGTGCTTACTAAAACACCTAATTTTACAGAACGTTCAGCTTGCTCTTTAAACAAGTCATCTGGTAGTAGGCTTGCATCAAATGCTTTAGCACCTTGCTCACCAAACTGTTGTGTAAATTGTTGAATCATTTGTTGACGTAGGCGATCAATTTCTTGTGCAAGCATCGCATTTGGTACTTCAATGTCGTTTGCTGCTACAAGCGCATCAAATGTTGCCGCTTTCACTTGGTTACGTAAGCCATTTTTAACTTCACGTTCCATGTTTTTGCGTACATCTGCTTTAAGTTTATCAATGCCTTGATCTTCAGTTAAACCAAAGATTTCAAAGAATGCTGCATCAATTTCTGGTAATTTTGGCTTTTCAACCAATTTCACATTAATTTTAAATTGCGCTTCTTTTCCTGCAAGGTTTTCTGCTTGGTAATCTGCAGGGAAAGTGACATCAATCACTTTTTCTTCACCCGTTTTCATACCAACAATACCGTCTTCAAAACCAGGAATCATTTGACCTGCGCCAAGCACCAATTTAAAGTCTTGTGCAGCGCCGCCTTCAAACTTTTCGCCATCAATTGACCCTTCAAAATCGAAAGTCACTTGCATGTCTTTTTTAGCCATACCCTTGGTTGTTGCCCAAGTTTGGCGTTGTTTACGCAAGTTTTCGATCATTTGATCAACATCTTTATCTTTAATTTCAGATGTTTGACGCTCAACTTCTAAGCCATCAAATGCTTTCACTTCAACTTCTGGATACACTTCTACAGTGGCTTCATATACTAAAGCATCTTCTTTGTTTTCAACTTTTTCAATGTTTGGCATGCCAACAGCATTGATTTTTTCTTGTTGAATTGCTTCAAACACTGTGTCACGAATAATGTCGTTTACCACTTCTTGATAAACACTTGCACCAAATTCACGGCGTACCACATTTAAAGGAATTTTACCTTTACGGAAGCCGTTGATTTTCGCAGTTTTGGCAGTGCGCTTTAAACGAGCTTCGAACTGCTCATTAATACGGCTCGTCGGTACAGATACGTTTAAACGACGGGCAACACCCGAAACCGCTTCAGTCGTTACTTGCATGGCTTCCTCTACTTACTTAACGTGTGAGTAATAAACAATTTTTTAAAGTGGCGTATTATATTCTATACCAGCAATATATACAAAGTTTTGCTGTAAGTTTATGTTTTGGTCGAAATTTTAAGTAAATTCATTCACTTCTCTCACAAACTTCTTAATAAAAACTTAACAAAAAGCAACTTGTTTATTTGAAATAATACTTAAAGTCTAAATGATTATTGTTATAAAAAATATAATATTAAACACATGATTTAAATAAAAAAAATACATAAAAATTACACAAGTAAACAGACCAGTTACCTGTTTGCTATAAAGCAAGCTAGCACTCAAATTAATAATGATTATTATTTATCACACAACAACACCAATACAGGGTTACACATCAATTATGTCTTTCATAAAAGCACGTAAAAAAATAGTTTCGTCTACAATCGTCTCCTCGTTATCCTTAGTTGCAGGTGCAAGTTTTGCACAAGATACAACCACTTTGAGCACCATTGATGCACATGCTGCAATAGAAACACCTAGCACACCTAGCTATACCACTGCTAAATCGGCAAATAGTAAATATGTTGCACCTTTAATTAACACCCCTAAAAGTGTAGATGTGATTTCACAAAAGCTTCTGCAAGACACAAACTCTAACTCTCTCACGCAAGCACTGCAAAATACACCAGGCATTACACTTGCTGCAGGTGAAGGTGGCACACCATTTACTGATATTCCATACATTCGGGGTTATAGTGCTCAATCTTCTATTTATGTAGATGGTGTTAAAAATGCCACGTCCCAAAACAGAGACATGTTTGATGTAGAACAAGTAGAAGTTACTAAAGGTTCAAGCTCTGCACTTTCAGGTGGTGGTGGTGCCGGGGGCAGCATTAACTTAATTACTAAACAAGCTCATGCTGGTGACCAATATGAAGGCACGATTGCAGGTGGCACAGCCAATTATCGCCATATTAGCTTAGATGCTAACAAAGACTTTGGTGATGGCATGGCAGGCCGTGTGGTCATTATGGGGCATCAAAATGACAAACCGGGTGAAAAAAATGGTGCTGAATACAACCGGGTAGGTATTGCCCCAAGCTTTACTTTTGGACTTGGTACACCAACAAGAGGTACTTTGAGCTACTACTACCTACAAAGTGATGACCTGCCAGATGCAGGAATTCCATTTCCTGTCACGGGTGGTGCACCATATGCCGTTGCTAAAGGCACTTATTATGGTTGGCGTAACCGTGATTTTGACCGTCGCCAAAATCAAGTGGGTACATTTAAGCTCGAACATGATTTTACTGACAGTTTAAACTTAAGCAACACGTTTACTTACAACCGCTCGACCACCAACTACATTGCCACCAATCCAGATGATTCAAGTGGTAATATTGCAAAATATGGCACCATTTTCCGCCGTGCAGTCAGCCGTATTTCAGACACCAATGCCTACAGTGACCAAATGGCACTTTCTGGTAAATTTAATACAGGCAATATAAAACATAACTTCAGTACTGGTGCAGATTGGAGCTATCAATCTACCAATATGGGCATTTATTCATTTAACGGTTTTAATCCAAGCACAGGGTTAGATATACAAGATCAAAGCCACAATATCATTAACGGTAAGGGTGAATCTTGCCAATATAGTAGCTATGGTTACTGCACCACCCTATACAACCCAACGCCATACGATAGCTATAGCGACACCGCAACTGCTGTAAAGGGTTACTCAACAACACGTAGTCGAAGTGTTGGCCTATATGCTTTAGACAGCATTGAGTTTTCTTCACAATGGTTACTGAACTTAGGATTACGCTGGGATAAATTTAATACCGATGTAAAATACAACTATCCGCTTACCCTACGTGGTGTGCAATATAGTGCAGGTCAACGCTACGCCAGCGATACCGATTTTTTCTCTTACCAAGCAGGCTTAATTTATAAGCCAACAGAAAACGGCAGTATTTATACAAGTTTTGCAACATCTGCTAACCCTGTAGGCGTAGACCAAGGCGATGGCTCAGACTCTATTACGACCAATAACCAAGCCAACGATCTCAAACCTGAGGAAGCACGCACGTATGAAATCGGCACAAAATGGAATATTTTAAATAATAAAGCCAATGTGACTGCTGCTGTATTTCGTACTGAAAAACAAAATACCCGTATTCAAGTCGATACAACAGGCTACGCCAATGTTGGAACAAGTCGCGTGAATGGTTTTGAGTTGGGCTTAACCGGTGACTTAACTGACAAATGGAATATCGCAACTGGTTATAGCTACTTAGACAGCAAACTTACACGCGCTTCTGCGTATGATGCAAAATCATTGGCAGGACAAGGCAAAGCCCTACCCTTTGTTTCAAAAAACAGTGCAACACTGTGGAGTACCTATAAAATTACATCAAAATTTATTATTGGTGCAGGCGCACAGTACAATGATAAATCTGTAGTGTCTTATCTTGCCAACAGTAATACACCCAAATATGTACCCGCATATACAGTTTATAATGCCATGTTCAAATACAAAGTTACAGACAATGTAAATCTACAACTCAACATTAACAACCTTACAGATAAGCTGTATTTCAGCAACGCACACTATCACTACGCAATGCAAGCCGATGGCCGTAATGCGGTGTTAGCAATTAACTTTAAATACTAAATTAACCAACGCAGTCACATATTAATCATGTGACTGCTAACAACCTTAAAATAAAATTAAAAAAATAAGACCAATAAAACCATAATATCAATCAAATTTAGATTTTGATGGTTAATTTAAATAACAATATAAATCAAAAAGATAAAATTAAACACTTCATCAAATCCCTTAAAATATAAAAAAATAGATTTTAGCTATTCCAAAAGAATATAAAATTAACGATAATCATTATTGTTTATAAAATCACTACAGTTTGTTACGAGAAAATACATGTCGTTCATTAAAACACGAAAAAAAATTGTTTCTTCAGCACTCCTCTCTTCTCTTTCTATTGCATCAGGCACTGTGATTGCTGGACAAGATGCAGCAAATCTACCAACAATTTCAGCACATGGACTAGAAGCAAGCTTAAAAGTTGATAAATCAGCAAATAGTAAATACCTTGTACCCCTACTAGATACTGCAAAATCTGTTGATGTGATTTCATCAAAGCTCATTAAAGACACACAAGTCACAACCTTAAGTGATGCACTACGTACTGTTCCTGGAATTACACTTGGTGCAGGCGAAGGTGGCAACCCAAACGGTGATCGACCGTTTATTCGTGGTTATAACTCAGAAAGCTCAATTTATGTTGATGGCGTTCGTAATGCAACCTCTCAACAACGTGAAATGTTTGATGTAGAACAAGTAGAAGTCACCAAAGGCTCTGCCTCAACGCTTGGCGGTGGTGGTTCAACCGGTGGTAATATTAATATTATTACAAAACTACCTAAGCTTACCGATGCTGTTGAGGGTTCAATCTCTAGTGGTACCGACGACTACCGCCGTATTGTACTAGACGGCAACAAAAACTTTGACAACGGCATTGCAAGCCGTGTGGTCGTAATGGGTCACCAAAATACCAAAGCAGGTCAAAAAGATGGCGCTGAATACAACCGTGTAGGTATTGCACCAAGCATTATTTTTGGTACAAACTCACCGACTAAAGCCACGCTCAGCTACTACTATTTACGTACAAATGACACACCAGACTCTGGTGTACCTTATAGTAACCCCAAAGGCACGGGTGTTTATGGTAAACCTGTAGATGTTAAACAAGGCATCTACTATGGTTTACACAACCGTGATTTCCAAAAGCAAGAAAATCATATTGGTACGTTCAAACTTGAACACGCGTTTGACAATGGCTTTAACCTCTCAAATATTGTCACGTACAATCGCTCAAAGAATGATTACATTTGGACTCAACCTGACGACTCTCAAGGCGACGTGACTTACGGAAAAGTATGGCGTAGAGCAAACTCAAGTATTACAGATACCGAAACCTTTGCCGACCAATTGGCTTTACAAGGTAAGTTCAACACAGGCTCTATTACACACCGCTTGAGCCTAGGTGCTGATTACAGCCATCAAGCAACAGACAAAGGCAGTTATGGTGTAACCAGTGGCTTATCTGCAGCGCAGTCTTGTGGTACAGGCACGAACAAAACCAATCCAACTTACGGTATTGGCACAACCAATGGCTATTGCACCTCTTTATACAACCCAAATTCATATGATGCATGGTCTAGTAAACTCATTTCTGGCTATACCCTTAAAAACACAACCAAGAATACTGGCCTTTATATTTTAGACAATATTGAGTTTACGCCACAGTGGTTACTCGATCTTGGCGTACGTTGGGATAACTTCAATACCAAACAATACAACTATGCAACTGTAAGCAGCACTGCATATACCGCAATGGCAATACCAACGACTGTCATTAGTAAAAGTAATTTCTTTAGCTACACTGCCGGCCTAACTTACAAGCCTGTAGAACAAGGCAGTATTTATGCAAGCTTTGCGACTTCAGCCAACCCTGTAGGGATTAGTGCAGGCGATGGCTCTGAAAGCATTGCAGAAATTTATAAAGCACTACAACCGGAAAAAGCTCGTACTTTTGAAATTGGCACAAAATGGGATTTATTTGACCGCCGTGCCAATGTCACTGCAGCCGTGTTTCGCACAGAAAAGCAAAATACACGTATTGCCGTATCACCAACGCAATATACCAATGGTGGTGCAAGCCGTGTAAATGGGTTTGAGTTTGGCTTAAATGGTAATATCACCAATAATTGGGATATTACCTTAGGCTATAGCTACCTAGATGCAATCCAATCTGGCAATCCTGGTGTAAGCACACGTGATGGTTCAGCCATTCAAACTCGTGGAAAACAACTACCAAACGTACCTAAAAACAGTGCAACATTATGGTCTACGTATAAAATCACACCAAAACTCACCCTTGGTGGAGGTGTGGTTGCAAGTGACAAAGTGTATGGTAGCACCACAAACACATTATGGGTTTCAGGCTACACCCGTTATGACGTGATGGCGCGTTATGCTATAAACAAAAATATTGACATTCAATTAAATGTAAACA
Organism: Acinetobacter boissieri; assembly: GCF_900096955.1. GTDB lineage: Bacteria > Pseudomonadota > Gammaproteobacteria > Pseudomonadales > Moraxellaceae > Acinetobacter > Acinetobacter boissieri. The sequence goes on along the minus strand of NZ_FMYL01000010.1, from coordinate 57,545 downwards.
ATGTGAGTAATACACGCTACTTCACCAAAGCCTATGCATCACACTATGCAACCGAAGCAGAAGGGCGTAATGGCGTACTGACGCTCAACTTCAAGTACTAAACAACAAAATCAACGAAAAGCAGTCTCTTTATGGAGGCTGCTTTTAAAAAGCATAAAACTTAAATTAATATTAAATAATACCAAAAAAAAAACAATAATCGCAAAAAACAATTACAAATAAATTACAATCTAAAAAACAGATATAACTTTATATTTTAAAATCAATAACTTAACAAAAAACACAAAATAATATTATATTTTAAATAAAAATAATTATCATTTATAATTCCAGCTCTTTCGGTCGTTTATTCATCAAAACGATAATACGAGTCATTTTTTAAAGGGCGTACTTATGCCAAGTCAGAAAACAAAACCGAATACTCATGTAGCAAAAACTGTTGCACTTGCTATTGCACTCCCTAATCTTGCCTTTGCCGCTTCGACTGAGTCAGTGCAGCATCTTCCTTCAATTCAAAGTAATGCAAACACTGAAACGAGCTTTTACGCTAAAGAAAGCTCATCAAGTAAACGCATTCAGCCGTTACTTAATACTGCAAAAACAACTCAAGTACTCACTGAACAAACCTTAAAAGAACAAAATCTACTTTCACTACAAGATGCACTTGCAACCACACCAGGTATTTCTTTTAGTGCAGGTGAAGCAGGCGGTACACTTGGCGACCGAATTAACCTTCGTGGCTATGATGCAAAAAATAACATCACAACCGATGGAATTAGAGATACAGCTATTATTACCCGTACAGACTTATTTAATTACGATGCTGTAGAAGTCAATAAAGGTTCAAACTCTGTAGAAAACGGCGCAGGACAAGTCAGTGGTGGTGTAAACCTTGTCACCAAAATGCCGAAAAACAAAAATGAGCACCTTGTTTCTGTTGGCCTAGGTACCGATGATTACACCCGATTTACAGGCGACTTCAACCAGATTATACAAGATGATATTGCAGTTCGTTTAAACGTCATGGCACATAGAAACACTTATCCTGGGCGTAGCGAAGATCTAAAACGCTGGGGAATTGCCCCTGCTATAACTTTTGGCATGGGTGAAAATACACAGTTTACTTTGGCATATATGTACCAAAAAGACAGTAACGACCCACTTTACGGCGTACCCTATTTTAATGGCCGTGGTGTAAATGGCTTGTCTCCATCTACTTACTATGGTTTTAAAAATTTAGATCAAATCCATATTAAAAACAGTAATGGGCTTTTTAAAGTCGACAGCCAACTGAGCGACAATATACAACTTCACTCTGTCACTCGTCTTAGCAATATTTCACAAAGTGGCATCACATCTTCACCACGAGGCATTTTTTGTTCTCTTGAAGGACTAACGCCAGTCGCAAAAACCAATGCAAATCAAACAGGCTATACATCATGCAACCAACGTGGGCGCTATATCCCCGATGCACAACGCTTTGGCTTTGTAAATAATATTACCGCCAAACAATTTGCCAATGACACCAACCTGAGACTTACTTTTCAAAATGAGCACATCAAAAATACGCTCGTCACAGGAATTGGTTTTAGCCAAGAAGACTATACTCGACTATTGGGTGGATTATTGTTCAATTCCAATGGTACACGTATTACGCTACCTTCAACAGACTTATACAACCCCAATAATTACTGGGGTGGTGCAACCAACTTCAGAGCATCAGAGTATGCAAGCGGGAGTATGAATAGCTATTACGGCTATATTTTCAATAACACTGAATTTGGCCAACATTGGTTACTCGACCTTGGTATACGCTTTGACCGCACAGAAAGCCAATATACCAGTCAATCCTATTCAGCCACAACACAGCAAATCACAGCAACCTCACCCGCTTCACAAAATGCAAACCTATTCAGCTACAGTGTAGGTTTAACCTACAAACCAATTGAAGCTGTGAGCATTTATACAAGTTATGCAAACTCACAAAAACCAACGATGGATGCAGCCAATAATCCGTGTATTGCAACTGCTGTAGGAAACACCTGTAATACCAAGCCAGAAAGTGCCATGAATTACGAGCTAGGCATAAAATGGGAAATTAATCCAAACCTACTCTTTACCATGGCAGGTTTTAGAACTGAGTCAAATAAAGTACGTATACAAGGTGCAGACAATAGCAATACTGTACTAGATGGTAAAAACTACATTAATGGTGTCGAAGCCGGATTATTCGGTCAAATTACACCGCAATGGGACATCACCACAACCTTTGCATGGATGGAAGGAAAATATAAACAAACGACTGTAGGCAATGTGCCAGATTATCAAAAAGGTAATCATGTGATGCTTGTACCAACCTATTCTGGTCGTATTTGGACAACCTATTCATTCAATGACCAATGGCAAGCTGGTTATGGCCTAACTTACCAAGGAAAGATGTATACCAGTACACAAACTGCACAAAACAATCGTTTTCCACAGATACAGTCTGAAGACTATTTTACGCATGATGCCTCTATTACATATAAGTTTAACAACAACTTAAATGTACAATTAATTGGCCGTAACCTTGCAGATAAAACCCACTATACCAATCTACGTGCAGGAACATCACAGCACAATAGCAGTGGCTTTGCACTACCAGGTGCAGGTCGTCAAACCGTACTCAACATTAACTATAACTTCTAATTTTCACTCAAGATTAGCGGTATAAACCAGCGTTTGCTATTATAATATGGCAAACGCTTTTTATTCTCATTTAGGAAATCATAATGCTGATACAAGTTCCTAACCTACTTACACTCGAACAGATCAATGAATGCCGTACCCTTTTAGAGACAGCCCCTTGGGTTGACGGCAAACACACCACAGGCCATCAGTCTGCACAAATAAAAAATAACTTACAACTGCCGATTGACTGCGAAGATGCGCTACATATTGGTAAAATTATTACGCAAGCCTTTCAAACTAACCCTACGGCATTTAGTGCCTCACTTCCAAAAACCATCCTCCCCCCTATGTTTAACTGCTACCAAAACGGTGGTCACTTTGGTACACATATAGACAACGCTATTCGTCCTCACCCTGTACTTAACACGTATATGCGTACAGATGTGTCATGTACACTCTTTTTTACCAACCCAGATGAATACGATGGCGGTGAGCTGATTATTGAAGACACCTATGGTACACAATCGGTCAAACTCAATGCCGGCGATGCGATTCTTTACCCATCAACCAGTTTACATGAAGTCACTCCTGTCACTCGTGGGGCACGAGTATCGTCATTCTTTTGGATCCAAAGTTTTGTCGCATCAGACATTCAAAGACGCATGCTGTTTGAACTTGACCAATCTATACAGTCACTGACTCAACAATTGGGTAGCAACCATGAAGATGTTGTACAACTTACAGGTATTTATCACAATTTACTCAGACAATGGAGTGACATGTAGGCCACGCTTGCATAGATAAAATCATGACAATACACGCCCCCTTGAATAACATCCCACCTCACTTGCTCACCTTGGCTGACTATGAAAAACAAGCCGAAATGCACATACCTAAAAGCCATTGGGCATATTTGCAAAGTGGCGCAATGCATGAGATCAGCCTCAAACAAAATCAACAACAATTTGAAAAAATACACATCTTGCCACGGGTGCTCAAAGACTTATCTCATGGTAATACAACCTGTGAAATTTTTGGGCAAACTTACCCCCACCCTATTTTTTTAGCTCCCATTGGTCATCAAGCCTTATTTCACCCAGAAGCAGAACGTGCTACTGCACTGGCCGCAGAAGTCATGCAAAGTAATCTTATTTTAAGCACCTTTACCACAACAGACTTACGTGCATTAAATAAAGACAATCCATTTAAATGGTTCCAACTGTACTGGCAAGGTGGACGTGAAAAGTCATTACAATTGGTCAAAATGGCAGAACAACACCACTACAAAGCCATTGTGATTACTGTAGATGCACCACATAAAGGTATACGAGATACCGAAAGAAAAGCCAATTTTCAACTTCCACCAGATATGCCACACCCTCATACCAAAACCTTTCTCATGGCAGAAAATCTTTTACCAAACCAACATCCCGTATTTGATGGTCTAATGCAGCTTGCCCCAACATGGCAAGACATCGCTTGGCTGGCACAACAAACCTCGCTACCCATTGTATTAAAAGGTGTCTCTCACCCCGATGATGCAAAATTTGCCATTGAACACGGCGTTCAAGGTTTAATTATTTCCAACCACGGTGGCCGTGTTTTAGACACCTGTATTTCACCACTCACCGCACTACAACGTATTAAAGCCGTTGTACCAAGCGACTACCCATTACTTTTAGATGGTGGCATACGCCGTGGCACAGATGTATTTAAAGCGATTGCTATGGGTGCACATGCGGTACTGATTGGCAGACCTTATATTTATGGGCTTGCCACTGCAGGGGCTTTGGGCGTGGCGCATGTGATTCGCACACTCAAAGAAGAGCTAGAAATTACCATGGCTTTGGCCGGTACAGCACGTATGAGCGACATTTCAACTGCTTATATTGACACACAAAACCATTGACAACAGCCATGTAGATCACTTAACTTAACGGTTATCCACCCTAAAAACTTACTCCCAAAACACATAAGTCGTCTACATCGTGCTAGACGGTGCTGTATACTTATGTAACAAACAAAATTTAAATAAAAATAGTCGTTGCGATACGTTATCCATGACGCACGACTATATCTAGGAGTGATTGATCCATGTTGGCTGATCCAAGCAAAAAATACCGTCGCATGTATGAACGTGTTGACTTACCCAACCGTGAATGGCCGAATAACGAGATTACGAAAGCGCCACTTTGGATGAGTACAGACCTGCGTGACGGTAACCAAGCTATTTTTGAGCCAATGACCCTAGAACAAAAACTAAAAATGTTTCTCATGTTGGTTAAAATTGGGTTTAAACACATTGAAATTGGTTTTCCATCGGCATCACAAACTGACTTTGACTTCACTCGTCAACTCATTGAAGAAAACCTCATTCCAGATGATGTTTACATTGAAGTTTTAGTCCAAGCACGTGACCATCTTATTACCCGTACATTTGAGTCATTGGTGGGAGCAAAACGTGCGATTGTGCATATTTATAATTCGAACTCGCCTACCTTTCGCAAAAAAGTACTCAATACAGATGTAGAGGGTGCAAAGCAATTGGCTGTACACGCGGCCACAAAAGTTAAAGAGTATGCAGCTAAACAACCTGAAACAGAGTGGGTATTTCAGTACAGCCCAGAATGTTTTTCTGCAACAGAGCTTCACGTTGCCAAAGATGTCTGCGATGCTGTTACAGACATTTGGGAAGCGTCACCTGACAATAAAGTGATTTTAAACTTGCCCGCAACGGTTGAAGTGTCTAGCCCAAACGTCTATGCAGACCAAATTGAATGGATGCACCGCAATCTTGCTCGCCGTGATGGTGTACTCATTTCAGTACACTGTCATAACGACCGTGGCTGTGGTATTGCAGCATCTGAACTTGCCATTATGGCAGGTGCAGACCGTGTAGAAGGCTGTGTCTTTGGCAATGGCGAGCGTACAGGTAACGTTGATATTGCAGCCATTGCACTCAATATGTACACCCAAGGAGTTGCACCTGAGCTTGATTTCTCAAATATTAATGAAATTATTGCAACGGTTGAAGAATGTACAGGTTTACCCGTTCACCCACGCCACCCTTATGCAGGTGATTTAGTCTTTACTGCATTTTCAGGCTCGCACCAAGATGCGATTAAAAAAGGCTTCGATTTCCAAAAAAATGAAGCCATTTGGGACATGCCATACTTACCGATCGACCCAAAAGATTTGGGCCGTGATTACGATGCTGTAATCCGAGTAAACAGCCAATCTGGTAAAGGCGGTATTGCGTACTTACTTGAATCAAATTACAACGTGGCATTACCACGCCGTGTACAGATTGAATTTAGTCAAATTGTACAAGCGCATACAGATACGACATCTGCTGAGATTTCTGCGGCAGACATTTGGACACTTTTCCAAAATACGTATGTCAATATTAAAGACAAATATTACAGCGTGAAAAAATATCAACTGTCGACCCAAGACAATGATCAAGTGATTGATCTAGATATTGAAATTAATGAAAAAATACAACGACTACATGGTCGTGGTAATGGCCCAATTTCTGCGGTGATTGATGCATTACAACTTCCAATCGATGTATTACACTATGAGGAACGTAGTATTGGCACAGGTGCAAGCGCCCAGTCTTTAGCATTACTTGAAATTCAAGTGAAAGACACAGGTAAGAGCACGTTTGCAGCAGGTATTCATAGCAATACCATCACCTCTCCTATCGAAGCAATTATTGCCTGTACCAACCGTTTGATTGATCAAGGCGTTCTTCAAATTACTGATATTGTGCCTAAAAACCACTAAGCAGTTGAAAATAATCGTTTCAAAAGGATACCCAAGTTGGTATCCTTTTTCATACTCATGATTTCAAAATAAGGCGACTTACATTCGTGTCTTTTGCATCTGATTCAGTGGGTTTAGTCACCCCTAAAAAATATACTTTTGAAGAACCTCTAGAGCTTGAGTGTGGGCGCGTACTGCCACGTTTTGAACTTATGGTCGAAACCTATGGCACACTCAATGCAGACCGCTCTAATGCAATTTTACTGTGTCATGCACTATCAGGCCATCATCATGCTGCAGGTTATCATAGTGAAGATGATAAGAAACCAGGTTGGTGGGATGCATGTATTGGGCCCGGCAAAGCCATAGACACCAATCATTTCTTTGTTGTAGCACTCAATAATATTGGGGGTTGTCACGGTTCAACAGGGCCTATTTCACCCAACCCAGATAACAACAATATGCCCTATGGTCCAGATTTCCCTTTGGTTACAGTACGTGATTGGGTACGCACCCACGCCATGCTTTCAGATCAAATGGGTATTCAAAAATGGTACGCCATTGTGGGTGGCTCTTTAGGTGGCATGCAGGCACTACAGTGGTCTGTCGATTACCCAGACCGTTTAGAACGCTGTGTGATTATTGCCAGTGCACCCAAACTCTCTGCACAAAATATTGCCTTTAATGAAGTTGCGAGACAATCCATTTTATCTGATCCAGATTTTCATGATGGATACTATCTTGCCAATGACAGTTACCCTCGCCGTGGCCTCATTTTGGCACGTATGGTAGGACACATTACCTATTTGTCTGAAGAAGCCATGAAGCAAAAATTTGGCCGTGACCTAAAATCGGGCAAATTTATGTATGGTTTTGATGTCGAGTTCCAAGTTGAAAGCTATTTACGCTACCAAGGCGAACGCTTTAGCCAAAACTTTGATGCCAATACGTATTTAATTATGACCAAAGCACTTGACTATTTTGACCCATCACGTGAGTTTAACTCATCGCTGACTGAAGCCATGAAAAATACACAGTGCCGTTTTTTAGTGGTGTCATTTACTACCGATTGGAGATTTAGTCCCGAACGTTCAGAAGAAATTGTGAATGCACTTATTACTAATAATAAGCCTGTGAGTTATTTGGACATTAATGCCAAACAAGGGCATGACTCGTTTTTATTTCCTATACCGCTTTATGTCAATACATTACGTGCCTTTTTAGGTGGCGAAGCATTGCTTAATGAAAAGACAGCACAACAGGGGGAAATTTCATGAGATTAGACCAACAACTTTCTGAAAAATGGATTAGCCCAAGCGATAAAGTGCTCGATTTAGGCTGTGGCGATGGTGAATTACTGGCTCATTTGAGCAAAAAATATAACATCAGTGCATATGGCATGGAAATTGATCAAGAAAAGATTGCAATTGCGATTAGTCGAGGGTTAAATATTATACAACAAGACTTAAACATTGGCTTACACCGTTTTGCAGATCAATCTTTTGATTATGTAGTTATGGCACAAGCTTTGCAGTCTGTAGATGCACCAGATGTATTGTTAAAAGACATGGTTCGGGTCGGTAAACAAGCCATTATTACCTTTCCAAACTTTGCTCACTGGAAAACACGCGCATTTTTAGCACTTAAAGGAAAAATGCCTGTGTCGAAAGCATTACCATACATGTGGTACAACACCCCTAACATCCATTTATGTACTTTCCGAGATTTTGAAGCACTTTGTGCTGACAACAATATTCGGATTATTAACCGACTTTCTGTCAATGGGAATCAAGAAGATAGCTTTTTAGGTAAACGTCTTCCGAATCTATTTGGCGAAGTAGCAATTTATAGAGTGAGCGCTATATGAAAAACTGTTTATGAGCACCTTGCTGCTTGGTTTATCTGTACTATCACATGCAGATTTAATCACAGCAAATCCACAACCATCAGCATCATCACAAGCAGCACGTTATTCGACCATGGGCTTTAGTCAATTGGTACAAGAAGCCAATGCAGGTCAAGCAGCTGCACAGTTTTATGTGGCAATGCACTACCAAGCTGGTAAAGATACAGCTAAAGACATGAACCAAGCCTTTGCTTGGTATAAAAAAGCAGCTGACCAAGGTATTCCTGCAGCCCAATTAAATGTTGGTCGTATGTTGGCTGATGGTACAGGTACCAGTAAAAATATGGTCTTGGCTCGTAGTTACTTAGAAAAAGCAGCAAGTCATGGCGACAACCGTGCCAGTTTTAACCTTGCACTCATGGAAGAACATCAAAAAGATTATATTGGTGCATATCAATGGTATGAGCTTTCCACCCGTGATGGCATGTTAGACAACAAAGTCATGAATATGTCTGAAACTAAAAAAACAGCATTGGCTGCTAACTTAACACCAGATCAAATTCGTCAAGCAGTAGACCGCGCAGACCGCTGGATTCAAGCACAATAAACTTTTTACGCTCACTCAAAGCAACACAAATGTGTTGCTTTTTTTGTTTTTTAACATGGCTTTGTGCATAATCTAAATGTCTTATTTTTTCAAAAATATCATTATGACTCAAACCTCGTGGCTCGACCCTTACGCTGAAATTGTCCTTGCCAGTAATAATAAAGGCAAAATTGCCGAATTTAGCCAAATTTTTGAACAGCTCAACTTACCTATTCAAATGATTCCTCAAGGGCAACTACATATTGAAGATGCCATTGAAGATGGTTTAAGCTTTATTGAAAATGCCATTTTAAAAGCACGTCATGCTGCCAAACACTCAGGTAAACCTGCAATTGCTGATGACTCAGGTTTATGTGTACCTGCACTTGCAGGCGCACCGGGTATTTATTCAGCACGCTATGCTGGCGAACATGGTAACGATATCGCCAACAATCAGAAACTCATTCAAACATTAGAACCCTTACGCCAAAATAACTTACCCATTACAGGTATGTTTGTCTGTGTATTAGCATTTGTAGCACATGCGGAAGACCCTTTACCAAAAATCTTTCAAGGCACTTGGCAAGGTGAAATACTCCCCGAAGCCCGTGGCGAGCATGGTTTTGGCTACGACCCTTTATTTTGGTTACCTGAGCTTGGCAAAAGTAGTGCTGAACTTGAAAAATCTGAAAAAAATAAAATCAGTCATAGAGGTCAAGCCATGCAGGCTTTTGTCGCAAGTTTAACAACTGCATAAACTACACTTAGGTTGTGTCTGCATATGCACCACAACCTAGAAATAATAGATAAGAAAACCGAATGTGAGATGATTTAAAACAAAGATTTATACAAGGCTGTCAAAACAAAATGGATAAAAAAGGAGAAGATGTCGGACTGTCATTTTATGCTTTTTTTAAAAATAAAAACGATGAACCTGAACTGCTCATAGAGGCCGCACATTGGTGGATCATTACCCACCAACTCGATCATTTTGAAAAAGCCAGTAAAATTAAAGCCCTCGTAGAACATGAGTAATCATTCATCTATACAATAAAAACCAAATAAATCAATGCAAATAGTGCAATCGTACAAATACTCACCACTGTACCTGCAGCAATATACTGTGCAGATTTCCCCGTACCACTATAGTGAGTTTCTAATGCCACAATGTTGGCTGCAGGTGGTAAAAAAAATAAGAAATAAAGTAGTGCAATATGGGTATGTATAAATATATTTGACGTTAAAACATATAAAAGACCACACAATACAGCGCCAACTGCCAATTTTACCAACATAATTCGAGCACTATATTTTAAGTCACGCATCACCACCTTTGTTTGGCTTAGCCACATGCCCAAAACAGCCATGCCGGCAAAAACCATTGCAAATTTTGCAAAAGCATATAAGTCGAGTAACCACCATTGATCATGAAGTATATTTTGTACGGACAATAATCGTAGAATCAATGCAAGGCATAACGCAATCATTGGTGGTGCTTGCATTACTTTTTTAAGTATATCTGACCATGTGGGCTTTACATCACTGACTGCTTGAATTGCCCAAATATTGCCAAAAATAGAGCTTCCTACATACAATGCAATCATAGCTGCACTCATTGAGTGCCCAAAAATGAGTAATGCCAAAGGAAAACCAAGCCAACCAATATTACTATAACTGGCACATAAGGCCACCAAACGATCTTTAAAAATAAACGTACAGACCATGTAAACGATTATAGATGTAGCCAAACTAAACAGGATGAGTAGCAAGCTACCTGATTGATAAAAAAGCATATTGTAAATAATAATGAACGGTATAAAACACCGTGCCAGTACAATAGAAAAAAACTTTTTTAAATGTGGTGCAATAGAAAAATTTTGGATTAGCCAACCAAAAACAAATGCAAAAATAGGTAACCCAATAGACATAATCTTTCCAAGTAATGTTTGATGAACTCATCATGTAATGACTGCTCTATTAACAAACGAAACTTAAAAAATTCTTTAAAACATCGTTTTATCGTCACACTAATGTCATAACATCCTGTTTCTATAGGTCTAATTTTTAGGAGATCACTATGGCTGGTTTATCAATTTGGCATGTCATTATTTTTTTAATTGTGGTTGTACTTCTTTTTGGTACATCTAAACTCAAAAATTTAGGTAAAGACATGGGCGGTGCTGTCAAAGATTTCAAAAAAACAATGCAAGATGACGAGCCAGAGCAATTATCATCAGCAACGCCACGTACAGTAAAAGCAGAATCAAATGTCACTCAAAGCAGTAAAACCGAGTAATTTATGCTAAATGTTGGCATCTCTGAATTTTTAGTTTTTGCAGTAATTGCACTACTGGTACTTGGCCCTGACAAATTGCCTGAAGCCTTACGCTTTGTTGGAAAATGGTACAGCAAGGGCAAGCGCTTTGTGAGCAATATACAAAATGACATTGACCATGAGCTGCGTGTCTCTGAACTCAAAGACCAAATGCAAAAAGAAATGCAACGCATTGCTGCGCTTGAACAAAAAATGCAAAGCCAAATGGATGCATTCGGTCAGCTCAATACCCATAAAGCAACGACTCAATTAAAACAGTATAACTACACCCCTGTGAAGTATCTACGTTACGGCTATACAACACACTGTGTAAGCCTGACCACACACACAGCATCTAACACTCAAACACAGCAAGTACATGAACCCATTGAACTGAAGGTGGCCGTATGACCTCGCTACACAACACACAGCCACAGGATTCAGCACATACTGAACTCGATGAAATGCCAATCCATAAGCATCTTATTGTGCTAAGAAAATATTTAATTCGTGTAGTCGCTGTATTGCTTGGTTTATTTTTATGCTTACTGCCATTTGCCAATCAAACATATCAACTGTTATCTAAACCGCTCAGAGCACAATTACCCACCAGTTCCTCAATGATAGCAACGGATGTCACAGCCACATTTTTAGCACCATTTAAACTCAATCTGTTTGTCGCCCTCATGATCAGTATGCCATTTATACTGTATCAAGCATGGCTCTATGTGAAACCTGCATTGCATCAACATGAAAAGAATCTCACCTTTCCACTCATGGCAGGCAGTATTACGTTATTTTATACAGGCATTGCTTTTGCCTATTTTATAGTCTTACCTTCTATTTTACATTTTTTTATAAGTGTTGCGCCTGAAAGCGTTGCACCCATGACAGACATCAACAGTTACCTCAGTTTTTGTCTAAAATTATTTTTGGTATTTGGACTTACTTTCGAAATACCCATTATCACACTGCTTTTAATTATTACAGGTATTGTACCTACAGAAAGTTTGGTGAAAAAAAGACGTTTTATTATTGTAGGTTGTTTTTTTATTGCCATGTTTGCAACACCACCGGACGCCATTTCAATGATCATGCTTGCTATACCTATGTGGTTACTTTTCGAACTTGGCCTTATATTCGGTAAAATTATAGAGAAAAAACACTAAGCTTAAATAAAGCTTAATTTAACCAATTTGTCATAAAATTGTCAGATAAAATACATAAAAAACCCCTAGTGTATATTCAAATTAAATCTTTGATAAATCTAAACTTACTAGGGGAATATCATGACACAGCAGACGCCATATCATGAAGACCAAGAAACCGACAACAACACATCAAACAACACCCATTTTGATGATATTTTAGGTCAGTACATTACACGCCGTGATCTGATTAAAAAAACTGCAAGCGGTACTATTGCACTTGCACTTGCTGCTACAGTCACGGGATGCGCATCATCTCAAAGCACAGCAAAACAAGGGCAAAGATCATCTCACCTCCCCACTGCAAAACGCCCTGAAAAACTTACGTTCCAACCTGTTGCAAAAAATAAACTTGATTTAATTACCGTACCTGAAGGCTATCAAGTCAATGTTTTATATAGTTTAGGGGACTCAATTCACCCTAATTATGGCGCATGGGATGACAATAATATTCCATCAGGTCCAAGTTTTCAGTTTCGCTCTGGCGACTGTCACGATGGCATTCACTTTTTTGGTTTAAACAAAAAAACCAAACGCCTAGATGACACTTTCTCTGAAGAAGGCCTATTGGTGATGAACCACGAGTACATCAACCCAACATTCCTACATGCTAAAGGGCCAACCAGCGTGAATGGACATCGCCCAGAAGATGAAGTGATTCGTGAAAATAATGCACACGGCGTATCTGTCATTCATGTGAAAAAGAATGAAATAACTCAACATGTTGAAATGATTAAAAATTCAGTTTTTAATCGACGTATTACGACCTATACACCCATGGACTTTTCAGGTGCAGCAGCAGGCTCACCGCTGTTAGTCACACCCTACTCGCCAAAGGCACTCAAAACACGTGGAACGCATAACAACTGTGGCAATGGGTATACCCCTTGGGGCACTTACTTAACGACCGAAGAAAACTTTATTGGTTACTTCCAACGTTCGTCTACAGATGATGCAAAACGCCAACCACATGATATTGCTGCACTCAAACGCTATGGTCTAAAAGCAGGTTCAAGCTCAAAATACGAGTGGGATACTGCCATTGGTCAAATCGAGCCACAAGAGCATTATGACCGTTGGAAAGCAAACGTCACTGCTGACAGTGCAAGTCAAGACTACCGTAATGGCCCAAATACATTTGGCTGGATGGTAGAGATTGACCCCTTCGATATCAAACACAATCCTGTCAAGCGAACATCTTTGGGACGTTTTGCACATGAAGACAGTGCTTGTAGAGCAGTTGAAGGCATGCCCTTGGCTTTTTATATGGGTGATGACTCAAGAGGCGAATATATTTATAAATTTGTATCTCAAGCAAAGTGGGATGCAAAAGACGCCAATGCTGGCTACAAAGCAGGTGATAAATATATGGACAAAGGGACATTGTACGTTGCTAAATTTAACCAAGACGGCTCAGGTCAGTGGATTGAACTCAGCTATGGTAAAAATGGCTTAGATCAAAGCAACAAAATTTATCCATTTAGTAACCAAGCAGATGTAGTGACTTTTGCACGTATGGCAGCAGACAGCGTGGGTGCAACAAAAATGGATCGCCCTGAATGGTGTACGATTAACCCTGAAAATGGTGAGATTTACGTTACCCTAACCAACAACTCAAACCGTGGTAAAGACTATCCAACAGATGCAGCCAATCCACGTAATTATCAAGACCTCTATGCAGATAAAAAGACCCAAAAAGGCAATGTAAATGGCCATGTGATTCGCTTTAAAGAGCAAGATGACAAGACCAATGCGCTTCAATTTCAATGGGATATTTATCTTTTTGGTGCTGAAGCCAGCATGAATGCCAACATTAATCTATCTGGCCTCACAGACAACAATGACTTCTCAAGTCCAGATGGTATGTGGTTCGATTCACGTGGTATTTTATGGCTACAAACAGACGATAGCGCATATACAGATGTGACCAACTGTATGATGCTTGCAGCACTACCCGGCTATATTGGCGATGGTACAGTTGCAACGACTTCAAATGGACAGCAAACACGTGTAGGCGCAAAAGTCACTGATGACAACCTACGTCGCTTCCTCGTTGGTCCTGTAGAAGCAGAAATAACAGGAATTACCATGACACCAGACAACAAAGCCATTTTTGTAAATATTCAACACCCCGGTGAAGAATCTGCAAGCTACGACAAACCAAACAGCCATTGGCCGGCATCTCAAAGTACGGCAAACAGCTCTGCACGACCTCGTTCTGCAACTGTTGTTATTACCCGTAAAGATGGCGGGCGTATTGCAGGCAATTAAGCCGTTATCTGCGTCACTTCAATTTAACTCAAAGGCAATCATTCATGATTGCTTTTAAGTTTTAAAAATATCAAGAAATAAAATACGCTCATTTGCACATGAACTACTTAAAATTCAACATTTTTAAGCCTGATTCGGTAAAATCAGCACAACGATGACTATAAAAAAGGAAAATCAATGCTGATTTACCCCAATATCAACCCAATTGCGCTAGAGTTAGGCCCGCTTAAAGTGCATTGGTACGGTGTTATGTACCTATTGGCTTTTTTATGTGCATGGGGCTTGGCAAGCTACCGAGCAAAGCAACGTACAGGTTGGGGTTCAGAAATGGTGTCTGACCTCATTTTTTACGGTGCTTTAGGGGTTGTGATTGGTGGACGTATTGGTTATGTCCTATTTTACGAATTTGATCAATTTCTAGCACACCCACTGTGGTTATTCCAAGTCTGGACCGGTGGCATGAGCTTTCATGGTGGCTTTATTGGTGTCATGCTCGCCATGATTTTATGGTGTCGAAAATATCAAAAAACATGGTTTCAAACCATGGACTTTATTGCACCATGTGTACCTACAGGACTCATGTTCGGTCGGATTGGTAATTTTATTGGTGGTGAGTTGTATGGCCGTGAAGTCACTGACCCCAACTACCCGTTTGGTATGATTTTTCCAACAGATCCATTGCATTTGGTGCGTCATCCGTCGCAAATCTACCAAGCACTCTGCGAAGGATTACTGTTATTTATTATACTGTGGTGGTTTAGTTCAAAACCTCGCCCACGCATGGCTGTATCCGCTTTATTTTTAGCAGGTTACGGCGTAGCTCGTTTTGTCATGGAATTCTTTAGAGAACCAGACGCAGACCAAGGTTATATTTTATTTGGCTGGATGACCAAAGGCCAAATGCTTTCATTGCCAATGATCATCATTGGTATATTACTCATCTTTTGGGCTTATAAACAAAAAATTTATGACTGGGGAAATACGCAAAAGACCTAATCTTTTATATTACTCTAAAGGAGTCAATGACTCCTTCCACCACTTTATATCAGAAAAAATATGCTTGAATTTTGGTTTGACCCACACACACCTATCGTTCAAAAACTTTGTATTTTGATCTTCGCTGTGATTGTTGCAGTTTCTTTATACCTATATTTTCCTATGCCAAACACACTGATCTTATTTTTTATCGGTGCAGGAATTGTCTTTTTAATCTGTCGATTATGTAAAATTTATTTGGTTAAAAACAACCCAAGGTTAATTCTATATAGAGTTTTTACATGGATTCCCTTGGCATTTTTATGTGCCATTATTTTTGTAAAAGCCTTTGAAAACTTACTTACTTGGGGAATTCAAGGCATTGCAATCATGGTTATAAGTATTTGCTTATTTTCACCGCAAGTTTTATTTAAAAAGTTGTCACATGATCAAAATACTAAATGATCCAAAAAAATTTCGGCAGATACAACTGGTCAGCGTTGTGGTCAGTGCTGGCCCAATTATTGTTCTTCAGCAATATGCCAAGTTAAATTTATTTTGGGTTGCTATCAGTTTATGTACAGGATTTGCCATGGCACTCTATCTGCGCTACCAAACTCAGTTAAATTTGCCTAAATATGGGCTATGGCTTCTTCCTATAATTTTTATACTACTTCTAAATAGCAATATTTCTACACACCCCATTGCATTGAGCACACAAGCCTTATTGTTTACCTTTCTTGGGCTCAATCTAAGTTATAGGTTTTTACCTCAGAGAAAAGTTAATCCCTAATCGACACCCACAGGGTGTTCATATAAAATGACTTCCCATAAATGACACTCATAGATAAAGGACAACCATGAAAGCATATCATGACCTATTACAGCGTATTCTTGACCAAGGTGGCGACAAAAGTGACCGTACAGGGACTGGAACACGATCTGTTTTTGGGCATCAGATGCGCTTTGACTTATCTAAAGGCTTTCCATTACTGACCACAAAAAAAGTGCACTTTCGTTCAATTGCCATTGAACTACTATGGTTTTTAAATGGTGATACCCATGTTAAATACCTAAAAGACAACAAAGTATCTATTTGGGATGAATGGGCCACCGCAGAACAAACTGCTAAATTTAACCGCCCAGAAGGTGAGCTTGGGCCAGTGTATGGTCACCAATGGCGCAACTTTGGTGCTACAAAAAATGCCGATGGCACTTACCAAAACAACGGTTTTGACCAAATATCATGGTTAATTCAAGAAATAAAAAACAATCCAGACTCACGCCGACTGATTGTTTCTGGTTGGAACCCCAATGAAGCCACGCAAGTCGCTTTACCACCCTGCCACACCCTATTTCAGTTCTTTGTACAGGATGGCAAATTGTCTTGCCAACTCTACCAACGTAGTGCTGACGTCTTTTTAGGTGTACCCTTTAACATAGCAAGTTATGCATTGCTTACGCATATGGTGGCTCAAGTCTGTGGCTTAAAAGTAGGTGACTTTGTCTGGGCGGGTGGCGATACCCATTTATACAGCAATCATTTTGAACAAGCGAAGTTACAACTATCTCGCTCAACACTCCCCCTATGTGAACTCAAACTCAATCCAAATGTGACCAATATTTTTGATTTCAGTTTTGATGACATCGACATTTTAAATTATCAATCACACCCTGCTATTAAAGCGGCGGTGGCCGTATGAGTTTAAATGGTATTGAAATTGTGCATGTTGTTGCAATGGATCAACAACAATGTATTGGTAAAAATAATGATTTACCATGGCATATTGCAACCGACTTACAACACTTTAAAAAAGTGACTCAAGGCGGTGTAGTGGTCATGGGGCGTAAAACCCTAGAGTCTATGGGGCGCTGTTTGCCTAAACGAGTCAATTGGGTCATTACTCGTGATCATGATTGGTCTTATGACGGTGCAAAGGTTGAACATAGCATTGATGAAGTTCTCGCTCTTGCTATAGATGATGTCAAAAATAGTGAAAAACCAACCCAAATTTTTATTATTGGTGGTGGTGAAATTTTCAAACAAACCATCAATAATGCAGATCGCTTAGAACTCACTCATGTTAATGTCACGGTAGAGGATGGGGGAACCTTTTATCCTCCTATCCCTTCACGCTTTAAAAAGATTGCCAGTGAGCAACATCTCAATGATCCATCTGGTATTGAATTTGAGTTTGCAAGCTATGTAGCGATGGCAAATGAAGCCCTCTAAATTCATTGTATATGCATAAAATATAAAAAGTGGCCTTAACAAAGGCCACTTTTATTTTCAATCTACATATAATAAAAAACAAAACAAACATACTCTGATTAATTACTTTTATCTTTAAAATAATATGGCAAAGGATAAATATAAAATGACTCACCCTCACACCAGTATTGGACACATTCAAATGGTGGGTTTACACGAATGTACATCCAATGAAATGATTGACTATTACGAAAGAAATAAATCCCACTTAAAAAACGCTATGCCTCTAAGGTCTACAGATTTTTATACAAATAAATATTGGCAACAACAACTTGCACAATATATTGAAGACTTTCAACAAGGCAAAGCACTACGTTTTGTTTTAAAAGATGAACATAAAGTCGTTGGAACCATTTCTTTTGACCAAATTGTCTACGGTGCATTCTGTTCTTGTTATTTGGGCTATGCCCTAGATCAAGACTATCAAGGGCAAGGCATCATGACGCAAGCACTTCAGTTTGGTTTAGATTATATGTTTAATACACTTCATCTCAACCGAGTCATGGCAAACTATGTGCCTGAAAACCTACCAAGTGCAAAACTGCTACAGCGCTTAGGCTTTGAAAAAGAGGGCTATGCAAAAAGATATTTAAAACTGAATGGCGTATGGCAAGACCATATCTTGACCAGTTTAGTACGTGATACAGCATAAATTCAGATCAGAGTCGTTCATAAATATTCATTACAACGTTATACGGTCATTTTAGCTCAAACCTTAAACCAATCGCTGAAATTGTTGTAATATACTTTGACGCTCCACCCTCTAGTTTATCTCTCAGTTTCTTGGTGAGTATTCTTAAATAATGTGTATCTTCAGTATGTGTACTGCCCCAAAGCTCTCGAATAATATCGGCCTGCGCGACAATTTGTCCTTGATGTTTTAATAATAAAGCCAATAACTGAAATTCTTTTTTGGTTAAATTTATAGATATATCTTCTATTTTTACAACATGCGCTGCAATATTTATATATAAGTAACCATCGTCAAAAACTGTAGGTACTTCTAAAACAGTATGTCTACTTCTAAGCAATACCCGAATTCGGGCAAATAATTCCTGAATATTAAATGGTTTAGTCACATAATCATTTGCCCCTGCATCTAACAATAAAACCTTTTGCATTTCATCCGGCCGAGCAGATAAAACCATGACAGGCGTATTTGACCATTTGCGAATTTCTTGCAAAACCTCATGGCCATCCATATCTGGTAACCCTAGGTCTAAAATGACCAAATCAGGCATCTGCTCAATCATGAATTGAATGCCTTTTAACCCTGTTTCGGCCAGTAAAACATGATGATTTTGTGTCTTTAGCGCAATTTCTATAAAGCGTCTAATTTGAGGTTCATCATCTATGACTAAGATCTTATAATTACTCACATACGTGCCTTACTATTACTCTGCTAAATTCAAAGGAAGCTGTATACGCACCCGTGTTCCATGTGTTTCAAATGCAGATAGAGCCTCAATTTTTCCCATATGTGCACCTACAATTGCTTTTACGATGGTCAACCCTAACCCTGTACCCGTTAGATTACGATCGCCTCGTTGCATGGTATAAAACATATCAAAAATGTCTTCTCGTTCAGCAGTAGGTATACCTACTCCCTCATCCACCACATCTATTTGTAGCATATTATTTTCCGCAGTCGTCACGTCAATCACAATGGATTTATCGGGTGGTGAAAACTTTACTGCATTTTCCAAAACATTAAAAATAGCTTGTTCAATTAAAGCAGGATGAACACTCATGTCAGGTAAATTGGGCTGAATGGAAGATTCAACTTTTAGTTCAGGCTGATATGTTTTTAAGCGTGTAATGACTGCGTTAATCACATCTGTCATAGAGACTATTGTTCTTTGAAGCGTCAGTCCCTGATGCCCTAGCCGTGTCATATCTAGTAAATTCTGTATATAACGATCTAAGCGCCCACCTTCACTCTGAATCATGTCTAGTAACTCAGTACGTTCGCTCTCAGCAATATCTTTTCCAAAATAACGTAATGTGTCTGCAGCACCAATCATGGCGGCTAACGGCGAGCGTAAATCATGCGACACTGAAGAGAGTAATGCAGAGCGTAATTTTTCAGTTTCATTCACCACTCTTGCATCTTCTAGTTGTAAAGACAATTGTATTCTAGATGCAGTCTGAATCATATCTTCAACCATTAATGCAATCAGTCGCTGCTCTTCAAAACTCACATTTTTTTTAGATTGAGCGTATTTTATTCCAATAACACCATGCTCTTTTTGCAAAGGTAGAGGTATAAACCACCAATCACATTGGTTTAATGTCTTGGTTAAATAACCGCACGGTTGAAGATTTTTTTGTGTCCAGTTGGCTGCTATCTGCTCTTTTTCAGACAAGATATCTATACCTTGAACCTCTGTTCCTATGCGTAGCCAAATATTTGCGTTTAATGTCTTTTCTAAATGCTTTTTTGCAATTCTCATTACATCTGTCAAACTTAAACAATTTGACAGCTTTCGCTCTAAATCTTGCAGTTGCATCGCAATTGAATTTGCTGTTTTTAAATTTGCAATTTTCTCTTTTAACTGACTGGCCAACCGACCCACAATTAACGCACAGCCTAAAAATAGGAATACCGTAATAACACCCTCATGTGCATTAATTTGTAAGGTATACCTTGGCTCAATAAACAAATAGTTGTAAAGAATAAAACATATAAGCACACTAAAAAGCGTCACTAACATTTGTGTTCGCACCGCAACAGCCATGACTGTTAAAATAAAAATAAGTGCTAAATCACTATATCCAACATAATGATCTAAAATACTTGCACAAAGCACGCCTAAAATCATAATCACAATACTTTCAGTGATTTCTTTTTGAGTTACTTTTGATGTAGAAAATATCTTAGGCATATATTGTGGATTATTTGGTACTGAATCATCATTTTGCACCAAAGTGACTTCAAAAGGATGTGGTTTAGATAAAATCTTTTGAACAATACGCCGATGCTTCCAAGAAGTTATAGACCATTGCGTAGGGTACTCTAGAAGCAATTGTGAAATACCATAATAATATGCTGTATCTAAAATAGCAGAAGCCATATTTTCATGATAAACACAATCCGTTTCAGCCCCTAGTTGCCTTGCTAAACTCAAGCTTTGGGTTACAGCAACAGATTTTTTACTGTTTATGTCACCTTTTTCAATATAAATCACACTCCATCTCATATGACGGCGTTCAACAATTCGATGTGCTCTACGTATTAAATATTCTGAAACGTGAACATCAGAAATAACCAGCATAAGATGGCTTTGAATAGGGACAATCCCGCCTATACTTTGAACACCCTCTCTATAATGAATATCTACATTTTTAGCAACAAACTGTAAAGCAAGATCACGCAGTGCGATTAAATGATTAGGCTTAAAAAAACCATTGAGTGCATAGTCTGTTTGTTCCGGAATATATACTTTTCCCTGCTTCAAACGCTCTAATAACTCAGAAATGGGTAAATCAATTAAACGAATATCTTTTAAACGCTCAAAGAATTGATCAGGCACTGTTTCACTCACGCTCACCCCTGTGATTTTGCGTACGATATCATTCAGACTCTCTAGATGTTGAATATTTAACGTACTGTAAACATCAATGCCTGCATCTAACAACTCATTTACATCTTGCCAGCGATGCTCATGTCGGCTTGTCATCATATTGGTATGTGCAAGCTCATCGACCAAAACAACATGTGGCTTTATCTGCAAAATGGCATCTAAATCCATTTCTTCCAAGATATGATGCTTATACTTCATTTTTTTTCTTGGAATAACAGTTAACCCAGAAACCAGTTTTTGCGTATCTATACGTCCATGTGTTTCTACAATACCCACCACGACTGTCACCTGTTGCGCCATGAGTTCATGCGCTCGGCTTAACATCGCATAGGTTTTTCCAACACCGGGACATGCGCCGAGAAATAGTGTCAAACGACCTTGCTCTTCACGTTGGCTATACGACAGCCAAGCATCTGCTCTTACATCACGATCAAGATTCATTGCACTATTCCCCTGACAATATTACTGCTGGCGCTGTAAAGCATCTAGTGCAAGATTTAGCTGTAAAACATTCACTCTAGGCATACCTAAAAAACCAAATTGTTTTTCTTGAGTATATGTATTCACTAGATTTTGCACAGTATTAATAGCAAGATGTCTTTCTTGTGCCACTCGATTTACCTGCTGTTTAGCACTTTCAGGAGAGATCTCTGGATCAATTCCACTCCCAGAAGCAGTTAACATATCTAAGGGAACATGATTTAAATCCACACCATTTATTTTTGCAAAATTCTGTTTTCGCTCATTAATATTTTTACGTAAATCAGGATTACTCAATGCCAAGTTACTTCCCGACATCGCCATTGGGTCATAATTAATTGCACTCGGTCGCGATTCAAAATAGCGTGGATGATTAAATGCTTGTGCAACCCATATAGAACCCACAGATGCTCCATGTTGCTCAATCACACTGCCATTGGCCTGAGATGGAAAAACCATTTGTGCAATCCCTGTTTGTAACAGGCAATACATAAGGCCTGTTCCAACAAAACCTAAAACCATCAAGCTTATACTTTGTCTGATCACCGGTTGTTTCTCTTCAGACATTGAAGCCAATATATGATGTGTATTCATTTCTTTCTCCAAACCTTATAAGAAACAACTGACCATAAGATCAATCACTTTAATGACAATAAAAGGCAATATCACACCACCCACCCCATAAATCAGCATATTACGGCGCAATAAACTCAATGCACTTGCGGGCTTAAATTTCACACCACGTAAGGCCAGTGGAATAAGTGCAGGAATAATAATGGCATTAAAGATCAGTGCAGATAACACAGCACTGGTTGGACTAGACAGCTTTAAAAAGTTAAGAACATCTAATTGTGGTACAGCCACTGCAAATAAGGCTGGTAAAATAACAAAGTATTTTGAAACATCATTGGCCAGAGAAAAAGTCGTTAGCGCACCACGTGTAATCAATTGTTGCTTGCCAATTTCAACAATATCTAAAAGCTTGGTTGGGTCTGAGTCAAGATCAACCATATTGCCTGCTTCTTTAGCTGCCTGTGTTCCTGAATTCATGGCCAAACCGATATCGGCCTGCGCTAATGCAGGTGCATCGTTTGTTCCATCTCCAACCATGGCAACCAAATGACCTTTTTTCTGTTCTGCACGAATACATGCCAATTTATCTTCAGGCTTAGCTTCTGCAATATAGTCATCTACCCCTGCTATGGCTGCAATTGTTGCCGCTGTGAGTGGGTTATCACCCGTGACCATAATGGTTTTTATACCCATTTCTCTAAATAAGTCAAAGCGTTCTTTTATACCTTCTTTAATCACATCAGACAGCTCAATCACACCCAATATTTTTTGATTTAAAGCCACAACTAACGGTGTTGCACCTTTTGATGCCACTTCATCTACTTTGCTTTTTAATTCATGAACATCTGCAATATCTGTGGCTGTAAATTTTAAAATTGCATCGAGGGAACCTTTACGAATACTTGTACCCTCTTTTAGATCAACACCCGACATACGTGTTGCAGCACTAAAAGGAATAAATACAGTATCTGATTCAGATTCAAGTATTTCACCCAAAGACTGCGCCAGTTTTACAATTGACTTACCTTCAGGTGTTGGGTCAGCAAAAGAACTGCGCATTGCTGTCTGTCTTAAAAGTGAGGGGGCAATACCTGCCAATGGATAAAATGCCGTCGCTTGGCGGTCGCCGTATGTAATTGTTCCTGTCTTATCTAATAGCAAGACATCAATATCTCCTGCCACTTCGACCGCTTTACCCGACTTGGCCAAAACATTCACTTTTAATGCTCGATTCATACCTGCAATACCAATCGCAGGAAGTAGACCGCCAATGGTGGTCGGAATTAGACAGACGAGTAAGGCCACCAAAAGTACAATATTAATGTGAACATCAACAATTGAACCAATAAAAGGCAGTGTCACCACAACGGCAATAAAGGTTATCGTCATTACATTAAGTAAAATCCCTAATGCAATTTCATTGGGTGTTTTTTGACGACTTGATCCTTCGACCAATGCAATCATTCTATCTAAAAAGCTATTACCTGCTTCATTACTCACACGAACAATAATTTGATCAGATAACACTTTTGTACCACCAATAACCCCTGTTTTATCTGTACCTGCTTCACGTACAACAGGCGCAGAGTCACCGGTAACAGCCGACTCATTAATGGTGGCAAAACCTTCTACAATTTCACCATCGGCAGGAATTAGCTCACCTGCTTTTACCACCACAAGATCATCTTTTTTCAGCAGATTTGCCGCTACTTTTTCGGTATGACTCACTTGACCATCTAACATGCGATGAGCAAATAAATTCTCCCGCGCCTGTCTTAAAGACGATGCTTGCCCACGGCCTTTCGCTTCTGCAATGGCTTCTGCAAAATTTGCAAACCAAATGGTAATAAACAAAATTAGACTTAAACTGATTCCCAACCCAAGCTGGCTATAGCCTAAAATTGTTGCAAAAATAGTAATGAGCGTCCCTAGCCATACACATGCCATCACAGGATTTTTAAACGTGTACTGGGGTAAAAACTTAATAAATGCCTGCTGAATAATCTCTTTATTTAGAAAATTGGCTTTAGAACTGGTCGCATGCTTCATATCTTTTACCTCTTAAACTTGGATAGATAAGAAATCTGCAATTGGGCCTAGTACTAAAACAGGCATGAATTGCAACAAAGTGAGAATAACTACAATACCAATCAGCATAATGGCGAAAGTGGCAGACTCTATATTTAAAGTTCCTTTGCCTTGAGCTGTTTTTTGTTTAGATGCCAGACTGATTGCGATGAGTAAAGGAATGATTAACGTACTATAACGACCGGCTAGCAAAGCAATACTGGTCGATAGATTCCACCACACTGTATTGTTACCTAGCCCTGCAAAGCCTGAACCATTGTTTGCATACGCAGATGTATACTCATAAAACACTTGTGAAATGGCATGAAATGCAGGATTTGAATTGGCGGTCAGGGTTGGATTAGCTAAAGCAATTGCTGTTAAAAGAAGAATCACGATAGGCTGTAATAAAATAACAACAGATAACAATTTAATTTCAGTTGTTTCAATTTTATAGCCAAAAATCTCAGGCGTTCTTCCTGTCATTAAACCTGCAATAAATACAGCCAAGAACAAGTAAATGAGAAACTGAAGTAAGCCACAGCCTATACCACCCCAAATGGCATTAATAAGCATATTGCACATCTCAACCAATCCAGTTAACGGTGATTGTGAGTCATGCATCATATTCACAGAACCGTTATTTACTTGTGTGGTCAATGCGCCCCATAGTGCAGAAGACTCTGCCCCAAATCGAAATTCCTTTCCTTCGAGTAAAGCATCATTCGGTTGTAATGAATATTGTTCAGTCCACAAACTTAAACCAGTAGAAATAATAGACATCAACAACATACTGCCGAAAATCATCCACATCAGTTTTTTACGTTGTACAAATTTTGCCACCATAAAAATTACGGCAAGTGGAATCAGTAAAATAGCGACCATTTCCAGCCAATTTGAAAATGGCGTTGGGTTTTCTAACGGCGCTGCGCTGTTCGGGCCATACCATCCCCCACCATTACTACCTAATTGCTTTATGGCCACCATAGCCGCAACAGGGCCAAGTGGAATATGTTGTGAATCATGTTCCACGGTTTGAACTGTAGGCCCTGCCGACAATGTAGAAGGTACACCTTGGCTATTAAGCAATAAGGAAAAAACAAATGTGATCGGCAGTAAAAATCTAAATAGCACTCTAATCATATCGCGCCAATAATTGCCTAAATGAATCGATGCCCAATTTTTCTTATGTTCATGATCGTCATTTGGTTGTAAAAATAATGCACGTAAAACAGCCACCACTAACGCTAAGCCAATGAGAGGAGATAAAAATTGTAGGCCTGTAATCACTGTCATTTGTGAAAAATATGACAACTGTGCTTGGCCAGAATAATGCTGTTGGTCTGTATTGGTTAAAAATGAAATCGATGTATGAAGTGCTAAGTGCCAACTCATATTTGGCGCATTATTTGGATTCAATGGCAACCATGCTTGAGTCATTAAAACAACAACACTTACGACCAATAAGCACAGATTACTAAGAAGAAAAGCCCATAGGTATTGCTTCCAATTCATACTTATATGTTTAACGCCCATCAGCGCATAGATAGGTTTTTCAACCCATTTAAAGAGGCCATCACCTTTCATCGGTTTATCTTGCAAAATCGTTGCAAGATATCCACCTAAGGGATAAGCCAATAGTAACGAAACAACAAATACGGAAAGAACTTCCCACATGTCAGATACCATTTAAAAAATGTGACCTGCATTATCTAAAGCCTTCCCGTAAATTCTCTATAAAGAAAAAGAATAATGCGTAAATTTTGCGTAAATTTTAAGAGTTTTTCAAAAACACTTCAGACTCTTGTATCAGGTCATATAAACCGTTTTGGTACTGCTGTAGATCTGAGAGTGCATCAACTAACTTTGCTTCATCATTTAATCGAATATCTTTTAAGTTAATTTCTATACGACCACTTAAATTATGCATATGCAATCCTTCAACAACTTGCTGAAACTGATCTGCAGCCTTTGCACCGCCTCTATTTGCATACGAAACCATCAACGCAACTTTACCTTCCCATTCTTTATATAAATGATCCACCGCATTTTTTAATGATGCAGGATAACCCCAATTGTATTGAGGAAAGACAAATATAAAGACATCGCCACTACTAATTTTTTCACTCCATTGCTGCGTATGGCTCTGCACATAATGACCCGTTGCTGGTAAAAAAGGCTCATCATCTAAAGGTAAATTCCAGTCTTTTAAGTCAATCACCTCAACCAAATGATCTATTTTTTGTTGTAGACTTTGTGAAATCCAATCTGATATTTGTGGGCCAATGCGCCCTTTTCGTACACTTGCGGTGATAATTTTAATATTCATTTGTTTTTTCCTTTCGAAACATTCCTAATTTACCGTGTTGAGTTATTGTCAAAATACAAAGTTAGATTTTTACTCTACTTTTCTAACATGATCTTTTTTCTAGTCTCTTAAATTGAATATAATCTGCTTTAAAAGATGCAAAAAAACATCAAATAGAGTTAAATACTCGCTCTCGCAACACAGATGCCAAAGGTTACGTTTTTATGAGTACATCAAACACACTGAATTTACCCAAAGAACCACGCATTAGTGTTGCCCCGATGATGGATTGGACCACAAAAGATTACCGATTTTTTGCACGTTTATTTAATCCCAATGTTATTTTATACACTGAAATGGTCACGACAGGCGCCATTTTATTTGGTGATGCAAAACGACATTTAGATTTTAATTCACAAGAACATCCACTTGTATTACAGCTCGGTGGCTCAAACCCCAAAGACCTCGCCATCTGTAGTAAAATGGCACAAGACTGGGGATATGATGAAATCAACCTCAATGTCGGCTGTCCAAGCGACCGCGTACAAAATAATAAAATTGGTGCCTGCCTTATGGCCGAGCCAGACCTTGTCGCTGAATGTATTGCAAGCATGCAACAGGCTGTCAATATTCCTGTACATGTCAAACACCGTATTGGTATAGATGACATGCAATCTTATGAAGAAATGCTGCATTTTGTAGATACTGTCGCGAAAACAGGCTGTACATATTTTGTGGTGCATGCACGTATTGCTTTACTCAAAGGTTTATCTCCCAAAGAAAACAGAGATGTACCACCATTACGCTACGAAGATGTGTATCGTTTAAAACAAGAACGCCCACATTTAACCATTGAAATTAATGGTGGTATAAAAACTGTTGCAGAGACTCAACAACATTTACACCATGTAGATGGTGTGATGATTGGTCGAGAAGCCTACCATAATCCATATTTACTGGCAGAGTTAGGTCAATCTATTTGGCAGCTTCCACCACCGAATCGCTTTGATATTATTGAACAAATGATTCCTTATATCGAAAAGCGCTTAGCTGAAGGCGCACCATTATCTATTATTACACGGCATATTTTAGGTTTATTTCAAAACCTACCAGGTGCTAGAAAATGGCGCCAAGCACTCAGTGGTGGCCAAGCACAAAGCGTACAAGATATTAAAAATGCTGTGCAACACATGCAAGATGCCATTCAACGTACAGAAGCCTATTTAGCAGAACACCAGGCTCAAAATATACACGAGTCAATCAAATAAATTTTGTGCTTGTAATCTATAAACATTCATTTCATGATACTTAGATTATTTTAATCAGTTCTCAGCTCATGAAATTATTTCACGGTTGGACCACCTTCGAAAAAGTTTGGCTTGCTACTTTTACAGTAATACAGCTCATTTTATTTTTTTGGTGGCAACAAAGCACAATGGATATAATTTGTGCTTTATCAAATATGCTGTGTGTTGTTCTTGTAGCAAAAGGACGTATAGAAAACTTTTTCTTTGGTATGATTGCAACCGCTTTATATGCATACATCTCGTACAAAAATCATATTTTTGGTGAGGCAATGCTCAGTGGGCTTTTTTACTTTCCAATGCAATTTATTGGTCTGTATTTTTGGCTCAAACACCGTGCTAAAACCAGTCAAGCCAATACCGATATTGAAGTCAAAAACCTTACAATCAAAGGCTGGATCATCATGCTTGCGGTTGTTGGGGTTTGCTCTTTAAGCTATGCCGAATTTTTAGCTTACCTCAATGCACAACAAGTCCATTTAGATTCCATGACTGTGGTGATTTGTATCATTGCACAAATTTTAATGACCATGCGTTACTCAGAACAGTGGTTTTTATGGGTCACCTCTAATATTTTGGGCATGATTATTTGGGTCAACGCTGGCAACTATGCCATGGTCATGATGACCTGTGCATCATTATTTAATGCATTGTACGGCTGGTATCACTGGCATCAGCAAGCCAAAAAAAAACCACAGACCAATATTTCATCGTATTAACATATATGCTGTTTATATTAAAAATAGTATATAAAAATGAGATGAAACATGGGCTGTATATTTTGTAAAATGGTTAATAAAGAATTAGAACATCATATTGTGGCGGAAGACGAGCATTTCCTTGCATTTTTGTCTTTATTTCCAAACACGCTCGGTACGACTGTGGTTATTCCTAAAAAGCATTATTCGAGCTATGCTTTCGACCTTGATGAACATGTAATGTATGAGTTGGTTAAATTTAGCAAACACGTTGCGAAAAAATTAGATCATTTTTTTGATGATGTGGGCCGTACAGCTATGGTTTTTGAAGGGTTTGGCGTAGACCATGTCCATGCAAAACTCTTTCCAATGCATGGCACAGCGCAAACCCAACAACAATGGCAAGCCATTAACTCATCGATTGACCATTACTTTGAGCAATACCCAGGTTATATTTCAACACATGATGCAGCTCAAGCAAACCATACAGACCTTGCCTCTTTAGCTAAAGAAATTCGAGCAAAAAATACTTAAAGTGAAGCCACTTTTGCATCTAGTTTCTTTAAAACTTCAGCCACGGCAATCATTGCAAACGTTGATGTCACCACTACAGCAGACCCATAACCGCCACAGCGTAAACCTGCTGTAGTACATGTGTCTGCTGAAGACACTGGTAAATCTGCTGAATACACACAGGTAATGCCAAATTTTTCTTTTGGTTTTTTACATATACCCATACCACGCAATTGACTGCGTAATTTAGCCAGCATAGGATCTTGCTCTGTTTTAGATAAATCAGCCACGCGTATTTTTAAAGGATCTTTTTTCCCACCTGCGCCACCAGACACCACCAAAGGCAATTTATTAAAACGACAATGTAGCATTAAGGCCAGTTTAGCTTTTACATCATCAATGCAATCTAAAATCACATCGGGGCGATCTGCCAAAAGTGTTTTGATGTTATCTGCATTTAAATAATCATCAATTAGTGTTAACTGAATGCGGGGATTAATTTCACGGCAACGCTGCGCCATCACTTCAATTTTTTCAAGCCCTAGCGTTGAAGACAAGGCAGGAAGTTGGCGATTAATATTTGATGCAGCCAAAACATCCATATCGACCAATGTCAGATGTCCAATACCTGTACGTGCTAAAGCCTCAACTGCCCAACTTCCTACGCCACCAATTCCAATCACCACAACATGGCTATGTTGATATTTTGAAAAAGAGCGTTCTGTATAAACTTTAGACACACCCGCAAAACGGCGTTCGTATTCATCATCTTGGGCTATATCAGTCATATACCTATTCAACTATGTATTCATTTATGCGACATAGTTTAGCCTGTTTTATTTTTTTCGTCTGTATCAACTGAACTGATGTATAAAACGATGCTGTCTATACATCGAATTGCAAATAGAATTCGTTTTTACCTTTTACATCTAAAATTAAGCAGTAAATCCCTCAAAAGCTTACATCTAAAATTAAGCAGTAAATCCCTCAAAAGCGTGTTTATGTTGTATTCGTAACATCAGTGACTGTCAGCGTATTACGTTAAGCATCTGAAACCTTTAACGCACTCATCGTATTTTGCCAAAGCTGATGCGTGACTGTATCTAAATCAAGATTTAATGTCTCTGCCAAACTTTGGCATACATACGTTAAATTGGCAGGGACGTTTCTGGTATGCGATGTATTTGATTGTTGGCAACAAAGAGGGGTCATATCAGGACAATCGGTTTCTATGACTAAATGCTCCAAACCGACTGCATGTACTGTACGGTGTAGTTTCTTCGCGTTTAAGTTGGTAATTTGCCCTGTTATGCCAAGCTTAAATCCCAGTTTAATAAAAGCCTTTGCCTCTTCTACTCCACCGCTAAAAGCATGTGCGATTCCGCCATTGGTAAAACGTTGCATTTTTATTATTTTCAATACCTCGGCATGTGCTTTACGAATGTGTAATAGCACAGGTTTATTGTATTGTGTCGCAAGCGCAAGCTGTGCATTAAAGAAATATTTTTGTTGATCATACACATTGGGTTCGCGATGCTGTTTTAAAAATGTATCTAAACCAATTTCACCAATCGCCACACATTCTTTTTGCGCTAAGTAATCTTCTAAAGTCTGCAAGTCATCTTTTTGATGTTGCTCAATATAAAAAGGATGGAGGCCGGGTGCAAAATAACTTTTTGGAAAAATATCAGAGCGTGCCAATAACCACTGATGCGTCTGCCATAAAATATCAAAGCGTTGCCGTGTAATACCAATCAGTACCAATGCTTCAACACCACGCTGTTTAGCATCACGTGCTAACGCTTCTCGGTCTGTATCAAAATCTGATACATCAAAATGAGTATGGGTATCAAATAATTTCATATATTAATTAATGTTGCGTCGGCAAAAATTGAGGCTGTAAAATACCTTCAAGCTGAGCATAAGGAATGATAAAACTTGGTGCCCCCATAGCATACGGCGCAATATCATACTCATTGTACTGTAAAACTAAACCTTTCTCATTGAAGTAAAAGTTATGACTAACTTTAAATGGCCATGCTTGCTCATAATTCTCTACTTGATCGGCAAGTTTTTCAGCCAAAACCCAGTCTTTAAACTGGGTATAGAGTAATGCTTTTAAAGCATTTTTTTGATTTGGTAACAATATACTTTCTAAAGTCAGTTGCTGTTTCTTTGCAAGGTCAAATATAAAGTAATATTCACCGTTGGAAGCATGAGCACCCCCTAAAAAATCATGCGCTTTAAGCACAATGGTGACTAAATTTCCAACGTGTGATTGTCGTTCAACTTGTATCACAAATGATGCATGCATATTGCTATTCACCTGATTAAAGGCTTGATCTAGCTGAAAAAATGCATCTGCACAACGTTGTACTTGCTCATTAAAACTAAGGCTATTACCTTGGTTTGGTGTACTCAAATCATTTGCCGTTGTTTCATCTACAAAGCGCAAATCTAATTTTTGTTTTAAAAGATCAAGTGTGGCTTGTTCAAGTGTTTGATCAATAAATTTTTGATTACTGATCAAATGAGCAATTGAAAACTCAGCACAACGGCGGTTATCACAGCTACTTTGTTGAAGTGCTATTGGCGTAATTTCCGCATTAAATTCAGGCTGTTGCGGTTTGCTTTTTACCACTGTGTCTTTACTGCTATTGTCATCTACAACAACAGGTGGTTTTTGACATGCAGTGAGTAAACAACAGAATATTATTGCATAGAGCTTGTTATTTTTTTGTGTGTTGTACATCATCAATTTTCTCAATACATACACGGCTATGGTATATAAGTTTATAAAGCTAAAGACAATCTATTTAAGATGCAAGTCAATCTATGTAAATGTATGCGACCATAGATATACCCTTAAATAACCCATCACTATTTCAATAAAAAACAGCTTCTATTCAGAAGCTGTTTTTTTATCTAAAACTTAGTGCTCTCTGGTATTTCTAAATTCAACATCTGGCCAACGCTCTTGCATAATTTGCAAGTTCACACGGCTTGGTGCCAAATATGTTAAATGGCCACCACCATCTATAGACAATTGGTCATATGCTTTCTTTTTAAATTCATTCAGCATTTTTTCATCGTCACAATGAACCCAACGTACTGTATTTACATTCACAGGCTCGTACACACAATCCACTTTGTATTCTTCTTTGAGGCGGTAAGCCACCACATCAAACTGCAATACGCCAACTGCACCAACAATCAAATCATTGTTAATTTGTGGCATAAAGACTTGTGTTGCACCCTCTTCAGAGAGCTCTTTCAAACCTTTTTGTAGCTGTTTTGACTTTAACGGGTCTTTCAATCGCACACGGCGAAACATTTCAGGCGCAAAGTGCGGTATGCCCGTAAAATGTAAAGACTCATTGTCGGTAAAAGTGTCACCAATTTGAATTGTACCGTGGTTATGTAAACCAATAATATCGCCCGGCCACGCTTCTTCTAAATGCTCTCGCTCACCGGCAAGAAACGTCAAAGCATCAGAAATACGAATATCTTTACCTAAACGGACATGATTCATTTTTAAGCCTTTTTCATATTTGCCTGAACAAATACGCATAAAGGCAATACGGTCACGGTGTTTAGGGTCCATGTTGGCTTGAATTTTAAATACAAAACCAGAAAATCCTGTTTCTGTGGCTTCGACCGATCTTTCTTGAGTTGGATGTGCTTTAGGTCTAGGTGCCCAATGAATAAAAGCATCTAAAATATGGTCTACACCAAAGTTACCCAAAGCTGTACCAAAAAGTACAGGAGTTTGTTTGCCTTGTAAAAATAGGTCGTGATCTAATGTATCTGCAGCCATTTGTACAAGCTCTAAAGACTCTTCAAAGGCTTTGAAAGACATGTCACCAATTTTTTCACGAATATCTGGGTAGTCATAGCCATCACGGACTTCAATATCTGTAATCTTTGAGCCGAAACCTGCTTTATATACATACGTTTTGTTTTCAGCAATATGGTATACACCTGCAAAATCACGCCCCATACCGAGTGGCCATGTAATCGGTACACAACGAATTTTCAGGACATTTTCAATTTCATCCAGTAATTCTAAAGGCTCTCGAATTTCTCGGTCCATTTTATTCACAAACGAGACAATCGGCGTATCACGCATACGACATACGTCCATGAGTTTAATGGTCCGATCTTCAACCCCTTTTGCACCATCAATCACCATCAGTGCCGAGTCTACTGCGGTCAATGTGCGGTAGGTATCTTCAGAAAAGTCTTCATGACCCGGTGTATCTAGTAAATTAATCACATGTTGTTTATATGGAAACTGCATCACTGACGTTGTAATGGAAATACCACGTTCTTTTTCCATTTCCATCCAATCAGAAGTTGCAGAGCGGTCAGATTTACGGCTTTTTACCATACCTGCCACTTGAATTGCTTTCCCCCATAACAGTAGTTTTTCTGTCATGGTGGTTTTACCCGCATCGGGGTGAGAAATAATCGCAAATGTGCGACGCTTGGCAACTTCAGTTGCTAATTCTTGTGCAAGACTCATCAATCATTACCTACTGCAAACTTGCAGCGTTCAGAAAAATATATAGGACGAATGCCCCTATTGTAACAGATTAGGAACAGCTTTAAATGGATGCTGTTTATAAGGCATTCTGAACTACATTGGTCTTCCTATATCTATAATATGTACGTGATGATGTGTTGAGTATATACATCATACCTGCTCTAAATCTAGTAAATATTGTTTGTTTTTCAGACCGCCCGCAAATCCTCTCAAGTCACCTTGCTTACCCACCACCCGATGACACGGTACAATAATTGACAATGGATTATGTGCAATTGCTGTAGCGACTGCTCGGACTGCTTTAGGACGATCAATATCAGTGGCTAAAGCCCCGTAAGATGTTGTTTGACCGAGTGCAATACCACACAATGCTCGCCAGACTTGTTTTTGAAAATCTGTGCCAAATAAAAATTTGGTCGGCACATCAAAAGACTGTCGCTCATGATTAAAATATTGCGCGAGCTCATCTTTTGCCTGTACTAAAATGTTGTGTTGATCACTATGGTTATACACGTGTAAAGCATATGGTGTTTTGCAATCGTCATACCAACAAATTGCAACCAAAGCCTCATCATCAGCAATCAAACGCAAATTCCCAACTGGACTAGAAACTTTCATTTCAAATAACTCAGGCACTTGCATAAGATGTTCCTAAAAAAAGAAGGCAAGTATAAATTCATACTTGCCTATTATATTAAAACTTCAGCAAAAGCCCAATACCTGCATACACAGCATGGTCTGATGGTTCTTGATGTATCTCTACCATGTGTTTAGGTGCAGTTTTATAATGATAAGCCACATCAATAAAAGGCATTACTATTTTATTGATTTCATATCTTACTTTTAAACCGCTTTCCACATTGGCAAGCCCCGTTTTATTGCCAAATTTCGCGCGATCTTGCATGACCCACGTTGTGTCTAAATATGGCTGTGCAATGAGTTTTTGCGTAAGCAAAATGTCACGACTGGTCTCAAGCTGTACAGCGCTATAACGATACTGTCCTACATACAGATAAGCATTGGTCTCAAAAAAGTAAGGCGCTAAACCATGTATTCCCACCACCGCATCTAGGCGTTTTTGATGTTGTGGTAGATTATCATCTTGACGATATCGTAGACCTGCCTGTGCATCCCAAAACGTAGCAATATTTCGGCTATACAATGCAGTTACATCAAACGTATTACGCTCAGATGTTTCTTTTTCCTGTGTTGCATATAAAAATAGCTTATTTTCATCATTACCAACCCAGCCTTCAAATGAAGTTGACCATATATTTTGCCCACCATCTGCCCAAAGCCATGTATTTTCTAAAGATCCCGCCATAAAAATATCATTGCCATGGTCATGCATTTCATCACGATCAACCATTGCGTGATTCATGGCTGAGTCATTCATATCCATCATATTATGTTGTGTCGATGCAAAAACAGTAGTGCCATACAAAGTCACTGCTAAAAACACACCCAGTTTAGTGATGTACATGAGCATCTCCTTGCTGTGATGTTTGAGGTGCTGAGACGTTGTTTGTATTGGCATGTGAATGATCTGCGACATGCGTATCAACTTTAGCCACTGTGAGTGTATTCATCATGCCTGCATTCATGTGATACAACAAATGACAATGCAAGGCCCAATCGCCAAGCTCATCTGCTGTGAGCAATACACTCACTGTTTTACCAGGTGGTACAATAATAGTATGCTTTGATGGCATATTTTTAGGTGACTGACCATTATCTAACTGCACAAACATGCCATGCAAATGCATTGGATGCGCCATCATACTTTCATTCACAAACGTTAATTTCACACGCTCGCCATACTTTACTTTCAGCGGAGTCGCTTGTGAATACTTTTTCCCATTAATGGTCCAAATATAACGCTCCATATTGCCACCCAATACCATAACAATTTCTTGGCTTGCAGGGCGTGTGTCTGTTTGAGGTGTCAATGCTTGCAAATCTGAGTATTGCAACATTTTTGCACCTTTCGGTGTACCTGCATTTGCCCAACCCTCAAGCTTTGGTTCAGAGACCATATCTTCCATATTGTGTGCAGACATATTTGGCATGTCATGCTTCATATCTTCAGGGTTCATGGGCATATCGTGATTCATATCTGTGTGATCCATCGGCATATCGTGATTCATACCTGCATGGTCCATCGGCATATCGTGATTCATACCTGCGTGGTCCATCGGCATACTGTGATTCATATCTGTGTGATCCATTCCCATATCAGACATATTCAGTAAAGCACGTGGGCGATGAGCTGGTATTTGCCACTGTACAGTAGGAGCACCTTCACGCTTGAGTTCACCCAATGCAAATCCACTGCGATCTATTGATTCTGCCTGAATCTGATAATGGTCTTGTACTGGCTCGACAATTACATCATACGTTTCGCCTGCACCAAATCTAAACTCATCTACAGTAACAGGTTTCACTGCCTGCCCATCAGCACTCACCACAGTCAGTTTTAAATTTGGAATTCGTACATCAAAAAATGACATTGCAGAGGCATTGATAAACCGTAAACGAATTCTTTCACCTATTTTAAATGAATCACTCCATGGCTGTGTTGGTGTAAAACCATTCATTAAAAAGGTATAACCTGTCACATCACTTAAATCTGTTTTGAGCATTCGCATTTGAGCCCACATCTTTCGATCTTGCCATGTGTTTGCAAGTCCTTGGCCTTTGACCTGTTTAATCACATCGAATAAAGTTTCTCTTTGATTTTGGTAATAATCTGCAGATTGTTTTAAATTCGCCATAATTCGCTGGCTAGATTGGGTATGAAAATCTGACAATAGAATCACATGGTCTTGTTGTACTTTTTCCGCTTCGGGTTGTACTTGACCTGACTTTGGATAAACAATAAAAGCACCATATACACCATCTTGTTCTTGGCCTTGACTATGTGCGTGATACCAATAGGTTCCTGTTTGGCGAACTTTAAAGCGATAAACAAAATCACCTTGTGGCGCAATCCCTTTAAAACCACCTAAGCCCGGTACACCATCCATCATATTTGGCAAAAGTAACCCATGCCAATGCAATGATGTAGGTTGATTTTTCAGTGTATTGTGCACATAAATGACAGCCTCATCACCTTCTTCAAAAGTAAGTGTTGGCGCAGGAAGTTGTCCGTTGACTAAAATTTTCTTGACCGGCTTACCAGTCACCTGAACGGTTTTCTCAGAAATTGAGAGATGATACTCTCGCACTTGCGCTTGAGTGAATTGTGCGACATACACACATAACAGCATAATACTGTAACGTATCCATTGATTAGACATTTGCTCACCTTGATCTATTTTAAATAATAAAAATCTTCTAGATAAACGTTAGTTTTTCGGTGGTCTAATAATTTGCGTCCAATAACCTGAATGGATTTGTGATTTATACGGAATTAATATGATTTTATCTAAAGCGACTTCAGGAGGCGTCAATTGTAAATCATGTGCTAACGCTGAAATAAAACTTATATTTTGGCAATGCAATGTCTGACAATCTAAACACCCAGATTGATGTGGTATCACACTCACATGCTTTACTTTTTCAGCTGAAACACAATCATTCATATCCATCGTCATATGTGTCGATGTTCCATGATGATGTTCAGTACAATCATCTTGCATGACTGTAGAAGACATGGCTTTATCATGCATCATAAATGTAGATGCATTGGCCACAGTTGCACAGCCCACCGCAATTGCGATGAGTAAGCGAAACATTACGGCCAGTAGACGCATTACATTCATGATTTTTACATGACTCACATATTTAATGTATTACTGTTTAAGTAAAGAATACAACAACTAGATAAAATATCAAACTTGTGCCAATTCTGCACGCATTTGGTCAATCACAGTTTTATAGTCAGGTTGATTAAAAATTGCTGAAC
The DNA here is from genome assembly GCF_900096955.1 of Acinetobacter boissieri. GTDB lineage: Bacteria > Pseudomonadota > Gammaproteobacteria > Pseudomonadales > Moraxellaceae > Acinetobacter > Acinetobacter boissieri. The sequence goes on along the minus strand of NZ_FMYL01000010.1, from coordinate 19,655 downwards.
CTGCTACAAACATATCTGCACCTGCCTCGGCAATCGCTTTAATATTTGCAGGGCTCACTCCCCCATCCACTTCTAAACGAATGTCACGTCCACTGGTATCAATAATTTGACGTGCTTGACGAAGCTTTTCTAGTGTCATTGGAATAAATTTTTGACCACCAAAACCGGGGTTTACACTCATCAGTAAAATTTGGTCAACTCGATCTAACACATAATCTAAATAGTGTAATGGTGTTGCAGGGTTAAACACTAAACCTGCTTTTGCCCCACCCGACTGAATCAGTTGTAATGAACGGTCGATATGATCACTAGCTTCTGGATGAAAAGTAATAATATCTGCACCTGCTTCTAAGAAATCACCAATCATACGATCTACTGGTGACACCATTAAATGCACATCTATTGGGGCTTTGATGCCATAATTTTTTAACGCTTTACATACACCTGCACCAAAAGTTAGGTTAGGTACATAGTGATTGTCCATCACGTCAAAGTGAACCACATCTGCACCTGCCTCAAGCACCTTTTCAACATCTTCACCTAAACGAGCGAAATCGGCTGATAAAATAGATGGAGCAATTAAATATGGCTTAGACATAAAAGACCTAACAAAGATGCATTAAAGAGAGCATTATCATAACAAAATCTTCGTCAATAATATAAAATTAGGTGAGTTTTATATTATTGACGAAGATTTTTTCTTCACAAAACTTGATGCACATATCTTTTTGCCACTAAAAAAGTTAAAAAAATCTCAATATAAGAGATTGCAGCATTAAAAATATAATAATAATCATTATTGCTTATATACATAGAAATTTAAATATGATTAATATATATAACTCTTTTATTTTGTTCACATATTACCCATTTTATGGAAAAATGCACCCATCTAGATTCTTTTCATCAGTTTTACCATCAACACTATGGTTGGCTGTATCAGTGGTTATCAAAATATTTTACGTGCTCTTCTCAAATCGACGATATTATACAAGATACTTTTTATAAGATCATTTTACGCCCAGAGTTAATGACTGAAATCAAAGATGCTCGACCATTTTTGGCTAAAACTGCAAAAAATATGATTATTGATCGAGCCCGTAGAACTAAAATAGAGAAAAACTATATTTGTACACTCGATCATGAGCATTATGAAGGCTGTGCAACCACACCTTTAGAACATGTAATCTCTATGGAACTTGCCACTCAAATTACCCTTGCAATCGATAATTTAGAAGATAGACCCAAACAAGTCATCACGATGTACTATTTACAGGGAATTAGTCAGGTCAATATCGCCAAAAAACTTTCTTTGTCTACCAAGACTATCCAAGCAGATTTAATAAAAGCCATTTCATACTGTAAGCATCACATTCAAAATATTTGAATTCAATAGAAGTTCTATCAATCGCTCTTATCATCTATGAAGCACATTTTGGGAATTAACAGCATAGAAAATCTATATTTACTACCACTACATTTACTACCACTACTGTATCTAGGCAACCTATTTAATATATATAAATAGCTTAAATTACTTCCTGTTTCTCATTCTCATTCGTCTTATATATTAGGTAGTCCAATTTAACTGCCTATATATTTTATATTGGGGCTTCACAATCATGAGCAAACAAAACTTCTCCTACCCTTCATTCAGATTCACACTTAAACCACTTTGTGTATCAATATCTGTGGCACTGCTATCTACGTCAGTGTTTGCACAAACAGAAAACTCTGACACAACAAATGACTCACATGCCGTATCTCTGCCAACACTGCATAGCCAAAGTCACACAAATGGTTACTCTACCTCTCAAGCGACCAGTCATTCCACACGAGGTGCTAATACCATCAAAGAAACACCACAGTCAATTCATATCATTACCAACAATATGATTAAAGACATGAATGCAGGTGGTTCCATCGAATCAGCTTTAAGTCTTGGTGGTATTGGTAAAGGCAATAATTTTTTAAATAGTATTACATCATATAATGTGCGTGGTTTTAATACTTCTGAGTATTATCAAAATGGCTTTGCTGGTAATAGCGGTTTTGGTAACCCATCTCCAGATAGCGTTAGCATCGAAAGTATTGAAGTTTTAAAAGGTCCTGCAGCTCAGAGCTTTGGACGAGGTGATCCCGGTGGTGTATTTAATATTATTACCAAACGTGCACAAAATACAGCTGCCTATCAAGCAGGCATCAATGCCGATAACCAAGGCACTAAACGCGCAACGTTTGATGCAACAGGCCCAATTTCCGACACATTAATGTATCGCACCACAGCGGCCATCGAAAAAAGTGAAACTTTTCGAGACTACAGCAAAAATGATAAGCAATTTATTGCACCAAGTTTTATTTATCAGCCCAATGAGTCGACCGAAATACTATTTGATGTTGCCTACACCCACTTCAAAAACCGTCTTGATCGTGGTGTACCTACAAATACCAATTCAACATCACTCTATTTAAGTGATCCAGTCACTGGTTTATCTACAACGGATAATTTAGTAAACCAACTCCGATTAAAATATCAAATAAACCCTAAGTGGCATATTGAAACAGGTTTGCAATACCTCAAAGGAAGTTCAAAAGGATTGTCACTTGATCCGGGTGCGATCAACTTCAATACCAATACTGTGGCTAGAACCCTCATTAACCGTAATAATAATTGGAATAATAAAACTGTACAGACATATCTATACGGTCAATTTGATACGGCATCTATTCAGCACGACATCACTACAGGTTTAGAATACCGTGAAGATGACATGAGCTCATACCAAGAAAGTACAGCAGGCCCCATACTTAACTTGAATAATCCAACATACAACGTACCACTCACGGGTTATAGTTTGAGGTTTAGTCGCTTCCCCAATAGCCACATTAAAAACAGTGCAATTTCACTCCAAGATGAAATCACTTTTAATGAGCATCTAAAAGCCTTCTTAGGACTACGCTATGAAAACTACCGTGCCCAAAGCAAAACACTTACAACAACGGGCACAACTTATAGCAAAACCAAAGCAGATAACCTCACACCACGTCTTGGGCTCAGCTACAACATTACTCCTTCTGCAACTGCTTATATTAATTACTCGGAATCATTTACCCCCAATGCAGGAACAGATAGACAGAACCAAAACTTTAAGCCTGAACGTGGTCAGTCATGGGAAACAGGTTTAAAATTTGACTTACTTGACAATACGCTACAAGTGACTGCAGCTGCATTTCATATTAATAAAGAAAATGTACTCACAGCAGATCCACTGAACCAAACACTCCCTAATGCCACACAATATAAAGTGACTGCAGGCGAAGTTCGTAGCCAAGGATTTGAACTGAATATCAATGGGCAAATTAATCCCAACTTACGTGTCAGCAGTTACGCCTCTTATACCGATGCTAAAGTCACTAAAGATAATACCATTGCTGTAGGTCGTGAATTACCAAACTCGGCTAAATTTAGAGCAGGGTTACTGAGTATGTATCAATTCAGTGGTATGTTTGAGAATTTATCGATAGGAACAAATTTTCAATATGTAAGCAGTTTATATAGCAGCACCAATACGACGCGCTACAAATTACCAAGCTATACCACAGTCGACCTACTCACCAGCTACAACGTCAACTCAGCATTAACAGCAAAATTTAGTGTCAAAAATTTATTTAACAAAACATATTACGACCGTCCATGGATCGATACAATTGTGTATCCCGGTGCACCAATCACTGCACAATTGAGCTTAGATTTTAAATTTTAATCATATTCAAAACACTGCTTGTACCAGTATAGATTTTTAGCGTACTAGATACCGATGAATCACGCATAAAAACGTTCAAATCACTCACGCTACAACTGTTGTTCTAATCCAATTTATCTAAAAGGTATTTTAATGAAACTCAAAACTTTCAGCGTATTACTTTTATCCACATTCAGCATGTTCACCCAAGCACATAATATATGGCTTGAATCGAACCCAACCAATGCCAATGACTTTTATTTAAAATTTGTCAACGATGATGGCATAGATGTACCGTATACATTAGAAAATATCAAATCAGTACAAGGTAGTAATGCACAAGGGAAAATTGTCGAATACCAAGAAAATACAGCGAATCATCTTATACATTTTAACTTCACACAACCAATTACGCTAAGTACTGTCGCTTTTGATTACGGTATTTGGTCTGAACAACCCGATGGAAAATATGTTAAACGCCCTCGCTTTGAAGTCGAAGGCTCACCTAAAGCAGTGTGGGCAACAAAATATCATAAAAGCATTTTAAGATGGAATAATCAGGTGATTAAGCCACAGAGTCAGGCGCTGGAATTTATTCCAATGACCACAAAACAGCCTCAACAAGGACAGTCACTAGACATTAAGATTTTATCTGACGGTAACCCGGCAGCCAACTTGCCTGTAGACTTTGGGGGTGAAGGTGCAACATATCATACCAATGATCAAGGCATCGTCACTATTCCTGTCAAACCCAACCGTAATATTATTTGGGTCGGAAAGCGCACACCAATTATCAATGACAATCGTGCAACCGAATCAAGCATAGAGTCCACTTTGATATTCTACGCTAAAGACTAACTCTTTATTTAATGCAAGCATGCATCTGTTTATGCTTGCATTATTTTTTCCGTCTTGGAAAAACTAAGATTTTGAATGAAAGCGCAAATGGTCTGCGATAAAACTTTGTATAAAGTAATAGCTATGGTCATAGCCTGCATGCTCTCGCAACATGAGTCTTTGACCCACTTTTTGGCAAACCTGCTTGAGTAAATGAGGGTTTAATTGCGAATAAAATTGATCATTTTCTCCTTGATCAATTAATACTTCATCAAAAAGTGCGCCTTTTTGCTGAATCAATGCCACAGTATCATGCGCGGACCAATCACCTGTACTTTCATCACCTAGATATGCCTGAAATGCTTTTTGCCCCCAATCACACTGTGTTGGTGCACAAATTGGAGCGAATGCAGATACTGTTTTAAATTTTTCTGGATATTTCCATGCGAGAGTCAGAGCACCATGCCCTCCCATGCTATGCCCCATAATGCCAATTTTTTGACGGTTAATTGGGAAATTTTTCACCACATGCTCATAAAGCTCATCAACAATATAACGCTCCATCTGAAAATGCTCAGACCACGGCGTTTGTGTTGCATTAATATAAAAACCTGCACCTTGACCTAAATCCCAGTCTTCATCATCTGCTACACCATCACCTCTTGGTGACGTATCAGGCATAATTAAAATAATGCCTAAAGTCGATGCAATTTTTTGTGCATGCGCTTTAATGGCAAAGGTTTCCTCATTACAAGTCAGCCCAGCCAAAAAAAACAATGCCATACATACCTGACCGTGTAAGGCTTTTGGTGGTAAATATACTGAAAATTTTGCTTCATTATTTAATGTATTTGATGACCATTGATACATACGTTGTTCGCCATCAAAACACATATTTGATTGTATTTGCTTCACAGTAATCTCCTAAGGCTGACTCATCTGTACAGGTTCAATATGATTGATTGGTATGGCAGGATTATTACTTGGAAATAAATGTTTTTCTAATTGTGGAAGCATCAGCTCCATATTTTTACCTAAAGACCATTGCGGTTCAGAAGGTTCAAAATCTTGTGCATTTTCCCATTTAGATACAGTGGCTTGCGCATCTAAAAATGCATCGTGTAGTGTTGTTTTTTCACGCATTGCTTGATCAAAGAAAGCGCGGCCAAAATAAGTATAGTCCGCTTGACTATTACAGCCAAAAGATGAACGATCTGCTGCAGATGCAGTAATAACTAAAGTATTATCTGACTGTAATGCAGGGATAAAACTGCCCGAATAGCATGACGAAATCACTATCACCCGCCATTTAATACCTGCTTGATCTAGAGCGCCACGTAGCCAACGTGGGTCTACTTGTTTTAAATCAATCGGAGCATTTTCAAGCTCAAACTGATTAGCTAAACCATGTGATGTCATATATAAAAACAATACATCGGTATCTCGATTCATTTGCTGACCAATACGGTTGAGTGCAAGCTGTATACTGGTTTGCGATGCAATCGGCAGTGTCGTACCCGTATCTGGGTCATTTACCAATTGAACCGAACGTCCAAGCGTACCAAAGCGTGTGTCAAACTGTGCTTTTATCCGTTGAACTTCTGAGCTAAATACTGAGTCATAACTGTCACCTGCAACCCCCAAAAAGTACCAATGAGTTTGTGCAAAGTCACCCAACTGTATTTGATCGAGTGATTTTTTCAGTAAGTTTCCTTGTGCATATAACACATCTTCTGAAATGCTCGGAGCAACATCTTCAACCTTCCAAATCGGTTGCTCTTTCACAGACATTTGCCACACAACCAAAGTACACACTGTAGCAAACATAATGAGACATCTTTCCCACCATGGCCATTTTAACTCACGAGAAAAGACCCAAATTACCGCTATACTTTGCCAAACAAATAAAATCATAAAAAAGTTAGGCAAAAAGTTATATATGCTGTCTGGTAAAAAATTAAGTATATTGTTGTCACCCAAATACTGTAAAAGACATTGTATTAATAAAATATTACTATCTAGAACCAACCACAACAGTGCAGGCACAAGCATGAGTCGCTGATTATTCATACGTTGCGATAAAAAAATACCAACAATTAATGCAATAAAAGGCCACAGTGCGTAGCTAATCAAGCCTTGTGGATTGAGTGAGCCAATCTGACCTGCCACCATCCAGCTATACAGTGTGTTTACACCACCTGCAACAACACCCCAAAATAGAAATTGGAAAATAGAAGGATGTACCACTTGCAATGACTTACGTGACCCCAAAAACAACCAGAGCCCTGCTGTTTGGTTACTTTTTAAGTCATGCCAGAAGTTAATGGAAGGCTTTAGATCAATCATTTTTTGCGAGTCCGCAACCACATGGTTTATTTAGGTAGTGTATGATCGCTCTAAACTGAAGCAACATATTTCTAGGTGCTGTTGCAAAGATTACGTCACACCAAATTTATTCTTACTCTGTCGAATTCATGCAAAAATAGCCATCAAAACGGCATGCATCCCCCAACCATTGATGCTGAGGGGTATCATTATTTAAAAATACCGCATGACGAGGACGTTTTACAATGACTCTTTTAGCAATCTTTTGTGCTTGTAACAATAATGCATCACCCAAGTCCATTTCACCGTCTTCAGGCAAGAGTAAATGCAATATTTGCATTTGTTTTTTAACTTGTGCTTGTTTTTTAGGTCTTTGCTGATTTTGGTCACGCTGTGGAAACATCGGATCTAGATACACCACATCAATTTTTTGTTGCTTGGCATATTGCTGTTCTAAATAGTCTTCTGCATCTGCAAATACCAATGTAATATTTGCAACAACTGAAGCAAGAAAAGGATCTATTTGTGCCCTTTCATAACTTGCTTCAAGCAAGGTAAATAAAATTGGATGGCGCTCTATCAACGTGACTTTGGCGCCAAACTTAGCCATCAGCAAACTGTCATGCCCTAAACCTGCTGTCGCATCAATGAGTCGAGGCTGATCATTGGCTTGTGTTGCTCTGGCTAACATTTCAGTTTTTAATGTTGCTCGTTTTAAACGTCCAATTTCAGCATTCCAATCAGGCTGCATTTTCATGCCATTGGCACTCAAACTTAAGCCATCGATATCTAATACCAAAGCAAGCTCTGGATTTAAACGTAGAAATTTTGCATTGATGAGTGCAACCTCTTGAGGATCGATTTCTACGCCACGCGTAAATAACCGTACTCTTAAATCATTTAATTGATCTACACATTGTTGCGTATACCAGCAGGTCAAACGCATTACCAATGCACCCAACCTGTCCACCATGTGAGTAAAATAAATAAGCCAAAAACAATACGGTAGTATGCAAAAACCATAAAGTTGTGTTTAGACACATAGCGAATCAATGCACGAATAACAATTAAAGCTGAAATAAAAGCAACGATAATACCCACAGCCAATACTTCTAAATCATTGGTATGTAAGTCATGGCGCATTTTATACATATCTAATAGGCCCGCTCCCATTAATACAGGAATGCCTAAAAAGAAAGAAAATTCTGCAGCAGCTTTTCTAGAAATACCTAAAAATAAAGAACCAATAATGGTTGAACCTGAACGAGAGGTTCCGGGAATAAGTGCAAAACATTGGATTAAACCAATCAACATGGCTTGCTTCAAACTAAAGTCATCTACTTCATGACTCACCACTTGATGCTGACGGCGCTCAGCCCAAATAATAATAAACCCACCGACAATTAAAGCAATTGCAACAGTCACGACATTAAATAAGTAAGCTTTTAGAGTTTCACCAAATGTGAGTCCAATCAGCATAATAGGAACAGTGGCAACAATCAGGTTAATACTCAAGCGTCTACCTTGCGCATTTCCTGTAATTGCACCAATCAGTGATCCCCACAGCTTACCCCAGTACTCATAAATGACTGCAGCAATTGCACCAATTTGTACTGCTACTGAAAACATATCTCGTTTTTCTGGCGTCCAAAAGTCAAGTAACTGCCCTGTTAAAATTAAATGGCCTGTACTTGAAATCGGTAAAAACTCTGTAATACCTTCAACCAACCCCATAACGGCAGCTTTTAGAAGTAAAATAATATCCATACGGTGTCCTAATTGTTATGCTTTGCCTTGTTCAGCAATTTTTTTCCAAGCGTTATCTCTTAAATATACAGGCAATGCATGTTCAGCATCGACCCAAACTTTTTTGGCAGCATAATAATGCCCTAAGTAAGCAATATCTTCCGCTGTTGCAGCAATACCACCAAATGTTGAAAATGGTTTTAACAGTGGTCCGCCTGACCCGACCAAAGTAAATTTCATCTGTGTTTGAGCATCTACATAGTTAAGTAACTGCTCTTCTCCAAATGGTTGCATAATTTTATCGTGATCTAACACAAAATGCGCTAAATATACTTCTTTCATTTTTGCATCTAGCACTGTAGTTACTTCGGTTAAGCCATGTAAACGATAGGCTGCTTGCGCCAATGCTTGTAAGGTCGACACAGGTACAACCGGTAAATCATGTGCCCATGCCAGTGCTTGTGTGACTGCTGCATTAATACGTACACCACTAAATGAACCGGGGCCACGACTAAAGGCAATCACATCTAAATCATGAGATTGTATTTTGCAATGCTGCAGTCCTTGCTCAATCATTGGCAATAAGGTTTGAGTTTGCATTTTGGCCTGATGATTCACCATGTTAAACACTAAGTTTGTGTCATGTGTGATCGCCACAGAACATTGCTCATTGGCTGTTTCAAGTGCTAACAGTTTCATGCATGCCCTTCATCAAAAAATAAATACCAAATTGACGCTATCATACGTGAGTCGTCACAACTTCGCGATAGTTTTAAAAAAAATCATCCGTGAACTGCTGTGACTCATAATGAATACAGCAGTATATTGTTTTTAGATCAAAGTGATGCCAAACGTTTTTTTTTAAGTTATGCTTAAACATAACAGGCCAATAGAAGTGACGTATGAACTGTTGTATACATTGCGGAAAACCCACCACTGCACAAATTCCACATGGTGATGATAAACTTCGCCAAGTATGCTCGGCCTGTGGCACCATTCACTACGAAAACCCCAAAGTGATTTGTGGTGCTTTAGTCATTTGGGACGAGCAAATTTTACTGTGCCGGCGGGCCATTGAACCACGTCATGGTTACTGGACATTGCCTGCAGGTTATATGGAGCTCAACGAAACCATGCAACAAGGGGCTGAGCGCGAAACATTAGAAGAAGCCGAAGCACACATTCAGACTGATCAATTATATTGCTTATATGACATTCCTCATATTGGGCAAATCTATGCCATTTTCAAAGCACAGCTCAAAAATGGTGTATTTGGTGCAGGTACAGAAACGCTAGAAAGCCGTTTATTTCACAAACATGAAATCCCATGGGATGAACTAGCCTTTCAAAGTGTACGTAGAACCCTCACCCACTATTTCTCAGACCACGAGCAACAACACTACCCTTTGCATTTAGAAACACTACATCGAACTGCAGATGAGTAAGTTCATTTCATTCACTGTATAAGTTTTATTTTTTATGATGCCCTTGTATAAAAAAGCGATTACCTCATGCCATGCGACAGCAGACCTTTTGGCACAACTTTCTACTCTCCATGGTCTTATCTATTTAAAAGACCATGGTAAACCTGTCATTGGTGTTTTACCCAAACAGTATTGGCAAGTACAACATGGGCAAATGCACTTTTACATTCGTCAAGATGAATGGAACTACAGCCAAGAACCAAGCAACCAAAAACATTTGCTTGAACATACTCAAGCTCAACCAAACACAACATCAATCCCTCTCAACGGCTTTCATGGTGGTTGGATGGGTTTCGTTGGCTATGACTATGCTGCACAACAACAGATCAAAAGCCCATCTCATCCACAGCCTGAGTTATATTTAGGACTCTATTTATCGTATTTAAAATACGAACAACAGCAGTGGTTTTTTTACAGCCATGAACCCAATGCGGAACAAATCTTTCAAAAAATCAGTACGCTTCTTGCTGTTAAAACTTCACTTCAACCATTTAAACTCAATACGCTTTGCCAAGCACAATGGCAAAAGTCACAATATAACCAAGCCTTTCAACAGATCATTGACTACATTCGTGCAGGTGATTGTTATCAGATTAACCTCACGCAAGCTTTCACTGCCCATACACAAGGTGAATTACTCAGTGTTGCCAAAGAATTTTGGTCTCTAACCAATGCACCATATGCAGGCTATTTAAAGCTCAAAGACTTTGAGCTTTTAAGTTGCTCACCTGAACTATTCATTGAGTTTGAAGCTGAACGTGTGATTAAAACTCGTCCAATCAAAGGTACAATGCCACGTTATTTAAATGATTCTAAAAAAGATGAGCAGTCTAAAAGTACACTCAAACATTCAGAAAAAGACCAAGCAGAAAATGTCATGATTGTTGATCTTTTGCGTAATGATCTGAGCATATATGCAGAAACAGGATCGGTAAAAACCAATCAACTGTTTGAAATAGAAAGCTTTCAGCAAGTCCATCATATGGTCAGTGAAATACAAGCCACTCTAAAAAAACACACTCATCCACTACAAATGCTATTCAATGCACTGCCTGGTGGTTCAATTACAGGTGCGCCAAAAATTCGCGCCATGCAAATTATTGCCGAATTAGAACAACACGCCAGAGGCGCATATTGTGGCTCTTTAGGCTACTTCAACTTAGATGGTACAGGTTGTTGGAATATTCTCATTCGATCTATTCAAAAATATCAACACGAATTATCATTATGGGCAGGTGGCGGTATCACGATTGCATCTGAGCAAGAAGCAGAATACCAAGAATGCTTGGATAAAATTTCAGCAATGCAAACCCTACTAAATCGCTATTATTCAGTGCCTTGACGGTGTCGTGGCATGTAACTGTTGCATAGATTGCTCTATCTGCTGTTGTATAGATGGATCTTCCTGCAGCATTAATTCTGTAAAATCCGACTGATACGCTAAAAGTTCACTATTAAGTTGTTCTGAAAAGAATGGTTGTTCAAGTAACCTTTTCCATGCTACATACGCTTCGTTTTGTCTGCCTAATGGCAATGCCAGCGTTAACATTTGGTAATCTAAACCGTAATTTATAATATTCGGCTCCAAGGCGGTACCACCTTCATGATACTGTCTGTACTTTGCAAGCATGGCCATATCATAAGCAATTTGAATATCGCCTAGAGACTTATATAACAGACTCACTTCATATAAGTATTCTAAATATTTCGGACAAATACTGGCTCCTTTTAGCCAAATAAATGTTGCAAGCTCAAATTGCTTATCTTGTTGATACAGCGTACCCAAGTGCCGACATGCCAAATAAGTTTCCATTTTATTTTCTAGCGTACTACCCATGTTTATACGCAGATTAAACCAAACTTTGGCCTGTTCTGTATCACCATAACTATAATACGATGTCGCGCAATAGTATGCATACCGTGCTTTTAACATTGCATCTTGCTCGGTTTCATAGGCCTGCTGCAATAACAATGCATCTTTTAAATATTTATTTGGATCTTGACTTCGTGCACCAAAATGTCCAGTTTGCACATAATAATCACCCGATAAAAGACAACGTGTCACTGTTTCTTTTTCAACTAGAGATTCATGCAATACGCCCACCCAGTGCAAACAGTCATTATTTTTAAACAATAACTGACGGGTATAAAAGAACTCTCTTGCATCACTTTTAAACTGAAATTTATACACGTCTTCACTGAGCATATCAGGTAATTTAAACTGCCCATGAAAACGGTCATCGGCATCAAAGACTAAAATGTAATCTGCCTTACCCTCACATTGTGCCAAAGCAAGATTACGGTTATGAGCAAAATCAACCCATGTATGGCTATGCACCTCACCAGCTAACTGATGCTGTGTTAAATAATGCTCAATCACCGCTATTGTGGCATCTGTAGATCCAGTATCACAAATCACAACATAATCAATGTTAATGTAACTGCGAATATTATTAAGCGTATCTACAATAATATTTGCTTCATTTTTCACAATCATGTTTAAACAAATGCTGTACTTTGGCATCAAATGCACTCTTTTTTTATTTATATGACCAAGTCTTTTAAAGCACCCACTAAACGCATATTTTGTGCATCTGTGCCTACAGTAATTCGCAAAAATTGATTTATACGGTCTTGGTTAAAATGCCGAACAATAATCCCTTGTTCACGCAGTTTTATAGCCAATTGTTTTGCATCATTCGATGTATGCGTCACAAAAATAAAGTTTGCTTTCGATGGCAATACAGTAAAGCCTAAACCTTCTAGCTGATGAATCAAAGATTCACGACAATCCATCACCTTTTGACAGTGTGCCTCAAAATAAGCCTGATCTTTAAAAGATGCTGTTGCTGCAGCAATCGCAAAGCGATCAATCGGATACGAGTTGAAACTATTTTTAACCGCTTCTAACGCCGCAATTAAATGAGGCTGTGCAATAGCAAACCCAACACGTAAACCCGCTAATGAGCGTGATTTAGAGGTCGTTTGACATACTACTAAATTGTCATAACGAGCCACTAGCTTCACAGCAGATGTTGCACCAAAATCTACATAAGCTTCATCGATCACCACCACACGGTCAGGATTATGTTGCAGTAAATATTCAATGTCTGAAAGATCAAGTGCAATGCTGGTCGGTGCATTTGGATTGGCGATAATAATGCCACCATTGGGCTGATTATAATCTTTTACATTGACTTCAAAGTTGGCATTGAGTGCAATTTTTTTGGTTTTTACCGTAAAGAATTGGCTATATACAGGGTAAAAACTATAACTAATGTCTGGCGATAAAATTGGCTCATTTTGAATAAAAAATGCTTTAAAAATATGCGCAAGCACTTCATCAGAGCCATTTCCAACAAACACTTGGCTCAAATCAACACCTTGTTGTGTTGCAATTGCCTGTTTTAACACCGTTGCATCTGGATCAGGATACAGGCGCAATACGTCTGCCTGTTGCTCTAAAACAGTTGCAACTGCTTCAGCAACTTTAGGCGATGGTGGATACGGATTTTCATTGGTATTTAATTTTAAAAGGTTCGTTACTTTTGGTTGCTCACCCGGTATGTAAGGTTCTAACTCACGTACTTCAGGGCTCCAAAAACGCATTTGTTGTGTTGAAACAGCCATCTTTCACCTCAAAAGGGCCATCATGGCCCTTTTATATTCAATAAACTAGACCTGATAACGATAACGAGCTGAACGGGCATGTGCCTCTAAATTTTCTTCTAAAGCCAAAATATCTGCAGCCTGTGCCAAAGGTTTCACACCCTCTTGAGAACACATAATCAAGCTAGAGCGCTTTTGAAAATCATATACACCTAGTGGTGAAGAAAAACGTGCTGTGCCTGATGTTGGTAAAACATGGTTTGGCCCTGCACAATAATCACCAATCGCTTCTGGGGTATAACGCCCCATGAAAATTGCACCGGCATGGCGAATTTGTTCACTCATGGCCTGTGCATCATCCACACATAATTGAAGATGTTCAGGGGCAACCTGATTGATCAAATCAATCGCTTCTGTACGGTCTTTCACCAATACCAATGCACCACGATTTTGAATTGATGTTTTTGCAATTTCAGCTTTTGGTAATACTGTTAAGTGCGCTTCAATCGCCTCAGCAACTGCATTTAAAAAATCTTCGTCAGGCGTAATAAAAATCGCTTGTGCAACTGTGTCATGCTCTGCTTGAGATAATAAATCCATGGCAATCCATTTCGGGTCATTATCACCCTCAGCATACACCAAAATTTCTGATGGGCCTGCAATCATATCTATACCGCATTGACCAAAAACAGCTCTTTTAGCAGCTGCAACAAAGCGATTACCCGGCCCTGTAATTTTATCTACAGATGGCACAGTTTCTGTACCATATGCAAGTGCTGCCACCGCTTGTGCGCCACCAATCGTAAACACACGATGTACACCAGCCAAATATGCAGCAGCCAATACCAATGGGTTTAATTCGCCATTTGGTGCAGGGACCACCATAATAATTTCAGTTACACCTGCCACATGTGCAGGTAAAGCATTCATCAGTACAGAAGAAGGATAAGATGCTAAACCACCGGGAACATAAATGCCCACACGGTCAAGCGGTGTGACTTTTTGACCTAGGGTGTTACCTAAATCATCCACATAGGTCCATCCAGTTTGCTTTTGTGCTTCATGAAATGAACGAATACGCTTCGCCGCGAGCTCTAACGCTTGACGAACTTCTGTATTTAAACCCTCAAATGCTGCTTTTAACTCAGCTTGAGATAACTCTAATTCAGAAAATTGATGCGCAGGATGTCGATCAAATTGTTGTGTTAATTTTAATACATGTGCATCGCCATATTGGCGCACATCTGAAATGATTTGATCTACCGTTGAGAGAAGCTCAGGATC
This sequence comes from Acinetobacter boissieri, assembly GCF_900096955.1. Lineage (GTDB taxonomy): Bacteria > Pseudomonadota > Gammaproteobacteria > Pseudomonadales > Moraxellaceae > Acinetobacter > Acinetobacter boissieri. The sequence goes on along the minus strand of NZ_FMYL01000010.1, from coordinate 4,627 downwards.
ATTGACTGTAGCAAAAGCCAATAGATCAGCAAAGACCTGTTTGAAATTCTGGTCTTGAGTCGATAAACGTCGCATCAATTTACCCACAAGTTTTGACAATATTGAGGCTTAAGTTTAACCCTTTTTTGTCTACTTGTGGGCATTGATGGTCATACAATACTAAAATGTTAATGAAAAAAACATCTCATCAACATTGATTTTACACATATTAAGCTTGGCGAGCGGCGACTGCCTGCTCAAGCTGCGTCATAATCGGATTAAGTAACGCTTGCTTGCGCTTAAAACTCGCTTTATTAATAATCAAACGAGAAGATACCGTACAAATTTCTTCTAATGGCTCTAAACCATTGGCTCGTAATGTATTACCAGTATCAACCACATCCACAATATAATCGCCCAATCCAACCAGTGGTGCAAGCTCCATTGAACCATACAGTTTAATCACATCGACCTGTTCACCAAGGCTGGCATAATATTGGCGCGTGAGATTCACATATTTAGTTGCGATCTTTAAACGCCCTTGAGGTCTTTGCATACCTACTTTTGCAGCAGTCATTAAACGACAATTGGCAATTTTTAAATCAAGCGGTTCATACACATTTTGAGCACCATGCTCCATCAGCACATCTTTACCTGCAACACCTAAATCTGCCGCACCATTTTCAACATACGTTGGTACATCAGAGGCACGTAAAATTAATATTCTGACCAATTTATGTGTTGTTGGAAAAATCAGCTTACGTGACTTATCTGGATCTTCTAACAGATTAATGCCTGCCTGCTCAAGTAAAGGTAATGTTTCTTTTAAAATACGCCCTTTACTTAATGCCAAAGTCAAACCATGATCAAAATTCCCCATTACCTCAAAATTTGGATCATCGTTTTGAAAGTCACTCATGATTTACTCACTTACTCGCTTAATTTGTGCACCAAGGCCTTGTAGTTTTTCTTCAATTTTCTCGTAACCACGGTCAATATGGTAAATACGATCAACTAATGTTTCACCTTCAGCAGCTAAAGCTGCTAAAACTAAAGAAAAAGATGCTCTTAAATCTGTTGCCATTACAGGTGCTGCAGATAACTTATCCACACCCGTCACAGTTGCATCATTTCCTTCAACTTCAATATTCGCACCCATGCGTGACAACTCTGGGACATGCATAAAACGATTTTCAAAAATTGTTTCTGAAATCGTAGAAAAACCACGTGCGATCGTATTCACTGCCATCACTTGGGCTTGCATATCGGTTGGAAATTCTGGATGTGGTAAAGTCCGAAAACTTACAGCTTTTGGGCGTTTACCCTGCATGTCTAGCTCAATCCAATCATCGCCACGTGTTACTTCTGCACCCATTTCCTCAAATTTTTCGAGTACAGACTCTAGCAGTGCTGGATCAGTATGCGTTGTTTTTACACAACCCCCTGTAATTGCAGCAGCCGCTAAGTAAGAACCTGTTTCAATACGGTCAGCAACAACAGCATATTCACAACCATGTAGTTTTTCTACACCTGTCACTACCAAAGTATCTGTATCTATTCCAGATATTTGTGCACCCATTTCTACCAACATGTTTGCCAGGTCAGTAATTTCAGGTTCTCTTGCTGCATTACGAATTGTTGTAATACCATCAGCAAGCACAGCGGCCATGAGAATATTTTCTGTACCGCCAACAGTGACCATATCAAAAATAACTTCGCCACCTTTTAAGCGACCATCAACTTTAGCATGTACATAGCCTGCTTCAACTTCAATATGTGCGCCAAGTGCTTCTAATGCTTTTAAGTGTTGATCTACAGGACGAGAACCGATTGCACATCCGCCAGGTAGAGACACTTTTGCCTCACCATAACGGGCAAGTAATGGGCCTAACACTAAAATAGATGCACGCATGGTTTTTACAAGCTCATAGGGTGCAAATTGGTTAGTTAAAGTTGATGTATCTGCTTTTACAACATCGTTACGGTCATAACTAATTGTAATCCCTAAACCTTCAATCAATTTTACTAAGGTATTTACATCTTTTAAATTTGGTACATTTGTAATAGTAATTGGTGTTTCAGCAAGAATCGTTGCTGCAAGTAATGGCAATGCTGCATTTTTAGCACCAGATATACGAACTTCACCTTTTAAAACATTACCACCTTGAATAATAAATTTATCCATTTGATACTTACACTCCAAATACGCTTGCTTTACGCCATTCTTCTTTTGTCATTGCTCTGATTGTTACTGCATGCACAGAACCATCAGCAATATACGTATTTAATGGTGCATATACCATTTGCTGACGTGCAACAGGACGTTTTTCTATAAAAATATCATCAACTATACGTAATTCAAACTTTCCAGCTTGGCCTGCCACCACAACCTCAGCTTGAGGAAATGCTGTCTTTAAAATTTCTGTCAGTTGCTCGCTATTCATAATAAAGACCTCATGGTCGACCTAAGACTAAAAGTCGGCTATTTTACTATAAACACGCCTAGTAATTCATTAACTCATCTATAATTTGACACAAAAAATATATAAAGGAATTTATAGCAAAATAGCATCTGATTAAATAATTACTTTACGCTCAGAAGAAGAAGAAATACGCAAAGACTCTCTATATTTAGCAACTGTACGTCTTGCAACATCTATTCCCTCTTCTTTGAGCAAATTTGCAATTGTATTATCAGACAGTGGTTTACATGGGTTTTCAGCAGCAATAATTTTTTTAATCATTGCTCTTATCGCTGTTGAAGAACACTCTCCCCCTTCAGATGTACCTACATGGCTTGAAAAAAAGTACTTCAACTCAAAGAGCCCTTTAGGTGTTAATACATATTTATTTGTAGTAACACGTGAAACTGTTGATTCATGTAGTTCAACTTCATCAGCAACATCTCTCAAAACCAGTGGCTTCATAGCTTCAGCACCTTGCTCTAAAAAGCTTTTTTGATGCTTTGCAATGCATGTTGCAACTTTTAATAGTGTTTTATGACGTTCATCTATACTCTTTATAAAATTTTTTGCTTCTAACATTTGATTTTTTATATATTGATTGTCATCACTTTGATCTGCGCGTTTAATCATACCTGAATAAAAAGAATTTATTCTAAGCTTTGGTAAAATGTCTGGGTTAAGTTTAACTCGCCATACGCCATCTTCTCTTAAAATAACAACATCAGGGATTTGATATTCCGTTTCACTTTCTTCAAAATCAATACCAGGATATGGCTTTAACGTTTTAATAAAAACCAATGTTTGCTTTAATTCATCAGCCTTTAAAGCCGTTGCTTTCAATAATTTATTTAAGTCATTATGAACTAAGAACTGATAATGATTTAGAACCTTTCTAGCATTTAATTCCAATATTGTTGAGTAACTCATATTTTCTAGTTGAATCATTAAATGTTCAATCAATCCACGAGATCCTATACCAATAGGATCCAATTGTTGAATATATTTTAAGACAACTAATACTTCATGTTCTTCAACACACTCGTATTCAAGATCGGCTTGAAGCAATAACTTATTAACTGCTTCAGCAATTTCATCAAGTGTTTCAGTTAAAAAACCCTTATCATCTAAAGCATCAATAATACAAAATGCAATCAAACGATCAATTTTTGAAAAGTTTAATAAATTAACCTGATTTTCCACATGCTGTTTTAATGATGTATGCGTTACCCTATTATCCTCTCTCTCCTCAAAGTCCGCGGCACCCAGTGTCGTTGGCTGATGAGTATAAATATCATCCCATTGCGTATCAACAGGAAGCTCATCTGGAATAAAATCACTATTGATTGCATCTGAAAGCTCTTGATTAGATTGCTCATGTACTTCAACTTGCTGATCTGAAGACTCTAGTTCTATTCTCTCTAATAACGGATTACTTTCTAGCTGAAGTTGAACCTCTTGTTCGAGCTCTAGATTAGAAAGTTGCAACAATCTAATTGCTTGTTGCAACTGAGGTGTGAGTGATAAAGAGTTACTCACTCTTAAACCTAAAGACAACTTCATAATAACAAATCCCTTTAACTAGCAAAATCTGTGCCGTTAATGTTTTTTATAACACATGGTTTGTATAAAAAATACAATTTTAAGAAATATCTTTAATATTTATATAGCTCAAAACTCCAAAAATACATTAGCTCGGAACACATATAATTTAAATGATCGGCTTCTTTTATTACAAAGATCATACACAAGCCTTAAAGATCGTATATTCTAGAAATATGATTGAATACTTCTTCCTTTACTTGTACTTAGGTTTACATCATTTTTACTTAATGAATATCTACATAAGAGCTTGGACGAGTATAACCAAACTCTATATACAATCTTTTTGAATCCTTTGGCTCATTTCTCAACCATTTCCAATCTAGAGTTATTTGTTTGGTAACCCTGTACTGACAGTAGTCTATTTATTACAGTTAAATAACTTCCAATAGCACTTCTTGACTGCTAGAAATTTTAGATAATGATTTATAGTTTTATATAGGAATAGGGAAAATCCTTTAAATATTATCTTTGATGCTTTTTTATAAGATGAGGCGTTTGAATACACTACATTTGTTATTGGCATTTGCATATAACACATTGATTTTAGCGATTTGTATTAATATAGCGGCGAGTTTGCTGAG
>NZ_FMYL01000024.1 GCF_900096955.1 Acinetobacter boissieri | reverse complement strand
GTGATTGGTAATAACTCAAGCGTTTCAGGTACCTCATCGGTAGCGATTGGTGATGGTGCCACAGCATCAGGTACACAATCGATTAGTATTGGTACAGGAAATACAGTATCAGGTAACCACTCGGGTGCCTTTGGTGACCCAAGCACAATTACTGGTAATGAAAGCTACGTCCTTGGTAATAACAATACCGTATCAACAGACAATACATTTGTTGTAGGAAACAATGTGACACAAACCACAGCAGGATCAGTAGTATTAGGCACTGGTTCAGCTGCACGTACAGCCGGTGGTGTTGCAGGGTTTGCACCTGCTAAAGCATCAACAACAGATGCAAGTGCGATTGCTGCGACTGCTTCAACGACAGGTGCTGTTGCAGTGGGTGATGCAACGAACAATGTATATCGTCAAGTGACAGGTGTTGCAGCAGGCACAGCCAACAGCGATGCAGTAAACGTTGCACAACTTAAATCTGTAGACAATAAAGTAGACACAAGTACAGCGTCTATTGCTACAGCATTAGGTGGTGGTGCGACAGTCAATAGCGATGGTTCGATCAGTAACCCGACTTATACGGTGGGTGGTACAACATCAACGACATTGGCAGGTGCATTGAGTGCTCTAGATGCTGCTGTTAAAAATGCAAATACCAGTGGTAAAGACGTGAATGTGACCTCGGTAACGGCGGGTAATACTGCACTCGATACCAACGGTGTATCCACTAAAGACAATGCGGGTAACAGTAGTCAACTTGCAGCAAATGGTCTAACAGTGAGCAATGCGAACACTGGCAACAGTGCACAGTATGGTGCGGATAATGCTACATATACTGCTAAGAATGGCTCGAGTACGTCTATTGGTACAAATGGCCTGAGCTTCAAAGACAGTTCAGGGAACGCGACAGGGCCAAGTGTGGCAGCTTCAGGCATTAATGCGGGCGGTCAAACCATTACCAATGTTGCAAATGGTGTGAATTCATCAGATGCCGTGAATAAAGGACAACTTGACTCTGCGGTGAGTGGTGTAACTAGCAGTGTGAGCCAATTGTCAAACAGTGCTGTTCAATACGACACAAAAGCAGATGGTAGTGTCAATAAAGACAAAATCACACTTGGTGGTAGTAATGGTACCACCATTACAAATGTTGCAGATGGTGTGATTGCATCAGGTTCTAAAGATGCGGTGAATGGTGGACAATTGGCTAATGTACAAAGCCAAGTGACTGCAAATACCAACAACATTAGTAGCTTACAAAACACGGTGAGTAGTATTGGTAGTGGTAAAACTGGTATTGTTCAACAAGCGAGTAACGATGCTGCGATTAACATTGGTAAAGATTCTGCGGGTACGCAAGTGAATGTTGCCAATAGTTCGGGTACGAGTCGTACAGTGAGTGGTGTTGCGAGTGGTAAAGTTTCATCGAGTTCTACTGATGCGGTGAATGGTGCGCAAGTGTATAACGTAAGTGCTGCAACAGCAGCTGCGCTTGGTGGTGGATCTGCGGTACAAGCAGATGGCACAGTGTCACAGCCTAGCTACAGTGTTGGTGGTAGTAGTTATAACAATGTAGGTGGTGCAATCTCGGCAGTAGAT
>NZ_FMYL01000026.1 GCF_900096955.1 Acinetobacter boissieri | reverse complement strand
ATCAACTTAAATACACAAAGTGCATTATGTATCACACTATAGACACCCTGCTCGAAAAACTCGGTATTGGGGCGAAAAATCGTGCTATACACATACAATTTAGCCATAAAATACTCAATAGCCAAGTCTTTTTACAACGTGTCGATGGTACGCACCACCTCAATCAGGGCATCAAGCTTCAGTTAATCTGTTTATCGAATGTCCCCAACATCGCCCTCAAACAATTTATTGGCAGTCAGGTGGCTGTGGATGTGGTTACAGATCAATCCAAACTCAGTCGAATCACAGGCATTGTCACTCAAGCAGATGTTGGATCAAGCGATGGCTCACTGACCCTATACCGCCTTCAAGTTGAAGATGCCACCGCACTATGGCATCACCGTCGTAACTCACGTGTATTTATGAATAAATCGGTGATCGATATTGTGCAGACCCTATTTCAAGAATGGCAAAACAAAAGCAGTCTATTTGCTTCAAGTCTTACCCTCGATCGAACAGGGTTAAGTAAAACATATGACATTCGCCCATTCACCATGCAATCGAATGAAAGTGACCATCACTTTATCACCCGCTTACTGCGCAGTGAAGGCATTAACTGGCTTATTGATGAACCTGAGCCGATGGTTACCTCAGTGCATAGCCCTATTCAGGCGCAAACATTCAAGCTAATTGATGATAATGCCCAGTACAGCCGTTTAACCCGTCAAAGTATTGCACACCATCGCAGTAGTGCTGTTCAGCCTTATGACACGATCAGCAGTTTAATTGCACAACGCCAACTTCAACCCACAGCAGTACACGTGCAACGCTGGCATGCAGACCGTCTTGAAGTTGAAGAAGGTGCAGGCAGTATCATAAGCACACATCAACAGAGCGAACAACACAATCACAGCAGTTTGGGTTTAGAGCAAGCATGGCACTTTAGCCCGGCATGGGTGACAGATTTTGAAAATACCGACGATGCAACAGCCGCAAGCCACCATCAAGTGGAACGCTTCAACCAACAGCTTAGTCAATCTTATGCACTACATGCCAAGCAATTCACTGCCACAAGTACAGTGCGTGATGCGCAGGTCGGATACTGGTTTAAATTGCAATCTCAAGGGGTGATTGATAAGGTTTTACATGCCTTTGACCGATCAAAAGACACTACCCAAGATACAGAAAAAGACCACGAGTTTATTATTACAGGTAAAATATTTTATAACCAAAATAACCTACCTAAAGACCTTAACCAACAGATACAAGCACTCGTCCACCAAAGTGATTGGCAACCGAGCACGCTTGCACATCTCAAGCAGGATGAACGTCAAGCCAATCATCTGATTCTACAGCGTCGCCATGTGGCCATTATTCCAGAGTACCACCCGAAACAGCACAAACCTGTTGT
>NZ_FMYL01000029.1 GCF_900096955.1 Acinetobacter boissieri | reverse complement strand
AGTACAGTTGATGGTGCAGTAAGTAGCCTAAAAGATCAGGCAACAAAAGCGAAAACTACAGTAAGTAGTGGTCTAAATACTGTTGTTACACCGACCACAAATAGCGATGGTAGTACAAATTATAAAGTAGAAACAGCAAAAGATCTTGCCGCAGACAGTGTGACTTCAACTGATAATAGTAGCACTGGAGCAACCACTACGGTTCTTAATAAGAATGGAGTTGTTGCTACAAGCAGCGGTGATTCTAATACCTTGACAAGTACTGGTAATACGATAGCAAGTGGAAATGGCTCGAATACATTAACAAGTAGTAGTAGTACTATAACGGATGGTTTGAGTAATACGACAACAGTTGGTACTGATAAAGTCACAATAGCAAATACAAATACAAATACAAATACAAATAATAGCATTACCTCTGATGGTTCAACTCTAACAAATACGACTAGTAATCTTACGGCCAAATACCAGACAAAAGGTATTGAGTTGCAAGATACGAGTCAGGCTAGTAACAACATCGTACAAGGAACTGCAAATACTGCGACTGGTTTTGCTGCAATCAAGCAATCGGGTGATAATGCTGAAATAGCTACTTTAAAATCAGATGCTCTCACTATTATTTCTGGAAATAATAAAACAAATAATGTGACTGGAAAAACAACGCTTAATTCAACAGGCCTCACTATTCAAGATGGCCCTAGCGTGACTACAACAGGGATAGATGCGGCGAATAAATTAGTTACAAATGTTGCTGCTGGTGTTGCAGATACAGATGCAGTGAATGTTGGACAGCTTACAAAATCATCATCTACGGTTGGTAATAGCACCGCATCAGCTTTAGGTGGTGGCTCAACTTATGATCCAACAACAGGTACAGTCTCTGCACCGACCTATAGCGTGAATGGTTCGAGTAAAAACAACGTGGGTGATGCGATCAGTGCATTAGACCAAGGCTTCACGGTCACCAGCAATGGTGCGAATGGTAAAGCGATCAAAGCTGGCGACACATTAGAGATAGGGACAGCGGATGGAGAGAAAAACCTCACCGTCAGCAAAGATGGCAACACCATCAAATACGGTTTAAATCGTAATTTAGATCTAGACAGCGTTAAAGCAGGCAATACCACACTGAACAACGCAGGCGTTGCGGTAGATGATGGTACAGGTAACGTCAGCAAACTCACCACAGCCGGT